>JAJFVD010000016.1 GCA_021371955.1 Bacteroidales bacterium
TGGCAATGTGATAGAGTAAGTATAACCGGCCTGTCCTGTTACTGTAAATTCTGCTGCTGCGATTGTTCCTGAAGTAGCAGGAAGAGTAACACCGCCTGTAGCAGTACGTGTGCCTGCAGTTGCAAGAACAACTGTTCCGGCAGAAGAACTAACCGCAACATTACAAAAATTCATATCAACGGTTTTTGAAATAGCGATTGGAGTTACAATTGTACTGGTTGCAGTAGCTGTTGCAGAAACCTGAGCGAATGAAGTTGCAGAGAAACCGATGATGGCGATTGCGAGGGAGAAAATTTTGATTGTTGTTTTCATAACTTTTTTATATTTTTTCTTTATTATTTATTCTGTTTTTTTTGAATTGTTCGTTCTTGCCTTACTATAAGTCACAATGTGTGCCATGATTTTTAAAATAATTTGAAAAAAAACATAAAAATCGTTCATGCATTTTTATAAAATGCAGATATCCAAAACAATAAATTTTCAAAATTTCTTTCCGGGCTATGAATATGGAGCCAATTTGATGGCAAACCGGGGCCGGTGTAAAAGAAATTATTTTACAACGTGTAAAGGAATTTTATACAAAAAATTTATTGCAGGGCGGCGATCCTACCTCAGAAGATGAGCCTCGAGTATTCTGGCTGTAGAGGCAGATATCTTGAACCGGTCGTCTATTCGTTCGCCAAGCAGACAAAGAATCTGCCCTTTTGCCGAAATGAGTACATACCGGTTTTCTTTTGTGAACATATCCCTCTTTACATCGGTAAGATAGTCACTCACTTTTTTGTTGCCGAACATTCCAAGAGGGCGGAACTTGTCTCCGTCTTTCCATTTCCTTACCGAAAGCGGAAACTCAATTTTATCGGCATCCATAAAGAAAATCTTATTTGAAGGAGCAGGCGTGAACTGAGCGGTTTTCTCGTAAACGGAAATTTCTACAATATCGCTAATGGTCAAATGGTCACCGGCATTTTCAGGAAGAGGAATAGAAGTAGTGATGAGCCCTGCGTTTTCCGGAAGGGTAATGGGAGTAATAATGAGTTTGTCCCTGTCCTTCAATACGCGATGGGTAGAAGAGTAAAATAGTTTGCCGGGGTTCCCGTTTAGCGATGCAGATACTTGACGTACCTGATCGGAATTAAAACCGTACTCCTCAAGAAGCATGAAAAGCCAGTACTCGGGATATTTCTCAGATAAAAGCGGTTCAAGAAGAAATTCAGTTTTTTCCGGAGTGCTTTCGGGCACCACTATTTTCTCTCTCATTTGCAGATATAAATCCCTGAGGATGTTCCCGGCTGTGGTGAAATGTCTGATGCTTTTTTCCGCCGTATGTAAAAAAGAGCTGTTTATCTCTTCAACAAGAGGGAATATCAGATTTCTAATTTTATTTCTTGAGTAGTGATTTTCGAAATTAGTATGATCGTGATAGTACTTAACTTCCTCTTTTGCTGCATACTCTTCAATCTCTTTTCGGGTAAATCCAAGTAAAGGCCTGATAATTTTTTTTCCTTTCAAAGGAATCTCTACAACTTCTCTTATTGCAGCAAGCCCGTCAACACCTGTACCTCTGAGAATATTTATAAACAGTGTCTCAACTGTATCATTGAGATTATGGGCTATTGCAAGACAATCAAAACCTTCTTTGTCCATAATCTCATAAAACCACCCGTAACGGAGCTCTCTTGCTGCCATCTGGATAGAAATTCCTTTTGACGTGGCATATCCCTCTGTATCGAAAGATTTCGAATAGAACTTTATGTTATTTTTCCCGGCCCAGTTGCGGACAAGAGCTTCGTCTCTGTCGCTTTCTTCTCCCCTGAGGTTGAAATTTACAGTTGCAACGGCAAAATTGGGATATTGACATTTAAGAATAAGATTGGCCATAGACATAGAGTCTATACCCCCGCTCACAGCAACAAGTACCCCCGGATACTTTTGAGTGTTTTGAGCAGAGTCTGCCCCTGTTAAAAAGAGGAACTTCTCTTTAAACCGTTCCTGCATTATTTTTTATATTGGCCAAATGTATGTGAGAATCCTATGGATAAAATCTCTTTAAACTGAACCCTCTTGCCAAGAACACTATTCTTGTCCGGGATGAGGATGTTGTCGTCGTAAATAAGGTTTGTTCTGATATTTGCGGAAAAATACTTATTTATTTTTGTATCAACAAACAAATCCCAGTTGACCTTAATATTTTGCGGTTTGCCAAGGAAATCGGAGAAAAGGATTAAGGTAGAAGCAACTGCAACATCTTTCGAAAGCTGCTGCTTATAATCTACTTTGAGCTGGGCTCCAAGCTCCAGCTTCGCCGGCTGATCAATTCTGTTTCCGTATTTTGTCCTTAGAGTTTCTTTTGTAACAACAACCAGGTTGCTTGTCAGAGGTGAAAAGTTGACAGAGACAGCTCTTACAGGCTTATAGTCAAGACCTATACCAAGAGAGAAATAGGCCGGAGAGAACGGGCCGGACACCAGTGTTTTTCCTGTGCTAACCGGATAGTTAAAACTATTGGAAAACTGAGAGCGGAAGTTAAATGCAGTAGAAAAGAAGACCTTCTTCCAAGCGCGGTAACCGTATTTGCTATCGAAAATTATTTTGTCATCGCTCTTTTTAAAATTCTCCCCAAACGAGTTGATAAACCCCCATGCAAGTTGCAGCCTGTTTTCCCAGAACATATCCCCTGCTTCGTATGTCTTGAAGGTATTCACATAGGCATTAAGTGCCACAGATGAATATCCCCCTGCGGCCCAGTTTGTGAGAGACATTTGAGAAAAGCCCATTTGAAGAAGAGCACCGCTTTTCCAGTTACTTTTTTTCGCCTCCTCAGGTTTTTTCAGGTCCGGGATAGAGAACTGTGACGTTAAGTTTAATATTATCTGATGGGATTTAGACAAACCCGGTACTGAATGCCTGTCCTGTATCTGTGTTTTTGCGTCCTGAGCAGAAAGAGAAATTGATAAAAATAAAATAGCTGTAAAAAATAGTGAAAATCTTTTCATGGAACCTCTCCTATATATTAAAAATTAAGCATCAAGTACGTCGTCGGAATTGTACTTGTATCCCATTCTTTTGCCTGTCTGCAGTTTTGCGCTTTCAATCTTGTCATTAATCTGCTCCACACTTGCAACCTTAACCAAATCAAACGGAGGTACGAGAAGGTCAAAAGAGAGCGTATACAATATTGCTGTTTCAATAACCGATACCAGCTCCTCTTTTGTCAGCTGGCTTTTGCCAAAACTTCTGACCGATCTTTTCTGCCTTTTTCCCTCAACAAGGAAGTATTTATCCTTATTTACAAAAATACGGGCGACAAGATAGCCAAGGTCTTCAATCCTGTTATATTTCAGGGAATCCGACAGAAAGTTATATACATTTATTACTCCGCAATAGGCATTATCTACATTATTCTTAACAAAATCAGTTTTCCAGATGGCGTGATCCCTGTCAAACTGAAAAATGTCGGAATGCATGCTAAAGATGAGGACATCATCTGCAAATTTAAGTTCGGCCTCGAATTTCCCTCTGTCTCTGTATTCAAGCCTCACTCTCCTGTCGTTAACATTATCCAGAAGGTCATTAAGGTCGTTGCTCATTTCGTTGAGCACATCCTTAAGCTGATTGAAAATCTCCATTGTATGGTTGAAAACCTGAACTTTTGTGCGGGATTTGGAATTTAACCCCTTTAAAATATCCTGCTGCCTGGACGGTAAATCTGATGACATCTTCTCTATTTTAAAATATAAGTGAATTAAAATTTTTTATAAAAATACAAATAAAATCCAATCTAGTATGACCGGGCAAAAATCACTCTTCTTTTTGACGGTTTTCCAGAGTACACACAGGTTCCCTCTTCTTCAATCACATCTTCAAGAGGTATACAGCGGATTGTAGCCTTTGTCTCGTTCTTGATTTTCTCCTCTGTTTCGGATGTTCCATCCCAGTGACACATAAGAAAACCACCCTCTTCAATTTTAGTTTTGAAGGTTTCCCAGTCATTTACTATATATGTACTGTTCTTGCGGAATTCAAAAGCTTTTTTGTAAATGTTCTCCTGAATTTCGTCAAGCAGGTTTTTAATATACTCCTCAATACCTTCTCTTGGCATTGAGCTCTTCGAAAGAGTGTCTCTTCTTGCCAGTTCGACTGTTCCATTTTCAAGATCCCTTGGTCCTATTGCAATCCGGACAGGAACGCCTTTAAGCTCCCATTCGGCAAATTTAAATCCGGAGCGAAGGTTGTCGCGGTTGTCAATTTTTGAAGTAATATTCATTTTTGCCAGACCTGCCTGAATGTCCTTCATCCTTTCGATTATCTTCTCATTCTCCTCATCGGTCTTAAAAATAGGTACCATTACTACATGTATAGGTGCAAGTTTCGGAGGAAGAACAAGCCCGTTGTTATCGCTGTGTGCCATTACAAGTGCTCCCATCAGCCTTGTGGAAACGCCCCATGAAGTAGCCCATACATATTCAAGGCTTCCGTCTTTACTCTGATACTGAACGTCAAATGCTTTTGCAAAGTTCTGTCCCAGAAAGTGTGATGTACCTGCCTGCAGAGCTTTTCCGTCCTGCATAAGAGCCTCAATACAAAGTGTATCAAGTGCGCCGGCAAATCTTTCGCTCTCGCTTTTGCTTCCTACAATTACTGGCATTGCCATGAACTCTCTGGCAAATTGTGCATAAACCTGAATCATTTTTTCTGCCTCTTCAATTGCCTCCTGTCTTGTAGCATGAGCCGTGTGGCCTTCCTGCCAAAGGAATTCCGCAGTGCGCAAAAACAAACGCGTGCGCATCTCCCATCTTACTACATTTGCCCATTGATTAATAAGAATAGGCAAATCCCTGTATGATTTTATCCAGTTCTTGTATGTACTCCATATGATAGTTTCCGAAGTAGGTCTTACTATAAGTTCTTCTTCCAGTTTTGCATCGGGATCCACAACAACTCCGGGGCCGTTGGGATTGGCCATGAGTCTGTGGTGAGTGACAACTGCGCACTCCTTGGCAAATCCTTCAACATGTTCCGCTTCCTTGCTAAGAAACGATTTTGGAATAAAAAGAGGAAAGTAGGCATTCACGTGTCCTGTCTCTTTGAACATTTTATCCAGCTGAGCCTGCATCTTTTCCCAGATAGCATAACCATAGGGTTTGATAACCATACACCCTCTAACAGCCGAATTCTCAGCCAAATCTGCCTTGGTTACCAGATTATTATACCAAAGTGAATAGTTTTCCTCCCTGTTAATTATATCTTTTGCCATTTACGTTGTATTTATGTGCTGTTTATGTTGATTTTATTTGTTTTCGGTACGATTTTTGCCTATATTTGTAACAAGGCACAAAAGTACAAAATAATATTAAAACACAGGAGGTGTGAAATGAAAAACAGTTTTTATATCCTGCTAATCTTAGGGTTCGTTATTAGTTCTTGTGGCACATCTAAACAATACACATCTTCGGAATACGGAGACGCTATCTACAACAATTCTCCGGAAAAAATAATTGCTCTCAGCACTGCTACTGACGAGGGCATGGCCAACCTCAAACAAAAGACAAAAGAGCTTGGAAGGACAACCGTTAATGGCTACGACGCCAAGGTTATCTATGTCAATGATGAGGGAACGGCCGATATTGTGGTTGACGGAGAGAACTCATATCTCATTCTCGACTCAACAATGTCATTTGAAGAGAGGCTCACTAAATTCAGATCTCCCAACTATAATATAAACATTTACATTTCCGACCGTTGGGGTTGGGATAATAGTGACTATTACAGCCCATGGTGGTATATGAGCAGTAACCCATGGTTTTACAGAAACAGAATGGCTCGTTACTACGGATCAAGTTTCTACTATTATGACTGGTGGAGCAGCCCTTTCAACAGATGGGGTTACTACGACCCGTGGAATTACGGTTACAATAACTGGTATGGCTACTATGGCTATGGCTATTATGGATATCCGTTTTACAGATACAATAACTATTACGGCTATTACGGCTGGTACGGAAACCACCACGGAGACAAATACGGCGACTGGTATAGCGGAGGCGGACATTCAGGCGGACACTCAGGCGGATATTCTTCCGATCGTTCCCGCTACGTTGGAAAACGAGTTGATAATTACAGATCTCCGGGAATTAACGACAGCCGGCCATCAAGAGGTACTGTAAAAAACAACCCCCGCATCGAACAAATCGGAGGGACAAGAGTTGATAACACTCCTAACAGGGAAGGAAGCGTATACAGGAGAGAAAACAAGACAGGAACTTCCGGCGTCATACACAATACAGGTGTTGTTAATCCAAACCGCTCAACAGGACAATCAGAAAGAACCGGAACAACATACCGCCGTCCTTCTTCAGAAGCAAGGGTAAATTCAACCGGAAATATGGAGAACAGGAGTAACAACAACGTATCCAGAACTGAAAGCTCATACAGGAGAAGTTCTACTTCGGTAGAATCATACCGTGGAGGTAATTCGCAATCTGTCTCTTCCGGAAGGAGCACAAACTCTCCTTCAAGAAGTTCATCTTCTTACGAAAGGAGTTCCTCTTCATACGACAGAAACAGCAACTCTGCAGGCAGCTCAAGTGTAAGAAGCAGCAATACCAGCAGTTCAGGCAGCACAAGCAGCTCAAGCAGCAGCTCATCATCCGGATCAGGCTCAACATACCGCAGGTAACTTATAAATATCAATTATGAAAAAAAGTTTATTGATTTTATCATCGATACTCCTTGTTACAGCAGTATCGGGGCAGAGTGTAAATGATGCTCTTAAAATTTCTCAAAAACCTTATGTTGCAAGTGCATCTTTATATTCACAAAATTTTTATGAAGGAACAGCCCGTACTGCAGCAATGGGCAACGCATTCATCTCCCTCGGCGGTGATGTTGGAGCCATAAGCATCAACCCTGCGGCTTCAGGTATTTATAAGTATTCCGAATTTTCAATTACTCCGTCGGTAAACGCCTACAGGGCTTCTTCGGATTATCTTGGAACAACTGTAAATAACAACCTTGCAAACCTTGGCGTCTCTTCGGTTGGATATGTTGGATCTTTTAGCAAGTATAACAAATCGAGAAGAGGTTCTAATTTCAACCTCTCCTTTTCAATAAACAAGCTTAACAATTATAACAGCAGGTTCTCTGCAAGCGGTAGAACAAACCAGTCAAGCTGGTTGTCATCTGTTGCCTACGGAGCCGATGGCACCCTCGGGACCCAACTTGACATGACCAATAATAATGAATACCCTTTCAGTATTGGCGTTCCATGGAGGTCAGTTCTTGCATACAATGCTTTTTTAATTGATCCTCTTCCAGACTCGGATGATACATATTTCGGAGCAACAGAAAATCTTGTTGGAACATCAATTGTCATTGGCGGAGATTTGGACCAGAATTTTACCAGGGAAACAACAGGCGGACTTTCGGAATTCGTAGTCAATATTGGTGGCGGAATTGCGAACAAATTCTTTTATGGAGTGAATATAGGAATCCAGTCCCTCAATTATACCGACAGGCAGATATACAGCGAAAGTGCAGTTAACCCTGCTCTCTTTAATTCCGGATTTGACAGTTTTGAACACACATACAGTCAAACAACCTCAGGAGTGGGCTTAAATGCAAAACTTGGTATTATATACCTGCCTGTTAAAGGTCTGCGGATTGGAGCCACAATTGCGACTCCTACCTTTATGACAATTTCCGATGAGTGGGACGAAAAAATAGTTTCAAACTTTATAAACCCATCGGAAACTTATACAAAAAGATCATCTATCGGAGACTATAACTATAATCTTGTAACTCCAATGCGCGTAGGACTTGGTGCATCATGTGTAATTGGCACAGTTGGAATCCTGAGTGCCGACTTTGAAGGTGTAGGATACAACTGGATGAAATTAAGCGACAACTACGGCAATACAAATCCATTTGACGGGCAGGGAGGAGAAAACGAAGCAATCAGAAATGACTTCCGTTTTGCAAAGAACTTCCGCTTTGGCTTTGAAGTTAAACCAATTCCCCAGCTTGCTTTAAGAGGCGGATATTCGTTCTACCAAAGCCCCGAAACAGGCAGCCCGGATAACCACTTCGTTTCAGTTGGTGCGGGTGTAATTTCCAAAAAAGGATTTTTTGGAGACATTGCAGTTATTCACAAAGTAAAACAAACCGAAAATCTGAGACTTTATGCAGATATTCCAGGATCAACCGCTCCAGTTGGATCTTTGGAAAACAGCGCTTTAAGATTGATGCTTACCTTCGGATTCCGTTTCTGATAATTCGTCTCCTAAATCAGAGGTACGAAACGGTATCGGGGCCTTCATTAAACAGAAGGTCAATTATAGAAAGATTGGCAATAAAACCATATTTATGGGCAAATACCTGATGGTATTGCCCATTTTTATTTTGCAGGGGCGACGGTCGCTTTGGATGAATCGCCTCTCTTAAATCAACCTCATGATTCTCATAAGTGCCTGTAAGCGATATCTCTCTGTTTATTCCGGCAAGATTCAAAAGCATGGTTGTGAGCTTAAGATTAAAATCAAAGAGATATTCCATCTCCTGCGACTTGTAAAAAGGTTCAAAATCGTCCTGATAATACTCGAAAAACGGGGACATCCTGTAGGCAGATACTATTGCCATCCAGTGTTGTTGCTGCCACTTCCTTGAGTAGTCAATCTTAACTTCTCTCACAGGTACAGAGTGTCCGTTGTCACGCAGGACCGGTATCACTAAAGACAAAAGGCCGTTGGCACTGTATATGTGACAACGGCTTCTGTAACTTTGTTTCTGATAATTTTCAAACTGTTCTATACAGCACTTTGACGAACTGAAAATGGAGCTGAAGTAGTCAATAGGAGGCAAATAGGCTGTTGACAGAACAATTTCGCCTGTATTACTCTTCGAGTTCATCTACAGACCTTTTGATGATCCCTCTTTTAGAAGAACGGATAAAATCTACAATTGCTCTCTTTTCCTTAGTCTCTTCAAATTCGGCATCCACTTTATCGCATGCGTCGGAAACGTTAAGGCCGCTCTTGTAAATTACTCTGTAAATGTCGGAAATCTGCTGAATCTGCTCATTTGTAAAGCCTCTCCTGCGAAGCCCCACTATATTGAGGTTATAGAAAGCAAGAGGACGGTGGCCCGCAAGAACGTATGGCGGAACATCTTTAAAAATACTTGAAACTCCTGAAACCATTGCGTGTGCACCAATGTTTGAAAACTGATGCGCAGCTGAGTGGCCGCCAATAATTGCATAATCATCTACATTGGTCTCGCCTGCGAGCCCTACATAGCTTACTAAAATAACATTGTCGCCTATCCTGCAGTCGTGTGCCACATGAACATAGGACATAATCATACAATTGTTTCCGATTTTTGTGAGTGCCTTTCCGCTGAATGCAGTGCCTCTGTTTACTGTGGCACACTCACGGATAGTGGTGTTGTCTCCGATTTCCACACGGGAAATTTCGCCTGCAAACTTAAGATCCTGAGGAATTGCGCCAATTACTGCTCCCGGAAAAACTTTACAGTTTTTTCCAATTTTAACATAGTCAAGAATAGTAACATGAGGACCTATCCAGGTACCCTCTCCAATCTCAACATTTTCTGCTATGTAGCAAAATGGTTCAATCGTTGCGGTTGTGCCAATTTTGGCATTTGGGTGTATATATGAATGATTCATCTTTGATTAACTATCACTGTTTATTTTTAATTACCTGAGCTACCATATCTCCTTCACAAACCAGAGCATCTCCAACATATGCCTCTCCTCTCATGCAGACTATATTTCTTCTGATAGGAGCCGTGAAGACAACTTTAAACACAAGTACATCTCCGGGAACAACTTTTTTCTTGAATTTTACTCCATCAATCTTTAAAAAATAGGTAGAATATTTTGCAGGCTCGTCAAGTCCAGATAGTACAAGAATCCCGCCAACCTGTGCCATTGCCTCAATTATTAACACACCCGGCATTACAGGTTCGTCCGGGAAATGTCCTATAAAGAAGCCCTCATTTACGCCAATAGTTTTGATCCCTACAACAGAATCGGCTGTCATTTCGGTTATTCTGTCTACCATTAGGAACGGAGACCGGTGAGGAAGCAATGCCTTTATTCCGTTAATGTCAATAACGGGCTCTGCATTGGGGTTATATACCGGTATATTTTGTTTGCTGAAATAATCCTTTGCCGCTTTCCTGAGTAATTTTGCAACATGGGTATTAATCTGGTGCCCCGATTTGTTTGCAATAATTTTTGCCTTAAGCGGAAATCCGATAAGAGAAAAATCGCCAATTACATCAAGCAGTTTATGTCTTGCGCACTCATTTGAAAAACGCAGTTCGAGATGATTGAGGTATCCTGCAGGGCCTCTTTCAAGTTTTGTAGAATGAAAAAGATTTGCAAGCCTGTCAAGCTCCTCCTGAGGTACAGGATTCTCTAAAATCACTATCGCATTGTTCAAATCGCCCCCTTTGATGAGGTTGTTCTTAAACAATGGTTCAATTTCGTGAAAAAACACAAATGTCCGGCAAGGTGCAATCTCTTTTGCGTAATCCATCTTACTGGAAAACCGGGCATACTGATTACCCAGTACCTGAGAATTAAAATCTATCATTAAATCGATAGAAAAATCATCATCCGGTATGATAATGAGTTCTGCTCCGCTCTTTGCGTCTTTGTAATAGATTTTTTCTTTGATCTCGAAATACTTTCTATCGGCAGCCTGCTCTACAAGGCCGTCCTTTACAAAAGAATCTGTATATGGTTTCGCGCTGCCATCAAGAATGGGTGCCTCGGAGCCGTCAAGTAAAATTAAAGCATTGTCAACTCCAAGACCGGCTAAAGCAGAGAGTATATGTTCTATTGTGGAGATTCTCATCTCTCCGTGTTCAAGAGTGGTGCCTCTTTCGGTGGAAGTCACATAATCGACAATGGCATCCATAACCGGCTGCCCTTCTAAGTCTGTCCTCTGAAATTTTATTCCGTGATTTTCAGGTGCCGGTGTAACTATCATTGTTACCTGCCGGCCAGTATGTAAACCTTTCCCGGTAAAAGTATAACTCTGTTTTAGCGTGCGTTGTTTAATCTGCATAAAGTTATGGGATGTATAAAACTTGGCAAAGATAAAAAAATATTACTGTTTGTGTAATTTTTTAAATACACTGTATGCTCTAAGGTACTCTTTTGCATCAAATGTCGGCGAACCTAAAAGGGTTTCTCCCTCTTTTTTAACTGAGCTCATAATGCCCGCCTGGGCCCCTACTCTTGTGTTGTCGGCGACGGTTATGTGCCCGGCAATTCCAACCTGACCCCCTATCTGGCAGTTCTTTCCAACTTTTGCAGATCCGGCCACTCCTGTCAAAGCTGCAATAACTGTGTTCTCTCCTATTTCCACATTATGCGCAATCTGAATAAGGTTGTCGAGTTTGACCCCTTTTCGTATTACCGTGGACCCCATTGTTGCCCGGTCAATTGTAGTATTTGCTCCAATTTCAACATCGTCCTCGATAACAACATTTCCGGTTTGAGGAATCTTTTTATAGGATCCGTCGGGAGCAGGCGCAAAGCCAAAACCATCTGAACCTATTACTACATTGGAGTGAATAATGCAATTGGCACCAATTACACATCCGTTATATATTTTTACACCGGGAAAAAGAATTGAATTTTCTCCCACCGAAACATTATCTCCTATAAAAACCTGCGGATGAATCTGTGCCCCCGCTCCTATTGCCGATTTTTTTCCAATATATGCCCCGGCTCCAACAAATGACCCTTTTCCGAGTTTTGCACTAAATGCTACAGATGCCCGCCATGAGCGGCCGCTTTTCTTTGCAGACTTCATAGAGTTGAAGAGGTCAAGAATTGAGGCAATTGACTGGTATGCATCATCTACCCTGACAATTGTTGACGAAACAGGCTCCTTTGGTTCAAAAGATTTATTTATCAATACAACCGAAGCTTTTGTAGAATAAAGGAAGTTTTCATACTTGGGGTTAGCTAAAAAGCAGAGATCCCCGGGTTTCCCCTGTTCTATCCGTGCAACAGACTTTACTTTTATATCCGGATCTCCAACTACCTCTCCTTTAAGATAGTCGGCTATTGTTTGGGCTGACAATTCCATTATTTGGCAATGTTTTAGGGGTGCAAAGAAAGTACTTTTTTGTGATTTGTGAAAAGGCCTTTGCAGATATCATATCGGAGATGTTAAATATATCGTTGATTTCTCCGCTTTTAGAAAAGATTTTTATGTCCTCTTCATTAATATCATAGCCTCTGTTCTGAACTTCTCCGGTCTTTACGAAATATTTAATTGCCGAAGCATCAATTCCTGTATCCGAAACTGTTCTGGATAAAGCCGCTTCAAAGGCTTTGTCATCAAACGGAACCGTTGAAAGGGCTATTCTTGGCAATTTTCTTTCAGTAAGCATTTTACAAAGCAACGAAAGCGTTTTGTCACCGGCAAACTGCCACTGTTTTATTGCAGACATCACATCTGTGTCGTCGAGCTGTGTGAAATTTGACAAAACATCACTTTTTTTGAAGCTCTCCAGACAAAATGTGTTTGCAAGAAAAAACAGAAGAGGCGGAGAACCCGGCAAGGATACTCCTTCGGAAACAAGTTCCCGTGCCCGCCGCAGGATTTCTATGAGAAGCTGTTCCGCCGCTATGACAGTTTTATGTAAATAGACCTGCCAATACATGAGCCTGCGTGAAATTAAAAATTTCTCAATCGAATAAATCCCCTTCTCCTCAATTACAAGGTTGTTATTGTAGACGGTCATCATTTTGATTATCCGCTCATGACCAATCATCCCTTCGGCAACTCCGGAAAAGAAACTGTCCCTGCGCAAATAATCAAGCCTGTCTACATCAAGCTGGCTGGAAACAAGCTGATGCAGGAATTTTAACGGGTGCTTCCCGGTGAAAATATCAATTGCCCCATCTAGCCTCCCTCCCATTTCCCTGTTCATCTCTTCCATTAGGGCCAGAGAAATCTCTTCATGCGATATTCCTTTGACAATATTGTTTTCAAGTGCATGGCTGAATGGCCCGTGACCCACATCATGGAGCAGAATAGCTGCCATAGCCTGTTCTTCGTCGAAATCGGAAAGAGCAATACCTTTTGACCTTAGTACAGCAACCGCCTCCTTCATAAGGTGCATTGCCCCCAGCGCGTGATTGAGCCTGGAGTGGCATGCTCCGGGATAAACTAAATTTGTAAGGCCAAGCTGCTTTATCTCTTTTAGTCGTTGAAAGTATGGATGTTGAATTATCTCTAAAATGAGCCCTTCGGGTATATTAATAAAACCGTGAACAGGGTCATTTATAATTTTAAAAGTTATTCTCATATTGTAAAGTTACCAAATAAAAAAATATTTTGGAATAAAAAATAAATTAGCTATATTTGCGGCGGTTTAGCGCAAAGGATTTAAGGGGACGGCAGTCCCCTTATTTATTACATTTACAGATATGATACAAAAAGAAACAATAGTAAAACTCATTGAAAAATATCTGTCCGACAACTCACTGTTCCTCGTTGATGCTGTTGTAAGCCCGGATAACGATATTGAGGTTACATTCGATTCTATGGATAAAGTAGATTTGAAAAACTGTATTGAGATGAGCAAAACAATTGAAGCAGGGCTCGACAGAGAGCTCGAAGACTTCTCTCTTACAGTTACATCTGCCGGATTGGACCAGCCATTTAAGGTCTTCCGTCAGTATCAAAAATTTATTGGAAAAGAGGTAGAAGTAGTTTTTAAAAGCGGAAACAAACAGAAGGCAATCTTAACCGATGCCCGCGAAGATAGCATTGAACTCTCTTTCTTTAAAAACGAGAAAGTAGAGGGGAAGAAGAAAAAAGAAAAAATTGAGGTCAGGCAATTCTACAGCCTCAATGAAATAAAAAGCACTAAGCCAGTAATAAATTTCAAGTAATATTTAAAGGAACTTACCTAATATGGAAGGGTTAAATTTAATTAGCACATTTGCTGAATTTAAAGAACTTAAAAACATTGACCGCCCAACAATGATGAGTGTTCTGGAAGACATCTTTCGCAACCAGCTCATCAAAATGTACGGAACTGCTGAAAACTTTGATATAATCATCAATATAGACAAAGGAGACTTTGAAATATGGAGAAACCGCGAGGTTGTTGAGGTTGTTGAAGATCCCAATACTCAAATTTCTCTTGAAGAGGTTTCAAAAACAGACGATTCTTATACTGTTGGCGAGTTCTATCCGGAAGAGGTAAAACTTGCAACATTTGGCCGCAGGGGCATTCTTAATCTGCGTCAGAATCTGTCCGGAAGAATAATGGACATTGAAAAGGCAAATCTCTTTAACAAATACAAAGAAAAAGTAGGCGAAATTGTTGTCGGCGAAGTTTATCAGGTATGGAAAAAAGAGGTCCTCATCATGGACGAGGACGGAAACGAGCTTTTGCTTCCTAAAACCGAGCAGATTCCTTCGGACTTTTTCCGTAAGGCAGATACTGTAAGAGCGGTTGTTGCAAGAGTAGACATGAAAAACAACAACCCGGTAATTATTCTTTCAAGAACAGCTAATGAATTTCTTGAAAGACTTTTTGAACAAGAGGTTCCTGAAATTTTTGACGGACTCATTACAATCAAGAAGATTGTCCGTATACCCGGCGAGAGAGCGAAAGTTGCAGTTGAGTCTTACGACGAGCGTATTGATCCAGTTGGAGCTTGCGTTGGTGTAAAAGGTTCAAGAATACACGGGATTGTAAAAGAACTTAGAAACGAAAACATTGATATCATAAACTGGACATCCAATTTGCAGTTATTAATCCAGAGAGCCCTCAGTCCTGCCAAAATATCTTCAATAAAGATAAACGAGGAGACAAAGAGGGTATTTGTATCGCTTAATCCTGGCGATGTATCTCTTGCGATTGGTAAAGGAGGCAGCAACATTAAACTTGCAGGCCAGCTGGTTGGAATGGAGATTGAGGTATTCCGCGAAATCGAAGAGGACGAAGACGATGTTCTGTTGTCTGAATTCTCAGACGAGATTGACAGCTGGGTTATTGAAGCCCTTCGTTCGATTGGATGCGATACAGCAAAGAATGTTCTGGCAATTTCTGATACTGAAATAGCAAGAAGAGCTGACCTCGAACTGGAAACAGTGCAGGAGGTTAAGAAAATTTTAAGTTCAGAATTTGAAGAGACTAATTAAGGCGGAGGCAAAATATGACAGAGAGCGAAAATAAAAGAGTAAATATTGTTCTAAAGGAATTCAACATAGGTATGGGGACCCTTGCAGATTTTCTTAGAATTAAAAAGATTGACATCGCATTGACACCCACTGCAAAATTAGCACCTGAAGTGTATGCCCTCATTCAGAAAGAGTTTGGCAAAGAACAGCTTATCAAGGAACAATCCAAGAAGGTAGCGATTACCGTTAAGGATATTACAGATAAAGCAGAACAGCACAAACATGACGAGAGGGACGAAGAAGTTCAGGTGAGAGAGGTATTTATTAAGACCTCTGTGAGCGAGCCGCCTCAACCTAAAATTGTGGGAAAAATGGATCTCGACAAGCCTGTGGCGAAAGTGGTTCCCCAGCCAATTTCACACCCGGCTCCTCAGCCAGCACCACAGCCAGTTGTTACTCAGCCTGCACCTCAACCTGCGCCACAACCGCAGCCGGTAGCAACGCCGGTACAGCAAACTGAGCAGAAACCAGTTTCTAAACCAGTAGAACAGCCTGCAATCGTACAGCCCGAGGAACCAAAGGCAAAACCTGAGATTAAACCGGAGCCAGAAGTTAAAGCAGAAGCTAAAGTTGAAGAAAAGACAGCAACTGAAACCAAACCGGAAGCTGAAACAATAAAAGTGTCCGAAGTTAAAGCAGCGGCCGAAGTAATAAAAGAACCCGTTCAGGAGATTTTAAATATCGAAGCTCCACGGATTGAAGAGCCTAAAATAATTGGCAAAATTGATCTTACTCCGCGTAAAAAATCTATTTCACGCAAAGAGGAAAATACATCAGCCCCAAAACACGCACACAGCCCAAAACAGGAATCTGACGTAAAAGCAAAAGAGACTCCTAAAATCAAACCGGCAGAAGAAATTCAGGCTCAGGCGGAGCAGGATATCCCGGCACCAATTGAACACATTGAGACAAAATTTGAAAAGCTTGCCGGATTGAAGATCAGCGGAAGCATGGATATTACTCAGTTTGAGAAGAAAAAACCGGAGCTTACGTTAAACATAAACAAGGGCAAAAGAGAAAGAATACATAAAGGCGCCAAGGAGAGAGTCGATCTCAACAAAGAGATTGGCGTAGACCGTAAAGCCGTTGTTAAAAGCGATAACCAGGCAAAAGGGCCTAAACCTCCTCAGCCAAAAGAGGGACAGGGACCTGCGAAACATCTGCATGTTCAGAAAGCAAGCAAAGACCGTTTTAAACCGGTAAGAGCAGAAGTTGACGAAGATCAGGTACAAAAGCAGATTAAGGAGACTTATGCAAGGATGACCGAGGGGAAAGGAAAAACAAAAGGTTCCAAATACCGCAGAGATAAAAGAGATGTTGCAAGCCAGAAAATGATGGAGGAGCAGGAGCTTCAGGAGCAGAGTTCTACTATCTTAAAGGTAACGGAATTTGTAACTGTAAACGACCTGTCTGTTATGATGGACGTTCCTGTTACAAGAGTTATCGAAGCTTGTATGAATCTTGGTCTTATGGTTTCTATAAATCAGAGGCTTGATGCAGAGGCAATGGTTCTTGTGGCCGAAGAATTCGGATTCACCGTTGAATTTGTTACTGCCGACTTACAGGGAACAGTTAAGGTAGAAGAAGATACCGAAGACAAACTCATTTCACGCCCTCCTATTGTTGCCGTAATGGGACACGTAGACCACGGAAAAACATCCCTGCTCGACTATATCCGTAAAGCAAATGTTATTGCAGGAGAAGCCGGGGGAATTACCCAGCATATCGGGGCATATAATGTTATGCTTCCGGGCGGTCAGAGAATTACATTCCTGGATACTCCGGGTCACGAGGCGTTTACCGCAATGCGTGCCCGCGGAGCGAAAGTGACAGACATTGCAATTATTATTATTGCTGCAGACGATGCCGTGATGCCACAGACACGTGAGGCAATCAACCACGCACAGGCTGCAGGTGTTCCGATGATTTTTGCAATAAACAAGATAGACAAGCCCGGAGCAAATACAGAAAGGATTCGCGAACAACTCGCAAATATGAACCTTCTTGTAGAGGACTGGGGCGGAAAATACCAATGTCAGGAAATCTCTGCAAAACAGGGATTGAATGTCGATAAATTGCTTGAAAAAATCCTTCTCGAATCTGAGATGCTCGACCTTAAGGCAAATCCGGACAAGAGAGCACACGGAACAGTAATTGAATCGTCTCTTGACAAAGGCAGGGGTTACCTTGCCACAGTACTGGTTCATGCAGGAACGATGAGAGTCGGGGATATTATCCTCAGCGGAAGTCATACCGGCAAGCTAAAGGCTATGTATAACGAGCGCGGTCAAAAGGTTACCGAAGTGGGACCTTCCACTCCTGTATCCATTCTTGGTCTTAACGGAGCACCTGCTGCCGGAGAGTTGTTTAATGTAATGGAAGACGAGAAAGAGGCAAGGGACATTGCAAACAAACGCGAGCAGCTCATCCGTATACAGGGTATTAAAACCCAGAAGCACATTACTCTTGAGGAAATTGGCCGTCGTATTGCAATCGGAAACTTCCAGGAACTTAATGTTATCGTTAAAGGCGACGTGGACGGTTCAATTGAGGCTTTATCGGACTCACTCATAAAACTCTCAAACGAAGAGGTTCATGTAAATGTAATTCACAAAGCTGTTGGAGCCATCTCGGAAAGCGATGTTCTTTTGGCAGCTGCTTCAAATGCAATTATTATCGGATTCCAGGTTCGTCCTTCGTCAAATGCGCGTAAGATTGCAGAGAAAGAACAAATTGAAATTCGTCTCTACTCTGTAATATATGATGCGATAAACGAAGTGAAAAGCGGTATCGAAGGTATGCTTGCTCCTGAAGAGAAAGAGGAAATTACAGCAACAACCGAAGTTCGTGAAACATTCAAGATTTCGAAGGTTGGAACAATTGCAGGTTGTATGGTTAAGGAAGGTAAACTCAGCCGTAATGCAAAAATCCGCCTGATACGCGATGGAATTGTAATATTCAGCGGATCGCTCGGTTCACTCAAGAGGTTTAAAGACGATGTGAAAGAGGTTGCATCCGGTTACGACTGCGGTCTTAACATAGACGGGTTCAACGATATTAAGGTTGGCGACATAATCGAAGCCTACACAATAGTTGAAGTGAAGAGAAAACTTTCGTAAAGTTTTTGAATCAGAAAACGGAACAGAGCCGGGGGTTAAACAATATTAACTTCCGGCTCTATTTCTATATTGAAACGCTCTTTTACTGCCTGCTGAATTTCATGGGCAAGAGCAAGAAGTTCCTCTCCTTTTGCTCCTTCGTATGCAAGAAGAACCAATGGCTGGTTTTCATGAACCCCAACGTTCCCGAATCTTTTTCCCTTAAACCCGCAGTTGTCTATGAGCCATGCAGCAGGAATTTTGCAAAATCCTTTGGCAGCCGGGAATATTTTAAGTGATGGATTGTCTTTCTGAATAGAGAGGGCAAGCTCTTCCTGTATCACCGGATTTTTAAAGAAACTCCCCACGTTCCCAACAACTGCAGGGTCGGGCAGTTTTGTGCGGCGGATGTCAATAACAATGTTTCTCACATCCTTTATAGTTGGTTGCTCAATGCTTTCCAAAGCGCGGGTGAGATCGGCATAGCTGCTGTTGACAACAGGCACTTTGGACAAAGAGAATGTCACAAAAGTTATGGCAACTTTACCTTTAAGTTCATTTTTGAAAATTGAATCCCTGTATCCGAATTTACATTCGTCTCCTTTGAGGCTCTTTACTGCACCGCCCGCAAGCTCCACAAATTCTACCTTTACAATTGTATCTTTTGCTTCGGACCCGTATGCACCTATATTTTGAACCGGAGCCGCGCCAACACAACCCGGAATGAGAGACAGATTTTCAAGCCCGCCCCATCCTCTGTCCACGGCATAAGCAACAAGGTCATCCCACTCAACGCCTGCTCCCACTCTCAGCAAAACAGTATTTTCATCGTCTCCTGTTATTTTTATCTCCATCATGTCCGGATGAATGAGCAGGCCGTTGTAGTCGCCTTTAAACAGAATATTTGAGCCTGACCCGGTAACCATTTTGTCAATGGATTTAAAGTCCTCAGTTGAAATAAGTTCCTGAAGTTCTTCAACCGACGAAGGAGCGGCATACCAGTCGGCGAGAACCCTGAATCCTAAAGTATTAAGCTTCTTTAAATCTTTTTTCCATTCAACTTTACAAGTCATATCTTTTATTCTGTTTTTTATAAGTTCGGCACCAATTACATTCTGAGACTCCTTGGCAACATCCTCTTTTATGTATTTGTGGGTGTATGCAAACCGGCAGATATAGCGCATTATAACAATGAGAAGAAGTATCGCTATGGCTGCAATTTCCGAAAAAAGCTGTTCACTGATGAGCCCTTGCGCTGCAAACAGCTCCGGGTCTTCGGTAATGATTCTGTCCAGTTCCTTATTTGGTACCCCGGACATCTTCTTTGCAAAGTCTGTACGCGACCATTTCCCGGTGACAACACCATCGTTTATGTAAACCATTCCGCCGTTGGAACGGTTCATGGAAATGAGGGTTTTAATATCAGCATGGAAAATCTCAAACGGAATATTGTATCTGGCGGCAATGCTGTCAATATCAGCTGCCGAAGACCCAAAAAGAGCATAATTATGCACGCCTTTTGCGGCGAGAGAATTATAAAGGCCGGACATAGCCGAAAAGTCTTCTTTCGATAATTTTTCCGGATATGGAACCGAATATATGAAAACAATTTTTTGAGAAAGTATCGAGTCGGTAATGTAGTTTCCGTTTCTGTCGGAAATCGCAAAATCGATTATACTGCTTTTTAAAGAGGAGTTTACAGGTGTGCTCTTTGAATCAACAAAGGTCCATGTAGAATCGGGGAGGTTGTCCAGTTTGAAGCTTTCTGTTTTCCCATTTTTGGAGTAATATAAGGTTGTTTCAAATGCAGGTGCCTCCGGATTTTTGAGACTCAGGATCTCCTCCTTGATATCTGTGCCAACCCTGTACGGAAGGAAGTCTATTACAGGCAGGTGCCTGTATGAATAGACAGAGATAAAAACAATCATAACTGCATAGACGCCAACGAATCCAAGCTCCCAGTTTTTGGGCGCAATAGGGATAAAGTTCCCCCTCTCGAAATAGAGGAAAATTGCAATTATGAATAATACTATATTCTTATTGAACGTTTGCCAGTTGGTGAGTTTGATTACCTCTCCAAAACATCCGCAATCGGTTATCGGGTCAAAAAGCGCAAGGAACAGAGTAAGAATTGTGAAGAATGATATAAAAACTAGCGCAGATTTGCATGCAAACTTCATCCTCAATCCAAGAAGCAGCGATATACCTATAAGCATCTCAGCACCGGCAAGGAATGCGCCAAATATCATAGGAATAACCGTTAAGTTTTCTATCCCTACGATTTTGAAATACTCGCTCACAATGAGCCCGCCTCCAACAGGGTCAATGAGCTTTACAAATCCCGCAAACAGGAAGGTAAAGCCTAATATAAGCCTGGCTAATGCTCTGAATAATTTCATATCTCAATATGAGTTTTTATAAGGTTGAATATATCGGAAGCCGGCAGCATATTTCCGTTGCTGTCCGAACACTCTATGCGTACAAACCCCGGGTCGCGTTTGCATTCCTTAAGATAACGCTCACGAACCTTAGACTGGAAGTCGATGCTTGCCTCGTGAATATCTTTTTTCCCTTTCAGGTATTCTCTGTCGTCACCTGCCCTGCTTTCGCTCAGTTTTTTATCTACAAAGTTGAGCGGAACATCCAGAAACAAGTTCAAATCCGGCTTTGGAATTGCAAATTTTGTGTATTCGGTGTCGAATATCCAGTCTCTTAAATTTTCTGCTTCCCCACTGTCTTTCACTTTTGCGCACTGGAAAGCAATGTTTGAATAAAGGTATCTGTCAAGAATTACACAATATCCCTCTTTAAGCCATTCCCTTATCATATCCGCAGCGTCCTTCCTGTCGCCGGCAAAGAGAAGAGCAATTAAATATGGGTGAACCTGATCTATGCTTCCAAGGTCTCCTCTTAAAAAACGGGCTATCAAATCACCATAAACCGGCGAGTCAAAACGCGGAAAATGAAGATATTTAACGACCACTCCCCTGTCTTCAAAGTATTTTTGCAATAGATTGATTTGCGTAGATTTACCTGCTCCGTCCAAACCTTCTAACACTATCAACATAATAAAAAGCTATATTTGTGTAATGAACAAAGTTAGGTAATTAATAGAATATATGATAACTATTGAGCAAATAGAGAGCCCGAAAATAATGGGAATAATAAATCTCACCCCCGATTCATTTTATGAAAAAAGCAGATGTACAACCGATGAGCAATTTTGCCGCAGGTATGAACAAATGCTCGCCGATGGGGTAGATATTATTGACATTGGCGCATGCTCAACCCGCCCTGGTTCCAAACCGGTTTCTCCGGAGGAGGAGTGGGAACTGCTTAAGCCGGCACTCAAACGGGTTCTGCGTGACTACCCGGCATCGGAAATATCAATAGATACCTTTCGCTCTTCCATAGTGGAACTTGCATTTGATTTTGTAGGAGACTTCATTGTCAACGACATATCTGCAGGCGAAGACGACCCCGGTATGCTGCCAATGGTTGCCAAGCTTGAACTTCCATACATTGCAATGCACAAGAGGGGAACGCCGGAGACAATGCAGACTCTTTGCCAGTATGATAATGTTACCGAAGATGTTAGAAGTTATTTTCTTGATTTTGTAAAAAGGGCAAACGACCTTGGAATTAACCAGCTGATACTGGACCCGGGATTTGGTTTTGCCAAGACGGTAGAGCAAAATTATGAGCTTTTCTGCGGCCTCGACAGAATGAAAATTGAAACAGGAAAAACCCGTAAATACTATCCGGTTCTGGTTGGCATTTCACGGAAAAGTATGATATACCGCTATCTCGGATCGACCCCCGACGAAGTGCTGCATGCCAATTCGGCCCTTCACCTGCAAGCCCTGCTTAAAGGTGCGGACATACTAAGGGTTCACGATGTGAAAGAGGCTGTTGAAGTTTTAAAACTATATGAAATAATTACTAAATTTGACGTTTAAACCACAGCACAAATATGCAAAATCAAGCTCTCAAAGCCATATCTCCAATTGACGGAAGATATGCCGGCCAAGTTGTTGAATTATCGGATTACTTTTCGGAATACGCTCTTATTAAATACAGAATATATGTTGAGGTAGAGTACTTCGCAGCACTTTGCTCAATTCCCCTGCCACAGCTAAAAGGCGTTACCGCTAATCAGATTGAACAATTAAGAGATATCTACAGGAACTTCACCATTGAAAATGCTGTTGAGATAAAGAATATCGAGAAGACAACAAACCACGACGTTAAGGCGGTGGAGTATTTTATAAAGGGAAAACTCGAGAAGATTGGTCTCTTAAATTACGGAGAATTTATTCATTTCGGACTCACATCCCAGGATATAAACAACACTTCTGTCCCGCTTTCGCTTATGGAAGGGATAAGGGAAGTCTATCTGCCCAAACTTGAGAGCGTATTAGACATTCTCATTCATCTTGCAAAAGAGTGGGAAGAGATTCCGATGCTTGCAAAAACTCACGGACAGCCTGCATCTCCCACAAGAGTCGGGAAAGAGATTAATGTATTTGTTGTCCGCATAAAAGAACAACTTTCCATGCTGGAAAGAGTTCCATTTGCTGCCAAGTTTGGTGGAGCAACAGGCAACTTCAATGCCCATGCGGCAGCATTTCCTGCAATAGACTGGAACATGTTTGCAATCTCATTTGTAGAGGGAACACTTGGGCTCAAACGCTCATACCCCACTACCCAAATTGAACATTACGACTATCTTGCCGCGCTGTTCGACAATCTTAAACGGATTAACACGATCCTGATTGACCTGAGCCGCGATGTGTGGAGTTACATATCAATGGAATATTTCCGCCAGCGGATAAAAGAGGGAGAAGTTGGATCTTCGGCAATGCCTCATAAAGTGAATCCAATTGACTTTGAAAATGCAGAAGGCAACCTTGGAGTAGCGAATGCAATATTTGAGCACCTGGCTGCAAAACTGCCAATCTCCCGCCTGCAGAGGGACCTCACCGATTCTACAGTTCTTCGCAATGTAGGCGTGCCAATTGCACATACAATAATTTCACTCAAATCTCTTGAAAAAGGACTTGGAAAACTGATACTCAACAAGGCTGCAATTGATGCCGACCTTGATTCAAACTGGGCTGTTGTTTCAGAAGGAATTCAGACAATTCTCCGTCGCGAAAACTACCCGAAACCATACGAGGCACTTAAGGCTCTTACCCGTACAAACAAGCCCATAGACAAAGAGGCAATTCAGAATTTCATTGACAATCTTGATATTTCCGAATCTGTCCGTAAAGAACTTAAAGCCCTCACACCATTCACATATACCGGAATTTAGCTTAATCTTAAATTATGAAAAAGATATTTTTTGCGCTGGTTGCGCTCCTGGTAACTGCTTCGTTTTCAACAAAAGCAGAAGGACAAAATGTAAACTACGACACCTACTTCACAAAAGACAGGCTCAGGATTGATTTGGTTTTTGCCGGAGATGCACGTGAGCAGAACATATTTCTTGATGCTTTGCAAAAAGAGGGAGAGTGGAGCGGTTCAAAAACAAACCTGAACGACAACTTCAACTACGGAGAGTATCGTTACGAGGTTTACACAAAAACCGGCGAGAAAATCTTTTCACAAGGCTTCAGCACCCTGTTTCAGGAGTGGAGAACCACTGCAGAATCCAAAACAACTCCAAGAGCATTCACAGGGTCATACAGAATTCCGTTTCCCAAAGAACCGGTTACAGTAAAGTTCTTTGAAAGGGAAAAATCCAACGGAAAATTTGAATTGCTTTACAGCCTCAACATAGACCCGGCCGACAAAATGATTAGCCACGAAAAGGAAAACAACTTTAAGGTTACCTCTATACTTAACAGCGGCGACCCGGCTAAAAAGGTTGATATTTTATTTATTGCCGAAGGCTATACAGCCGCAGAGATGGCTAAGTTTCGCACCGATGCCGCAAAGTTTGCGGGTTACCTTTTTAACATCGAACCATATAAATCCAGAAAATCCGACTTTAATATATGGGCGGTGGAATCTGTTTCTCAGGAGTCCGGCCCGGATATTCCTCATCAGGATATCTGGAAAAACAGTGTTGCCTCTTCGAATTTCTTCACATTCCGCATAGACAGGTATCTTACTGCTCCCGACCACAAAAAAGTGTCCCAGATTGCAGCAAATTCGCCATGCGACGCAATGTATGTGATTGTAAATACAAATAAATACGGCGGAGGCGGAGTGTACAACTTCTACGGTTTGAGCATGTCCGACCACCCTACCGAAGCTGCAGTATTTGTACACGAATTTGGCCATAGCTTTGCCGGCCTTGGCGACGAATACTATACATCGGATGTTGCATACGAAGACTTTTACAATCTCAAGGTTGAGCCATGGGAACCAAACCTTACCACTCTTGTGAATTTCGAGAAGAAATGGAGCAATATGATAGACAGCAATACTCCGCGCCCAACTCCAAACACTCCGGAGTATAAAAACAAAACTGGCGTTTTTGAAGGTGGCGGATATATGGCAAAAGGGATTTTCCGTCCATGCATCGATTGCAGGATGAAGACAAATAATGCAGAAGGCTTTTGCCCCGTTTGCACCAAGGCAATAAACGACATGATTGATTTCTACACAAAATAATGCTGAAAAAGAATTACCGTTACATATTGTTCGACCTTGACAGGACCCTTTGGGACTTTGACGCTAATGCGGAGAACAACATCAACTCTCTTTTGGACGAATACAATATTCCAGTAAAGGACAAACATGAATTTTACCGGAAATACAACGAAATAAACCATCTTTTATGGACTGCATACGAAAAGGGCGATTTGAGTAAGGAGATGCTCAGATGGGAGCGGTTTTACCGGACTTTTCTTGAGTATGGGATTGACGATAAGGGGCTTGCAGAGAGATTTGGCGAAGACTATCTTGGCAATATGCCAAACCAGACAATATTAATGCCCCACGCAGCAGAAGTTCTCATAAAACTAAAAGAGCGCGGATGCAGGATGGCTGTAATTACAAACGGGTTCCGTGAGGTTCAGCACAGAAAACTGGAAAATTCCGGTATTGACAAATACTTCGATGCGGTAATGATTTCAGAGGAACAGGGAGTGCACAAGCCAAGTCCAATTATCTTCAAGAGGGCACTAAAGGCAATCGGAGGAACAAAAAATGAAGCTCTTATGGTTGGAGACGATTTTGCAAATGATATTGAAGGGGCAATGATTTTTGGAATAGACCAGTTTTTCTACAACTATAATTCAATTCCCTGTAACGGGGGCCCCACGTATGACTCTTCCGACCTTCGGGACCTGGTGCGTTAAAGACTATTTTTTCTCCTTTTTCTTTACAATGTAGAGATCTTCGTCCTCTTCGTGGAAATAGAATTGCTCTCTGGCAAACTTTTCAAGACTGTCTTTGTTTGAACTAAGCTCCTGAAGCTTTTCCTCTGCCGATTTTATCTCCTGCTTATAATATGCTTTCTCCTTTTCCTGACGATTAATGTTTGACCGGATGCTCGACCATTCAATAATACTGTTGCTGTCGAAGAAAATGACCCATGCAAAAAAAGCAACTGTAACAAGAAGATACTTGTTCTTTATAATCCTGAATAACCCGGACTCTTTAAATCGCTGCCACATTACTTTTTGAAGGGGTTAATTATTAATTTCTACAAAAATAGAAATAATAATTTACTATTTTTGTGAAAACTCGATTCAAATAAAAATTTATGATAAAACCAACACTTTTAATACTTGCAGCCGGGATGGGCAGCAGATATGGAGGGCTTAAACAGCTGGACGGAGTAGGGCCCAATGGCGAAACAATAATGGATTATTCGGTTTATGATGCCATTCGTGCAGGGTTTGGAGAGGTTGTCTTTGTAGTAAGGAAACATTTCAGACACGATTTTGAAGAACGTATACGCAGCCGTTACGGAAATGCCATAGCTTTCAACTTTGTAGAGCAGGAACTTGAATCTATTCCTGTTGGTTTTACCCTGAATCCGGAAAGGACAAAACCCTGGGGAACCGGTCACGCAGTAATGATGGCTGCTCACGCAATAAACACACCTTTTGCCGTTATAAATGCCGATGACTACTATGGCCAGAAATCATTTGAAGTTCTTGGCAATTTTCTGAAAGGGGTTGCCGGGTCAAACGGAAAATACTGCATGGTAGGGTTTGAAACATACAACACCTTGTCCGAGTCCGGAGTTGTTTCAAGAGGTATCTGCACAGTAGACAACAATAACCTGCTGACCACCGTGGAAGAGCACCACAATATTTTGCTGTCAAAAGAGAATGGAGAGGAGGCAATCTATGGCGATAATTCATCCGGCAACAGGGTAAAAATCGAGAAATTTGCTCCGGTTTCGATGAATATGTGGGGTTTCACACCGGACTTCTTTTCTGAAAGCGATAAATTGTTTATCGAATTTTTAAACAAAAACATTTCCGATTTGAAATCGGAATTTTATATCCCTTATGTTGTAAATAAACTCATTACCCAGGGTATGGCCAGTGTAAAAGTACTGCCTACTCCCGATAAGTGGTTTGGGGTTACATTTAAGGAAGACAGAGATACAGTCGTAGAGAGCATCGCAAAACTTGTTGATGCCGGCACATACCCTACTCCGTTGTTCGGGTAAAAATTCTTTTATGATAAAAAAATTAGATTCCTACCTGCCCGACCTGAGCCAGAGTTTAATAATTATGGGGCTGATGATTCTTGTGGGCTCTGTGGTTTCTGTATTAGCTACAGTTGCCATAAGTTTTATCTTTCCGTCATTTGAACCATACTCCCAGCTTTTGATATATCCGCTGCTGTTTTTGCCTCCTGCTATATACATATACAGTAAAATTGTCAATCAAAACGACATGGCCTATGTTTTAGGGGCAAACGAAAAACCGGTAGTTCCCCTTAACAATCCGCGTTTCGGCAGGCTGGGCGGTTTACTGAGCTTTATCATTATTTTCTTCCTGATTTTTGCATTTAACATCGTTACGGAACCGCTCTCTTCATGGATGGGTGTCCCGGAATTCATCAAGGATGTCATGCAAAACATGAAGGATAATCCTTTGACCGCTTTTATTTCGGTGGCAGTATTTGCTCCTCTGTTCGAAGAGGTACTTTGCAGGGGGATTATTTTAAGAGGATTGCTGCACTACTACAGCCCGTGGAAGGCAATTTTATGGTCAGCTGCCATGTTTGCGGTAATGCACCTTAACCCATGGCAGGCAATTCCCGCTTTTTTAATTGGAGGTTTAATGGGGTGGATTTACTACAAAACCCGCTCTCTATGGGCAACTATCTTTATTCACTTTCTAAATAACAGTTTCTCCTTTGCAATAACCGTACTTTTTCCCGAGTTGCCCGATGATGCAACCTTCTCTTCGATAATTCCGGGAAATTACTATTTCATAACATATATAATAGCACTGCTTTTCACTGTTGGTGCCATTTACTTAATGAATCAAAAATATGACAAGCCTATATCCAATAAAATTTAATCCAATAGTCAAAGAGAGAGTCTGGGGCAGCGAAATATGGGAGGTGAGCGGAGTTGACGGAGATATCTCCATTGCTTCAAACGGATTTCTCGAGGAGAACGATATCAACGAAATTACCGAGACATACCTTGGCGAATTCGTTGGAGAT
This sequence comes from Bacteroidales bacterium, assembly GCA_021371955.1. Classification (GTDB taxonomy): domain Bacteria; phylum Bacteroidota; class Bacteroidia; order Bacteroidales; family UBA932; genus Bact-08. Next base: position 27,992 of record JAJFVD010000016.1, read on the forward strand.
GCCATCTATGAAAAATTCGGCAACGAATTTCCCGTTTTAATTAAAATACTGAATATAAACGACAGCCTATCCGTTCAGGTACACCCTTCGGACGAAATTGCAATCGAAAGGCACGACTCATACGGAAAAACAGAGTGCTGGTATATCCTGGAAGCGAAACCTACAGCGAAAATATTCCTGGGTCTTAACCGCGACCTCACTCCTACCGAGTTTTACGACATGTGCCAGAAGGATACAATATCGGAAGCAATGAATATTATTGTTCCCAATAAGGGAGATTTCATATTTATTGAGCCCGGCACACTTCACGCTGCAACAGGAGGAATAACCGTGGCAGAAATCCAGCAGGTATCCGATGTCACCTACAGAGTGTATGACTGGGGAAGAGAACATAATCCCGCAACTGCAAGGGAGATGCACCTCGACCTTGCCATCGACTGCATAAACTACAACAAACTTGAGCTTAACGCTCCCACATTTTTAAAATCGGGCGTATATCTCCAGACAGATACTGTTAAAGAAGGCCGGGGGCTCCTTACCGATTCCAAATATTTCAAAGTTGAATTTGTTGAAATAGGCAAAAAGACAAAACTGGAAAGTACCGATTTTCTTAGTTTTATAATCTATTTTTGCTTAGAAGGCGAAGCTGTAATCACCGGAGGCGAAGGTACAGCAAAGGTTCTTAAAGGGGAAAGCATAGTTGTTCCGGCATACCTTGGAGAGTACTCTGTTGAAAATATCGGAGGAAATTGCCGGTTACTTGAAATTACCGGGAAATTCTAGTCCAAATAGCACAATCCCAGGAGAATAAATAACGTTTTATTCTTTGATAAGTATTTTCTTTTTATTAGTTTTGAATTGATTTTCAGAATTTTAATAAAATTGCAAATATGAAACATCTCCTGTTTACTATCTGTTTGTTATTCTCTCAATATTATTGCTGGGGTTTAGAAAAAGAAAATGAGGACGATTCTAAAAAAGGAATTGTTCTAATTGTAAAAAATGCACCAATTCAGGAATCATTTAAAACTCCTGGTGGCCTTACAAGAGAAAGAAGTAATCTGGCACTTTTTTCATATATAGATGATTCCGGAAATTCAGTTTTACTTTATACACAAAAAGAACCGGATACATTAAGAATAGACATTAACTTAGATTATTTAGAGTTAATGTTTGACTATAAGGGATGTGAATCCACATATTTCCTATTAAAAAATGGGGATATCGTTTCTTTTGACTTTGATTCAACAGGCTATCCTTCGCTAAAAAGTTCTTTGTCACCAGAATTGACATCCATGTATAATTTCCAGTCATCAATTAAATCTCGCAAATTACTCTGGAACCTGGAACCATTGACACTTTTGTTCGATTTTGGGCTCAATGTAAGAAGAGTAGCAGCAGCAAAAATAAGGGCTCCTGGATTATTTGAGAAATGGAAAGCAGATTATGTTTGCATTGATAGTTTAAAATATGCGTATTACGATTACATCAAAAATTATAAGTCCACACTGGATTCATTGTACTCTTTAGGCGAGATGCAGGTAAATTATAAAGATTACTATGAATATCTTTTATATAAGAAGCAGTGGACCTTCTATATTTCTGAGTTTTATTATGACAGAAAAAACATATCTGAGTTATCTTTACCTAGAGCAAATAGTACTATTTATGATTTTCTTAACGACAAATATCTCTATTACTCGTCGTATTGCTCTTTCTTGAATTGTTTTTCATATCCTTACTTGCATAAAGCCAATAAAATTCCCTCGGTAAAATTGGGTAATTACAGCTATATAGATTACAGAGCAGCATTTGATTCAATATCAGTCAATAAAAAGATTCCAACAAGGAGCAGAAACCTAATGTTATATTATAATTTGGTAGAGATTAATCAATATTTTGCACATAGTGATATTATTAAATATTCTAAAAAATATATAGATATATCAGGAGATAGTATTGGATTAAAGAAAATACTATCTGCTAACGAAACAAAGCCGACTATTAATCCAACTGCCGCAGATCTGCAATTGATTGATAATAACCGAAAAGCATTAACAATTAAAGATGTTTTTAACAAACATAAAGGGAAGGTTATTTATATTGACTTCTGGGCAAGTTGGTGCACTCCATGCATACAAGAGATGCCCGATTCCAAGAAGCTCAGGCAAGAATATTCAGGAAAAAATATAATATTCATCTTCTTGGCAAAGAGTGATAAATTCGATACTTGGAAATTAAAAAGTAAAGAACTTATTGGCAATGACTTAAATAGTGAAAGTTATTTTATTACCAATTCAAAAACATCTCAGATGTTAAAAAAGCTGACAATTGAATCAATTCCAAGGTTTCTTCTTTACGACCAAAATGGTGTTCTTGTGCATAAAAATGCGCCAGGACCTCATAGTAATGATATTAGAGAGCTATTTAACAAGTATTTATATAAATGATGCAGATTAATACTATTGCTGTTAGTGATTAACTTATTCTTCGTCCCAAAGGTTTTCGATGAGATCTGATAAGCACTTTTATTGTTATAGAAAATGATATATTTCAAAGTATTTTTTATTGCCTGTATAATCTTTCAGTCTTGCAGTGAAAACAAATCTGCATCTGTTAATTATAATCATAAAGTAGAATCAAATTTTTACATTAATAAATTTAATGGCAACTTAGTTATAAATTCATGTATAAACGATACCATTCCATGTTCGCTGATATTCGATACGGGTGCCTCTGGTTCGTTAATTATTAAATCATCTGTCTCTGACAAATTTTACCAAGGAGAGAGCTCTGTTAAAGACTCTATGGTAGGAGGATTTGATGATGCTTTCTATTATACAGATAATATTAAAGAGCAAACTAAAGTGTATGCGGGCAACAAGGATATAGTGTTTAAAAGTTTCAGGAGAGTTCAAGACAATTCCGCATTGGGGAAAATAATTAGCAAATCTAACGCAGACGGAATTGTATCAGTACAGGATAATATAAAATCTCTAAAACTTGAATTCAGCAGTAATCGGATACTGTTCAATACAGATAATGATATAATTGATGCGGATATTGTATTACAGCTGACAAAAAAAGGTAATAATTATATAATTAAGCAGTTCCCTTTTATATTTAAATTGGGAGATACAGCAATAATGGCTAAAGAAGACTTAATGATGGACACGGGGTATAGGGGAGATATATCTTGCAAGAATATATCATTAGATAATGTTTTTGAAAATGCCATACTTACTTTGTCAAAAAAGAAAATCAGTATGAATTCCAAAAAATATCTATTTATAACAGATACTCTTTATATTAAACGAGATATATGGATAGAGTATAATAACCCTTTGAAAAATTACTATTATGTGCTCAAAGCAAGCCATTTGCTGGTTGGAGTTGAATTCTTAAAGACATTTGATATTTATATGGATTTCCAAAAAGACTCTATCTGGCTGAAAAGAATTAACTATGAAAGTATATTAGACTGCTCTGACTCAGCTAAGATTGATGATCCTATTATAGCCGGTAGATATGATTATGTTAACAAGCAATATATTGTAATGTATTTAAAGACTGAATCTCCTTATACTACTGCCGGGATAATGCCTGGAGATATTATTTGCGATATAAATAATATAAATTTTATGTTGATAAGGGATTCTATAAGAAACAACACCGTTCATTATCCGCTGGTGTTTAATATTTTGAGAGATGGAAAGTCATTAGCACTATACTTGCCGTCTTTTAGCCAGTAAAACGATTACTCCTCGTCCCAGAGATTTTCGATTAAATCGTCCATTTCGCGCCGGTCCTTTTTTGTAGGGCGGCCGGTTCCACGTTCACGGACAAGGTGCAGCGTTTCTCTTGGAACATTGAGCTTATCCAGTTCGCTTTGAGGTGTTATGTTAATTGCATATTCCTCCACAAGCTTTGCCGGTTGGCGGTTTTCCACTGGGGCAACGACACGGAACTGAAAAATCACATTAACCTTTCTGACGCTTATCGTATCTCCCTGCTTAACCTCCCTTGAGGCTTTAGCCTCCATGTCATTGACTTTCACTTTGCCGCTTTTACAGGCATCTGCAGCATCGGAACGGGTCTTGAAGACACGAATTGCCCAGAGATATTTGTCAAGCCTGCTCATAAAGTAAAGGGTAAATTATTTTGTGTTACTAACATTCATAGCGCGGTCCACGCCTACGGTGCCAAAAGAGCGTATAGCCTCTGCAGCTTTTTCGTAAATAGCCGGAAGTTCTTTGCTTTCTCTTTCGCTCCATTTGCCAAGGACAAAGTCAATTTGCCCTCCATGTCCAAAATTGTCGCCAATCCCTATTCTCAAACGGGAATAATTTGTGTGACCAAGAGTTTCGGCAATATCCTTTAGCCCGTTGTGCCCTCCGTCACTCCCCTGCTTTCTCATCCTGAGAGTACCAAGCGGAAGCGCAAGATCATCAACAATAACAAGTAAATTTTCGACAGGAATCTTTTGGTCCTTTAGCCAGTAATTGACAGCCTTGCCGCTAAGATTCATATAAGTAGACGGTTTGAGCAGAATGAATTTCTTCCCTTTATACTTATATTCCGCTACAGAGCCCAGGCGACTGCTCTCAAAAGAAATGTTGGACTCCCCGGCGAGGGAATCCAACACGTTAAATCCAATATTGTGTCGAGTATTTGCGTATTCAGCGCCGATATTTCCAAGACCGACTATTAAAAAACTCATACTCTATATTTTAAAACTACTTACCGGGAGTAGCCGCAGCTGCTGCTGCACCTATTGCTGCACGGGTCATCTTAACAGAACAGATAATTGTGTTCTTAGATGTAAGTACCTGAATGTTGTCATATTTAATATCACCTGCAACGATTGTTTTACCAAGCATCAGGTTTGAAATGTCTACAACAATTGAATCCGGAAGGTCTTTAAGGTTTGCAGAAATTTTGAGTTTTCTGGTAGTTTGCTGAAGCTTGCCACCCTGACGAACACCTTCTGAAACACCTGTGATTTCAATTGGAACTGCGATAGCTACCGGCTTATCTGCTGTAACTGCAAGGAAATCTACGTGTAATGGCTCATCTGTTACTGGATGGTATTGAACATCGTGAAATGTTGCAAGATATTTTTTACCATCGATATTGAGTTCAATGATGTATGCAAATGGAGTATAAATGATTTGTCCAAGCTCTTTTTTGTCTACAGAAAATACAACGTTTTCCTTAACGCCTTCTCCGTAAAGAATACATGGAACGCCACCTTCTCTTCTAAGTGTTTTTACAGCTTGTTTGTTTGAGAGTTCTCTTGCCTTGCCGGCTAATTGAAATGTTTTCATCGATAATTTTTTTAAAATGTGTTACTAAATCCGTTTCCCGGATCCCATTGCACCAAAAAAGTAAACTTTTTTAAGCAGTTCTTTTGAACTATTTTGGGAGCGCAAATATACACAAAAATCTTAATCAAGCAATTTTGTATCTGTATTCCATTTGAATCCACGATAGAAGGTTTCAAGTTCTCCCGGCGTTGCCAGTGGAATATAAGTGGAAATGCCGGAATAGTTTAGAATAGGAATATCCAGAAACTCCGGTGTGGTCCATTTGGCAATCACGACATCGGCAAGTGCTTCGTCAAATTGTGCAAGCTCCTGAACGGTTGCTATCTTTGAAATAAAATGCCTTAAATCGAAAAAGTAATCTTTGCCAAAACGGTAATAGGGCTGAACGGAATACCTGTCGACCTTGGAAATGGCATCCCTCCTGTTCTGGAAAATCGTTTTGCACACGCCTGCGAGTTTGTCCAGATGGTCCGTGTCGTAAAGAGCAACTGTTGCAGAATTGTAAACCGTTGGAGTTGTCCCTGCCGGAGCGGCGTATTCGTCATAAAAAATCTGACAAACCTCTTCCAAATCGGAATTGGATTCAAACAGCGGCCTCATAATCTTGTCATACGGAAAACTTGTTGCAAGAATCTCTGTTGGAGAACCGATAATATAATCGGCCTTGTCCTTAAGTTCATAAACAGTCTCTATCCCGCCCATAAAACAGCAGTCGAACAGAACAAACGAAAGAGAGTAAGGGATAGCCTCGCGCAATTCGGTAATTTCCATTTCCGTCCCTCTGTCCTCGGCAAAAGATTTCACGATATGGGCATACGGGTCCTCCATATAAACTCCCAATCCTTTGGTTGAACTGTAATATCCCTGAGGGAGCCAGCCTGTAGCATGGGACCATAAAATGAGGCCATATTCTCTGGCAGGAAAAATAGTTTTTATTTTATTGAGAACCCCTTTCATAACTTCGGGGGTAGCCGAATTCTGATCGGGATAGGCCGATACAACATCTTCCACAACTTTTCCTGTTCCATCCTTGAAAAGCCGCACCAGTTCCGGAGCTGACCCCGAGAGGTGTTTGTAGACAAGCATTATATCCTTGTCATCTTCGCCGGGAAGATAACCCTTTTTGAGAGCATCAATATTATCCCGGGCATATCCGCTCAGATTGTTGTTTGCTGCAAGATACAGAACAACAACCTTTCTGTAGTCGTCTCTGTCGAGAAACTTTTCGCAGGAAGAGAGCAGGAAACCCGCAAGAATAATATAGAGCAGGAATGGTTTTAGTATATATTTCATCGTTATGGTCAATGGTTCTGAAAACAAATTTAACCTTTTTTTATTAATGCAGCCTTTTTAATATCTTGTGCATCTTATTTGAAAATACTTAATATGAAAACCTTCACTAAGTTTCTGCCGTTAATTCTGATTGCAGCTTCTTTTGCTGTTTGCGGATGTGATCCCGGCGATTGTGACGACGATGACGGGCCAATTTTATATAAACCCAATATTTACCTTTATCCTGAGCGGACGTGCGATTTAACTGTCTCGCTGGAATTTCCTCTTGGCGGAAGAGTTATAGCATCGGACCCCGTCTATGGCAGAGGGTGGAACGTATCTGTCGAAACAAACGGGCTGATTGATGGAAAATACTGGTATCTTTTTTATGAGAGCACTCAGCCGGACAAGTGGCAAAAAAGAGCGGGATGGGTCATTCCAAAAGAGAATCTGGAAAGATTTTTCCGCTCGAACCTCACAGAATACGGTTTCAGAGGAAGAGAAATTGAAGACTTTACCGAATACTGGCTGCCACGGCTCAACAGCTCACCCTACTATATAATCTACCCCCAAACCGGAAGGATAATTGAGAATCTGATTAAACTGAAAATATCGGCTCAGCCAAACAATGTTCAACGGCTTTATTACCTGATTGACGGCGTTGACCAGATGCCTCGGGTACAACCAGCATCTCCGGTTATTGATAAAAATTTCCGCAGAGCCGGGTTCTATGTTACCGAATGGGGTGTGATGCTTATTTGATTAATAACCGACGGCGAGTTTCGTTTTCTTTCTGACATTCATACAATGCCAACTAATCTCTTCGGGCTTGTGCGTCCTCCTACGCTCCGCTGCGTCCGGCCGAATCGCCCTCATCAATTAGTTGGCAATGTAAAAAATTGTTCAGAAATGTTGTAACTCGCCGCCGGAGACAGATTATCTATCGCTAACTATCATATTATCAAACAGTTTCTCAGAACAAAGAGACATTATGTCTCTTTGTTCTGAGAAACTACCTAATATTGAGCGAATTAACCGTGTGAAATTCAGAGCTTCTTCCCGATATAGAACACGTAGCCGTAATACTCTTTATACTTGGAATATAGTTCAACTTCGAGGCGTGCGTATTTTACAAACTCTTCTACAGTTATATTACCGGGATATTTCTTTAGAAATGCATCCTGAACAACAACCTGTGGGGAAAAGAAATTGTCGGTCCAGCAGTTTTCCGGAAGGATGAAGGTAGTAACCGGAATATATCCGGCTTTTTGCATCTGGGCGACCTTATTTGGAATTGTGTCTATCTCAGGATAGGCATCCATCCAAAACTCGTCTATTTCCGCAGGTCGTTCTTCGGTAAACCAGGTTGCCTCCGAAACGGCGATATAGCCTCCCATTTTCAGAAATTTTCGCCACTCTTTCAGCCCCTTTTCAAATCCGATATTATAGATTGCTCCTTCCGACCAGATAAGGTCCAACTCTTCTTCCCGAAAATGCAGGTTATCCATCGAACCGACGACACCTTCTACCCTATCGCGAAGATTTTGTTTATCGGCATTAAGGTTAAACAGGTCTATAAAAGTGGAAAACAAGTCGATGCCTGTGATGTGTCCCGGCGCATGCTGTGCCAGTACCATTGTCTGGCCGCCTGTTCCGCAACCGAGGTCGGCAATACGGGATTCGTTTGTGAGGTTGTCGATAAAGCTCAATGCTTTAATGGTTACTTCGGGGCTACCTGGCCCTTGCCTTTCTACGTTTGAGAAATATTCGCAGATTAAATTGAAGTCGAATTCGTGAATTGATGATTTATTATCGTTACTCATGATGTTTTGATTTATTATATACAAATGGAAATAACCCGGGCAGGAATCTGTCTGAGTTCAATTATGGGATAACCTTGGGCAGAATACCAAAGGTTATTTACTTCACCAAATCCGTTTTAAAATTAAACATCCAAAGTTTTTAGACGATGCAAAGGTAAAAGATTTTTTTAAAAAATTTATATAACTCGATACCAGAGACATCAAACTTTCGGAAGACGATATGACGTGTGGAGAAATATTAATGAAAGAATACCCATAAAAGGGCGACATAGCCCAACAAAGTTTTAAACATCATTATATTATCTCATAAAAAATAATTGATTATCAAGTGTTGATTGATTCACTTTTGCTACATTTGTAGTGTAACGAGGTTTAAAACTCTTTAATTGGCTATAATATTAAAAAAACGCCACATCCGTAATTACGAAAAAATGAAAAGATTTATTACCTACTTCGATTTTCTTGGATTTAAGAACTTTATTTTAAATAACGAGACCGATTATATAAGACAAAGGATTGGTCATATTCTTAGAGATATAGAAATGTCGTTAGGACAAGGAAAAACAAAAAATGCCCAATATGGGGTAATTGCAGATTTGAGTGGATCTCGTTTAAATTGCTTAAATATTTCAGACACAGTGATTTTTTGGACAAATGATTCTTCGATTGAAAGTTTCAATGAGCTATTAAAAGTTTCATTTGATTTCAATTGGAGAGTAACATGTTACCATTTTGGAGTTAAAGGGGCGATGGTATATGATGAGATTGATATAATATTTGGTTCCCAAGAAAATGAAAAGGGAGGTACTTATAAAGTGAATTCAATTTACGGCAAAGGACTTGTTAATGCCCACCTTAAAGCAGAAAATTTAAATCTAGCAAGTTGTGTAATTGACCAATCAGTGATTGATAAGATTTCAGAATTTGGAGACCCAAAAGAGATTCTTGGGAATTATGCGATGCTTTATCTGACTCCATATAAAAATGGGCTTGCAGATAAACCTGAGTTTTTATTGAAATTTTTCATAAATGAAACTATTGGCCAATCTGCATTTGATAATAGAAGCCAGGGTATCGAAAGGGCTTTTTACGGAGACAATAAAGGAGAAAATGAGAGAGCTCAAGTTCTTTTAAAGAACACAATTAAATTTCTGAGTGCAATGAAAGAATAAAATACGGCTGCAAACAAAAACTAAATGTTAATTGGTATTTCCGTGCGTACAACAAAGTCCCCAACCCGCAACAACAGCGGCGCGACTCGACAGAGAAGAAGCCCGTAATTTCCAACTGCATATAGTTCCGAACTTTGTGCGTAAATATTGAAAGACACCACTTAACAAGAAGCATTATGTCATTTAAAGAACTTTATTCAGAACTGACCTTTAGCAAAATTGATAGACTTAAGGCTGACAAAGGGAATCAAATATTTGTGCTGTTGGGTCAAACCAACTTGCTTAATATTGACAATAGAGAAGCTTTAATTGCCGATCTTGATACATTCAATCTTGACAAGGACGAACAAATATTTAATAAAGAATGGTTTTCAAAAATATTTACGACACTAAATCAAACAAAGGAGTATCACTTATTGTCATTCGCTCAATTCAGCTATTTAATTTATTACATTGATCCTTCATTTTTTACTGACAGAGTTTTATTGTTAATTGATAACTTAAGACAACTTTTTCCGATTGACAAGAAGGACTATCTTGAAAAAGACGAAAAGGAAAATATTGAGCTACGACCAGACAAGTTACCTATTTATCAAGCAGAGCAAATTGCCATTAATGGAAAATACTACTACTCTGTAAAAACACCACTAAATTCATTTAACTCTATCGACATTTTCTCTGAATCAAATGAATTGAATTTTTCAAGTAACCAGAATCTCGAAAGTATTGACGTTAGTTCTGATCCATATTCAATTGACAGTTTTGTTAATGATTGCATTGAACAGAATAATTTCACCAAACAAGCCATAGTTAAGTTCTACAACAAACAGCCTTTAAACCCAGCCATTCTTGAAATATTAAAGAAGTTAAACTCATTATTAAACAAGTTTGGTGGAACACTTTTCATTCTTGAAGAATCATCTATTTGTTCAGATTGTCAGATAAGTGACAAAACTCAAGAAATGCTGATAAACTTTTGGGGAGAGAGTGCCTCATTTAGAAATATATCGGTTTATAAAAACCCAAATATTGGAAAAGAAATTACCGAAGTTTCACAAGGTCTTATCGTTGAGACTATTATTAATGAGTATGAAAACTCTAAAGGGGACGAGCCTTGTCGAGATTTATTTTTGACTGCACCAACAGGAGCTGGAAAATCATTACTTTTTCAACTTCCGGCATTTTTCGTTTCCCAAAAAGGAGATGTAACAATTGTTGTTTCTCCTTTGATCGCATTAATGAAAGATCAAGTAAATGCTATTATCAAAGACAGAAATTATGACAAGGTCGCATACATCAACAGCGAACTAAGTCTAATAGATAGGGAGCGAATTATAGAAAGTTGTAAAAGCGGAGAGATCGATATCCTTTATATGTCTCCCGAGTTATTACTTTCTTACGACATCACGCATTTTATTGGATTCAGACGGCTTGGATTATTGGTAATTGATGAAGCTCATCTAATAACAACTTGGGGTAGAGACTTTCGAGTTGATTATTGGTTTCTTGGAAATCATATCAGGAAAATGAGAAAGTACCATAACCTTCGTTTTCCTATGATTGCGGTTACTGCGACTGCAATTTATGGTGGTGCAAACGATATGGTTTTTGACAGCATTGACAGTCTTGTAATGCACAACCCTCATATTTTCATTGGACAAGTAAAGAGAAACGACATCGAGTTCATTGTAAATAACTATGATAGATTTACAATTAATTACGAATCAAATAAGACTACCCAAACCGTTGAATTTATTAAGCGGATAAATGAGCTTGGATTAAAAACTTTAGTCTATACTCCATACACAAGACACATTCGTCAAATTCTTGATCAAGTAAATGTAGACCAACAAAACATTGCTACGGGTTATTATGGTTCATTGGACTCATTAAATAAAGAGTTTGCGTATAGACAATTTAAGAGTGGTGAGAAAAAGATTATGATTTCAACCAAAGCATTTGGGATGGGGATTGATATATCAGATATTCAAGTTGTTTATCACCATGCACCTTCTGGACTACTCCCAGACTATGTTCAAGAAATTGGAAGAGTTGCAAGAAAACCTGAAATCAAAGGATTTGCAACTCTAAACTATTCTTCTCAAGACCAAAGATATACTAAGGCACTTCACGGAATGTCCGCACTTAGACAATATCAAATAAAGGAAGTGCTAAAAAAAATACATAAATCATATCTAAAAAATAACAAGAACCGTAATCTACTTCTTTCAGTTGATGACTTTGGACACATTTTTGAAAATGCACTTGATCTTGATCAAAAAGTTTTGACAGCTTTAATGATGATCGAAAAAGATTACTTAGCAAAAAATCGCTTCAATGTAATTATTGCTCGACCAAAAAAATTGTTTGTAAAAGTATACGCCAGAATTTCAGAACAACATTTAAATGTTCTTTCTAATAAATATGTTAATACATTCAAAATTCTAACAAATACAGACAATGGATACTACATAATTGAAATGGATCTTGACAAACTTTGGTATGACCATTTTGTAAACAAAAGTTTTCCAATACTTAAAAGAGATTTTTATACTGGCAATCTATTCAAAGATGATCATATAGAGTTGATACCTCAATTAAAAATGTCATTTGAACGTCTTGATAGTTTCAATACAGTTTCTAATAAGTTGCAAAATCTCCTTAATTCTGTTCAAACAATATTTGCAAATGCTGATGGCTTCTTCAAACAAGATGATTTTCAAAATAAATTGAACAGCATTATAAACGATTCAGAAAAAGCCGAGAAACTATCAAGATTCATTATATCTTCTTATTCAGGTCGGCTTATTCAACCAGGTGTTATAGAACCAAATGCCTTTTTGCAACAGAGAAAAAGTATCGACGGTTTTGAGTATAGAGTTTTTAACACCCAATATCTTGCAAGTTTTACAGCCTTAGTAACTCGCTTAAACAATTTGTTTGGAAATACTGACAGCTCGACCGTTGAAAAGTATGTAACCAATAAGGAGACAAATGCAATTAACTATGTTCGACTCGGCTATTTCTTAGAAATGTTGGAGCTAGGAACATTTGAAATCAAAGGTGGTGAGAACCCTATGGTTTTTGTTCGTATAAATGATCCTAACCGAATTGAAAGAGATTCAAATAATTCTATCTATTCAAACAGTCTTTTAAGTAAAACCTTAGAAAGGCACTACTTAAGCAACCAAATTTTTGATCACTTCTTTCTGAGAAGTTTCTCTAATGCAGAACGCTGGGATTTTATTGAAGATTTCTTTTTAGGTTCAGATGTTGATTCTTTGCTTGAGAAATACAAAGGTGGAGTAGCTAACAACATTGACATTATTGATATACTAAAAAAAAAAATCTGGAGGAAGTTGAAGTAACATCCGATTTAGACGAAGATTCAAATATCCACGTATTTCACCCGACAACTGAAAGGACTTATTACTTAAAAGACCTGCTTACTATAGAGAATGAAAATAGTAAGAGAACGATGAGAGTTTCAGAATGGTTAAAACATGATCCTGTTTCTTTTGACATTATCAGAAGAGAGGAAACACTTAAGGTAAATAAGGAAGTTTTTGATATTTTAGTTTCAAAATTAAGGGCTATTCATCCTGATTATTTCAAAGAAGCTCTTGGACTAAAAAAAAGAATAGAATTCAAAGGGTACGACAAACCTGTTCAAGCATCTGTTCCATATTCCACCCAACCTGTTGAATTTTACAAATGGTGGTGTTTAAATCAAGACTACGTAAATATGACATTTGAAGAAAAAATTAAACTTTTTGACAAAGTATATGCGACAAAACCGACTGCTCTAAAAAAGAAGCATAAACAACTGATAAACAGAGAATAATTATGCATAATGGCGGTCTAGTGTTAAATGAACATTAGTGATTTTAATAACCATTTGTGCTTGCTTTGCAGAGAGGAACTTCTTTATCCCAAACAATGCAAAACCACATAACCTAATAAACGATTTTAAAATTGGATAATTCAACTTTTAACTAAAATTTTAACATGAGAAATCCCTGGGTAGAGTTAAGCAAATCGAATGATAATCCAAATCTTGTATTGAGTGATGAAAAGGAGATAATCAGAAAGTTCAATGAAAGGAATAGATTGATTAATTCAAAGAGTGATTTTGATTACAAGATTCATACTGACATTATGCCAGCCCCATTTATGGGAGATGTTCATAATTCACCCATAGTTTTGTTGACCCTTAATCCCGGCTGGGACCCAAAGGAGGAGGAGGTCGGTTTCTATAAAAAATATAATCCGTATTGGGAACAGATGATTAAACATCAGTTCCCAATACCAGAATTACCATTATTTTGCCTTGATAACGAATATGCAGAGAAATCACCTTATTGGGCAATGAAATTAAGGCCTTTAATATCTAAGACATCCAAAGAACTAGTTGCAAAGAATATTTCAGTAATCCAGTATTTTCCATATCAATCTAGAAAGTATAAGCCACTATACAAGGATTTGTCGATAGATAAATTGAGATCGCAAGAATATAATTTTGATTTGGTAAGAAAAGCAATTGATAGAGAGGCGATTATTGTAATCCTTCGTAGCAAGAACATTTGGTTTGACGCAATAAAGGAATTAAACCCTGAATTTGAGGGATATTATAAAAATGTTCGGTTTACAAATAGTGTTTTAAACCCTATTCTCTCAGAGAAGAACCTCAATGGTGCATTTGATGAGATTGTTGAACTTTTAAATAAATAACCAGTGGAACAAAAAGATTATTTACTCAGGGAAATAGAAAAAATAGGGCTGATAATAAGTGCTATCCGGCAAAAACTCTTTGGCGGTAACGGAAATCTATCGGTGACCGTTGAAAACCAATTTGAAACTCTAAAGGAGATGTTGTTGACCGAAACGAATTTCGATCTCGATAAGTTTTTGTCTTTGAACATAGAAGAATCAAATGAATATATCTGCAGTTTTAAAGGATTTAGTGCCGAAAACATCGAACATTTAGCGGAATGTATCTCTGAAATGTGTCTCAGGGATAAATACAGAGGTTCAAAAAAGTATCTCGAAAAGGCATTACAACTTTATGAGCTCTGCAATTCGAAAAGCAAAACTTATTCATTAGAACGAGAGACAACTATTAATTCAATCAAAAGTGTCCTATAAGAACAAATGACAGAAATTGTAATCAACAAAGTAACAATTAACGAAATCGGGCAATGACGAGCAGACCGACATAATGATGAAACTTAAATTGAACGATCAGGACAAAACCAAAGAAGAAAAATGACAACATACATTTCGATATTAAGGGGGATTAATGTAAGCGGGCATAATCTTATAAAAATGGACGCTTTGCGAAAATTGTATGAAAACTTAGGATTTCAAAACGTTACGACTTACGTGCAAAGTGGAAATGTGGTTTTTACCGGGGACGAAATTGATGTTAATGAATCCGGGCAAAGAATATCTCAGCAAATAGAAAAAGACTTTGGATACGAAGTACCAGTAATCGTATTAACCCTAAGCAAACTGAAACAGGTAATTGACACTAATCCTTTTCTTAAAGATAATAACATAGACATTGCCTATTTACACGTTACATTTCTCTCTTCACAACCGGACCATTATGACCATAAAATAATAGAAGACAAAAAGCAGGGTGAAGAAGAAATCAGTTTTTCCGACAATGCTGTTTACCTTTATTGTCCCAATGGTTATGGAAGAACAAAACTGACCAACAATTTTTTGGAAGCCAAGCTTAAGGTTGGAGCAACAACAAGGAATTGGAAAACGACAACGGAACTTTTAAAAATAGCGCAACAAACGATTTGAGCATACGAGACAAATAATTAATTACTTTGAAAATGAATCTTAATAAATGCATGCCGGTGCTGTTTGTAAAGGATGCCGGAATATCAAGGAAGTTTTATACCGAACTTCTTAATTTTACGGTTATAATGGACAATGGCGGAGCGAATCTCACCTTTAAGGAAGGTTTCGCCGTATGGCAAATTTGGCTTGATAATATAATTCCAAAAAAGCTCGGAGCAGAGAATATAACTAATAAAGAAAGTACAAGCCGTTTCGAATTGTGTTTTGAAACCGATGACCTCGATAATATATACACGACGCTTAAAGAAAACGGCGTTAAGTTCCTTCATGAAATAAATACAGAGCTTTGGGGGCAACGGACAATCCGCTTCTATGATCCGGACGGGCATCTGATTGAAGTGGGAGAAGAAATGTCCATTTTCCTGAAAAGAATATATGAAGAAGAGGGGAAAAACATGGAAGCTACTGCCAGACGAACATTTATGCCAATCGAAGCACTAAAACATTTTGTACAGGAATAATTTTGCCTTAAGGTTATGAAAAGAGGGGGAGTAATTTTTGATTTTAACGGAACATTGTTTTGGGATTCGGAGTATCAGGAAACATCTTGGGATAAATATCTGGAAACACATAATATCAGCCTTACGGAGGCTCAAAAGAAAGAATATATTCATGGCCGAAACGGGAAAGATTCATTCGAGTATTTATTCAAACGAAAATTAAATGATTCCGAGGTCCAAATATTTACCGAGGAAAAAGAAATTATTTACAGAGCCGAATGTCTCAAGCATAAGATGGAGCTTGCCCCTGGTGCTAACCAGCTTTTAGAATATTTAAAAGCACAAAATATTCCTATGGCAATAGCAACAGCAGCCGGGAAATCCAATGTAGACTTCTTTATCGATAAGTTTAATTTACTTGATTATTTCACCGAAGAGCATATCATCTACAATGATGGCACAATAAAGGGAAAGCCTCACCCCGATTTATTTGAAAAAGCTATACATAGGTTAGGTGTTAATAAGGCACAATCAATCATTTTTGAAGATTCATTTTCCGGAATTCAGGCAGCGATTAACTGTAATGTTGCATCTGTTATAATTGTAAACTCCACAAAAGGGAATTATGCCGAATTTGAATTGCCGATAATTGAACATTTTGACGAATTTGACCGGAATCTATTAAATGTAATTTGAGTAATTAAAAAAAGCTATGGAAAACAACGACTTAAAACTTCTGATATCAATAGAAGACAGAGTAATCGCTCAGGATATACAGAGCATTTTGGAAGAATCAGAAATCTATACGATGATTGTTTCGGACAATCCTGCTTACTCTGTTGTTGGTACATATATGGGATCAAATCCGGCAGAAGGCATTGATATCATGATAAATAAAACTGATTTTAAGCGTGCTGTTGAAATACTCAACGACGGCCCATATAAGGAATTATTTATGAATGCATAAAATATGGAAAGAATAAAATCGCTTGACTCGCTGAGTTTTGAATCTCTGTTTATTGCTTTTAATAAAGCATTTAGCGATTATGAAATTCAGGTTAATCGCGAAGAACTTAGCGTAATGTTAAGCCGGAGAGGATTTGTTCCGGCCCTCTCTTTTGGATTATTTGAAGACGATAATTTAATTGCATTTACGCTCAATGGTATTGGCGAGTTTAACGGAGAAAAAACTGCATATGATACCGGCACAGGAACAATAAAAGAGTATCGCGGCAAAGGGCTGGCCTCTAAGATTTTTACAGACTCTCTTCCTTTTCTGAAAAAAGCGGGCGTATCTCTTTATCTGTTAGAAGTATTGCAGCATAACACAAGTGCCGTTTCGGTATATAAGAAACTTGGGTTTACTGTCAGCCGGGAGTTTAACTACTTTACCCAGCTTGGTTCTTCGGTAAATGTCCCCCTTAAAAAACTGCCTTTGGCATACAACATCAGCGAACTCAGCCTGGAGCGGATGAGTGAATTTGCAAACTTTTGTGATTTTGTCCCTTCCTGGCAAAATGGGTTTGAGGCTATTATGCGTAGAAAAGAAGATTTTAAAATATTTGGCGCATTCAAAGGCCCGGAGGTAGTTGGATACTGTATTTTTGAGCCCACCTCGGGAGATGTAACTCAATTTGCGGTAGACAGAAAACACCGAAGGCAAGGGATTGCCTCTGCGTTGCTTTCCGAAGCTTTAAAACATAACAGACACGATTCTGTGAAGGTTATAAATACAGAAATTTCATGCGAAAGCATAACCGCATTCCTGAACTCGTGCGGAATTCCATTGAAGGGGAAGCAGTTTGAAATGATTAAGAAATTGTAAAATGATAGAAACAGAACGACTTATATTAAAGCCATTAACTTACGAACAGTTAATAAAATATATAAAATGCGATAACTCATTAGAAACAGAATTGAAGTTAAACAAATCTTCAAGGACAATTTCAGATGAGCTAAAAGAGGCATTTGAACAAACAATACTTCCCAATGTGGCAGATAAAAGTAAAAACTATCTGTATTCAACTCTCTGGACTGCAATTTCTAAAGCGGAAAACAAAATGGTAGGCGATTTATGCATAGTTGGCGAGCCAAACGAAGACGAAGAAATTGAAATTGGCTACGGAACTTATGACGAGTTCCAGAACAAGGGATTTATGACAGAAATTGTACAGGGGATAATCAAGTGGGCAAAATCTCAGCCAAAAGTAAAATCGGTAATCGCTTCTACAGACAAAACAAATACCGCTTCTTTTAAAGTGCTTGAAAAAAACAGGTTTGTAAAAACAGGAGAAACCGATTTGCTTTTCAACTGGAAGCGACAACTGGACTTTGACGCAGTTTGAGGGGCAGGACACTTTGACGCAGTTTGAGGTAACCACCACATTTACAGTCGTTTTAAAATGACTTTTTTCTTTTTCTTGCAGAATCCATTTTTAGAACAACTGGAGACCAAGCACTTACCTCAAACTGCGTCAAAGTGCCCCGTGCCGTGCCATGCTTTCTACCACCTGCCGTCTCCCGTCTCAAGGACGCAAAAAAGGAGCTGCCCGTTAAGGCAGCTCCTCGCTTTTCAGGGCGTCAAAGTTTCTCTACTTTTTCGCTGCCTTGTTTGGGAAAGCAGGAATTGTAGGTGACATGTATTTGTAATCCTTCATTTGCTGTTTGATGGTCTCGATGGCCTTGTTGAGCTGTTCGTCTTCGCCGGTGAACTCTTTGTATGGGTCATTGGCAAGATCGATATCAGGAGTTACGCCGGTTCCTTCAATTATGAAGCCGCTTCCGTCTGCTGCAAATGGAGCATACGATGGAGTGACAATTGAACCGCCGTCCACAACCGGAACAGGTCCGCTATAGCCCACTACTCCACCCCAGGTTCTGTGTCCGATTACTGTTCCAAGTTTGTTGTATTTGAAACGGTATGGGAATAGGTCGCCGTCGGAAGCCGAGTATTCGTTTATAAGAAGAACCTTAGGTCCCTGGAATGTTCCAACAGGATTTACATCGCCCTCTTTCTGGTTTGTGTGCATTGAGAAGTATGTAATTGTCCTCTGAAGCCTTTCGATAATCATTGGTGATACGTTTCCGCCGCCATTTCCACGGTCGTCTATGATGAGTGCCTTTTTGGAGAGTTGCGGGTAGTAGTGTTTCACAAACTCGTTAAGCCCCGGTACTCCCATATCGGGAATATGTATGTAGCCAACTTCTCCGTTTGTGGCTTCGCTCACTTTGCGAATATTGTTCTCTACCCAGGCATAATAGCGAAGTGCCGATTCGTCTGCAAGAGGTTCAACAAGAACTCTTCTTGAACCTGCAAATTCCGGCTTGCTGTTAACCTCTATTTCAACAGTATTGCCTGCTGTTCCAATGAGGTATTCGTATATGTCGTTTGTTTCCTTAAGTGACTTACCATTGATTGCAAGAATGAACTCGCCCTCTTTGATTTCAACGCCCGGCATTGTAAACGGAGAACGTGTCTCTTTGCTCCAGTTTGCTCCGGCGATTACTTTATCAACTTTAAAGAAACCCGATTTGTCTTTTGAAAATTCGGCTCCCAAGAGACCCATTGATACTTTTTCGGCTTCCGGATGTTCTCCGTTTTGAGAATATGCGTGGCCGATACTAAGTTCCCCTATCATTTCGCCAATGATATATGTGAGGTCGGAACGGTGATTTACGTATGGGATGAGTGCTTCGTAGCGTTTGTAGACTCTGTCCCAGTCTACGCCGTGCATGTTTTTGGCATAGAAGAAGTCACGCATCTGCCTCCAGCTCTCTTTGTAAATTTGCATCCACTCTTCGCGGTAGTTTACGAGTTTCTTTACACCTGCAAGTGAAATTGGGGTAGTAATGGTTACGGGAGCCTTTGGAACATCAATTATCTGCATTGATTGTCCGGCGATAGCCAGAGCTTTTTTGTATCCTGCCGAGAAAATAATGTTTGCCTTTAGGTCTGTCTCCTTCTTGCTTTCTATGTCGTACATGAAGGAACCTCTGCGTGAATTGTAATAGACATTGTTTCCAATCATGTGAAGATTACCGTAATAGCTTGCTTCAACTGGAAGTTCAACAATTCTGTCGGCAATGTTTTCAAAGTTGTATTTGAGTTCTGCCTTGGCAGGTGCCGGGGTTGCAGGAGTTGCTGGTTTTGCCGATGCTGAAGCTGATTTATCTGCCTTGTCCGAAGATGGTTTTTTGGCTTCTGCTGCTGCGGGGGCCTCTGCTTTTACAACTGCAACTGTATCGTTCTTAGGAGCGAATGGAACGTCGGCATCCTTCGTAAGAGGAAGGATATATATCTTGCTCATATTTGTATAGATATGGTTCCATTCTGTTTGTCCGTATGTAGGGTTAAATGTACGGGCCGATGAAAAGAGCAGGTATTTTCCGTCTTTGCTAAAGTTTGCAGAGCCCGAATCATACCAGTTGTCTGTAATCTGAACTTTACTTTTGTCTTTTACAGAGTATACGACAACAACATTTACATCTTTGCCCGGGCGGGTGAATACCAGATTTTTGCTGTCAGGGGACCATGCATACTCGTTTATTGGTCCTATTTCGGACTGTTCTATAACGATACTTTTGCCTGTTGCAACATCAAGCAGGTTCAATGTATTTTTCTTTTCGCTCCATGCAATTGTCTTTGAATCCGGAGACCACTCGAAACCAAAAATATATGTTTTCTCGTCTGTCAGTTTTCTCTCTTTGTTGCCTTTTGCATCTCTGAAATAGATATTGAACTCGCCATCTTTGTCGGACACAAATGCAAATCCGCTTCCATCGGGAGCCCAGTCGGCATTTTTGTCATTTGCTCCTGAAGAGTTGGTAATGTTGTAGGTAATGCCGTTTTTGGCAGGGATTGAAAAAATGTCCCCTCTGGCAGCTCCGAGAAGCCTTTCCCCGTTTGGAGATATTGAAATTGAACGAATGCTTTTGGAAAGGTCCTTCCACTCAGGACGAGAATACGAAAAGTCGTTGTTTATGCTGATACTTATCTTCTCTGCTTTCTTTGAAGCAAGGTCAAATTTGTATATGTAGCCGCCGTTTTCGTAAACTATTGCGTTGTCGCCTATCGAAGGGAACTTGATGTCGTAATCGTTGTATTTTGTAAGCTGCTCTGTTGTTTTTGCAGCTACATCGTATGTGTAAAGGTTCATGTGTTCGTCGCGGTCGGATATGTAATATATCTTCTTACCGTCTGCCGACCACATAGGAATTATATCCTGGTTTACGTTATCTGTTATTTTCTCTGATTTCTTTGTGTCGAAATCGAAAATGCGGATATCGTCGGCCATACCGCCTTTATATCTCTTCCATGTGCGGAACTCTCTGAATACATAGTTGTATGCCAGCTTTTTGCCATCGGGAGAATATGTTGCAAAACCGCCGTTCTTGAGAGGCACTTTTTCCGAAAGTCCGCCGTCAACAGGCACTGTCATAAGCTGGCCGGTAAAATCGTTAAAAGTATATGCGCGGGTTCTGTACAGAATCTTTTTGCCGTCCGGGGTCCAGTCCATAATGATATTGTTTGGGCCCATACGGTCGCCGATGTCGTCACGGCCGAGTGTTGATGTATATGTAAGTCTCTTTGGTTCCCCACCCTCTGCAGGAATAACGTAAACCTCTGTATTGCCGTCGTATTGTCCTGTAAATGCAATCATCTTTCCATCCGGAGATATTTTTGGAAACATCTCGTAACCAATGTTGGATGTGAGTCGGCGCGCAGTGCCGCCGTTTGAATTTACAATGTAAATATCACCGGCATACGAAAAGGCAACCTTGTCGCCCTTTATATCCGGAAAGCGAAGCAAACGGGCCTCGTTACCTTGCGCCGGAACTGTTCCGGAAACAGCATCAGATGAGCGATCTGCATAAATTCCTCCTGAGAGCAATAAAAATGCAGACAAAACGAAAATGGATTTTTTCATATAAGATTAAATTATTAATTGAATTATTGATTGTACAAAATACGCGGCTGCTTCGGTTCTACAAAACAGTCGAATACAAAAATATAACAATATTAAACCTTAGACGATTTCAAAAGCATTTTGTTGCATGGCATGTGTGAAAATTTCCATAATTTTTATTCTGAAACCTTCTCTTTTAATAAATTTCATTACTTTTGCACTCCGTTTCTATCAGGCCCGGATGGCGAAATTGGTAGACGCGCTGGTTTCAGGGACCAGTGACCGTAAGGTTGTGCAGGTTCGAGTCCTGTTCCGGGCACCAAATAAGCAGAACAACCCAGATAACTTTTAAAGGTTTTTGGGTTGTTTTTTTATTCCCGGCATCTAAAGAAGATTTCCCATAAAGAACATAATGCTAATAATATTTATATATTTGATGTGTTAATATCAATAATTATGAAAAAAGTATTTCTGTTTACCGGGGTTATTGCCTTAGTTTTTTCGGCAGGTGCTTTACTGACTTCTTTCTCGAGTCAGGATTTGAATAATTCAATCCCCGAAGATGTAATGAAAATCTTCACCAACTCATGCTCAAAGTGCCACTCTGCCGGAGGAAGCGGCATTGCAATGACACATGTAAACTTTACCAAATGGGGAACTTACAGTACCGAGAAGCAGGCAAAAAAGGCTGCAGATATCTCCGCTGTACTAAAAGTAAACGGAATGCCTCCAAAATCGTTTGTTGCAAAAAATCCTGGTGCAGTTTTAACTGATGCCCAAAAAGATTTGATTTACAAATGGAGCGCTTCGTTTAATGTGAAATAACTGCTCACTCAACGGCCTTAGCGGCAGCTCACATCTGCCATTCCAATTAGCAAGCATCATATAATAAGCAACTTAATAATTTATTTTCATCGGATATTATGGAAAATCATTTTCCATATACTTAATAATGTGCATCTTACTATTTAGAATGGCAGATGTACACGCTCTCTCCTGAATACCAATTTATTACTAAAAAGGATGGCATCATAGATGCCATCCTTTTTAGTAACTACCTCACATTTTGCGTCTTAACAATATTGGCAAAAGGTTTGTACCGTCCTGTAATAGGTTGACGGAACACGAGAAGGACTAAATGCCTGGTTGTGTGTAATATGCTAAAAACAAACAGACATTATGTCTGTTTGTTTTTAGCAACTAATTGATTAACTATTTATTAGCAGTCCTGAGATCAATCAACTAAATTTTAAAACATTAATATTATGATGAATACTATACTAGTTAGAAATATGGTGCGGCTTCGCCGCGGTTTTTAACCATTCGGTTGGCAAACCATTCGGCCGGAATTTTGGGCTAAAAACTAAATCGTAAGTGCTTGAATTTAAACATATAGCACATAGTCAAGAGGGCACTACCCTCTTGACTATGTGCTATACTTTGATAATGAGGGTTTTATAATATTAAATTTGCAACAATTTCCGCCGAAGGCGTAGACCTGCAACGCAGGAGCACCTATTTGCCCCTAAAAAAGAAGGCGACACAAAAAGTGTTGGGATCCTAGAAAAAATAATTTTGCAGTTATGAAAATATATGTTTTACTTTGCCGATAATTAATAGCCCTATTAAATACTATTATTAAATAGCATAGATAAAATGATACACGAGAAGGATTCTACAACTGAACAACAGATACTTGAGGCCGCAGAAAGGTTGTTTTACGAAAGAGGGTTTGCTATGACCCATACTACAGATATTGCCAGAGAGGTTGGTTGCAATCAGGCTTTGGTTCACTACTATTTCCGAACAAAGGAGAAACTTTTCGAGTCATTTTTTGAGAGGAAAATAAGCCTGTTTATCTCGGCATTCTTGTTGGCCGGAAGTGACGCTGCAAATTTCGAGGAGAAATTGAAATGCAAAATAGAGGCTCATTTTGAGATACTAAGGGCAAACCCCAGGCTTCCGTTCCTCCTTTTCAATGAAATTTCAACAAACCCAAAAAGGGTAGAAGCATTCAAGGCCAAATTCAGTCAATTGCCAAGGCCTATGATGGAGAAGATTAACGAAGAACTTCAACAGGAGGCATCAAAAGGAAACATCAGGAAGGTAGAAGCATTAGACTTGTTGCTTAGCATCGTTTCGCTGAATGTGATAATGTTCATAGCAAGCCCCATTATAAAGGTGGTGAGCGGAGCAACCGACCAGGAATACGACAAAATGCTGGAAAGACGAAAGAAAGAAAATGTACTG
The DNA here is from genome assembly GCA_021371955.1 of Bacteroidales bacterium. GTDB lineage: Bacteria > Bacteroidota > Bacteroidia > Bacteroidales > UBA932 > Bact-08. Next base: position 52,056 of record JAJFVD010000016.1, read on the forward strand.
ATTATCCTGAAGAGCCTGAAACCGTAACTGCCCCCAGGTGTAGAACCGCAGAGGAACCAGAGTGCACCCGAGGGTGCAGGGGAGCGGGACACCACCCCAGGGGTAATTTGGTACTCCTCTGGATATCAAACAATTAAATTAAAAATATTTTTCACCTATGAAACTGTTATACAACAAATTACCAAATTTCCCCTGGGGTGGGACGCTCCTTACGCTCTGTCTCCTCGCAATCGGGTTTACCGGATACGGACAAAACAGCCGGAAAGCAACTGCAACCGGTTTGTCTCTGGATTACTGTGTGGAAAAGGCGGTTTCAAATTATCCGATGGTAAAACAGTACGGACTCATCGAAAAAACCGAGGCGTTTAATTTGTCTAATGCTTCAAAGGGATATTTGCCGCAATTTTCACTCTCGGCAAGAGCTACATATCAGAGCGAAGTGACTCAGATTCCCGTATCGATGCCGGGAATTACACCTCTAAACAAAGATCAGTATCAGGCAGTTCTGGAACTGAATCAGACTATTTGGGACGGTGGCGCTATTGAGTCGCAAAAGAAGGCAGCAAAAGCCGCTTCGGAGGTAGAGAAAAGAAAAAACGAAACCGATCTTTATGCACTGAGGGAGAGGGTTAATCAGCTTTTCTTCGGAATACTGCTGCTTGAAGAACAGATTGTTCAAAACGGACTTTTGCAAAAGGAGCTGAATACGAATTATAAGAAAGTATCGGCATACCTGCAAAACGGAGTTGCCACAAAACCCGACCTTGATGCTATAAAGGTTGAACAGCTTAAAGCTGCTCAAAGGCGGGAGGAGCTGATGATGACAGGAAAGACATTTCGCGAGATGCTGGCAGTTATGATTGGCGATTCTCTTGCTATTAACGGAAATCTCATAAAACCTCAGATTGCGGCCGAAAGCGTGAACGGTCTTAACAACCTTAGCAATAACAGACCCGAACTTAAGTTTTTTGATGCACAAAAGGGACTCTATACCAGCCAGGAAAGCGCAGTGAGAGCATCGGTAATGCCTAAATTCAACCTGTTTATGCAGGGCGGATACGGAAACCCCGGGCTGAATATGCTCAAGAACGAATTTTCTCCCTACTACATAACAGGAGTGAGGCTTGCATGGAACTTCGGAGCATTTTATACTCAGAAAAACACTCTCAGGAAACTGGAAGTAAACAGGCAAAGCGTAGAACTGCAAAAGGAGACATTTTTGTTCAACAGCAGGCTTCTGTCTACCCAGCAAAAGAATGAAATTGACAAACTGTCCAGGCAGCTGGGCAGTGACGAGGAAATCATTTCACTTCGTCACAGTATAAAGGTGGCGGCTGAAGTGAAGGTAGAAAACGGGACACTTTCCGTTTCCGACCTCATTCGGGAAATTAATGCCGAAAATCTTGCTCTTCAGGAAAAGGCATTTCATGAAATTCAGCTTTTATCGGCAATCCATAGTTTCAAGACCACTCTTAACGAAAACTAAAATTCTCCTCGAAAACTATAATTATTTACGAATACTATAATTCTCAACAAAATTTAGAATTGAATACGAAAATCTAAAAATCAATTATATGAAGACCATTAAAAAACTTCCTTCAATATCTGCCCTTGTTCTTCTGGCCACATCGGCGTTTTTCACATTGTCCTGCGGTGGCAAAGACGGCGAATACGATGCTTCCGGAACATTTGAAGCTACTGAGATTATTGTGTCATCGGAGGCAAACGGGAAAATCCTTTCACTTGACATTGCTGAAGGGCAGCAACTTGAGGCTGGGGTTCCTGTGGGCACGATAGATTCTACCCAGCTCTATCTTAAAAAAAGGCAGTTACTCACATCCGTGCGCGGAGTAGAGGTGCGCCGCCCCGAATACAATAAACAGATTGCGGCAACCCAGCAGCAGATAGCCACTCAGATAAGCGAAAAAACACGAATTGAAAGGCTTGTAAAGGCCGATGCTGCAACCCAGAAACAACTGGACGACATTAATTCGTCTATATCTGTACTGCAAAAGCAACTTGAGGCGCAAAAGTCTTCGTTAACCACCACTACAAGCGGGATGAGTGAAGATGCTGCAGCGCTGATGATTCAGGTAGATCAGTTAAACGATCAGCTGAGTAAATGCAGGATACTGTCTCCAATAAAAGGAACCGTACTTGTTAAATATGCCGAAGCAGGTGAACTTACCGGCAGCGGAAAGCCTCTTTTCAAGATTGCAGATATCGAAAACATGATTTTAAGGGCATACATTACTTCCGATATAATCACAAAACTCAAACTCAATCAGGAAGTTAAAGTATTTGCCGATTTTGGCGAAAAGGAGATGCGCGAATATCCGGGAACAATCGTGTGGATTTCGGACAAAGCCGAATTCACTCCAAAAACAATACAGACAAAGAAAGAACGTGCAAACCTCGTTTATGCAGTTAAGATTGCTGTCAAAAATGACGGTTATATCAAGATTGGCATGTACGGCGAAGTAAAAATCTGAGCCTCCAAATTTAATGAATAATGAATTTATGACTTTATCCGGCAGCAATATAAAAGCAGTAGTTTGCACTGATGTTTGCAAGAGTTACGAAAAAGTTCCCGCTCTCAGGAACATCAGCTTTACGGTTGAGCAGGGAGAAATCTTTGGCGTGATAGGACCCGACGGTGCAGGCAAAAGTACTCTCTTCCGGGTACTCACTACCCTGCTGCTTGCCGATAGCGGTACTGCCTCTGTTGAGGGGATGAATGTAGTAAAGGGTTATAAAGAGATACGGAAAAATGTGGGATACATGCCGGGCAGGTTTTCTCTTTATCAGGACCTTACAGTGGAAGAGAACCTTAAGATTTTTGCAACTCTGTTTCACACAACTATTGAAGAAAACTATTACCTCATAAAAGACATATACAGCCAGATTGAACCTTTTAAAACCCGCCGTGCCGGTGCCCTTTCTGGAGGTATGAAGCAAAAGCTGGCTTTAAGCTGTGCGCTCATTCACAAGCCTTCCATACTTTTCCTTGACGAACCTACAACAGGTATAGACCCGGTATCGAGGAAGGAGCTTTGGGAGATGCTGCGCAAGTTAAAGTCGCAGGGCATAACAATCGTAGTGTCTACCCCTTATATGGACGAGGCCTCGCTTTGCGACAGAATTGCACTCATACGGGATGGTGAATTTATGAAAATTGATACTCCAAAAGGAATTATTTCCGGCTTCCGGAAAGAGCTGTGGGCCGTAAGGGGAAGCAATATGTCTGCCTTAATAGGGCATCTGCGGGAGGTTGATGGAGTTGTAACCTGTTTTGCCTTCGGAGACAATCATCACATTACCGTTGACAATACTATTCTCACAAAAGAAATTCTCAGGAGTAGGCTGGAGGAGAAAGGGCACAACGAGATAATTATAGAAAAAATTGAGGCAGGAATTGAAGACTGCTTTATGGAACTCGCCAACAGATAGATATATGAACGTAATTACTGTAGAAAATCTCACTAAGAAGTTTGGAAGCTTCACAGCTGTTGACAACATTTCGTTTGAGGTGGGCAAGGGAGAGATATTTGGTTTCCTTGGGGCCAACGGAGCTGGAAAGACAACTGCAATGCGTATGCTGTGCGGGTTGTTAAAACCGACTTCGGGAAAAGGGATTGTTGCAGGGTACGATATCAGGTCCGAATCGGAAAATGTAAAGGCTTCCATTGGTTATATGAGCCAGAAGTTTGCTCTTTACGAAGATTTGAAGGTTTGGGAAAACATCAGGCTTTATGCAGGAATTTATGGTGTCCCCGAAAAGGATATTGCTCCCAAAACCGACGAGCTTTTGAAAGAGCTTGGCTTTGAAGGTGAAAAAGAGACACTTGTAAAATCTCTTCCTCTCGGGTGGAGGCAGAAACTGGCTTTTTCGGTTTCCATTTTTCACGAACCAAAAGTTGTATTTCTTGACGAGCCAACCGGAGGCGTGGACCCCGTTACACGCAGGCAGTTCTGGGAAATGATTTACAAGGCCTCAGACAAGGGCATTACTGTTTTCGTGACCACTCACTACATGGACGAAGCGGAGTACTGCAACAGGGTCTCTATAATGGTAGACGGGCGCATAGATGCTCTTGACTCTCCGGCGAACCTTAAAAAAGAATTTAATGCCACAAGCATGGACGAAGTGTTTCGAAAGCTTGCGCGCAAATCTAAAAACAACGAGCTATGAGACAATTTCTGGTATTTGTTCAAAAGGAGTTCTATCACATTTTCCGCGACCGCTGGACAACGCTCATTTTGCTTGTTCTCCCGATAGTTATGATTATCCTCTTTGGGTTTGGCATCACTACGGAAATCCGAAATACAAAGTTTGCTGTTTACGACCCTTCGCGCGACATAGCTACTCAGGGAATTGTAAACAAGCTGGAAACCAGTGAGTACTTTTCTCTCGACAGATATGTCACCTCGCCAAATGAAATTGAGCCTCTTTTCCGGGATGGAGAAATTGGATTCGTTGTGGTTCTGGGGGAGAATTTCTACGAAAACCTTCTTCACACCGGCAATGCTAAAATTCAGCTAATCGCAGACGGAACGGACCCAAATACTGCGTCAACCCTCACTTCCTACGCAACAATACTTCTCTCGTCATATCAGCAGGAACTCACCGGTACAGCCGGCGGAACCATCCCCTATCAGATTAAGACAGAAGTGAGGCTTCTTTATAACCCTTCGCTCAAAAGCGCATACAACATTGTTCCCGGAATTATGGGAATGATTCTGATGCTCATTTGTGCGCTGATGACATCTGTTTCCATTGCCCGTGAAAAAGAGCTTGGCACCATGGAGTTGCTACTGGTTTCTCCAATGAAGCCAATACTCATAATTCTTAGCAAACTTGTTCCTTATTTTACAATTTCCATTATCAATTATATTACCATTCTTCTGCTTTCGGTTTTTGTTCTCAAAGTTCCCATTGCGGGAAGCCTGGTTTTGCTTTCGGCACTATCGCTTCTGTTTATTTTTGTATCGCTATCCATCGGGATTCTCATATCTTCGCTGGTAGAGAAGCAGATAGTTGCTCTTCTCATTTCGGGGATGATACTCATGATGCCTGCGGTTTTCCTGTCAGGACTGATGTTCCCTATCGAGAGTATGCCGGTTGTTTTGCAGTGGATCTCGCATATTTTGCCGGTTAAATGGTTCATAATTGCTGTACGAAACGTGATGATAAAGGGGCTAGGGTTCTCCTCAATAATACGTGAAGTGCTCATCCTTACAGGAATGGCCGCGGTAATTATCACCCTGAGCCTTAAGAAATTTAAATACAGACTGGAGTAATAACAAAAGGCGGCCCTGCTGCCGGATATAGAAATAATCATGCTTAAATATTTGTTGGAAAAGGAGTTCAAGCAGTTTTTCAGAAGCAGTTCTTTGCCTAGAATGGTTATAATAATGCCATTTATGGCTGTGCTCATCTTTCCGCTTGTTGCCAACTTCGAAATAAAAAACATAAACCTGGCAGTTGTGGACAACGACAAAAGCACCTATTCGCAACAGCTCATTCAAAAGGTCAGTTCTTCGGGGTATTTCCGCATATCGGATGTTTCGGACAGCTATCCGCAGGCGCTCAGAAGTGTGGAGCTAAACAAATCTGATATCATTCTTGAGATACCTCCGCATTTTGAAAGAGACATGGCAAAAGAAAAAAGTGCCACTGTACTCATTGCGGCAAATTCCGTGAGCGGGACAAAAGGCGGGTTGGGCAGCTCCTATCTTGCAGGTATTATTGGTGATTTCAGCAATAACATCCGAAGCGAATGGATTACGGCATCGGACCGTTTTTCTTCGGGCCGGTTTGAAATATCTCCCCAGTTTTGGTACAACCCTCGTCTTCTCTACACATACTTTATGGTTCCGGCTCTTATGGTGATGGTTCTGGCAATGTTGTGCGGTTTTCTGCCGGCGCTCAACATTGTAGGTGAAAAAGCGAACGGAACTATTGAGCAGATGAATGTTACCCCGGTGAACAAATTCATATTCATTCTTTCCAAGCTACTGCCCTACTGGATCATAGGATTTGTTGTGCTGACGATTTGCTTTATTGTTGCCCGGATTTTTTACGGACTCGTTCCCGAAGGCAGTCTTGCAACAATTTACCTTTTTGCGGCCCTGTTTGTTCTGGCTTTCTCAGGATTTGGACTTGTAATTTCCAATTATGCCAACACGCTGCAGCAGGCGATGTTCATGATGTTCTTCTTTGTACTCACCTTCATTTTAATGAGCGGACTTTATACCCCTATCGCCAATATGCCGCAGTGGGCACAATACCTTAGCAACTTCAGCCCCCTTAAATATATAATCATTGTTCTCCGGCAGGTATATCTCAAAGGAAGCAGCTTCTCCGAACTGCTCCTTCCGTTTGCCGTCTTAAGCGGCTTTGCCGTTTTCTTCAATGGCTGGGCGGTGCTGAGTTACCGGAAGAGCAGCTAGTTTGCTCCCACCAGTACCCGAGATTCGCCTGCTACACCTGCCACGACAGCACTCTTTTCCCCAGGGGAAATTTGTGTAAACGCTAATAATGAGCACATTAGTCAAAACCGCAATTTTACATAACTCGTTATATATCTGAATTATAACAAATTTCCCCTGGGGAAAAGTACGGCAGGCGTGGGCAGAACTTAGCACCCCAGGGGTAAGTGATTAGTGGTTGCAGACGTGCCCGTCGTGAGAATGTGACTCATGAGCCTTACAGCCTTCTCCGCTGTCGGAAATCTCTCCTTTTATATATGAATTAACTACTTCTTCGATATTGCCGGAGCATCCTCTTATAACTTTGATTCCCTGCGCTGTAAGAACATTGACAGCCCCTTGTCCCATATTTCCGGCCAGCATAGTTGTTACGCCTTTTTGAGCCAGAACAAAAGCTATGTCGCTTTTGCATCCGCAACCATCCGGAGAGGGAACATCTTCCGAACCCAAAATAGTATTATTATCGTCTATTGAATAAATCTTAAATATTTCACAATGGCCAAAATGGTCATCGATTTGATTTTGTCTTGCGGGTACAGCTACTTTCATCTTACAGATTATTTTTTGAATTGCAAAGGTATGAAAATTTGCCGCACACTTGGCACCCCAGGGGTGATTTGGTAAAATGCTGTATATATGCATATTAGACAAATTATGCATTTCCATTAATTCCCTATATATCAGGCTTGTACCAAAATACCCCTGGGGTGAAAAATACCCGAGCCACATGCGCTACACTAAACCTGCCACGCCAGTCACAGCAGCACTGTTTTCCCCAGGGGAAATTTGTGTAAATGCTGATAATGTGCATTTTAGTCCAAACCGGGATTTTACTTAACTCGTTACATATCTGCACTATAACAAATTTCCCCTGGGGAAGGGTGCTGTTACGGATTTAAATTTTTAAATTTGAAGAGTATTAACCTAATACACTCCAGTTATGAAACATTTATTTTCTATAAATCTGTTAATACTTTCGGCATTCCTGTTTTTACACTCCGGAGCTATGGCTCAGACTGCAGATGCTCAAAAGAAGCCGGTTTACGATGCAGAACTTGCAAAAAAACTTGGTGCCGATGACAGGGGCATGAAATCATACATATTTGTGATTCTAAAGACGGGCCCTAATAAAATAACAAACAAAGACACTCTGAACACTCTTTTTGCCGGCCATTTTGCGAACATAAACAAACTTGCAAATGAGGGAAAACTCGTTGTCGCGGGACCAATGGGAAATAACGACAAAAGCTACAGGGGAATTTTCATACTCAATGTTAAGACATTCGAAGAGGCAAACGCTTTACTGGAAAACGACCCTACAATAAAGCAGAAGTTTTTTGATGTTGAACTATATGATTGGTACGGTTCCGCAGCATTGCCTGTATATCTTGAAACTCACTCAAAAATTGAGAAACAGAAAATGAAATAATCAAAATTCAAAAATTTCATTCTATGCAAACAAATGAAAATCAAAATGCAGGCAGGCTTATTTATAAAATAGGCGCATTTGCAACAATTTTTGTTCTTGCCGGAATTTTACTCGACATTGTTATTGGAACAATTACAGGAGGAGACATAACTTCTTTGCCTAAAACCGCAATAGAAAGATTTAATCAGCTGGACCAAAATCCATTGATGGGTTTATACAACATGGATTTTTTGAATGCGATAAACCAGCTTATATTCATCCCGGCCTATTTTGCTCTTTTTGCGGCTCATAAAAACACATCTGTAAAGTGGGAGGCCAAGCTGGCATTTATTATCTTTTTAGCCGGAACCACTTTGCTTGTTACCGGAAATACCTCTCTCACAATGTTGGACCTTAGTAATAAATTTGCTTCTGCCGATTCTGAGAGTCAGAAAATGCTATATGCCGCTGCAGGAGAGGCGATGCTTGCCAGAGGGGCGCATGGGAGCCTGAGTGTTTTAATAGGTTTTCTTTTGCCGAATATTGCAGGTATCCTGATGTCTTTCGTTATGATAAAAGGAGGAATTTTTGGGAAGAAAGCCTCTTATGCAGGATTGATTGGAAGTTTTCTGATGGTAATTTACCTGCTGCTTGTGACTTTTGCACCGGGTGTAGACAGGATGGCAACTGCTTTTGCAATGCCCGGAGGCATTCTTCTTATAATTTGGATAATATCGTTTATGATTAGTCTCTTCCGGCTAGGAAAATAAATACGGTTTAAAACTGATAAATATGGAAACGACAATGGGATTTTTAGCTCCGTTTATTATCATTTCCGCAATATTCATTCTGAGTGTTCTTTTGCCCGGCAGATGGGTGAACGGATATATCACAAAACCCGGGTCAACGGAAAAAATGAGGTATCGGCTAAATGGGCTTCCGGTGCTTTTTGTTGTGGTCTTAATCTGGTTTTTGCTTGGATATTTTGATGTACTCGCTTATGACTGGCTGTATATTTACAGATGGCAGGGAGTTGCCGGTGCATTTATCCTTGGAGCAATATTCTCACTAGAAATTGTTGTGCAAAATCCGCCACCGGTTAGAAAATCTATTTTTGCCGACATATTTTTTGGCAGGCTTGAAAATCCTCAGCTATGGGGAGGAAGAGTAGATGTAAAAATGATGCTTTACTTAATAGGGGCAGTAATGCTTGAACTGAATGTCCTTAGCTTTGCCGCACACCACTATATGCTGTATGGTGCAATGGCTTCTCCCGGAATCTATATGGCATCTGCGCTCATAACTTACTTCGTTGTTGAATATCTCATTTTTGAAGAGGTACATCTCTACACCTACGATTTATTTGCAGAGAGAGTAGGATTCAAACTGGGCTGGGGCTGCATTATTTTTTACCCCTATTTCTACTCAATTTCATTATGGGCAACGGTAAATTTGCCTGATCCAAATACTCCGACATGGCTTCTCGGAATTTATGTTTTAATTTTCTTTTCCGGTTGGGGGCTGGCCAGAGGGGCCAATATGCAGAAGTATTTTTTTAAAAAATACCCGGGAAGAACATTTTTGGGCATTGAACCAAAAACAATAACCGATGGCAAAAATACACTGCTGGTAAGCGGGTTCTGGGGTACGAGCCGTCACATCAATTATTTGGGTGAAATCTTAATGGCATCCGGCATAATTCTTTGCACCGGATATCCGTCACTCATCTGGCCATGGTTATATCCTTTGTACTATGTTGCGTTGCTGTTTACCCGCCAAAGCGACGATGACAAAAGGTGTGAACTCAAATATGGAGAGCTTTGGAAAAGCTATAAAGAAAAGGTGCCATACCGGATTATCCCTTATATATATTAACTATTACTGGCCTTTATTTATTTGCATTATTTGAATAATACCTGTTAGTTTTAACAGTTTAAATCGTGCAATTAAAAGTTGATCCGGTACATTTTCCTTGTTGTATCTCCCATAATGGTAATAGCCATTTTTCGGGGCAGAATTTTTTGCATGAAAAATGTCGCAATTCTGTTGCCTTTTCCTGAAATGAATGAAGGCCGGCTGCCAAGTTTTTTTAAGCACTCTTCCACAACCTCTTCAGCAGCCTGTACTCGCGGCGCAAATAAACTTGTTTTGCCTGGATTTGAGTTATTATAGCCGGGTGTGGAAGTGGCCCCCGCACAACAGGCAATAACATCCACTCCCTTGTCTTTCCATTCATACCAAAGGCTCTCTGCAAGTATCCTGTCGAATGCTTTTGTGGCGGCGTAAACTGTCAGAAAACCGCTTCCCTGAAATCCAGCCAGCGATGCCAAAATAACAACAGCACCCCTGCCTCTTGAGATCATCTTTTCGCCAAAAATATGCAGCATTTTTAGCGGAGTTATCATATTTATCTGAGCAATCCTGGCATTGCCTTCTACTGTATTTTCCACAAAAGGTCCAATATATGACAGAGCTGCATTATAAACCAGCATGTCTATTTCCCTTCCGTCAAGAGCTTTCGTAATTTGTTCAGGAGCATCAACAGTTCCAAGATCACACAGGATACAGGTGGCTTTAATACTGAACCGGGACTCCAGCTCCCCAGCCAGTTTATTCAAAGGCTCCTCTCGGCGGGCAACAAGTACCAGATCCATACCCTCCGCTGCCAGACTTTTTGCGAAAGCAGCTCCTATTCCTTCCGATGCTCCGGCGACAAGTGCCGTTTTACCATATTTTTGAATTAAACCCATGATTTATTGATTTCTGTAAGAAAAATAGATATTATTTATGATTAATCAAAAATAAATATCACCCGAAAGTTATTATTTGTAAATTGATATTTCGTATAAAAACAGCATTTTTTTATATCTTTGTTGGAATTAATAACCCCAATATTTTTATGAAAAAATTACTTTTAATTTCCTGCTTGTTTGTTTTAATGCTTTGTGGCAATTCTGCATTTTCTCAAACACAAATCAACCCTTCTGATGTTTCAACAAGTGTTCCCGAACTTGCCAATTTCCACTCAATAATTGCACCTATGTGGCATAAGGCTTATCCTGCAAAAGACATCAATACTCTAAAAGGATATGTTCCTCAAATCAAGGCCAACATGGTTAAAATGAATAATGCTAAGTTAGCCGGCATTTTAAGAGAGAAAGAGGCTGCATGGAAAAACGAGCTTGCCAAGTTCAACGTTACAGCAGAAAACTATTACAAAGCCTGCGAAGCAAATGACGAAGCTGCAATACTCCTTGCTGCCGAAAAATTTCACTCTGCATACGAAGCAATGAACAGGGTTGTAAAACCTTTCGTAAAGGAGATGGATGTTTTCCATCAGACACTTTATGTAATCTATCATAAGTCTTACACCGAGAAAAATTACACCGAAATTGCAAACGGTATGGATAATCTCATTGCACAGGCAGATGCTATTACAAAATATCCTCAGGACAAATTAGTAAAACGTCTTAAAGACAATACTCCTAAATTTTACACAATCGCAGGAGAACTTCATGCTTCTACCGTTACTTTAAAAGAAGTTCTTAACGGAACAGATGTAAAGAAGAAAGATGCTGCTATTGAGAAAGTACACACTCTCTACCAAAAACTGGAATCTGTTTTTGAATAGTATTCCAAACTAAACATAAATAGCCTGCTAATTGAGATCAATTATGCGGGCTATTTTCTTTTAGTAGCCCTCCCTATTGGTTCAATATTATATCCTCTCAAACGAAGGCTGTTTGTTACAACAAAAATTGAACTGAATGCCATTGCTCCGGCAGCTAACATAGGATTTAGCAGTCCAAAGGCTGCTACCGGAATTAATGCGACATTGTATAATAGTGCCCATATGAGATTTTGAACTATTGTTCTGGAAGTTCCTTTGGAAAGGGATATTGCCTTTGCTACACCCCGCAAATCACCACTGATGAGGGTAATGCCGGCAGTAGCGATTGCAATGTCGGTACCGGTTCCAATTGATATACCCACATCTGCCTGCGCCAGCGCCGGAGCATCATTTATGCCATCTCCAACCATTATGATTTTTGGATTGGATGTTTTAGAGAGGAGTACGTTTGTTTGCAGCTTTTTAATAGTTTCTGCCTTCCCGCCCGGTAATACTTCAGCAAAAAACCTGTCTATTCCAACTTTGTCGGCTATTGCCTGAGCTGTGCTTTTGTTGTCGCCGGTAATCATTACGACTTCCAGCCCGAGTCTTTTTAATTCAGCAATAGCTTCCGCAGAACCTGGCTTTACTACATCTGCAACAGCAACTATGCCGGCCGGTTGGGCCGGGTCTTGTGAATCTGACTTTTTGAGAGCCACAATCATAACTGTTTTTCCCTCTTTTTCCAACCGGAAAATGTCGTTTTCAATTTGCTCAATGGGAACTCCTTCATTTTTCATCAACCGCACATTTCCAACAACAACACTTGTATTGTCAATCAAAGCACGAATACCAAAACCGCTTATTGCCTGGAAATTTTTAGGTTCGACAAGACTCAGCCCTCTATCGTTACCTGCTTTTACTATAGCGGTTCCGATGGGGTGCTCTGATCCTTTTTCGGCACTGGCACAAATACGGAGCAGTTCATTTTCATCTGTTCCGTTTACTACTACTATATCGGTTATTTCCGGTTCGCCTCTTGTTATTGTTCCGGTCTTATCCAATACAACAACATTTGAATGTCCAGCCTTTTCAAGTATTTCGCTGTTTTTAAACAGTATCCCATTTTCGGCACCTTTTGATGTGCCAACAATTATTGCCGTAGGGGTTGCAAGGCCAATTGCACAAGGGCAGGCAATAACAAGAACAGCTATTGCATTTACCATGGCAACGGTCCAACCGGCCTGCCCCACCAGGGTCCATCCTAAGAAAGTAATCAGCCCTAAACCAATAATGACTGGAACAAAATATCTTCCAATTTCGTCTGCCAGTTTTTGAATAGGTGCCTTGCTGGCCTGAGCCTCTCTCACCATTTTCACAATCTGGGACAGTGTTGTATTCTTCCCTACTTTTGTAGCCTCGAATTTTAATAACCCCTCTTTATTGATGGTTGCGCCTATTACTTCATCCCCCGGGCCCTTGCTTACTGGCATGGATTCTCCGGTTATCATTGACTCGTCAAGTGCAGATCTTCCTTCGGCTATTATTCCGTCTACTGGTATCTTTTCTCCCGGGCGGACAAGTATCATATCTCCAACCTCAACAGAATCAATATTAATGACCAATTCTTCATTGTCACGAATTACACATGCAGTTCTTGCACGCAAACCCATTAAAGCCCTGAGGGAATCTGCCGTTCTTCCCTTGGCCCTTGCCTCGAGATATTTTCCTAAGCGGATGAGTGTTATAATTGCAGCGCCGGTTTCAAAATAGACATGAGGGCTGTCAATTATTCCAACAGTAACAAGCAAGCTTGAAAAATATGCTACGGACGAACCCATCATTATAAGGACATCCATATTTGCACTTCCGGCTCTCAGACTTTTATATGCACCTATATAGAAATGCCAGCCAACAATAAACTGGACAGCAGTTGCCATAATGAGCATTGCATACTGGTCGTAACTGAATCCCACAAGATTAAAATCGCGGGCCATGCTGTAAACAATAAGGGGAATCGTAAATATAAGCCCTATTGTCAACAGCCGCTCCTGATTTTTAAGTTCGGACAAATGCACCTTGCTTTCAACATCTTCCAGTTCTTCATTTTCTGCAACATTTACTACATCAAATCCGGCTTTCCTTATTTGTGCAGCAAGAACAGAGATTGTGATTATACCCGGTATGTACTCAATATGTGCTCTTTCGGTAGCAAGACTCACATTTGCACTTAGAACTCCTTTAAGCTTTGAAAGTTGCTTCTCCAGCATCTGAACATCGGAACTGTCCCGTATTCCTATAACAGGAAGCTCTGCCATGCCTGTTGCTACGCCATATCCCACATGCTTTACGCAATCGATAATTCCATTAATGTCTATTACATGTCTGTCAATGTTGACAGCAAGTTTCTCTCCTGCAAAATCTACATTTGCTTCAATTACACCCCCCAGTTTCCTCACCTGCCGTTCAATCGCCCCGGAACAGTTAGTACAAGTCATTCCAGTAACCGGCAAAATAAAAAATTCTGTTTTTTGCTCAGTTTCCTGTGATATAAGTTCGGACTTGAACGACTTCTTTACAATATTACCCATAATAAATTCGTTTGTTTTTTGTAAAATACCGGTATGCAGCGGTATAATTACTCATAACGCGTATAATTTAACATTGTTCGTTCCCCACACAAGATTTATCCGATTTTAGTATATGGTATGGTAAAATAAAAAGTAGAACCTTTTCCCGGTGTAGAGTGAATCCAGATTTTGCCACCGAGCAATTCCACGTAGGCCTTGGAAATTGACAAACCCAGCCCCGATCCTCCGTACTGATAATTTTTAGCGAGATTCAGCTGACTGAAACGCTTAAAAATTTCTTCATATTTTTCCTGCGGGATACCAATTCCTGTATCTTTTACGAAAAATTTTAAATAATCCCCTTCTACGCTGTATCCAAGTTCGATATACCCTTCCTGGGTGAATTTGAGCGCATTGTTGATAAGGTTAGTCAAAATTTGAGTAAGCTTGGTTCCATCTGTCATTACATCTGATTCTACATTTGGCAGATAGTTATTGAAAATGAGAACAATATTCTGGTTTTTCGCTTTATGAAAAAATTGTTCGTATACCAGATTACATATTGAATTTATATTTACAGGGTTTATTATAGCCCTCTCCTGCCCTGCTTCTATAGTTGCAATATTAACTATATCGTTGATGATTGAAAGCAGCTGGTTACTGTTCTGAATTATTATTTCCGTAAAGTGTTTGCGTTCTTCCGGAAGTGTATCGGGGTCGGCGAGTAAATCGGAAAATCCCACTATGGAATTCATGGGAGTTCGAACTTCGTGAGAAATATTATGCAGGAAAGCGGTCTTGAGCCGGTCGTTCTCTTCTGCCTTTTCCTTCGCAGCCATCAGTTCTTCTGCGTTTTTCTTTAGTTCGGTTATATCTATTGCCACTCCTATAAGGGCAATCGGATTTTTATTTTCGTCTTTAATTATGGAGGTTGAAAGCAGAACCGGAAAAATTGTTCCGTCTTTTTTGATATTCATAAGTTCGCCTCTCCAACCTCCCTCGATAGTATGATTAAGAATGTTCAACGAGCTCTCAGTCTCAAATCCAACAGGACGCAAAATACTGATATGTTTGCCAATGAGCTCATTTTCCGAGTATCCGTATGTTTTGAGGAATGCCTCGTTTACATACATCAATACGTCATTGTTATCGGTAATTGAGACACATTCGCTCACGCTTTCAAGTGAATGGGCCAAGAGTTTAACTTTTTTCTCGACCTCTTTCTTTTGAACGATCCGCCACACACTGCTCATCATGATAGTTAACTGGCTCACATCCGTATTGTCGTAGTCACTCTCTTTATTCGCAACCCCAACAACAGCAGCGATTTTATCTTCATCAAATATCGGGATGGTTAAAAATCTCTCCAAATGAAGATGCCCTTTTGGATATCCCTTTTTTAAAGGATTCGTTTCTTTGAAATTATTAATCATTATAGCTTCTCTCTGGCGCACAGCCTCTCCCCAAATACCTGTTTGATTTAATGCAGTACAGGTTTGAGGGTCGGCTACCTCACACCCTTTCATCACATCCCGTGACCAGGAATTAAGCGTGAACTCTTTTTTTACTTCATCATAAAAATAAATATAACCTATCTTGCTTGATGTTAAAGTAATAGCCTCATTGAGCGCATAATCCAGAAAATCCTGAATATTGTTTGCATTATACTGATAGATATTTACCATTCTGGCAAGCCTTTCTGCATTGAGCAATACTTTTTCTGCGGCATGCTTGCGGTCGGTTATGTCATGCATACTGCCAAATATCTTTACTGGTAATCCATTATCGTCGTATAATAATTTTGAAGAAATTGAACATGGAATATGGGATCCGTCTTTATTTAAAAGGGTGACTTCATAGTCCGAAATACTTCCGGTTTGCATTAATGCGTTCACGAGCGTTTTTCTGTCTTCGGCATTTACGTAAAAATCGTAAATGGATTTCCCGATAAGCTCATCTCTGTGAATTTGACCTTTAGAGATAATTTCAATTGACGGGCTCACATCCAGAATTATTCCGTCAAAGGTTGCCTCATAATATATGTCCTGAACATTTTCAAATATGCTACGGTATTTTTCTTCGCTGATTTTTAATTGTTCTTCGGAATGTTTGCGTTTTGTTATGTCCGAAAATATGCTCACAAACTGATTTGGTGCCGGACAAAAGGCTTTTACGTCAAATATTTTAGCAAGTCCTTTTGAGTGATCTATGAAATTTATAGGTTCACCTGTAAGTGCTACCCTTCCATATCTTTCTATCCAGCTTGATTCTGTTTCGGGCATAATATCCAGCACTCTTTTGCCAATTATCTGCCCGGCTTTTAACCCTGTCAACATTTCAAAAGCAGGATTTACATCAAGAAAACGGTAATCGACCGGCTCCCCTTTTTCATTACATATTATTTCATGCAATGCAAATCCATCCATCATCTCATTAAAGAGAGTCTGATACTTATGCTCAGTCTGTTTTTTTTCAGTAAGGTCCTGGATGAGCATACATGTTTTTTCATTCCCCTCTTTATCTTTAAAAACACTCGAAGATACCTCTCCTTCAAATCTACTCCCGTCTTTGCGTACGAATGTTATCTCCCCTTTCGCCTTGCCTGCTCTTTTTCTCTCCTCCAAAATTGGTAAAAGTCTGGGGTCGGAAGTATCAACAATTGCCGTCCGCCCTCCGCTACACAGCTCTTCTTCTGTATAACCAAATAACTGGCAGGCGAAGCCATTTGCAGCAAGTATTCTTCCGTCCGGCACCGTAAGCAGGATGCCTAAATAACTATTGTCATAAATGGAGTGGTATTTTTCCTCACTTTCCTTTAATTCCTCTTCGGCCAATTTACGGTCCGAAATATCCTGAAGAATACAATGGGTCTGTTTGAAACTCCCATCATTCTTATACCCTACGCGGCCATCAAAAGCTATAAATTTACGCTGTCCATTACGGTGAATCATTTCAAATTCGGAATGGATATGTCCCTGAGCCTTGAAAATAGGGAAACGCTTGCGAAATGAGTCCACAAATTCCGGAGCAAGAAAATCTCCAAACCATTTTCCAGCCACTTCTTCTTTCTGATATCCCAGCGTATTTAGCCAGGCTTCATTAACCTCAATAAAATATCCGTTTTCGTCAAGCGACTGGTATCCTAAAGGGGCCTTTTCAAACATTGAGACGAATTTTTCTTCGTTCCTGCGAAGCGACTCTTCGGATTTTATATGAAATTCCAGTTCCGACTTGAGATTGTCAATGGTGTCCTGGGTAGACAAATAGCTTAATTCATTGTCTTCTGTGTATTCAGAATCAAGACCGGAACGTTGAATTCCTTTGCGCTTGCGTTTATCTGATTCATTAACTCCTGCCATATCCACTCTTTCATTTTCAATCCACGGACACATGATACTAAGATAAGTATTTTTAGTAAATAATTACACCCCTCCCCCAATAAAAAAAGCCTCACTTAAAAGTAAGGCTTTGCTATTTAATATTTAATATTTATTTTTTACTGCTTTTCTTCTCTATCGGAACAATCCCGGCCATCTCACCGATAATGTTTACCAGCTCTGTACCGGTAGGAATAACTATTTTAGTATTATTCTCAAGCGATGATTCCATAGCTTCCAGCTTCCTGAGCATCTGTGCATTTCCTACAAAATATTTATCAGCGGCCTCATTTACGAGTCTTATTGCTTCCGCTTCACCCTCGGCATGTAATATTTTAGACTGCTTAAAACCTTCTGCTTCTTTTATTTTTGCTCTCTTAACACCGTCTGCTACAGTTTCCGCTGCAGTTGCAGAGTCGATGGCTGCAATTTTTTCATTCTCGGCCTTTACAACTTTGTTCATTGTCTCCTGAACATCCTTTGGCGGGTCAATCTGTTTTAATTCTGTACGAACTATTTCAATTCCCCAGCCTTTTGTTTCGGTATGAAGTGTCTTGTACAGCTCGGCATTTATTTTGCCCCTTTCGCTGTTTGCCGATTTTAAAGTGAGAGTACCAATGATGTTACGGAGAGTTGTGCGTGCTAGGTTTACAATTTGCCACCTGAAATTATTGACATTATAAATAGAGCCTTTTACACTATCTTCATCCGATTTAACCCTGAAGTATACCTGAGCATCAACGCTTGCATTAAGGTTGTCATTTGTAATTATCTCCTGAGGCTCGGCATCTACCATTTGTTCGGTAACGTTTATCACATAGATTTTGTCGATAATAGGAATAATCCAGTGGAAACCGGGATTTGCAAATTTGTTATACTTCCCAAGTCTCTCAATGAGACCTCTTTGTGTAGGTCTTACAATTCTTATCCCTGCAGCTATAATCAACAGCCCGATTGGGATTAAAAAATACCAGAAATTCATTTCACTTTCCATATTAAAGGTTTGTTAAATATTTATAATAAAGGTAATATAAATGTATTTGGAAATCTACAAATAATGAGAATTTTTAATAACTTTACTATGAGTTGAATATTTGTTTATGGACAGCAATAACATAAGTGAGGAATTTTTACAGTCACTCCTTTCAGGTAACAGACGTTTAAGTTCACAAATCATTGGCAATTTGGCTGTAGCCGGCCTGCCGGTTGAAGATATTTACGAGAAAATCATAAAAAAATCTCTTTATGATATCGGAGAACTTTGGGAATCGGGCAAAATAAGTGTGGCAACCGAACATCTTGCTTCTGCAATTGTTGAATCTGTTTTAAATGAAATGTACTCCGGTATAATTTCAAAAAACAGAAACAACAAAACAGTTATTGTGGCCTCTGTGGAGAATGAGTCGCACCAGATAGGAATAAAGATGGTAGCTGATATTTTCGAAAAACACGGCTGGAATACTCTTTTCCTTGGAGCAAATGTTCCCACAAAAGATCTGATTAGTTTCATGGAGGATATAAGACCGGACTATATTGCCCTCTCGTTAAGTATTTCTTTCAATATTTCAACATTCGAGTCCACGGTTAAGTCCATCCTTGCCGGCAATCCTTCAATGAAGATAATTGTAGGAGGCCAGGGACTTCGTACCGGCGGGAGAGAGGTACAGATGAAATATCCTAATTTATTTTATATAGAAGACCTGTATAACCTTGAGGTTTTCATTAAGAAAATCAGTTGCTAAAAATCAATGAATTATGGATGAAGGTCTGATAAATAGTTTTCTTGACAAATGGCATGATGAGTTAAAATTATCTATTGTGGAAAATGGGTCATTATGTCTTGCTCTCTTCTCGGATAAGGGACAACTCATTTTTGCCAATCAAACAATGATGGCGCTTTTTATTAGTCCGGAAAAGCCCGCAGACAATATTTTGAATCCCTCATTTGAAAAGCTGACCGGTTTTACCAGTACAACATCATTGATATATAAAGGATTTCTCACTTTAGGCAATTTTTCCTCCATTAATACATCCATTCTTGTCCGAGTATACAGGAAAGAGGACGAAATCCTCATAATCGGTGGTGTGGATACCAGGCAGCTTACTCAGCAAAACGAAACAATGCACGATCTCAACAGAGAAATAAACAATCTTCAGCGCTTGTTAATAAAGGAGAAGAGTTCTCTCGAAAATATACTCCGGCAACTCAATCAGGCCAACATTGAGCTTAAAGAGGCAAATGCTTCTAAAGATAAGTTCTTCTCTATCATTGCACATGACCTCAAAAACCCATTTAATGCACTTCTCGGATTTTCCGATTTGTTAATGGCGAATTATAAAAATATGGAGCCTCAGGAGATAGAGGAACAGTTACAGATGCTGAGCAGCGCAAGCCATCAGGCCTATAATTTATTAGAAGATTTGTTAATGTGGTCCAAAGCGCAGCAGGGAAAGATTACTTTTCTCCCTCAGAAAATAATAATCAACGATATTTTTGATGAAATTCAATCTAATCTCGAAAATGTTGCTGCAAAAAAATCAATTTCAGTTAAATTTGACGATTATCCGGATACTGCTTTGTATGCCGATTTGAATATGCTAAAGACAATACTCCGTAATTTAATTTCCAATGCGATTAAGTTCTCTCCGAGAGGGAGTGATGTCAAAGTACAAGTTGATACGGAAAACGAATTTGCCAGGATATCTGTTTCAGACAAAGGCATTGGAATTTCCGAAAAAAACTTAAGCCGTTTGTGGCAGCTGTCCGAACAGTTCACCACAAAAGGGACCGAAAACGAAGATGGAACAGGGCTTGGACTTGTTTTGTGCAGGGAGTTTGTTGAAAAACATGGTGGAAAAATTTGGGCAGCGAGCGAACAGGGAAAGGGTAGCGATTTTATGTTTACAATCCCTCTGTTCGACAAAAAATATGAATAATGAATTTGTTAAGTTATTAAAATACATATTAAATTATGACTAAGATTCTTGCTATAGACGATATGATGGCCGATCTGATTTCATTAAAAACTTTCCTTCAGGATGCTTTTCCGGAAGCAATTCTTTATACGGAAACAGATGGTCCTAAAGGTATAGAAATGGCAATAGCAAAAGATCCGGATGTCATTCTGCTGGACATATTGATGCCAAAAATTGATGGATTCGAAATTTGTCGCCAATTGAAAGAAGACAAGAGAGTTAAGGATATTCCGATTATTTTTATTACCGGAATTAACGCCGACAAGAATATTCGTATCAAAGCACTTGAAGTTGGTGCAGAGGCATTCGTTTCAAAGCCTATTGACGTGTCTGAATTAACTGCCCAGATTAAGGCGATGGTAAAAATAAAACAAGCCAACCAGCAAAAACGGGACGAGAAAGACCGTCTGGCAACTCTGGTATTTGAAAGAACCCGGGAACTGGAAGAGAGTCAGATTCATTTTAAAAATCTTGCCGATTCCGGTCAGGCGCTTATATGGACAGCGAACTTAGATAAAAAATGCGATTACTTTAATCAGCCATGGCTCGATTTTACCGGTCGCACCTTTGAGCAGGAAAAGAATTACGGATGGACGGAGGGAGTACATCCAGACGATTTAAAGAGATGTATTGAAACGTTTGAAAACGCATTCGACAAAAGGGAAAAGTTTCGCATGGAATACCGCCTTCTTCATTGCAGCGGCGATTACAAATGGATTGACGACCTGGGTTCTCCAAGATACAACAGTAAAGGGGATTTTGTAGGCTATATAGGGCACTGCCTGGATATTACAGAGAGTAAAAATTTAATGGAGAATATAATTGAGGCAAAGGAGAAAGCCGAGAAAAGCAATCTGCTGAAAACTGCATTTCTTAACAACATTTCCCACGAAGTCCGTACTCCGCTTAACGGAATATTGGGATTTGGTTCTTTGCTTGCAGAACCGGGTATTTCTGCAGAAGAAAAGGAGAGATATTTTGCTCTGATGAAATCTTCGAGTGACAGGTTGATTAATACAATTACAGACTACATGAATATTTCCCTGCTTGTCTCGGGAAATCTTTCAGTTCATCTGGCTCCTGTAAACATCAGCAGTATTATTGAGTTTTCAAAGAACAAGTTCAAAGAGCTCAGTAGCGCAAAGCAACTCAATTTCAACTTTATAGTTCCTGGAGGAAGTAAAGAGCTTGCATTAAAAACAGACCTCGATTTAATTAAAATAATAATTCATCACCTTTTGGACAATGCCATAAAATTCACTGAAAAAGGTGACGTTTCAATTGGGTTTATCACAAAGGAAAAAAGCATTGAATTTTTCGTTAAAGACACCGGTTCCGGGATTGACAGGGAAGACCAGATTCAGATATTTGAACTGTTCACGCAAAAGAATATTAACGAAAGCAGGGTGCAACAAGGCAGCGGGCTTGGCCTTTCAATTGTAAAGGGCATCCTGAATTTACTTGGCGGCAATATCCGGGTAGAATCTGTTAATGGAAGCGGGAGTACATTTTACTTTTCTCTTCCGTTTAAAATGGAAGATTCAAAAGCTTTGGAAGATATCCAATTTGAGCCTGTTCAAAAAACAGAAAAACTTCCGGTGGTACTTGCCGTTGATGATGAAGAGACCAATAGTATTTACATAGAAGCAGTTCTAAGAAAATATACTTCAAAGATTATTAAGGCAGTAAATGGAAAAGAGGCTGTCGATATCTGCAGGAACAACCCGGATATTTCAATAGTACTAATGGATATTAAGATGCCGGTAATGAACGGATTTGAGGCAACAAGTATAATTAAATCCTTCCGCAAGGATTTGCCAATTATAGCAGTTACGGCCTATGCCATGGCAGAGGATGAAAAAATTGCATTAGATGCGGGTTGCGATGACTATCTGGCAAAACCTTTTACCTATTCGAGACTGATTGAAAAAGTCAGGAAATACACGAGCTAAAAATTAGCTGCGGCGAAATTCGTCCATAAGGTTCTTAATTGTCTCTTTAACGCTGATAATCTTTTCTGCACGGAAAGCATTGCTCCCGGCGAATGCGTATCCCTTTGAAAAATTACCCTTGTATGCGTTATACAGAGCCTTAATTATGCAATACGGACTCTTTGTAAAGTCGCATGTTTTTATGCAGTGAAAAGGACAGGCTTTTGGCACTTCTGTTCCTGCTTTAACTCTCTCCAGAAATTTGCTTAAGATTGCACGGCCCGGCATTCCAACTGGGCTCCTGATAATCTCGACATCAGACTCTGTCGAATTGATATATGTCTCTTTAAAAGCTAGAGAAGCATCGCACTCATTGGTTGTTACGAATTTTGAACCAATCTGAACAGCGGAAGCTCCCATATCAAGGAACTTCTTCATATCGGTTCCGTTATAAATTCCGCCTCCTGCAATTATAGGAATCTTGCAGTTGTTCTGCTCTTCTACAATCTTAATGTTTTTTACAAGATCCGGAAGCAACTCTTCGAGAGAATATTTCTCATCGGTAATCTGATCCAGTTTGTAACCAAGATGCCCTCCTGCTTTTGGTCCCTCAAGCACAATTGCATCGGGTACATAATTGTAGTTCTTTATCCACTTTTCGCAAATAATAAGAGCTGCTCTTGTTGAAGATACTATAGGAACCAGCTTGGTTGTACATCCTTTTGTAAGAAAAGAGGGCAAATCCAAAGGCAACCCTGCACCTGCAAAAATTACATCAGCTTTGCTCGAAATTGAGGTTTTAACCATATCGGCAAAGTTGGTAAGTGCAACCATTATATTTACACCTATTACCCCTTTTGCTTTCTCTTTTGCTAATTTAAGTTCTTCCATGAGACCTAAGATAGAGGCCTCGTTATAATCGCTTGAAAATTTCCGGTAAAGAAGTCCAAGACCCGCACAGGAAATTACACCTACTCCGCCTTCATTCGCTACCGCCGATGCTAAACCGGACAGTGAAATCCCTACACCCATTCCGCCCTGAACAATTGGTACAGATAAATTCAGGTTTCCAATAGAAAAATTACTCATTCAATATTTTTGGTCAAAGATAGTGCCAAATAATTACACTTTGACCATCCTTAATGAATTTATCGAAAAAATAATGAGAATAATCAATGCGACGGAAGAGAAAAAAAGAATCGGGAGCCCTTTCCCTGCTCACTTTCAATTTCCAGTTTTCCTCCAAGCATATTTACAAAATCGTTACACACAATTAATCCCAGGCCACTGCTTGATTCTCCCTCTGTCCCTTTTCTTCCGGTACGTGAACCGGGTTTGAAAAGATTATCCATAATTTCATGGGACATACCTATTCCTGTATCCTCGACAGAAACCTCAACGGAGGAATTATCTTTGCTCTTTGCTTTCAAAATTACATGTCCTCCTGGCAATGTAAATTTAACCGCATTGGAAACCAGATTGCGGATTATGGTCTGGAGTATGTTGTTGTCGGCCAAAACTGCAATATCTTCGTTAATGTCTATTTCAATTGTGATGTTCTTGTTTTTCGCCGGCTCCTCCATCATCTCTGCTCCCTCTCTTACAACTGGAAGCAACTCTATTAAAGCAGGATTAAAAGGAATCATTCCTCTTTTGCTTTTTGCCCAAAGCAAAAGGTTCTCCAGAAGTGCGTACAGACTTTCGGCCGAAGTTTTCATACTGGCAGCCATTTCCTTAATTTCCTCCTGAGTAAAACTATGCAGTTCCTCACTAAGCAATTGGGTCATTCCCAGAAAACTGTTAAATGGCGTTTTAAGGTCATGAACAATAATCGAAAACATCTTCTCCCTGTCCTCCTGTACCATCAAAAGCTGTTCATTTTTCTGCTTTATCTCATCTTCTGCAAGTTTCCTCTGCGTTATATCACGGCCGATTCCCAATACTCCTATCATATTTCCTTCATCATCTGTCATGGGTACCTTGACCGTTTCAAGAAGAATTCTTTCGCCTCCGTCGGCAAATGTTATCCACTCTTCATTCATTGATGGCCCGCAAGCCTCCATGGCTTTTTTGTCGTTCATCCGGAAATAATCGGCAAGTTCTCTGTCTACAAAATCATAGTCAGTTTTCCCTATAATTTCGGCCTCTTTTGCTCCGAAATACTTTTCAAATTGCTTGTTGCAGGTAATAAATACTCCATTGGAATCCTTGAGCCATATCAAATCGGGTATAGTTTGCACAAGGGTACGGAGATGAGCTTCGCTGCTTTTAAGTGCCTTTTCTGCCGCCATGCGCAAGACAATCTGTTTTCTCAATGGCAATACAACAATATAAAAGACAGCAGGAATAATGATTAATGTAAGCAGCACAGAGTCAATTATCGCTTCAATCCAAAATTCCCGAATGTTAAGATTATCCACAACAAGCATAATGAGCACTTCGCCAGCTATAATAGATGACAAAAGCGCTAAAGCGACCCTTTTGACTATATTGGAATTTTTCTTATTCATAAGGTATTAGAAATTAATTATCAATACCTTTTTTAACAATATAATTTAATAATAATTCCTGAATAATAAACAGGGCTGGTATTAAAATGTTTATTTACGACCTTTGCGGCATAAGAAGAACATCAGAATTGCAGATAAAACAGCTGTTGAAGCTCCAAAATAGAACGGGACGCTTGAATTTACCTTGTCATAGAGTATTCCTGCAATAAGACTGGCAGGAAGAAGAGTGATTCCTAAAAGTGCGTTGTACAAGCCAAGTCCTGTTCCTTTTTTGTTGCTGTCCACCATGTCGGAAACAAATGCCTTTTGTATTCCGTCTGTAGCAGCTGAATATAGCCCGTACAGTGCAAACAGGGATACTATCGTCATTACGCTTGTTGTTGCACCGAATCCAAAATAGACAATTGCATAAATAATATAACCAACGATGAGTACCCTCTCTTTTCCTATTTTATCCGAAAGAGCTCCTATCGGGACGGAAAGCAGAACAGATACAACACTCGTTATGAGGTATACCAGCGGAATAAAAGCCACTTTAACTCCTACTTCATTGGCTTTTACCAAAAGAAGCGCATCGGTTGAATTCCCCAGAGTGAAAATAAAAACAATGGCAAGAAAAAGATAGAATTTTGGAGAGAAGTCCTTTAATCTGAACTTTTTTAAAAGTGTGGTATTATTCTTTTTTGCCTCTTTTATTCCAAAGATTATCACGAATATTCCAAGGACCGCAGGAATACCGGAAAGCAGAAAAATAATTTTGTAATTCCCGGGGAAAAAGGCAAGCAGTGCAAATGCAATGAGCGGTCCAAGAATTGCCCCACTATTGTCCATCGCTTTCTGAAGACCAAAGCTTTTCCCGGTTTCGCCATTTATTACCGACCCGGCAATCAGAGAATCTCTCGGTGCTGTTCTTATTCCTTTTCCTACCCTTTCCACAAAACGCAGCACCAGTACCTGAAGAGGTGAAACTACAAAAGCATAGAGAGGCATTATCAATGCAGACAATCCATAGCCGAGCAGTAAAAAAGGTTTGTTTTTACCTATTTTGTCACTCCAGAAACCCGATAATGTTTTAATGAGAGATGCCGTACTTTCTGCAATACCTTCTATTAAAGAGAGGCTGGTCTTGGATGCGCCAATCGAGAGCAAAAACATTGGCATAACAGAATATACCATCTTGACAGACGTATCTGTAAGGAAACTTGTGAGACCGGTAAAAAAGATATTTTTACTAAAGCCGAAAAGTCTATTTTTTTTCAATTTAAATTGAAATTTTGACAAGCAAATTTAGTTATTAATTTTTAATTCTAAATTTGATGTATTCTCTTTAAACTACACTAAACTTTAAATTGCAAATATTATATGAAATCTGTTTTAAAACTTAATTTTTCTACAATTCTGTTTTTACTCCTTGCATCGTCGCTTTGCGCCCAGAATGCGCAGTCTTCTCAAAAATTACCGGTTGCATGGGAAGAACTCACCTCTTCGGATTTTTCGCTTGCAGTAAAACAATCGGATAGTTTGTGCATAATTCCAATTGGCGTAATCGAAAAACACGGGCAGCACCTTCCTATGGGGACGGATGTTTATACTTCAAGATACATCTCGCTTGGGGCTGCATCCAAAGAGTATGCTGTTGTATTTCCATTCTATTATGCTGCTCAGATTTTCGAAGCAATGCATCAGCCCGGTACAATTGCATATAGTGAAGAACTGCTTTACAAAATACTGGAAGAGACCTGTAATGAAATTTCCCGCAACGGATTAAAGAAAATACTCATAGTTAACGGCCATGGAGGCAACACATATTTTCTGCAGTATTTTTGCCAGACGATGCTTGCAAAAGAACACGACTATTCTGTTTATCTCTTCACCCCTTCTGTCGATGCCGTAACTCAGAAAAAAATTGTATCAATGCGTAAAAGTACAACAGGCGGCCATGCCGACGAAGGAGAGGCTTCAACAATGCTTGTAGTGAGGCCTGACCTTGTAAAGATGGAACGGTCTTCAATAGAATCAGGAGAAGACCAGAAACGGTTATCACTGCCCAACGCATACTCTTCAATCGGATGGTACAGCAAGTACCCCAACCACTATGCCGGTGATGCCAAAGATGCAAACGCTGCACTTGGCCAGATAATCTTAACCCAGAAAATCCAGCAATTGTCTGAGGTAATCAAAACAATTAAGGCCGACAAAGCCACAATGAAACTGCAGAGAGAGTTCTGGGGCAAATCCTCCTCTCCGGTTACCAGATAATTTTTTTGGCGTTAATTTATAAAGTACGGCTCTAAATTTAGCGCTTAAAGCACAGATTATGTGATGCTTGCTAAAAGTGAAGAGGGCAGAGCCCTCTTCACTTTTGTTATTGCCTGATAAATAGCAATTTCCGCCGAAGGCGTAAGCCTGCGTCCCGTCCTGAAATAGGTTGACATCAAACAGCAGCCCACATTTATACATTATCGTTTCCCAATGGGCCAGATAGGTGATCCTTCGGCGCAGGTCTACACCTTCGGCGGAAACTTGCAGTAAATTTGATGTCGTAAACAACTCATTATCACCATATAACACATAATCAAGAGGGTAGTGCCCTCTTGATTATGTGTTATAGACAGAAATTCAAGCGTTTACGAAAAAGTTTTTTTATCAAATGATTCGGTCGGAACGAAGTGAAACGAAGCGATGACGCACAAGCCCGAAGAGATTAGTCGGTATTGTGGACTTAAATCATTATAAAAGTCTCTTTCCCGGTCTGGCAGAATGCACATTTGTCATCTACTGCTGCGCTGTCGTATGTGTTTCCGCATACAGGGCATACTGCATATCCTGCCGGCAAAATTATTGCGGAAGGGGCAGTTTTGTCCGAAGCAGAAACTACAATCGATGCAACGGCATTTTTATAAAAATCAATGTGTTTTTTCTCGGTATCAGAAGCCCATGTAAATGACTGAGTAGCTTTTTCTACTTTCTCAGCTGCGGCATCCAGCAAAAACTGAGGATACATTGTATCGACCTCATATGTCTCTCCTTCAAGCGCGGCCTGAAGATTTTCCAATGTGGTTTTTACTTCAAAACTAGGGACAAATTCATCCATTTTCTCTCCAAGTCCTTCAAGAACTTTCCTGTGGTTGGCGGCATGAATACCTTCTGCCTTGGAAGCTGCCAGAAACAATTTGGCAACAGCTTCATTACCCTCTTCCTGTGCCTTAACGGCAAAAGCGGCATATTTAGCACTTGCTGTTGTTTCTCCTACAATACCGGCTTTGAGGTTTTCAATGGTTTTAACCGGCTTTGCCTGCTGACATCCTGTAAAAGCAAAAACAGCCAATACAGCAAATAATAACAATTTTTTCATAAAATTTAATTTAAAGTGGTGAAATTAAAGGGGCATCATATAACTATAGACAAGTGTTCCTCCGTAGAACCCTGTAATACTCACGGATATCGCACAAACTGCATAAAGAACAAAAGCTATCCATTTAAGGGTAACATTTTCGCTTTTGGATGCTTTAAGGATGATTCGGAAAACAGCAGTTGCAAGTGCTGTCCATAATGTAACAGAAGCGAAAAGTTCATGCATTTCTTTTACTTCTCCGGCTGTTCCGCTCATTTCGCTTGTAAAAAACTCCCCTGTGAGGAAGGCTGCGGCTACTGCAAGAGCGCCAAAAATGAGCAGGTAAAATCCGGCAAATGAAAGACAGGTTGTTTTTTTAAAAAATAGAAAAGCAAGTTCGGCAATGAAGCCGATCATTAGCAGTGCAATTGGAAAATGCACCAACATCGGATGAAAATGGCTGGCAGAAATCATAGCTTATATGGTTATAGTTAGCCAAATATAACAAAAGTTTCGTTATCTCTTTGTATTTCTTTTTGAGAATCCCTTCAGTGATTTATCCACTTTTTTCATATCGTGATTGAATTCGCGCTTAAATGAATTCCATTCATGTTTAGTGTTTCCCTTGAACTCATTAAGCTTTTTCTTCATGTTGTTGTGCCTGACTTCAATTACTAATACCTCATCTCGGTGCTGTGAATTCCTGAGTTCTGCGATGCGCCTGTCGTTATTTTGAAATCTATAGTCATAATCTCTTCTGTGGTCGTGCGAATAGCCCATGCCAGGACGATTATGGTGCTCGCGTACTGTTACTCCGCAACCGGACAACATCATTGCTCCAATAATCCCTATTGCAGCAATCTGTTTAAAAGTTGATATTTTTTTCATTTTAGAAATTATTTGTGGTGAGAATAATTTCGGAATACATGTATTGTATACTGGGATCACTCTCGGCTGTAATGAATATTTTCTTTGGTTTTGCTACCGATACAGATTCAAAATCGGCTTTTAATTTAGTTGAGAACAGAGCTGTAGATGTCTTTATTTGTCCAATATTTTTTGGGACATTATCGTCTGCAACCACCCATACAACATAGGCACTCCTAGGCGGGCTTAGTCTTGACGGTTCGGCCAGATTAACAATATGAATTTTAATGCGATAGTTCTTATTACTGTCTTTCTTTACTTTCACACTGCCCTTTGCGGCCGGAGTAACTGTGGAAATTGAAAAATTTACTTTTTGTGCACATGAAGCTACGGGAATAAGGAATATTGCCATTGCAATAAGCAGAGCAATTTTTTGTATTCTTCCGGATATTTTTTTTGTTTTCATTTTTTGTGTTTTTTGTTATTAGTATTGTCCTGCAAGGTGGAAATATATTAACCGGGAAGCGTTACACAACTCTAAGAATTAGTTGCATCATTCACACTATTATCGGATTTTAACTCCCTTACCTCTTCATTCAATTCGTCATATTCCTTTGAAAGAGCATAAATTTCATTTTCTGTTTTCCCGTCAACATTTATTACGGAGTTGTTGGCCGGCTCGTGAGACGAAACCAGTTCGTTGATTTTCAGATGAAGAGATGCGGAAAACCGGTTAAACGATTTTTGAATAATAAAAATGCATAGAAAAGTCACTCCCAAAAGCACATCTCCTATTCGTGAATGTATATCCTGTTCACGAAATTGTCTGCTGCTGAACCATGCTATTACAAGGCATAACGCAATGACAAAAGTTATGGAATTGCCAAGTACAGCAATGGCAAAAGAGGCAATTTTTTCGAAGCCGATCTCCCAATGTCTTCGTATACCTTTCATTTGACTGATTTACAAATTTATGCCGATTTCTTACCTGACCGCCACAGTATAATCCCGCCTACTCCAATAACAGCAACACCAATGAGCGGCGACCAATTTAGATTGTGCGGTTTGTTTCTGGTGATTTCAACTTTGCCTATATCTACAATTTTCTCTTTTGTGAAATAGGTAAATGCAGTAAAAATGGTTAACATTATACCAATAATAATAATTACAATACCAGTAGTTTTCATTTGATTTTATGATTAATTTCAGTTGTAATATAGAAAACAATTAAAGCGGATATGTTATACAATTCCAGATAATAGTTACATTATTTTTTCTCTTTTTCAATTGATTTTTCCGCCTCTTTTTTTGCTTTTTCTGCAGCTCTTTCTTTTTTGTTAAAATACCCTTTGAGGAGGAAGTTTTCCTTGGCAGCACTCATGTTTTCATCTAAACCTTTGCTGCTTTTTTTAAGATTTACTATGGTTTCGCTAATATTTGCAGCAATAGTCGAGTCGCGTATCAATCTGCCCAGAGTTCCGCTTCCACTGTTTACTTTAATCATAATCTGAGCTAACTGATCCGAAATCACAGCAGCGTTATCCGCAGTTATTTGCAAACTGGACATAATTCCATCCATTTCTACAGGCTCGTTTGATGTAATTCTCTGCCCCTCTTTTGCTATATTAGTATAAATACCGCCCTGAGTAATTATTAAAAGGCGGTCGCCAATTATTCCTTCGGAGCCTATGTTTACTACACAGTCTGCTTTTATAAACTTATGTATCTCTTTTCTTATGAGCATATCCACACCAACAGTGGTATCGTTGATTATGGTAATGTTATCAACAGTGCCCACATTTATCCCGGCAAAACGAATGTTGTTTCCTACCTGCAACCCGCTCACGCTGTGAAATGTCGTTGTAAGCTTAAATACAGGATTAAAAAGATTTTGCTGTTTTCCGATAATGAAGATTGCCATAAAAAAGAGCAAAAATCCTCCTGTAACAAACATGCCTAAACGTATTTTGAATTTTTGAGAATTCGTATCCATAATTAATTGATTTTATTATTGTTATTCTTAAAGAATGATTCTATGAGCGGGTCTGGGGATTTTTCAAACTTTTCAAGGTCTCCTTCCATATAAATTTCTCCTTCATGCAACATAATAAGGCGGTTTGCAGTGGCTCTGGCACATTCAATATCGTGAGTGATAATCATTGAAGATGTTTTATATTTTTTTTGTATATCGTTAATCAATACGCTGATTTCATCGGATGTAGCCGGGTCAAGCCCTGTTGTAGGTTCGTCGTATAAAATTATCAGGGGGTCGGCAACAATGGTCCTTGCCAGACTGATACGCTTTCGCATACCACCGGAAAGCTGGGACGGCATCTTGTATAAAGCATCTGATAATCCAACATTCTCCAATGCCTCTTCAATTTTTCTGTCTGTCTCTTTTGATGTGAGATTCATTTTCATTCTTCGCAATGGGAATTCCAGATTTTCCTTAACTGTCATCGAATCGTACAGTGCTCCGCTTTGAAAAAGAAAACCAATTTTTTTTCTCATCTCTCCAAGAGCATCCCTGTTCAAACTGCCCATATTCTCGCCCAGAACATTAATTTCTCCTTCATCGGGAGTTAAAAGACGAACTATGCACTTTATTAAAACCGATTTTCCTGAGCCCGATTTACCTAACACAACAAGATTTTCTCCTTTAAAAAGCTTAAGAGAAACATTATTTATAACTTTTTGCAAGCCAAACCCTTTTTTTAGGTTTTTAACTTCTATAATTTGGCTTTCATTCATATCATATCTGTTATTTGAGCGGCTATCAAGTCTAATACTATAACCAGTAAAGAAGAGAGAACTACTGCCGAATTTGCTGCAATGCCAACACTCTCAGTTCCGCGCCCTGCCGTAAATCCTTTATAGCAGCCTACAATTCCTATCACTGCACCAAATAAGATGGTTTTTACAAAAGCAGGCAAGAAATCAATGTATTTAATTTGGCTGAATGCCTGCGAGAAAAACAGGCTAAAAGAGACATCTCCTTTAATGTTTGCTCCGGCCCAGCTCCCCAGAATACCAAGAAGATCTGCATATAAAACCAAAAGAGGTATCATTAAAGTCGCTGCCAAAACTCTTGTAACAACAAGAAATCTCATCGGATTGGCAGATGAGACCTCCATGGCGTCTATCTGCTCGGTTACTTTCATTGAGCCTAATTCTGCTCCCATTCCGGAGCCTATTTTTCCGGCACATATCAATGCAATTATCACCGGTCCCATTTCGCGGATAAGAGAAACAGCTACCATTCCCGGGAGCATCGATACTGCCCCGAAATTAACGAGGGTTGGTCGTGACTGAATTGTAAGCACCAGGCCAACAATAAATCCTGTAATGGAAATGAGTGGTAAAGACTTGTATCCTATTTGGAAACACTGCCGAAAAAACTCTCTGAATTCAAAATCCCGTGAAAAAGTGGCTTTGATTATGCGCGAAATGAATAGAAAAAAACTGGCGGTTTCAGACATATAATTATTTATATATCTGGATTTCTCCAGTGTCTTTTCGCTTATAACAATTGTCTGCTTCTTTACATTCCGGATAATGGGGGCAACTTTTAAAACAGGAGTAATCTTTTTCATAATAAACAAGGTTTGTATTTTAAAAAAAACAGAGACCAGAATCCCGGCCTCTGTTTTAGCTGAAGTAAAATCACTAATGACTATAGAACAGGTGTCTGTGGTATTATGTCAATAATAACGGTACGATTATAGAAGCGTTCTTCAGGGTATTTATTCCCAAATTGAGCTGCGTTTGTATCTTCTCCAAATCCGTAAACTTCAAATGTTACGTCTTTTCTGCCGGATTTAGCGAGAGCACTCTCAATTATTGCCTTTACATCATTTGCTCTGGCAAGTGAAAGTTCCTGATTATGCTTTTCATCTCCAATAATATCTGTATAACCATGAATCATTACTTTTGCTCCGGTAGGAATTCTTGGTGTAACAAAATCTGAAAGATATTTCTCATAAATTTGGATAGCATCTGATTCATCGAATTCAAAAATTACGCTGAATCTAAGCCCTTCCTCTATTACAGGCTGAGCCCAAAGTACAACCTGTACAGGAACTTCTTCTTTTACAGTTTTGCCGGAGATAGTCTGGCCAATCATTGTTACTCTGTAATTACCCTTAGGTCTGTCTCCTAAAATTGATTTGCCCGGGATACTCACTTTCTCCTGAACATATGGTCCAAAGTGCTGTACTGCTCCGTTCTCGTCCATAATTTCTACAGACCAGGTTTTGAGTGCAAGGTTTGCTCCTTCGGCATAGAATGTTACGTAACTGTCCAAAGGTGCCTCCTGAAGAGCATAAAACTCAACCGGCCTCAATGGTAAGGCAGGACCGCTCCGGAATTCCATTATCATGTCGGGCGAACTGCTCTCAATAGAGACTCTGCGGTCACCTTCGCGTAAAAGGGTAAGTTCAAGTGTTCCACCAGGTTTTTCTGAAGGAATTTTTGGTTTAACTCGTCCTTCAATTTTAATCCTTGATGGAGAAATGCCATAAATATCTACCAGATATTTTTTAACTGATTCTGCCATCAATTTTCCATCTTCCGGACCTAATTCCGAAGAACCAACTAAAGTTATATTATTGCTTGTACTGGCTGCCATCCTGTCTCCCAGAATATTCAATACATTATAATATACAACCATAGATCGTCCGGAACGACCGGAAAGGTCTTTTGGCGTTACTACTTCAAGCTGATCTTCATGGAAATTCTTAACCTCATCCTTTTTAAGCAGGACATAACGATTAGGAATCTCTGTTGACTCCAGATTAAAGAAAACATAGTTAAGCAAAGGAAAAGTTTCCCTTACTCTTCTCTTTTCAGGAACATTTTTTGGCGATGTAACAGAAAAATGTACTGTAGGTTCAATTACAACTACTTTTGGAGGAGTGTAAATTACAGCCTCTTCACGATGAATTTTGTGTCCCTGACCAAATTTTAGAGCAATACCTGCTCTAATGGTGGTCATGTTCCACGATTCAACCGAACGGGGGTTCTGTCCGAAATACGGCAAAAAGCTGACAAAAGGAGAGAGTACTGCCTGGTTTTCATTATCTCTTGTTGAGAGCTGAATATCCATGCCCATCCCTACCTGCATCGATAAACGCAGTTTGTTCATGTCGCTGAAATCTCCTTCAACATCCGCTCTTGGAATCTGATCCGGTATTGCCGGGTTTATACCCTGTTCATACAAGAAAGATTTATTCCAGTTCAGAGATAGTCTCGGTCCCGCAAAAATGTAGAAATTACCGCTGAAAGGAGCAAACCGAAGACTAGGCTCAACAGCGAAATAGTTGAGATTAGTAGACAAGTCTGCCGGGCAATTACATGGAGACATTACCTCATTAAAGGTACCTTTGCGGCTGTCGTATGCCAGTTGCAGAATAAAGCCCAGTTTTGTATCCGGGGCATGATATTCTACCATTGTTCCCAGGTAAAGCCCTGCTCCGAATCCGTTATGGAACGCGGATGGAGTCACAAAGGTAGAATTTAGTGTTTGCGTGGTCCCGCGATAAAAGTTAAAGTTTGCACCGGCTGCAGCACCAAACCACCATGATGGTCTAGTGTACCTGTATTCCTGCGCCTGAAGCGTTTGAATACCCGTCAGAATTAAAATGCCTAAAAGAAGACCTTTAATTAGACGTGTTCCCTTTTTTACATTTGTATTTGCTTTCATATTTTTAATTTATTATTTGGTCTTATTTTTAATTATTCCCGCCTTTCGGCGGGATATAATTTCGTATAACAAATGCCTAGTTGGGCACGTTAATTATTGTATTTACCATTGTAACTGCAGAAACCAGAGAAATTGCCCTACCGTTTAATACAGTTTGCACTGTAGTATTGGTGCTGTTTCCCGGAGAAGACAGTGTTACACCAGAGTTGGCAATTATGGTTCCTACCATAGTTCCGCCCCCTGCATAGTTGATAACAGCTGAGGTTCCAACATACCAGTATACATTTTTAGCTAATGCTCCGTTTATCAATATTACACTGCGGGCACCTGAAGGTGTCCCAACTGTAAGTGCGGCAGGAACCTGGAATATCCAGACTGCATTCGCGTCACCCTGGGCATCCAGAGTAAGGTCTACATTTGTAATATTGTAAGCGCTTCCTGATGTATAAATACCCGGTGCTAAAGTTCTTCCGCCAAGTTCATCATTATCCAGTGTTATTCCACCAGGTTTGCTGGCAGGTGAGATACTGTTGTAGAAGTTACGTGCTGCTAAAAGACCTTCCTGAGCTTTTGCCATTGTAACGGCATTTCCGCCATAAGGACCGCCGGCTTCAAATATAACAGGTGCAGGTGCATCGGTATATATTCTTCCTTTAACATCACCAATATTAAGTGGCGTTTCGGTATATTTATCGCCGGTACTGTCATGGAAGCCAGTAACCAGAGTTGATGCAGCTGTTGTTCCAATGCTACCGTTGTTAATTACCGAGTATATACCCTGATTGGTTACTCCTGCGTTTCCGCCGAAAGAGCCAAAAATTGAAGAGAATAGTGGTTCGGCAACTGCTGCTGCTTTTGTAGTGAACTTCCATACATAATTATTCAGCATTGCTGTTCCCGGTACATTCTTAACACTATTTGTCACAGTAGCTGTATATTCTGTATTTGGCAGAAGATCGGCTGAAGGAGTGAAGTAAGCCACCGAATTTGCGTATGTAACCGTTCCTAAAACCTGAGTTGTTCCACGCTGTAAAGTAAAGGTTGAACCGGTAATAGTAGCCGGATCCATTGGCACGCTAAATGTTGCTGTTACAACTTTGTTGAGAACAACACCTGTAGTAAGATTGATTGGGTTAGTGGAAATTATTGTTGGAGCAACAGGTGATACTGTTGTGAATTTCCAGATATAATTTGCTGCAAGTGCAATCCCGGCTAAGTTTTTAGCTCCGGTTGTTATTGTTGCAGTATATTCTGTCCCAGGCAAAAGATCACCGAAAGGAATAAAGGACAATTCATCTCCATTATACGAAACAGTACCTACTATCTGTGTAGTTCCTCTTGATACAGTAAATGTAGAGCCATTGAGAGTAAGCGGATCCATCAGCATACTGAATTTTGCAGTAACTATTTTCTTCACAATTACGCCGGTTTCAAGATTTATTGGACTTGTGGATGTAACTGTTGGAGCTGTAGTCACTAATGTTGTGAATTTCCATACATAATCGGCAGCCATAGGGATACCGGCAGGACTTTTCGCAACTGTATTAATTGTGGCAGTATATTCTGTTCCTGATAAAAGATTACCCGATGGAATAAAGAATAAATCGGTTCCGTTATATGTAACAGTTCCTAAAACAGGAGTTGTTCCTTGTTTAACTGTAAAGGTTGTTCCCATAAGGCTCAGCGGGTCCATTGCCATATTAAATCTTGCCGAAATAATTTTATTAAGTGCAACAGACGTTGCATTGTTAGCAGGGTCGGTAGTGAGAACTGCAGGTACCTGGCCGGTTGAGAATTTCCATTCATAATTGGCCGCCATAGGCATACCGGCAAGACTCTTTGCCCCGGTAGTTATTGTTGCTGTGTATTCGGTTTCCGGTAAGAGATTAGCGGTTGGCGTGAACAATAAATTTGTTCCGTTGTACGAAACTGCTCCTAAAACCGCAACTGTTCCTCTCTTTAATGTAAACGTTGTTCCGTTAAGAGTTGAAGGAGTCATTGCCATGTTGAATTGTGCAGTAATGACTTTATTGAGAAGTACTGCTCCTTCGTTTGTAAACGGACTTGTAAATGTCACGGCCGGCGTGGCATCTGTGCTGAATGTCCATACATAATCTTTCTGTATGGCATTGCCCATCGGGTCTTTAACTGACGTAGTAATCGTACCTGTATAGGTAACATTGGCTGTCAGTGGGTTCGTTGGCGTAAAGGACGCCGTTTTGTCGTTGTAGGTAATTGTTCCTGCAACGGGTGATAAACCTTGTATAGTGAAAGATGTTGCTGTAATAGTAGCAGGATTCATCTGTTCATTAAAGGTAACTGTAATAACTTTTGAGAGGGATACTCCCGTAGCTTTGTCGGCAGGGCTTGTGGATTCCACAACCGGACAAACTCCAGCGATTTCTGCGAAATCGTCTTTTACGCATCCCGCTATTAAAGCAACCATCAGTAATACAAAGGCTGTTAATAGTTTTTTAGTTTTCATTTTGTGTTTTTTAATTGTGTTAAATTTTTGTTCAATAAAGATATGTCTGTATAATTTTTAGAGTGTTACAGAATTGCATAATAGAATTACACAATTCACACAGATTTAATTTTTGCGCTCTTCCTTCTCTTCTGATTTTTTCACCCTTTCAGATTTTGTCCGTTGAGTTTGAGTGGTTTCCGCTTTGCGTTCTGTTTTAACATTTTGTTCAATGACTTCCTTCTCTCTTTGGTGCTGTTTTTGAATTTGTTGAGGAGGAATAGCTTGTCGCTGTGGCTGCACATTTTGCCTTTGAGGCTGAGTGGCCTGACGTTCAGGCTGAACATTTTGCCTTTGAGGCTGAGTAGTTTGCCTGTTTTCATTTCCAGGCCTGGTTGATTCATTTCTAACGGAAGGCTGTCTCACATTCTCCGGTCTTTTTACCTGTTTTGGTGCAGGTCTTTTATCCCTGTCTGAGCTGTTTCTCATCTGAGGCCTGTAAATCTGCAGTTGGCCATTGTTCATGCTTTGGCCGGGTCTGCTATTGTCGCGGATTGAAACCGGTCTTACACTTCTGCCTATTATTCGTTGCACATCTGACCTGTCCGGTCCTGAGACATATGTTGCATGCCTTCTGCTGTCTACATATGTTTTATTAATTACTGTGGAATTTCTGATAATCCGGTCATGATTATTTCTGTCTATATAGTAACGGCTGATATCGCGTCTTTGAAGATCCCTGTCTCTTACAAACATCCAGTAATCTCTGTCCCTGTCATATCCTCTGCCAAAACTTAGAGTAATGCTGATGCCCGGCCTCATTGGCGACCAGCCGTAATAACCATTTGCTCTTCTCCAGGTTACCCAGGCAGGGCCCCACTGGTTGTCCGGTAACCAAAACCAGCCGTAATCATTATCATAATCCCACCGTCCATAGTGAAAAGGTGCCCAGCCCCAGTCATAATCGGAGACCCATGTCCATCCATAGTCCGAAAGTACCCAGTATCCGTTTGAAGAGTAAGGAACGAAGTTCTGTCCTGCATCCGGAATCCAGATATATCCATAATCGGGATCATCTATCCACTGGCCGTATGGGCTCAGTTCGTCATAGAAAACCTGAAAACTGACATTTGCCTGTTGTGCAGATGCCTGTTTCGAAAACATTACCGATGAAATAATTATTCCAAGTAATATTGCTAAAATTTTAATTTTTGATTTCATAGTATTTCCGTTTTTTTACTAATCTTTTTTTTAAAAATCGGCTTTAATTTGAGCATGGATGGCATAGTGTCACCTAATAAAAACCCCCATGGCTTTAATGATTCAACATGGTCAAATATGAGTTTGACAATGGCAAGAAGAGGAATGGAAAGAAACATTCCCGGAATGCCCCAGAGTGCATTCCCCGCAATAACTACAATTATCGAAAACAGTGCATTGATTTTGACTTTCGATGCAACAATTTTAGGAACGATATAATTATTGTCAATTAACTGAATTATATAATATATAATCAAAACGTAAACAGCATACCACGCTGTAGATTTGGTAGCGAGGGCAATCATCATAGGTAAAGCAACCGCCACCAGTCCGCCGATGTAGGGAATGAGGTTGAGCAATGCTCCAATAATTCCCAGCAGAATTGCATATTCAATCCCAAGAGCGAAAAGAGTAATGACTTGCATTAAGGCGACCAATACTGTTTCTATAATAAGACCTGTAAGATATTTCTGAACGACTGTCTTTGTCTGGGTAGTAATCTCTTTTACGTTGGATTGGTTGTCTTCACCAAAAAGTCTGCTGATAAAATCCAATATAAGAGGCTGGTAGAATAAAATTAAAAAAGTATAAACAGGTATTATCAACACAATAACGATCCAGCCGCCTACTGCAACTAATGTTTGTCCTATTGCCGCACCGCTGATATTAATGAGTTCTCCTTTTGTCTTTGCAATCCACTCCCGGATATTATGCGGTTCGATATTGAAATACCCGGATGCCCATGTGATTGTTTGGTTTAGCAATTCTGTAAACCGGTCTACCAATAACGGCCATGATTCACTGAACTGAACAGACTGCGATATTAACAATCCTCCCAGGGCAATAATTACTGATAAGGAGAGAACTAATGAAATTAAAATTGCTACAATCCTGTTAATCTTCAATTTCACAAAGAAATTGACTACCGGATTGAGCAATATTGCAATAATGATTGAAAAAACTATAGGAATTATAATGCCCTGAGCGACATACAAAATCGCTAAAAATGCAATGAGGCCAACGCAAAAAATTGCTGCCTTTGCGTAAAATGGAAATTGTATCTCTTTATCTGACATAGCATTAATTTTTCATTCCCTTTTTCGTAATATCTGTTGAAACATATACCTTCCGAATGATTTAATTCCTGAAGGATGCTGAGAGACAAAACTCATCACACCTAATTGTAAAATAGATCCTAATAACTTGCGAAAAGCATTTCCGGAAGTCCCGATGAATATTTTTTTTGACAGGTAGCCTGTAGCCAATCCCAGAGCCGTCCCAACTATGTCTGTAACAATAGTTGGTGATGAAATTGTTTGCCGGAGGGAGTTTTTAAGAAGATTTACCAATCGTAAACTATCATAAGTATAAATAAACTGCTCTTTAAGGAGCTGCCCACTTATAGCCTGTTCCATTTCCAATAGTTGTATGGATTTTTCAAGTTCCTCAACCGATTCAATGTTTCTCATACTAATATTATTTAAGCAAATGTTTAATAATATAATTCCTTGTAATTTTTATAATCCATTTGCGCATAAACAGAGTTATTACAATCGCAATTAGAATATAAAAACCGCCTATCAGGAAGAATCCGTAATAGGCTTTGCCTGTAATGTCTCCTAGCCAAAAGGCTAACCCCAGATTTAAAAAAAGCATGAAAGACGCAAATAAGATAAAGGCAACAGAGCGAAGTGCCAAAGAAGAAAAAACATCAGATGTTTTATCAAGAGCTTTTAGCTTTAGTAGTTCTGCACTTGTTTTGCCGTACTCAACAACTCTTTCAAGCAGTTTTTCAATTAACTTAGCATTGTCTTCCATGACTTAAATAATTATTAGACTTTAACCTTAGCAGAATTCATCTCTTTTTCCACCTTTTCCTCTACCTCTTCTTTGGCATCTTCAAATTTTTCGCTGAAGTTGTCAATAAAATCATCCAGTTTGTCCTTCAATCCTTCTGCATAATCCTCACCCTTCTTTGAAATCTTCTTTCTCATATCCGATCCTTTTTCGGGAGCAAACAGAATTCCCAATAACGCACCGGCGGCTACGCCTGCCAAAATGCCTAACAATACTTTTCCTGTGTCCATAATTTTATAATTGATAGTTGTTAATAAATTAATTTTATAAGATTTTTTTACCACTGATAATTCTGAGTAGTATTGCGATTATTGCAATTACCAGAAGTATGTGTATAATGCCGCCTGCACTGTAGGCGAAAAATCCAATTGCCCATGCGACAATCAGAATTACTGCAATAAGGTAAAGTAAGCTTCCCATGATTTCCGATTTTAATTATTGATTTGATTGCATACAAAGGTGCATCCCTGAATACTGAGAAGTGTTACACAACTCTTGAAATAAGTTGCATCTTTCACACATTACCGGCGGCGAGTTGTGTTTTATCACTCATCGATTTATCCACTGTCACCTAATTGCTGATGGCTTGTGCGTCCTCCTGCGCTGCGCTTCGTCCGGCCGAATCGCCCTCAGCAATTAGGTGACAGTGTTAAGAGAGTGTTCAAAATTTACAACTCGCCGCCGGAGACTGACTTAAGTTT
Source organism: Bacteroidales bacterium (assembly GCA_021371955.1). Classification (GTDB taxonomy): domain Bacteria; phylum Bacteroidota; class Bacteroidia; order Bacteroidales; family UBA932; genus Bact-08. The sequence goes on from JAJFVD010000016.1 coordinate 93,114, forward strand.
CCCACATCGCTAAACAAGTAAAAAGATAAGATTTCGCAGACTTGCTTTTTATGGCAGCCCAATGCGTAGAATACCAAATGGTTGCTAAAAATGAAGAGACATGAGTTCTCTTCATTTTTAGCAACTAATTCAATGTTAGGGTGTTTCAGCGTTTAGGCCTTTTTGTGTTACCCTCTTTTTAGGGGCAATTAGGTGCTCCTTCGTCGCAGGTTTACGCCTCCGGCGGTGGCGCCTTACCCCAGGGGTGGCTCCTTTCGACGACCGCAGGGTTTTAACCGCGGCGCAGCCGCACCATATTTTTTACTAAAACGTAAGATATTAACATTGTGACAGATACAACTTATTGTGGCAGCACTGCTGCCACATAAGTTGCATTTTGCTCACTAATAAAGACTTGTTAAAATATAATTCATCGGCGAGACTCTGCCCTGTTCGTCTAATAATCGCATTACCAATTACTTGCTAAGAACACGCAGACATTAAGTCTGCGCGTTTTTAGCAACTTGCTGGTTATATGGCGTTTGACTCAGTCTCCGGCAGCGAGTTGAAAATCGCTAAGCACCTTTTTCATTGCCAACTAATTGATGAGGGCGATTCGGCCGGAACGAGCATCGCGAGCGAGGACGCACAAGCCCGAAACAATTAGTTGGCAATGTGTAGATGGCTGATATAGACGCAACTCGCAGGCAGCGAGTAAAAAAACGCAGAGGCTGCCTAATTTTAGACAGCCTCTGCAAGATTGCGATATCGGTACGGAGAAGGAAAACTATTTGCTGGTTACATCCATATACCAGTTTAGTGCCTTCTCTGTTTTCTTAATATGAGTAATTGTGGAAATAGCTTTTCTAAGCCGGACAAATGCTGTTTCGCTTTTGACTATATAATCAAAGGCATTATGGTGCATACAATTGATTGCAACTTCAATTTTATCCTGGGAAGACAACATCACAACAGGAATATCCGGATTAATTGATTTAATTTCGTCCAGCACCTGAATTCCATTCATTGCATTTTTATCTGAACTGTCCAGATAGTAATCCAATACAACCACATCCGGCTTTTGAGATAAATTTGCAATGCACATTTCCCCTGTAGCATATGTTTCCAGAATAAAATTATCATTCTGCAGTAGTTCAATCTCCAGCACTTTCAAATACAGCGCATCATCATCTACCAAAAAAAGCTTTATCTTTTTTTCGTTACTCATCTTTTCCATTTTTAATTGTGATTAAGTCCTCTTTCAATTCATCACATGCCTGATTACATACTATTTCAAGCTGCAGAACCAGATCGAGGATTCCATCTGTCTGTTGCTGTGTACTGGCATATTCCTGAACCTTTTTTGCCATATTTTCGAAATTTGGGCTGATTCCCATAATTGAAAAAGACGGAATCAGTTTATGAACTGCCGAGTACAAAGATTTCCAGTCTTTTTCCTTTAGACTTCGTTTCATTGTGTTTACCAAAGTCGGAGTCTGGTCCAGATAAAGTGAAATCATTTCCATCATCAATGCAGGATTCGATTTTGTGCGGCGATTTAAATAATCAAGATCTGTACATTTAATTTTTGCGCTTTCTTCATATTCTTCAACCCTGAACCCATCAAGGGTGGTAGATTTTTTAACGGCCCCGACTATTTTGCTGTACAGTAATCTTTCATCTACCGGCTTTGCGATATAGTCATTCATCCCAACAGCCCTGCATTTTGCCAGGTCAACAGTAGTTACGTCTGCTGTTAATGCAATAATTGGTACATCTGAGCGCAATTTATTTCGAATATAGTCAGTCGCTTCAAAACCGTTCATTTCCGGCATTTGAAGGTCCATCAAAATAAGACTGAAAGCTTTGTTTTGCAGTTTTTCAATCGCAATTTTCCCGTTTTCGGCAATTTCACATTCGAATCCGAAATCGTCCAGCAGTGTTTTCATAAGAAGCTGATTAAGAGGGATATCCTCTGCCACCAATATTCTTACATTCTTCAGGTCCCCCTCGAATACCTCCAGCTCCGGTTCTATACCTATTTCTGCCTTTGTTTTCAGGAAGTCTAAATCGAAACTAAAAACGGATCCATCACCCACCTTGCTCTTGACTTGTATGTTTCCTCCCTGTGCTTCCACCAACTGCTTAACAATTGCAAGCCCCAGCCCTGTACCTCCATAGAGTCTCGAAGTACCGCTCGAAGCCTGTTGGAAATTTTCAAAAATTCTCTCGATTTTATTTTCTGGTATTCCAATACCTGTATCAGATACAGAAAATTGAATTTTCACTCCCTCTTCATCCTCACTAATCAAACTCACGCTTATGGTAATTTTTCCCTTATTTGTAAATTTAACGGCGTTACTCACCAGATTAATAATAATCTGATGCAAACGAACAGGGTCGCCTACCAGTATCGCCGGGATTTTGCTGTCAAATTCTCTTATCAGCTTTAAATTCTTTTCGTGGATTTTCGATTCGAACAAATGGAGCATTGCCGACAAAGATGTCGTCATTTTGAAAGGCACTTGTTCAAAAATCATTTTCCCTGCATCTACTTTTGCAAGGTCAAGGATATCGTTTATGAGTACGATTAATGCATCGCCGCTTAATTTTATCGCAGTTAAATATTCTTTTTGCTTTGAAGTCAGTTCCGTTTTCAGCAATACTTTTGTAAAGCCGATAATGGCATTCATTGGTGTACGGATTTCGTGACTCATATTAGACAAAAACTGCTGTTTGGATTTAACGGCACTTTCGGCAATCAGCGTTGCGTTTTCGGCTTTAATCTTTGCGTCTTCGGCAAATCCGGTCGCAAGTTCGGCAAAAACAATAGCCTCGGTAAGTTCTGTAGTCAGTCGCTTTTGTTCGGTAGTGTCTCGTGCAACAACCACAACACCAACCACATTTCCTCTGTCGTCTTTATAAACCGAGCCATTGAACAATACATCGGTGAGCTTCCCTTCCTTATGGCGAAGCGTTAGTGGCGAGTCGGCAACATATCCCTTAGCGAATACTTCCTGATATACTTCACGGGCTTTTTGCGGTTCGGTAAAATAATCAAAGAAGTCTGTTCCGTTTAGCTCTTCGCGAGTCATGCCTGTTACATTAGCCAAAGCTTCGTTCATATCCGTTATTTTACCCTCCGGACTTATTGTAACCAACGGATCCCTGCTTGCCTCAATTAATCCACGTGCATAATTTGCTAATACTAATTCTGCCGCTCTTTTCTCTTTCTCCTTATTTTGGAACAAAAGTTCTTTATTCGCAATGATTAACTCTGCTGCACGCTTTTCTTTCTCCGTATTTTGGAACAGAAGTTCTTTATTTGCAATGATTAACTCTGCGGCACGCTTTTCTTTCTCCTTATTTTGGAACAGAAGTTCTTTATTCGCAATAATTAACTCTGCTGCACGCTTTTCTTTCTCATCGTTCTGGAAAGCCAGTTCTTTGTTTGCATTTAGCAACTCAAGCGCCCACTTCTGCTCGGCAATGTCTCTTGCAACAATAACTGCTCCAAGCAAATTCCCCTTGTCATCATTATAAACGGACCCGTTAAATAGCACATCGGTAAGTTTTCCGTTTTTATGCCGAAAAGTAAGAAGCGAATCTTTGACAGACCCTTTTGCAAAGACCTCGAGATAAACTTCATGAGCTTTTTGCGCATCGGTGAAATATTCGAAGAAATCCGTACCTACAAGTTTTTCATGATTGGCTCCGGTAATATTCTCCATTGCATGATTCAAGTCTGTAATCTTCCCCCCTGTGCTGATGACAACCAAAGGATCAAGGCTGGCTTCAATCAGACTGCTTGCATATAGAGATTCATGCGATTTTGTTCTGTACATTATATTTTTTTTAATTGCCAATATCTTCTATTGGACTTCTTCTTTTTTCTTTCAATTGTTTAAAATGAGAAGGCGAAAGCCCTGTAACTTTTTTAAATTGGTTGGATAAGTGAGCAACACTGCTGTAATTCAGTTTCCACGCAATTTCCGAGATGTTTAATTCATCATAGATAATCATCTCTTTTATTCGCTCGATTTTATGAGCTATGATAAATTGTTCGATTGTAATTCCTTGTACTTCTGAAAATAAATTTGATAAATATGTATAATCGTGATTCAGTTTCTCGCTCAAATAATCGGAAAACTTTATTTTTATTAAATCTTCCTTGTAATGAACCATATCAATTATGATATTCTTTATCTTTTCTATCAGGACCGATTTTTTATCCTCCATTAGTTCCAAACCGGATTTGAGCAGTGCGGCCCGGAATTCCTCCTTTTGCTCCGGAGTAATATCTTCCATCAAATTCACTTCTCCAATATCCACAATTGCAAATTGAATTCCCAGCTTATGCAACTCCTCCTTCACTACAATTTTGCAGCGGACACTTACCATATTTTTGATGAAAAGCTTCATATTTTATTGAAATTCTATCCTGCAGTAATTAATTCCATAAGCATTATATCTAAGAATCTGGCTGCGCATACGCTCTTTAAAGTTTGCATAGTCGCGCCCCTCTTTTGGCGACCAAACTACCTCAGCCAAAGCAGCAGCTCTCGGATACACCATATACTCCACATGCGACGGAGTTGGCATCCACTCTGTCCATACATTGCCCTGAGCACCCATTATATATTTTGCTTCCTCAGCCGATAAAACCGCAGGAACAGGTTCGTAGTTGTAAATTTTTTCAAGTGTTGTAAAGCCGCCAATTGCCTGTGGCTGCGATGCAGGGTCTGCCTGATAGTGGTCCAGATAGCAATGTGAGCCCGGTGTCATTACAACGTAGTGATGCTGTTTGGCAGCCTCAATCCCTCCGGCCTCTCCCCTCCATGACATCACTGCTGCATTTGGTGCAAGACCCCCTTCAAGAATTTCATCCCATCCGATTATCTTTCTTCCCTTGCCGTTAATGTACTTTTCCATTCTCTGGATCAAATAGCTTTGAAGCTCATGTTCATTTTTTAATCCAAGTTCTTTTATCTTTTGCTGGCATAACGGACATACTTTCCAACTATCCTTAGGGCATTCATCGCCGCCAACATGGATATATTCCGATGGGAAAAGGGCCAGTACTTCGTCTATAACATCCTGTAAAAATTTATATGTATTCTCATTTCCGGCACACATGACATCCTTAAAGACACCCCAACGGGTTGAAACCTCATAAGGTCCGCCTGTGCATCCCAATTCCGGATATGAAGCAAGTGCTGCAAGTGCGTGACCGGGCATCTCAATTTCAGGTACAACAGTAACATATCTCTTAGCCGCATATTCAACAATCTCTTTTATATCTTCCTGAGTATAAAACCCGCCGTGAGGTATGCCGTCATAGACCTTTTCAGGTGTGTTGCCTCTTCCAACGATTGTCTCTTTACGCATCGAGCCAACCTCAGTTAACCTGGGATATTTCTTTATCTGGATTCTCCAGCCCTGATCCTCGGTAAGATGGAAATGGAGAGTGTTGTACTTATGCATTGACATATAGTCGATATACTTAAGGACAAACGCCTTTGGCATAAAGTGGCGGCAAACATCAAGATGAAGACCCCTCCACTCAAATCTCGGATAATCGTTTATTACTGCAGTCTGAATTCTAATTTCGCTTTGCCGCTCTTCAATAGCAGGCATCATTTGAATGAGAGACTGTATTCCATAGAAAAGTCCGTTGGGAGCAGAGGCTTCTAATATTATATTATTCTTTTCAACAGTGAGTTTATACCCCTCTTTTTTTATATCTGCTTTCGGATTCAAACTTAAGAATATTGAATTCTTAACAGGTTTTTCTGCGAAACCCTGCCTCAATCCTTCAATTCCGTAGAATTTTTTAATATGTGAGAGGAGTGCTCCTGTAATATTATCGGCATCCTTGCCTTGAAAATCGTAAAGTATTTGAGTACTGTTGCTTAAAGAAAAGTTGCCGTTATTGGCAATTACCGATACCGGCATTGGAACGATATTGATGGTTTCATTTCCATAAACATTAAAGGTTGAAAGTAAAGTTGTTGCGCCTAACATTATTGCAAATATCTTAAAGTGCTTCATAATTGACAGATTTGAATTTATCGCATGTAATATACTAAAAAGAATCGGCAACCAATAAACATATTAACAATTGTTGATTTGGCAGTTGTGCTGTTGAATAAAAATTTTAACTTTAGTTGTCTAACTTACACATCGAAACTACAAGCTTAAAAACTAAAACTTATGAAAAAACTATTATTTTTGACGGTATTATTTTTTAGTGCAATTTTTACCTTAAATGCACAGGATGTTCCGGCTGCTCCCGAGACCACACAACAGCCAAAGATGAATTTCGTAAAACTGAACATCACTTCTGTATTCTTAAAAAATTACGCCATTCAGTATGAAAGAGTTCTCACCAAACGGATTTCCGTAGGACTCTCGTTCCGCATAATGCCTTCTTCTACGCTCCCTTTTAAAAGTTCAATCATAAATTCGATGGACAATCCCGACCAACAGGCAGTCAATGCCATTGAGTCACTAAAACTGGACAATATTGCTATTACACCCGAAGTACGATTTTATCTTGGGAAAAAGGGTTACGGGAGAGGATTTTATATTGCGCCTTTTTACAGGTTTGCAAAATACGGGGCAGATAATCTGGAGGTTACTTTTGAGGATAACTCTTCGGGAAACCCTGTTGACCGCACTGTAGTGATGTCCGGAAACCTTAATACTCATACCGGAGGCTTATTGTTTGGAGTTCAATGGGCATTGGGCAAATATGTCTCTCTTGACTGGTGGATTCTCGGGCCAAGTTTTGGCGTAAGCTCCGGCAGTTTGCTTGGTATTTCCGATACCGTAATTCCTGAAGACGGCAAGACAGAGATTCGCAATACTATTAACGACATAGAGATTCCAATGGTAGAAAAGTCAGTCAGCTTTTCAAACGACAGTAAAAGCGTGATGGTAGATTTAACCGGACCTTGGGCCGGAATTCGCTCCGGAATTGTTTTCGGATTTAAATTCTGAGGCAGGCATTTGTTATACGATATATTTTTTCGTATTTTGGCATCACTTTGAACTAGTTACGTTTTATAATCATTTTTTAGAATGAGCGGAAAAATATTTAAAGATTCAAGCAGTATTTATCAGGATCAGGCACAGATACTGCTTGATTATTTTGAACAGGCTGCAGAAAAAATTGTAAAAGACGAGGAGCAGATTGAAAAGAAGATTTCCAGCCTGGAAGTTGAGAGAAAAGAGATAAAAAGAGAGTTGTCAAAGGTAATCCTCAGAAAATGGATGTTCGGCATTTTTGTGCTTCCCATTTTATTTTTCTATTTAAAACAGGAGACTCTTAAAAAGAAAATTGCTGCACTTGACTCTGATATAACGGAGCTAAAAAAGCAGTTTGAAGATATTTTCCGTGACTACAAGGTGAAAAAGCTGGGAATTGCATATATTCCTATTGCGAGCCAGTTTAAGTATAAAGACAAAAGTTTTATTGTAGACCACACCGGCATTACAAAAGAGTCCGAGTTCCGGCTCCAGCGATCGAAACAGAACGATTTGCTTGCCGAAAAAATAGCAGAAATTGAGCAAATGTCAAAAGAAGCTCCTTTGGTCGAAGGCTCCAGGGAGGTTGAGATAATTGATACCGAGCAGTACTCTCAGTCTATGCATAATTTGAGCCAGCACGACTATTTTGGCAGTATGGAAAGGGCTCTCAAAACTATATCAGCCTGCATGGAAGAGGTTGATGTAATTTCTGTGAGTCTGCCTCTGGTGGAGAACAACAGCGAATACCACAATTACATCAGGGAACATGCTACTTCGGACATTCCGGGTAATGCCCCTGTTCTGGAAGTTTTTGACACAAAGAAGTACAGCCGGCAAATTTCCAAGTTCCAGGATATAAATTTACTTAAGGAGAATTTATCTCAGCACACTGCCCAGTATGAAGAGGTTCTTAAGGGCTTTATGATGACCATGGCTAACTCCGTTCAGGCCATTTCAGCATTGAAGGTTGCTTCTGCCGATAAAATCGTATTTGAGTCAAACAAGGTACTTTTTAAAATACTTAAATCGCCATACAACCACTACTCTCCGGTTCTGGAACAGGCCGAAATTGAAAGAATCCGCAACGAAAACTTTAATTACGGCGACTCTGTGCAGAATTATGTTCCTTTTCAGCTCAAAAGCAGTTCCAAAGTAAAGTACAATCTCTATACAGACGCATGGGTAGCGGAAGACGGCAGCACAACAAACATGCCTTTTGGGATTCATCAGATTCACGAAGAGATTGTAGCTCCAATTGTTGAGCATTTAATGGAAGAGACCCGTCTCGCAAGACTTAAAATATACAATCACATAAAAGATCAGAAGCTAAGTTACCTTAACAAGTGGCATCAGGATACAGAGGACTTTTACGGACGAAACCGGACAGAAAGCGCCGACCTTATAAACCTCATGAGAACCACAATGGGTGAATACATTGCATCATACAACACAATGATATCTCTTCAAAAAACAGAGGAAACCATGAAGCAATCTAATGGATCTCTGGATTCAACCGTTGTGGATGCCAAAGGGAACACTGTTGAAGTTTTCGCTGCATTTGAAATGCAGTCGAAAGAGTTTCAGAAAGTTCAGACTGAATTCGAGAATTATATTGAGTTGCTCAAGGAAGACATTGATCTCAAGGCCGAAAAGTTTGAACATATCGACTACTACGAGGCTTCTCTCAGGGACGGAAACTCAAGGGATTCCGCAATTGCTTCTAAAGAGGCTCACAACCTGGACATAAGAAGGAAGCCGCTCATTGCGGTTAACCCACTGTTTGCAAAAACATCCGAGCTTCCTCCAATGCCAAGTGTTGAGAGCTTAACCACAGAGCACATCTCGCTCAATTTGCCACTGATTGCCACAGAAGCAATAGCCGAAATAGAAGAAGCTTAAAGTTATGGCAATATTAAACTATCAAATAGACACTCAGCCGCTGGCTACGGAAATGGATAACGTTTCCCGGAGCGTTAACAGTACCAAAGATGCCGTTCTTTCAATGCAGGAGGCAGTTGTTGCTGCAGAAGAGAAGGCCTCGGACCTTGTTTGTGACAATATAAACAGAGGCTTCTACTCATTAATCCGTTCCCAGATTTCCCAAAAACTCGCAAAACACAAAAGTGATGTTGACGCAAAAACCATGTTGCTTTCGCATCAGAAACGTGCAATGATAAGTATCCGTAACCAGATGGAGCGGGACTACACAATGATTTCAAAGAGGTACACTAAACTTTTCAACGGTCTTAACTCTAACTTAAAAACAAGAGTTTTTGAACTCGACAAGCCACTGATAGATTTTGCATACCATGAAATAGGGAAAATATCAAACAGAACAAAATACCTTACTGCAACAATACCTATCACACAACTTGAATCAATATCAGAAAGTCAGAAAATAATCTCTTCCAACTTAAAAAAACAGGTTGCAAATGCAATATACTCTATAAAGGATTATATCAGGGAGATGAATGCTCAGGACAAAATTATTTCGCAGAAACTGGTAAATGACAAAAACATCCCCGGAAACAACTATATGCCTGTTGCAATTTTAGAATCTGTTCCGGACAGGACAGGAAGGGCAATCACCGAAATTGTGTACCCGGTTGGTGAAATGGACAGCGAAATGAAAAATTCAATTTCGGATAAGGTTTATAACAATCTTTCCCGGATGGAATGGTCCGAAGACAACCTGGCCTTTGCCGAGGTTATGAGCGAGTTCAGCAAACTGCTCTCTGCTTCTCAAAAACCGGATAAAGTTAAGGAAACGGCCATGACTCTGTTCCGCAACTGCAAGTACGAGACCGCAAAAGGAGAATAAGGAAGATGAGTTATGTAAAAACATATAACGACAAAGTAAGAGGAACCGTAGAGGTCCCCTACGATGCATCCTCAAAGGGCGGGTCCAGGTCTGTTACTGTCGAATTGCCTGTTCAGGTGAACATACACGTAGATACCGAAACTTTTGACGCAAGCGTGGATGAGTGCGAAATGAGTCTCGGCAGGCTTACTTCTGCTCTCACAGAGACAGAGGCAGCGGAGCTAAGGGCAAAGGAGATTAATTCAAAGAGAGTTGCCGATAGTATTATTAACGGGTTCTTCAGCTACATCCGCTCGGAGATAAGCCAGCAGGCAAGCGAGTTGTCAAAAATCGTAGAATCGAAACTCATAATGATGAGGGAACTCATGAAATCGGCAAAATCCAAAAGGGTTCAAATGGAGGGCGATTTCAAGAGGATTTCGGACCGGTACTGCAAAATTTTTGACGACCTAAACAGGGAGGTTTCGAACAGGATATTGGAAAATGACAGGACTGCATTTGATTTCCGGAACGAGACAGACAAATTTAAAGTGCGTGCATTCAACAATGACCTTGTTACTGTTATTTCCGTATTCGGAGCAGAAAACAGCGAACTGTTGTCGATGATAAGCTCTTCGGTTACAAAAAAACGAGTCTTTGATACTATCAATTTGTCCAGAATGTTTATTCTCGAACAGAAGAGACTGGAACAGTCTGTCAAAGGGAGCCTGATTAACGAAAGCTTTGCCGGTGATTTGCTTAGCCCTGTTTGTTATCTGGAAACCACAAAGAATCGTCTTCAAATTGACAAGCGAGTGGTTTATGAACCATATCTTGACCAACAGGAAGACCATGCTTCTGAAAACGATATGATTGAAAGGTTTTCTTCCGGTACTATCAACTGGCAATTAATAGGAGAAGAGGAACTAAAAAAATTACAAATTTATTTTGATAACGAACTTGAAAAACGATTTGTCTCTACCGACGAACATGTTTTACGGGTTAAGGAGACAATCCGTCAGTTATCCGATTTAAGTTCTATAAATGTTACATTATGAAAGAATTGAAAGAATTGGTTTTTAATGAAAATAATATTCAGCTCAACGGGAATCTGGTAAAAGGCTCCATTTTGCCGGAAAAAATGACCGAACTTGGCAGAAACATAACTGTTCAGGCAGATTCTGTAATTGAAGGTGCTGTTTACTCATATAAACTGGAAATCCAAAATGGCAAAACAGAATTTCACGGCCCGGTGTTCACTCAGCTGGAATTGTTTGTAAACAGCGACGCTCTGGGCGATATTATCTTTCATAAATGCGTGGGTTCGGCGAACTCTGTCGTTTCCAGGGCAACCAAATGCAACCTCTCTTTCTATTCCGACATAAATGCAAAAAAAGTCACTCTCGTTAATGCTTTTGTGGCAGGCAGCATATATGCCGACGAAGTAACTCTTCAAAATTGTGTAGTTATAGGAGGCGTGTTTTCGACCCAAACGGCAGATATAACCAATTCGATTGTGGGCACATTTAACAGTCCGTCGGTAAAAGTTGCCGACCAGCTAATAATGCTTTTGCCAAGTGCCTTTTCTGTCGAGAAAATAATAACCCTTCCGGGAACAAAATTTTATAACCTCAGCCTTGCCGACTTAGGCTCGCTGTACAAAGGAAGCAAACAGACCCCGAATTCCGGCCGGATTGAGATGGACATAAATGCCGATGAGATAAAAACTGTTCTCACAAATAATGAAACCCAAAAGACGCTCAGAAGTTATACTGTTGTGGGAAAGGTTTTGGCTGCAGACTTAATGGATATTGACAAATTCCAGAACCATTTTCTCCTCACTTCGGCAAGTCTTGGGTCCCAGCTGCTCAAAAATTATGATCTGGGACTAAACTCAAAAGGAGAAACTGTAACAATAACAACCGAAAAAATACGTTCTTTCTTCTTTGATATCCTAAATGGAAAAATAGAAATTCAATATATAGACGGCAAGTTTAACCTGTCGGAAATTACAGGAAAAATGAAATAACTGTTTTGGGGAATATTGGCCCCAAAAAAATATGATTTCTCAGTTTTATTCTTTATATTTGGCTACCAAACAACTATTTATGGAGAAACTTCGGAGAAAATCATTTGGTATATCAGGTTTATATTGCGGCCGGCAGGCTTTGTTACTTGCTGCCGCATTATTGTTTCTTACACTTTCCGGGTGCTCGTCGCTTTCAAAAAATCAGCTTAAAACCATTGAGACCTTTGCCGCTTCCTGCGACAGCTTTTCATTATATCCTTCTCTTCTGCTAAGGGAGATGTCGGAGGTGAGAGTGGAGAGAGGTACATATTATGCCTCTTCTCTTACAACTCCCGAACTCAGGTTTCGTGAGCTGAATGATATTTATGACTGGTCCGTTAAAGATACCCTTATCGCAAAAAAGCTTGACCTGTCTGTGAAAATCCTTCAAAGATATTCCCGCGCTTTAAAATCGCTTGCCCATTCAAACCGCACCGCGGATGCCGGCAGGGAATTCCGTTCTCTTGGAAGGAACATGGATTCCTTAGTGCTTGCATACAACGGACTTGAACTCACAAAACCTCTGCCATCCGGGCTGCTGAATCTGTCCGGAAGGATTGTGGGATACGGAGCCGAACTTATAGCCCACAGAGTAAGAAGCAAAGCCCTGCGAGAGTACATTATTGCAGGAGACTCCTTGGTTTCTCCTCTTTGCGACAACCTGAGCGGGATGATGACAGGGACGGAGGTTAAGGCTCTAATTGCAAACGAGCAGGAGGGGCTCAAAGAAAACTATCTCTCATATATGAGGACAAAAGGAGCAGATGCAGATATATCCGAAGACCGGAGGTATTTAATTTTACTGGATAAAGCAGCCTCTCTGGAAAAACTTCGCAGGGGCTCTTCAACAGCAGTAAATGCATTGCGTCGCGCACACAATAAAATGGCAAAGGATGTCATGAGGAAAAAGAAGTTTAGTGAAATGTACGAAGAGGTTGCCCTGTTTAGCCAGGAAGTTGAAAAACTTTCCAAAGCAACTAAGAAAAGAATTGAAGCCCTTTAAAAAATAGATTAAGCAAAATAATTCTAATATTTAGCACATAATTCTAGAAATATGGAATCCAAGGATAAATCAGCAGCAAAACAACTTGCTCAGATTAGAAAATCGCTGGCCGAAATTGAAGAGTTGAGATATAAGGCATTAAAAAACAGCGTGAATGGGATTAAATCCGGAGAACAGCAATTCAGAGACATAAGCCTGGGGCCAAAAACACCTACCCCTCTTATGCAACTCGAACTGGCCTCGGTTGACCTTCGCAGAACAGAACGGGAACTGGTTTCAAAAATAGGAACAGATATTGCTTCAAAAATAAAGGCCGATGGGGATTCGCTCGAAACTCTTGCCGCAAAAATCCGCAAACGGGTAGAAAAGATGGGCAGGCTGCCAAAGCAGCTGGATAAGCTTTCTAAAGTTATTCTCAATATTGTTACGATAATCTAAGGCCGGCTTGGCTCCCTCCGGCCGGATCGCCGGCCGCGAGTTGCGTTTATCTCAGTCATCTATACATTGCCAGCTAATTGCTTAGGGCTTGTGCGTCCTCCTCCACTTCGTTCCGTCCGGCCGAATCGCCGGCATCGAGTTGCGTTTTCATCTCTGACATCTATACACTGCCAACTAATTGATTCGGGCTTGTGCGTCCTCCTCCACTTCGTTCCGTCCGGCCGAATCGCCCTCATCAATTAGTTGGCAATGAAAGTGAGTGCTTAGAGATTTTCAACTCGCTGCCTGAGTGTACGCCAAATACAGGTGGTGTCTGTCCAGTCCTGAAATAGGTTGACTAAGATTGACTATTGGAATTCCCCGTATTGGGCTTAACGCATTGAACCTGAGCCACATATTAATTGTTGAGGCGCTTCTAGTGCCACAACTATTAATAGCGCACACAATATCAGACATTTAAATCATGTGTGGGAATTCAAAAAATATGGTGCGGCTGCGCCGCGGTTTAAAGCCATGCGGTCTACGTAGAGGAGCCACCCCAGGGGTCATTTGGTACTATATTGACTACCAATGACATAGACAAATAGCCCAAAACACTTACAATCGTGTATATCAGGCTTGTACCAAATGACCCCTGGGGTTGAAGCTGCGACAGATTTGTTTTTTCTGGACGACATGGGACTTTTAGCTATATTTGCGGACAGAGGACTTGTATATGCTGAATCTACCGATTATCCCAAGAGGAAGTACTGTCGAGAAATACGGCAATGGACTCTATAATAACACCTTCAAGGTAACATCAGGGAATCCGGACGAGCCCGACTATCTTCTTCAGAAAATAAATCATAAAATTTTCAGGGATGTTGATGGCCTCCAAAATAATATAAAGAGAGTTACCGACCATATCCGTAATAAGCTCAAAATCGAAGGGTTTACAGATATCGATAGAAGAGTTCTCACTCCTGTTGAATTTCACAATCCGGCAGCAGGCTCAAAGAGTTCCTCAAAGCTATATTTTAAAGACGGAAAGGGAGATTATTGGAGGTTATTTCTATTCATAGACGGTGCATATTCATGCGAAAGAATGGCATCTCCTCAAATGGCACGGACTGCAGGAAAGGCTTTCGGCAATTTTCACAGGCAATTGAGTGATTTCAAGGTAGAATCTCTGAAAGAAGTGATACCAAACTTCCACAATACCCCGTTAAGAATTGAAAGTTTACGAAAAAAAATCGCAAAAGATTCTTTCGACCGTCTCAAAAATATGAAGGATGAAGTTGAATATCTGTTCGAAAGAGCAGGAGAATTTTCCAAGATTATTGAGTTGGGGAAACTTGGCCTCATCCCAAAAAGAGTGGTTCATCAGGATACAAAATTCAGCAATGTCCTGTTAGATACTTACGAGGATTCAGACGTTCCGGAAGCATTGTGCATAATTGGCCTGGACACAGTTATGCCGGGATATATCTGCTACGATTTTGGAGAAGCCATCCGCTCCGGTGCAAACACGGGAAAAGAGGATGATTCCAATTTAAATAATGTAGGTCTCAACTACGGAATATATCGCGGATTTCTTGACGGATTCATGGAGGAGACACGAGAATTCTTAACGGCCACAGAAATTGATACACTGCCCTTTGGTCCAAAACTGCTCGCATTCGAACAGGCAGTGCGTTTTCTTGACGACTATCTGGATGGCGACAGGTACTACAAAACAAACTACCCCACCCATAACCTCGTCCGGGCCAGGGTGCAGATTAAGCTTCTGCAAAGCATGGATGAGTTAATCAAACAGAACCAATTATAGTATGAATTTGTTTTATATTTGAAACTCCATTTTAACAAAATCAGAGATGAATAAAATATTAATAATTATTGCGTCTTTCATAATGGCAGGAAGTATTTCTGCCCAAACAATGCATCAGTCGGCTGCGACTCAGCGTTCAGTTTTAATTAGCCAGGACAGTATAAAGGCTGATGTTCAAAAAGAGGTGGATATGAAGATGTATCCTGTTTTGTGGCATCAGACATCTGCCGAATACCGGGCACTCTGCTATCAGGCGTTTAATGTGGCTAAAACTTATCTTGAAACATTAATTCCAAATAGAGAGCCAAACGAAAAATTTGCAATTATCACCGATCTCGACGAAACAATAATCGACAACAGCTATCTGGAAGCAAAGCAGATAAAAGAGGGGAAAGAGTACAGTTCTGCAAGGTGGAAAGAATGGGTTAATATGTCTGCGGCAACAGGTGTACCGGGTGCTGTAGAATTTCTTCAATGGGCCGCAAGCCGGAACATAACAATCTTCTACATCAGCAACAGGTCTGTTTCCGATGTAAAGCCAACACTAGCAAACCTGATAAAACTTAATCTCCCCAATGCCGACGAAGAGCACATGCTGTTCCTCTCTGCCGAATCGACTAAAGAGCCCCGCAGGCAGATAGTTGCAAAAAACTATAAGATTGTAATGCTCATGGGCGACAACCTCAACGATTTCACAAATCTTTTTGAGAAGAAAAGCATAGACGACCGCAAAACGGAAACAGATAAAGTAAAAGACGAGTGGGGTAAAAAATTCATTGTCCTTCCGAATGCAATATACGGAGAGTGGGAAAATGCTTTTTATGACTACAAGAGAAACCTGACCCCGAAAGAGAAAGAGACAAAAAGAAAAGACCTGCTTAAGGTTTATTAATATAATTCAGGAAACCCTTCATGAAATCATCGAAACCAATAGTAGCACTCATATACGACTTCGACGGAACATTGTCGCCCGGCAATATGCAGGAATACAGCTTTATTCCAGCTATTAACAAGGACAAGGAAGCATTCTGGATGGAGAGTGCAAGGCTTTCGCAGGAAAACGATGCCGACAGCATTTTAACATATATGTGGCTGATGCTGCAAAAAGCAAATGCCGAAGGACTCTCGCTAAAGAGAGAATCTTTTCGCAGTTTCGGCGAGAAGGTTAAGCTTTTCAGCGGAGTAAAGGAGTGGTTTGGACTCATTAACAGTTATGCTCAGGAGAAAGGAATAATAATTGAGCATTATATAAACTCTTCCGGACTCACGGAGATGATTGAAGGAACGCCTATTGCCGGTGAATTCACAAAAATTTATGCCTGTTCCTATTTGTACGATATAGACGGAAAAGCATACTGGCCGGCCGTCGCTGTAAACTATACCACAAAAACGCAGTTCCTTTTCAAGATAAACAAAGGGGTCAGGAGCATAAGCGACAATGAACTCATTAACGAGCATATCCCGGAAGACGAGCGCAGAATTCCGTTTAAACACATGATATATTTTGGCGATGGCCAGACAGACATACCATGCATGAAACTTGTGAAGGACAAAGGCGGGCACTCTATTGCCGTATATAAACCCCGCGATGCTCAAAAGCTAATGGAAGCACAGAAACTCACACGCGACGGACGGGTGAACTTCATCTGCCCTGCCGATTACACTGCCGGAAAGGACATACACTGCATTGTCTCTGCAATTCTCGATAAAATAAAAGCCGAGTGGGAGCTTGAAGTAATTATCAAACGCAAAAGAAAATAGGATACTTTATCTGCCCAGCAAACTAAGCACTCCGTTTATAAAAGTAAGCGGATGAACCGGATTTCCCGGCACATAAAGGTCTATATGGTGAGTTGAAATAAAAGTGCGGTCAAGTTCGGGAGAACCATCAAATATTCCGCCGCTGATTGCATCTGTACCTGCAAGAATAATAATCTTCGGATTTGGAATAGCATTATAGCAAATCTCCAGGGATGGGGCCATATTCCTTGTAATGGGTCCGGTTATCACAATTCCGTCGGCATGGCGGGGAGATGCAACAAAGTCAATACCAAAGCGGCTCATATCGAACTGAACATTGTTTGTAGCGTTTAACTCAAGCTCACAACTGTTGTCGCCACCGGCGGAAACCTGACGTAGCTTTAAGGAGCTTCCGAATATGCGGCGTATCTCTTTTCGCACTTTATCGGGATTTACCAAAACGGGCCCCTCTTCTCCCTCTTTTATAATAAGTCCTTCCCTTTCATTTGAAGAGAGTTTATAGTCTTGTGTAAAAGTGATAACATCCGGAAATTTAACAGCACACTCTCCGCAAAAAGTACATCTGCCAAGGTCTATGCAAATGGGATTTGCAGATATTGCCTTAGTGGGGCACAAATCTGCCGGAAACAATCTGCCTGCCGGAGTAGAGCAAATAACCGGTCTTCCCCTAAATATTCCCGGAACCTTAGCTGTTGTTACATCGGGGATAAACTGTTTCCCCTGATGCCACATTATTCTCAAATTGTCAAGCATAAATTCTCTTTTTAATGTGCTTTTACAAATCGTGTCCGCAGTAGGACAGATTAAAACTTTTATTGCATACAGGGAAGTCTGATATTTCGTTATTCCTTACGGACATGGCAAGAGCCATCCAATTGTGGTGCGAAGGGTCTTTAATCTTGTATAAAACCAGGTTGCCGGAATTGTCTGTTATGGCACAATGGCATATCTCTCCTCTCCATCCTTCGGTGAGAGATATAGCAAACATATTTGCAGCAGCTGTAAAGTGCACATCTTCCGGCTTCCGGAATTCCGGAACGTTTTCAATAATTTTCCTTATATATCCAAGAGACTGCCTCACCTCTTCCTTCCTTATCTGAGTCCTCGAATAGACATCTCCGTGGCGTTTTATTACCGGTTCGTGAATAATTGAAGAGCCATAAAGGTTAAATGGGTGAGATGTCCTTATATCCCGTCTGAGGCCACTCATTCTCGCAGCCATTCCAACGGTGCCTATTTCAAGAACTTCGTCGTAGCTTACAACCCCTGTCTTTTCCATACGCGACAAGGCACTTGGAAGTTTAAACAGTTTTGAGGAAATTTCATCAAAATCCGGTTCAAATGTATCTAAAACATGGGCGAGTCTTTTGGTCAGTTCGGGTGTAAACGGATAATTGATTTTTCCCGCCCTTATCAAGCCCTTTGCGAGCCTGTTGCCTCCCCATTCCTGAAAGAAGTTAATAATGGGCGTCCTTAGCCTGCCGTAAACCGAGTTGCCCAACTGATATGCGATATCCCCGCAAATTGCCGCCAAATCGCCTGTGTGAACTGCTACCCTCTCAAGTTCCATCGCCAGAGTGCGCGAATATTCAAGAGAGTAATCGGGAGCAAACCCACAAAGGCTCTCCCATAAATTTACAAAGGCCGCCGTATGACCAGCAACTGTATCCCCTGCAATATTCTCGGCAAGAGTTGTTCTTTCGATGAGAGTGTTTTTTTGCAGAAAAAGCTGCTCAATGCCTCTGTGCTGGAACCCAAGCTGAATTTCAAGGTGCATTATTTGCTCTCCATTACATATAAACCTAAAGTGACCCGGTTCAATTATACCAGCGTGAATCGGACCCACTCCCACTTCGTGCAGCTCTTCGCTCTCTGCTTTGCAAAAAGGGTAATTTTCAATTTTTCTAAATGGCTTTAGCCATGGATGGTCGGAATACTTTATTCCAAAATTTTCATGAATCTCCCTCTCAAAATTTTCGAAATTGTGATTTTGAGCAGTGAAAGAGTTCAAAGTAGATTTTTCACCGACAACCGAAGATGAAATATATATCTGATGTGTGGTATCATCGGCAATACAGCAGAAGAGCTTTATTCCTGCCCCGGTTTCGTATCCGAAATAGTTTACGCAATGCCTGTCTGCCCTGCCATTGAGCATATCAACATTAGACCGCAAGAACTCAGGGTAACCGAGTTCCGGAATCTCTTTTAACCCTACAGGCCTGTTATTGTAGATGGATATATAATTCATTTCCCGTTACTGGATTAGTTTAACTGCCTCCTGTATCATTGACACAAGTTTTGCAGGAGGATTGTAGGCAATATAAACAGACAATGCCAAAAGTGCATATTGCGAAAAGGATTCCCACGGACTTATGCGTGGTACATTCGTGTCGTCAAAACCAACCGGAGGCGTAAAGAGCAGCTTGAATACATTCACACCAAAGCCCCATATTATAAGTGTGAGCAATACAAGAAGAGCCACCAGCAAAAGAATATGATGCGACGCGAAAAGAGACTGGAATATCAGAAATTCGCTCACAAACATACCGGAAGGCGGCATGGCAGTAGCAGAAATAAAACCAAACAGAATCAATATTGCCCCTGCCCTGTTATATTTAAAATAGTTGCCAACATCGTAAATACTCTTGCTCTGATATATGCGGTATATCTGGTTATATTGCAAAAACAGCGAAGGCTTAACAAGTGTATGCAGTAAAATATGCAAAATTGCAGCGTAAACGCCAATCCCGCCTGCTGCAAGGCCCAGCATCACCAAACCCATGTGCTCTATTCCGGAATATGCAAACATCCGCTTGATGTTTTTTATCCGTGTCATATAAACTGCCGCAACAAAAACAGAAAGAATTGCCGCAACGATAATAATATTGTTTGCCCAACCGTGGAGAGGAGTGTGTGCAACAATTGAATAGATGCGATATATTCCTATGAAACCTACATTCATAAGGATGCTTGCCATAAGTGCCCCTACAGGTGCCGGAGCTTTATCCTTTGCGTCAATTCCTGCAGTATACATGGGCACCAGCCCAAGTTTAGCCGTGAATCCCGTAAATATGAACAAAAATGCAAGTTTTAACCAAAACGGATTAAGGTTGTTATAGTTTCTGATTAAGGAATCAAACGACATATCATCAATTCCCGCCTGCTTCAATGAGAGGCTCAGAAACAATATACCCACATAAATAAAAGTGATGCTTATGGCACAGATAAATACATATTTCCAGGCTCCTTCCAGTGCCCGGATATTGCGGTGGTGATATATAAGAACAGAAGCACTAAGCGTTGTAATCTCAATAAATATCCATGTTACGGCTATGTGATTCGAAAGGTATGCAGCTCCGCAGGCCGACATGAGCAGGAGAACCGCTCCAAAAAACAATCCTCTTGAGTGAGGTGTCTCGTCGGGGTTGTGAAATTCCATGTATCTGTAACTGTGATAAAGAACAGGTACAGAAATAATGCAGAGCGCCAGTAAAAGAAGTACGCCCAAAGAGTCAGCTTTGAAGAAGCCCAGCTGAATGGTATTCAAATGCTGATATTCGTATATTCCAAAGCCCAGAAGCATTGCGACGTAGAATGCAACAAGGAGGTAATTGACAACCTTGTTCCGGTTAAAAACCAGACATCCGCTTATAATGAAAGTTGCTGCCAGAAATATCCCTATCATCACATTAATCTTTTAGGTTTCGCAAAAGGTTTACGTCCGGGTCGTTGAGCACGTCACCAATTTTATTGAAGAATACGCCCAGAATAAGTACGCTGGCAAATATATCCAGCATAATGCCCAGGTTCACCAGCATCGGCATTTCGTTACCGACAGCAAGCGAAAGAACAAAAACCCCATTTTCAATAACTATGTAGCCAATTACGTGAGTAATGATTTTCTTCCTTGTAACAATGAGATAAAGACCGGTAAAAAGTGTTGACAGAGCAACTACAAAAAATGTTTTATCCAGGTTTTCATCTTTTATGGAACTGGAGAGTATTATCGTAACTATAATTATTGAAGTGACAATTATGAGAGAGGCAAAGTTTGAAAGATAGGGCTCTGCTACACGTGTTATCCTGTTTCTTTTAATAACATAATTGATAAACCATGGAACTGCAATAGCTTTGAAAACAATTGTCTCGAGCATTATGAGCAAAAGGTTTATCGTGCTCAGGTTTGTGAGTGTGAAGTAAGTTGCCCCAAAGAGGATGAAACCCTGGAGCACGAGAATCCTGAGATATGTATACAGCCTGTTTGCAATACTCATGTAGAGCAGCGTCATTGCAAGAGCTATCAGTAGAATATCTATCATCTTTTTATTCTTTTATACAAATCTTCCGAGCACCATGAGCACTCCAAAAAAGATTAACATTGAAACCGAAGTAAGTATCAATATGAACTGCGGGTTGTGCGCCATGCGGAAACGGGCCATAAATGATTCAATTATTCCCACAGCTATTCCAAATCCAATTTGAACAATAAAGAACAATGGTATGGAAATCTCAAGAGGCAGGGCCCCTATGAAAAAGTTGGAAATTATTGCTCCGTACATTGCAAACTTTAGGTTTGTCGTATATAAAATTGTCCCAAGGTCAAATCCGCTGTTGTCCAAAATCATCACTTCATGTACCATTGTAAGTTCAAGGTGTGTTTTTGGGTCATCCACAGGCATCCGGCTGTTTTCAATCATTGCAATGAGGACGAAAACAAAAGTTGCCAGCGCTCCAAGCATGTATGAGATATTGGATTCATAGTGCAAAGTGGTAAAAATGCTTATAAAAGAAGTATGCCCGGTAAAAAGTGCAAGTGAACCCAGAAGAATGAAAAACGCCGGTTCCACAAGCATTGAGAAAAGAGCCTCCCTGCTTGCCCCCATACCTTCAAAACTGCTTCCTGTATCAAGAGCAGAAATTATCGACAAGAACTTGCCTGTTGCAAGGGTATATGCAAACATTACAAAATCGCCGCTGAAAGAAATCAGTCCGGGGTTGTTTCCGTGAGGAACCATAAAAATAGCCATTAGCACCGACGAAAAATAAATTGTAGGGGCTATACGGAATATAAAAGTTGTTGTCCTGCTGTAAACCGATCCCTTCTTCCACAGGCGTAAGATATCCTTCATTGGCTGAAACAAACCTGGGCCTTTTCGTCCGGAAGCTATGCTCTTCGTCCGAATCACAACTCCCATAAAAAATAGGCTCGTCAGCAGTATAAGTATTAAGCTCACCATTTTACAGCCTGTTTAATAAATAAAAAAATCCGGAAATATTATCTATTATCATGGGGAGCAAAATTACCAGCCCTATGAATATGAGCCCGTAAAGAATATAAGCCTGAATATTGCCGTTCTGGAGAAATACAAAGCGGCTAAGCAGTTTTCTTATGGAAAGCAAAGGTTTTTCTATAAACCATGTCTCCACTTTATCATGAGGATGGGTAACCTGATTAATGTGTCCGGGATATAACCCACATGCCTCTCTCTTCTCTTTTTTTATCATCAGGAAAGGACCTGCAAGCTTTCTGTATGTACGTACAAAAGATGACGCAGTGTATTGCATTTTTGCAGCATCACCGGTATAACCGCAGCCCCATGTGGAATCTGCAGCGACTTCCCTTTTAGCTGTTATCAGATGCCTTATATAATAAAGAGTTGCAACGAGGACAATAAAGCCAAGCGAGTACCAGCCTACCGAAGAGAGGATGTCAAGTATCGACTTTAACTGGCCGGATGTAAAAGCAGCCGAACCGGGCTGGTACAACTGTACAATTTGCTGGATTGACGGCATAAAAATCAAAGGCAATATGCCAATTAATACAATTGCCATAGCCACAAGGTACATCGGGAAAATTTTCATGGGTTTTTCTTCAACCATTCCTTCGTCAAATTTCTTCCTGGGGGTTCCAAGGAAAACAATTCCGAAAGCCTTTGTGAAACACATTAACGCCAAACCGCCTATGAGCACAAGGCCAAAAATTGCAAAAAGAATGAAAAGAGTAAACAGAAAATGGTTCGACAACAAAGCACTGAACAATCCTGTATATATGAAGAATTCCGATACAAATCCGTTAAACGGAGGAAGACCGCAAATTGCAAGCGAACCAATTAAAAACAGATAACCCGATCTTGGCATTCTTTTAAGCAAACCGCCCATCGATTCAATATCCATAGTATGGATTGCCTGATACACATTTCCTGCGCTATAAAACAAAAGTGACTTGAATAGAGAGTGATTAAGGGTATGGAGCAAAGCTCCTCCAAAACCGCATATAATTAAAACAGGTATGCCATACCCTACCCCAAGGCATCCTAACCCGATACCAATTCCTATGATTCCAATATTCTCAATGCTATGATAGGCAAGTAATTTTTTAAGGTTGTGCTGAACTATTGCCAGCATCACTCCGTACACGCCTGTAATAACGGATATCGTTACAATAAAGTATCCTATTGTAGTCATATCTGTTTTTATGAGCAACAGCATCCTCAACATTCCGTAAATCCCTATTTTTATAATCACTCCTGACATTATACCCGAAATATGTGCCGGTGCAGCAGGGTGAGCCAGCGGGAGCCATGTATGAAAAGGGACAAAACCGGCCTTAATTGCAAATCCAATAAAGAACATAAGGAACAACCCTATTCCGGTAACTGCCGGTTGCGAAGACGTATATGCTGTAATTGCGAGAAAGTCAAAAGAACCGGTTTTAATTTTGACCCACATGAATGCAAGTGTGAGAAAAAGTATGCAAACATGGGATTGTATGAGAAAGTTAATTCCTGCTTTAAGAGTATCTGTTTTATAGTGCTCAAAAATAATGACGATAAACGAGCTTAGTGCCATAATCTCCCATATTACGAGGAAGGCAAATCCGTTCTGAATTATGCAAATATCAATCAGGGCTGTGTAGACAAGGATAAATGCAATTGCGTGAAGTGCAATGTTTGCGCTCTGATTTTTGTACTTTTTAAGGTATTGAAAACCATACCATGCCCCGGTGAGAAATGTAAAGCTAATAATGAGCATGAACCAGGCAGAGAGGGAATCTATCCGGATAGGGATTTCTCCGGTTATCCAGGAACCCGGATAAAAATATTGTGCCTCTCCTTTGGCAAAAACCGTCAGGGCAACAATTGAACTTATGACAACCTGTATGGAGATTACACCAAGAGTTAGTATTCCCCTGCCTTTTGTTTTTAAAAAAGGAAAACTGAAGATTGCTGCGATTGCCAGCAAATTAAAAATTTCGACAAAAAGCTTTTCCATTAGGTTTCTGCATCCAAAGTTACGGGTTAATACTAAATAATCAAAAACATAAATACCTTGAAAATGAATATTTCGTATATTTGATAGAACAAAATCATTAGATATGTCTGATATTTTGAATTCAACCGACGACATTTCCCGAAGCCGGGAAATGTACAAGCTTCTGGCAGAAAATATTCAGGATGTAATTTGGATTTTTAATGTAAGCCTCGAAAAATTAACCTACATAAGCCCGTCAATCTTTCGTCTCAGAGGATTTACAGTGGAAGAGGCATCAAAAGAAAATTTTTTAGACAGTCTTAGTCCTGAGTCTGCAAAAATTGTTTCTGAATTACTCATAGAGAGGCTCACAGAGTTTTTAAAAGATCCTTCAAAACATCAGTACTATATCAACGAACTTCAGCAAAAATGCAAAGACGGAAGTCTGGTATGGATTGAAGCGACTACTCAATTTCAGCAGAATGCCAATGGTGAGATAGAAGTACTTGGCGTTTCGCGAAGAATTCAGAAAAGGAAAGAGGCAGAATTTGAGTTTAAAAGCAAAAGCGAAGAGCTTGAGCGGTTTTTTTCACTGGCTTTGGATTTGCTATGTATCGCAAATGCCGACGGCTATTTCCTTAAGTTGAACAAATCGTGGGAAAACACTCTTGGATATAATATCGAAGAAATCGTTAATACTCGCTTTCTCGATTATGTACACCCGGATGATGTCGAAAAAACGATGGATGCTATGTCTCGTCTCTCTTCAGGGACACAGGTATTAAATTTTGAAAACAGATACCGCGCAAAAGACGGCACATATAAATGGATAGAATGGAAATCCATTCCTTATGGAAACAGTTTGATTTACGCTGCCGCAAGAGATATTACTGAGAGGAAAGAAAACGAGCTTAAATTTTCTGAACTCTCTCTGGAACTTCATCAACTTATAAAAGACAAGGACCGGTTTATCTCAATTCTGGCGCACGACTTAAGAAATCCGTTTAACAGTTTGCTCGGGTTGTCAAATCTTCTTGTTAGCGAACGCAATCAAATGAACGAAGAGGACGTTGATAATTGCGTAAAAACTATAAATCAGGTGTCTCTGCAGACATATAATTTACTTGAAGACCTGCTTATGTGGTATAAATCTCAGGCAGGGAGGCTTCCTTTCGAACCCAAAGTTTTTTATGTGGGGGATGTTTGTCGAGAAGTTATGGACAATCTTAAAATAATTGCATCAGCAAAATCTATAACAATTGAATGCAAAAAGCCGGAAAAAGCAGCTCTCTTTGCCGATGTCAATATGTTTAAAACGGTAGTCCGGAATTTAATAACCAACTCAATTAAGTTCACTCCAGAGAAAGGTAAAATAGGAATTGATTTTTCCATCGATAAGGGATATGCAACAATATCTATATATGATAACGGGATAGGCATGGACGAAAACCAACTTGCAAAAATCTGGGATTTCAACAACAATGCCGGCCTTGGACTTGTGCTTTGCAAGGAATTTACTCAAAAAAACGGCGGAACAATATATGTCGAAAGCGAGTTGGGCAAAGGCAGCCGGTTCTCGTTTACAGTACCGGTTCCGGCAATGTAAATAACTAAATTAGTCTTACTTCAAAAACACAAAGAAAACCGCCATTATAAGACAGGCAAAAGCGGCAAAATGGTTCCATTGCAATACTTCGCCTTTGAAGAGTATTGTAGTAAAAACAACAAACACTACCAGTGTAATAACTTCCTGAATAACCTTTAGCTGCATCAGAGTAAAAGCACCGCCATTACCAATATACCCTATCCTGTTTGCCGGTACCTGGAATGAATATTCTACAAGAGCAATCATCCACGAAAACAGGACAACTCCATATAACGGCCAGTTACCAATCATTCCATTTTGTTGCAGTTTTAGATGGCCATACCAAGCAATTGTCATAAAAATATTGGCTACAACTAATAGTAAAATCGTATAAATTCCTTGCATTTTCTTAAAAGGTTAAAACGGCGGCAAATGTACGGAAAAGTTATATCTTTGTTTTCAAAATTTTCAAAACATGAAGTACTTAAAGATTATGCTATTTGCAACTGCAATGGGGCTCTTTGCGGGCTCTTGCCAAAACGGAACAAAAGCACCGGAAGAAAAATTCAAGTATCTGGCCGATGAATTTGCCGACATTAAAGTTATCCGTTATCAGATACCCGGCTGGGATTCACTCACTGTTGAACAAAAGGGGTATATTTATCATTTGAGCGAAGCCGCTAAATGCGGAAGAGATATTTACTGGGACCAGAACTTCAAATATGGTCTTAAGATTCGTAAGGTACTGGAAACAATTTTCGACAAGTATCAAGGTGAAAAGGAGAGCGAAGATTATAAAAACTTCGTTGTATATGCCAAGCGTGTTTTCTTTAGCAATGGCATCCACCACCATTATGCCGAGGATAAATTTATTCCCGGTTGCAGCATCGACTTTTTCAAAAAGCTGATGGTAGAGAGCGGACAAGAGGGACTTACAGCAGAAATTCTGCCAATCCTTTTCGACCCGGCAATTTATCCGCAGAGGAAAAACACAACCGGCAAGGGTGACCTGCTTCTTGAAAGTGCAGTTAACTTCTATGACGGAGTAACCAAAAGCGAAGCTGAAGCTTTTTATGCAAAAATGGAAGACCCTAAGGACACAAAACCGGTTTCATACGGTCTTAACTCAAAGCTTGTCAAAAAAGACGGTAAAATTTATGAAGATGTTTACAAAGTTGGCGGGCTTTACGGTGCGGCAATTGAAAAAATAATTTTCCATCTGGAAAAAGCATCGGAAGTAGCCGAAAATGACGTTCAGAAAAATTACATCGCAAAGCTTATTGAGTATTACAAAACAGGCGATTTAAAAACATGGGATGCCTACAATATTGCTTGGGTTCAGGATACAGTTTCGCAGGTCGACTTTATCAACGGCTTCATAGAAAACTACAACGATCCTATGGGAATGAAGGCAACATGGGAATCTCTGGTCAATTTTAAAGATTTGGAAGCTTCAAAACGCACAGATATAATCAGCAAAAATGCACAGTGGTTTGAAGACAATTCACCTGTTGATGCTCAGTATAAGAAAAAAGAGGTAAAGGGCGTATCTGCAAAGGTTATAACTGTTGCCCAGCTTGGAGGAGACAGCTATCCGGTATCTCCGCTTGGAATCAACCTGCCTAATGCAGACTGGATTCGTAAGGATTACGGTTCAAAATCTGTTACCATTGCGAATATTGGCGATGCATACGACAAGGCGGCAGAGGAAGCTCCAAAAAATATGACAAACGAATTTTCATGGGACGAGGCTGAAATTACCCTTGCGAAGGAGTATGGTTCTCTTACAAACAACCTGCATACCGACCTTCATGAGTGCCTCGGACACGCATCCGGACAGTTACGCGCCGGAACCTCGTCAAATGCATTGAAAGAATTCAGTTCTGCTCTTGAAGAGGCTCGTGCCGATATTTTCGCACTATATTACGTTGCCGACCCTAAGCTCGTTGAACTTGGAGTAATTCCAAATGCCGATGCATACAAAGCTGAATATAACTCATACATTCGCAACGGCATTTTCACTCAGTTTGTACGCATTGACCTTGGCAAGACCGTTACACAGGCACACATGCAGGGACGCAAGATGATTGCTGAATGGTGCTACGAAAAAGGCAAGGGCAAAGCTGCTGTTAAATCAGAAGGCGCATCTGCTGATGTTATCGAAAAACGCGTACGCGACGGCAAGACATATTTTGTAATAAACGACTATGCAAAACTGCGCGAACTCTTTGGAACTCTTCTTAACGAACTTCAGAGAATCAAATCCGAAGGCGACTATGCTGCAGGCAAAAATCTGATACTCACTTACGGTGTTAATATCGACCCTATTCTTCACAAAGAGCTTAAAGAGCGTTATGCTTCCCTAAACCTCAAGCCTTACGGAGGATTTATTAATCCTGAGATTGTACCTGTTGAGAAAGACGGTAAGGTAATTGATTATAAAGTTGAATACCCGGACGACTTCCTGAAACAGATGCTTGAGTACGGTAAGAAATACAGTTTCTTATAGCCCCGGTAAAATATCTTATGTCAATGAGGCTGACCGAAAGGTTGGCCTTTTTTTATGAGACAAACAATGCTTAATGTAAAAAAGGATGCATTTCTGCATCCTTCAAGTGTCCTGTAAGATTTTACCGTGGCGATTTTTAAATTACCGGAACAGGCCTTACTTCTTTCTTTTGACCGGGGCGGCAAGGCAAGGTATTTCGTCGGTATCGACATCGTTCAGGTGACCAGGGCGAAGATATTTATTTGACTCCTTAATGAGTACTCTTGAGAGAAGCAGCAAGGCGACAAGGTTTGGAATAGCCATCAGTGCATTCATACTGTCTGCAATGCTCCAGATTAAACCAAGGTTCACTACAGAACCCAGGAAAACTGCAATAATCCAGGCAATCCTGTAAGAAAAGACATATCTCTTTCCACCAAGATATTCAACAGCTCTCTCTCCATAGTAACTCCAGCCGAGAATGGTAGAAAAGGCAAATGTTATAATACCTATTGTCAGAATTATTGAACCGAAAGGTACCTTTGAGAAGGCAGCTTTTGTCAAAGCGGCTCCCTGTGTGTGGTCGATATCGGGATAGGCAAGTATTGAACTGACCAAAACCAATCCGGTTAATGCACATACCACAACAGTATCCCAGAATGTACCGGTAGATGAAACCAAAGCCTGACGAACAGGATTGCGGGTTTGTGCAGCAGCTGCAACTATCGGGGCAGAACCCAGTCCGGATTCATTTGAAAACAGACCGCGGGCAATACCATATCGGGCAGCCATCATTACTGTTGTTCCCAGGAAACCGGCACCTGCCGCTTTTGCGTTGAACGCAGAATCGATAATGAGCGCGAAAGTCTCTTTCAGGAACGGAGCATTAATATAAAGGATGAACAGACAACCCATAATATAAAAGAATGCCATAAACGGAACCAGTGCTCCGCAAACTTTTGCAATCCCCTTAACGCCAAACAGAATTACGAGTGCAGTAGCAATGCTGAGAAGTATCCCTGTTAAATATGTAGGAACAGAATAGGTTTCGCTTACAATGAGGGCTATTGAGTTTGCCTGAACAGTATTCCCTATCCCAAAGGCGGCAATTGCAGTAAAAATGCAAAAAACTATCGCCAGCCATTTCATTTTCAGCCCTCTTTCTAATGCATACATTGGCCCCCCCAACATCGTTCCGTCTGCAGTTTTTACTCTGTATTTTATTGCAAGAAGACCTTCTGAATATTTTGTAGCAATACCAAGAACACCTGTGATCCAGCACCAGAACACGGCACCCGGACCGCCAAGTGAAACCGCTGTTGCAACTCCGACAATATTTCCGGTGCCTATTGTTGCCGCCAAAGCCGTAGCCAATGCTCCAAACTGACTTACATCTCCACTGCCGTTCTTGTCTTTTGTAACTGAAAGCTTAATTGCAGTAAAGATTTTTCTCTGAGGAAATTTTAAGATAATAGTGAGATACAGGTGTGTTCCGAGCAGGAGGGCAATCATTGGCCATCCCCAAAGAAACGAACTCACCTGATTGACAATGGCAGTGAAGTTTTCCATAGTTAATCCGGGTTAAGAAAAAATTTAGATTTTTTTAGTCTTGTTTAAGTAGGTATCTTTGCAAAGTTAAAAATTTCCGTTAAAGTTGTAAGGTTGAAAAAACATATTTACATAGCTCTCGCCTCTATTTTCATTGGATTTGGCGTAATCGGAATTTTTCTGCCTCTGCTCCCCACAACACCGTTTCTGCTCCTGGCAGCCTATTTCTATATGAATTCTTCATATAAACGATTAAGATGGCTCCTCAATAACAAATACTTAGGCCCATATATCCGTTCATATTTATCTAAAGAGGGAATTCCTCTGCGTCTGAAAATAAGAACCATAACTCTTTTGTGGTTCACTCTTGGTGCAACGATTATTTTTGCCACCGAAAAATTGCATGTCCGGCTTATTTTAATCGCAATAGGCATTGGTGTGACAATTCACCTCCTCATTAAAAAGACAAAGCGCGGAAGCATATAGCAAAGAAGGTGCCCGTTTACGAACACCTTCACACACATAAATAACTAAAATGTACCCCTTCGAAGAAGAGATGCATTCTCCCTACAGAACCTCTTTTATCGCGGCAATTGCCTTGTCATAGTTTGGTTCGTCTACAATATCTTTGGTTATCT
Source organism: Bacteroidales bacterium (assembly GCA_021371955.1). Taxonomy (GTDB): domain Bacteria; phylum Bacteroidota; class Bacteroidia; order Bacteroidales; family UBA932; genus Bact-08. The sequence goes on from JAJFVD010000016.1 coordinate 123,512, forward strand.
CTTTATACTTAATTACTCCCTTTTTGTCGATAACCACAACACCTCTGGCAAGCAGTTGATTTTCCTTGATTAAGAAACCATAGTCCAGACCAAAATTTGAGAATTTGAAATCCGACAGAGTGTGGATGTTGTTAATACCTTCGGCAGCACAAAAGCGGCCCAAAGCAAAAGGAAGGTCCTTAGACAATGTAAGAATTACAACATCTTTTGACAGTTCAGTTGCCTTTTTGTTAAAAGTCCTTGTCTGCGTTGCACATACAGGTGTGTCAATCGATGGAAATACGCTTAATACTACCACCTTACCTTTAAAGTCCGATAATTTTACATCTGCCAGGGTGTTGTCCGATGCAACAATTTCCGGAGCTGTATCTCCAACTTTTACCTGATTGCCAAGAAGTGTAAGTCCGTTTCCTTTTGCGGCAAATATGCCCTTTGTTTCTACTAATCTAAGGTCTTTCATTATTATATAATTTTAGATTTTATTTTATTGCTGATTATTATATTTAAAATTCATTTATTCTCTAACAAAATTGGTCCTAAAATGTTTAGATTTGTATACTAAAAGATAGAAAAAATGAAATATTATATGAATAGAAAATTATTGCTGTTTTTGTCTATTGCAATTCTATCTCCTTCGGTATTTACATCATGCACTCCTGAAGAAGTAATAAAGGTAGTTACTGAAAAGCAAAAACAGTACAACTATGTCAGCGAAATGATGCATGACATTTACTACTGGTATAAAGATGTTCCTGCTACTATAAATGCAACTAATTATGTAACAATTTTCGATTACTTCGATGCACATCTTGTGAGCCAGGACAGATGGTCATGGATGATGACGGGTGCAGACTATCTTGACAACAAAGCCGGTACATCTACAAGCTACGGAGCTTCATACGCTCAGGCAATCGATTATTACAACGATTACGGAATTCGTGTAAGATATGTTTTTCCAAATACACCTTTATCGGAAAATGGCGTTAAACGGGGATGGGAATTGACTCATCTCAATGGAACTCCTGTTATGGATCTTGTTCGGTTGAATACTTTTGAAAGCGAAATGGCAAAAACAACAAATTCGTTTACCTTTAAAGACCTTGCCGGCGTTTCAAAAACATTTACTGCCAGTTCAAGAGTTATCTCTACCCGCTCATTCCTGAAAGCAGAAGTAATTACCTCTGCAGAATTTCCCGGCCTCCCGCGTCCTGTCGGTTACTTTAATTATTACACCTTCAATGCAACGATGCTGAGCGATATTGAGCAGGCCATGGCAACTTTCAAGACTGCCGGTATTAAGGAACTTATTCTGGACCTCAGGTACAACGGTGGTGGAGACGGAGAGGCAACCACGCTGCTTTCCAACTATATCGCACCATCTACGGCCGAAGGAAAAATTGTGGCCCGCAGGGAACACAATGACAAATATTCAAAGTACGATAGCGAAGAGAGTACAATAACCCGGGTAAAACGCCTTACCGGCTCTCTTAATCTGGACAAACTTTTTATCCTTTCTTCGAAAGGTACAGCCTCTGCCAGTGAAGTTATCATCAATGGATTCAAACCGCTGATGAGTGTCGTTCAGGTAGGGTCAACTACATATGGCAAACCTAACGGAATGTATGTACTTCCATATCCTGCAGAAAATTACACCAGCCCGGACTATGTTTTCCTCCCAATTTGTTTCTTTAGTGTAAACAACCTTGGAGAAGGTCACTATGTAGATGGAATTGCCCCGGATCAGTCAAGACCGGACGATTTGTATCACGATTTTGGAGCTAATGAAGATTGGGTAAAATCATGCCTAACTTATATTTCTACAGGCTCGTTCCCTGCGCTTCCGGCGAAACCGGCAGCAGCACCGTCTGCATATTTCCGCGGAAAAGTAGCTGTTGACGAAGACTCTCCAAACTATGGGAAGTATGTAAGCCGATTGCCTAAATAATTGCAGATTATCTGCGAGTTCCTGTATTTTATTGGCAACCAATCAGTTTCCCAAAACAAAGAGACATTAAATCTCTTTGTTTGGGGAAACTGATTGATAATGTGAGATTTAATTCAGCTGATTCCGCCAAAGGCGTAGACCTGCACCACAGGTGCACCATTTTTACTTAGAACCCGTTCAGCTGCATGAAAATGGTTGGCAAAAGCAACAGGAAGCCAACGACTATGAGCAGCAGTATAAATGGCAACACCCACTTGAACCATTTTGCGTAAGGGATGCGGGCGATTGACAATACGGCGATGAGAACCCCGGATGTTGGTGTAATCATGTTTGTAAATCCGTCGCCAAACTGGAATGCCATTACAGTTGACTGCCGAGACACCCCTATCAGGTCGGAAAACGGTGCCATTATTGGCATTGTGATTGCAGCCTTGGCACTGGCAGACGGGATTACTAGATTTATAAAAGTCTGAATCATATACATTGCTCCAAGCGAACTTACCCGTCCGGCCTCATTCATCGCGAGTGACATTTCGTAAAGTAAGGTATTAATGACCTTCCCCTCTTCCAGAATTACAATTATGCCAGCTGCGAGCCCCACAACAAGTGCGGCAGAGAGAATGTCTTTTGCCCCTTCGACAAGTTTTCCCACAATTTCATTTGCAGTATAGTTTGCTGCAATTCCGCTTAAAATACCAAGTGCAAGGAAAAGGGCAGAAATCTCTCCGATGTACCAGCCGTAACCCATTACTCCGGCAACGAGGAATATTATTGTAAAGAACAGAAGATTCAATACAAAAAAGTGAACTGATTTGCGCAATGAGAGATATCCGAAAATTGCGAAAAGCAGGGTGAGGAACGGGATAAAAAATGGTATATCCGTTACCGAGTTTCCAATTTTAATGGATGTATGCGGATAACTGACAGAAAAAATTATGAGTGCACCAAGTGCAATAAAGTAGCTCCACCAGCCGGATTTTGGAGTATGATATTCTATTATATTCTCCTCGCTTTCTGCTTTTTCCCTCCAGTAGGCATCCTCTTCGTACATTGGCGATTTAGCAGGGTTTCGTTTAACCTTCCTTGCATACCAGAGAATATAGGTTATTGTTATAATATTTAGAATGATCCAGCATACAAACCTGTATTCGATTCCGGAAAACATAGGGAGGCCTGCAATATTCTGCGCAATACCAATCGTGAACGGGTTGAGGATTGCTCCTGCAAACCCAACGTGTGCAGCAACATAAACCAGAGAAACCCCAACAATTGAATCATATCCCATTGAAATTGCCAGAGGTATGAGAAGCACAGTAAATGCAATTGTCTCTTCGCTCATTCCGAAAATAGCTCCAAAAAGGCTAAACATGAGCATAATGAGAATGATAACAACATTATTAACTCCAATAAAATTCAGCCAGCGAATCCTTTCCAGCTTTTTGGTAACACGCAGAAAAGATAAAATCCCGGCATCAATTGCCTTACATGAGTTTACAACCCAAAAAGCGGCACCAATAACCAGGATGAAAACAATAATACCGGCCTGCCGCGTGAAACCTTTGTAAAAGGCAGTAAGAACCTGCCAGCTTTGAGGCTGATTGTCTATATATCTGAACTCAAGTGCCGATTTGGTGATTCCATTCTGGTCTGTCTGTTCAACTTTTACATACTCTCCTCCCGGGACAAAAAAGGTTACGAGAGCACTTATTACAATCAACGCGAAAATTATTACGAAGGTGTGCGGAATTTTAAATTTTTTCTTCTCCATTAAGCTTTTTTTAGTTTTAGAAAAACTGCAAGAGCAAAAGTATAAAATTGTATCTTTTTAATACTATTTTTGTATCAAACCATTTATAAATGAAAACTTCAATCTTCAAAGTTCTGGCATTCAGTTTTATGATTGCCATATTCTCGTTTGCATCTGCTCAGGAAAAAAGTGTAACAGATAAAATCATTGAAATTGGCAAATCGGACAATAAAACAATGCAGCATCTTGATGTTCTTACCAACAGGATTGGGGGCAGAATTCTTGGTTCGGATGCCTATGAAAATGCAACATACTGGGCTGCCGGTTTATTCAAAAAATGGGGACTTGAGGTAGAAATTCAGGAAGCAGGTGAACTTCCCGTGGGCTTTAACAGGGGCCCCTGGTTTGGCAGGATGCTAAGCGAAGACGGAATGTCTTTACATTTTGCAACTCCTTCGTATACTTCAGGAACTAAAGGTGTTCAGAGGGGTCATGTTGTTGCCGAGCCTAAAACAAAGGCCGATTTTGAAAGGATGAAAGGTAAGCTTAAGGGTGCATGGGTTTTAATCACAGGCGAGAATGACGGGTGGCCCATCGACTACTCCGAATACGCAGATACACTCCGCTCTCATATTATCCAGTAAAACCTTCAGATATCAAAATATAACGACTCTATTTCCAGAATTAACAGGGAGAATGCAAATAAACCGGAGAACAAGAATAAACCACAGATTGCAAAAAAAGAGCTGAAAGACGCTCCTGCTCTATTTTACAAAGAGATGAGAGATGCCGGAATTCTCGGTATTATTCAGTCATCTTCTGTTCCAATCCGTGCTCTTTACGACCGTAAAAACATCGAATATATGACTTGGGACGAACTTCCAACTTGTCCCGACATTAAACTCGACGAAAATCAGTATAAAATTATTGCCCAAAAAGTTAAAGAGAGGCAGTACTTCCAGCTTGAGTTTGATATACGCAATAACTTTAAACCCGGCCCCGTTAAATATCACAATGTTATCGGAATTATCCGCGGCACGGAGTTTCCCGATGAATACGTTATGTCTGGCGGTCACCTCGATGCATTTGATGTTGCAACAGGCGGTGTCGATTGTGGTACCGGAGTTGCTCCTAACCTTGAAGCAGCAAGGATGATTATGGCAGCTGGCGGAAAGCCAAGAAGGTCAATAGTGTTTTGTCTGTGGGCAGGAGAAGAGTTTGGCCTGTGGGGTTCAAAGTTCTGGGTGGAGAGCCACAAAGATATGCTTGACAAAATTTCCAACTACTTCAACCGCGACGGTGGCCCTACTGTAGCAAACAGCCTTTCAGTTCCTCCTGCAATGTTTGATGATTTTAAAAAGGCAACCGAACAACTCAATTCTGTCAATCCCGATTTCCCTTTTACTCTCACTGTACGCAAGGAAGCGAGGCCAAAACCAACTGAAGCAGGCGGTTCTGATCATGCACACTTTGCAATAAACGGAGTTCCTACAATAAGCTTCGGGACCGCGGACCCTAAAGGTTATGATTTCAACTATGGTGAAATATGGCACACCGAGCGTGATACATACAATTTATCCATCCCAGAATATATGGAACACTCTTCAACCGTTATGGCCATTGTTCTTTACAACCTCGCCAACCAGGATAAAATGCTTTCCCGAAAAGGGCTTTACAAATGATTTAGCAGGCACCAGATTGTCAGATAAATACTAAAAAGGATAGCATCTAAGATGTTATCCTTTTTAGTAAATATTTGACATTTAAGGATTAAGGCAGATACTAAATCTTCTCGATATCGATTGAAATTATCCAGCCCTGACGGCCATCGGCAAGTTCGACTCGCATCCATCCGCCAAGTTCTTCGAGAAGTTTAACTTTGGTGCCTTCGTGGAGGATGAACAGGGTTTTGCCGGAAATGTCGGGGGAGCTTTTCACGGTACTCACAAGTTTCATTACGATTGCAGAGTCTTTTAACCCGGAGTTATGGCGCTGGTCCCATGCGAAAGCTGCTGAGATTAATCCGAATAATAACGCAACCATTCCAAAGAAAAAAGACAATTTCCTAAGGCGGGAAGTGTATGCAAATTTAAACCCTAAGAGAAGCACTGCTACTGCCGCAAAAAGGAAAAGCGATATATAACTCCACATATCGGACGACAGTGAGTAGTTGATATCCTTTATCCAGGTGGTGAGAATAAACTCAGGAACTCCTTCTATTTTGTCAAGGGAGTATTCCTTTGCCAGAGCCAGATTGTTTGAGGCATCGGCATTGGACGGGTTTAGTTTGAGAACGCGTTCGAAATAAAGTATCGCCTTGCCGTTCTCTTTAAGTTTAAAATATGTGTTGCCAATGTTATATAAAAGAGCTTCCGAAGTGTAACCGGCCTCTTCAATTTTAATATAGTTGGCAAGAGCTTCGGCAAATTGCCCCTGTGTGTATTTTTCATTGCCGTCTTTCCAAAGTTCTCTCACATCCTGAGCAAAAATAGACTGTGAGAATCCGGTTAGCAGGAAAGCTACCAGGAAAAACATCAACCCAATTTTGCTAAAAATTGAAGATTCAACTTTGTCTCTCATTTCTATAGTATTTATCCTAAATATTCTTTCCATGTTTCTAAAGTTTTAAACCTCAAGTCCAGATATCAGTTTTATTGCCCTTTCGTAATTGCTGTGCATTTCCACCCCACCGCCGTCCGGCGCATACCTTGCATATTCGCAGGCATCAATGAGGGATATGAATTCATTGGTGAGTTCTTCATTTACCTTTTTGGCAGAAAGACTTTCGCGTATTTTTTCCCTCGAAAGGTCGGAGAGTGCCAGAGTGAGTTTATCTGATGCATATCCGAGCAGTGCCCTGTGCAACTCCTCGTAAAATGCAGTATTGAGACTTTGTTTCATAAGGCCTTCTGCTGCCTTAAGTCTTGCCTTTGCAACTTTGTTCGCTTTTCTGTTCTTCACTCCCGCCACATCCCTGTTCATTTCAATCCTTTTCGACAGTATCCGCAAGGCCACAAAATAGAAAGCGATTATGAGAGCAAGTGCAATAATATACACCAAAGAACCAAACATCATTGAGTTCCCTTTCCTCAAACCCGAAGCACCAATTTTAATATATCTCACATCGTCGCTCAGGCTTCTTACAGCCTGCTTGTTCACCCCTGCCGGAAGTGATGACCCGTATACTGCTCCTCCGCCACCTGCGTCTCTGCCAACTTTGAGTTTAAGCTCCCCGGAAGAGAGTGTGATATATTTTTTCTTTTGAATATCGTAATAACTGAAATCTACGCTTGGAATTGAGAACACACCGGCACCTCTAGGAATGAGAGGATATTCAAACACTTTGCTTCCCGATGCTCCGCTGCCGGATTTATTGCTCTTGTCCGAAATTTTTACATCGTACTTTTCAAAATCGACAGGGAAATCTACTTTTGGCGATTCAATAAGGTTTATATTGCCAGAGCCTGTTATTGTTATAATGAGAGAAACCGCCTCATTTGCATTAACGCTGTCCCGGCTGAATTTGGCTTCCATCCGGTATTCCCCCACTCCTCCCGCAAAAGATGCAGGAGCGCCTGCGGGAAGAGGATCAACAACTACCCGTATGCCTGGCGCAGAAATTCTTTTCTTTACTGTCTGATAGTCCGAGAAGAAGTCGTCGAATACCGAGCGTCCGGAGCTGCTTTGCGCTGCCTTCACCTGAACCTGACAAATCATTTCGGAAGGATCAATACTTATTGTCCCTGTTTGCTGAGGCATGAGCATATACCGGCGCAGAAGGGCTGCATTATATATTACACCGCCTACGTTCTCCCTCACAAATTCTATGTTTTGAGGAGTTTCTATCTCCTGGCTCCAGAAGCCGTTGAAAGACGGGAATTTGACTCCTTCGAACCCGGCTATGGGCATTTTTGTATAAAGCTTTAAAGTAGCAACAAGTGGTTCTCCCTTTACAACATGACCTTTGCTCACACTCATCCTCATAAATATATCGCTTGATGATACATTTCCTGCCGCAGGTTGAGATGACGATGACTTGCCGCCACTGCTGCCCTCTCCTTTAACCACCTCAATAGTAACCGGCTGCGTAGAATATCTCTTCCCGTTAATTACTGCAGTAGCAGAAGAGACAGAAAATTTCCCAAGAGATTTGGGCTGAACTATATATGTGTAGCTTACCTCAAACGACTCGCTTTTTTTGCCGTTAATAATTTGAGTGCTGCTCATTCTCGAAGAAGTAGGGCCCGCAAGGATGTCAAACCCCTGCATTGTAGGCGGGTCAAAAGAAGAGGGTTCGGCATTAGCGATGAAAACAATGCGGAAGCTCTCGTCCAGACCGACAACCCTTGGGGCGTCTACCGAGAATGAGACCTGTGCCGCAGCAGCAAAGCCCGTGAAAAGAAGGGCTGTTGCAACTATCAATTTTTTAAAAATCGTTACTCTTTTCATATTTCAAATTACCAGTTCTTTTCATTCTTTCGGCTCTCAAGCAATTTTGCTTTCTCCTTTTTCACCTTGTCCTGTGTTTCGTTCTCTTTATTCTGAATGGCCTGAAGCATCTGCTGTGCAGCCTGAGGTGTTATTTTAGGAGGCGGGGCCTGTTGATTTTGTGGCTTTTCGGGGTCCTTGTTCTGATCTTTATTAGGATCCTGCTTGTCCTTATCCGGGTCTTTTTTGTCTTTATTCTGATCCTTGTTTTGATCTTTGTTCTGGTCCTTATTCTGATCCTGATTTTGCTTGTTTTGCTTATCCTGCTGGTCTTTTAGCATCTTCTGGGCGTATGCGAGATTGGCCTTGGTTTCCATATCCTTAGGGTTAAGCCGGAGGGAATTTTTATATGCCTCAACTGCCTCGCTGTACTTCTTTTGATTGAGTGTAAAGTTACCTAAATTATGGTAAGTTTTTGCCATGTTTTCCGGACTCATGGATACAGGGGCAGATGTCTCACTGGTTGTCGTGCTGTCCTTATCGGAAGTTTTTGCTCCTGCACTTTTCAACAGACCGACGGCCATCTGTTCGGCACCCTGCACATTCTTTTGCCTGTACATTGTGTTTGCAAGATTGTATTTTGCGGTAACAGAAGTAGAATCCTTTTCAAGCGCTCTTCTGTAGTCCAGTTCTGCCTTTTGGTACTTTGCATTTTCGTATGCCCTGTTGCCGGCACGAACCTGCCATCTCTCCTTTTGAGCAAACAAAGGCGAGATGCTAAATAGAACAATTATTAATATTAGTAACCTTTTCATACAAACTCCTACTTAAAGAAATTTTTACCCTTTCTCTCACCTATCATCAGTTCCAGCAGCAGGAACACAAGGGCTATCCCAAAGAAATACATATACTGCTCGTCAAAATCCTCAAACACTACCGATTTGTAGCTCTGTTTGTCCATGTTGTGGATTTTGTCCACAATTGCTTCAAGGCCAAAATCGCTGTTACCTGCCCTCAGGTAGGTTCCTCCGCCTGCAGCAGCAACCTCCGAGAGAGTTTTTTCGTCCAGTTTGGAAACTACGATTTTGCCGTCCTTATCCTTCAATAGCTCCCCGTTTCCCATAGGGATAGGTTTGCCGGCATCTGTTCCAATACCTATTGTGAAAACAGGAATTCCAAGTTCCAGTGCCGATTTTGCAGCAGCAACAGGATCGTCTTCGTGGTTCTCTCCATCGGTAATCAAAACAATGGCACGGCTGTTTTTGCTTTCGAGGCTGAAACTCTTAATAGCAGTATTTATAGCATCGCCCATAGCCGTTCCCTGAACGGGAACCGACGAAGTTGAAATTGAATTCAGGAATATTTTGGCAGATATGTAGTCGGCAGTTATGGGCAGCTGTACAAATGCATTGCCTGCAAAAACTATCAGCCCTATCCTGTCCTCTTTAAGTTTGTCCACTAGTCTCGAAATTGCAAGCTTTGCCCTTTCAAGCCTGTTTGGCGAGTAATCCTCGGCAAGCATTGAATTGGACACGTCCAGTGCAAGAATAATTTCAACTCCCTTTGTATCAACCTCCTTTAACTTAGCACCCAACTGCGGGCGGGAAAGTCCAATTGCAAAAAAGAAAAGAGCGATTGAGAGGAGGGTAAGTTTTATCCAGCCTCTGCTTTTAGAAGCTCCCGGCATGAGGTTCTCCACGAGTGCCGGATCACCTATTTTTGCCAGTCTCTTTCTCCTTGTCCTGCGATAAAGCGCATGGAACAGAAAGAGGAATGGTATAACCAGAATGAGAAGCAAATACTCTATTTGTGCAAATTGTATCATATCTCTTTACGGTATTCTTTTTATAACAAACAGTCTGAATAGTATCTCAAGCGCAAATGCAACAAGGGCAATAAGGGCAAACCTCATAAAGAGTTCCTTGTATATTGGGAAAGAGTCTACTGTGGTCCGGCTCTTTTCCATCTTGTTTATTTCGCCGTAAATTTCAAGAAGCTTAGTATTGTCGGTAGCACGGAAGTATTTTCCTCCTGTTTCCGTAGCAATCTGCTGCAACAAAGGCTCGTCAATTTCCACCTTTACCTGTTGAATGTCTACTCCAAACGGAGTCATTACAGGGTAAGGTGCCATTCCCATCGCTCCCACTCCAATCGTGTAAACTCTTATTCCAAAAGTTTTGGCAATTTCGGCTGCCATTTGCGGAGCAATTTCTCCACGGTTGTTTACACCGTCTGTCAAAAGGATTATCACCCTGCTCTTGGCCGGAGAATCTTTCAGGCGGGCCACTGCCGTGGCCAGGCCGTTCCCTATTGCGGTACCATCCTCGATGAGTCCGGTTTCAATCTCCTTAAGCAGATTAATGAGGGTGGCCCTGTCTGTGGTGAGGGGGCACTGAGTAAAACTCTCGCCGGCAAACACTACAACTCCCATCCTGTCCGAAGGGCGCTGGGCAATGAATTCTATGGCTATATCTTTTGCAGCACTTATCCTGTCCGGTTTAAAGTCGCGGGCAAGCATACTGGTAGAAACGTCCAAAGTAAGAACGATGTCTATACCTTCTGTGTTTACCTTTTCAAAATCTTCCGAAGATCTTGGGCGGGCAATTGCAATAATTATGGCAGCAATGGTTATTACACGGAATATGAAAGGCAGGTGGCGCGCATATTTTTTGAACCTGCCGCCTTTCCCGGTCCACGGACCCATAGAGGCAACCCTCATCGACGGCGCGCCGGTATGCAACTCTCTCCATACATAAAGAGCAATAACAGGAATGAGCAAAAGCTCAAGAAAAATCAAACTCGGATATTCAAAAAACATATTATCCCTCCTTCTCCTTTTCCTCCTCCAGCTCCTGCTGATAGGTAGAGTTAATAAATCTTACTGCCACAGGAATGGCATTTTCGTTCTCCTGCACATTGGCAGTATATTTTGCAAACTTCACCAGGTCGGACAGCCCAAGAAGCTCTTTCAGCTCCTTAAACTCCTTCGGTTCAATTTTTTCATTGGCCAAAACCTCTAATATCTCTCCGGAAGTCCTCTCCATTGCCTGAATCCCGAAGCGGGCCTCAAGGTATTCCCTGAGAGTATCGGTAATCTCGGTATAGTAGAGTTTCTCCTGACCGTTTTGCCACAACTTTTCTCCGCGTATTTTTTCAAGGCTGCGCAAAGCAACAATATGTGGAGGGTCAGCAACAACTTCTCTTCCGAAAAGAGAGCGTTTTGCCCTGATGTTCTTTATCATCCTCACCAAAAGATATACGAGTACTGCAAGCAGTACCAGACCTCCTGCCCATGGCAGAAACTCCTTTACGGTATAGGGCTGTGTCATTTGCCCCTTAATGTCGTATGGCTTAAATGATGTCGTATCAATCTGGATTGTGTTTACCACGAGGTTACCGCCATTAAAAGTGACGGTGTCTATTGAGCCGTCCAGTTTGTGCAGATAGGCTTCCAGCGGAGGAAGCACATAAGAGCCGCTGTCGAACGATGTTACTGTGAGATTGGTTTGAATCTCCATAACTCCGTCACGGTTGGAAAGCGTATCGAAATATGGAACTCCTACAAGTTCCACTCCCTGGGTAATCGGATTTTCAGGCGTCGGGAATGTAAATTTTGCCCCTTTTGGAACTGTCGTTTTAAAACTCAGTGTAACCTGATCGCCTATTAGTAAAGTATCTCTTACATTCATATCAGTTACCTATTTTTAAATAGTGCCACGAGCCCCTTAACGAAATCTTCGTTTGTTGAAATGGATACAGAATCTACTTTATACCGGTTGAGTGTTTGCCGGATTGATGCGCTTACATCCCTGTTCCAGTTGTTAAAGTAATCTCTCACCGATTTGTTTGATGTATCCACCCAATCCTCACGCCCGCTCTCGGCATCAGCAATTTTTATGAGCCCCACATCCGGCAATACACGCTCTCCGGGGTCATATACAGATATTACTGCAATTTCGTGCCTGTTTACCGCTATCTTAAGAGCCTCCTCAAATCTTGGTTTAAGAGAGCTGTCCACATCAATCATATCCGAAAGCAGAAAGGCTGTGCACCTTCTCTTTATAGCATTTGTAAGATAACGAAGGGCCTCGCCAATGTCTGTACCCTTCTCCTGCGGTTCAAACTCAAGCAGTTCGCGTATGATTCTCAGCAAATGGCTCCTCCCCTTCTTTGGCGGGATAAACTTTTCGACCTTTGAACTGAAGAAAAGCGCCCCTACCTTATCGTTGTTTGCCGATGCCGAAAACGACAGAACTGCTGCTATCTCGGTGATAAGATCCCGTTTGGTCTTGACGGTTGTTCCAAAAAGTCTCGAACCGCTCATGTCTACAAGAAGCATAACCGTTAGCTCCCGTTCCTCTTCAAAAACCTTTATGTACGGAGCATTGAGCCTTGCAGTAACGTTCCAGTCCATGCTTCTCACATCGTCGCCAAACTGATATTCCCTCACCTCGCTAAAGGCCATACCCCGCCCCTTAAAGGCTGAGTGGTACTCGCCGGCGAAAATCTGCCTGGAGAGACCTCTGGTCTTTATTTCAATTTTACGGACCTTTTTAAGTAACTCGTTGGACATATTAAGGAACCTCTATTGCGTTCATTATTTCGGTAATGATGTTTTCCGATGTGATGTTCTCGGCTTCGGCCTCGTATGTGAGACCAATCCTGTGACGAAGCACTTCATAACAAACCGCTCTCACATCTTCGGGAATGACATATCCCCTTCTCTTGATGAATGCGTATGCTTTTGCAGCCATAGCCATGCTAATGCTTGCCCTTGGCGAACCGCCGAATGAAATGAGGTCTTTTAGCTTTTCAAGGCCGTACTCTTCCGGGTTACGGGTTGCAAAAACAATATCAACAATATATTTTTCAATTTTTTCGTCCATGTAAACTTCGCGAACAACTTCGCGGGCCCTGAGTATGTCTTCCGGGCTGATAACAGCATTTGCCTTAGGGAAGGTGCCGCTGTTATTCATGCGCATGATGAGTTTTTCTTCCTCTTTTTTAGGATAGCTAACGACAACCTTTAGCATAAACCTGTCTACCTGCGCTTCTGGAAGCGGATATGTTCCCTCCTGTTCGATAGGGTTTTGGGTCGCCATTACAAGGAACGGCTCGGGAAGTTTAAAAGTTTCGTCTCCTATAGTAACCTGACGCTCCTGCATGGCTTCGAGCAGTGCACTCTGCACTTTTGCAGGGGAGCGGTTTATTTCATCGGCCAATACAAAATTCGCAAATACCGGACCCTTCCTTATTTGAAACTGTTCCTTCTTTTGACTGTAAATCATTGTGCCAATCAGGTCGGCAGGGAGCAGGTCGGGGGTGAACTGAATGCGGCTGAACTTTGCATCAACAATTGATGCAAGAGTGTTAATCGCCAGTGTTTTGGCAAGCCCGGGAACCCCTTCCAGCAGAATGTGACCGTTTGCAAGCAACCCAATGAGAAGATTCTCAACAAGCTGCTTCTGTCCCACAATAACCTTATTCATCTCCAGAGTGACCATATCCACAAAGGCACTCTCTCTTTGGATTTTTTCGTTTAGTTCTTTGATATTTACGGTTTCCATATTGAATGATTTTGTATTTTTGTCGTGTACAACTTACAAATTTAGTCTATTTATCGTTAAGTTAATGCGTTATTTTATCTCTCTTTCATATAATGGCCGGACTTTCAACGGCTGGCAGGTTCAGCCCGGACAACCCTCAGTTCAGAGTGAATTGGAGAGAGCATTCTCCGTTTATTTGGGCGAGAAGATCGATATTACCGGTGCGGGCAGGACAGACAGCGGAGTTCACGCAATAAACTATATTGCCCACCTCGATATAGAACGGCCTCTTGACCCCGAAGAACTGACAAGGTTAGTTTACAAAATAAATGCCATTCTGCCTCCTGACATTGTACTTTATAAAATTTGTCAGGTTCCGTCAGGTTCTCATGCCCGTTATGACGCTACCGGCCGGACATACAACTACTATGTACACACCCGAAAGGACCCTTTTTTAGGCGAATATTCCTACTTTTTCCCGTATGAAATAAATCTCGAAAAAATGAATTTCGCAGCCAAGTATCTGATTGGCGAAAAGGATTTCACCTCAATGTCAAAACTTCATACAGACGTGAAGACAAATATCTGCACTGTATCGGAAGCAATCTGGACACCGGGGGCTCCTCTTAACTTCACGTCCCTCTGCAAAGAGGAGAACAAAGGCGGAGAGTTGACCACCCTGTGCTTTACGATAACTGCAAACCGGTTCCTCAGGAACATGGTGCGGGCAGTTGTTGGATCACTGCTGGAAGTGGGGCGGGGACGCAAGGAACCAATATGGATTGAAGAGGTTCTCGAAAAGAAAAACCGTTGCGAAGCGGGCAGCTCCGTCCCCGCCCACCCTCTCTTCCTCACCAGCATCGAATACCCGGAGGGAGAAGGAATTTGATGGCACACTTTGAGGTAAATCATTGTAAATGAGCGATACAATAATATGGAATTTATTTTACGAAAATGGACAGAAAAGGACCTTGAGAGCCTTGTAAAACACGCAAACAATTTTAAAATAGCAAAATTCCTTACCAACCAGTTTCCTTATCCATACACAAAAGAAGCCGGACAAAAATTTCTTTCGTTTGTTGCCGACCAGTGTTCCGACAAGATCATGGCAATAGACATAAAAGGCGAAGCCGTTGGCTCAATTGGAGTTTTCCCTCAGGGGGATATACACGAGAAAAATGCAGAAATGGGTTACTGGCTGTCGGAAATTTACTGGGGCAAAGGAATTATGACAGAGGCCATAAAGCAGATGTGTGAATATGGTTTCCGCCAATTTGACATTACCCGTATTTACGCACGCCCCTTTGGGATAAACAGAGCCTCCCAAAGAGTTCTTGAAAAGGCAGGTTTTACTCTTGAAGCACGATTCCCAAATGCATTATTCAAGAACGGAGAATTCATGGACGAACTGATATATTCAATACGCAAAGACACTGCAAAATGACGCATCCAGAGCTCATGGTTCCTTTCATCTCCTATGCGGTTGCGACCACATTCACCCCCGGTCCCAACAACGCATCGGCATCATCTTCCGGGATGCAGCATGGGTTCAGGAAGACCCTTCCGTATCTAATAGGAATCTCGATAGGATTCTTTGCAATATTGGCGGCCTGCGGACTTCTGCTGGAGTTCATTCTCCAGATTTACGAAAAGATTTCGCCTGTTCTTAAATGGATTGGTGCTTTGTACATGCTATGGCTGGCGGCGATGCCGTTTATTCCTCATAAAGAAACGGGCAGGAAGAGCGAAAAAGACATCAACAAAAAAGGCATCTTAACAAGTTATACCCTGTTTAACGGGATGGTGCTCCAACTGGTGAACATGAAGGTGATTCTCTATGGAATAACTCTCTACTCCTCCTTCTCGCTGTTCATTGGTGAATCTGCTCCGGCTGTTCTAATTTCGGCACTTTTCCTCACCATAATGGGATTTGGCTCCATAGCTCTATGGACATTTATTGGCTCAACATTCAGCAATTATTTTAAAAACAGAACTTTTTATCTTACATTCAATGCTGTAATGTCCCTAATGCTCGTCTATTCTGCTATTTCCATTTTGCAGCATTAAGAAGTAAAAAATATGAGAAAGACATTTATCATAATCCTGTTGACTCTGGCAATCCAGACAAATTCAATTGCACAGGCCATCAATATTGCCACCTACAACATCCGCTACGAGAACAAAAGCGACTCGCTTAACGGAAACGGCTGGGGCCAGCGCCTTCCTGTAATTGCAAAGCTCATTCAGTTTCACGATTTTGATATTTTTGGTGCACAGGAGGTTTTTTACGGACAGCTTAACGGCATGTTGTCCCTTATGCCGGAATATGGATTCATAGGAGTCGGGCGCACAGACGGAGAGAAATCCGGAGAGTGCTCGCCTGTTTTCTACAAAGAAGAGAAGTTTAAACTGATGCAGTCCGGCAATTTCTGGCTTTCCGAAACAGACGGCAAGCCAAGCGTTGGCTGGGATGCGGCACTGCCCCGGATATGCACATGGGGAAAGTTTCAGATAAAAGAGAACGGCATATGTTTCTGGTACTTTAACCTGCACATGGACCATATTGGCGTAAAGGCAAGACTTGAAAGTTCAAAACTGGTTCTTGAAAAAATTAAGGCTTTGGCCGGCGACGAAGCGGTAATACTAACAGGAGATTTTAATTCCGACCAGACGAGTGAAGGCTACAAAATTATTTCCGGCTCCGGGATATTACAGGATTCATACGAAACTGCCGAAGTCCGGTATGCGACAAACGGCACTTTCAACAACTTCAATCCTCTGCAAAAAACCTATATCCGCATAGACCATATTTTCGTTAGTAAAGGCTTTCGCGTTATGCGATACGGCGTATTGACAGATACATACTGGACGGAAACCGGCAAAGGCATTTTTGTGACCCGGATGCCTTCCGACCACTTTCCGGTGAAGGTTGTAATCACATTGGATAGATAAAGGGCAAGGGACTGGAATTATGCGAGAACCAGGTACAAAGATTAAAAAGCAATAACCTCAAAAACTTTATATTATGAAAAATGAAATTCACCACTCAGCTCCCTCAGGCGCAGTTTACGGACTCGGACTCATTGGCGCAGCCGTTTATTTCATAATGCAGGCAACTACCTTCTGGATGGGAGTGCTTGGAATACTAAAGGCAATAGTTTGGCCTGCAATACTCGTTTACGAGCTGTTCAAGCATTTTGCGGTGTAATAATTCCTGGAATATAATCTGTCGTTTTATTCTATTATTAATTAAAAAAGCAATCTAAAAAATTAGAATTGCATAAATTTTCTTTGTGCATTAACAATGCTCTGTATCCATATTCTTTATTTCTTATATTTGGAATTGAAATATAGGGAGAGTGATTATGAGGCGAGAGAAAGACGAGAAAGTATGTCAGTTTAAAGACTGGCTTACAAGCAGACGCTATAGCGCAAATACCGTCAAAACATACACTGAAGCAATTTACACGCTTTTTAAATTTTTCACGGATAAAGATCCATCCGAAATAACCAATTCGGATTTAATCCGATTTAACAACCAATACATTATCAAACGAGGCTTCTCTGCCTCTTACCAAAATCAGGTTGTAAATGCAATAAAACTGTTCTATATAAAAGTTGAAAACCGGCACTTAGACATCGATAACATTGAGAGGCCAAGGAGAGCAAGAAATTTACCTAAGGTTATTGCAAAAGAAGTTGTAGAAAAAATGCTAACAGGCATTCCAAATTTTAAACATAGAACCGCACTCGCACTTATCTATTCCTGCGGATTAAGAAGAAGTGAACTAATAAACCTACAGCTCCGTCATCTTGATTCAAAACGAAAAACATTAACAATTATAAATGGGAAAGGACAAAAAGACAGAGTGCTCCCATTAAGTGATAAAATTATGGATATGATTATTCGTTATTACAAAATGTATAGGCCTGCAAATTACCTTATTGAAGGGCAATTTAAAGGAGAAAAATATAGTGAAACAAGTCTGGAAAACATTTTTCATAAATATTTGGGTAAAGTGCTGAAAAACCATAACTTTACACTGCACTGCCTAAGACATAGTTACGCGACTCATCTTTTGGAATCAGGAGTGAATTTGCGTTACATTCAAGAGCTGCTGGGGCACAAAAGCAGCAAAACAACTGAAATTTACACATGGGTGAGTATGAGCGGCTTGCAGAAAATCAAAAACCCCGCAGACGACTTTGATTTGTAAATAGAAACAAGAACGATTTATGAAAAATATATTATTCAACAAACATGTACATATCTCCCGTTTTTGGAATGATATATTCAATAAACATGAATCTATAAACTAGTTAGCGGTTATTAAAAAAAAACGACACTATGAAAGAATCAGCTAAAATGAAAAAAATTAGAATTATTGGCTTTGGAGTAATCACGATTATTGTTTTGACCTTTTCGTGGTATCTTATTGACAGATTTTCTTATTCTAAGGAAAGACCTTTTTATTCAGTAGCGGTCGACAGTGATACGACCTTGACAATCGGTATAATTGGTGACAGTTGGGTTGCAGGTGGCAAATTGGATTCATTATTAAACAATGGACTATTAGAGAAAGGTTTTCAAAACAAAATCTTATCATCTGGACATCCTGGCGCAAAAAGTAAATTAATTTATCAAAATTTATTTAAAGAAAGTACAAATGAACATTCATCAAAATTTATAATTGAAAGTAATCCAGATTATTGCATTGTAATTGCAGGTGTTAATGACGCTGCCGGACAAGTTGGAGCAAATTTTTATTCTCATCATATGCTATTAATTATTAACACTTTATTGCATTACAAAATCAAACCAGTTATCGTTGAACTTCCAGAATTTGGGATTATTGAGACTACCAATGAAATGGGCTTCATTAAAGGAGAGCGAAACAAAATATATGCAAAATTCACAAATTCAGGTGAAATTGACAATATCAAAACATATAGAAAGGCTTTCGTTAAAGAATTAGAAACTGTGAATTTGAAAGATAGTGTCATCCAAATTGCCTTTGACAATGTTTGTGATGATTACAGTAAATGTCTTAAGTTGTATAGTGGGACGTCACATCTATCAAAGGAAGGAAACAAAAAACTTGGCCAAGCAATTATAAATGAACTAATTAGAACAATTAACAACCGCTAACTTCAGCTACCCGTCAAGTGCGGCAGCGGTGGTTTTCGGTGGGCATCTTTCCGCTCGGGCAGTTTTTCTGCTTGACAGGAAATCGCCCGCAATCCGCCCCTGCGTGTAGCTGCGGAACGTTACCGGTCATTGAATCGCAATGGACAAATCAGAAGTTATAAAAAACTCAAAATATGGCATTAAACAGAAGAATTCAAGTAGAAGGGAAAGAAATAACGGTTATACTTGATAATAACCAGGAATATATTTCATTGACCGATATGCTTAAAGCAAAGGATGGTGATTTTTTCATTGCCGACTGGTTGCGTAATCGTAATACAATTGAGTATCTCGGTATTTGGGAGTCGGTTTATAATCCAGATTTTAATTATGGCGAATTCGCCATAATTAAAAGTCAAGCAGGATTAAACAGTTACAAGTTAAGCGTGAAAGAATGGGTTCAAAAAACAGATGCAATAGGATTGAAAGCCAATACCGGACGATATGGAGGCACTTATGCCCATCCTGACATAGCATTTGAATTTGGAATGTGGATAAGTCCTCAATTCAAAATATATCTTGTAAAAGAATTTCAACGCCTTAAGAGCGATGAAAACAACCGGTTGAAATTAGATTGGAACTTACAAAGAACCTTATCTAAAGTTAATTATCAGATTCATACCGATGCAATTAAAGAGAATCTAGTACCCCAAAAGATCTCCAAACAACAGATAGCTTGTGTTTATGCAAATGAAGCAGATCTTTTGAATGTCGCACTTTTCGGGATTACGGCTAAAGAATGGAGGGATAACAACCCAGATAAGAACGGGAATATCAGGGACTACACAACATTGGAACAACTTGTTGTATTGAGCAACATGGAAAGCATTAACGCATTATTGATTCAACAAGGCCTATCGCAAACGGAACGGCTTCTTCAACTCAATAAAGTTGCTATTACCCAGATGAGATCACTACTTGAAAGCAAAGCGATGAAGAAACTGAAATAATTACAACGAACCGGTAACACGCAGTAAATCGCATTATAACGGGAATTTACCGCAAGAACGTTAGCTGTTATTGAAAGAAAAAAGAAACATTTCATGAACAATTATAATTTTGCAGAACTATTATCACCGTTAAGATTTGAGCAGATCTCAAGGGATTTGCTTAGAAGTCAATATGGTATATTTGAAAATTTTGCAGAGGGAAAAGATAATGGGACGGATTTTAGATATTCTGAATCGGAGAATAATATATTAATTGTTCAATGCAAGAGGTATAAAAGTTTTATTAATCTTGTTTCTGTT
>JAJFVD010000011.1 GCA_021371955.1 Bacteroidales bacterium
TCTTTTCTCAGGACAGGCAAGCAGACAGTATTTCGGACTGCATTCAGGTTTTCAAGTGATCCCCTGAATACCCCAGGCTCGGTCAGAACCGAAACTGCAACAGCTCCGGCTTCTTCCATCTCCCATGCAAGCTCGGCAGCCGTTGCAGGCGGAATATCTCGAAAAGTTTTCCCTGGAGATGCGGGCTTGACCTCTGCAATTACAGGCACTCCCCCGTCGGCTTTTGCATCTGCTACCGCCGAGATAAAGTCCCTTTTCTCAAATCCCATCTCAAGGCCTTCAAGGCAGGTCTGCGGCCCCAGGGCCTGAACACGGGTTTTAGTTGTGTTGAGGATATGGAGAATTGAAGCGTGCATATTTTATCACTAAAGTATATTTGTGTACATCAACGTCTAATGAAGTACTTTGTATAAAAAGGTTTTGGATAAGGATAATAAACAGACACAGAGAATTCCTTGAGATAAATCGTCGAAAATTCTCCCTTTTAAAAGCAGAAAACCCAATTTGCTCAACCAGCTTATTCCGGGGACCCTGAAAAGTGTATTTTCTCTTTTTTCTCGTACAGTGCTGTTTGTCCAGAGTAATAAGCGAAAGTAATGAACTGGTTAAAACAATAACACGGATAACACTCTGACAGCCCAATCAAAGATCAGCAAACAGCAGGTAAAGCATATGCAGACCAATCGAAGGTTAATGAAGTTGGATGGCTTATGCCACCGGGATTTACTTAAGTACCACTTACTGGAGTTTCCTTGAGTGCCATGGCGAACATTATTTATATCTTAACCCGATGTATGCTCCAGATTGAGGTGCAGCCGTGGAAACAAAGACCATTAAAATTAGTGCCGAGCTCTATGAAGCGCTCGATTTTTGTAGAGACAGAAATAGTGACAGTGCGTGGGAGTCAAGGAGCACGATAATTACAAAATTATTAGCTCGATATGATGACACCTGCCAGCTTATACACGAAAACGGTAGCTACTGGTTCGTCATTAACGGCAGAAAACGAAGTTTCCCGGAGCTCTCGCATACTACGGAAAATGTGAGAATCACGCAGAGCCTTCATGACAGACTCAATGAAGCGAAAATCCATCCTGATGAGACAATAAACACTGTTTTGCAACGTTTGTTGTTCTCGTACTATGGCAACAAACTGGTTTACAGTATTAATATAAAATCCACCAGCAACAAGGACAGCCAGGATTTAATATCTTTCATGCACGAGGTACTGCTGACAGAACCAAAATTTAATAACACCCTGTTTGTCGAAGTTGTAAGCGTAGATAGTTACCCGGAAATAAAAAGTAAATACGACAAAAACACGTTGCCACTATCGATATTGTACGATTTTGAAGACCATGAAATATGGCGCATGGAAGGAAAGCACGATCTGGATGAGGTGCAAAGAAAATTAGAGTTATTTATCGATTCGTTAGAAGAGTTTATTGATTGACTTGCGGCTGGAGCTTGCAAACAGGCGTTGGATATATTCGCGCCAGCACTTTTTAAATATCACTTTTTAAATATCACTTTTTAAATATTAG
>JAJFVD010000006.1 GCA_021371955.1 Bacteroidales bacterium
AATTAGCTGTTGAAAGATATTTACCAAAAGTATCGATTGAAATATTCGAAATAGAAAAAATCCCTTTTTCAACGTCCTTACCAATTAACCGCATTGCATTAGCAATATCTTGCTTTGCACCATAGCTTAATGCTAAAATAAGAGTAAGACCAGTATTCTCTGATGTAGCATTTATTGCATAATTAATCTTTTCCATAACGTTAATCGGTAAAGTAGATGAATCACCTATCGTTAATAATTTGACATTATTTTTCTTCAAATCGTCAATTTCAGAATTTATTGTAGCCTCGAGGAGAGTCATTATTGCAGTTATCTCAATTTTAGGTCGTTCCCAGTTTTCTGTTGAAAACGTATAAAGTGTTAGATATTTAACACCGATCTCTAAAGATGCTTCAACAACTTTTCTAACAGAGATTGCTCCAGCTTTATGACCTAATATCCTGCTATTACCTCTTTTTATCGCCCACCTACCATTTCCGTCCATTATGATGGCAACATGGCAAGGTATGTTCTCGTTTTTAATCAAACTTTTTAAATCCATAATTTGGCTTTAAATTAATATTTAACTATTTATGGTTTGGAATATTTTAAAAACCAAATATTAATTACCGCTTTAAACAATTTATCGTATGATTCCAATACAATCATTCCAATGTTATTCCCACTTAATTGAGTGCCAATTCTAGTATACAGAAGCAAACTAATCATCATCATGTAATACCCATTTGAAATTTAAAATTCTCTCAACAAATCGTTCTATATTTATTTACGAGTTGACTATATTGGTTTTGTAGTTTTGCAAAGATAAAATTATTTATTGACCAAATTGGATAATTAGTCAATATTTTATAAGAAATTAGTGATTTATTTTTTTTGAGCCCTTAAACTATTCACTATCATTGCTGCAAGCTCATCAATTGTGTTTTCGTATTCCGCATACTTGTTTTGAAGAAATAATGGTATTTCAATACCATTAACTATCATCATAATAATATTTACGGTAGAATTTATGTTTTTAACATCAAGGTAACCTTCTTTTCTCCCTCTTTCCAGAATACTAGTTAATTGCTTTCTTTCAAACTCCGTAAAATCTCCTCTCACATCTTTTACGAATAAATATTTTTCAAAAAAATCTGCTTTAAGTGTTTCATGGTAGTTTACAGCAGTATTTAATAATTTTAAACGGGTCAGCATATATTCATTGAGAGTAATAATAGAATCATTCTCACCATCTACTATTTTTTTTAATGCGGTTTTAACAGTATCTAATTCTTGCTTCAATACTTCATTAAAAAGTTCTTCTTTACCTTTAAAATAATAATACAATACCCCTTTAGCTTTTTGGATATGCTTTGCAATATCATCCATAGTGGTTTTATGAAAGCCAAATTTGGAAAAATATTTTGTGGCAGACTCAACAATTAAACTCTTTACATTAATTTCTGACATATATTTGACTTTTAACGTTAATTGGTCAAATTTAATTATTATAATCCAATTGACAAATATTATCTTATATCTCAGTTACTTATTTGATTCTAATTCCTCAACGTAAAACAATTAAAGGATATTAGTAGATATCGATCAATTAAAATGCAACGAAAAAGGGGATTTCGCTAAATGGTGTCAAAACATTCCATATCTCACTAATATGATGTTTTGTAAATATGACATTGCAGAGAAAGCTTTTTTATATTAAGAAAAATATTTCGTCGAAAATTAATTAAATTGCCTTATATCATTAATACCTGATTTAATAAAAAGGATCAGGCTATAAATTACTCAACTTTTTCTTTAGCTTTTTTCATTACTTTCTCAACATCAGCGATGCTGCTTATCTTATATATTTCACCTTTATACTCTAAATAGCCAGTCATTTCACCCTGTGTGGATTTGGCGAACAGATCCATAACCTCAACATCTAATAATTTTGCGATTTCCTCCAAACGGGACAATGTAGGATTGCCGGCCAAACTACTAGAAAGATTGACTCTATGCACCCCAAGTTGATCCGCAAGTTGTTGAAAGGTCATTCCTCTTTGCTTCAGCAGCTTCTTAATTACAAATTTCTCCATATTGAAGTGTTTGGTACAAATATATCAATGTTATATAAAAGTACTACATATTTTTGATGTTTTAACTAAATAGTACTACATTTTATCCTGAAATTTTTTTATTTGTAATATTTTATTATTACCTTTACAGCCTCTGCGATATGTTTAAATATTACACCTAAGAAACTATCAAATATTGTGACATCCGATTTCAATTTCGAACATATGAAGAAAGAATTTCAAAGTTTGTCAGAAATATCAATAAACACACAACATAATGGTAAAAGGTAATGATAAAGTTGTTGCATATCTTATCCTGAGTGAAATTGAAGCTAATCCTGTTAAAATGTTTAGCTGGGGATTCTCAGTGGATAGGGTCATCGATAATGGCCTACTTTTTAGGGTCCGTGGCCTTAAACATAAAGGGAAGGTAAAAGTCATTTGCAACAAAAACTATGTCCTATTCGAAATACAGATTATTGGAAAGAATAATGTTGTTAAATACTCAATCGAGGATGTCAGTCTTGACCAATTAGTAAAGGTTCTGGACCTTCATATTGAAAGGGTAGAAAATTATGGTGAGGTAGTGAGTAAGATGTATGGTCTTCCTCCGAAGAAAGACAAAATTGACACTGACTTAAAGTAACATTCTGTTGAATATTTTTACTATGAAACGATCAAAAGCGATTAAATATAATGTTGTCCAAACAATCATTCTGGTCACAAAGAAACTTGAAAGGTCGAAATTAAACAAAGATGTTATAGAAGATATAAAGGAGCCTCTTGATCTGTTGTCAGATTACCTGTGTATAAATATTGAAGAGACCCAATTATTTGCTGTTATTTTTGCACTACAAGCAAGGATTAATATTATTGATTTACGTGATATTATAAGTTTTCTGGATATTAGCTATATAGACTCATTATCACTAAAATCAGGAATAGACTCGCTCCTCGAAAAGAACCTTATTGAACTGGAAGAGGAAAATGGACGGAAGTGCAGAAAAACGAAATATGGGAAATCTAGCTTCTCTATCCCGGACGATATCTCTGACCAAATTTATGCAAATATACCCTTAAAAGCAAAGGAAAATAAGTCTATAGATATTTATGAATTCACTAAAACTATCTCCGATTTAGTTCAAAAAAGAAAGTATGAAAACATTAACACAATGGACCTTTTCTTCATGGTTGACACTCTTGAAGAAAAAAATAAACATTTGGCTCCCATCTCGAAAATCAGGTCTAAACTCAATGTAGAGGACCGTGCTATACTATACGAAATGCTTAATGATCGTATTGCATACGGTGCTCCAACAAGTGCATTAGAACTCACCATTAATGATATCTATGAAAATGCTAGGGAAAGAAGATTAAAAATCCGTCAACTTGTTGAAAAGGCCAACCCAATGTTTGAGCTTGAGTTCATTGAATTGACTACAGGAAATATGGCCAACGATTCTAATCTAATGCTTACCAATACTGCACTTGAGTTTTTTTTGAAAGAGGATGCCGAATTATTCATCTATACACAAAAGACAAAAAGCCTAATAGCGAATGACAGTATTATTTTAAAGGAGCTGTTCTTTGATCCTCTTTTAAATAGAGAAATAGATTTCCTGACACATAGCTTAATGCCTGATAATTTCAATGTACTACAGAAAAGAATGAACAATATGGGTTTATCAAAGGGTGTTACAGCTATTTTTTATGGCTCTCCTGGTACCGGCAAGACAGAAACTGTTTATCAGATCTCGCGTCTTACAAGGCGAGATGTATTTTTGGTAGATATTAGTCAGACCAAAAGCATGTGGTTCGGAGAAAGTGAGAAGCTGATTAAGAAAGTGTTTACCGATTATCAAAGAGCCTGCAAACAATGTTCGTTAAAGCCCATACTGCTCTTCAATGAAGCAGATGCAATTCTAGGTAAGAGGCAAGAAAACAGTTATTCAAACGTTAGCCAGACTGAGAATGCAATCCAAAATATTCTTTTGGAGGCGTTCGAAAAGTTTCAAGGAATTTTGATTGCCACTTCAAATCTAGTTGGAAATATTGACAGTGCCTTCGAACGTAGATTCCTATTTAAGGTGAAATTCGACCAACCGTCTAATGAAGTCAAGTCCAAAATTTGGCTTAATAAATTGAATTGGCTCGAAAAAGAATTTGCCATTCAGCTTGCAAATAGATTCTCATTTTCTGGCGGAGAGATAGACAATATAGTTCGTAAGATCTGTATGAAAGAGGTACTTACTGGGATTCGTCCTGATACATCAGAAATAATGCAATTCTGCCAGAGTGAGAAACTTGTTTCTGGTAATAAAGGTAACAAGGTAGGCTATAATTAATATAACGTTTGACAATTTGACCAAGATATTCTGAATTTCCACATAATAATGAATCAGCATATATAGTACCAGATATAGTACCAAAAAATATAACCCGCTAATAATTAGCGGGTTATATTGTATCAGGTGGTGCCACCAGGAATCGAACCGGGGACACAAGGATTTTCAGTCCTTTGCTCTACCAACTGAGCTATGGCACCTTGTATTAGGGAGTGCAAAAGTAGCACTATTTTTGTTTAATGCAAAAAAATATTGGCCAATTATTATATCTTTGCAGCAAATTAGAAAACCTATTTATGGCAACAACAGCAGATTTTAAAAACGGATTGTGTCTGGACTTTAACGGAAAACCATGTTCAATCGTTTGGTTTCAACATGTAAAGCCTGGTAAAGGCGGTGCATTTGTTAAAGTTAAGATGAGAAATCTTGAGACAGGAAGAATTTTAGAAAACACCTATAATGCAGGAGAGAAAATTGATGTAATCAGCATTGAAAGAAGACCATACCAGTTTTTATACAAAGATGATATGGGATTCAATTTTATGCATACAGAAACATTTGAACAAATATCTCTGAATCCCAATCTGGTCGATAACGCTGACCTTATGAAAGAGGGCCAGACTGTAGAAATGATGTTCCATGCAGATGAGGAAAGAGTTTTAACATGTGAACTCCCTCAGTTTGTTGAAATGGAAATTACTTATACAGAACCGGCTGTTAAAGGAGATACTGCCTCTACTAATGCTTTGAAAGCTGCAACTATTGAAACAGGAGCAGAAATTATGGTTCCGCTTTTCATCAATCAGGGAGAAAGAATCCGGGTTGATACCAGGGATCGTTCATATTACGAGCGCTGCAAATAGAACAAATCAACTTAAAATAAAAAGAGATGAGAATAATTTCTCTCGTTTTAGTCTCCGTGATGCTTTATGCATGCGGAGACTCTTTTTTCAATAGCCTGCCTACAAATGAGCAGATAGAAAAAAGAATTGAAAAGGGCGATTTCGCCGAGGCAAAGAAAATGATAAGGTTTGCCTTAACCAATGATTCACTTACTCCTCAACAGCGCTATGACCTCAGTTTTAAAATTGACAGGCTGGACAGGATAGAACAGGACTTTTCCGAGGTTGATACTGCTGTACTTGCCTACATCAAAAAATTCCATCCAAATGTAACTCCGGAAGAGATTGCCAACTGGGAAAAGAGCAATGCTCTGGAAAATATGACAATAAACGGTCAGAAAAGATATTTCTACAATGCGGGACGTAACCTGTTCCGGATTGACTCGGTGGCCAGGAAATATTTTGAAGGCGCAAACGGAAGGCAGAGTGATTCTCTGGACAGGATGCTTGTAAAATATATCCCATCTGTTCTTGCAACAAGAACGGTGAACTCATTTCTTCTTGCCCCTGTTAAGATGAAAATCAAATATGCAATCAGCGTTAAACCGGACGAAGTTCCTGCGGGAGAGGTTATAAGAGTATGGATGCCTTATCCAAGAACAGACGTTGCATCTCACACAGACATCAATCTTATCTCTACATCTCAGCCTATGTATATAATTGCTCCCGACAGCGAAATACACAAAAGCATTTACATGGAGGGCGTTGCTGTAGCCGGCAAACCAACTGTTTTTGCATACGAATTAAGCTACACATCATATAATCAATACTTCTCTTTTAAACCGGAAGATATAGTTCCTTACGACACGCATTCAAAAATATATCAGGAATATACTTCCGAAAATGCCCCTCAGATTGTGTTCAGCGACAAAATCAAGGCTGCAGTGAAAGAGGTGGTTGGAGATGAAACCAATCCTTATCTGAAGGTTAAGAAAATCTTTGAATGGATTAACATCAACTTCCCATGGGCAAGTGCAAGGGAATACTCTACAATTCCAAACATCCCGGAATATGTGCTTGCAAGCCGTCATGGCGACTGCGGACAGGTATCACTGCTGTTTATTACAATGGCTAGATGTGCAGGAGTTCCGGCAAAATGGCAGAGCGGATGGATGATGCACCCGGGCAACAAGAATCTTCACGACTGGGCAGAGGTATATTATGACGGCATAGGATGGGTTCCTGTTGATCAGTCTTTCGGCAGAATTGCCGGTGCACCCGATGATGACTCATACTATTTTTTCACAAAAGGACTTGATGCATACCGGATGATTGTAAACCAGGGCATTTCGGGTAATTTTTATCCGGCCAAGATTCACCCGAGAAGCGAGACTGTCGATTTCCAGAGAGGCGAAGTTGAGTGGAAAGGGGAGAACCTTTATTTTGGAAGATGGAGATATAAAATGGAAATTGAGTATCTGAAATAATCTGCTAAAGTTTCTTAATAATATTAAGGCCGTCGCGAAGGGGAAGAATGTAATTCTCAACGCGGCGGTCTTCTTTTATCATCTTGTTAAAGCGGATTATCTCCTGAGTCTGGGCATCGCCGGAAGGCTTTTCGGCATACACTTTTCCGTCCCATAGCACATTGTCGGCAATTATGTATCCGCCTTCACGCACCAAAGGGAAAACCAGGTCGTAATATGCACAGTACTCTCTTTTATTTCCGTCAATGTAAACAAGGTCGTATGTTTTGCTGAGCGTAGGCAGAATCTCCTTTGCATCTCCGAAATGCATTGTTATTCTGTCGCTCACTCCTGCCTTTGAAAATCCCTCAAGAATGAGGCTTTCCAGTTCGTCGTTAATTTCAATTGCATCTAAGTGACCGCCCTTTTTCAATCCAAGAGCAAGACAAATGGCAGAATAGCCTGTAAATGTCCCTATTTCCAGAATATTTGAAGACGAAAGCATCTCTGCCATGGATGTGAGATACCTGCCAACAATTGGGCCAGACAACATCCTGGCATGATTTGTCCGCAGGTTGGTCTCTTTTTCAAGCCAATCCAGCGCTCCGTTCAGTTCGGAGCTATTATCTGATATATATAAATCAAGACCTGGCATTTTACTTATAAATTAGAGTTATCAGATTGTCTTCCGAGAAGATATCATTTGCTGCCTCGAAAATATCATGAGCAGTAATATCTTCTATTTTCCGTCTGAGTTCGCCTATAGGTTCCACTTTATTAAAAACCAGCAGCGATTTGCCAATGTTGAGGCATTGTGCCTCGGCATTGTCCATTGAAATTGCAAGCTGACCAAGCAACTGCTTTTTTGCAGCCTTTAGTTTTACGGGAGATATCTCCTTTTCTTTGAACAGGTTAAATTCTTTAGTTACCAGAGAGAGGCATTTATCGAGACTAGATTTGTCTGTACCAAAATAAACGGAGAAGACTCCGGTATCTGTAAATGGAGTATAAGACGCATCAATTGTGTAGGCAAGTGCGTGTTTTTCCCGGAGAACCTGATTAAGTCTGGAATTGAGAGCAGGCCCGCCAAGGATATTTGTCAAAAGAGCCAGAGGAAGGCGGCGTTTGTCGTAGAAGCTGTATGCTCTCCCGCCAATAACGCAGTGTGTCTGATAACTCCTCTTGGAAATTATTTTTACCGTTCCTCCAACACATGGTGGCATTGGCTGAACAATTGGAACCTCAGCAGCATTTGTCAGTTTTTCTGTGTGCTCAAAATATTTTCTGACGAGTTTCTCGCATTTTTCAACAGGCAAATCGGCAACAATTGAGAAACTCATATTCTCCGGCCTGTAGTTTAACGAGGTAAATTCTCGTATGTCTTTTGCGGTAATTCGTTTTATGCTTTTGGGCGTTCCAAGTATGTTTCCTGCCAAAGGGTGGCCGCCAAAGAGCTCTTCTTCAAAATCGTCGAAGATGAGTTCGGACGGGGAGTCTTTGTAGGATTTAATCTCTTCAAGAATTACTTCCTTCTCCTTTTCCAGCTCTTTTTCGGGAAATTTTGAGTTAAAAGCAAGATCACAAAGCAGTTCAACGGCTTTTGAAAGGTCTTCCTTTAGTACAGTTGCCTGAATTACGGTCTCTTCTTTTGTCGTATAGGCATTCAGTTCTCCTCCGAGACTCTCGAGATAGTTGTTTATACTCACAGAGCTCCTTGTGGTAGTACCTTTGAAGAGCATGTGCTCTGTCATGTGGGCAATTCCGTTTAAGGAGGGATGCTCATCTCTTGTACCAACCTTGACGCTAAGCGCAAGATAGGCTACGGGAGAAGATACAGCCCGGAAGCCAAATCTGAGACCGTTTTCGAATTTCTTTGTAATTATTGTCATTTGTTACTTTCTGAAAGGAATTGAGGCTCTCTTGATATCTTCCTTTGTGAATCCTTTCGGAAGCCTGTCGGATATCTTGTGTCTGCGAAAAAAAAGGAGGTCGTGGGTCTCTGCATCAATTATAAGTTTATACGAATAAGAACCCGATGAATTCCCTTTTGGAGATATCGTAAACCCGACCAGCGTCTCTGCGGCACTTTCAAGAATTGCCTTTTCAACAGTGGATTCATCGCCTATTGTAACTTTTTTCCTGAACAGTGTATCTGCTTCTGCCGGGTCAAGTTCAAAGCCCAGATCTTCTTTGTCGAATATGATTTTTTTATCCCCTGCATTGTCTATTCTGTTGCTGTAAAAGGAATTTCCCACGTATGCCTTAAGAATTTCCGAACCTACATTTATTATATGACTCTGAATGATATCTATATATGCAGGAATAAAAAAGAAAGCCTCACCGGACTCGTCACCAATGGCCTGAAGCGGAAGAGTCGCAATCTCATACATTTTAGAAATTCCTTTTTTTGATTCCGGGCCCCCTTTTACAAGTGTGAGATATTCAATCTTTGCCTCCCCCTCGTTTTTGAACTTTCCATCCACTCTCATAAGAAAGTAATAAGAGGTATCTGTTTTTAACTTTTCAAACTCGGATAGGGTACAAATTTCAAACGGAGATATTTTCCATCCCGATTTTACCGCATCCACGATTGAGAGATCGGTAAAATCTGTTGAATTTGCAACAACCATGGTGGTTTTGCCGGCGAAATTCCGGAAATTGTTCTTGGCTTTGCCAAAAATTTCCTGTCCGTAGGAAGGATTTGTGATGACAAAAAAGGAAAAAAGAAGGGCAAATAATTGTCTCATCATGATTGTTGTTATAGATGCAAAATTAGATAAAAATTCTTACTTTTGTGGGGTATGGAAAGATTTATAGTTTCGGCCAGAAAGTACAGACCAACAAGTTTTGAGACGCTTATTGGACAGGAGAATATCGCAAAAACTCTTAAAAATTCTATTCTCAAAAACCAGCTTGCACACGCATACCTCTTTTGCGGGCCCCGCGGAGTAGGGAAAACTACCAGTGCGCGCATATTCGCAAAGACAATTAATTGTCTAAACCTATCGGAAAATATGGATCCGTGCGGAGTATGCGAATCCTGCATCGCTTTTGACGAATCGCGTTCTTTTTCCATTCACGAGCTGGATGCGGCATCAAACAACTCTGTGGATGACATCCGCCTTTTGAATGAAAAGGTACGAATCCCTCCTCAGATTGGAAAATACAGCGTTTATATCATTGATGAGGTGCACATGCTATCTCCTTCGGCCTTCAACGCTTTTCTGAAAACACTTGAAGAGCCGCCTGCTCATGCAATTTTCATTCTTGCAACAACAGAGAAGCACAAAATAATCCCCACCATACTTTCAAGATGTCAGACATACGATTTCAACAGAATATCGGTTGAAGACATAGTTAGAAACCTTACTCAGATTGCAGAAAGAGAGAAGATACAGATTGAAACCGAAGCCATGCACATTATTGCGCGAAAAGCCGATGGTGCAATGAGGGACGCTCTCACTCTTTTCGACCAGTCTGTTGCTTTCTGCGGAGAAAACATTACATACGATCAGGTTATTTCAAACCTTAATGTACTCGACTACGAGTATTATATCCGGCTTACAAACCATCTTCTTGCAGGGGAGCATACAGATGCCCTTCTCATTTTTGATGAGATCCTTTCAAAGGGATTCAATGCCCTCCATTTCATCGGGGGCTTAAGCACGCACCTGAGGGACTTACTCATTTGCAAAGATGAGAGAAGCGCAAAGTTGCTTGAGCTGGCTCCTTCTTTAATTGAAAAATATACAGAGCAATCCAGGAATTGCCCTGTCAACTTTCTTTATAACGCACTTAATATTACAACAACCTGTGAAGCGGGATTCAAGCAGAGCGGCAACCAGCGTCTCCATATAGAGTTTGCCCTGGTAAAACTTGCAAGAATCAATACCCCTCAGGAAGTTATACCGGATTCTATTTCAGAGCCTAAAGTATCTGAGAAACCGGAAATAAAGGAGAAACCGGAGAAAACCGCAGTAGCCGAAGTTCCTGAGAAAAAGGAAGAACCTGCAGTGGAAAAGGAAACTCCAAAGGAAGAGATACCGGCTGCTCAGCCAAAAAACGCATATATCCCTTCTACACCTTCAATTAAGGGTATGATTAAGAAAGTGGAAGAGAAAAGTGTAAAGGCAGAACAGGAAAAACCCAAAGAATCGGGAGAATCTGAATTTGACCTTGAGATGCTTGAGAAAGTATGGGAAGAGATGGCCGAGGCAGAAAAATCGCTTCCAAGACTTAAGACTGCAATTTCACAAATTAAGCCTAAACTGGATGCAGACAAAACGATTCATTTCCGTGTCGTGAACGATTTGCAAAAGTCATGGATAGAGAAAAATTGCAAAACCAGGCTGCTCGCTTTTCTTCGCGACAAACTGGACAACCGTTTCATTGAACTTATTGTTGAGGTGGAATCTGCCGAAGAAACAAAAGAGACTAAATTATATATGCCCGAAGAGAAGGCTAAGTTTCTGCTTGAAAATTATCCCGAAATGCGGGAACTTCAAAAAGATCTTAAACTCGAGCTTAAGTAAGGGCCTAAATAAAAAAATATGCGATTACATTGTAGCAATCTTGTAAAAAAATACGGAATAAGGACTGTCGTAAAAGGTGTTTCAATTGAGGTTGAACAAGGAGAGATTGTTGGTTTGCTGGGGCCAAACGGTGCCGGCAAAACGACCAGTTTTTATATGATAACCGGGCTCATTAAACCAAATTCAGGGAAAATATTTCTTGACGACGAAGAGATAACCGGACTCCCAATGTATATGAGGGCACAAAAAGGGTTGGGATATCTTGCCCAGGAGGCATCTGTATTTCGCAAATTAAGTGTTGAAAACAATATTCTTGCGGTGATGGAGCTTCACGATTACACCAAAAAAGAGCGGATGGAGAGGCTTGAAATACTTATTGATGAGTTTGGCCTGCAAAAAGTGCGTAAGAGCTATGGAATCCAGCTTTCCGGAGGGGAGAGGCGAAGATGCGAAATTGCAAGAGCACTGGCAATTGATCCAAAATTCATACTTCTTGACGAACCGTTTGCCGGAGTTGACCCTATAGCAGTAGAAGACATTCAGCACATCATTGCCAATCTTAAAACAAAAAATATTGGTATAATTATTACCGACCACAATGTCCACGAGACTCTTGCAATAACAGACCGAGCCTATCTTTTATACGAAGGAAGTATTCTTGAGAGCGGGTCCGCCGAAGTTCTGGCAAATAACCCGGAGGTGAGAAAGAAATATCTTGGGGAGAATTTTGAACTTAGAAAAGCTGTTCTTAAAACGAGAAAAAAAAATATCGACACCGATGCTGCTGATAAAGACGAAAAGACTAAAACTACATTACCTAAACTAAAAAACATCAACAATACCGGCGCCGATATGCTAAATTATGGCAATCAGGCAAACGAACTGGAGAAAGGAGAATAATCTCCCCTCCCCGCCCGTTCATTTTGAATTAACATTAACCATTTATTTTGTCTGAGCCTTGGGAGCTTCTGCTTCTTTGTGCATCATGCCATGACCTGCCATTGGAGCTCCTTCCATTTTTGGACCTTCCATTTGACAATCTTTGCAATCCATTTTCCTCATCTTGTCCATCTTGCCCATTTTTTCCATCTTACCCATCTTACCCATTTTGCCGTGCATTTCACCTCTACCCATTCTTAGGTCAAACTGAACTCTTTGTTCTTCTGTCAATAAAGACCTTACACTATTTCTGTGTGCAGCCATTGCCTTCATTTTTTTGTTTTGCAAAGCCGAAATTTCGTCAATTTTTGAATTGATGTCTTTAAGGTTTGGCTTATCAATTTGCTGAAGAGTCTTAAGCTGAGCTGTTTTTTCATTTAGCTCGTTGTTGATTTGAAGGGTCTCTTTCTGATGTTTGAGTTTCAATTCGGCTATTTGTTTTTGCTGATCCGGAGTAAACTGAGATTTCATCATCTCAGGATTGGCTTTCATCATGCCCTGTTTGTGAATTTGGGTATTTTGCTGCTGAGCGGACATTGTTAACGCTATGGCTAACATTGTCAATAAAATAGTTGCTTTTTTCATTACTTACTGCTTTTAAATTGTGAATCTGCATATAGGACTAAAAAGCAGCAAAAAGGTTTAATATGAGGAAAGAATTTATACCTTTGCCGAATTAATTTTGGCAACTTTCAATAATTAAAATAACAAATATGGCAGAAAAATTATTTGCTGAGTTTCCACCTGTTTCCACTCAACAATGGGAAGAGGTGATAACTAAAGATCTAAAGGGCGCCGATTACGAGAAAAAACTCGTATGGAAAACGATGGAGGGGTTTTCAGTACGCCCTTACTATCGTGCCGAAGATTTAACAAATCTTAAACATTTGGGTACTGTTCCGGGGGCTTTTCCATTCGTGAGAGGTACCAGCAAAAGGAACAATTGGCTTGTTCGCCAGGGCTATTGCGCCTGGGAGAGTTTCGAGAAAGCAAATGCCCAGGCTGTGGATGGTCTGAAAAAAGGAGTAGAATCAGTAGCATTCTGCATAAATGGCAAAAAAGCTATTTCACAAAACAAAATGGAGGTTCTTCTTAAAGGTATAGACCTTTCGAAAACCGAAGTAAATTTCGAAGGATGCTCATGCGAGACTCCGGCCATTATCGAATCTTTTATAGCAGTTGTTAAAGCACAAGGAATTAAAGCCGATTCTGTACGTGCTTCATTTGATTTTGATCCGCTAAGATCACTCACTACTACCGGGAACTTCTGTTGTTCAAATTATATGGACAATTTTAAGAAGTGTATGAATTTAGTAGAAGGGTTCCCTAAAATCCGTGTAATAGGAGTTGAGGGATATGCATTTAACAATGCAGGTGCTACAGGAGTACAGGAACTTGGTTTTGCAATTGCTGCAGGAAGCGAATACATGAATCTTCTTAAAGAAATGGGATTCAGTGCAAATGAGGTTGCAAGCAGAATCAAATTTACTTTCTCTGTTGGAGCAAACTACTTCCTTGAAATTGCAAAGTTCCGTGCCGCAAGAATGCTTTGGGCAAATGTTACCGAGAACTACGGCGTGTCCGACGACTCTGCAAAAATGATGAACATCCACGCTGTAACAAGCCAGTGGAACCAGACAGTATACGATTCATATGTAAATATGCTTCGCAGTACTACTGAGGCAATGAGTGCATCGCTTGCAGGCGTTGATTCGCTGGAGGTACTTCCTTTCGACTACCAATACCGCGAACCCGGAGAGTTTAGCAATCGTATTGCAAGAAATGTTCAGATAATTCTTAAGGAAGAATCGCATTTCGATAAAATTACAGACCCTGCCGCAGGATCGTACTACATTGAAAATCTCACAAACTCATTTACAGAGCATAGCTGGAATCTTTTCGGTAAAGTTGAAGAGAAAGGCGGATATACCGAGGCATTTAAAGCCGGGTACATTCAGGGAGAGATTAAAGCTGCATCTGCAAAAAGAGACCTCAACATTGCAACCAGAAGAGAAATAATTCTGGGGACAAATCAGTATCCTAACTTTTCAGAAAAAGCCGATAAAGATGTTACACTTGATGTAATTACCAGAGGCGCAAACTGGGAGAAGAGTTCGAATCCTATTGCCGAGCCGATTGAAAAATATCGCGGAGCACAGGCATTTGAAGCATTGCGTTTTGCAACCGAGACAAGCGGGAAAGAGCCAAAAGCCTTTATGCTCACTTTCGGTAATCTGGCATTCTGCCGCGCACGTGCGCAATTCTCAAGCAATTTCTTCGCCGTTGCAGGTATAAATGTTGTTGACAACACCAGATTTGCTACAGTTGAAGAGGGCGTTAAAGCTGCATTCGAAGCTAAAGCTGACATAATTGTTGCTTGCTCGTCGGATGATGAGTATACCGAATCTGTTCCAAAAATAAAGGAACTAATCGGGAATAAAGCAATTCTTGTTGTGGCCGGAGAACCCGCCTGCAAAGAGGAGCTTGTTGCCAAAGGCATAACAAACTTCATAAGCGTTAAGAGCAATGTTCTTGAGACACTCAAGATGTATCAGGCTCAATTGGGAATTAAGTAGTAATAAAAAAAGAATAACATATGCGTCCAAAATTTTCTGATTTCAAATATGCCGGAGGAGCTGCGGTCCAAGCAGGCGAGCCGTCTGTATGGATGACTCCGGAGCAGATAGGATTAAAAGGTGTTTATACAGCATCCGATCTGGAAGGGATGGAACATCTTAACTATGCTGCAGGTATACAGCCATATCTCCGCGGGCCATACAGTACCATGTATGTAATGAATCCGTGGACTGTCCGCCAGTATGCCGGATTTTCAACAGCAGAGGAGTCAAATGCTTTCTATCGCAGGAACCTTGCCGCAGGGCAAAAGGGTCTTTCGGTTGCATTTGACCTTGCTACACACCGTGGCTATGATGCCGACCATCCCCGCGTTGTGGGAGATGTGGGTAAAGCCGGTGTGAGTATTTGCAGCGTAGAGGATATGAAGGTTCTCTTCGACCAGATTCCGCTAAATAAAATGTCGGTATCCATGACAATGAACGGTGCAGTTCTTCCCATCCTGGCTTTCTATATTGTTGCCGGAATGGAACAGGGTGCAAAGCTCGACGAAATGGCAGGAACAATCCAGAATGACATTCTTAAGGAATTTATGGTTAGAAATACATACATCTATCCACCAGAATTCTCAATGAGGATTATTGGAGATATTTTCTCTTTCACCTCTAAGAATATGCCTAAGTTCAACTCTATATCAATTTCCGGATATCACATGCAGGAAGCCGGTGCAACCTGTGACATTGAAATGGCATATACCCTGGCAGACGGTCTTGAATACCTCAGAACCGGAATAGCTGCAGGAATGGATGTGGATCAGTTTGCTCCTCGTCTCTCGTTCTTCTGGGCAATAGGAATGAACCATTTTATGGAAATTGCCAAAATGCGTGCAGCACGTATGATTTGGGCAAAATTGGTTAAACAGTTCAACCCTAAGAATCCAAAATCACTTTCTCTCAGGACCCATTCACAAACTTCTGGTTGGTCGCTTACCGAGCAGGATCCTTACAACAATGTTGCAAGAACCTGTATTGAGGCCATGGCTGCTGCTCTTGGTCACACTCAGTCACTTCACACAAACGCACTTGACGAGGCTATCGCACTTCCAACCGATTTCTCTGCACGTATAGCAAGAAACACTCAAATCTATATTCAGGAAGAGACAAACATAACCAAGTCCCTCGACCCTTGGGCAGGTTCTTATTATGTTGAAAAACTAACTGCCGATATTGCCGAGCGCGCATGGGGCCATATTGAGGAGGTTGAAAAACTTGGAGGAATGTCAAAAGCGATTGAGACAGGTATTCCTAAGTTAAGAATTGAAGAGGCAGCTGCCCGTAAACAGGCACGCATCGACTCAGGTATAGATACAATTGTAGGTATTAATAAATACCGTCTCGAGAAAGAAGATCCATTGGAAATTCTTGATGTTGACAACACAATGGTTCGTGAATCGCAAATAGCAAGGCTCAAAGAGCTTCGCGCAAACCGCGACGAATCAAAAGTGAAGGCAGCTCTCGCAGCAATCACTAATGCAGCCAAAACAAAAACCGGTAACCTTCTGGAACTTGCAATTGAGGCCGCCAGAGTTCGTGCAACTCTTGGTGAAATTTCCGATGCCTGCGAAGAGGTGGCCGGAAGATATAAAGCAATTATCCGTATGAATACAGGTGTTTACTCAAGTGAGGTTAAAAACGACAGCGACTTTGAAAAAGCTAAACAACTTGTTGTTGAGTTTGCTAAGAAAGAGGGTCGCCAGCCTCGTATAATGATTGCAAAACTTGGCCAGGACGGTCACGACCGCGGGGCAAAAGTTGTTGCAACCGGTTATGCCGACTGTGGATTTGATGTTGATATGGGACCTCTGTTCCAGACACCGGAAGAGGCAGCCAAACAAGCTGTTGAAAACGATGTTCACGTAGTTGGAGTATCTTCTCTTGCTGCAGGTCACAAAACACTCGTTCCGCAAATCATGGGTGAACTTAAGAAACTGGGCCGCGAAGACATTATGGTTATCGTGGGTGGCGTTATACCTGCTCAGGACTACGATGCGCTTTACAAAGCCGGTGCCGCTGCCATTTTTGGCCCCGGGACTTCGGTTTCTGTTGCTTCAATTAAACTGATGGAGCTGTTGCTTCAGAAGTTTGAATAAGCGGTAAAGTTTGATAATGAATAAAAAGGGGCGTCTGAAATTAATTTCAGACGCCCTTCTCATTAATATTAAACTCACCTTTTAAATTACCCCGGTCCGTAGGCCGGGGATTTAACCACCACAAGAGATATAAACGAACTAACCCTTTTCGTTTTAAAAATTGAGGATGGAACAGATTAATCTATTAAAACGGATTAACGTCGACAAAGATCTCTCAATAAAAAATATAACGCAATAAGTAGTTTCAGAAAAAATAAATCAAAAGAAAGAGGGATTTTACCCATTCATTTTTCTAAAAAAAAGATGGATTCCAATGTAAAAAAAGGCGGTTAAAAAGATAACAAATTGTTCTTCAGAGCAAATGTTATGACTCCAATCATATTATTTGAGTTGGTTTTTTTCATCAGGTTTTCACGATGATTTTCAACAGTCCGGCTTGAAATCGAGAGTTTATCTGCAATCATCTTTATTGACAGACCTTCCATGGACAAGCAAAGGACCTGATATTCCCTTTTTGAAAAAATTCCGCTTTCAGGTTTGTTAAAATTGTCACGATTTTTTTTGATATCCAATATTATAAAACCTATCAACATTGAAGATCCGAATTTTTTTTCATAGACCGTAACATAAAGAGAAACTTCAAATTTATCGCCAACTTTAGGAACAATGAATACATTCTCGGAAAATGAATCCAATAATCCGTTTGCGCATCGTACTATTTTATCTTTAATTTTCTTATAGGAAGCCTGATCAAATAAATTTTCAACAGAGAATGATTTTAAATCATCATTTACCAGTGAAAGACTTTGGAGTAAGGCCGAATTAACATTATAAATTAAATGTTCATCAAATAAAATAATACCATTTGGAGTCAGATTAAATAATGAATTAAACTCCTGTTTCCTGGTCTCTTTAAGCTTATTGTATTTAGTCAGCCTCTTCTCTATAGTCTTGATTAACTCTTCATTTGCAAATGGTTTTGTAATATAGTCATCTGCCCCAAGGTCCATTCCAATTCTAAAATCCTTAGGTTCATTACATGCCGTAATAAAAATAAAAGGAACAGCATCAAGTATTGAGCTGTCTTTTAAGAAATTATAGACCCGATAACCATTAACTGAGCCCATTTTTACGTCGCAGAGTATTAAATCCGGTTTGTATTCAAATGCTTTCTGAATACCGGATGATCCACTGTTAGCATAACAAACATCATAACCATGCATTGAGAGAACAATTTTAAGTGTCTTTCCCAAAACTTTGTCATCATCAATAACCAGTATTTTAGTTTTTAAATCCATATATTATTCTAATTAAGTGAAACTACCTCAAAACAGCCTCTGTCGGCCATGGTTACATAGGCCTTCTTTTCGTCTTTAGAGAGAACAATGTTTGAGCACAGTTTGCCTTTAAGCAAAATTTCACGAAGGATTACTCCATTTGGAGAGACAATGACAATTGTACCCTTTCCGTGCCTTGTTATGTAAAGGTTCCCCGAAGAATCGCAGCGCATCCCGTCCATTCCAAAGTCGGGAAAGGAGATTAATAATTTTTTATTCTCCACTGTTCCGTCTTTCTTAATATCATAGGACCAAACCTTTCTCTGAATTGATTCGTTTACATAGAGCTTCTTGCCGTTGGGGCTTACTTCAACACCGTTTGTAGTGCCGATATTTCCCTCGAGCAGGGTAATCTTACCTTCGCGGTTAATCAGCCACAGGTTACCGGTTGAATCCTTCCAGTTTGGATCGCTGGCATAAAGGAATTCTGTTTTGGGAGATATTGCAAGATCATTCGGCTGATTCATTGAAGAGTTGTGCGCAAAAACAGATATCTCTTTAGTTGAAGGGTCTATCCTTAGAATATTATGCATTGTATAATCGGCAATATACATGAACCCTTTTTTATCAAATCGGATTCCGTTTCCAACAGAACCGGAAGGAAGGGTCACATAAACCGATGCTTCTCCATTTGGATTTACGACTCCAATCGTACCTGGTTCTTTAAAATTTACTGCAAAGAGATTTCCGTTTTTATCAATGGCGGGACCTTCTATACCCTTTGGGAAACTCCATTCAGGAAGCAAATCGGTTACAGAATTTGCTCTTTCCTGGGAAGCAGCATTACCGCTATACATCAAAAGAACCGGAAACATAAAGAGAAATAAAAACGATTTCATAATTACTGTCTTAATTATACAAAAGTAAAAAATTAAAATTAGTTTGATTGACAAATAAATATTTACATACCTTTGTTTCGTATTTTAACGAAATGAAATAATGGCTATCAAAAAAAATCAATACACCCCCTATCAGGAAAAAATTGCCAGTTATGGAAAGGCACTCTCCCATCCGGCACGGGTATTCATTATGGATTACCTCGCAAATAATACGGATAGGTGTTGCTATAGCGGTGATATGGCAGAAAACCTTCCAATTGCCCGCTCGACACTTTCGGAGCATCTTAAAGAGTTAAAAAAAGCAGGACTGATACAGGGCGAAATAAATCCCCCATACATAAAATATTGTGTTAACCGTGAAAACTGGGCAGAAGCCCGAATTATGTTTGCAGAATTTTTCAACAGATAAAATATATGGAAATTAAAATTTTAGGAACAGGCTGCCCCAAATGCAAGGCACTTGAAAAACTTACCCGTGAAGTAGTGGAGAAAAACGGCTTTGATGCCAGTATCTCCAAAGTAGAAGACATAATGGACATTATGAAATATAACGTAATGTCTACACCTGCCCTGGTTGTGAATGAGAAGGTGGAAATTAAAGGCAGGATTCCATCGGCCGAAGAAATTAAACAAGTATTAAGTAAATATTAAACAAACAATTCAAAACTATGAAACGTTCCTTTCTCTTAAGTTTTGCCATCCTTATGGTAATGTTCTCATTAAACTCTAATGCCCAGTCCAATAAAGCTTCAAATGTTGCTGCACCCGTAAAAGTAGAGGCATATTATTTCCACCTTACATCCCGCTGTGAAACCTGCAAGGCAGTTGAAGCAGAAGCAAAAAAAGACCTGCAGTCTCTTTATGGCGACAAAGTAAGTTTTAAAGCAATAAATCTTGACGATGCTTCGAGCAAAAATCTGGCAGAAAAGCTTCAGGTTTCCGGTCAGGCTCTGTTGGTTGTAAAAGGGAGTAAGATATTAAATCTTACCAACGACGGGTTTATGTATGCGCGAAAAGAGCCTGCAAAATTCAAGGCAGTTATTAAAGAGAAAGTAGATCCTCTGGTAAAATAATTACAAATGGATTTTTTAACCGGGTTACTTGAAAACAGCACCATGCCCTGGATTTCGGCATTGGTGCTGGGTTTCATGACTTCTATCAGCCCATGTCCTCTGGCTACAAATATTACTGCTATTGGGTTTATAAGCAAGGATATCGACAACAGAAACCGTGTTTTTATAAACGGTCTCCTATACACTTTGGGACGAGCAATTACTTATACTGCTATAGCACTTGTGCTCTACTTAGGTGCAGATCAGTTTAAGTTTTCCGGGTTTTTCCAGCAATACGGGGAGAAAATTCTGGGCCCCCTACTCATTATTATTGGTCTCTTCATGCTTGATGTAATAAAACTTAAGTTCCCGGGGATGAGCGGTTTGTCTTCAAAAATGGAAAACAAATCGAGATGGAGCTACTTTGATGCAATCCTTCTCGGTATGCTGTTTGCCCTCGCTTTCTGTCCATACAGCGGTGTCCTCTATTTTGGGATGCTTGTTCCCATGACAATAAGCAGTGCATCCGGTTTGTATCTTCCGGTTTTATTTGCAATTGCCACCGGAATTCCTGTAATAATTGTATCATGGATACTTGCATACACTCTTTCGGGCATTGGCGGATTTTATAATAAAATCAAGTCTTTTGAAATATGGTTCAGGAGGGTTATTGCCATCCTGTTTATCATAGTGGGGATATACTATATTTTTCGCGTGTTTTAGTGCACATAATAAAATATCACATTATAAATTTTTCTCATGAATTGGAAGAAGATTTTTCAAATAGTATTAGGAATAGCAATTTGGTACACTATTTATCACAACCTGCAGTTTTTAGCAGACTTTATAATTGACAATCTGTTCGGGATGCAAAAAGGATTGCATTTAACCGAGACACTGAGATTTTTCATTTTTGAAGTTCCTAAAGTATTGATGCTATTAATACTGATAGTGTTTTTCGTAGGAATTATACGTACATATTTTACTCCCGAAAAGACCAGAAAAATATTGGAAGGCAAATCTCTCTTTACCGGTAATGTAATGGCTGCTTTATTGGGCATAGTTACCCCATTTTGCTCTTGCTCGGCAATTCCGTTGTTTCTTGGTTTTGTTCAGGCCGGAGTGCCGCTCGGCGTAACTTTCTCTTTTTTGATTTCTGCTCCAATGATAAATGAAGTGGCAGTTATATTGCTCTTTGGCTTGTTCGGATGGAAAGTGGCTCTAATCTATGTTTTAACAGGATTAGTGATTGCGATAATTTCGGGCTTTGTCATTGGTAAACTGAAACTTGAAAAGTATGTAGAAGACTGGGTCTATAAGCTTAGTGGAGAAAATGGAGAAAACACCGAAGAGAAGATAACCTTCGAAGATCGTATAAAACTGGGATTCACTGCTGTTAAAGAAATTGTAGGTAAGGTGTGGATATATGTGGTTATTGGTATAGCAGTTGGTGCTGCGGCTCATGGATATGTTCCGGAAAGCTTCATGACCAATCTTATGGGGAAATCCACATGGTATTCTGTTCCTCTATCTGTATTGATTGGAGTTCCTCTTTATTCCAATGCAGCCGGAATTATCCCTATTGTGA
The DNA here is from genome assembly GCA_021371955.1 of Bacteroidales bacterium. Classification (GTDB taxonomy): domain Bacteria; phylum Bacteroidota; class Bacteroidia; order Bacteroidales; family UBA932; genus Bact-08. Next base: position 21,718 of record JAJFVD010000006.1, read on the forward strand.
GTGTCTTTATTGAAAAGGGAGTCCCGCTCGGAACTGCCCTTGCATTTATGATGGCGGTAATCGGGCTCTCTTTGCCGGAGATGATAATTCTCAAGAAAGTATTAAAACTCCCGTTGATATTTACCTTTATTGGTATTGTTGCCATCGGGATAATGATAGTAGGCTTTTTATTTAATTCTATAATGTAACAACGGATAATTTAAAATGAAAGTTTTAATCCTATGCACTGGGAATAGTTGCAGAAGCCAAATGGCACACGGCTTTATGCAATCATTTGACAAAAATATTACTGTTTGTTCCGCCGGGACACATCCTGCATCCCGGGTAAACCAGACAGCAATAAAAGTGATGAAAGAAGCGGGCATAGATATAAGCGGCCATACTCCAAAAATGGTTGATGAATACTTAAAAGAAGAGTGGGATTATGTTATTACAGTTTGCGACGACGCCAATGAGACTTGCCCTGCTTTTTATGGAAAAGTAAAACATCGTCTGCATATTGGATTTGAAGATCCTTCTCATAAAACGGGAACTCCGGAATATATATTGAGCGAATTCCACCGAATAAGGGACGAAATAAAAGATCGGTTCTATAAATTTTATACACAACATATCCTATCACAGGTATGAAAGCAAAAGATTTAAAACTTATAGTACAGGAAAAATACGGGCAAATTGCGCAGAAAAGTCCGGTTCAGGGAAAACCATCTTGTTGCGGCACTTCCGGATGTTGTGGCGAATTGGAATTTAGTATGATTGGCGACGATTATTCTAAACTTGAAGGCTATAATCCCGATGCTGACCTTGGATTGGGATGTGGCATTCCCACAAATTTTGCTGCAATTCGAACAGGAGACTGTATACTTGATTTGGGAAGCGGTGCCGGTAATGATTGCTTTGTTGCCCGGGCCATTGTTGGGGAAACAGGAAATGTTACCGGGCTTGATTTTACAGAAGCAATGGTTGCCAAAGCAACGGAGAACAATAAAAAACTCGGCTTTACGAATGTGAAGTTTGTACAGGGTGATATTGAAGAAATGCCGTTGCAGGACAATCAGTTTGATGTAGTGGTTTCAAATTGCGTATTAAACCTGGTACCCGATAAAATGAAGGCATTTGCGAATATAATGAGGGTTTTGAAAACTGGTGGCCACTTTTGTGTTTCAGATGTAGTGATTAAAGGTGAGCTTCCCGAAAATCTTCGAAAGGATGCTGAAATGTATGTGGGATGCGTATCTGGAGCCATAGGTATGGAACAATACCTTGCAATTATTGAAGAACAAGGCTTCAAAAACATTACTGTCCACAAGCAAAACGTGATAGAAATTCCTGAGGAGGTACTTGAGAAATATCTGTCCCAACAGGAAATTGAATTATTTAAAACCGGTACGACAGGTATATTCAGTATAACTGTTTCCGGAACCAAATTCTAAAGAGCCTATAATTATACCATAAAACTTACCTATTATGCCAGCAAATAAAAGATTAAAATTCTTAGACAGATACCTGACATTATGGATTTTCCTTGCAATGTTTGCAGGAGTGCTTATGGGGTGGGCAAGCCCGGAAATTGCCGGTTTCTGGAGCAGCCTTTCCAGCGGAACAACTAACATACCTATCGCCATTGGGCTGATAGTCATGATGTATCCACCTCTTGCTAAAGTAAAATACGAAGAGTTGGGCGATGTTTTTAAAAACACAAAGATTCTTGGATTATCACTTGTTCAGAACTGGGTTTTCGGACCAATATTGATGTTTTTCCTTGCTATAATCTTTTTGCAGTTCAACATCGACTATATGTACGGAGTTATCCTTATAGGGCTTGCAAGATGTATTGCGATGGTGATAGTTTGGAACGATCTTGCAAAGGGCGACACTCAGTATGCAGCCGGACTTGTTGCCTTCAATTCTCTTTTTCAAGTCTTGCTCTTCTCGGTGTATGCCTATGTATTCATTGCTATACTGCCAGGCTGGTTCGGACTGCCGGTTAATGACTCTGTCGCTCAGATAACTATTGGCACAATTGCAAAAAGTGTTTTCATTTACCTTGGAATCCCAATGATAGCCGGGTTCCTGACAAGATTCACCTTAATACGCGTAAAAAGCAAAGAGTGGTATGAAAAGAAATTTGTACCTAAAATCAGCCCGTTAACACTCATTGCATTGTTATTCACTATTGTTGTAATGTTTTCCCTTAAAGGAGAATATATTGTCAAAATTCCGGCGGATGTGATAAGAATTGCAATCCCGCTTGTTATTTACTTTGTAATAATGTTTGTTGTCTCTTTCTTTATGAGTAAAAAAGCAGGAGCTACATACGAACAGGCAACTACATTGTCTTTTACAGCGGCCAGCAATAACTTTGAACTTGCCATTGCTGTTGCAATTGCAATCTTTGGAATCAATTCGGGTGAAGCATTTGCTGCGGTAATTGGTCCTCTGGTTGAGGTTCCTGTAATGATTGGACTGGTAAATGTCGCATTTTGGTTTAAAAAGAAATATTTTACGGTTTAAATATACCGGATCCGCACTTTTTTAAGAAATACCCCTTCGAGCAGCACCTTAAGACGGCGAATCAGATTCCTGCGAATCTCCATCTCCACGGGAAGAGAAGGGTCGTAATGCGCCTCGTTTATCTTTGTCCCCATTAAGATGTCTATAATATCGTTTTCAATTATCAGCTTTAAAATATCTGCGGCAGGCGACTCTTCTGGTTTATCTCCCTCCTTGTAATTTTGTATGAGGTCGGCAAGGTGGCCAAGAGTGAGGATTCCTTCTGTTACAAATTCGGCACCTTCCATTTTTGCTGTCGAAGGAAGGTTGGCTTTTACCTGCTGGCGTCCGTCGCCACTCACTTTACGGTTTAGTTCGCGGGCAAGCACCTGAGCCGTAGTACCTCCGCAAACAACTCTTTTTCCGGGATATTTATCGAATATGGACGCCATTTCGGGATCGTTAGCCGGGTCAAACGGCGGTCCTGTACAAATCAGCAGTTTTCTGGGAGCCCTCAGATAAACGACTCCGCAGGTTATATCGTCCCTCGCTTCAAACAAATCGTTGTGAAGAGCCTTTTGCATTACAATTTTAGAGAGGTCACGCGCAGATACGTCGGGATGTTTGGTTACAAAATCGCTGACAAACTCGACCAGCCTTGTCCTCTCCCACCCGGCCGGCAGCGCTCTTGTTCCAAGTCCGCTTTGAGTTACTCCATCGCTTACAAAAATGAGCCTGTCGCCAAGAAAAAGCATCAGGTGCGACTCGAGTAAAATTCTCTCTCCCTGACGTGTAGTAATTTTTACAACTTTTTTCCTAGGTTCAATATGTATGTTTTCACGTAAAAGAATGAAGTCCGGGTTTTCAAATTCCACAATATGAGTCTCTCCAGATTTGTCAATTTCTGCAATAGTGCATGTTGCGTAGCTGATTTTCTCCCCGGCATCTTCCGGAAGAGTATTCATTATGCTTTTCAAGGAATCTGAAAGTGGTTTTTCGTGGATGAGATAATTTACCGCCATCGAAGCGGTGAGGGTACTAAGCACATTTGCCCTTATACCGCTGCCCAGACCATCCGAAAGAACAGAAACAAAACGCTCTCCCCCTCTGAGACTTCTCGAAAGGAAGGTATCTCCCCCAACAATCTGCCCTTTTTTAAATTGCTGACTATGGGCTATCTCAATGAAAAAATCGTCGTTTTTATCGTTAAAAAACATAGCAGCTATTTTTTCTCTTTGTCTATTACAGAGTTTAGTACACTCTCGGTAAAGGATGCACTCTCGCCAAGGATGTATGCAATTCTCTGAACCGATTCTGCATTTTGCCGGATAACCTCTTTTATTTTTTCGGAAATAATATCTTTCATAAGCTGAGAATCATCCATGTTCTGAATAATTCCGCAAACAAGCTTATTTGGCTGAATCGAGATAATTGACAGTCTTATGTTTTTCCCTTCCTCTCTTACATCAAATTCGCTTGCCTCTTCGCCGCTAAGCAGGACTGCAGAAAAATATTTATGATAGGCAATTATCTTTTTTAAATCGGCCCCGGCAAGTCCTCCCAGGGCTTCTGAAATCATTCCTATCTCCTCTCCGCCCAGTTCTACAAATTTATCGTTTGTATCCACTATCCTCAGATTCTCATCTACAAGCACAACTCCATAAGGCATTTTTCTAAGAAGAACCGATGCCTGATTCTGAGCCTCCCGGCGCATTTGTGATATACACATCTCCCTTTCGGCTTTTCCGTCCAAAAGAGCAACTGCATACGCCCTGCAATTATCGTATCCGCAACCCGAGCAGTTTAGTTCATCTGCTTTTGTGTGCTTACCCATAGAGTTTAGCACCTCCTGTATTTCACTTTCGCTGTAGATACAGTTGATTTTGTACGGAACCTTATAGGCTTCATTCGAGAGATTTATATCTATACCGGGAAGCGCCACTGCCAATCCTGATTTTTTAAATATGTCAAAATCTTTAAGCAGTTTGTTTCTTTTTGCGGCAACGCCCTTTGTTTTTGAGGTTGCCGGACCCTTTATACATCCTCCGTCGCAGGCCATTAACTCAATAAAAACCTTTTGAGAGGGGTTCCATTCCGAAAGTTCGTCACAAATCTCCATAACCGATTTCATTCCGGAAAAGCACATATAACCGGCATCTACCGGCTCAACATCCTTGCACATGGTACTAATCATTCCGCTGTCTACAGGAAAGAGTCCTGCCCTTTCGGATGCGCCAAATACAAAGTTATCGGGAAGGGATACCCTGTCCATATCTGCAAAATAGATTCCCTCTGCCTCCATAAGTTTCAAAAACTCTTCGAAGGTCAGTACTGCATCAATCTCGTTTCCGTAAATATCACTCTCCTGTTTTTTTGCAATGCAGGGGCCTATGAAAAGAAGCTTGCTGTCCCGGAAATCTCCTTCGCGCAGCATTCTTGCATGGGCTATCATTGGAGAAACAAAAGGGGCAAGATATTTTTCGTGTTCGGGGAAATAAATTTTAATGTAATTGACAACAGAAGGGCAACAGGTTGCAATAACAATCCGGTTTTCCGTAGAAGAAAGATATTCGTTAGTAGCGCGGGCAACAAGATCGGCACCCAGAGCAGTTTCGGAAACTCCGCTGAACCCAAGAGTGTACATGGCTTTTAACAATGATTCAAAAGGTACATCTCCAAAGTCCGAGATAAAAGATGGGGCAATGCAGGCAATGATTTTCTCTCCATCGGCAATCCACTGCTGAACAGTATCTATCTCCTCCCTGTATTTCTTTGCACCTGCCGGGCATGCATTAATGCACTTGCCGCAATATACACAGGTTTCATTTATTACCGAGGCGCTAAAATCCTCAACTTTTATAGATTTTACGGGACAAACCTTTATACATTTATAGCAATCCTGACAATTAATCTTCTCCGTATAAATTACCAGTTCCCGTTTCATAATATTTGTTTTTTATCTCTTTTCCTTATCCAGAGCGATAATCTGTCTCGTTGCAACTTTAGGAGATACAAGTACTCCGCATCCGCTCACACATCCCCCTTCGCACATCATCACCTCTATCAGATTTGATTCCGAAACTCCTGTAGTGGCTGCTGTTTTGAGCAATTTAATGGATTCCTTGTTGAGTCCGTTGATTACTTCTGCCTTTAAGAATTCAGGATGCGGCACATATTGTGCCACAGATTCCGAAACTCCGCCGGTTCTTGCATACTGTCGGCTGCTTCTGTCTACCTGCTCATCTATAGCGAAATTTTCACATTTAAGAACATCAATCCCTTTTGCACCAATCATTGCATCCAGTTCCTCGAAGGTCATTACATAATCTACATTCGGGTCATAAAAGCCTTCTATCCTTTTAGCCATGCAGGGGCCAATGAATACTGTAACTGCATCGGGGTCGCCATTTTTTACAAGATCGGCAGTGTAGGACGCAGGTGTTCCGGTATGTGAAATATATGGAACAAGCTCCGGAAGATATTTAGCTGCCCACTCTTTATACGACGGACAACAAGACGTTGTCATAAAAGATTCTCCTTTAAACAAAATACGCTCCTGCCACTCTTTTGCTTCGTTCCTTGAAGTAATGTTTGCTCCAAGCGCAACCTCAACAACATCATCAAACCCACAGCTTTTTATTGCCCCGAAAATTTTTGGCAATGTGGTTTTATACTGACCGGCGATGGCCGGTGCCACCATTGCCACAACCCTTTTATCGGGATTTAGAATATCTCTTATTATATGCAGGAGAGAAGGTTTTTCCATTATTGCCCCGTATGGGCAAGCTACGCTGCATCTTCCGCAGAATACACATTTGTTCCAGTCGATATGCTCAATTCCAAGACTGTTCTTAGAAATTGCACCCGCAGGACAGACTTCTTCACAAGGCACCGGGGTATAAACAATGGCATGAAAACGGCATGCGTCCATGCATCTACCGCAGTTTACGCATTTTGAATGGTCAATTTCGGCCGTCTTGTCAATACTTATTGCGTCCTTATTACATGCATAAGTGCAGGGATGTCCCACACAGGCACGGCAAAGATTTGTTACGGTATAATTATTCTTGACGCAAGAGCTGCATGCCTCGTCTACCACCGTGAGCATCACATCGGTAAACTCCTTACGATCCAGTGACATTTTTGCATACTCACTTAGCGTTGTTAGTTCATCTGTTTCATCGGTGACATTAAAACCAAGAATAGTCATTAACCTGTACTTTATAACCGCCCTGTCTTTGTGTATGCAGCAACGGCTCAAAGGACTTTCTTTCGGCCTCATTACCAGTGGTATTCTGTTAATTTCCTCTACTAATTTCTCTTCAAAACAAAGCTCACAAACTCTTTGTAGCAATTCTCTCCTAATCTCTGTCGCCTGATGGTACATATTTCAAAAAATTTCGCCGCAAATGTATGGAATTGTTCTTACATAATGAAACAAAAAAGTATCAATTTGTAAGTGAAATATTTTCGCCGAAAATTAACAGAACCAAAAATTTGGAAGTATCGAGTGAAATAAATAAATTTGCAGCAAGTTAAAAGATGAACAGAGAGACTTTCATACAAATTCAGACAGGCGGAATATCTTCTGCTTTTCTTTCTGTTGCCTCACTATCAATGATGATTATGCGAATGCATCGCAAGATGCATAGCTAGATTAGGGTCCTGCGCGGATCCATTGGGCCGGTCCCATAAATCCAATCCATTTTCAATTACAGTTTTCAAATAACAAATCATTTCCAAAATGAATTATAACCATTTTGACACCTTACTGGTGCATGCCGGGCGTATCAAATCCGGCTCAAACGGACCTTGTGCAACTCCATTATATCAAACATCATCTTTCCTTTTCGATAATTCTCAACAGGCAGCGGACCTCTTTGCTCTAAAAGAACCGGGACATATATATACAAGGCTTTCAAATCCCACTACCGATGTGCTGGAACAGAGAGTTGCAGCACTGGAGGCATCTGTGGCAGCAGTTGCCACATCTTCCGGACAGGCAGCACAGTTTATAGCCATTCAAAATATTGCAGAAAGCGGAGATAACATTGTTAGTTCAATGTCTCTGTATGGAGGAACATACAATCAATTTAAAATCAGTTTTGCCCGTTTGGGAATTGAATTCCGGTTTGCACAAAAAGGGGGAACAGAGGAGTATGAGAAGCTCATTGATTCACGCACAAAGGCCATATTTATTGAAACCATAGGGAACTCCGATTTTTATATTCCCGATTTCGAAAAATTTGCAAACCTCAGCCATAAATACAACCTGCCGCTAATATTCGACAATACTTTCGGGGCGGGCGGCTATCTGTTCCGGCCTGTTGAATGGGGAGCAAACATTATTACACATTCGGCAACCAAGTGGATCGGGGGGCATGGAACCTCAATAGGCGGAATTGTTGTTGACTGCGGAAACTACAACTGGGACAACGGCAAGTTTCCTCTATTTACGGAACCTTCGGAATCCTATCACGGGTTAAGTTTTTGGGAAAGCTTTGGCGAAGGCAGCCCTTCCGGCAATATTGCTTTCGCATTAAAAGCCAGAGCAGAAGGTCTCCGGGACTGGGGCTGCTCGCTAAGCCCGTTCAATGCATTTCTCATCCTTCAGGGAATAGAGACTCTGTCCCTAAGAGTGGACAGGGTTGTGAGCAACGCACAGGAACTGGCAGAATGGCTCAGCATCCATCCAAAAGTGGAGCGGGTAAACTACCCCGGACTAAAGGGAAATCCAAATTACGAAAACGGAAAAAGGTATCTCAAAAAAGGTTTTGGCGGAGTGATGTCATTTGATGTAAAAGGCAGCCGGGAACAGGCCTCCAAATTTGTTAATTCCCTTGAACTCCTGAGCCACCTTGTAAATGTTGGCGACAACAAGACACTCATAACCCATTTAGCCTCAACAACCCATGCACAACTCAGCGCAGAGGCATTAAAAGCCGCCGGAATAGGGGAAGCTTCTCTGCGGATATCCGTAGGAATAGAACACATAAGCGACATCAAGGCCGATATTGAGCAGGCATTCAGGAGGGCCGGTCTATGAAGCGAGAACTCTATACGATAAATACCCCTTTTGTTTTCGAAAGCGGAGAGAAAATTGCCAGCCTGGATATCTGTTATCACCACACAGCAAATTACTCCCCGGATAAAAAGGTAATATGGATTTGTCACGCACTCACGGCAAATTCAAACCCTCAGGAGTGGTGGGATGGACTGACCGGCCCCGGCAAACTCTTTGACACAGAAAAATTTTACATAATTTGCGCAAACATGATTGGCTCGTGCTATGGAAGCAGCGGCCCTTCATCTCCCGGCAAAGATGGGAAACCATATTTTCTCACATTCCCGCAAGTGACCGTTAGAGACATCGTAAGAGCACACAACATCCTGAGGGAGCACCTGGGCATCCGGAGCATAGATGTCATGACTGGGGGCTCTATTGGCGGGTTCCAGGCACTTGAATGGAGCATAATGTATCCCGATATTGTAAAAAACCTTGTTCTCATTGCCTGCAATGCCCGGGTTTCGCCATGGGGGACCGCCTGGAACGAGTCGCAAAGGATGGCTCTTTTTGCAGATTTCACATTTGAAGAGCAAAATAACATCGACGGAGGAAAATCCGGGCTTGAAGCAGCAAGGTCAATTGCATTAATTTCCTATCGTTCTTTTGAAGGATACGGAACAACACAGCAGGAGCCACAAACCGATACACTCTTTGCAAAAAAGGCAGGGAGCTATCAGCAGTATCAGGGTAAAAAGCTGTCGGACAGGTTTGATGCATATTCCTACTATACTCTCACAAAATCGGTAGACAGCCACAATGTGGGAAGAGGCCGGGGAGGCACGGTCAAGGCACTTGGTCAAATTGAGGCATCCACAATAGTCATTGGGATTGACAGCGACAATCTCTTTCCTGTCGAAGAGCAAAAATTTCTTTTTAATAACATAAAAAATGCGAAATTTGACGTTATAACCTCCCTTTTTGGTCACGACGGTTTTTTGCTTGAGTGGGAGCAAACTGAGAACATTCTAAAAAAACAGATTAATTTTCTAAACTAACATGCAAGTATTAAAATTTGGCGGAAGCTCAGTTGCAAACGCCGACAACATATTTCGGGTAATTTCCATAGTTTCCGATTCAGTAAAAAAAGACAGAACAGTTCTTGTAGCCTCGGCCATAGGCGGATGTACCGATGCCCTGATTGAGATTGGGAATGCGGCTGCAGTGCAGAACAACTACTATACAAAACTCATAGACGAGCTGGAAAAAAGGCATATAGCAATTATAAACGAGCTAATTCCTTTAGATTTTCAGCCTTCAATAGAGCTAAAGGTCAAGAACCTTTTCAACCAGCTGAGAGAAGTTTGCAAAGGAGTATATTATCTCAAGGAACTGAGCAGCTACTCGCTTGACCTCATAATGAGTTTCGGGGAGATTCTTTCGACAAGAATCATTGCCGACAAATTTACCTCAATGGGTACAAACAATATTTGGGCAGATGCAAGGGAAATAATTAAAACCGACTTGCACGGAACGCTCAATGTTGTGGATACGGAAAAAACATTTGCAGGAATCCGGAAGTTGCTAAATTCCCACAGGTCGAGGCTGTATATAATTCCCGGATTCATTTCCAGCGACTCTCAGAAAAGGACAACAACTCTGGGGCGCGGAGGGAGCGACTACACAGCATCTCTTGTTGCAGCAGCCTCCGATGCACGGATATTACAAATATGGAGTGACGTAAACGGCATGATGACTGCCGACCCGAGAATTGTTCCCGATGCAAAGACAATTGGGCACATATCTTACAAAGAGGCTCAGGAGCTATCCCATTTCGGGGCAAAAGTAATTTATCCGCCTACAATTCAGCCGGTAGTTAACAAAGGGATTCCAATAGAGGTTAAAAACACTTTCTTCCCCGCAGAAGAGGGAACTTATATTGAGAATTCGCCTCCTGAAAGCCGCGGCAAGATAAGGGGCATCTCGTGCAGCAACAAAATTGCACTTCTCTCGATGGAAGGCAGCGGAATGGTTGGAGTGCCGGGATACTCGGCAAGACTTTTTGGAGCCCTTGCAAATGCTGGAATAAACATAATTCTCATTACTCAGGCATCAAGCGTGCATACAATGTGTGTTGCAATTGAAGAGGGCGACGCCCAAAAAGCAAAACAGGCAGCAGACGAAGTATTTGCATACGAAATAACACTTAAAAAAGTAGATCCTTTAAATATCGAGAGAGGGTTTTCAATCATATCCCTAGTTGGCGATGATATGAAAAATCAGTCTGGAACGGGGGGAAGGATGTTCAAGGCGCTTGGAAGAGCGGGAATAAATGTGAGAGCGATAGCACAGGGCTCATCTGAGAAGAACATATCAATAGTTGTGCAGGAAGACGATTCCGATGAGGCAATACGACTTATCCATAAGGAATTTTTTGGTGAAAGCGCCAAGCGGATCAACCTCTTTATTGCAGGATACGGAAACGTTGCAAAGGAGCTTATTTCAATTATCAATTACGGAAAGAATGCACTGAATCCTGCCGATAAAACCGAAATTGCCATTGTGGGAGTATGTAACAGCAAAACTATGATCTTTGACAAACTTGGTTTTGAACCTATGGCAATACACCGGCTCATCGAGAGAGGAAAAGAGAGTGACATTTACCGCTTTTGCGAACAGGGGCACGACATGGGTCTTAGCAACAGCATATTTGTAGATTGCACTGCCGACAGAATAGTTGCCTCTTCTTACCCCGAGTTTTTTCTTAACAATTACTCGGTTGTAACCTGCAACAAAATTGCCATCTCCTCCTCTACACAAAACTACAAAGCCATTACAGAGGCAGCCGCCCTTCAGGGTTGCTCTTTCTTATACGAAACAACCGTAGGTGCTGCTCTTCCCATTATATCTACAATAAAGCAGATGCGCCGCAGCGGCGACAAAATAGAATCGATTGAAGCAATTCTTTCCGGAACTCTTAACTACCTTTTCAGCAACTATAACGGCACTATGAGCTTTTCAAAATTGCTTCGCAAAGCAAAGGAGATGGGGTATACCGAGCCGGACCCGAGGCTGGACATTGCCGGTACCGATGTGCTACGCAAGGTTGTTATTTTAAGCCGGGAGATTGGAATTGAAAGAGAACCTGAGGATGTGGAATGTGTTCCGTTCATTTCCCCTAATGTTCTTAAAGCACAGGGCGAAGAGTTCTTTGACAAGCTGGAAGAGCATGAAGATAAAATAGCCAGGATGTTTCGGGAATCAAAAGCAAAGGGCGAAAGATTAAGGTATGTCGCAAAAATTTCAAAAACCGAATGTAAGATAGGAATAGAATCGCTCAAACCAGAGCATCCTCTTTACAATATATGCGGCAGAGACAATGCGGTAAGTATCTACAGCAGAGACTATACCTCCCCTCTGAGGATAATAGGTGCCGGTGCCGGAGCAAGGCAAACAGCTACAGGAGTGTTTAACGACATACTGCTTGTAAGGTAATGAGAGTAGCTGTTATTGGGGCCACAGGCCTGGTGGGAAGGAAAATGATTGAAGTACTTCTGGAGAGAAATCTCCCTGTCTCTCAGCTAATTCCTGCTGCATCCGAAAGTTCGGCGGGAAAAGAGATTTTGTTTAAAGGAGAAGCTGTACGGGTAGTAACGTTAAAACAAGCTTTGGCACTTCGGCCTCAAATTGCTCTTTTTTCTGCGGGAGCCTCCGTTTCGCAGGAATGGGCACCAAAATTTGCTGCAGCCGGATGCAAGGTTATAGACAACTCCTCCTTCTGGAGAATGGATCCATCTGTCAAACTCATCGTTCCGGAGGTAAACGGGAACATTCTTGACGCAAATGACATGATTATTGCAAACCCCAACTGCTCTACCATACAGATGGTTGTTGCACTTAACCTGCTGCATGAAAAATACATTTTAAAAAGAATAGTTGTATCTACATACCAGTCTGTTACCGGCAGCGGGCAAAGGGGAATAGCCCAGCTCGGACGCGAAAGGGAAGGCAAGCCTGTGGGGAGTGCGGTGCCTGCCTACAAATACCCTATAGACAAAAACCTTATCCCCCAAATTGATTCTTTTCTCGATAATGGTTACACAAAAGAGGAGATGAAGATGATAAACGAAACTCAAAAAATCTTTGACAATAAATCTATTGGAGTGACAGCCACAACCGTACGGGTTCCTGTTGAGGGCGGACATTCCGAATCGGTTAATGCCATTTTTGAAAGGAGTTTTAATATGGAAGATGTTTTCGAAACCATTAGAAACAGCCCCGGAGTCATTCTTGAGGACGATATTCAAAAACAGGTTTACCCAATGCCTCTTTTTGCTTATGGAAGGGACGAAGTTTTTGTGGGCAGAGTGCGAAAAGATTTTTCTGCAGAAAATGGCATAAATCTCTGGATCGTTGCCGATAATTTGCGCAAAGGAGCTGCAACAAATGCAGTTCAAATTGCAGAGCAGCTTACAAAAATCGCATAAAATTTATAACTTTGCACTAAACAGCTAAGCTAAATGAACACATACACAGAGAACGAAATCAAGACACTTGAGTGGAACGAACACATACGACGCAGGCCCGGTATGTATATCGGGAAACTGGGGGATGGCACTTCGCCGGACGACGGTATTTATGTGCTCATCAAGGAGGTGATGGATAACTCGGTGGATGAGTATGCAATGGGCTATGGCAAGCAGATACTCGTTTCGATAAAAGACAAGGTTGTATCCGTAAGAGACTTCGGGCGAGGCATTCCGCTTGACTCCCTCATTATTGCTGCCAGCAAAATGAACACCGGAGCCAAGTACGACAACAAAGCATTTAAGAAATCCGTAGGATTGAACGGAGTAGGTATAAAGGCAGTTAATGCGCTCGCTATAGAATTCAACATTCAGTCTTTCCGCGACGGCGAATGCCAGATGGCAAAATTTTCCAAAGGCAATTTACTGGATCAGGAGAGAAGCCTCACAAGCGAAAAGAACGGGACACTTGTAACATTTACGCCGGACGGAGACCTTTTCGGACATTTCGAATACAACATGGAGTTTGTGGAAACCATGCTCCGCAACTATTCGTATCTCAACAGCGGGCTGCTCATTAAACTCGACGGCAAAGAGTTTATTTCCAAAAACGGACTGCTCGACCTGCTAAACGAGTCCCTCACAAAAGAACCCGCCTACCCGCCAATTTACCTCAAAGGAGAAGATATTGAGATTGCAATTACCCACGGCAACGACTACGGAGAGGGAATCTCCTCTTTCGTTAACGGCCAGTTTACCACACAGGGCGGAACACACATGGCTGCATTCCGCGAAGCAGTTGCAAAGACTATAAAGGAATTCTATAAAAGAGACTTCGACCCGGGCGACATTCGCCAGGGAATGATAGCTGCAGTGAGCATAAAAGTTCAGGACCCTATTTTCGAATCTCAGACAAAAACAAAGCTTGGTTCCAAAGAGATGGGCCCGGGTGGAGCAAGCGTCAGAAACTTCATAGGCGACTTCCTTAAAGAGCACCTCAACAATTACCTCCACCGCCACTCCGAAGCAGCAGATTGTATGCTGCGCAAAATACTCGACTCGGAAAAAGAGCGCAAAGCTATATCGGGAATACAAAAACTTGCAAGAGAGAGAGCGAAGAAGGCAAACCTTCACAATAAGAAACTCCGCGACTGCCGCGTGCACTACAACGAAAAGAGCGACAGGGCAATGGAGAGCACACTCTTTATTACCGAGGGCGACAGTGCGAGCGGGTCAATTACCAAGAGCCGCGATGTTGTTTCACAAGCTGTATTTTCATTAAAGGGTAAACCGCAGAACTCATACGGAATGACAAAGAAAATTGTCTACGAAAATGAAGAGTTTAACCTGCTTCAGGCTGCCCTTAACATAGAGGAGGACCTTGAAAACCTCCGCTACAACCAAATTGTAGTTGCTACCGATGCCGACGTGGACGGGATGCACATCCGCCTTTTGCTGCTTACATTTTTCCTGCAGTATTTTCCGGACCTTATCCGCCAGGGGCACCTGTACATTTTGCAAACCCCTCTTTTCCGCGTAAGGAACAAAAAAGAGACGACATACTGTTACTCATCGGAAGAGCGTGACAATGCCATTAAGAAACTTGGCCCCAATCCGGAGATTACACGATTCAAAGGTCTTGGAGAGATTTCGCCCGACGAGTTCAAATACTTCATTGGCGAAAACATGCGCTTAGACAAAGTGCGTCTTGGCAACGACGACAACATCCCCGAACTGCTCGAGTTCTATATGGGCAAAAACACCATGGACAGGCAAAACTTTATCAGGGCAAACCTTAGACAGGATGTTATTGTGGATGAGATGTTGCTGTGATTCGGTTTCCGGGGCGACTAGCTTTTCGCTTAATCCTGCTCAATTCACACATTGACAACTAGTTATTAAAAAGGATGGCATCTATGATGCCATCCTTTTTAGTATTAGACACACAATCAACTACTTATCAATTAATCATCTCAAAGGCTGATGGAACTTAGCTCACGTCCTAATTGATGGAGAGCATTTTCTATCTCTTTTATCCTTTTTTGAGAAGGCCTCTTATTTCCACATACATATTTTGCCAACAGACTTTGATTAATACCAATTCTTTTGGCCAATCTGTTAACGTTGATTTCCGGAAATCGCTTAAGTATAACAGAGATTTCATTTTCTTCCTTTACATCCTGAGAGGAAAAGAATCCTTCAAAGCTTAAATCTTCGTCAAGTTCCGGCCAATGAATTCCAAAATATGATGTTTCAAAATTTTCTCGCTGTTCCTGAGTTGAATTAAGCAATCTCGGAAAAGCAGATAATGAATGACTGGCTATTTTTCCTGAATCGGTTTTAATGAATATCCTTTCATTTTCAAACCATATTTTTTCAACTAACATATTATTTTTTACTAAAGTATTCGTTCCACCGTTCAATAATTACTTCCCAATTTTCGTCTAAAGCTACTTCCGCCGATTTTAAATCTCTTGGTTTAATTCCTCTATTTTCAATAAGAATTATTGGATCAATCCTAAATTTTGCTTCTCCGTCCTTATTGCTAACATGGACATGAATTGGCTCATGATCATTTGAATAGAAGAAAAATCTAAGACCTAAGTAATAAAATAGTGTTGGCATACATTATTAGCATTCAAAATTAGGGAATATTTTTGTTCCCTACAAGTGTTTTGTTAGTTATTGTGTTTATTTATTCCTGAATTTTTCAGTCAAAACATCATTTTTATACTCCGAAGGCAATACCCCGTATTTTTTCACATGATATCGGTTAAGGGCCCGAAGACTTCTGAAACCGGAGGCGGAAGCAACATCAGACATCGTAAGAGAGACATTGTATGAATTTTTTCCTTCATCGGAAAGCAGCGACTCTCTAATAAAATTTCTGGCATGCTCCGAGCGGTAATTATTTATGTATTCATTGAAGTTTTGTCCTGTTTTTAAATTTATGCTCTTTGAAAGATATGTTCTGTTTGTCCCTATTTCTTTAGCAACTTTCGTAATTGACAAATTGGGGTCGAGATAAAGTTTTCTGGAGCAAATTGCCTTATCAATCCGGACAATAAGCTCCCCTGTATACTTCTCTGCAGCCGTCATCTCTTCTTCATGGTTTTTATATGCATACAGACCAACAAGATAAAACACTCTTTTCCAAAATATGATGTACCTCCTAGAATCTTTTTGTTTCTTCATTACTGTCCAATTGGTTTCTATTGGCTTTGCACCAATCTGCCGGTGATGATCCTAAAAAAATCCTGAAAGCAATGGTAAAGGAGGCCATACAACCAAAACCGGACATATTGCATAATTCCTGAATTGATAAATTTCTATTTGCAATAAATAATCTCTGAACCTCTTCAATTCTAAATGAGTTGATAAACTGGTTAAAATTCTGTCCCATGTTGTCATTAATAATCTTGGACAGGTAGGTCTTATTTGTATACAGATATAATGATACTTCATTAATGGACAAGTCTTTGTTCAAATATGGCTTCTCCTTTTCAAAATACCTGACCAATCTCTCCTTTAGCTCATTTGCTTTGCTATCCTCAAGTTTTAAAAGTTTGGAGTCTCTTCTTAACTCATCATTCAATTCAGTGTTCCTGCGTTTCTGGCAATTTGAGACTCTGAAAAACACAAACATATTTATAAGTGTCAGCGTCAGGACAACCGGGCCATAATGGTGACCAACACCTTTATATAAAAACTGGAATATTATAAAAAATGATATAATAAGTGATGTTACAAATAATCCCGATTCATAGTGGTGATTTTTATTGATGTAAATACGGTCTGCGTTTTCTTTTAATTGGGTCCTGAAGCTTATAATGGCCGCTGCTGTAAAACCGAATAGGATTAATATGACAGACGACTTAACAATCGAAATTGAAAGATAACTCAAACTGATTCCAAGTTTTATTAACAAAAGTCCAAGCAGGTTAATTATGG
Source organism: Bacteroidales bacterium (assembly GCA_021371955.1). Classification (GTDB taxonomy): domain Bacteria; phylum Bacteroidota; class Bacteroidia; order Bacteroidales; family UBA932; genus Bact-08. Next base: position 38,692 of record JAJFVD010000006.1, read on the forward strand.
TCATTGATATCATCGTCCCGATAAAGAATTTAATCCCTTTTATAAAGGATTCATCCTTATTTGAAATGTAATAAATTGCAGGAAAAAGAATTTGAAGCACCATGAAAAGTGCCATTATTGTTGGTACATCTCCGGAATATTTTTCAAAATGTATTATCTGCCTCAAAAGCAGAACTATTGCATTGCAAATAAACGCAATAGACATACATCTCAACGCAGGATTTTCTTCTTGCCCGGAGTGTTTTTGTATAAGCTGCTGGTGAAAGAGAGAGATGGATAATGTTAAGAAAATGATTAATGAGATGAACTCATTTGCGGAATTAAAGATTCCAACAATAAAAAAGTTTTTCATACGCTTAGTTTAGTACACCAAATATAATAAAAACCCGTACTTAAACCAAACTAAACTTCTATCTATTAGAGTTTTATCTAATTTTAGAAAAAATCACTCTTTTTTAGTTTTTTTTATTGACTATTTCTTCATCTCATCAAACCCCTTCCCGTACACGCCCATAACGTTTCCTACAGAGAGAAACGCCTCCCGGTCTATCTCGCGGATAACGCGGAAAACATAGTTGCTTTCTGTGCGGCGCACGATTACCATGAGCACTTTACCCTCTTTTTTGGTGAACCATCCCATTCCTTCAATAACAGTAACGCCACGGCCAATAGAGGTAATCTTGTCGGCAATTTCCTCGTACTTTTTGGAAAAGATGAATATCTGAATGGACTGCCTTGCTCCCGAGAGAATGAGGTCCACAGTATAACTTGTAACGGTAATGAGTATGTAGCCGTATATTACAATTGCCGCTTTTTCCCCTGCCGATGCACCGCTTGGAATAATTAATGAGCTGGCAATGATAAAAATATCTAAATACAGAATTAATTTTCCCGGAGAGATATTTCTGTATTTATTTATCATGAGAGCTACTATATCGGTTCCACCTGTACTGCCTCCCTGAGTAAAGGTTATTGCTATACCCGCTCCGGAACATACACCACCCATTATGGCACTCAGAAGCTTGCCGTTGCCTATTGCTACGTCCTGAATGAGCTCCTGCGGCAAAAGGCCCGGAATCCGGTCGAGAAATATTGTAACGGCCACAATTGCAAATACTGTCTTAATCCCGAAGGATTTCCCCAGCACCTTGAGTGCTATTGCAAGGAGTATTCCGTTTATAATAAAGAATGAGTAACTAACGGGAAAGCCTGTAGAATAATAAATTATAGAAGCGATACCTGTAACTCCGCCGCCTACCAGTCCGTTTGGAATGAGAAAGAGATTCCATCCCACAGTGTATAGAAGGAGGCCAATGGTTATTATCGTATATTCCTTGATGCCGGTTAGGACTCTTTTTGCTTTTTGTTCCATATCATTTTTCCCCCTTTAATTTGATCGAAACCCTGCCCGTATACACTCATAACAGTAGAAACCGATATGAATGCCTTTTTGTCGATATCCTTTACAATTGCCGATATCTCCTGTAATTGTGTTTTGCGGAGTATGACCATGAGCATTTTGCTCTCTGTTTGCGAATACCATCCCATAGAGTCCAGGGCAGTTACCCCGCGGCCAAGCTCTTTTGTAACCTTCTCGGCAATTTCGGCATATTTGTTTGAGATAATAAAGAGTTGCAGAGATTGCCTGTTGCCCGTGAGAACCATATCTATGACATAGGAAAATGAAACCATTTCAATATAGCCGTATATTACATCTTCCAGCGTTTTCCCCGGGATAAAGAATACAGAGCCGATGATAACAAGGTCGCACATAATGAAAACCCTGCCCGGCGACATCTCGCGGTATTTTGTAATGATGAGGGCAACAATATCGGTGCCTCCTGTGCTTCCCCCCTGAAGGAAAATAATTCCGATGCCAATACCGCTCATTGTTCCCCCAATGAGAGAATTGATAAGCTTGTCGTCTATGTCCGAAACCCACGGAATCTGCGGAAGAAACTTGAACATGAGTGCCGCAACAGCTATGCAGTAGATGGTCTTAAATCCGAAACCCTTCCCTAAAATAAGAAATCCTATGCCAAGAAGAATTGCATTAATTATCAGGTATGAATATGAAACTTCAAAACCTGTTGCATACTGGATTACAGACGCTAGTCCGCTCACTCCTCCCCCGGCAATTTCGTTGGGTATAAGAAATGCCGTCCAGCTAAAGACAAAGATGAAAAGCCCTATCGTCATAAAGAGATAGGACTTTACTGTTTTGAACAGGTTAATATTCATAACTGTAAAATTTATATGTATAAATCCGATTTTGAGTAGGTAACGGCGTTGCCGCTTATAATTACTCTTCCTTCGTTTATTGTGCAGGTTATCTCTCCGCCTCTTGCCGAAAGCTGCTTTGCTTCGAGAGTCTCTTTTTTGAGCCGGTGGCTCCAGTATGGAGCAAGAGTGCAGTGTGCCGAGCCGGTAACAGGGTCTTCAAGTATTGTTGCCTGAGGCGTGAAATATCTCGATACAAAGTCACAATTTTCTCCCGGCGCTGTAACAATAACTCCGCCCGGGTTTATGTTTATTTCGTCAAATATGGACCTGTTTATTTCCAGATGCTCTATCTCCTTTTGCGAAGGATAGACAAGCATATAGTCTCTCGCCTTGTAGACCTCTTTTGGTTTTATGTTAAGGCTGTCTGATATCTCTTCCGGAAGAGAAGCAACCAGAGCCTCCCTCATTGGAAAGTCCATGAAGTATTTGTCGCCCTCTCTTTTTACAGTGAGCATTCCTGAGGCGGTATTGAAGTGTATCTCTTCGCCGTTATAGTTACAGGCGGTAAAGAGTATATGGGCACTTGCAAGTGTTGCGTGCCCGCACAGGTCCATTTCAATGTCGGGTGTAAACCACCTTAGAATATATTCATCTCCGGACGGGAGTATGAAAGCAGTTTCCGGAACGGCATTCTCCTTGGCTATTTTCATCAAAACATCGAAGGGAAGCTGCTCGTCCAGTAGCACCACGCAAGCGGGATTTCCGCTAAAAGCTTTTTTGGTAAACGAGTCTACCTGGTACGATTGCAATATCATCAGCAAACAATATTTATAATCTTTTTGGGAACGACTATTACCTTTTTAATGGAGCCTGCTCCAAGATATTTTTGTGTATTTTCGTCGGCCAGGACTGCAGCTTCAATCTCTTTTGCGTTAAGCAGAATGCTCAAAGTAAGTTTGAATCGCAGCTTTCCGTTAAACGAAACGGGGTATTCAAATAAATCTTCTATTGTAAATTTTTCTACATATTCAGGGAATGCGGCAAATGAAACGCTTCCGGGATTGCCCAGCCTGCTCCACAACTCTTCTGCAATGTGAGGAGCAAAGGCAGATATGAGTATTACCATTGGTTCCAGGATTGCCTTTTTGTTGCAGTTTAGTTCATACAGTTCGTTAAGGGCAATCATAAAGGCACTCACACTTGTATTGAACGAGAAGTTCTCTATGTCTTCCTGAATTTTCTTGATGAGCCTGTGCAGGATTTTTAGTTCGGCAGGTGTTGCCTGTTCATTGGAAACTTCAAAAGTGTCTTTGTTAAAGAATAGTCTCCAGAATCTTTTGAGGAACCTGTGTACTCCGTCTATTCCGTTTGTATCCCAAGGCTTGCTCTGTTCGAGAGGGCCAAGGAACATTTCATACATCCGAAGAGTATCGGCTCCGTATTTTTCACAAATCATGTCGGGGTTAACAACATTGAACATAGACTTGCTCATTTTCTCAACTGCCCATCCGCAAATATATTCTCCGTTTTCAAGTTCAAACTGCGCATCGGCATACTCCGGCATCCATGCTCGGAAGGCATCAATGTTAAGCCTGTCGTTGCTCACTATGTTCACGTCTACGTGAATTTCGGTAGTGTCATATTTGTCTTTTAAACCAAGAGATACAAATTTGTTTGTGCCTTTCACTCTGTATACAAAGTTTGAACGGCCCTGAATCATACCCTGGTTAATGAGTTTTTTGAACGGCTCTTTTTCGCATACGAATCCAAGGTCAAAAAGGAATTTGTTCCAGAATCTTGAATATATGAGGTGCCCTGTTGCGTGCTCGGTTCCGCCAATGTACAAATCCACATCTCTCCAGTAGTTGTTGGCATCTTTGGATACAAGCGCTTCGCTGTTGCGGGGGTCCATATATCTCAGATAATATGCGCTGCTCCCTGCAAAACCGGGCATTGTGCTCTTTTCAACAGGGTAGCCACCGAATGTCCAGTTTTCTGCCCTTCCGAGTGGCGGTTCTCCGCCTTCGGTTGGGAGGAATTTGTCCACTTCCGGCAGTTCCAAAGGCAAATCTTTAAGTTCCATTGGAGTAGCGATGCCATCTTTGTAGTATATAGGAAACGGTTCTCCCCAGTAGCGCTGACGAGAAAATATCGCGTCCCTCAAGCGGAAGTTAACCTTTCTGCGCCCGATTCCGAGTTTCTCCACCTCTTCAATTGCAGCAGGTATTGCCTGTTTAACTGTAAATCCGTTCAGGAAACCGGAGTTGCACATGATTCCCTCTTTGGCATCGAAGCTCTCCTGCGATATATCGCAACCTTCGATAAGCGGGATTATAGGCAGGTCAAAGTGTTTTGCAAAAGTATAGTCCCTGCTGTCGTGCGCCGGTACTGCCATAATTGCACCTGTTCCATATCCGGCAAGAACATATTCCGAAATCCAAACCGGAATTTTTTCGTTTGTAAAAGGATTTATTGCATAGCTGCCGGTGAATACCCCTGTAACCTTTTTTGTTTCTGCCATTCTCTCGCGCTCGGTCTTCTTCTTGGCGTATTTGGTGTACTCCTCAACTGCCCCTTTTTGGTCTTCTGTTGTGAGTTTTTCTACCCATTCACTCTCCGGGGCAAGCACCATGAATGTTGCTCCAAATACTGTATCGGCACGGGTTGTAAAAATATCCAGATTATATTCTTTACTGCCATTGAACACGCGGAATACCATTTCGGCTCCCTGCGAGCGTCCAATCCAGTTGCGCTGCATATCCTTGAGCGAGTCGCTCCACGAAAGTTCGTCCAGGTCGTTAAGGAGTCTTTCGGCATAAGCCGACACTCTCAGCTGCCATTGTCTCATTTTCCTCTGCTCCACAGGGTGCCCGCCACGGACAGACAGCCCCTCCTTTACTTCGTCGTTTGCAAGTACGGTTCCAAGAGCTGCACACCAGTTTACCGATGTTTCCCCTAAATATGCAATCCTATACTCCATAAGGATTTTTTCTCTCGCCTCAACGCTGAAGGAGTTCCACTGGGCAGCAGTGAATATATCTGTGTCGCCGCATGCTGCCTCAACACCGGCATTTCCTTCGCAGGCGAAAACCTTAACAAGTTCTTCTATTTTTTCTGCTTTGCCGCTTTTCTTGTTGTACCAGTGGGCGAACATTTCCAGAAAAGCCCATTGCGTCCATTTATAATAATCGGGATCGCAAGTGCGCACCTCTCTTGTCCAGTCGAAGGAGAAACCAATTCTGTCCAGCTGTTCCCTGTAACGCTCAATGTTTTTCTCGGTTGTTTTGGCCGGATGCTGGCCTGTCTGGATGGCATACTGCTCGGCCGGAAGGCCAAATGCATCGTATCCCATTGGGTGAAGGACGTTAAATCCTTTTAATCTTTTATATCTGCTGTATATATCGCTTGCAATGTATCCGAGCGGGTGACCGACATGAAGCCCTGCCCCCGATGGGTAGGGAAACATATCTAAAACGTAATACTTTGGTTTTGAAGGGTCGGTCTCTACTTTGAATGTCTTATTATTAGCCCAGAAGGCCTGCCAACTCCTCTCGATTTCAAGAAAATTATACTCCATTTTGCGTCTGTTGTTTCAAACGGCAAAAGTAATAAAATTTACTGTCTTTTGAGTCTAAATTCAACCGGCACCGCCATTTTAACCCGCACCGGAGAACCTCCGATAGTTGCTGCTCTCCATTTGGGCGATGCTGCAACAACTTTTACTGCTTCATCGTCAAGACGGTCGTCCAAAGATTTAACAACTGTTACATTGGAAACCTCTCCGTTTTTCTCAACCACAAACTCAACAATAACTCTTCCCTGAATTCCTTCATCAATTGCACTCTGAGGAAATTTCAGATATTTGTAAACCCACCTGTCTAAAAATTGTTGCTCGCCTCCGTGAAGGAACAGGGCACTTCTCTCAACCTCGGTTGATGCATAGATTTTTGTGTCGTTTTGAAGCGCAGCCGGTTTTGATACAGATTGTACAGTAGTATCCTTTGCGGCAAAAGCTGTTCTTGAAAGCGGCCTGCTCATATTGGCAGCTTCCATTGCAAGGTTAAGGGAATAGTTTGCAATCATCTCCATTGAAGTATAGTCCAGGTCGGAGGCTATATCGCGGCTTGTATGATAGTCGCGGTGAAGACCTGTGGTAATGAGTGCCGAGGGTATTCCTTTTGCAACAAAAATCTGATGGTCGCTCGGGAAATAATTTGTCGAATGTATCTTTGGCGAAAGCATAAGCGGCATGTCGGCAACATCCTTCAAAAGGGTTGTAAGTTCAACATGAGGCGTTATTGTATAAGCCGAAACATTGTCTCCGGTTTGTCCGTGCCCTATCATATCAAGGTTTATCATAAGAGAGATTTTATCCGAAGGGGAAAATCCTCTGTTCACAAAATACCACGAACCCAGCATTCCTCTCTCCTCGGCTCCGAAAGCAACGAAAAGAACCGAACGGCGAAATTTGAATGCCTGCGCTTTTACCATTTTAGCCAGCTCAAGCATAACAGCCACCCCGGATGCATTGTCATCGGCGCCGCTGAAAATCTGCAGCGAGTCTTTACCGTTTATGTTCATTCTTGTATAACCCAGATGGTCGTAGTGCGCTCCTATAAGAATGTACTCGTTTTTAAGATCCTTGTCGTATCCTTCAACTATTCCTACAATGTTGTTTGAGTGCATTGTATCTCCGGTATCGGACACAAATGAGAAATCCTGACCGGGTACAGGATAGAGCAAAGTGAGTCCTGCCTGGGTAAAAGCCTTTTCAATATATGTTCCCGCTTCCTTTTCTCCCCTGGTTCCAGCTCCCCGGCCCAATAGTGAATCGTCCGTAAGGGCAACAACATGAGCCTTTAGTTCGCTCCCAATGCTATTCTGAGAGAAAAGCCCTGCCGGCAGTATCAGCAGCAGAGCTATCACATAGTAAAATTTTCTGTACATCTTTATCTTGTTGGTAATACCTCGAGCCAGTAGCCGTCGGGATCGTTTATAAAATAGATCCCCATCTTAGGATTTTCATAGCAGATACATCCCATTTCGGCATGTTTCTTATGTGCTGCCTCGTAGTCATCTGTACGAAAAGCAAGATGGAATTCGTTGTCTCCCAAATTGTACGGTCTTTCCCAATCTCTGAGCCATGTAAGTTCAAGCTGATGTTCGGAAGACCCGTCCGAAAGGTAAACAATAACGAATGAACCATCCTCAGGAGCAATTCTTCTCACCTCCGAAAGGCCGAGCGCTTCGTTGTAAAAATACAAGCTCTTTTTGAGGTCAAGAACATTAATGTTGTTGTGAACGAATCGGAATTTTGCCATTTATATTAATTTTTATCTTATAAAATGGGGCATCTCTGCCGGGAGTTCTATCGAAAATTCAACCATTCCCTTAACAGCTCCTTCTACAAACCATGGAGACTGATAAATCAGCTTTTTCACGCCTGCTTTTTCAATGGTGTAGGTATTTGTCTTTTCCGATTTCATGAGCTCCTGTATTTTAATCCAGGATTTTTCGCCGTGACAATCTTTAAGATTCTTGCCTATGAGGTCACCGTATTTTTCAAAAGTCAGGCGGGCCTTTGCATTTTGGTAAATTACAACACCCTCTCTGTCACATACAGTTACTGCGCAGGTTAATTCGTCTGCCCAGTTAAGTTCGTTGGCCATCTTTAGCTTATTGTTTGTAAAAAGGTGTCTTAACTACTTTTGCCTTGAGAAGTTTTTCCCTCACCTTGATATAAATCTCGCTGTCCAATTTGTATAAAGGAGCGGCAACATATGCCATTCCAACGGCTTTTTTAACTGCAGGTCCCATTGTGCCCGAAGTTACTATACCAATTACTGTGCCGTTCGCGTCACAAACTTCATATCCGTGTCTTGGAATTCCTCTGTCTATCATTTCAAATCCAACGAGTTTTTTCGAAACTCCTTCGGCTTTTTGTTTAAGATACAGCGCTTTATCTATAAAATCGCCCTTTGCTTCGCTGAATTTTGTAATCCACCCCAATCCGGCTTCCATTGGTGAAGTTGTATCATCAATGTCGTTTCCATAAAGACAGAATCCCATTTCAAGACGGAGTGTATCTCTTGCGCCCAGGCCAACTGCTGTAATTCCAAACTCTTTTCCTGCCTCAAAAACGGCTTTCCAGAGTTTGTCGGCATCTTCGTTTGCTACATAAATTTCGCATCCGCCCGAACCGGTATAACCGGTAGTGGAGAAGATTGCATCTTTTATCCCTGCAATTGTAAGTTTTTGGAATGTATAATATTCCATATCCTCAACTTTCCTGTCGCATATTTTTTGCATTGCCTTGAGAGCAAGAGGCCCCTGTACTGCAAGCTGGCAAATTTCATCCGATGCATTGTAGAGTTCTTTGCCCGGAGTAATACCGAATTTTGGAGCAATAGCCGCCAGATGGGCATAATCTTTATCCACGTTTGATGCATTTACAACAAGCAGATATGTGAGTGAATCGATGCAATAAACCAGAAGGTCATCTACAATTCCGCCCTTTCCGTTGGGAAAGCAGGAATACTGAACCTTGCCCGGAACAAGAACAGAAGCATCGTTTGAGGTTGTGTACTGAATAAAAGGAAGAGCATTAGGCCCTTTAACCCAAATTTCGCCCATATGAGACACATCAAAAACACCTATCTTGGTTCTTACGTTGTTGTGTTCCTCATTAATTCCGTAATATTCTACCGGCATGTTATAACCGGCAAATGGAACCATTTTGGCTCCGAGAGCAATGTGCTTCTCTGTAAAGGCAGTATTCTTCATGATATATTAATTGATATGTAATTTCTGATTTGTGTCATACACCCAAACATCCTCCGGGCTGAAATCCAGTTCGAGCAGTTTCCTCATTGCGCCATAAGCCTCATTTGCATTTGCAAACGCACCGGATGCAACAACCTTGTACCCGTTTTTAAAATTCAGGTGAATAGGCTTGTATCCGTTTTTCGAAAGGTATCCGTCCATTTTTGCGACATTGCTTTCATCCTTAAAACTCCCTACTATCACATAAAACCGTGCGGTTATCTGAGACGGAGAAATCTTAGTCGTATTTGATTGCGCGGTCACAGGTACCGGCACGCTTTTTTGCGGCTGTGGCTGAGTTATCTTCTTTTCAATAGAATCTTTATTGATTTGAGATACTGAGGTTGAATCGGGCAAAGAATCTCTTATTTTAAGAGAGTCAACAATTAATGTGTCTTTAATGAGAGCGTTAAGACTATCGGCAACACGCCTCATCCGGATTTCTGTCTCAACCTTGGCTAAATCATGAGATGTGGGCATACCCAGAGTGGACCGCAGCCAGTCACATCCGGACAGGAGGAGAACCGCTGCCAAAAAGACAATTATCGATTTAAACCTTCTCATAATTTATTAGACTTTAGACCATTTGTATCTTACAAAAATAAGTAATTTTGGACACCGAAAAAAATTAAATGTATATTTGGTCAATGAAGCTCATCTCCTTTATATTACTGCACACTCTTGCAACTTCTCATTTTCAGCCGGGAGGAGATACTCTTAAAATTCTTTTCCTTGGCGACATTATGCAACATCAGGCTCAACTTGATGCTGCTCAAAAAAAGGGACGGGGAAAGCAAAACTCCGGCACATACGATTACAGCACTTATTTCAAACACCTTCAGTCCCGATTTGGCGAAACAGACCTGAGAGTCGCAAATATGGAGACAACCTTTGCTCCAGCACCATATTCGGGCTACCCAAACTTTTCCTCTCCGGCATCGCTGTTATCGGACAGCAAAAAAAACGGCATCGATCTTTTCCTTGCGGCAAATAATCACACATGCGACAAAGGGAAAAGGGGAATAGAAGGAAGCATCTCTCTTTACGACAGTCTCAAAGTTTTATATACGGGCATTTACCGAAACCAAAAAGAAGAAAAAGAGCACAACCCTCTTATTGTTGAGCTGAAAGGATTCCGGATTGCCTTTCTAAACTACACCTATGCAACAAATGGCATTCCTGTGCCTGAACCGTATGTAGTAAAACTTCTGGACAGCAATGTTGTAAAAAAAGATATTGCGCGGGCAAAGACAAAAGACCCCGATTTCATTATTGCGTGTTTGCACTGGGGGACTGAATATGTTCTGTCTCACTCCGGAGAGCAGGAGAAATGGGCAGAACTTTTCAACAGAGAAGGAGTAAACATTATCATTGGCTCACACCCTCATGTTACTCAGGATGTGGATATCCGCAGAGAACTTTCGGGCGAAGTAAACGGGGTTACCGTTTATTCTCTTGGAAATGCAATATCAAATATGACTGCCGTTTACACCAGACTTGGCATGATTTTCCGGATAGACCTGGTGAAAAACTGGCTTGGCGAATGCAGGATACTGGCTCCAAAATTTGAGTATATTTGGACCACCAGACCCGGAACTTTTGAAAAGAATTTCAGCATTATTCCTGTTGAGGACTACATAGATAAACCTCATAAACTTCACAACAGGGATGATTATAAAAAAATGAAGAATCAATATCTGAAAGTAAAAAATGATTGAAAAGACAATAACACTGGACGAGATAGATCCTGTTGATATATACGGGGTAAACAATAAGCTCATTGACCTGCTTTCCGGGTTTTTCCCAAATATGAAAGTTGTTGCCAGGGGATCGGAAATTTTACTCAGGGGCAGTATTTCCGATGTGCGAAAGTTTGAGGAGAAGATTAATATTTTGGTTGAGAAGCGTTTTACAAAATCCCGTTTGAACGAAGATGACATCAACAGCCTGTTCGATGGCTCGCCAAAAGGCGATGGTGCAGAAGATTCCGAACAGGACATCATTGTTTACGGCAACGAAGGCAGGATAATACGTGCCCGCACAAAAAATCAGAGGAAACTTGTAGAAAGTTATTATAAAAACGACCTCATCTTTGCAATAGGCCCTGCCGGAACCGGAAAAACTTACACAGCAATTGCTCTTGCCGTACGGGCACTTAAAAACAAGGAGGTGAAGAAACTTATTCTCACCAGACCGGCTGTTGAAGCAGGTGAAAGGCTCGGGTTTCTTCCGGGAGACCTGAGGGAAAAACTGGACCCCTACCTTCAGCCTTTATATGATGCCCTTAGGGACATGATTCCAGCGAAAAAACTTGAGTTTCTAATCGAAGACGGAACTATCCAGATTGCTCCGCTGGCATATATGAGGGGGCGCACGCTGGAGAGTGCCTTTGTCATTCTCGACGAAGCACAGAATACAACTTATGGCCAGCTGAAAATGTTTCTGACCAGGATGGGCGGAAATTCCAAATTTGTCGTTACAGGAGATGCAACTCAAATTGACCTTCCGCACAAATCGGATTCCGGACTCATTAAAGGAGTCGAACTGCTTGGAAAAATAAAGGGTGTATGCCGGATTGACTTTGGGAAGGAAGACATTGTACGTCACAAACTCGTCTCAAAAATCGTTCAGGCTTTTGACAAGCACGAAGCGGAGCAGTAATTATAAAATTACCCCGCCAAGCTTACCTGTTGGTTTTCCCTCTTTTATCGTGTAAATGCCATTCACGAACACATGTTCAATTCCTTTTGCAAACTGATGAGGGCTTGCGAATGTAGCTGTATCTATAATCTTTTCGGAATCGAACACTACAACATCTGCATGGTAACCAATTTCCAGTAATCCTCTTTTCCTTAGCCCAAGCCTTGAAGCAGGAAGCGCTGTAGCCTTGTGGACGGCTTCGGAAAGCGACATTAATTTTTCGTCTCTGCAATACTTGCCAAAGAATCTTGGGAATGTTCCGTACGAACGGGGGTGTGGCATCGATTCGCCAAGTCTCCCTATCGGGGAATAAACGCTTCCGTCGGATGCCGGCATACCCAGTGGGTGAGAAAGGAAGAGTTTTACATTTTCTTCCCTCATGGCAAATCCGATGATATCAACATTTGCGTTTTCCTCAATGAGCAATTCGCGGATAAATTCCCATGAATCCATTGATGTGAGTTTTGCGCACTCTTCAACATTGAGCCCGATGAATCTTTTATTCTGAGGCTGATGACATGATGTAACTACAACATTTTGAGGACCTCCCAGTCTCTCTATCCTGGACTTTGCATAATCCCCTATCTTTTTTGACTGTTCAGTGTCCCTGAGCCTTGCCACAACCTCTTCAGTTGTTCCCTGTCTGTCGTTTATAGGGATAAATGTTGACATTCCAGTAGAAAATGCGATGTATGGATATCTGTCAAAAGCAATATTCAGCCCTGCTTTTTTAGCCTTTTCTATTCTTTTGAGAAGATCCGGAGCCTTATGCCAGTTGGCAGCATTTTGTGCCTTCAGGTGAGAAATCTGAAGCTTAACTCCGGCACCAGTTGCAATGCGGATAGCCTCATCAAGGGCAGCTTCAACCCTGTCATCTTCATTTCTCATGTGTATTGCAAAAAGTCCGTTGTGTTTCGCAACCACTTTGCAAAGCTCGGTAATCTCTTTTTCATTTGCATACGAACCGGGAGTATACTCAAGCCCGCAGGAAATTCCGGTGGCTCCCATTTCCATTTGTTCGTCTATATACCGCTTCATTTCTTTAAGCTGATCTGCTGTCGCAGGAACATTATTGTCACCAACGAAGCGCGAGCGGAGCGAACCCTGGCCAAGAAAAGAGCCATAATTTATTCCTCTTCCTTCACTTCTGAGATCATCAAAAAACTTTCCGGCACTCTCCCATTTTTTAGACGGAAACGGGCTGTCGCCGCAATTCCCCCCAATATCGAGAGTAACGCCCTGATATATTTTACTGTCCCCAAGCGGAGCATCAAAAAGATTTGAGTCTGTGTGTGTATGTATATCAATAAAACCCGGGCTCACTGCCTTTCCTCCTGCATCTACTGTTACATCGGCACTTTCGCCCAAATCGCCTATGGCAGATATTTTTCCGTTCTTAATGCCAAGGTCTCCCCTGACAGGCTCACGGAGATTCCCGGAATAAATGACTCCATTCTTAATTATAGTGTCAAAGCGATTGTTTACCCTGATATTCGCCAGACCGTCAAAACCAAATCCCAGAGCTGCACCTGCAAGCAGGGAGCTTTTGATGAATCCTCTTCGTGAAATTTTATTTGCCATGGAACTATTTATTATTGTTTTTTCTTATTTCAATTCCCGGAGTGGAGAAAACCCGAAACTCTCCATTCTCGCCATAAACCAGATAACCATCTATATCCTTATTTGAAGCAAGGATCTCTTTTGCCTTTTCAAGGCCAACAACCATAAAATAAGTTGCATACGCATCTGCAGTCATAGCATCTTTTGCAATTATAGTTGCGCTGAGGAGATTCTGTTTTGCCGAAAACCCTGTTTTGGGGTCAATGGTATGTGAATACACCTTATCTCCCTCTTTAAAAAACTTGCGGTAATTGCCGGAAGTAGCAAGTCCTCTGTCGGAAAGATTGAGAATGTCCTGGATCTGTTCTCCCTGAATCATATTGCCCTCAACCGGTTTATCTATTGCCACGCTCCACTCTTTTCCCTTGGGATTTACTCCTTTGCAGAAAATTTCACCGCCAACTTCAATCAGATAATTTTCAACTCCCCTTTTATCAAATTCCTCTGCAATAACATCTGAGGTATATCCCTGAGCAATTGCATTCATATTGAGAGTAACTCTCGGGTCGCTTTTCTTTACGACTCCGTTTTCAAGCCAAACCTTATCCATTCCTACAAATGCAAGAATTGAATCTACCATTTGCCTGGTAACCTCTTTCCTCTCTTTAGCCCCAAAACCCCACACATCAAAAAGAGGCGCTGCCGAAATGTCAAAATATCCGCCGCTGATGTCATAAAATTCTTTTGAACGGTTAAAAACATTAATAAAAAGAGTATCGGGAGTAACCTCTTCATTCCTGTTTATCTTTGAAATCAAAGATTCCTTGTTATAAACAGATAATGAATTATCTACTCTCGTAAGAAGTTCTTCCACAAGAGAGTTAAGTGTATCTCCTCCGGTATGGGAGTAGACTATATGATAAGTAGTTCCCTGTGTAAAGCCGTCTATCGTTTTGTACTCCGTTTTCCTGTCACATGATGTTAAAAAAAGAAGAACAAAAAATGATGCAGATAAAAAGATTTTTAAAGAATTGCGAAATTTCATGGCTAATATATAGTTTGGCACAAATTTAGAATAAAAAATATATCTTTGTGAGTTAAATGTGAATAGATAATAATAATATGCGAGAATTTTTCAGGCTCTTTTTTCCAATAGTTTTACTGACAATTGCCGTCGGTGTATCCTGCAACAAAACTGATGAAACTACCACAGGCCTGTATATGTCGGGGCCACTTACATCAAATGTTCCTTCCCACCTGATTTCCGGCACTGAGTTTGAGCTCAGGGCAACAGGAATCACGCTGCCTGTAGACAGTCTCACTTATAAATGGACCACTAAAGGATTTAACGTTGACTCGCTTTTAGGGCCAACCGGAACCATAATTGTTCCCGACTCTGTTGGTCTTTATGATATTACTATCAGGGTAACGCATCCGCGATATACTGCAAGCCAGGTAAACAAAACCGTTATTGTGTTCAATCCAAATTCCGAAGAGAGTTTCAGTGGTGTTGTTAAAGGAAATCAGTACATCACAGACAGCCGGGACGGACAAAAATATTATTTCAGCAGCATTGGCAGCACAGACTGGTTTAATACAAACCTCAACTGGAATGGAAAAGGGATGCCATACAATAATGTAGATGCTTTGGCAGCAATTTTTGGCAGGCTTTACACATGGACAGAGACAACCCAGAACATTTGCCCTGCGGGGTGGAGAGTCCCTTCAAATGAAGACTGGGAAGAACTTGCAAAAAATGCAAACGGCGGAGTTGCTCTTCCATTTGACAGTAACTGGCCAAAAATTGGCGAAAGGCTATCAGTCACAGCAAAATTAAATTCAGAAAATATCTGGAAATACAGTCCAAACAACATAAAGACCAATCTGTTCAACTGGAATGCGCTTCCAGGAGGCAACTCTTTAAACAGCCTCAGAAATTTTGTAAACATGAACCAATACGGAATGTGGTGGTCGGCAACAGAGAAAGACTCTAAAAATGCCTATTACCGCTACATTCACTTTGACGGCCCCGATTTCCCATACAGCTATGCGGGTAAGTCAACTTTCGGCGCATCTGTAAGGTGTGTCCGCAACTCTAATAATTAACCACTTAAAACATACCAAAATGAAACTTTCAAAAGGTCTGATTACACTGCTGGTGTTACTTGCAGTTGTATTTTTTATTTTCATCTGGGCCAAGGGAGCATATAACTCTATGGTTTCTCAGGATGAACAAGTTACATCTGCGTGGTCGCAGGTTGAAAATGTATATCAAAGAAGAAGTGACCTTATTCCAAATTTAGTTGCAACTGTTAAAGGATATGCAGCTCACGAAAGAGAAACTCTTGAAGGAGTAATCAACGCAAGAGCAAAAGCAACTCAGACAACAATTGACCCAACCAACATGACTGCCGAAAGCCTTAAACAATATCAGGCTGCACAGGGCGAACTAAGTAGCGCACTTGGCCGTTTGATGGTTGTTGTTGAGCGATATCCGGATCTCAAGGCAAATCAGAACTTCCTCGAACTTCAGGCGCAGCTGGAAGGAACAGAAAACAGAATTACAGTTGAGAGACAAAAGTTCAATGACACCGCCAGAAGTTACAATACCTATATCAGGCAGTTTCCAAGAAACATGCTTGCAGGCATTTTTGGCTTTGACAAAAAGGCATATTTCGAAGCTCAGGCCGGTGCCGAAAATGCTCCTAAAGTTGAATTTTAACCGTGAAATCACAAGCCTTTATATCAAAGGCAGACACGGAACAAATTGTTAAGGCAATAGAGTCTGCCGAACTCAATACTTCAGGTGAGATAAGAGTTCATATAGAAGGGCAGTGCCCTGCAGACCCCGTAGAAAGGGCTGTCTATATCTTTAATAAAATAAAGATGTACAAGACCCGTGAGCGAAACGGAGTACTCATATACATTGCCTATAAATCCAGAAAATTTGCAATAATCGGGGACTCCGGCATAAACGCCGTAGTTCCTCCTGATTTCTGGAATGAGGTAAAAGAGTCACTTGGCGAATATCTCCGCAAAGGAGAGATTGCACAGGGGCTCACTGTTGCCATAGGAATGGCAGGAGAAAATCTTAAAAAATTCTTCCCGTATAAATCTGACGATACTAATGAACAGAGCAATGAAATCTCGTTTGGTGATTAGAATTATTCTGCTTTTTGCAGCTATCACCTTCACGGTTTCGGGGCTCATGGCTCAGATACCGCAAAGGCCTCAGCCACAAAGGCTGGTTAACGATATGGCATCTGTCTTTACAGCCGAGCAGGCAGGACAGTTGGAGAGTACTTTGGTCGATTTTTCAAATAAAACTTCAAATCAGATTGTAATTCTTACCGTAAACTCTCTTGAGGGAACGGACAAATCTCAGTTTGCCTACAGCGTAGGCGAGCAGTGGGGCGTTGGACAATCTAAATTTGACAATGGACTTGTTATTCTCATAAAACCTAAAACCGGCAGTGAAAGAGGTGAAGCATTCATTGCTACCGGTTATGGTCTTGAAGGCGCACTGCCTGATGCAATTTGCAAAAGAATTGTAGAGAATGAGATGATTCCGGCTTTTACAGACAACGATTATTTCGGAGGCATTACTAAAGCCCTGAATGTAATTTTGCCAATTGCAGCCGGAGAGTATTCGTCCAAGGAGTATGCTGCAAAAACCGATAAAGGCGGCTTTGTTCCGGCAATTGGTATAATTGTTTTCATTATTATCATGGTTGTCCTCTCTGCTTTAGGTAAAAAAGGGGGCGGAAGCAACAATATTGGCGGCGGTGGCAGAAGAGGCCCCGGTGCGCTTGAATTGCTTTTACTGGGTTCGCTGTTGTCCGGCGGCGGCAGGTCATCAGGAGGCTTTGGTGGTGGCGGATTTGGCGGCGGTGGCGGCGGCTTCGGAGGATTTGGCGGTGGCGGCTTCGGAGGAGGCGGTGCAGGCGGAAGCTGGTAACGGCTCTATTTGTCTGATATCAGGTTAATCACAACAATTTCGGATTTTGTTCCTATTCTGTATTTTGGCCCCCATAGGCCAAGTCCGGATGTGACAAAGTATTGTGTATCACCTATTCTTAAGTATCCGTATGAATGTTTGAAAAACAGCTTCACCAGTATGTTTCCCGGCCAAAACTGTCCATTGTGCGTATGACCGGAAAATTGGAGGTCAACTCCGTTTTTAGCAGCATCTTCAAGATTTCTGGGCTGATGGTCAAGCAGTATTACAGGCAATGATTTATCTGTATTTCTTAAAAGCGTGTCGAGCGAAATACGGCCGCTGTTGGTAATATCATCTCTTCCCACAATATAGAATGCACTGTCAACCAAAGCGACAGAATCTTTTAAAAATGTAATCCCGGACGATTTAATGTAATTATAAATTTCCTCACGCTTTCTGCCATAGAATTCGTGATTTCCGGTTATTGCAAATACTCCGCGGGGAGCATAAAGTTTGCCTAACTCCTCTTTCATGTTCTGGTTAATGAGAGGATGCGGGTCGCGGTCTGCAATATCTCCGGCTAAGAGAATGACATCACCCTTTTGGGTATTGATTAATTCCACATATTTTTTCAGGTCCTTTTTATTTATGTAGGAGCTGAGGTGTATATCGCTCGCAACTACCAGTTTAAGCTTACCTCCGGGAAGAGGTTTGTGTGTTGTCAAATCAAGTGTAGTGATTACTGGATTATTGAACTTATAGTTACCATATGCAAGTACAGAAGTAACGACTACAATTCCAAAAACGAAAAGGAGCGTTTTTACCAGCTGATAATTTTCTTTAATATAAAGCGGATATATGTCAAAAATCCTGTTTATGAGCCGGATGATATCCACTCCCAGGATAAATATTGCAAAGTAAACCAGAGCAATCATCCATGTAAATCCGACTGCCGAAAGCACTGTTCCTGCAGACTGACGCATATTGTCCCCAAGAAACATCTTAACAAAAAAGGCGGCCATTGAGCCAATAAATATTACAGAATAGATGATTTTTAGCCATAAAAAAGGCGGAAGCGCCTGCAAACCTCTGATGAACACATAAAAACTAAGACCAAAAAAGGAAAAGAGAATGACTATAAAAGCGTAAATCATGTGAGTTGTTTATAAGTTGCAAAAATAACATATAACTTTACTTATTGTTTGAATTGGCAAATACTATATATGAAAATCTTATTATTATCCATTGCAGTACTCTTGCTCAATTCCTGCGGCAGCAAAGAAAGGTTGTTTTCTCCTTCTTTCAACAGCAACCTTGAATACAAAGCAGATGGCTACACTGCAGATTATCTTGGAAAAGATTTCATTAAGAGGCATATAATTCTTAAGGACGATTTCGACGGCCCGGCTATTGCCACCCTTGTAATGAGAGTCATTCCTGCAAATAGCGACACTGCATTACTTTACATTCACGGATACAGCGACTATTTCTTTCAGACAGAACTTTCGGAAAGGGTTCAGGCAGCCAACATGACTTTTTATGCACTTGATCTCAGGCGCTACGGCCGTTCTAAGCTTCCACATCAAATTTGGTACGATGTAAGGAATATCTCAGATTATTTCGAAGAGATAGACTCATCAATAAATATAATAAGGCGTGACGGCTACAATAATATTGTACTTATGGCCCACTCGACCGGCGGCCTTATTGCTTCTCTTTATGCCGCTTCAAAAAAAGATGATTTTCCTGTTGTCTCGATTGTACTGAACAGCCCTTTTTTTGACTTTAACATGAATGGGTTTAATGAATCTGTTGGAGTTCCAATAATATCTATGTTAGGAAAACTGTTCCCTAACATGGTTGTAAACCGGAAAGTGAGTCCGGTAAATTGTATGAGTATGCACAAAAGTTACTACGGGGAGTGGAACTTTGACACGATAATGAAACCTATAAAATCGCCTCTGGTAACGGCTTCATGGGTGAGAGCAATTCACAAAGGGCAAAAACAGTTGCAAAAAGGAATTAAAATCGCCTGCCCGGTTCTGGTTATGACATCCGGCTCCAGTTCAAAAGGTATGACATTCAGAAAAGAACACCTTGGAAGCGATACTGTTCTGGATGTAGAGGACATTCAGAATTTTT
The DNA here is from genome assembly GCA_021371955.1 of Bacteroidales bacterium. GTDB lineage: Bacteria > Bacteroidota > Bacteroidia > Bacteroidales > UBA932 > Bact-08. Next base: position 58,079 of record JAJFVD010000006.1, read on the forward strand.
CTAAAAAAATTGAAGGAAAAACAGATTTGATGATTTTCCCAAATGGGCTACACGACCTTGTTCTCTCACGCAAAGAGGTGAGAGACAAGGTGTATAACTCAATGTTTAAATGGATTAAAGAAGCTTCTTGAAAAAGTCGTTTCCTTTGTCGTCCACGAGAATGAATGCAGGGAAGTTTTCAACTTCAATTTTCCATATTGCCTCCATTCCAAGTTCGGGATATTCAAGAACCTCTACTTTTTTAATGCTGTCCTGTGCAAGTATTGCTGCAGGGCCCCCAATGCTGCCAAGATAGAATCCGCCATATTTTTTGCAGGCGTCTGTTACCTGCTGGCTTCTGTTTCCTTTGGCAATCATAATCATGCTACCTCCCTGGCTCTGGAAAAGGTCCACGTAAGAGTCCATGCGGCCCGCAGTTGTAGGGCCAAATGAACCGCTTGGCATTCCTTTAGGAGTTTTTGCCGGTCCTGCATAATAAATGGGATGCTCTTTGAGATATTGAGGAAGTCCAAGACCTGCATCTATGCGCTCTTTAAGCTTCGCATGGGCGATGTCTCTTCCAACAATTATTGTTCCTTTAAGCAGAAGGAATGTTGAAACAGGGTATTTTGAAAGGTCGGCCAGAACCTCTTTCATTGGACGGTTAAGGTCTATTTTAATACCACCTTCGTGAGCGGCATTGCCAGTACGGAATTTATCCGGAACAAGGCGGATTGGGTTTGAATCCAATGTTTCAAGCCAGATACCGTCTTTGTTTATTTTCCCCTTTACATTCCTGTCGGCACTGCACGATACTCCCATTCCAACGGGGCAGGATGCTCCGTGTCGCGGAAGCCTTATTACTCTTATGTCGTGGGCAAAGTACTTGCCGCCGAACTGTGCTCCTATTCCCAATGATTGTGCTGCCTTGAGCAGTTTTGCCTCCATCTCGAGGTCGCGGAAAGCGTGCCCCTCTTCACCCCCTGTTTTAGGTAGGTTATCCAGATATTTTACAGAAGCTAGTTTTACGGTTTTCATACAGGTCTCTGCGGAAGTTCCTCCAATTACAAATGCAATATGATATGGAGGGCATGCCGCTGTTCCAAGAGTTTTCATCTTTTCGATAAGGAACTTCTCAAGTGAAGCCGGATTCAAAAGTGCTTTTGTCTCCTGAAAAAGATAGCTTTTGTTGGCAGATCCGCCGCCTTTAGCGACAAACAAAAATTTGTATTCTCCTCCCTCTGTTGCATAGATGTCTATTTGAGCAGGAAGATTATTGCCCGAGTTTTTCTCGGTGTACATATCGAGTGCGATTGTCTGTGAATAACGTAGGTTGTCGGTTGTGTATGTATCAAATACTCCGTGCGAAAGCGCCTCTTCGTCTCCTCCTCCTGTCCACACATTCTGGCCTTTCTTTGCTACAATAGTGGCCGTTCCTGTATCCTGACAAAAAGGGAGAACACCTTTTGATGCGATATCGGCATTAAGAAGCATTGTGAGAGCAACCGCCCTGTCGTTTACGCTGGCTTCCGGGTCGCTCAGGATTTTTGCCACCTGTTCATTGTGCTCCGGACGAAGCATAAATGCAATATCGTGCATTGCCTGTTTTGCAAGCAGGCGCAAACCTTCGGGATTTACTTTAAGAATATCCTTACCGTCAAACTTTTCTGTTGACACATAATCTCTGGTTAAAAGATGATACTTTGTTGTATCCTCTCCCAGAGGAAATGTTGTGTGAAATTTAAACTCCATCTCTTTATTGTTTATAATTTTTTTGTTCGGGAATGCGGCAAAATCCATACCAATCGGGGCAATTAACCCTGACTTCCCATAAGAAAACTCCTCATAAATTCATTAATGTCGCCATCAAGTACCGATTGAGTGTCGGAAGTCTCGTAACCGGTTCTCAGGTCCTTTACCATTTTGTACGGGTGCAGGACATAACTCCTTATTTGTGAGCCCCATTCAATTTTCAGCTTTTTACCTTCGAGTTCGGCTTCCTTTTCTTTCCTTTTGCGAAGCTCAAGTTCGTACAGATGCGACTTTAGAATTCTCATTGCGTTTGCACGGTTGTCGAGCTGAGAACGGCTTTCGGTGTTCTCAACTGTAATGCCGGTAGGAAGGTGCCTCACCCGCACACCGGTCTCAACCTTGTTTACATTCTGCCCGCCTGCACCTCCGGAACGGAAGGTATCCCATTCGAGGTCTCCGGCGTTTATTTCAATAGTTATTGTATCGTCAACTGCTGGATAGACATATACCGAAGAAAATGTGGTTTGTCTCTTGCCCTGGGAATTAAACGGAGATATCCGCACAAGCCTGTGCACTCCGCTCTCTGCCTTCAGGTAACCATAAGCATAGTCTCCTTCAAATTCAATGGTCACAGATTTTATTCCGGCTTCATCGCCATCTAAAAGGTCATAGATATGAACCTTATAACCGTTTCTCTCGCCCCAGCGCACATACATCCGCATTAACATTGAAGACCAGTCGTTGCTTTCCGTACCTCCTGCACCTGAATTGATTTTAAGGATGGCGCCAAGATTGTCCCCCTCGCTGCCAAGCATACTCCTCAACTCCAGATTTTCAAGTTTCTTTATTAATTCGTTATAATGCGCAGTAACCTCTTCCTCAATAGTCTCATCTTCTTTTGAGAATTCAATGAGTACAATAAGATCTTCAAGATATTTTTCAATCTCCGAAAATCCTTTTACCCAAAATCTTAGAATAGAAACTTTTTTAAGGAACAGCTCGGCCTCTTTCGGGTCGTTCCAAAAATCGGAAGCCTGAATAGCCTCCTCACTCTTTATTAATTCTTCTTTTTTAGAACCGATGTCAAAGAGACCTCCCCAGCGAAGTAAGACGCTGCTGGATCTCTTTCGAATACTCCAGATTAATCATTTCAATAATTTTAATGGTGCAAAGTTAACCAATTATTTTGTTAACCGCCGATAGTGCCTGATCATAATCAAAACCTCTTGAAAGTGCAAATCGTATTAGCTTCTCAGTTTTTTTTGCGCGACTCTCGTCTTTACCGATTGTTTTTGCCTTAACAGTCAGAATCTTTAAAAGTCTTTCTGCCTCCGATGTTTTGTCCAGTTCTTTAATTGCTTCTGCAATTATGCTTTGCTCTATTTTTTTGCGCCTGAGCGCAAACGAAATTTTTCTGCCGCCCCATCCGGAAAGACGGCTCTTATCTCTTACAAAAGCCCGTGAATACCTGTTGTCGTCAACAAATTTATCTTCCTTAAGACTCTCCAGTATCTTCTCCGCTTCTCCGGCATTAAGCTCGAAACGCTCCAGTTTTGACAAAATATCACTTTCGCAATATTCACGCATAGAGCAGACCCTCTGCATGGCCTGCAGAGCAGAAGAGCCCCTGGCGGGGCTCATGCTTTTATGTTTTTGATTTTCCGTATCTCTCTATTTTTCTGCTATCAGCTCCTCAACAAAGGTATCAAATTCTTTAACAAAATTTGTATAGTGAACGCCTGTTCCGGGGCCTGAAAATCCTGAATGTATCTTTCTCACATTCCCTTTTTTGTCGATTATTATTGTTGTGGGAAAAGCCCTGAAGTTTTCGAGTTCCGGCAATGCCTCCTTTATTTTTGAAGGAGTAAATCCTGATATAAGTACTTCATAAGGAATCTTTGCAACGCTCACAAGTTTCATCGCTTCGGCCCTGGCTGCATCAAAACCTTCCGGACGTTCAAATGCAAGGCAAACAATCTCAAGTGACGGTTTGTACTTTTCATAAACACCGGCTAAAAATTTGCTTTCATCAAGGCAGTTAGGACACCAAGATCCGCTAATCTGGACCACAACCACCTTATTTGCAAACTTTTCATCCTTAAGGCTCACTGCCTTGCCATCAAGATTCGGGAACGAGAAACCTAGTGTTTTATATCCCTTTTTCATTCCGGTAATTGCATAGGCATCGGGTAACTGCGCATCTTCTTTGCGAACAGCTCTTCCCTCTTCAAGAGATTTGAAGCCGGAATACATTTTTATGTTTGAAAGGGAATCATTTGAAACCATATCAGCAGTAAAGAGCCTTATAAACCCTCCATCGAAACATGATAACATGAGCTTGTTTTCCGAAGTAACCAATCCTTCAAAAAAACGATAGTCTCCGGACGGGGTCAGGAACGAACCGGTAACTTTCCCGTTTGCTTCTGCAAATTCTCCAATTATTTCATTTTCGCCAAGTTTAACGAGCCATCTGCCGGCAGCAGAGAATGACGGTGTCTGCGGCTTTTCTGTGAAACGCCAGCCGGTATTGGGAACAGCTGTCACAGGCATTGTATAGGAAGTACGGACAAAGTTGCCCGAGAGCCCCTCTTTTGTGAATCCAAGAGCGAAGCGGGAGCTGAACAGCGGCATCTCAATAAAGAGCGAGTCTCCGGCCATTTTAATATCCTTAACTTCATATCTGGACTCTCCGGTTATAATCTCAATTGTTGTATCGGACGGAGATATCTTAAGTTCAAAATTGAACGGAATTTCTGTTGAATCCGATGTGAGAAGAACAGCTCTCCACACTCCGGGAGTGAGTTGAGCCTTCTTTGTCCCGCACGAAGCAAGAATCAGTGCGCAAATTACCAGGGGAAAAATAATTTTCTTCATAGTTTATTTGTTTATGAGCGTTTTAATGAGTCTCACAATTTCTCCTATCCATAATACAACCGAAGTGGAAGCAATAATAATTACCCAGTCCCGGAAGCTCAAAGGTTCTGTGCGGAATGCATCGCCGCCAAACTGAACAATTAAAATCTGGCCAACAACAATCAGCAGCGAAACGAAAACGAATCCGGGGCTTTTCAGTATTCCTTTAAAAGATGATCCGCCTATTCCAAAACTTTTTGCATTGAACATGTTCCAGAATTGCAACATCACAAAAGCAGTAAAGAAAAGAGAGAGGTTATATCTTGAGATTTCTCCTGCTGCATCTGTAAGATTGAAAAGGAGCACCAACAGCACTACAACGAAAAGCAGGCCGGTAAAAAGAATGTTCCACCTCATTGGCTTTGTTATGATAAATGCCGACGAATCTCTTGGTTTGTCGTGCATTACCTTTGGATTGGGAGGAAGTGAAGCGAGTGCCCCTGCAGCAAAAGTGTCCATTATGAGGTTTACCCACAGCATTTGTGTTACCGTGAGAGGAAGTTCGTGGCCAAAGATAGTGCCCAGCAGAACTATAATTAGTGCAGAAAGATTTATTGTAAGCTGAAAAATTATAAACTTCTGGATGTTCTGATAAAGCGAACGCCCCCACATAACCGCAGTAGCGATTGAATTAAAGGAGTCGTCCAGCAGAGTTATATCGCTCGCCTCTTTTGCAACTGATGTTCCTGTACCCATTGAAAGCCCCACATTGGCAAAGTTAAGAGCCGGAGCATCATTTGTACCGTCACCGGTAACTGCCACAACCTCTCCTCGTTTCTGCAAAAGCTGAACAAGCCGTTGTTTGTCGGTAGGTCTTGCACGGCACATAATTTTAAGAACAGCTACTCTTTTGAATGCCTCTTCATCGGAAAGTTTTTCAAAGTCTACCCCAGTGATAATTGCGTCTTCGGAGTAACCCTCTTTTAATATTCCTATCTGCCTTCCTATTTCCTTTGCCGTTCCAGGTGTATCTCCGGTAACAATTTTAACATCTATGCCTGCTCTGAGGCATCTTGAAACTGCATCCGGAACATCGTCCCTCACTGGGTCCGAAATTGCCACAACGCCAAGATATGACAGCCCGTCCGAAGCAATTGCCTCTACAGACCTGTTGTCGTTTTCCTCAACCTCTTTCCATGCAAAAGCCAGAGTTCTCATAGCCTTGCCCTGATATCCCAGAAGTTTTTCCTTTATGCCTTCAGGATGATCTTTGCATTTCCCGATTACTATTTCCGGAGCACCTTTCACATAAAGCACTTTTTTACCCAGGGTAGCATTGAAAACTATTGTTCCCATATACTTTCTCTCTGTGGAGAAAGTAAGCTGGTCCAGAATCCTGGAGTCATTGCGCACATGCAGGTAGTTTATTCCTTTTGAATAGAGCCACAACAAAAGGGCCGCCTCCGTGGGGTTCCCCATTGTCTTTATGTTTGCCGGGTCGGAGAAGTTTAAGAATGCAGTTGAGTTGACAGAGATGTTCTCAACAATAAATTCACTCTCTTTTCCTTTGGCCGGATTCTCTTCGTCAAGACCGGGAAATGCTGTTTCGGCAACTCTCATTTGGTTTCTTGTGAGGGTACCTGTTTTGTCTGTACAGATAACGGTTGTTGCTCCCATTGTCTCCGTTGCATGCATCTTGCGCACTAGGTTGTTTGTTTTGAGCATTCTTCTCATACTCATTGCAAGCGAAAGTGTTACGGACATTGGAAGTCCTTCCGGAACTGCCACAACAATGAGTGTTACGGCAACCATGAAATAACTCAGGATCTTAGATGCTGTGTCTACGGAAACCCATGATTCCGCCTCAAACGGATTTATGCCAAAAGCGAGGCCGGCAAGAGCCGGAACTGTGAATGTAATTACTCCGTATGCAAACCACTTAATCCAGCTGCCCTGAGAAATTGACTTGGGATATTCTCTTTTTTTGCCAAAAAGCTCCAGCCCGTCATATAAGATTGGAACCCAAATTCTCGAGATGGCAACAACAATTGCAGCAATTAAGGAAATCAGCAGAACCATCTGCCCTGTTGAATATTCTGCGGGTCCAAAAAACATGTCTTTTACAAAAAGGACGGTAAAAATTGTAAAGGCAAGCAGGATACCGATAAATCCGATAAATTTAGCAAGAGAGCCAAGCTGGCGGTTAAGAGGAGTCTCTTCTGTGGTGATTTCGGTTGATTTTTCGGCCACTTTCCCGAATTCAGTAGAGTCCCCTACTTCTGTAATTTTATATATGCAGTGACCTTCCACAACGGTGGTTCCGCGCATTATGCGATTTGTTGCATATGTAGCCTCTTCATCAAAAGAATCCGGATTGGTGCTTTTTGAAATCATTGGCTCTCCGGTTAATGTCGATTCATTTACCGACAACGAAACAGCTTCCAGCAATTCTCCGTCTGCGGGAACTTCCTCTCCTGTGTCGAGTACAACAATGTCACCAACTACTATGTCGCATTTTGGCAACTCTATAATGTTCCCGTCCCGGATAATCTTTACCGGAGTTTCATCGTTAACCTGGTTTAGAATGTCGAATTTCTTACTTGCATCCATTTCAAACCAGAAGCCCACTCCTGTTGCCAGAAATATAGCAAAGAAAATGCCGATGGTTTCAACAAATTCGTTATGGATAAATGATATCCCCAGAGAAAGAAATGCGGCTATGAGCAAAATGCGTATGATTGGGTCCTTGAATTTTTCAAGGAAGAGCTTCCAAAGCGGCTCTCTTTCGGGAGGGGTAAGGACGTTCCGGCCATACTTTGCTCTGCTTTCCTCTGCCTGGGCCGAGGTTAAGCCTGTGTAGTCAATCTTTTTATTCACCTGTTGAATTTATTTGTTTTTTAAGAATTTTTCGGTTGCTCCCGCTCAATTGTCCGCAGGCAGCAAGTATATCTTCGCCCCTTGATGAGCGGATAGTTGCAATCAGTCCGGCTTTGTTGAGTCTGTTCTGGAATATCTCCATCATTCCCATTTGTGACGATTTTAAAGGAAAATCCGGAATTTCGTGAAAACGGATAAGATTAACCCTGCACTCAATCCCTCTTAATAATCTTATGAGACCGTCTGCATGTCTTTTATCGTCGTTCCATCCGTTGAACATAATGTATTCAAAACTCACTCTCCGCTGTCCGGAAAAGTCATAATTTCTTATGAGATCCACGGTTTCAGATATAGGATAAGCCTTTTGCATTGGCATTAGCTGAATCCGCTCTTCTTCAAACGGGTTATGCAGAGAAATGGCAAGATGACATTTTGAATTATCCAGAAAATCTTTAAGCGCAGGATAGACGCCTATAGTAGAAAGGGTGATTCGTTTCGGGCTCCACCCGAATCCCCAGTCGGCAGTTAAAATTTCAATACTCCTGAATACCTCAGCGGTATTGTCGAGAGGCTCGCCCATTCCCATGAAGACAACATTAGTAAGATTTTCGCTCTCTTCTACATTCATAAACTGCGATATAATCTCCCCGGCAGTGAGATTGCCATTAAAGCCAAGCCTTCCTGTCATACAGAAATGACATCCCATTTTACATCCGGTCTGAGATGACACACATAAAGTTGCTCTCTCCTCCTCAGGAATCATTACACTCTCAATGGTACTCCCTTTCAATGTGGGAAAAAGATATTTTTTTGTTCCGTCGGCTGAAATAAGACTCTCAACCGGGCTAAATCCTCCAACTTCATATTCTTCCGATAAGGCCTGTCTCGAACTCTTCGAGAGATTCGACATTTGCTCAATCTCTTTTACCCTCTTTTTATATAGCCATTCTGCAAGTTGTTTTGCAGTATATGCAGGCAGTGCAAGGGTTTCCACAATTTGTGCGAGCTCGCTGATGCTCTTTCCAATCAACCATTTTTTCATTTGGCAAAGTTAGGGAAATTTGAAAAGGATTTGTTACTTTTGTGTGAATTTAAAACATAAACATTATGGCGAAAGAGAGTGCAGAATTAAAAAAGGGTGCTGAGGTAAGTGCCGATAAGCTAAAAGCTTTACAGGCAACTTTAGACAAACTGGAGAAGGATTATGGGAAGGGCACCGTTATGAAGATGGGGGAGCAGCCAAAATGGGAGGTATCTACAATTGCATCGGGGTCTATTGCTTTGGACCACGCACTTGGAATAGGAGGATATCCGAGAGGCCGCGTTATTGAAATTTACGGGCCGGAATCGAGCGGTAAAACAACTCTGGCAATTCATGCCATTGCAGAAGCTCAGAAAACCGGAGGAATTGCGGCAATAATTGATGCCGAACACGCATTTGACAGAACTTATGCCAAAAATCTCGGAGTGAATGTGGACACGCTTCTCATTTCCCAGCCGGACAATGGCGAACAGGCTCTTGAAATTACTGATGCTCTGATACGTTCAGGCGCAATTGACATTATTGTTATTGACTCTGTTGCAGCATTAACGCCTAAAGCAGAAATTGAAGGCGAAATGGGTGACTCAAAAATGGGTCTTCAGGCAAGGCTGATGAGCCAGGCATTGCGCAAACTAACTGCAAACATCAGCAAAACGAACACTTGTTGTATTTTCATCAACCAGCTTCGCGATAAAATAGGGATAATGTTTGGAAATCCGGAAACTACAACCGGCGGTAACGCACTTAAGTTTTATGCTTCTGTGAGGGTCGACGTGAGAAAAATAACTCAGATTAAGGATGGCGAAGAGGCAACAGGAAACAGGACAAGGGCCAAAATTGTAAAAAACAAGCTGGCACCGCCTTTCCGCAAAGCAGAATTTGACATCGTATTTGGCGAGGGTATTTCAAAAATCGGAGAGATTATTGACCTTGGAGTTGAATTTGAAATCATCAAAAAGAGCGGTTCGTGGTTTAGCTACGCCGACACAAAAGTAGGTCAGGGCAGAGAGGCCGTTAAACAGATTCTGATGGACAACCCTGCGCTTATGGATGAGATCGAAGCAAAGATTCGTCTTAAACTTACTGAAATTAAAGACTAATTAATTAGTTAACATTAGCTTTTTCAAATGGAGACAGTATTAAGCGGGATTCGTTCTACGGGTCACCTGCACCTTGGTAACTATTTTGGTGCACTCAGGAATTACATAAAAATGCAGGACGAGTACAACTGCTTTTTCTTTATTGCAGACCTGCACTCATTAACAACACATCCCCACCCCGATGATTTCCATTCAGGGGTTAAAACAATTTTAACCGAGTATCTTGCTTCGGGGCTTGATCCCGAAAAATCGGCAATTTTTGTTCAGAGCGATGTGCCGGAAATCGTGGAGTTGTATGTTCTGCTCAATATGATTGCATATAAGGGAGAGTTGGAAAGAACAGCTGCATTTAAAGAGAAGGTGAGAAAGAATCCGGAGAATGTAAACGCCGGTTTGCTCACCTACCCAGTTCTGATGGCTGCCGATATTCTTGTCCACAGGGCAAACAAGGTTCCGGTAGGGAAAGATCAGGAGCAGCACCTCGAAATGGCAAGGCTTCTTGCACGAAGGTTTAACAATCTTTACGGAGTTGAACTGTTCCCGGAACCTCAGGCTTTCAATTTCGGGAGCGACCTTGTAAAAGTTCCCGGTCTTGACGGAAGCGGCAAAATGGGAAAGAGCGAAGGAAACGGAATATACCTGTTCGACGACGAAAAGACTATCCATAAAAAGGTGATGAAAGCAGTGACAGATGCCGGTCCCGTAGAGCAAAACAGCAAAATGGCCGAACCTGTCGAAAATCTATTTACTCTTCTGAAAATTGTATCTGCACCCGAAACGGTTGTTCAGTTTAAAGAAGCCTTTAACAATTGTACAATTCGTTACGGCGACCTTAAAAAGCAGCTTGCAACCGACATTTGCCGGCACACACTTCCAATCCGGGAGAAAATAGAAGAGATATACAAAGACGAAGCCTTTTTGCAAAGGGTAATTAAAAGAGGAACCGAAAAGGCACGTGAGAGTGCATCGGCAACTCTTTATGAGGCTAAAAAAGCCGTTGGCTTCAGGAGCTTCTGATAACTGATGATCAGTAAAACCACTATATCCAAAATACTTGACAGTGCTCAGATAGTCGATGTAATAAGCGACTTTGTGTCATTAAGGAGAAGGGGGGCAAACTATACAGCTTGCTGCCCTTTTCATAATGAGAAGACACCGTCATTTTCGGTATCTCCGTCCAAAGGTATCTTCAAGTGTTTCGGATGCGGCAAGGCAGGAAATGCCGTTAACTTCGTAATGGAACACGAACACCTCACCTATGTTGAAGCTTTGAGGTTTCTCGGCCGCAAATATGGAATAGAGGTAGAGGAGAGAGAGGAGAGCGAGGCAGAAATCCAGCAACGGCTCAAAAGCGAAAGCCTGCTGGTTGTTACTGCTTTTGCACAGGAGTTCTACTCAAATGCCTTATGGAATTCGCAAAGAGGAAGAGCCATAGGCCTCAGCTATTTCAAGGAGAGAGGATTTGACGAAGAGACAATTAAAAAATTCCAGCTTGGATGGGCACCGGAAGGTCGCGACGGAAGTATGTCTTCTGCGGCAATGCGGGCCGGGTATAAAAAAGAGTTCATAGTATCAACAGGGCTGGGAATAGAGAAGGAAGAGAGCGGGGACGTTGCGGACCGTTTCTACGAAAGGGTAATGTTTCCAATCCACTCGCTCACGGGCAGGATAATTGCATTCGGCGGAAGAACTCTAAGGACCGATAAATCTGTAGCCAAATACATTAATTCTCCCGAAAGTGAGATTTACAGTAAAAGCCGGTCGCTTTACGGGATATTTTTTGCCAAAAGTGCAATTGCACGGCTTCAGAAGTGCTATTTAGTAGAGGGATATACCGATGTAATATCGCTTGTACAAGCCGGAGTTGAGAATGTGGTAGCATCAAGCGGGACCTCTCTCACATCTGAACAGATAAGGCTCATAAGACGATTTGCCCCACAGGTTACAATACTTTACGACAGTGATGCTGCCGGAATAAAGGCTTCACTCAGAGGGATAGATATGCTTCTTGAGGAGGGCTTGCAGGTTAAGGTCGTACTCTTTCCGGAAGGAGATGACCCCGATTCGTACGCACGCAAAAGCACTCCGGCTCAGCTTAAGGATTATCTGCAAAATGCCGAGCGCGATTTTATAGAATTTAAAATTGAACTGCTCTCTGCAGATGCCGACAAGGACCCCATTAAGCGCAGGCAACTGATAAATGAAGTCATCACAAGTATTTCGGTAATCCCGGATGCCATTACAAGGGCCGTTTATATCGAAGAGTGCAGTATCAAGCTCAAATTCGAACAGAATCTTCTTGCACGCGAGGTAAACAAGCTTCGGAAAGTGAGGCACCCATACGGAGGCTATCAGCAACAGGAAAGTTATTCCGAATCGGGCCTCCCTTCTTCCATCCCCGATATCAATACCGGCGAGCAACTCCCTCAGTTTGTAAGAAACATATACTGCGAGCCTGCAGAGCGGGATTTGCTATATTATCTTATGAAATTCGGAGAGTGCCCTCTTTACGGAAAAAATGATGAAATTCAGTCTGCCATTACGGTATCGCAGTTTATTCTCATTGAACTGCAAAACGACGAGCTTGAGTTTCAGAATCTTTTATACAAAAACATCTTTGAAGAGTATTACAAACTTAGGGAAGCCGGTCAGGAGGAAATTCAAAAACATTTCACGAATCATCGGGACTCTAAAGTGGTAGAAGTGGTTACTTCAATACTTATTCAGGAACATAACCTTAATATTAAGCAGTTTGTTGCAGCACTTGTCCCTGAGGAGAACGTACTCTCAATGGTCGTTCCCAAAGCAATTATGGTGTATAAGGCAAAAATTACGGCAATTGCATATCAGGAACTGCGCGAGGAGATGATAAAACTTAGACCGGGCGATGACCTGAGGCAAACGGAGCTTCTTGGTCAGCTTCAAACACTTATGAATGTGAGGAATCAGCTCTCCAAGGAGTTAAACAGACTAACCATATAAATTTTTATATTTGCATCCTAATTGTTTTTAAAAAATGGAAAAAAGCTACAAACGACATCTGGTAACAGCGGCGCTCCCTTATGCCAACGGAGCAGTACATATTGGTCACCTTGCAGGAGTTTATGTTCCTGCAGATATTTATGTACGTTACCTGCGAATGCGTGGAAGGGATGTGAAGTTTATTTGTGGTTCCGACGAACACGGAGTTCCCATTACCATTAAAGCCAGGCAGCAAAACTGCTCTCCTCAGGAGGTTGTGGATAAGTATCATCTTATTATAAAAGACTCTTTCGAGCGTCTTGGGATAAGCTTCGACATATATTCAAGAACAAGTTCTGATATTCATCATAAAACAGCGTCGGAATTTTTCAAAAAATTATACGAAGACGGAAAGTTTATTGAGAGAGAGAGTGAACAGTATTTTGATGAAGAGGCAAACCATTTTCTTGCAGACAGGTATATTACAGGCACGTGCCCTAAATGCGGTGCCGAAAATGCATACGGCGACCAGTGCGAAAAGTGCGGCAGCACACTCAGCCCGAGTGAGCTGATAAATCCGCGCTCTGCTCTTAGCGGAAACACTCCTGTTCTCAAAAAGACATCTCACTGGTATCTGCCTCTGGACGCATATGAGCCATGGCTTAGAGAGTGGATTCTGGAACAGCATAAAGAGTGGAAAACGAATGTGTATGGCCAGTGTAAATCATGGCTGGACGGTGGTTTGCAGCCAAGAGCAGTAAGCCGCGACCTCGAGTGGGGAGTTCCTGTTCCGGTTGAAGGTGCCGAGGGAAAGGTGCTTTATGTTTGGTTTGATGCTCCTATAGGATATATCTCGAACACTATTGAACTGATGCCAGACGAGTGGGAAAAATGGTGGAAGAGCGAAGATACCCGTCTTTTGCACTTCATCGGAAAAGACAATATCGTATTTCACTGCATAGTTTTCCCGGCTATGCTCAAAGCCTACGGCGACGGTTATATCCTGCCCGACAATGTTCCGGCAAATGAATTTCTAAATCTCGAAGGAAATAAAATATCGACATCCAGAAACTGGGCCGTATGGCTTCACGAGTATCTGGACGACTTCCCCGGAATGGAGGATGTGCTGAGGTATGTTTTATGTGCAAATGCACCTGAGACAAAAGACAACGACTTTACCTGGAAAGACTTTCAAACCCGCAACAACAGCGAACTCGTTGCCATCTTAGGCAACTTTGTAAACAGAGTTGTAGTTCTCACACACAAATATTTCTCCGGAGAAGTTCCTTCATTGCTTAAAAGCGAACAGACAGACGAGGATACTTTGGCTCAAATACCGGTAATAAGAAAATCCATCGAAGAGAGTCTTGAAAATTTCCGCTTCCGCGAAGCAATTAAGGAGACTATGAATCTTGCCCGTCTTGGCAATAAATATCTCACAGACACCGAGCCGTGGAAAGTGGCTAAAACCGATATGGAGAGAGTTGCAACAATTATGAATGTATCCCTTCAGATTTGTGCCAACCTTGCAATTGCATTTGATCCGTTTTTGCCTCACACAACACAAAAACTTGCATATATGCTCAATATGAAGAGCAGAAACTGGGACGATTTTGGTTCAGATTCTATTCTCCATCCAGGTCATATGGTAAACGAACCTCATCTGTTGTTTGATAAAATTGAAGATAGTGCAATTGAGATCCAGCTGGCAAAACTGGAAGCATCCAGGCCATCCGTACCGGTAACAGATTCGATTCCTGAAGAGGATGCAGAGAAAACTGAATTATTGCCACAAAAAGAAGAGTGCACATACGAAGATTTTTCTAAAATGGATATCCGCACAGCCACAGTACTTGAAGCAGAACGCGTTCCAAAAACAGATAAACTTCTTAAGCTCACTATTGATACCGGCCTTGACACAAGGACAATTGTATCCGGGATTGCTGAGTACTATACTCCTGAAGAGATGGTTGGCAAACAAATTTGTATTCTAGCAAATCTGGCTCCCCGAAAAATAAAGGGTATTGAATCGAATGGCATGATTCTCATGGCAAAAGAAGAGAGTGGTAAAATGAGGATAGTGACTCCGGAAGAACGAATCGGGAACGGCGGAACTGTTAACTAACCAAATATCCAAATGTTCTTACAGGCCCGGCACGAAAATGTCTAAGGCACTAATGAATAGCTATTTATTAAAAAGGATAACATCTGAGATGTTATCCTTTTTAGTATTTATCTAATAATTAGACAGATAATAACAATGTTCTACATCAATAACTTTAGAAGTTCGCGCTCATGTTTGTTGTAGAGAAGAATTTCCCACAATGGTTTAAGCTGATCGCTGAACAGCAGAAGCAGAACTATAAGTATAACCAAAATAAGCAAAATCGTAAGTACAATACGAAATGACTTAGGCATTTTTATATTACGATTCTCTTCGGATTCAACCTTCTTTAATTTCTCCTCGTTTCTGTAAATTTTTGCCGGTTTTGCTCTCAGAGTTTCAACGACTCCTGGCTTTGAAAGGACTTTAATATTCAACGGCTCAAGACCATACGCCTCTTTATTGATTAAGACATTTTTGTCTATAACAAAACTGTATCCGCTTCTCTCGTTTAACCTGATTGTTCCCAAATATGGAAGTTCCAGAATTTTTGTCATTTCCAAATCGCGACGAAGATCATTTATGAATTCCGAAATAACAGGCTTGGCTTTTTCGAGCGGTATATTCATCAACTCCGAATATTTTTTTTCCAGAAGTTCGTCATTCCAGATTTCTCTGCTTCTGAACATTATCCGGCGGAACGGAGGATGAATTACTGTGGCTTTGTCGGAGAAAACAGATGGCGCAGCTTCGGAAACGAAACTTCCCATTCCCGGAAGGGATACGCGGTTATTTTCAAGTATAAGCTCTTTAAGCAGTTCCGACAGAAGATTAATATCCATAATTACATAAATGCGATTACAAAGTTATAAAATTACTCCAAAAATCATTTATATAACAGTATAATTAAGATTTCACTCAAAATTTTGATTCAAAGATTTGCAGTTTTATAAAATTCCTCTTACATTTGCACTCCCAATACGGGATATAAATTCCTTGTTAGCTCAGTTGGTTAGAGCACCTGACTGTTAATCAGGGGGTCCTAGGTTCAAGTCCTAGACAAGGAGCTTAAAATTGATAAAAGACTGCATCTGCTTCGTTGGCTGCAGTCTTTTTTTATGCTCACATACAAAAGTATGCTCCGCTAAAAAAAACTTTGCCGCCTTGCATCTACAGCCTTAACACTTTGGCGCAGTTTGAGGTAAGCACCACATTGACAGCCGTTTGGAAATAGATTTTTTATTTTATAATAAAAATTAGTTTTTAGAGCTACTCAAAATCAAGAACTTACCTCAAACTGCGTCAAAGTAAAAAAGAGCGGGCTTCTACTATGGGCCCGCTCTCAATTTTACATAAAATCTTATCGACTATTCGGTGTAGCCGGGATTTTGCTGAAGTGTCGGATATATTTGTCTTTCGGTATGCGAAATAGGAAGAACTATTTGATAGTTGTTCCAGGTAAGTGTTTCAGGGCAACCGGCCGAAACAGCAAAATTATAACCGTCACTGTCTTTTCTTGTTATTGATTTACCCAAACGCATTTGGTCAAAGAATCTGTGACCTTCGCCAATGAACTCTTTCCTTCTTTCGATTTGAATTAAATCGTCTGTTGCGGTAACGTCTGAGACAGAAGGGTTTGCCCTTTTTCGAATAGCATTCAGATAAGTACTGGCTTTGGCAATGCCTGCAGTACCTTTCAAAGCGCCTTCTGCAGCAATCAGATATGCTTCGGCTAACCTTAGAAGACGAGGATTATTCAGCCTGAAGTTTGTTCCATTGTTGCCGGGAAATTTTGCCAACCATGCCTTAGATATTTCATATTTTGAATCGTACCTTACAAATTGTGCACGAACATCTCCCGGTTCCGACTTTATGAGATCAACCCAGGAAACTGTTGGGATTAATGAGGCACCTGCAGACACATCTCCGTGCCATAAATTATGACACATTGAAACATATCCTCCATCATCATCTATTGTTGACTGAGTTGTTACAAACAGCTCCAAAAGCGTTTCAGATGCACCTTCCTGTTTCCAGTAATTAATGTAGTCTGCGTTTGAAACAAGTGAATATGGTGAGTAATCGATAACTTCAATTGCTGCGTTATATGCATTATTCCAATCTCCTTTGTATAAATATGCCCTGGCTTGTAAAAGCTTTGCTGCCCAATAGTTGAAATGGCCAGTATTTTTGGATTTAGAAAGTAATGGTAATGCAGCCGTAAGGTCAGCGAAAACCTGTTCGTAAGTTTTAGCGACGGTACTTCTTGGCAGTTTCGCTTCTGAAGCAGAAGATACCTTAGTAATGATAACAGCGCCCAGTGAAGCTCCATTATCCTTTGCATAAGGATATCCGTACAATCTGGCAAGGTCAAAGTAATTTAAAGCCCTAACAGCATAAGCCTGCCCTTTGTAGTCATCTCTGATTGCTTTGTCTGCACTTGAAGTTAAAGTTAGTTTGTCTATATTTTCAAGAAGAGTGTTGCACCTCATTATTGTTTCATAGCATTTAGCCCACATATTAAAATATGTATTCGACTCTGAATCATAGCCTAAAGTATAAATCTGAGTCCATCCGGATGACATCGTGCGTGGCTGAATGTTATCTCCTCTTTCGTCTCCCATTAATTGCATATATGTTCCATAGTAGTCATACCATTTCATATCTACATACAATCCGTTGGCAGCAATGCCTGCGTCATAAAGAGTTCGCATTGCAGTTTCTGAAACAACTACATTTGTAGGCTTTGTATCCAGGAAGCTTTCGCATGAATAAAAGGAGAATATCACTACCAGGACAACTATAATATTTAGAATATATTTTTTCATATCAATTAGAGTTTATTTTTATTAAAGTGATATTTCTACACCAAGCGTTATGGTTCTTAATGCAGGAAGGGAGAAGTTATAATAACCATTGGATTGTACTTCAGGGTCAAAATTCAGACCGGTAAAAGTAAGAAGGTTGGTTCCGGAAAGAAATACTCTTGCACTAGATAATTTGAGGTAATTCCTGAGATCTTTGGGAAGAGTATATGAAATACTAAGATTCTTCAATCGTAAATAATCACCTTTTTTCAACGCCCGGCTTGAGTCGTAGTAACCACCACCTGTGTTTCCTGCAACACGACGCGGAAGATAAGTTTCGTCACCCGGCTTTTGCCAACGCTCTACCTGAGATGCTGCTATATTTGCATAAGAGTTGTAACCGTCGGTCTCCATATCGTCGGAACCATTATCCCATACATAATGCCCATATTTGTAAGACCACGCCATAGATGCAGTAAGCGATTTCCAGGAGAATGTCGCATTAAAACCGCCAAATCCCTTAGGGATTGCAGTCATTCCTTCCAATATAGAAGAGGAAGCTTGAGCTCTTGAAACCAATGTTCTGTCTTTTGAACCATCGGCCAAAATCTTGTTTGAATAATACATTGCCTGGCCTGTTGCGGGATCGGCTCCGTAATACTCTCTAGTGTAATATTGCACAAATGAATAGCCGGCTTTCCAGACATGAGGACGACTGACTATTTGCTCGCCTTCTTCAGAAAGAGACAGTACTTCGTTATGCAGTGTAGCCCAGTTTGCACCAAATGTCAGGCTTATGTCTTTTTTCTTTATTATATCAACATTAACTGATAGTTCAATACCGCTGTTTAGCATAGAACCAATATTAGTAAGAGCAGATGTGAAACCTGTTGTTGTAGGAACAGTTGCATCCAAAAGCAAATCAGTTGTATGTTTATTATAATATTCAGCTACTATGTCTACTTTATCAAAAATTCTTGCATCAAAAGCAACGTTCCAGTTCAGGTTTTTCTCCCATGTTAAGTCGGAGTTTGCAAGATTAACAGGATATCCTGCACCTGTAGTACCGTAAATATCATAATCAAATACTGCCATATATCCGTTATAATCGTTAGGAAGAGTACCGCTGGTTCCATATGATCCGCGAACTCTGAATTCATCCAGCCAGCTTATGTCTTTCATGAAAGGTTCGTTTTTAAGCCTCCAGGAACCTGATAATGACCAAAAATTACCCCATCTGTTCTTGGCACTTAGTCTTGAAGATCCGTCACGTCGGAAAGAGCCTGAAATATAATATTTGGAAGCATAATCATAATTTAAATTGCTGATTGCCGAGAGCAAATTTGAATTTTTTGTGTATGTGTATGCTTCGTCAAGAGTTGTTGCCAATGCAGATTCTGTTGCACCAAAGTTTGCAAAGTCGACCATTCCAACTCTTGTATACAGGAAATGTTCTTTTTCTGCCTCCCAGCCAATGAGTGCGGCAATATTATGTTTGCCAAATGACTTGGTGTAATTTGCAGTTGTAGAACTGACCATCTTGTTAACGAAACGATATCTGTCTGACATATAACCATTTCCATAAGCAGTAAAGTTAACGTGACCGTAAAGCCAACCGAAGCGGTCGTGAACATACAGAAAGTCATTACTGATTATACTCTTTACTTTGATATCATCATTAATCTTAACCTCTGCCCAACCTTTTAACAATAAACGCATCTGAGCTGCATCGTTGATTTGCAAATTAAATTGGCTCACCGGATTTCTTTGAGAACCGCCATTATATGATTCCATCCAGTACGAACCGTC
The DNA here is from genome assembly GCA_021371955.1 of Bacteroidales bacterium. Classification (GTDB taxonomy): domain Bacteria; phylum Bacteroidota; class Bacteroidia; order Bacteroidales; family UBA932; genus Bact-08. The sequence continues at coordinate 77,363 of JAJFVD010000006.1, forward strand.
TGATGCATATTTGTAAGGCCATCTGCTTGTTAAGTGGACTTTCATAAGATAGAACGGATTATCTTTTGCTGCTCCATCCTGGTGACCACTCTGATTCTGGTTTGAGAACTGCACAGAACCACCTATTGAAATCTTATTGTTTACTTTACTTTCGGCGTTAATGGAAGCTGTTATCCTCTTTAAATATTCAATAACATTAACCCCTTTTTCATCATTATATGCTACCGACGCAAAAACCCTGGATTTATCACTGCCGCCGGAAATGTTATATTCATAATTTTGAGACACTCCTGTACGGAACAATACATCTTCCCAGTTAACGTATATATAGTCTGATTTTTTTGAAGGGAAATACTTTTCAGACATCGCATCCACATAAGCATTTAAGGAGCCATATGGTGCCCATTTCACAGGATTGTCATTACCATAATTTTGCCACGATTCCCTTAACAACATTTCTTGCTGAGCATCGGTTGCCAGCGGATAGTTGTTCATTGCAAAGTAAGAAACGCCAACATTTGCCTTGAATGTCGAAACCGTTTTACCAGCCTTACCCTTCTTTGTTGTAATCAAAATAACCCCGTTTGATGCACGAGAGCCATATAGAGAGGCTGCTGCTGCATCTTTCAGGACAGTAATTGACTCAATATCACCAGGATTCAAATAGTTCATAGAACTTGTATAGATATTCTCGGAACCCCAGTCTCCACTAGTGGCAGGGACACCATCGACAACATACAAAGGTTCATTACCAGCATTGAATGAACCAAATCCACGTACCCGAATCTCCGGAAGCGCACCAGGCTGACCTGACATTTGTGAAACCTGTACACCTGGTACAGCCCCAACCAGAGCCTGTTCGAAACTGACGATAGGAACATCTTTAAAAGACTCTTGTTTGATTTGAGTCGCAGAACCTGAATAGGAAGCTTTTTTTACGGACCCGTACGCTACTACCATTACTTCTTCAAGTCCAACAGCTACCTGTGTCAAAGATACATTTACCAAAGCTCTTCCTTCAACGGGAACTTCCAGAGACTGATACCCAATAGAAGAAAAAACAAGAACCGCATTTGCGGGTACGTTATTAAGAACGTAAGCGCCATTGGCATTAGCTGCAGTAACAATTGAAGTACCCTTGATAAGGATACTTGCAAACGAGATATTTGATCCATCTGCAGCATCGGTTACAACGCCGGTAACTTTATTCTGTGCAAATGCCGTACTTATTATAAGTAGAAAACTGCACAAAATTAGAAATGTTTGTTTTGCCATCTTTTACAATTTAAGTTAATTGAATAATTAAGAACAAAAGTGGACACTAATCTTCTTTGAAATCTTCGTGTTTAACTAGAGAATTGCGCCTGAGAATAAGTAGTTAACTTAAGCGGGAGAGGGATGTCAAAGAGCATTTTAGCAACAGCCAGCCATAAATATTATGGTTAGCCTGATGTAGAAATTAGTTAAATGAATGAAATGGAGCAAATTAAGATAGATATGTACAACAATACATAATTTCAGTATAAAAATAAATAATATTTAACAATTAAATATTATTTATTTCTGAATTATTTTATGCGAAGAGTGAATAATATAACATATTCCCGAAGCTTTTAATGGTATACGGAATTCTTATGACTACTTTTATATGATAAAATTAGCAAAGCCATGAAAGATTCTCATTTTTTTCATATTTCCAAACCCGGCAATATTGTTTCTATATCCAGTCTTGATGAAGCACTGGAAGTGGTTAAAACCGGTGGGTACATTTGGTTGTCTTACATACATCCTACGCTGGAAGAACTTTCCCCGCTCACGGAAAAAATGGGCATTCACCCTTTATCCATTGAAGATTGCATGAATGAAGGTCAAATACCAAAAATTGAAGATTTTCCGGGTCATACCTATATACTATTCAATGCTTTCAACTATTCCAAAAAGAAAATAATCATCGAGGAGGTGAATTTTTTCATTGGAGAAAACTTCCTGATAACGGTCAATCACCACGGGCCAACCGGCAGGGCACTGATGGAAAACATTGAGCAACTGGTAAAAAAAAGTGTAGTAAATACCGGTCAGGGTCCCGCTTTTCTAATGCATATTATTCTTGACCTTATTGTCGACGAAAAATTTATTGCAGTTGAAGCAGTAGAAGATGACCTCAACAATGCCGAAGACATGATGATGAAGGACCTGGTTAAATTTAGTCTTTCCGACTTGCAGCACTTGCGGCGGAACTTGCTGACCATTCGCAAAAGTCTGTTCCATGAGCGGGAAATTATGCTGAAAATATGCAGGAAAGATTGCCCTTATATAAGCGAAAAAGCCATTTTCCATTACCGCGATATATACGACCATCTTGCAAGGTTTTTTGAACTTACCGAAACATACCGCGAGGTTGTGACAAGCCTCATGGAGATGAACCTTTCGCTGCTTAACAACCAGATGGCGCGTTCGGCAAACCAAACTAACGCGACTGTAAGACGGCTCACATTTATCACAACCATTTTTATGCCCCTTACCCTGCTTTCAGGTGTTGGCGGAATGTCGGAATTTTCAATGATGACAGGCCCGGAACACTGGAGAATCGCTTACCCTATCTTCCTGGCAGGAATGGCTTTATTCGGATTCCTTAGTTTTCTCTGGTTAAAAAAAATGGAAAAAGCCGGATTAGAAAAGGAAGACAAATAATGTGAATAATATAACTTATTTCAGGAAGTGTATAACAATTTAAGGATTTTTTGTGGCCAATTTTGTGTATTGTAATTTTTATATTTTAAAATACACGAAAATGGAAACACTGGAATTAAAAGGAAACTGGAATGAGCAAAAAGGCAAACTAAAACAAAAATTTGCCATTTTAACCGATAATGACCTAATGTTTGAAGACGGTAAAGAAGACGAGATGCTGGGAAAAATCCAAATAAAGCTAGGTAAAACAAAAGAAGAAATCCGGAAGATTATTGCCGGACTTTAATTTAAATAAGAATAATTAGCATTGGAGCAAATTCTCCAATGCTCCTACCTCAGTTCTTCGATGGCATTGATGCCGTTACGATTTACTATAACGCGGTAGCGTTTGAATTTTTCGAAGTCCTGGTATTTAAGCTGGATGATAAAGTTGAGGTAGTAGGCTTTTATTCCCTGTAGCTTTTCTATGTCTCCGTTTGCTTTTGATATGTAGAGAGGAACTTCGGGGTTGTCCATCTTATTGAGAAAAGACTGGACGCTTATCCGTATAATTTCATTAATTCCTGCAACAAAATATTTACTGTTTTCATCCAGTTTTTCCCGGTCTATTTGCATAAGCTTTCTGTACAGGATTATCTTTTCTTGTGTATATCTGTTGTCGGCTTCAAGTAACGCAGAGCGGTTACGAATCTGCAGAACTTCTTTTGGGACATTTCTCTCGGAAATAAAGTCGAACCCCTCTTTGCTCCACCCGATGATGTTTTCCTTTATGCTCACGGTTATCTTATTGTCAAAATACTTTGCACGTCTTTTGTGTGCAAAATAGTATCTCATAAGGTCTTTGATTCTGTCTTTTAACATATAACTCACAACGAGAGCTACAAAGAAAGGCATCGTAAAATTACCGAATTTCAACTGGAAGGAGAATGCAACTGTGGTTGCAAAAATCATTGACACCCCTGCAGCAAGGCTAAAGTAAATTTGCTCAATGAGAACTCCGTCTTTTTTCTTTTTCGCTGTTAGGAAAAGGTCGCTTTCAATAAATTTTTTCAAAACCCCTCTTCTAAAAACAAGATCCCTGTATTTGTCTGTACTGTCGGGAGATACAACAGGGTAGCCATTCGCAGTTTTATGTTGTATCTCACCATCAATAGTTTGAAGAATTTTCTTCCGAAAACGGTCCGCAAAGTCTTTATCACGTGAATTGAGCGTTGCTAAAAGTGTATAAAACTGCTTTTCAACAACATTAGACATAAACTCGTCGCCAAATTCAAAGTAGTTATAATTCTCCTGAGATACTGTGTGGGTCTTAATAATGTTAGACAAGGAACGGTATTTTGAAAGGATATCCGTGACATCTTCCAAAAGTGAGTCGAACAGGAAATCGCGGTCTTCCTTTTGGGCTGTAACAAAAATATATTTTATCTGATCTCGCAGGGCACTTTTGAATATTGCAGAGAACATCTTTATCTGGTACTCGAACTCTGCAACTGAGCTTCTTGACGGAGATGACGCAATGTTATTGAAAGCGAATTCCAGATGTTGAAGCGGGCTATTCTCTCCTCTTGTTATGTCTCTCAGGAGAAATATCGGAGTTATCAGCCTTATGTTATCCCTGATATCTCTGTAAAAATGCTCTCTTGTATAGGTTTGCGAATTTATGTCCAGACTGTCCGGCACAAATATCCATGTATTCATTACAAAGTCGTTTATCTTGACTCTCCTTCGTGCATGAAAACCAACCTTAAATTCGATGGAAAATTTATCATGAATTTTTGCCAGAATATCTATCATAATTTCTATAGTAATCCGTTTGTATATCCAAGCCAGTTAAGTACAGTCTCTCCCCATATCAATATCATAAACCAGCTAATTATCATCATTGTAATACCGTATTTGAACGTGTCGCTCCAACTGTAGTGGTTTGTTGTATATAACAAAGCAGCGGGCTTGCTGTTGAATGGAAGAACATAAACATGCTCAATAAGGAGTGCAACAGGAAAAGCAAGGCTGAGTACTGAGTAGCCGAATTTCTGCGCGACACCAATGGCTATTGGCACAAATATAAGAGCTCGCATCGTTTTTGATTCAAATATGAGTGCAGAAAAAATCATTGCTGCAGTGAGAATTACATACAATACCCAAAAAGGAGTATGTGCAGTTATTCCCAGGGAATCAAACAAAGCGTCCACCATTGTTGCCGGAAGGCCTGTGGCTTCTAGTCCGGCTCCAAGGGTGTATGCTCCAGCAGAGAAAAGAAGAAGGTGCCAGGGAATATCTACATCGTTCCACTTAACTATTCCTATTCCCGGCAAAAGAGCTGCTACAGCACCCATAAATGCAACAGCAGTCTGGTTTATCCCGTGTTGCTTGTCTGTTGCCCAGAGAGCCAGAACCAGTACAAAAATTGCAATTGCCTTGTACTCTTCGAAACTCATTTTTCCCATTTTATGAAACTCTTCCTTGAGCATTTCCATTCCACCCTCAATTTGCGGGTGTTTTTCACTCTCCTTCAATGGGAAAATCACTTTCAGCCCCACAAACCAGCCAATAAGTATTAAAATAACGCATAGCGGAAAGGCCGCGATAAACCAGTCCTGGAAACTGAAAACGCCCCAACCCATTGCTCCCGCAATTAATGAACCGGCCAGCAAATTTGCTCCCGAACCGGTAACAAAGCCGCTTGCGCCAATATTTATCTGAAACAGGTTCTGCAAAACCAGGTTCCTGCCGAAATTATTTCTGTTCTCGCCCCCGGTGGCACCATATATTGCAGCAATTACCATAAAAATTGGGAGTAGAATAGCAGCCTTGGCAGAAGTGGCAGAAATAAACGCAGAAAGGACAATGTTTATTACAATAAAACTAAAAATAACCATTGTAGCATTTTTTCCAAACCGGAGAACAAACCACAAGGCAAATCTCTTGGCAACCCTGGTCTTAACAAGCATGCTTGCAAGAATAAACGATAAAATATTTAACCACATAACAGGGTGGCCCAACTGTGCATAGGCCACCTTGTCTGTAGTTACTCCGGTTAACACTATTGCCAGAATAATAATCAATGAAGTGAGATAATTGGGTATTGGCTCCGTAATCCATAAGATTATTCCGGCAGCGAATATTGCCATCATCGCATAATTTATCCTGGAAAAACCTTCTGACCCCAGTTCGGCAAAACGTTTTGACGCTTCGCCAACAAGAGATGCCGGGTCGAAAGTGTTTAAGAAGGAGATGTCCGCAAAAAAATAGAGATATATAAAGGCCAGAGCAGCTAATGGGAAGCCAAATTTTGCCATCCATTGTTCAAATGGAGACTTGACAAGCTTTGGTAGCTTCTCAATTTTGTAGTTGCCCATATCGAGCGGATCAAAATTATGTTTGTTTAAGTCCATTGATATAATTTTATGTCAATTGGTTACCATTTAGTATATGGGTTTTTCATGAGCATCGAGTTATAAAATCTCTTATCTCCAGTTACCTCTTTTCCAAGCCACTCAGGTTTTTCAAAGTGTTCATTTTCCGAAGACAACTCTACTTCAGCCACTGTAAGTCCAAGGTTATCTCCATAAAATTCATCGACTTCGAATGAGTGTGGTCCACTCTTGACAATATAACGGGTCTTGTCAATTACGCCTGGTTCGCATATTGCCAGCAACTCATTCGCCTCTTCAATGCTGATTTCTTTCTCCCACTCATATCTGCTGGCGCCGGAGGCGCTTCCGATACCCTTGATTGTGATAAAACCTTTGTCGCCCTTAACTCTCACTCTAACTGTTCTTTCGGGAACTGAACTCAGGTAGCCCTGAATTATTCTGGTGTTTTTTACAGCTAAGGTTTTGTATTCACCATCAACCAAAAATTTTCTTTCTATTTCCTGTGCCATAATTTTATTAGTTTGCTAATGGTTTGTCTGACATTCCGATTACTCTTTTGATTGCCTGAAGGTAGTTAATATTCTCAACTCCTTCCAGGCCAACCGCTTTAATTGTTTTAGCAATATCCTCTACTTCGGTGGATTCTGAGTTGATTGTCATAACTTTTGCTCCGTTAATGAGTACTGCACCGGCTTCGCATATTGTGTCGTTTACCATATATCCCCACCTTTGCTTGTGAACACGAACTGCCTGCAGGTCCGGATGGTTGTTTACCATCTCAATAAACTCCTCATATGTATAGGTATCTTTGGTGAGTTGTGGCATTTTTACCATAAAAGCAGGAAAGACCTCTTTTTTCAAGACATCGGCAGATATTGGAAATTCGCCCTTCATGAGGGGGTTCCACTGCTCAAGCCCGTCTACAGTCTGGACATATGTTTTTATATCCATCTTTCCATCTCTAATTTTGGTATTGTTTATGTCATTTGTACGGGAGATTATATAAATTTCATCGCTGTGTCTCTCCCATACTTTCTCCGGAACAGGAACTGAAAAACGCGCCATTCTTTCAATTGCTTTGCTAAAATCCTGTCCGAATGTACGAAACTCAAATCTGGGCTTTGAGATTTCGCCTATCTCCATTTTATCCTTACTCATTATTTATAGTATTGTTTATTAAATAGTTCCAGTTGCATTTGAAGCACCCATTGAGCCGGTTGTGAAAAGAACTAGTTCTGTTGCCCCGTTGGTTCTGCGGCCAATAGTATTTGGAGAAGCTCCTGCTTTGATAATTGTTCCGGTAAGGTTGTCCAGTAAATTTCTGGTTCCACCGTCGGCATCAAAAAGGTGATAGGAGAATCCTTTTGTCCCTGACATTCCGAATGGGAATCCAGTAATGCCGGCAGCATCCTGTTGTATTACCAGATAGCCCTTCGCAGCTATTTTTGTTCCTGCAGGAATGGTCCAGTTGTCCTTATCTGCTGTTGAGCCGTCTTTTCGCAGCTTCCATCCTGATAAGTCAACTTCGGTTGTCATATCATTATAAAGTTCCATTGATTTGGCATTCGGGTCGCACTCATTGACATATACCATAACCGGCGGTGCCACTTTAACTTTTTGTTGTGCTGATACTGCAACAAAACCGCCCTCATTTGTAGCTTCTACTGTTACAAATATGTCTGCATTGTCTGCCTGTCCTGGAATAGTTGCAGTAAATGTTCTTAAAGAACCGGCTGTCATCGGAACAGAAAGAACACTTCCTGTGTTTATTTTATATTTTACCACTGCAGCAGTGACACTTTTAAGGTCTGTTATTTTGCAGGTGACTGTAATGGCCTGATTGGCCTTTGGCGCCGAAGGATTAAACGTAATGTTTTCGATAACTGCGGGGCCGGAATATTGTTCGTCTTTCACGCAACTGCACAATAAAATAACTATGGTAATAGTTGCAAATAATATATTTCTCATAATATTAGTATTTATCTGTTATGTTAATTTAGAAGTCAATTTCGAATCTTATTCCAAGCATATGGAAATCAACTCCACCAGCACCATTTAATGCAGCTACTTTTGATGGATCTTTTGTAGGAGCTCCGTCAATATCATAACCAACCAGCAGTTTCCCGCGTCCGTTTGCATATCTGTCGTTATTACAGTACTGATAGTTGAGCATCACTTTTACAGAGTTATTTATGTAGTAGTTAATACCAAAAGTATAATTTTCGCCTGAACCACCTTTGATGTTCTGGCTGGTAAGGTTCATATAGTCGTACCTTCCGATAAGTTCAATATCTCCCCATGTCTTTCCTCTTCTCGGCTGAGTAAATTCTCCGTCAGCAACGTTATATTGTTGTGTACCTCCAAATAAAAGATAGCCTACTTGTGCATACCATCCTCCAAAATGTTTTGTGCTTTTGTCTGCAAGAGTGCTTGTCTCTTTTATGTAGGTCATGTCTCCGATATACTCGCTCTGGAATCTCAACCCTTTTCTAAAACCAGCCAGCTCAAATCCATAAAGAAAATCGTGATCCACATCTTTTATTACATCTGTGTCCAGATATTTTTTTCTGTTAATAGAAGTGGCATTGCGTGAACTGTACCTTACCCCGCCTGCCTCTTTTACCGGTTCAAGATCCGATTTTGGCAAACGATATGAGGCGGCTGCTCCAATATGCAGACCATAGTTTAGTTTATCGTAGAATGGCATGATAACAAATTTACCTGTGTAAGAATTTCCACTACTCATTCCGTAGTCTTTATTGTTGTCCTCTACATAAGTTCTTGCTTCCTGGCCTTCAATCGCCTGAAAATGAATACCACCCATAGCAATGAGCCATTTTTTATTGAATTTGGCCTGAACTCCGAGATGTCTTGACGGGCCAAATGTCTGAACAACCATTGGCCTTTCCATCAGAGCCAGATACCTTGAAGTAGTTGTGCACTCCATCGAGAAACCTTCTTTGAAGTTGCCAATAGTGAAATCAAAGTACCTTAATCCTGTATACTGAATAATTGCATCTTTGAGTTCAAATGATCCGTTTGCAAAATCGGTATCAAGTTCGCCATACCAGTCCTTTAAAATTTGACCCTTCACAGCAAACCTTGCTCTTCTTATAGATGCTCCGTTACCAATTTTGTCGAAATCCGGGTTCTGTCCAATAAACATTGCACCGTCTGCCTGTACTCTGATATCAAACCACAATCGGTAATTCTGGTCCTTTGATTCGAATACGAGTATTCCGCTCCTCTCTTCTACATTAAGCGGATTTCTTTGAACCTTTACCCCATACTGGTTGTAACGAACGTCCTCCTGCGGTTTTTCCTGAGCTCTTGCTGTAACAAATATTAAGGATACAACAATGAATAATGATAGTTTTTTCATATAAATTAAATTAAAGTGATTTAATAAACTCTATCAGATTTTCTTCTCGTTTCAAATTCAGTCTTTTTCTTAACCGATACCTGCACACTTCGACACTTTTTGGGGTAATACTCATAATTGATGAGAGCTCTTTAGTTGAGAATCCCAAACGCAGAAGAGTTGCCAGCCGCCTCTCCTGTTCGGTGAGGCCGGGAAACCTCTCGTGCAGTATAACAGAGTAATCTTTATGCAGGATTTCAACTTGTGAATACAGTTCATTCATTTCATGTGAGAATGCCTTTTTATCTAATATTTTCCTTTCGATAGCAAGGACTTGTGATTTAATATCTTCTAAGCTGTCGGATCTTTTAAGGGCCTGGATATCTGTGGAAAGTTGTTCCAGAAAATCTCGTTGCTGACCAATCCACAGTGCATTGTTTATCAAATCTTTTTTCTTTATTTCCAGTCTTTTGTGAAGACTATTGTTTTCGCTTTGAATCACTTTTATTTCAAGGTCTACAAGAGCTTTTTGCATTTCGTTTAATTGATTCCTGTCCTCGGCAATTTTTAATTTTGCATGTTCAGATGCCCGGTTTTTAGAGATATAAAAATAGACTGCTAAAATTGCAAGAATTGACAGGCTTAGTGCTAATGCAAACGTTGTGATGTCAAAGGACATTTGTCTTCCGGATAATCCGAAGTTTTCGCCACTTGCACTCTTTTGTACATCTATAATTGAAAATATCGAGTATGTCAATAAAAAAGAGAGTCCGGGAAGTGCAACCACACTCAAAAAAGATTTAATCAGCTCCTTCTTGTCAACAGCAACACTATTCTGTACCCATCCAATACCAATAATGGCGCATAAACATGCGTGTACCGGAGAGACGGGTGTAGCCAAAAGTCCAAAAAAAGAACAAATTCCGTTGCTTGAAAAAATCAACATTACAAATGCCACGGACATCATTATAACGACGCTTGTTTCTGTGTTGATGTCAAATAATTTCATCGAAATTTTATTTGCCATTCCTTTCACCGGATAGAAATAGAGAATCAGAATCAATAGCAGAAAAAGAATCCATTTGAGGAAGTCTCCCTGTAATGAACCTCCTGCAATATTGAAAAGTAAAAGAGGATCCATCCCGGAAGTCATTGCCAGAATTAATGAGCCATTATTTATAGCAAACGAAAAGAGGACAAGAATCAGCGATATAACAAGTAAAACCCTTAATATTCTGTTTAAAGTAATTAAATGCAAACTGGTCTTCTTTACAATATATTTTATTAATTGGAACAGAGTTAATGAAAAAATAAAAGAAAGGAGCGGGGAAAGAAGCCATGAAATAGAACTTTTCCAAAAAAAAGAAAATGAATTGTTAGTGTCAAGATATATGTTAAGGGCAAACAAAGCACCTGCAAGTGCATACAATATGGAGGTCCATTTTGTAAAGAAAGAGATAATCCAGACAGATATTGCGGATGCTATACATACAATCAGTACAGTGAGCGGATTATTTAGATTTGCAGCATCATTTATGTTAACGACAATATCCGAAGAAAATAATAAGGCCGGTAAAATAGCGGCAACCAGAATTACAGGTATATATGCTTTGTTAATAGCTCCTGAAGAAGATGTTGATGCCATAATAATTGGCATCTCCCTTATCGAAAGCCAAACAGCCAGGATGACAACTACAATTATTACATCTAAAATCATATCAGATGTTTCGTTTCAATGCCATAATAGAAAGTAAATCTGCCGCCTTTTCGGCAGACTCGGACAGGGTTTCAATATGAAGAGCAAAGTATCTTAAATGGAATTTTTCGCTTAGCTTTAACTGAGGCATGTCGTGAAATACCTTTCTCTTAATCGTTTTCGATTGCCGTTCAGTTTCCTCTTCATAAAAATATACTCTGTTAATCTTTTCAGGGATTGAATCCGGTGAGCGAAAATATGCTTTGGCGGCAGGGATTACACATTCAACAGCCAGTGTAGACAGCTCTGTAAGTTTTACGAAATCGGGATTAAGTTCTGCGGGAATATGAGGAATTTCTATATCCAGTTGAGAAAGGCTATTGTTTAAAATGTCCACTATATTATCCATCCTTTCGAGCAACTTAAGAATATCTCCTCTCATCTGCGACATAAAGGACATTGTGTGGACAGCAGCAACAATTTCTCTTCGTAAATAGTTTGCTTCGCTTTCAAGTTTGGCCATTTCAGACAAATTTTCATCAAAAAGAGCGCGGTTTCCGTACAGGTAGTTTCTGACACCCTCCTTGAATACCAATAATCCCTTATCAATAGTGTCGAAAAACTTGTCAATATCCTTAATTGTTTTGTCTGTCTGGTTAATTTTAAACATACTCAAAGAAATTAATTAATCCAATCCACACAAATTTATAAAATAATGTTACTGAATGGTTAATTATAACTTTTACAAAATAATCAAATATTTATTGAGTGTTGTTAAGATTCATTATAACACTAACAATATGTATTTTATAGATATTGTTGTTTGGTTACATAAATAAATGTTGTAAATACTTGTAGTGTTTTATTCAAGAGATAACGCATCTATAAATTGTGAAAAAATAGCAGATAATTGAAATAATACCACTACAATGTTTTGGGTATGGCAGTATTCAAGAGTTATTTGACCTGCCTAATGATAAAACAAAGCGCATTCATTTTATCACAAGAACAACCCACACAACGCGAATATGCTCCATTATCAAAAAACCCGCAGCATCAACTTCAATATAAGTATAATTTCCGGCGATATTTGCCATATTACTGCTGTTGTCTATTTCAGAAGTAATACCCACGGATAAATTATTTTGTGGATTGCCTGTTGGGAAATTTGCCGCTAAAAACTTATCATTTAATTCAACAGCAAAATATGTTTTCTGATTTGATGTAATCTTATAAATACCCTGAAGATTTTCTCCTAAAAGTGTATGTCCCCGAAGAAGACTGGCCGGTCGTTTCATTACGGGTCGTGTATGATTTGGTTGTATGATTAATGTCAAATGTAATTAAATCGCCATAAGAACCTGATCCGGAATAGGTATTAATTTGATTATTATTATCCGGACCATCTGGACCATCTTTCTTGCAACCAGAAAAACAAATTGTTGCAATACATGTAATTGCTAAAACCCTCTTAAGTTAAAACTGATTCATAATCCAATGTGTCAAATTATGGTTTCACTTTAAAATTAAACTACAAGGTCATCTTCCTTAAAGATTTCTTTGGTTTTTTTCTTCATCCGCATCAACATGGCGAAACCAATTGTGAGCACTCCCACTCGGCCAAAATACATAAGTACAATAAGAACAATCTTGCCTGCAGAAGACAAATCGAATGTAATTCCTGTACTAAGACCAACAGTGCCCAGAGCCGATGCTGCTTCAAAAATTAGCTGGATATAATCTGTCCCCTTTTCTGTTGCAGTTAATATGTAGGATCCGGTTATCAGGACAAATGAGTACAAAATGAATGTGGTGAGAGCATTATCTACTCTGTATGTTGGTATCCGCCGGTTAAATAAAAACACGTCCCGTTGAAGGCTTAATTTGCTTTTGACAAATGCAAAAACGGCTGATGTTGTCGTCGATTTGAGACCGCCACCTGTACCGGAAGGTGATGCACCAAAATACATTATCAGTGTGGTTGTCATTAAGGTTATTGGCAGCATATTACCAATATTAACCGTATTATACCCTACAGTGGTTAATGCAGACATCGTCTGGAACAGGGATATAAGAAACCGGTTAAATGGAGAGTAACTTGCCAGTTCGGGTTCCCAAAAATACATTTGAGCAGTACCCCAAACAGACAGGATTAAAGTAATAAAAAAGATAATCTTTGTGGAGAAACTTATTTCGTACTTTTTTACGGTAAACTTTTTCCACAAATCTATCATTACAATAAATCCCATGGCCCCGGCGTAACTTAAAACCATAATTACCATATTAACCCCGATGTTAGTATCGAACTGCATTAGGTTATCCGTATAAATACTAAACCCTGCAGTACAAAAGGCAGAAACGCTATGGAAAATTGCACTCCAGAGCGGGTCACTTGCCCCGCTCTGAGTAAAAAAAATATATAATAGAATTGCTCCTATAAACTCAAGAATAAAAGTAAAATAGACAATGCTTTGAACCAGATTGTTGATATTAATGTTCCCCGGAATTGAAAATTCCGCTTCAATAATATTTTTTTTAATCATTGTAAAATGCTTTGTAAGCCGGAGCATGACAAAAGAGCTCATTGTCATATATCCAATTCCGCCTAGCTGTATCAGAATGAGAATTACAATCTGCCCCAAAAGGCTATATGATTTGGATACGTCAACCGTGGACAAACCTGTTGTTGAAATTGCAGAAGTTGCAGTAAATACATGATCCAGTACATTAACATTCATATTGGTCATGAATGGGATGCAAAGAAGAATAGTACCAAAAACAATATAAGTAAAGTACCCGAGAGATAACTGACGATATGGATGACTTGATGTAAATCCAAATGTCAGCAATGTTTCAAAGTCATACCTAAGATGCCTGAATATTTTTTGCCGGATAGACCTGACACTTTTTCTCATTGATTTAAAAATTAGCCGACAAATGTATATTTATTTTAAATCCATTATTCAAATATTTGCATTAACAGGTTATTCGCCATAAATTTATTACATGAAAATTATTGATTTAACACAAACTATTTCTTCCGAAATGCCGGTTTATCCAGGGACTGAACCTCCTGTAATAAAAGATGCTACAACTATTGAGAAGGATGGATTTGCAGAAAAACTGCTCTCTTTCTTCTCGCATACCGGAACACATATTGATGCTCCGGGGCATATCCTGCAAGGCAGAAATACGCTGGATATGTTCTCTGCCGATAAATTCGCTGGTAAAGGGCTGGTTGTTGATGTAACAAAATGTACTTCGGGGAAAATTGAGAAAGAAGTTTTGGAAAAACACTCTGTGGAAATTGAAGGATGTGATTTTGTTCTGTTTAAAACCGGGTGGGACAAAAGATGGGGCAATGAGAACTACTTTACTGATTTTCCGTCATTATCTTCAGAAGCTGCATCATGGCTTTGTAATTTCAGCATTAAGGGTATTGGATTCGATTGCATCTCTGCCGATCCGGTTGAAGCGTCCGACTTACCGAATCATAAGATAATACTTAGTAAAGATTTAATAATTATAGAGAATTTGTGTAATTTAGACATGCTCCCGGGATGCTCTTTCCTTTTTTCATGTCTGCCGCTTAAAATTGAAAATAGCGATGGTTCTCCTGTGAGAGCAGTTGGAATACTTGATATTTAAATGAAGATAGATAAGACAAACGCAGCCAGATTGCTTGACAAGGCAAAAATAAAATATGAACTAATCCCTTACGAAGTAGACGAAAAAGACCTGGGTGCTGTTCATGTTGCGGAACAACTTAAACAACCTGTTGAAATGGTGTTTAAAACCCTTGTACTTAAAGGCGACAAGACAGGATATTTTGTTTGTGTTATTCCCGGAGCAGAGGAGGTCGACCTGAAAAAGGCGGCAAAGGTTTCGGGCAATAAGAGTTGTGAAATGATTCCAATGAAAGAGCTGCTCCCGGTTACAGGATATATTAGGGGAGCCTGCTCTCCTATCGGAATGAAGAAACAGTTCCCTACTTATATACACGAAACCTGCCTTAGCTTTTCACAAATTTATATTAGTGCCGGGAAACGTGGATTGCAACTTTATATTGCTCCCCGGGATCTTATTAATGAGGTAAAGGCAAAAACGGAGAATCTCATTTTATAAATCATTTCCATTAAATGGAAAAACAAAATTATCAGGAAAAGAGGCGCCATCCGGCAAACTATCGCGAAAAGCTTGCGGGAGATACTGTAAGGTGTATACTTTGCCCGCATTGTTGCATATTACAGGATGGTAAAACAGGGATTTGCAGGACAAGAGTAAATTTCGGAGGAGAGTTATATTCTTTGTCTTACGGAAATCCTTGCTCTATTTCTGTAGATCCTATCGAAAAGAAGCCCCTGTTTCACTTTTTACCGGGATCCAAAATCTATTCGCTTGCCACTGCAGGATGCAATTTTCACTGCCTTAACTGCCAGAATTGGTCCATATCTCAGGAATTTCCATCTGAACAAAGGAGATACAATCTATCTCCTGAAGATGTCGTGAAAGAGGCTTTACTTCACAATACCGGAAGCATTGCCTTTACCTATACGGAACCGACTGTATTCTATGAATACATTTTCGATATAGCTAAAATTGCCAGCGAAAAAGGGGTAAAAACTGTTCTTATTTCCAATGGTTACATAAATGAAAAACCTTTGCTGGAACTTTGCAAATGGTTGAATGCCGCTAATATTGACCTGAAATGTTTCAACGATTCTATATATAAAAAATTGACAGGGGGCAAATTGCAGCCAGTTCTCGACACGTTGAAAACGCTTAAGAAAAATGGAATCTGGCTTGAGATAACCAATCTTATTATCCCCGGGTGGTCCGATAGCCCGGAAATGATTAAGGCTATGTGCGATTGGCTGGCAGATAACGGGTTTAAGGATACGCCACTGCATTTTAGCCGCTTTTTCCCGACCTACCGGCTTTCACAACTGCTACCAACTCCGGAAAGAAGCTTAGTTAAAGCCCGGGAGATTGCAGAAAAAGCAGGAATAAAATATGTATATATCGGCAATATTCCTGACTTGCACGGAGAAAACACATCTTGTCCGGCTTGCGGGCACAGGTTAGTAGAACGAGAAGGTTATCTGGTTAAGCAAAACTATATTAAAGCTAACCCGGACGAAAAGAATCCGTTCAGGAAGGGTTTTTGCCGGTACTGCGGAGAGGTAATCTCCGGAGTGTGGGCGTAATCAGCTAAAAACAGTTGCTGTAAAAA
This sequence comes from Bacteroidales bacterium, assembly GCA_021371955.1. Lineage (GTDB taxonomy): Bacteria > Bacteroidota > Bacteroidia > Bacteroidales > UBA932 > Bact-08. The sequence goes on from JAJFVD010000006.1 coordinate 93,721, forward strand.
TATAGATTTCGGCCGTTTTCCATCCTTCCCAGCCTAAACCGGCCTTGTCCCTTGAACAATGTCCAAGAAACTCGTCCATACTCCAGCCTGTTTCAGAGGCAACCTGAGGCAGGAACACTCCGGAGTGTTCTCCTTTTTCCATAAAGACGCCATGCTTCCCGAGTTCAATTTCCGAAACACTGTTTATCTTTTTAAGAGGAGAAAGAACAGAAATTTCAATCTCTATTTCCGGCAACTCGTCCTGTTCCACCGGTGGGAAACGATAATCGAATATGGAAACGGAAGTAGCCATGTCCTGAATGATTTTGTATAGCGGTAAATCTCCTCTGAGTCGCCCAAGGCAGCCCCTGAGTTCGCCATTTTTGTAAAGTGTTACAAATGCACCGCATTTTGTTTTAAGAACAGAAGAATAGTCATCAGGATTCAGTTTGTTCTTTCTCCCGTGAAGAACTACCGATTGAACCGACTCACGCGCAATCTTCAGGAGAGTCTTCTTTTCGGAGCCGGAGAGTTGAAAATCGCTGTCGGTAATCTTTTTTTCAGATACGGCAATTCCCCAGTATCCAACAACCTTTCTCTTCTCTCCATAGTATTCAGCATCACCTGAGTTTTTGTAGTCAATCGCTAAATATTCCACCGAATCTATATCGTGTGTCATGTAGAGCAATGTGAGCACCGATGTCCATCCGCACAGGCTTGTTGCAAGATGAAGAATCTGTTTCCCGGCATTGCACTTAAGGGTAGAGAGCAGATTTTCAGGACTGTTTGTGAGAATGGCCTCTTTTGTTATTGCATCTACTCTTTGAGCATCTGCATAATTAGGATAATGGGAAAAATCGGAGCTTATGACGAACAGATTTTCAGACGTAAAATATGGTTTCAATGCCAGGGCAATCTTTTTGCATACTTCCGGATCTGATGTTCCAATTACTACCGGAACAATGCAATAGTTATTATTGAGGACATAATTTAAAAAAGGGAGTTGCACTTCAAGACTATGTTCGTTTTGGTGAGGGCCACTATCGGAGGTGAAAACATCCGGATTGCCGCCGACCAGCATTTTGCCAAATGTTGTGTCAACCTTAACCTTCCCATGGGGCATCTCAAAATCTCCTGCACAGTATATCGCGGCCCCTTCGAAGCTGACCTGATGGGAAGATGCAATTATAAATACCCTTTTATAAACAATATTTCTGTCTATCTGATTGAAAGCAGATGCAGCAACTCCTCCGGAAAAGACATATCCGGCGTGCGGGCATATAATAGCTCTTACATTGCTGCATTGTTTTGGCAAAGCATCTGCAAAGAGGCCATCAAGTGCCTGTTGCAGTTTATCGGGTTCTGCCGGATAAAACATACCTGCGACTGCAGGTTTTCTATCGAAAGTTTCTGAAGTGGATTTCATATCTTTCAAATATTAAATACCCACTGAAAATATAGCTATATTTTTTGAAAAAAGCTATTTTTTTGTACTCGGGCCGAAATCATACTTCTGAACAAGGTCCCTTAATTTATCCTCCGGCAATATGACATTAAAGTGCTCCCAAAAATCTTTGTCATAAACAAAACTTGTCTCAGAGAATACATCTCTCGTAGGGAGTTTGTCGTTATTAAGAAAACGCCTTACATCAAGGGTATCTATTTTACAATTTACCATCTCGAACCACACGTGTAAATTTGAGCTAAAAAGCTTGTTCTTCTTCCTTATTTTAAAATTGAGGTCTCCCCTTATATGATTTATGTAATACGTTCCGTTAAAAGGCTTGTAAGACACTTCGTAGACCACATTTTCCGGAGTCACCTCAAGATTTTTTCCTCTCTTTAAAACTAAATCATCTGCTTTTTTTCTTACATACAATGGATTAATCTCAAAACGAGCCATTACAAGTGCATAATTTTCTGCGTCAATATATAGTTTGCCCTTATACAGAGGGTCAAAAACAAGCTCGTTTTGCTCAAATGATATTACATAAACCCTCCGGTCATCAATAGTTGTTATGTCCGAGTGAGAGAATTTGTACTGTCCGGAATAATCAGATAAAAGAAAATCAGGCGGATTCTTTACTACGTCCAAAAGTAAACAGGAATTGAGGCTTGATTTAATTCTTGTAATAAGGGTGTCTTTTTCTTCGTTATTATATGCCCTGTGCATTTTGAGCAACTTAAGCTGCTCATTGTATATACTGCTTTGATATCCTGTTTTATAAGCCAGTAATACAGCCTCTACTAAATTGATATTTTTTTTATATTCAATCCCTTCCCTAAAAAAAGTTGTGAGATAAACAGGGTCACGGGAATAGTTATGCGCCCTTCGGCTCATCATCTCCCTTATTGTGCGCAAAGGATCAACAACCCTCACAACTACTTCCTGCAGGGGAATGACTCTTTGATCCATATAGAAAACTATATTCTGCCCGGAAAGCAAAGATGCATCAATCTCCCTGGAGATATAACCAATCTGTGAGAATTTAATTATAGCATGCCGGAGAGAGTCAGGCAATATGAGTTTAAAATCCCCGTTCTGATTTGCAACTGTCCCGTACGACATATCTCTAACGCCAATTGAGCCATATACGACCGGCTCTCCTGTTGCGCGATCTTTGAGAGATCCTGATAAAGTAAAATAAGGATTATCGCTTGTTGCCTTTTCGACTGGGGCCGAAACGACTACCGGTTCTGGGATGTAAATAAGTATGTGATCGCCCACGATGCGGATTTCAAGCCGGTTATCCCCGGTAATTAAGTGAACAGCTTCGGTAAGAGAATATTTTCCTGCAGATATTTTTACGACTTTGTCATTGTCAAAAAGCTGACTGTCGTATATAAACATGTAACCGGACTGCTCAGATACCATATTTAAAAGGTGATATACGCTCCCTTTGCTTTTTGAAAGATGAACCACAATGTCCGGCTCCTCACTATCCTTCGCAGGAAGAGATGCCGGTTGCAGTAGTGAACAGCTTATAAGAAGCAACCAAAGCAGGTATCTTGCCCTCTTAATCATATCACGCTTCTGGATTATTTATATATCTTGATTCTGTTTTGCTGCTGAGAGTATTTAAGATTTAGTGCGGAACATATTAGCTGAACAAGAGAATCCGGAGAATCTTGCGAAAAGGTTGCAGTTAAGAGGCGTTCTTCAATATCTGGCGAAATTTCAAAAATCACATCCTTAAAATTTCGGTTGATTACGCTGATTACATCTTCCAGCCGCTCATCCTTAAAATGCATCCGGCTCATATAGCGGGCAAATTGTTCTAGGTCCTGAGTTTGTATTACCTTTAAGCTGCCGGATTGAATAAGAACTGTCTCTCCGGCTTTTATCCTTGTGCTTTTACCACCTTTTTTGAGAGTAACCTCAACTACCCCTGTGTTAACAGAGAGTGACGAATATTCCTTATTGGCTGTTTTAACATTGAAAGATGTTCCCAGTACTTTTACTTTAATGATATCTGTTTCAATAATGAATGGCGATTCCGGATTCTTGCTTATATCAAAAAATGCATCACCTTCCAGAAATACTTCACGACTGCTCTTCTGAAAATGTTCGGGATAGGATAAAGATGTGTTTTCTGCCAGGTATACAACAGATCCGTCTTCAAGCGTAGTAACAAATGTCGAGTTCTTTTCACCATTAAGCAATGTGAACATCTCCGGCTGAGTGGTTTTCATCTCATGGACAATGAATAGTGTTGCAGTGATTAGAATTATAAGGCTTGCCGCCCATCTTAAAGCAACAGGGCGGAATATTGGTTGTTGGGGCTCCGCTTTCCTTTCAAGCAGCCCATCCTGTTCCAGGCGTGAATGCAGTCGGTTCCATGCCCGGTCAACCCTTTTATTATCGTTTTCCATTGTAGCCATTATATACTTGTATGATAATCAATTTCTTTTCTTAGTGTCTTAATCGCTTTGCCCATTTCTGCCTCAATTGTTTTAACAGATAAAGAGAGAATTTCTGCAATCTCCATATACTTGAGATTTTCAAAGCGGTGCATATTAAATATTTTTCTTCTTCTTTCGGGCATCTTTTCCATTGTCTTCTTCACAACGTCTTCCAGCTCCCTGTATTCTATATCGTCCTGAGCATCTGTGGGTGTTATCTCAACACTTGCCGCATTAATTGTACCTCTGTATTTTTCATCGAGTTTGCGTCTCTCGCAATACTGAAGAGACCGGTTACGAACAGCTCCGTAGAGGTACCCTTTTAAGGAACGGAGAATATTCAAATTTTCGTGTTCCTTCCATAAAACATAGAACAAATCCTGAATTATTTCTTCTGCCACATCCGTCCTGCCTGTAATTCCTGTTGCGAAAAAGATAAGAGAGGAGTAATATTTTCGAAAAATATATTCGAATGATTTAATATCCCCCTCTTTTATCTTTTTTAACAACAGCAGGTCGTCGAGCATACATCTATTATATTAATTTGACTTCAAAGATAATAAATGTGTAATTATTTTTAGCTGTTTATTGTTTTTTTAGCCTGTTAACAGCAGATTCGAGAGAAGCTTCCGGTTCAATAATGTTGTAGTCCTCCCAGAAGTTTTCGTCAAGGAAATTGGTCACTTTATCCGACAGAGACTGATTTGCGTTGAATGCAAGTTTATTTGGAATTCTCTTGGCATCCTCTGATCTCCCGCCTGTAATAACGGTTTCAGATACAACTGAATAATTTGTTGAGAACAATCTTCTTCTCCAGTCACATTTGAAACGCACTTCGCTTCTGATATAGTTAAGATTGCTCAGACCATCTCTTAGTTTATATGTAACCAGGAATGATACCTCTTCCGGCTTGAAGCGCATTGACATAGGTTTTCTCTTGAGAATTGCCTGTGCTGCCTTTGCTTCGTCATCCATGCTAAGGCTGAACTCAATTCTTGAGAATGCAAGGCTTACTTTATCTATATACATCTTACCAAAGTAAAGTGCGTAAGGAAGAGTAACCTGTGGTTTGAAGGAGACAACGTAATGAGGCCTTTCGTTTATCATTATTGATTCCACAATTTCATACTTGTAGTTTGGAATGTTTTCTTTGCTAAGCATCAGGTCCGGATTTTTTACAACATCAATATAGAGGGACAGATTCGGACCGCCCAGAAGTCTTACCAGAAGAGTGTCCTGAACTTTCGGGCTGATTAGCTTACGGCCCTTATAAATTTGTACATTATCCCTATCCAGCCCTTGGGTATAAGGAGATTTGAAAATTTCCACAATGGCTTCGGAAACGTTTATATAGCTATGTCTTTTGCGGATTGTCTCGCGATAAAATCCGGTAAGCATATTATCTTCTCCACTGTAGTTATTTTTAATCTTGCTGACAGCTTTTTCGACAAGCTCCTGCGGATCAAGAGAATATACGGTTATCTCGTCCAGAAGATTTGATTTTGGTGTAAGATAAACTGTTACATCCCTGGCACTTTCACCGTTTACGGGCATTAGATAAGTTGCATATCCCAAATGAGATATTTCCACACTCTTTGCGTTCATTGAATTTTTAATCTTAATTGAAAATTCACCGCGGGAGTTAGTAATTGTTCCCTCATTTGTTCCTGTGATTGTTACACTTGCATACTCAAGTGTCTTTTGAGTTACTTTGTCTCTTACCACGCCTTTAACAGAATAGAAATCTTTTGTGGCCTGAGACCATAACGTTACGGGTGTAATTCCCGATATTAAAAGAATTGCTATCAGAATCCCTTTAATTTGTTTAATTCTAGTTTTCATATCAGTGTAATTTAAAAATTGATAATTGTTGCTTGTACTATTAAGACAGCCGAGATGTAAAATACCCTATGGAAAGTTCTAACTTTCTTTAGTATTATATTTTTTTGTATATTTACTGTGTAAATTTTGCACATACAGGATAGCCCTTTTTTTGTTGCCCAATATAACTTGCGTGTAGTTATTTTTTCTGTGTCCCGTTTTTATTAGAATATACTTCAATAAAATGGATATAACAGTTTAAGAAAGGCCAAAAAGTTAAGATAAATACTTGACTTTTTGGCTTTTGTGCTTAGATTGATATCAATAAAAATTGAATCACTTAAACTTAACTAAATTCGGATGAAACCAATTACTGACCTAATCAAGGATCTTGCCGATCAACATGGCCGTGACAGGCACAATCTGCTGCCGATTCTTCAGGGAGTCGTTGAACAGGAGAAATATCTGTCTGAATATTCAATGATTGAGATTGCCCGTGAACTTGACCTGCCTGCGACAGAAGTTTACGGTACAGCAACTTTCTACTCATTTCTGGAATACACCAAAATGGGCAAAAACGTTATTCGGATTTGCAAAACCATCACTTGTTCCATGAAGGGAGAAAAACAGATACTGCTGGCAATCGAAGATATGTTGAAAATAAAAGTCGGGGAAACTACTCCCGACGGAAAATTCTCACTTCTGCAAACAAATTGCCTTGGATTTTGCCATAAAGCACCGGCAATGCTCATCAACAACGAAGTATACACCGAACTTACTCCGGAAAAAGTTCGGGAAATTCTGACTGAATATTTGAACCAAACAAATGAAGGAGGGCCAAATGTCAACTAGCTATCAACTAAAAAGAGCCGATTTCATTTTTAAAAATGAAAACGATTGGGAAGATGTTCTAAGAAAGAGCATCAGTCGCCCTCCGAACGAACTGATTAATGAACTCATAAGCTCTGAACTAAAAGGCAGAGGCGGTGCCGGATTTCCAACCGGGCTAAAATGGAAAGTTACCTCGGAAGAGGTTAACGATGTTAAATATGTCATTTGTAATGCCGACGAAGGAGAACCGGGCACATTCAAGGACAGGGAAATATTATCCCGGGTTCCGTTTAAAGTGCTCACCGCAATAGCAATTTGCGGGCACGTAATCGGGGCCAGGACAGGATATATTTATCTCCGTGGAGAGTACTTCTTCCTTCAGAACGAACTCAACAAAGCAATAAACGAGTTTGAGTATTACTGCAAAGAGATAAAATTCGATTTTAAAATTAAGATTTTTATGGGCAGTGGTGCCTATATCTGCGGAGAGGAAACAGCACTTTTCGAATCAATGGAAGGTAAACGCGGCGAACCAAGAAACAAGCCGCCGTATCCCTCATCGTTCGGATATATGGGTAAGCCTACAGTCATCAATAATGTAGAGACTCTTGCTCATACATATACAATTTTTAAATACGGTTCTAAACGGTTTTATGATCTTGGTGTGCAATATTCCAGAGGGTCAAAACTGTTTTCCGTTTCGGGAGATACTCCAAAACCAGGCATATACGAACTTGAACTTGGAATGAGTCTTGCCGATTTCGTTGAGGAATTTGGCGATGACGATACAAAAGCCGTTCAGGTTGGTGGTGCTTCCGGTTTTCTGGTACCCCGTAAAAGATTTGCAGAAACAAATATCGGCTTCCAGGGGAAACTGGTGGGAATATCCCTCCCAACCGGGGGATCCATGATGCTCTTTAACAGCTCCCGCTCAATGTTCAATGTGCTGGACAATTATCTCAATTTCTTTGCCGAAGAGTCCTGCGGGCAGTGTACCCCATGTCGGGTCGGATGCCAGCAGCTTCTTAAGGGAATAAAGGCCGTAAAACGCGGAGAAAAAAATGCCCAGTATCTCGACAAAATGCTAAAACTGGCCGAGACAATGCAGTTTACTGCCAAATGCGGGCTGGGACAGTCAGTCGGCAACTCTTTCTCATCTATTGTTGAGAATTTCAGAGAAGAGATGATTTACTAATTCTGCAAATTTAAAAAGCCATGAGAAAGAAAATTAAAATATCTATAAACGGGGAATCGGTTGAAGTTGAAAAGGGAACTTCAATACTTGATGCTGCCAAACAAACAGGCGTTATCATTCCTACACTTTGTTACCATAAAGACTTGTGTATAGCAGGGAACTGCCGTGTTTGCGTGGTTGAAATTGTAGGGCAGAAAAGACTTGCTCCTGCATGTGCCACCCCTTGCGAAGACGGAATGGATGTTCTCACAAACTCATTTAAGGTGAGAAACTCCAGAAAACACATTATTGAACTTTTGCTTTCCGAACATAATACCGAATGTACCAGCTGCTACAAAAACGGCGGCTGCGAACTTCAGCTTCTTGCTTCGGAATACAAAATCATGAATCAGGATTTTATAAACCTGGTGCCATTCCACAACTACACTATTGATATGTTTTCTCCGTCTATTATAAAAGACGACAGCAAGTGTATAAGGTGCCAGAGATGCGTGAGAACATGCGCAGAACTTCAGGGCGTAAATGCTTTGACAATGTCCTACAAGGGCGATCATGCCAAGGTTACTACATTCTTCGAGAAAGCTATGAACGACGTGGTTTGTACCAATTGCGGCCAATGTGTTAATCACTGTCCTACAGGTGCACTTGTCGAGAAAAACTACATCGAAGAGGTATGGAATGCAATTGCAGACAAGACAAAACACGTTGTTGTACAAACCGCCCCGGCAGTTCGGGTAGGTCTTGGTGAAGAACTGGGTTTCGATCCCGGAACAAGAGTAACAGGAAAAATGGTTGCAGCACTCAAGAGACTGGGCTTTGATGCAGTGATGGACACAGACTTTACTGCAGACCTCACTATAATGGAAGAGGGAACAGAATTGCTAACTAGACTCAAAGGTGCTTTAGTGGACAAAAATCCAACCATAAAACTCCCTATGGCAACCTCTTGTTCTCCCGGGTGGATAAAATATATTGAGCACATGTACCCGAATTATCTGGATCACCTTTCTACATGCAAATCTCCTCAGCAAATGTTCGGCGCTCTTGTCAAAACTTACTATGCAAAAGCCCGCAATCTAGATCCGGATAAAATTGTATCAGTATCAATAATGCCTTGTACTGCGAAAAAATTTGAGGCAAACAGGCCGGAAATGCACGACAGCAACTATCGCGATATCGACTATGTTTTAACAACCCGCGAACTGGCAATCATGATAAAACAGGCAGGTATCGATTTTCTTAAGCTTAAAGACATGCATTTCGACCGGCTCATGGGAGAATCAACCGGAGCTGGAGTAATCTTCGGAGCTACTGGCGGTGTTATGGAAGCTGCACTAAGAACAGCTTATGAAATTGTTACAGGACGGGAAGTTCCTTTTGATAATCTTAACATTACTCCGGTAAGGGGAATCGAAGGTGTCCGGGAAGCCAGCATTAAAATTGAGAACACGCTAAAAGCATGGTCATTCCTTGAGGGTGTTGAACTAAAATGTGCCGTTGCACACGGGCTCGTGAATGCTAAAAAAGTTATGGATTCAATTGTTTCAGGAAAATCACACTATCATTTTATTGAATTTATGGCTTGCCCTGGAGGATGTCTTGGAGGAGGAGGTCAGCCAATCCCCACTAGTCCGGAAATTCGCGCAAAACGTGCAGAAGCAATTTATGCCGAAGATGAGGGGATGCCTGTTAGAAAATCCCATTTGAACCCAGAAGTTATCAAGATTTACAAGGATTTTTTAATTACACCTCTTGGGGAAAAATCGCATCATCTATTACATACAAAGTACACTCCAAGGAATAGATTCTAAAAAAACTGCTTTTTCTAACAAAAGTGATGTTTACTGTTGCATATTAAAGGGATTATGTTATAATAATCCCTTTTTTTATTTAAATTTACACCACAAAGTATTCAATACAGCTTGAACGAGAGAGAATATATTTTGCTGTTTTAAGGGTTCCAATCAAATTTGAGTTACCACTTATCCATAAATATACCACTTTAAACAACAAGCTATGAATGTAAATCTTGAAAATCAAGTCGATACGAAAATTATCGACGAGATAATTACTAAACACAAGGGGAAACCCGGTGAATTGCTTACTGTAATGGAAGAGGTTCAGGAGGCAAATGATTACAAATATCTGGATGAAGCCAGTATGGGTTACATCTCTTCAAAGTCAAAAGTGCCGCTTTCACAAATTTACAGTGTTGCCACTTTCTATTCTTTTTTCAATCTAAAGCCTCAGGGTAAACACACTATTATTGTATGCAGGGGAACAGCCTGCCATACTAAGGGATCTAAAATTCTGCTGGACGATCTTACAACACTTCCCGGCTGCAAAGACGCATTTGATGCAGGCGAGACTTCATTTACAACGGATGATAAACTTATCACAATTAAAACAGTGGCCTGTTTCGGTCAGTGTGCCCTGGCACCCGTTGTTGCCGTTGATGGCGTGATATACAGCAATGTAACATCGGAGCAGATTAAAAAATTATTAGAAAACTTACAAGAGGAGAATAAAGATGAAAATATCAGACTTAGCTAAACTCAATGAGATAAAACAGAGGGCTGCACAAAAGATACTTCCGGATAAACCTTACATAGCAATAGGCATGGGTACCTGTGGTATTGGCCGGGGCGCAGAACTGCTATTTGACAGTTTTGAGCAAACAATAAAGGAGAGGGATCTGGACATAATTTTAAAGAGAGTCGGTTGTTTTGGATTCTGTTCTGAGGAACCGCTTGTCAATTTATACATTCCCGGGCATCCGCTCATAATAATGCATCAGGTATCGGAAAACGATGTGATTCCTATTATTACGGGTATAATCAAAGGGATTATGCCATATAGAAAAGTTCTATGCAGGATAGAGGAGTGGGACTTCTTAACAGGTAAATATGAATTTGGAAAGGGGTTAACCGATTATCCTCTGTGGAATGAAATACCATTCTTTAAGCATCAGAAAAAAATTGTACTCAGGAACTGCGGGATTCTTGTTCCGGATGACATCGAAGAGTACATTGGAGTAGGCGGTTATTTCCCATTGTTTGATGTATTGAAGAAAATGACACCGGAAGAGGTAATCGCAGAGGTTAAAACATCAAAATTAAGAGGTCGCGGAGGCGCCGGTTTTCCTACTGGTCAAAAATGGGAATTGATGGCCAGGGTTAAAGCCGATCAGAAATATATTATCTGTAATGCCGATGAGGGAGACCCGGGTGCTTTCATGAACAGAAATGAGATTGAAAGCGACCCTTTTATGCTCATCGAAGGTATGACAATAGGTGCATACGCAATGGGAGCATCAAAGGGAGTTGTATATATAAGAGCCGAATATCCTCTTGCCGTTCGCCGCTTGAAGGAGGCAATCAAACAAGCCAAGGCATACGGGCTTTTGGGTAATAAAATAATGGACACCGATTTCAACTTTGACATAGACATTGTTGAAGGTGCCGGAGCATTTGTGTGCGGAGAAGAAACCGCTCTTATTCATAGTATCGAGGGTAAATCGGGGCGGCCTTCTCCACGTCCTCCATATCCTGCGGAAAAAGGCTTATATGGAAAGCCAACCAATATCAACAATGTTGAAACTTGGTGCAATATTCCTGTAGTAATATCCAAGGGAGGAGTATGGTTCACCGAAACAGGAACCGAAAAGAGTGCCGGGACAAAAGTTTTCTCTCTTGTAGGAAAGGTAAAAAACACCGGACTTATTGAATTGCCTCTGGGTTCTACTCTTGAAACCATTGTATTTAAAATCGGAGAGGGAACGGGAACTCAAAAAAGGGTAAAAGCAGTACAAACCGGTGGCCCTTCGGGAGGATGTATACCGGTTGAATACCTGAGTACTCCTGTTGACTACGAATCGCTTAACTCTCTGGGATCGATAATGGGTTCGGGAGGAATGGTAGTTATGGATCAGGACAACTGTATGGTGGATGTCGCAAGATATTTTACAGAATTTTCAAATGGAGAGTCATGCGGGAAATGTACCCCTTGCAGGGAAGGTCTTGCACAAACTCTTAAGATTATTACAAAGTTTACAGAAGGTAAAGCAACAGAAACCGATATTCACACACTTGAACATCTCGGGAAAGTAATTAAATCCACGGCTCTGTGCGGGTTGGGCCAAACAGCGCCAAATCCCGTTCTCACAACTTTGAGATACTTCAGGGATGAGTACGACCACCACATGATCGAGAAAAAGTGTGAACCGGGTATTTGTCAGAGCCTGTTTAGCGCGCTCTGTGAGAACAGCTGCCCTTTGCACATGAATATTCCAAGATATCTGCAGCTGCTTAAAGAGGATAAAGTTGAAGATGCCTTTGAATCCACCCTAAGAGATAATCCGCTCCCTTCAACTTTAGGTCGTATCTGCCACTTCCACTGCCAGATGAAATGCCGGAGGGAAACCATCGACTCTCCTGTTTCACAGGGCGACATACACCGTTATATAGCTGATACTGTTTATAAAAGTGGCAATGTCCAGAAGGTTTATGATAAAATAATAAAAGGGAAACTTCCTCTCACTCACAAACGTATCGCCATTATTGGAGGAGGTCCTGCCGGTTTGACTGCAGCCTATTACCTTGTACGTCTTGGCCACGATGTTACAATTTACGAATCCCAATCGGAAGCCGGAGGTATCCTGCGCTGGGGAATTCCTAAGTACAGGCTTCCTGCCGAAGTTCTGGATTTTGAGATAAAATTCATTAAGGATCTGGGAGTACATTTCGTTTTTGACACTATAGTGGGTAAAGACGTTAAGATGGAAGACCTGGAAAATGAATACAATACAATCATCCTTGCAATTGGGGCTCACAAAGACATTGATTTGACCATAGCAGGAAGCGAACTTGACGGAGTCCTCTCAGGAATGGAATTCCTGAAAGATGTTGCATTGGGCAATAAACTTAATATCGGTAAACATGTGGTCATTATCGGAGCAGGCAATGTTGCAATTGACGCTGCCCGTACAGTACAGAGATTCGGTTCCGATGTAACTGTTGTATACCGCCGTATGAAATCGGATATGCCTGCGAACAAAGATGAAATTAAGGGTGCAGAAATTGAAGGAGTAAACTTCCTCTTCCTGTGTAATCCAAAAGAAATTCTTGCAGACACAAGCGATAAGGTCCGTGGAATTGTTTTGATGAAAATGGCATCCGGAGACATTGACCTTTCGAATCGCCGTAAACCTGTACCTACAGGAGAATCCTTTATTCTTCCTTGCGACACTATAATTACTGCTATTGGTGAAGAGGTTGATGCAAATTTTGCAAAAGATTTCGGCATTAAAATATCCAGCAATGGAAACATACATTCCGACCACTTCACTTTCGTAACCAGTCACCCTAAAATTTATGCAATAGGTGATGCAGTTACCGGACCGGCTACAGCGGCAGAAGCAATGGGAATTGCAAAGAAGGCTGCCGAAATTATAGACTACAACCTTATGAATAAGCGCCGCTTCCACAAATTGTTCCGTGGTTTTGAGTACAGCGATGAAGTTCCTTTGAAACCAGAGGGTGGAAATCGCCACTATCCAACCAGAAGGCCATTTGAAGAACGAGTTGGCAACTTTAAAGAGATAAATCTTGGTTACACAAAAGAACAAGCCTACGAAGAGGCTTCAAGATGCCTGCGTTGCGATGTTCGAGTAATTGTAAATACTGAGGAGGAATAATAATGGAAAAGAAAAAAATAAACATAATAGTTGACGGCAAAGAATATCAGGTAACTGAAGGGAAGTCAATACTGGAATCGTGCAGGGAAATCGGGATTAAAATACCTACACTTTGCTATCTGAAAGATATTTCTCAGAATGCTTCCTGTGGGATTTGCGTTGTTGAAGTTAAAGGAGCAAGAACTCTTGTAAGGTCTTGTATAAGTAAAGCAACAGAGGGCATAAATATTACAACTCACTCTGCAGCGATTAATATTGCCCGCAAAACCAACCTTGAACTTCTTCTTGCCAACCACCCAAAAGATTGTCTCATTTGCGAAAGGAACGGCAATTGTGAATTGCAGGACTTGTCTGCATTGCTCGGCATTAAGGAGACTCCTTTTGAGAGGACAAAACCGGTTCCAAAGATTGACAACAGCTCGCTTTCATTAATTCGCAATCCTGACAAATGCATATTGTGCGGACGTTGCATTGCTGTATGCGCCGATGTTCAAACTGTTTATGCGATTGATTTTGCCGGAAGAGGACTAAAAAGCAAGGTTTCTACATATCTGGATCAGGGTCTTGGAAACGTTGCCTGCACAAACTGCGGGCAGTGCGCTTTGGTATGTCCGACTGCTGCAATAATTGAAAGAGATGAATCCAAAGAAATAATGGCGGATATATATGACGATAATAAAATTGTTATTGTACAAACAGCTCCTGCCATTAGAGTCGGCATAGGAGAAGCTATGGGAATGGGCGAGGGAGAACTTGTAACAGGTAAAATGGTTGCTGCTCTCCGCAAACTTGGTTTCAGCAAAGTTTTCGACACCGATTTCGCTGCCGACCTCACAATTATGGAAGAGGGTTTTGAACTTATAAGCCGGATTAAAAACAAAGGAACACTTCCAATGATTACCTCGTGTTCTCCAGGCTGGATTAAATTTATTGAACACTTTTTCCCTAAGTCACTGAGCCATCTTTCTACATGTAAATCTCCTCAGCAAATGTTCGGCGCAGTTGCAAAAACATACTATGCCGAAAAATTAAACGTTGACCCGCGGAAAATTGTTGTTGTTTCAATAATGCCTTGTACAGCAAAGAAGTTCGAATGTAAAAGGCCGGAAATGAAGTCTGCCTTCCATTACTGGAAAGAAAAGCTCAATCTCCCCGAAAAAGACAGCTTCTTTGATGTTGATTATGTTTTAACAACCCGGGAACTTGCCAGAATGTTTAAGGTAACAGGAGTCGATTTCAGCAATTTACCTGAAGAAGATTTTGACCATCCTCTTGGTATTTCTACCGGTGCCGGTGTTATTTTCGGAGCTACCGGAGGAGTTATGGAGGCTGCTGTCAGGACTGCATATGAAGTTATAACCGGTAAGCCGCTTGAAAAAATTGAGCTGAATGTACTTCGAGGTTTTGAGGGCATTAAAGAGGCAGAACTTGACCTTAACGGAACAAAACTAAAGGTTGCTGTGGCGCACACCCTGAAAAATGCCCGTGTACTTCTTGAGCAAATTGAAGAAGGAACTTCTCCATATGCTTTCATTGAAGTCATGACATGTCCGGGAGGATGCCTCGGCGGAGGTGGTCAGCCTATTCCTACTACATGGGCTATTCGCCAGAAAAGATCAGATTCGCTTTATAAGGAAGACCGGTTAAAACCTATAAGAAAGTCACATGAAAATCCGGCAATCAAGGCAATCTACGACGATTTTCTTAAAGAGCCTCTTGGTCATGTATCACACGAACTGCTGCACACAGATTATATTGAGCGTGGCATCTATTAGGTGAAAAAATAAATTATCATTAAGGACGGGAGGTTCACAGATAGAATGTGAATCTCCTTTTCTTATATGATTGATTATGACAAAGAAAATATTAAATTTGTACAACAAACAGAACCCAATACAACCGCTTTTGTGTTAACACTATGGTAATAGGAATAATACACAATGTAACTGTCCTGATAGCTCTTTCTCTGCTCCATTTTATTTTTAGCAAAAAGTCAAATTTTCGCTATAAAGGAGTTCGTGAAATTCTTATGGGTGTAATAATTGGTCTTATTGGAGTTATTCTAATGATGACCCCCTGGACCTATCAACCCGGGATAGTTTTTGATACAAGAACAATACTACTCTCCGTTTCCGGTCTCGTCATAGGTGTTATCCCGACAATAATAGCAATGGCCACTACTGCACTATACAGAATATATATTGCAGGAGACGGAATCGTTATGGGTGTTGCAACAATTATAACAGCAGGTACTGTTGGTATGCTTTGGGCTGTTCTCCGTCCGCGATGGCGAAAAAAGAGATACTATCTTGAAATGTATGCAATGGGGTTAACTACCCATGTAGGGATGTTGCTTTGCACTATGTTTCTTCCGGAAGAACTCAGAATTGAAACTCTTAAAAATATTTCCCCCACCGTTCTCATTATATACCCGATTGGAACTCTCCTCCTTGGCATTGTCTTAACAGCCAATACAAACCGGCTGGAGAATGAAACCAAAGTGAAGGAAGAGGTAGAGCGACGAACATCATTTTTTAACGCGAGCAGAGATATGATGTTCATTAAAGATGACAAATTCAGATACCTCCTTATTAATGACGCAATCTGCAAATTTTTCGGGAAGACAAGGGATGAAATATTAGGAAAAAGCGATTTTGACCTCCTGCCCGGTGTGAATCTTGATGACGTGCTTGAATCGGATTTAAAAATTCTTAAAGAAGGTGTTACAGTCACTATTGAAGAAAAAATTGGCGACAATATTTATGAAGCTACCAAGTTCCCCACTAAACTGGATGACGAGCTGTTTGGTATCGGAGGGATTGTAAGAGATTTAACGACAATCATTAAGAAAAGGAATATTCAGGAAGCCGTTCTCCAGATATCTAAAAGTTCGCTCTCTGAGATTAATTTCAAAAGCTTTTTGGAACAAGTTCATTTTCAGCTCAACAAAGTCATCCCGGTTAAAAACATATACATAGCGCTTTATCACAACGATACCGATATGTATAGCTTTCCCTACTATGTGGATGAGTTTGACGAGATTGAAGATGATGCAATGGAAGTACTGCATGGCTCACTTACCGACTATGTGAGAAGGAGCGGGAAAAGTCAGTATGTTTCAGATAAGATAGCCGAAAAGCTAAAGGCCGATGATGTAATTTTCACTCCATATGGCACAAGTTCTCCACTTTGGCTCGGCTCTCCTCTTTACGATTCTGAGTTTAAAGAGGTGATTGGCGTAATTGCTATTCAGGACTACAAAGATGATAATGCATATTCACCGGACGACCTTGCACTTCTCGAAATTTTTGCAAACAGTATCGGTGTATTTATCGAAAGGGTTAAAAATATTGAATCACTTAAGGTTGCTAAATTTAAAGCAGAAGAAAGCGACAGATTAAAAACAGCTTTTCTTGCAAATATGAGTCATGAAATCCGCACTCCAATGAATGGGATAATGGGTTTCGCCAATATTCTGCTTGACGAGGTCACAGACCCTACTCATAAAGAATACCTCACCATCATAACTAAAAGTGCAGACCGGCTTCTTGCCACAATTAACGATGTATTGGATATATCAAGAATTGAAACCGGTCAGGTAGTTATTCACAAAACTAAATTTGACATTATTGAGTTGCTCCAGGAGCTTTATACCTTCTTTAACAGCAACAACAACCAAAGTATCGAAATCCGGCTATCTCACGGTTCAGACTCTTCATTAATAATTGAATCGGACAAAACCAAAATCCAGCAAATACTTATTAACCTGATAGGCAATGCAATCAAATTCACTAAAGAGGGATTTGTCGAATTTGGGATTAAGACAACAGAAACTAATCTCATTATTTATGTCAAAGACACAGGAATAGGGATTGCCGAAGAGTTTCATAAAACTGTTTTCGACAGATTTGTTCAGGCGGATACCGGCGCCATTCGGGAGTTTGAGGGCAGTGGTTTAGGACTTGCTATCTCCAAACTGTACACCGAACTTCTTGGCGGGAACATTTGGCTGGAGTCTAAATTAGGTGCAGGAACAACTTTCTTCGTTCAGCTTCCACTATAATTTCCGGATAAAAAAAGAGGCGCTTAAAATTAAGCGCCTCTTAAAACTATTATTCATCTTATTTACCTCCTCTGTAGCCTTTGCCCACATTTCCCTGTCTGTTTTGAGAACCGGGAGTAGTGCCGTTTGAAGATGAGCTGCAGTTTCCCTGACTATTAACAGATCCTTTTCTTTGTCCTTTACCGCCTAATTTATTGCCACTGTTTGTTGAAGACCCATTGTTTTTATACATGTATCTTTTACCTTGTTCAAAGCCAACTGCAATTACTGCCCTGTATTGTTCCTGAGTCATAAGTGAAGGAGCATATGTTCCCCCAAGTGCTGTAATTTGTCTTATTGCCGCTTTAAAGTGATTTACAGATGCCTTTGCAAGGTTTTCAATAACTATTTTAATATTAGGATTAACAATCGTTTTTAAAACTTCGCCATATTCAGCGATATTTGTCTCCTCAAGCAGTGCCATTACTTTAAAAGCCTCAAGTTCCGGTGTTCCTTTCAATAAAAGAGAGTCATATAACTTCTGGCGAATAGCATCTTCAAATTTGCCATTTTCGCTCAATGCCGGATAATCTATTTCATAATAGTCAAATAATTTTTCAGCCGCTTTAATGTGATTATCCTCTGCTTTACCAATGTTTTCGAATGGTTTTAAGCCAAATTTTCCAAAAAATGAAAAGTACAAATCTCTGGCAACTTTCTCGTCTTCTCTAACGGCGAAGATAAACTCAATTTCGTCGGCAGTGAGATCGGCAGTAGAGTCAAATGCTGGAGTAACTCCGGCTAGAGCAAATGTTGTTGCCCCATCGCTTTTAACCTCAATAATATCAGATGGAGTTGCGGAAATCAATAATTCTGATGCGTTTGGGCCAGTCTCCTTTGTGCAGGAGGCAAGAGTTAGCGACATTGCACAAATAGCCAGTAATGTTTTAAGAGTGGTTGTTTTCATGACATCAAGTATTTCGTTTTTAATTCTATAATTCTATACCGTTTATGTGAGGCTACACCCTACTTTTTACCGAAGATTACAAATCAATCTCAAGGTAGATTGTAGGAGTAAATGGAATTGACTCCGAATAAAGATTTAAAAACATGTTTTGGCCCACTTTGTTTGGAGATGGGAGAATGTCAAGAGTTTTAGCATTCGAAGTATTGAGAATATTTAAAACAGAGAGCCCGGTTCTGAATTTTGATTTTTTGATTTTAAACGAGTAAGTGGCAGATATATCAAATCTGGAATAATCTTCTCCTCCCAAATTAGAATAACGTCCAATTCCAAATGTATTCACATACCCATTTCCGTAAACAAAGCTTGCAGATAAAAAGAATGGGTTTAAATTCCATAGTGCTCCGAACTTTATTTCTAAAGGATTTGAACTTCTTGTCCTTACTGTTTTAGTATCATAAGTTTCTGTCATCTTTGCTAGACTGAAAGCCCCGAAAACCTGACTCCCCTTTTTCTCCCATTTCAAAAACAAATCGGCACCGGTAATAACCGATTGGCCGTTTTCAACTGAAGTCAGGTTTCCGCTTCTGAATATCTGAGTCAGCCCCCTGTTATTCTTGTTATAACCCTCCAGTGATATTAGCCATGCTTTATTTGAGTATGAAAAAGAGATAATTGAATGAACGGAACCCATTACAGGATAATTTTCTTCCCCAAGCACTTTCCAAATTAGAGCCGGGGCAATTTTATCATAAATTATGGGAACCTTTCCCAAAAACTGATTATAAATTCCCCATGAAGCACTTAAAGATAAATTCTCAAGCACATTATACTTTAAAGAAAACCTTGGCTGTATATAAAACTTCTGCTTATACATATCTCCCCTTAGTCCAAGATCGAACGAGATTTTCCTCAGATTTATCCTGTCGTTAATGTAAAAATTAAATTTATTTTCTTTTGATGTTGAATCATTTAATACATCTGACAGGTTATCGGCACCAATGCCTGTCTCAATATTGTTTATCGACAAAACAGAGAAAGAATGGCGCATTTTTGCACCTGTCTCTGTCCCGATGTTGTCTGTGTCAATCGTATAATAATTTTCCCTGTTTAGTCTTACTGCTTTTGAACTATTATTATCCAGCGCAGAGTATTTAAAATAGATGCCGGAAGATGCCCCTCCTTTCCAGTTTTTGTCTAAACCGGCAGAAGCACTTATTTGATTATTACGGTCAAATGCATTCAGGCTAAATTCGTCTCCGGAAATTGAATATTCAAATTTGTCAGAAGCACCATAAAGAGAAATATAGTAATGACTATTGTCACTTAAATCCCCGGAGAGCTTCAGGTTTGCATCCCTGAAATTATAATCCGGAGTTACATATATAGATTCCTGATTATTCCCGGAACTTTTACCATTTCCGGGTGCAGAAGATGCCTGATTGGCACCTCTTTTCCCATACGGATTCAAAATATTTACATCATACAATCCATAGTATGTTTGACGGTATGCTGCAGAAATGGTTGCTCTTTTGCCAACCGGAACAGAACCAAATATGTTTGCAGTTAGGTTATTCAGGTTGAGTTTGAATTCCGGCTTTGTTCTGTTGCCATTAATCCCCACAATCTCGGCAATCCCTCCCGTTTGATTTCCATATTGCGGCCCATAACCTCCCTTCATAAGCCTAATCTCTTTTACCATATATGGGTTAATCGAACTGATTTGCTCGTTAAATCCGCTCATTGAAAACAGCCGGCTGCCGTCAAATATAACAGAACTCTCTCCCGGTCTGCTTCCCCACACCGAAAGACCCGAGGGTTCCCCTGTGGCTCTTATGCCGGGCATAAGTCTTAATAAATTGAAGACAGAGTTATCTCCATTGCCGGGCAAATATTGAGCAATGGCATGGTTTATTCTGATTAATCCGGGTTGATCGCCGTTTTGTAATGCCTTGCCTGTTTCATAATCTTCAAAAAGCAGCTCTTTAATTTCGAGACGGGTACTTTTAAGGCAAATAGTGCTTCCGGTTCCCGGAGAAAGTGTCGTATCAAGTTGTCGGTAACCTAGGTACCTAAATGAAAATTTCAATCCTTCGATATCTTTTGCCGGAAGCCTGAAATATCCATTTTCATCAGAAATATAAACCCGATTGTCAAATAAAATATTCGCAAATGGCAGTCTCTCCCCGCTCTCTTTATCGGAAATAATGCCACCTATAATATTCGCATCGGCTTTATGGGAAATCACGATTACCCCATTTACAATATTCACATTTAAAGGAAACTCCTTTACTAAAAACCTGATTGCACTAAGTCCGTCTGCAAACGTAGAATCTACTGTAATTTTGTACTTGGAAAGTTCCCCCTGATTAAATGATAAAGACAGAGATGTCTGATCTCTGATAATAACCAACACTTCGCTAAGGGGATACTTTGAGTATCTCAGACGAAGTTCACCTGCATTGCAAAATGCGCTAAGTGAAACTAAAAAAACTGTTATCGCAACCTTAAATAAGAATCTCAAATTATTGACTAACTAATTTATATCCATTTCCCCTTTTCTCCGTACGGAGTCCAAACGGGAGCGATACAATTTCCAAGACCTCCTCAATTGTACTCTCTTTAGAGAAATTTCCAGTATAAATGTAATTATTATTTTCAGCATATTCGATCTCGACATCATATTGCCGCATAACCTCCTCAATCACTTTATTTAACGGCACAGATGTAAAATAGAAAACATCATTTTTCCAGGAAATTACATTCTCCATATCAGGCTCTGATATTAATTTTAACTCTCCATTATTTGCCATCCTGACCCCTTCATTTTTTTCAAGAATTACCCTGTTTCCGCTCTTAACCTCAACCCTTCCTGTTATACAGGTAACCGCAAATTCATCTCCTCTTGAAAAAACATTGAATTTTGTCCCAAGTACCCTGACGTCTCCATTTTTTGTCCTTACTGTAAACTTTGCACCTTTTTCAACTTCAAAATATGCTTCTCCATTCATTTTCACACCTCTGCTGATAAACCAGATTAAAGAATTATATGTTAATTCACTTTCTGCATTTAAATTTACTACCGATCCGTCAGGCAGCGTGCAGGATATATGTTCACCTCTTAATGAAACAACATTTTTAGAAAACAGCAGCGGTAAAAGAGCAATAACAACAATAGCAGCTGCTGCGTAATAAAAAGCATATTTTTTTATCAGAGCAAAGTCAAGCCTGCTCACTTTATCCACAGAAGTGACCTCTTCAAAATGGTCCCGCCAGATCTCTTCGCTGCTTCTCTTCCATTTTGGTTCTATTTTCATTTTATCATTCATCGCCTGATGATTTAATTTCCTGTTATTCCGTTCCCTTCAGTAGATCTCTTCTCAATAATGTAAGTGCAAGGTTCATTCTCTTTTCAATTGCCTTTACACTCACATTTAACCGCTCTGCAATTTCCGCGTATTTCAGTTCCTCTCCCCTGCTCATTAAAAATGTTATTCTCACCTTTTCCGGCATTTTAAGCAATACTTCTGAGTATTTAATTTTTAACTGATCGTATTCAACATTAGTTTCGGGAGTATTATCAGACTCTTCTATTATTATAGAACTCGAATAATTTAACTCAACCTTTTTCCTCCTTAACTTACTAACAATCATATCAGAAGCCATTTTATAGAGAAGTGCCTTATCTTTGACAGGATCAATCTGCATCGATTTTTCCCAGATACGTGTAAAGAGGTCCTGAGCAACATCAGAGGCCAGTTCGCTGTCCGAACATCTGTAATACAGATATCTTCTGATGGCATCAAAATATGTATCGAAAAGCTGTTTAAACTCCTCCTTTCTCAATTTTCCTGCTTTTAACATTATACCGAATTAATTGGCCTGAACCCTACCGCTAAGTTATAAAAAAAGGGGCGGCCCAAATGGCCCGCCCCTTAAATTAATTAAGAAAGTAATATTACTTAGCCCACCAAAGTTTAGTATTGTATTTGTCACCACCTATACTGGTAGCAGCAGCTTCAACATTAGCTTTGTTAAGAGTATACTCGTTTGAATCATAAAGCAGACGAGGAACGATGTCTGTACCGGTAGGATTAGATGCTACGAAAGCAATTGTACCGTTTGTAAGTTCGCCCGGTTTAACAATTGATTTAGGGAATCCTGTTCTGCGGTATTCACTCCATGCTTCAAATCCCTGAGTAAACAAGTGCATATACTTTTGAGTAAGTACAATTTCTTGTTTACCTGCGGTAGTAGCGGCATCGAATTTAGCAAGAACACCGGTTATATATGTATCAACTGCAGCATTGTAAGCATCGGCTGTACCATATTCATCAGCGGCTTTAACACCCCATTGTTCGAAAGATGCTCTCATGGCAGCTTCAAAAGAAGCCTTATCCCAATCATTCACTTCACATTTCATGAATTCAACAGTTGCATAGTCAATAAATACTGACCAGAAGTCTGCCTGAATAATAAGCGGAGAAGGTAATCTGTATAAGCTGATAACTTTAGCTGTATTTGAAGCAACAAATTGTTTTGTGTCTGCATCAGACATTCCGTAAGGAACGCCCATTGTTCTTCCAACATTATAGTTAGAAGCTCCGATATAGATTCTAAAACGTGGGTCAACAAGCCCTGCGAAAGGATTTGTATAGCCTTTGTCTGTGTCATTAACACCATTTAGCAAACCTACAAATTGTTTAGTAAGAGTAAAGTCATTTCTCTTGCCTACAATAAATCCGTTATAAAGAGGAGCTTCGTTAGGAGCACCAGGACCGGAGAACTGAATAACCGCGTTATCATCATTGGATTCCATAACACCTTCTGCTATAATAGCTTTAGCAACGGTTTTCCAGTCAGATTTAACATTCGATTGACGAACAACCAGTCTAAGACGAAGTGAGTTACCAAACTTGATCCATTTATCAATATCACCGCCAAACATTACATCACCTTGTGTCCATCCCTTTTGAGCTGTCTTAAGAGCATCAACTGCTGTTTTTGCATCTGCAAGAAGTTTAGGGAAAAGAGTACTTTGTTTGTCATATTTTGGCTGGAGAATTGTACCAATTTGTAAAGCTTCGGTATAAGGAACGTCTCCAAATGTTTCTGCAAGCATCTCAACGGCCCAGATTATCATCAGTTTTGAAGTGGCAATCTGAACTGCATTATCACCATATACCGACATAGCGGCTTTGGTATCAGCATTTGTGTTAAGATTGATGATATCCTGGAAATTCTGGAGATTAAAATATGTATTCCTTGAGAATGCATCAGTTGTTCCTTGTCTAAAGATATATCTGTCTTCAGAAGTGTAGTTTCTTTGTGCCCAGTACTGCGCACACAAAAGAGACTGGCGGCCTGAATTCCAAACATCAAATGTATTATACCCCAATTGTCTTTGAGCATATGTCAAAACATAAGGAGTAGGAACCTTTGTTGTTGAGTTGGGGCTGTTGTTGATTTCATCAAAGTTTTTGTCACAGCCTGTTAATAAAATAGGCAGTGCCAAAAGAGCATAAAATAGTTTTTTTATTGTATTCATATATAGCATCTCCTATTATTTAAAAGTTAAAGCTTAGGCTGAAACCATAAGATCTTGTTGATGGAATATATCCACCCTCAATACCTTGTGCGTTAGATCCGGCCATTTGTAGATATTCAGGATCAAAATGCTGAGTAGCAGCTCCGAAAATAGCCAGGTTACGGCCAAAAGCAGATACACGCAGTTGTTTGATAGGACCAGTGAATTTAGAAGGAACGGTATAACCTAAACGAACTTCGCGAAGTTTAATGTAATCTGTACTGAATACGTTACTTTCGTCATTTTGGTCATAGTGATAAACACCCCATGATTCTGCATCAAGTGCTGAAGTATTTTTTACAGGAGTAGTTGAAACTGCACCTGTAGCAGTTGTATAGACGAATTTCTTTGTAGCGGCGTCATATTTACCATAGTAACCATCAATTGTAACACCTTTATCACGAATGTCTATACCATCCTGAATTGCTGTTTCTGCAAGCAAACCAGAGTACATACCCCACATATAAGATGTGTAGTACATATGTCCGCCTCTTTGCATATCAATCAGAATACTCATGTCAAATCCTTTAAAGCTGAATGAGTTTGTCAAACCTGCTGTGAAATTAGGTGTAGCATTTCCGATAGGTTGTATTGGAGTTGCTGCATAATAACCTGTTGAAGGGTTGATAAGTTTGTTGCCTGCATCGTCATATACAAAGCCGGTACCATAAATAACCGGATATGAAGAACCTTTGAATGCACCGGATTTAACACGGAACGGAGCGTTTTGCAGGTTCAGGTAATCAAGACCTTCTGCAATGGAAACAACTTCATTCTTAAGTGTTGATGCGTTAAGCTGGATATCCCATGTGAAATTGGTTGTTTTAACAGGAACAACGTTAAGGGTTAATTCAAAACCACTGTTGTTCATCTGACCAGAGTTAATATACTTGCTTGTATATCCTGTTGCACCTGAAACCATAACCGGAACGATTTGGTCGTAAGTGTTTTTCTGATAGTAAGAAGCATCAAAACCAACGCGGTTGTCAAGGAAACGGGCTTCCAGACCAACTTCCCATGATTTTGTTGTTTCCGGTTTAAGGTTAATGTTAGCAAGAGTAGTAGGCAAATTATAACGAGGATCTGCACCTTTACCAAATGCACCACCTGTAGATGCAGTATAGTAAGATTCGAGGTTATAAGGGTCGGTGTCATTACCAACTTGTGCCCAGCCACCGCGTAATTTTGCAAAACTCAACCAGTTAAGCTCTTTAAGAGCATCAAGTGATGTAAGAACAAAACTTAAGTTAACTGATGGGTAGAAATACGAACGGTTGCTTGCAGGAAGAGTGGATGACCAGTCATTTCTTGCTGTGATATCCAGATATACAAACTGATTGTAGTCTAAAGTCACATTACCAAAAATTGAGTTAATTCTCTTACTTGTTTTTGTATCATAAACCGTTGCTTTAGTAGCAGAGTTCGATAGATTGTAAAGATTTGGAATAAGCAGACCACCAACGGTGATTCCACCTGTTCTCCAAGACTTTCTGTCTGAACTTGAGCCCCCAACCAAAGCAGAAACTCCCATTTTGTCATTCATAAACCTCTTGTTAAAGTTTGCAAACAATTCAGTTGTAACCTCAAGAGCTTCACGATTGTCAAGATAGTATTCAGATGTTGCCTGTGAACCAACTGCAAATCTTTCTTCCATTGAAAGGTTGAAATAATCCAAACCAACACGACCTGTAATTTTGAACCAGTCTGTAAGTTTAAGATTTATACCTGCGTTTCCGTATACACGGTTCCTGCGGTCATTCTGATAGTTTTTGTAAGCTGACCAGAATGGGTTGTCGGTATATAAAGGAGTGCCGTCATCCCATGAACTTCTGTTCCATGTGCGCTGACTTCCGTCAGGATTCTCATAAGATCTCAGGGCTTTATAGTCCAAAGAAGTTTGAGACCACTGCCACATTTTCTGAACAGGGTTTCTGTCGCCGTATCCTGTTTCAGGACGGCCCAGTGTATTGTTATTTACATAGTTCATTGCAGCCCATCCGTCCAGATATTTATTAAAGACAGAAGTTCCACTGAAACTTACAGTATTTCTTTTCAAATGGCTGTTTGGAGTAATACCGGTTATATCACTGTTGGTATATGACATCCTGAATGATCCTACTTCACTGCTTTTTGCAAGCTGAATATTGTTTGTGAAGTTTACACCACTTTGGAAATAAGTCATATAGTCGTTTTCAGGATAAATCCAAGGTCTTTCAACCAGATAGTTTGCTGTATCCCATGAATCGAAAGCATTCCAGTGGAGTACTTTAACGCTTGCGTTGTACTTAGGACCCCAGCTTTCGTCTGTTCCATAGTCAACAGTTCTGTAGGTTTTGCCTCCAATAGTAGCTGTAATGAAACCATCAAGTGTGCCGGCGCCTGAATAAGCATAACCAGCACCATACTCTTTCTGGAGTTTTGGTACATAGGCTGCTCTGTCAATGGTAACTGATGAGTTTACACTCACGCCAAAAGTCTTTTGAGCTGCTTTTGCTTTCTTTGTTGTTACCATAACAACACCGTTAGCTGCTCTTGAACCATAAAGTGCGGTTGCGGAAGCACCTTTAAGTACGGACATTGATTCAATATCGTCCGGGTTAAGGTCTCCGGCAAGGTTACCCATGTCATATCCGCCACCACCGGTAGCACCATATGAGAAGTCGGCGTTGCTGATTGGAATACCGTCAACAACAAACAACGGCTGGTTGTTACCTGTGAGAGAGGTGTTACCGCGAACATTGATCTTGGCACCACCACCCATTTGACCTGAAGCGGCAGAAATCTGAACACCTGCAACACGGCCTGAGAGGGCAGAAACAACGTTTGATGTACGAACTTTTTGAAGTTCATCTCCTTTTACATCTTGAACGGCATAACCCAAAGCTTTCTTTTCACGAGAAATACCAAGGGCAGTTACAACAAGCTCGTCAATCCGAATGGCGTCTTCTTCAAGAACCATTTCTACGTAAGCTCTTCCATTAAGAGCTACCTCGATTGTTTTGTAACCGATTGAGCTAACGATTAGAGCGCCGTTGCTCGGAACGTTATTTAAGGTAAAGGTACCGTTTTCAGCAGTGTTAGTTGCTGTGGTTGTTCCTTTAAGAACAACGGTAACAAAACCTAAGGGCTGTCCATTTACATCTATTACCTTACCGGTAACGCGTACCTGTGCCCATGAATACACTCCTACAGTGAGGAGCAGCAGAGTTAAAGCAAATAGCTTGCTCACCCCTTTTAAATGCTCTTTTACATTCATAAAACAGTTTTTAGTTTAGTTTGAAATTTAGGTGACCTTATTTTGACATAAGGTGAGACAAATTTAAGAAAATAATTTTCATATCAAAGTAATTTGAATGAAAGTTATATGCATTATAAGTAAATATTTAGCATAAAAATTTGCATTTCTTATTATATATTATAAGGCTGAGACATCATTTTAGTTTTGATATCATACTTTTTTTCACAGATGATAATTGATAAGAAATTCGGTATAAAAATCCGAAAAAAAGTGAAACTTACTGATTTTCACGCATAGTTTTTCTATACTGACCGGGAGTCTGACCCGTTGCTTTTTTAAATGCACGGAGCAAAGAGTTAACAGATGCAAAGCCAGACTCTTCTGCAATAAAATCAAGTACATAGAGATTATTTTCCTGAAGCAGTTTTTTTGCGTAAACAACTCTGTAGCTATTTATTAAATCGGAAAATGTTGTTCCGAAATCCAGATTCACAATATTTGAAATATAAGATCTGTTCGTGTTGAGTTCAGAAGACACATCCGTGATTCTTAAATCGGTTTTACGGTAGAATTCTCTTTCTGTCAAAAGTATTATAAGGTCTCTCTTTATTTTATCTCTGGTTTTCTCTTGTACAGAAAGGCAGCTCTCTTTGGGAATAACTTTAAACATCATATCTTTCCTGAAGTCGCGGATGGAATGTGTCTGTTTAAATCCAAGAAAACCTATAGAAAACAGCATTATACTAAAAACAAAAGACGGTATAGCCAGGAGTGCGGCAGATTCTGCGAAATAAGCTCTCCCGATTATTCCGGATATAATGGCAAAAATTCCTGTCAGTATCATTATTATAGTCATCAACCTGACCCATGTTAAATTTTTGCCCTCGGTGGACGAGTAAAATTCTTCAATGCTCCTGTTGTATTCGGAAATATATTTCCTGCTGTAGTAGATAAATGGGACGACCTGGATAAGAAAGGTGACTCTCCCGGCCTTGTATATAATTTCACCGGCCTTTCCCATCGGGGAGAAGATGAAATCTACTTTTCCCTTGTATATAACCTTATGGGCCAGTTCTCTCAGTTCCTGCTCATCCAGCAAAGAATAAATGATTGCAAGGCATGCTCCGAAAAAAAATGCGGGAAGCAGGGTCCACAATACAACCGGATTAAAGACTATATCTTTTGAAAGAAGGCGGATGTAAATATAAAAAAGAGGAAAAACCGACAAAGAGGACAAAGTGTATAATGGGTCTATTATAGTGTAAAATTGCTCACTTGACGAAAAAAAAACGATATGGGAAAAATAGAGAATGGTAGAAACGGACATGAAAACTCCCAGCGCAGTCTTTGCTTTGTCACTCTTTCCTGCATCCACCAGCAAAGCCACTGCCCAAAAGAAGCAGACAAACATAGGCATATACAGAATTATGACTTCAGGCATTATAATTGTATATTTGTCAATACCAAAGATAAAAATTTTTACAATTTATTATGAAAAGAATTACATTACTCATTACGGCTCTGTTCTTCTTTCTGACCGGAATGGCACAGGAAAAGAATTTCATTGACTGCAACTATATTGAGATTACAGGACGTGCACAAACTGAGGTGGCTCCCGATGAAATTTATCTTAACATAACAATTAGCGAGAAAGAAAACAAAGGAAAGGTATCTCTCGAAAAACAGGAAAAGGAGATGTTTAAGAAGCTCACCTCACTTAATATTGATTTGGAAAAGAACATGACAGTCCTGGACATGAATAGTTTTTACGAAAAATATATTCTCAAAAAAGACAAGATACTTATTACTAAATCCTATATTTTAAAAGTAGGTTCGGCAGATATGACTGCAAAAGTTTTTGCTGCACTGGAAGAGGTAGGAATCTCTGATGTAAATATTGCGAAAACCGCTTTGAGCAATGTTGATAAAGTTCGCGACGGAGTAATGGAAAAGGCAGCTGTCAATGCAAAAGACAAAGCAGTATTGCTGGCAAATGCATTGGGCAGGAAGGTGGGAAAAGCAATTTTCATTCAAAACTACGACAACTATTCGATGCAGGTAAGAGGTGTACAGCCTATGACAAAAATGTCAATGGCCGAAAGTGCCGATAGCTTTATTTCTCCTGTACTTGAATTTGAAAAGATTCGGTTTGAGCACACAGTATTGGTGCGGTTCGAGCTTGAGTAATATACTTGAGTAATATAAAAAAGAAGGCAGGCATAGAAACTAACCCCCAATCTATATGCCTGCCTCAAATGTGACTTTTTCAACCACTTTTGTTATACAAATATATAAATAGATTTTATAAAAAGTAATAATTTTCGATTTATTTAAAAAAAATTATAACATTTTTTGCCATATCTGTTACTAATAGTAATCAAATCAGCAAGATTTCAACACCTCATAACTTAGAATAATAATTGCACATCAATCCCTACAAAAATAATCTTAATATTGCCCTGCCAATTATATTATCCCTGGCAGGGCAATCTGTTGTTCAAATGGTGGACAGTATAATGGTGGGCCGGTTTGGTGCTGCACCTCTTGCTGCGGTTTCTTTTGCCGGAGCAATAATTATGAATATAATGGTTTTTGGAATAGGCCTTTCAATAAGCCTCACTCCTGTTGCAGGACAGTTTTGGGCAAGAGGTGAATACAGGATTGTCGCCGGATATTTTCAGAACTCAATAATTGTCAATCTCATTTCTTCTGTATTACTTGTCATGATTCTAATTGCCATTATACCTCTCCTTGGTTTAATGGGACAGCCTCCCGAGGTTGTTGCGCTCTCTTATAACTATTATATTCTGGTTAGTGTATCTGTAATTCCCATGATGCTTTTTCTCACGTCTAAACAGTTTATGGAGGGAATCGGAAATACAAAAATCGCAATGTATATAACCATCATTGCAAATCTGGTAAATATTATCCTGAACTATATTCTCATATATGGAAAGCTGGGGGCACCACAAATGGGAGCAACCGGTGCCGGAATTGCAACTCTCATTTCCAGGCTGATAATGCCGGTTATTTTTGCAGCAATATTGCTTAAAAATATCCGATACAGAAGATTTTTAAACATGTTCGACAAAAAACTCTTTTCTTTTAAGAAACAGCTTGAACTAATTAAAATAGGCGTTCCAATTTCCGGACAAATGGCCGTTGAGTTCTTTTCCTTAAGTTTTATAACGGTTATGATGGGATGGATAGGCACAAATGCACTTGCCGCAAACCAGATTGCCCTTACCATGATAAACTTCACATTTATGATTTCGAATGGAATAGCAGGTGCATCAACAATCCTTGTAAGCCATGCAATTGGCATGAGAGACACAAAAACTGCGAGAAAAAATGGTTTTGCAGGGATGCATATATCTCTTGTATTCATGGGCTTTTTCGCATTAATTTTCATGTTTTTCGGAGAGGAAATTTCATCGGTGTTTACATCCGACACGGATGTAATAAAAATTGCAGGAAAAATATTTATTGTAGTGGCTTTATTCGAATTATTTGACGGATTACAGGTTACTGCACTAGGAGCTCTGCGGGGGCTAACAGATGTAAAAAGGCCCATGTTCATTGCTGTTTTTTCATATTTATTTGTCTCTTTGCCTGTCGCATATGTTTTTGGGTTCGTTTTCAATTTGGGAGAGGCCGGGCTTATGTCAGGATTTGCCTTTGGTTTACTCGCGGCATCTGTATTGTTTATAATTCGATTCAATTACAAGACGCGCAGCATATAAAATTTTGCTGCCATTTTATCTTTTTCTATTTTTGGACTATGAAACGAGCATATTCAATAAGCGCAAACTTGCATGAAAATAATACATGCGAGTTCCATCCGACCATTAAAATCAAAATTATTTACGGATGAAAAGAAGCAAAAAGCTATCCAGTGGAAAAATTTTAGTCCTATCTCTTTTTTTAATAATTTCCGTAAGTCTGGCATTCGGATTCCGAGATGTCCTTAAGGGGGCAGCAGCAAATCCGATTGCAAAGGATGAGGATCTCCCGATGGCATTAAATCTTCTTTTAAGCAATGAATTAAGCGATTTCCCCGAGACAAAGAAACTGGACGGGCAAATAGACCGTTTTATGCGTGAATGGCGCATAAAGGGAGCTTCGCTGGCAATAATGAAGGATGAAAAGCTGATATATACTAAGGGGTACGGATGGGCAGATGAAGAGATGAACGTAAAGGTTGAACCCAGACATATTTTCAGGATAGCGTCTGTTTCCAAGCTGATAACAGCTGTTGGCATAATGAAATTAGTTGAAGACGACAGCATTTCTTTAAAAAGCAAAGTGTTCGGACAGGGGGGAATCCTTGATTTGCCTCAGTTTCAAAACATCAGTGACAAAAGGATAAAATCAATTACAATTGAAGATTTGCTAAGACACCGGGCAGGTTTCACTCTGGGGGCAGGAGATCCGATGTTCATTACTACAACAATAAGCAAAAGAATGAGTCTTGATTCGGTTCCTTCTCCGGATGACGTTATAGAATATGCAATTTCTCGCAGACTTGGCTTCGCACCCGGTAACGGCACAAGATATTCCAACCTCGGATATGTAATTCTCTCAAGGGTTATTGAACAGGTGAGCGGAAAACCATATGAAGATTATATAAAGGAGAGGATATTGAACCCGGCAGGAATTTATGACATGCATCTTGCCCATAACCTTTACAGCCAGAAATTCCCAAACGAAGTGAGGTATTATGAACCTGAAAACGAGGTACCTGTTGAGGCGTTCGACGGTAGTGGCGCAATGCTGCCAAGATGCTACGGCGGTAATAATATCGAGGGGCTCATGGGTGCCGGAGCATGGGTTGCATCACCATCGGAACTTTTACTTTTTGTAGCATCTATTGACGGCAGGCCGGACATTCCGGATATCATCAATGAAAAGAGTATTGAAATTATGACAACCAGTACTTCCCAGATACTGCCTATAGGATGGGCTAAAGTTAATAAAAACGGAGACTGGTCAAGAACAGGCACCCTTTCCGGGTCGAGTGCTCTGTTAAAATACCAGAGAGACGGCATTTCATGGGTTTTTATTACAAATACAAGTTCCTGGAAAGGATCTACATTCCCTCGGCAAATTGATGCCATGTTCAGGAAAAGCGCCTCAAAAGTGAGCCAGTGGCCAAAAAGAGACCTGTTTGAGCTTAAAACTCAACAGTAATCCCCAGTGTCGGGACAAGCGTTCCCTCTGTTAGCTCTATTTTCTTCATCATATACCTCTGCTGAATATAAGGAGCATCCGGGTTAAGAATGGTGCCGGTACTAACCAGCACATCTGCGTTTCTGAACCTGGTGTTAAGGGCATTCTGAATATCAACATAGACTTTCAGGGCAAACTTGTTAAAGTAGAAATCTTTGTCAAGTCTAAGGTCTAGCTGGCTAAAGACACCAAGGTATCTGGTGTTGTAATATTCATAGTTAAAATAACCTCTCCCGCTTGCATCCCATGCCGATACCAGTGAAGACTTGTCTTCATCGAGCGGGGTATACGGGCTGCCTCCTGAATACCGGAATTTTGCACCTATCCTGAAGTTTGCAGGCAGTTTATAACCGGCTGATATATTCATAAGCCTGCGGTTATCCCACGACCTTGGAATAACTTCTCCTTCTTTTGAAAGAAACAGGCTTCTGAAAACTGTAAGTGAAGCTAACAGGTTAAATTTATCTGTAACAAACCACCTTACCGAAAGCTCCGCACCATATGAACGGCCTTTTATGGTTGATGTTATCTCTTCATTACCCACAACTCCGTAGTTTATGCCTTTCCCTTCAACAGGAATCGAATCGGCAACAGAATACATTCCATTGAAATTCCATTTGTGAAACAGTTCAAATGTCGCCTGAAATCCTGAATCGTTTCGATAATCGGCACCTATAACAACCTGATCCGAACCGATATATTTCAATCCCTTGTTTACATATTCCCCGTTACTGTTTTTAAAGCCCATTGCGGTGAGTGGCGGAAGCTGATAATACCTTCCTGCACTGGCATTCAGGTAAAAATCTTTTGCAATCTCGTACGAAACGGATGCCCTTGGAGAAAACTGATTAAAAGGATTTGCCATTTGAGAAGAGTAGCTGTTTCCGTCTGCCCTTGCTCCGGCATTTGCAGTAAATCTTTTATCCGGTGATGTATAATTGATGTTTGCAAAAGCAGAATACTTTAAAAAAGAGAGATTGGTTGAGTAATTTACAGTAACCGGATTTTCAAGAAAAATCTTCTGATATGTATTGTTTGAATAAGTCGGGAGTTCTGTTCCAGCTCCAAGAGTGAGACGGAAATCGGAAATTTTTGAAACGTTTTCTATACGGAATTTTGTCTCTTGTTCTACTGAACGGTATTTAAGTGAGAGATTCTGCTCGGAAGAATAATCGTTATTGCTGTATTTTGTGTTTCGGTTGTTTAGATAACTATGGCTCAGGTACAGGTTCATCGTGTTGTTGCCATAGTAGTGCCTGAAAATTGTTCCAAGTGTGAATACCTCTTGCTGAATAACAGGAAAATAGGCAAGAATGTATTCATTGGACTCTTTGCCGCCGGTATCTTCATTCAGGGTCATATTGTCGAATCCTGCAATTCCGATAAAGATGAGTTCATGCTTATTGTTAAACCTTGTCTTAATCTTGAACTGTGCGTCTGTAAATGACGGAAGGAAAGGAAGTCCAATTGCTTTGAAAAGCAGCTGAAGATAGGATGTTCTGGCAGATACAAGATAGTTTGTCTTTTTAGAAAGATGCCCGCTGGATGTTATTCCTGCCTCCGAAGCTCCTATTGTGAATTTATATCTGTTTTTGACAGGATCTCCTTCTTTTAGTTTGAAATCAAGAACCGAACTCACAGCTCCGCCTCTTGCCACAGGGAACGATCCGGCGTAAAAATCCACCTCACGGATAAAATCTGCATCAATAATACCAACAGGTCCTCCGGACGAACCCTGAGTGCTGAAATGGTTTATTCCCGGTATTTCTATGCCGTCCAGAAAAAATCTGTTCTCGGAAGGCCCTCCTCCTCTTACCAACAAGTCGTTTCTATATCCTCCGCCTGCAACTGTAGCTACTCCGGGCAATGAACTTACAACTCTTGAAATGTCTCTGTTTGAACCCGGATTCCGCTCAATCTCCTGGACACCAATCGTGCGTTGAGAAAGTGGACTTTCCGGCAGCCTTCTGTATGGTTCGGCTTTTGGTTTTATAATAACCTGGCTGAGAAGAGTACTTTGTTCCTCAATTTCTGCCCTGACAAAATAACTCATGGGAGAGACCATAAATTCTTCGGAAATATACTGGTTGTATCCCAGCAAATCTATCTGCAGCCTGCATGCACCGGCAGGAACCCCCTCAATAATAAACATACCGGAGGTATCAGTAACAGCATATTTAGAACCCTTCCATACAGAAACTGTTGCAAAAGGAACCGGTTCCCTTGACACCTTGTCAATTACTATTCCGCTTACATTATATAACTTCTCACTTATGCCGGCCGTAATGTTTTCAGGCGCAGCCAACAGCGGGAATGATGATAATAAAATACATAAAAGCAAAGAGGCTGATATGATATGTCCGAATCTCATATAAAGAATATGTTGTTATTAATGATTTATCACACAACAACATATGAAAATATAAAAAGTTCAATCCGGTATCCGGTCGTTATCTGGGACGGAAAAGCTCGCCTGCCATTAAATGCAATGATATTTCCGATACTTTTGCCTGATAAATGGCTCTGAGCCTCCTGTCCGAAGCATTCATATATGAAAGCTGGATATCTCTGAACTCAATTCCGGATAATGATCCCAGCTTGTATTTTTCCATTGCAGCCTCAAGATTGAGGAAAGCAGATTCCCTGCTCTCTTCCTCAAATTCAATCATCCTTAGATTATTTGAATAGATATTATACAACTGATAAAGTTCGCTCTCAAGGTCCTGTTTTGCTTTAAGGTAGCTGAGAGCAGCGTTTTCCTCGTTTATTCTTGCATTCCTGATTTTACGGTTTATTTCGTTTCCGTCAAATATAGGAACAGACAGGGAAAATCCCCAGTTGAATCCTTTTGAATCATTGTATTTAGAAGGAAAATACTGGTTTTGGTTAAGATTGAAATTATATCCTGATGTAAAGTCAATTAAAGGATAGCGGGTTGCTTTTGTGATTTTTGTATCAAGCTTTGCTATTCTCTCTCCTGCTTTGATTCCTTTAAGGGTGGTATTATTCTCTGTTGCCGAAAGTATCAGGTTGTTCACGTCCATCTGAGGTTCGGGAATAATAGAATCCTTTATTGAGTGGGACGAGTTGAGAGGAAGATTCATCAGACGGAACAATTCGATGTATGCATTTTTAAGATTCTCTTTTTGAAGCAGAAGGCTCGATGAATCGCTGTTAAGGTAGATTTTGGCTTGTTTGTATTCAAGACCGGAATCGCTCCCTATGTTGTATCTTGTGAGTGCCTGGTTATATCTTATCTGTGAGATGGAAACAAGTTCGTTCAACAGATTGACCTGATTTTGCAGACTGATAATCAAATAGTACTGAGAAGAGATTTGCATTACAAGATTCTCTACAACCGATTTGAAGTTATACTCTCCCAATGCCAGAAGTTCTTCCTGTTTTTTTCGTTCGGCAAACATGGAAAATCCGTCAAAAAGTCTCCATCCGAGTGAAGCACTGTTTACTACTGAATTGCTTTTTGAAGTACTGTTTTCACGAACACCCTCTGCAGAATAGTTTCGCAGCTCCATTTTATTTGAACTCTGCTTCGAAGCTAAATTAACGTATGGCAGAAATGGGGCAAGAGTAACATTGTTCTTCGCTATTTTGAAGTTGTTGTCGGATATGACAACAGAATAGTTTGCATCCAGCGCTCTCACTATACACCGCTCAAGAGACAGCGAAAGCGTGTCTGCAGCAGCCGCAGGCTGAGCACTGACAGTCGCCGTTGAAAGCGAAAAGAGTATGATTGCTGCAAAATATAATTTTATGTATTTCATTATTCAGATTTGAAGGTTGCTTTTGAAGATGATATATACGAATACATTGCCGGAATAATATATAGAGTAAAGAATGTGGCGAAAATTAGCCCGCCGGCAACAGATACGCCCATTGAAATACGGCTTTCGGCACCGGCACCGCTTGCAAAAACCATAGGAGCAACGCCCAGTATGGTTGCAAGACTTGTCATGAGGATTGGCCGGAAACGGGAAGCTGCTGCCTCAAGAATTGCATCTTTTTTATTTCTTCCTGCCTGTTTTTTCTGGTTTGCAAACTCTACCATCAGAATACCATTTTTGGAAACTAGGCCGATTAGCATTATAAGACCAATCTGGCTGAAAATATTCATGGTTTGCCCGTATGCCTTGAGGCAGATGAGTGCGCCAATTAATGCAAGCGGAACAGTGAGCATGATAATAAGAGGATCCCTGAAACTTTCAAATTGTGCTGCCAGAACCAGGTAAATAAGTATAAGAGCAAGCACAAATGCAAATAACAGACTTGATGTACTTTCCACAAAATCCTTTGACTGGCCCGAAAGAGTTGTGGAAAAATTATCCGGATTAAGCTCTGCTTTTGCAATTTTATCCATCTCCTCTATACCCTGACCGAGAGTATAGCCTTTGGAGAGAGAGGCGGAAACAGTAGCAGAAACAAAACGGTTGTACCTGTATAGCTGCGGAGGTGTACTGCTCTCCGACATCGTAATAAGGTTGTCGAGCTGAATAAGCTCCCCGACATCATTTCTTACATAAATATTGGCCAGGTCGACAGGTTTATTTCTCATACTCTGGTCTATCTGACTCATTATCTGATATTGTTTGCCATTTCTTATAAAGTAACCGATACGCTGCTCGCTCATTGAGAGCTGCAATGTCTGGGCAATATTCTGAATGGAGACTCCCATAAGCGACGCTTTGTCCCTGTCAATGTTTATTCTTAGTTCCGGTTTTGTGAAACGAAGGTTTACATCGGAATTGGCAAAAACCTCACTCTGGGCAACAGCAGACATAAACTTTGGAATTGCAACCTTTAGAGAATCGAGGTTCTTTGCCTGAATTACATATTGTACGGGCATGCCGCCTCTTCTTCCGCCAAAAGTCTGCTGCTGCGTTACGAAACTCCTCGCACCGGTTAATTTTGCCACCTGAGGAGAAAGTTCGTCTGCAATCTCCTGCTGAGTTCTCTCTCTTTTTTGCGGGTCTATAAGTGATATTTGGAAATTGGACTTGTTTCTTCCTCCCATTCCAACCATCTGAAGCACCATATCGGTCTCCTTAATCTCTTTGTCTATGAGCGCCTGCACCTCATCGGAGTATTTTACCATATAGTCGTATGTAGCTCCTTCCTGTGCCGTAGACGATACGTTAATCATCGAACGGTCTTCAAGCGGAGCCATTTCCGAAGGAATGCTGACCCATAAAAGGACGATGAAAACAAGGGAAATTGCAAGAAACAACACTGCCATCCACCTCTTCGACATAAATTTTGAGAGTGAATTTCTATATGCACTGTTTAGCCATACAAAAAACGGTTCTGTCCATTTATAGAATTTTCCCTCCTGTGCTCCTACTTTAAGAAGTTTGCTCGACATCATTGGAGTGAATGTAAGCGCAACGAAACTTGAGATAAGAACCGCACCCGCAATTACAATTGAGAATTCACGGAAAAGACTTCCTGTAACGCCCTGAAGGAAAACAATGGGAAAGAAAACGGCAACAAGCGTGATTGTGGTTGCAATTACAGCAAAGAAAATCTCCTTTGACCCTTCAATCGCAGCAATTTTCGGCTCCATTCCCCTCTCAATTTTCGTATATATGTTCTCCATCACCACTATCGCGTCGTCCACTACAAGCCCTATGGACAATACCATAGCCAGCAGAGTGAGAATATTAATTGAGAACCCGGCCAGATACATTATGAAAAACGTCCCAATCAGGGATATTGGAATAGCTATAATAGGGATGAGCGTTGTCCTCCAGTTCCTCAGAAACAGGAAGATAATTAGTACGACCAGCAGGAAAGCCTGATAAATAGTAATCTGAACCTCCTTAATTGAATCTCTTATGAAAATTGTGTTGTCAAAACCAACAGCAACTGTAATGTCTTCGGGAAGGCTTTTCTTCAATTCTTCAACAGCCTTTTGTGCTTCGTCCACAATATTGATATAGTTGGCTCCAGGTTGAGGAACAAGCACGCAGGATACCATTGGTACCCCGTTCCTTTTAAGAATGGACCTTGTGTTTTCGGCATCAACCTCGGCAACCCCGATATCTGAGAATCTTACAATTCTCTCTCCGTTTTTGGCAATAATAAGATTATTGAAATCGTCGATGGTTTTTAACCGGCCAAGCGTTCTAACCGTAAGCTCCATTGTAGAACCCTCCACGGTACCGGAAGGGAGCTCTACATTCTCTCTTGAGACAGCCTGCCTCACATCAAGGGGTGTAATTTTATATGCGGCAAGAAGCAATGGGTCCATTCTCATCCGCACAGAGTATCTCTTTGACCCCCAAACACCAACACTGCTCACTCCACTTATGGTCTGAAGCCTCTCCTTGAAATTTACCTCTGCATATTCACTAAGGTCAATAATATTTCTTGTTTCACTCTGAATAGTGACTGAATATATCGGCTGAGCATCGGCATCCGACTTTTCGACAACAGGCGGGTCCACGTCCTGAGGCAGTTGCCTCATGGCTCCGGATACCTTGTCTCTCACGTCATTTGCAGCGGTCTCAAGATCTACGTCAATGTTAAATTCAATATTTATTGAACTTGAGCCATCCCTGCTGGAACTTGAAATTGCACGGATTCCGGGGATTCCGTTTACTGCAGCTTCAAGCGGTTCGGTTATCTGCGTTTCAATAACATCTGCATTGGCTCCGGGGAACGAACACCTTACCGAGATAACCGGGTTATCAACACTCGGATAGTCTCTTACACCAAGAGAAGTAAAACCGATTGCGCCAAATATTACAATAAGCAGGCTCATTACTGTTGCCAGTACCGGCCTGTTTATGGTGGTAGTTGATATACTCATCTTTATTTCAGTTAAATGTTAGTGGGGGTAACGGAAATGCCTTCCCTAAGCTGCATTAGCCCGGTTGTGATTATTGTGTCGCCCCTCTCAATCCCTGAAAGTACTTCAAGCATGTCTGCAGTTCTTGTTCCGGTCTGAACAGGGATAAGAGTGGCTTTCCCCTCTTTTAACATCCATACTGAGCGGCCTTTAACATCCGGGACTACCGACTGGTTAGGAACATATATATTATGGGCACCGTTTGAAGAATTCACGGTAACCTTAGCAGACATTCCGGGTTTTAACTTAAAACTGCTGTTTTTGTAAATAGCCCTCAACATTACTGTTCTGGTCTTTAGCTCAACTTCCGGATCTATGGCATAAATTTTCGCAGAAAACTTATTACTCATCCCCTCAATTGTAAATATTACATTTTCACCCGATTTAATATCATTGATATACTTTTCAGGAATTGAGAATTCCAGTTTCAGACTGGCAACATCCACTAAAGTGGAAATTTTTGAACCGGGTTGAAGAAAGGCACCCATGCTTATTTCGCGGAATCCAAGCACGCCATCAAAAGGGGCACGGATTTTCATTTTTTCTATTTTTATCCTGAGTTGTTCAATATCTTGTTTAAGAACATTAAACTCAGTTAAAACTCCGTCGTATTCTTCACGGCTCACAGCATCTTTTTCCAGCAATATTTTTTGCCTCCCGAGCCTTTGCCCGAGAAGAGTGTATTGATATTCTGCTTTTGTAAGCTGAGTAAGAAGCTCGTCATCATTCAGCCTTATGAGTATCTCTCCTTTTCTGACAAACTGACCCTCTCTGAAATTTATTGAGGTAACCCTTCCGGATAGTTCACTCACAACATCCACCCTCTCATTTGCCATGAGTGTACCCATGGTCATCCGGCCATCTTCCCTAGACATGAATTCAGCTATATAAACAGAAACAGGAAGAGACTTACCGGCACCGCCGGGTCTTTGACCTCCCGGGCCGGATTTGGCCGCAGCTCTGTTTTCTGCATTTAAATTGGGCTTATTTGTTAAAGTATTATAAATGAGTACCGAAGCGATTGTAATTACCGGGATACTTACATAAAGGAAAATCTTTTGCGTCTTTTTCATCAAAGTTTAAGTTAACTTTTACTTTGACCAATATTACGCAAAAAAGTTTAAAACCCGAAATCTAAAAAATACTATTTGGCTCTTTGAGAATGGGATCCGTCACAAAATGGCTGATTTTTTGATCTGCTGCACCGGCAAATATAACAGGCATCTTTTTCTTCTGCTCTTCCTCCGGGAAGTACTAATGTTGTACGACCTTCTACTTTGAGTGGTCCGTCTGGGATAGCTGTAAGTTTTACTTTGTGATCCATAATCTTTTATTGGTTAAAATTTATGTTTAATCCCTATATTTGCAAATATAATAAATTATGTTTAGAAAATTACTTAACAGCGAATTAGGTCGTTTGTCCAAAGAAGAATTCAGGGAAAAGGAGAAACTCCCTGTTGTTATTGTGCTTGACAACGTCAGGAGCCAGCACAATATCGGAGCAGCATTCAGGAGTGCCGATGCTTTTTCGGCAGAAAAGATTTTCCTATGCGGTATTTGTGCGATCCCGCCTACTGCGGAGATTCATAAATCGGCACTGGGAGCAGAAGACAGTATGTCCTGGAGTTATTTCGAAAATACAGAAGATGCAGTTAAAAAACTAAAAGCAGAAGGTTATGTCATAATCTCTGTGGAACAGACAGAGGATTCAACCATGCTTGATAAACTTGAGCCCCACCTGAATGAAAAGTACGCTTTTGTATTCGGCAATGAAGTCAAGGGCGTAGGCCAGGAAGTTGTTAATATGAGTGATTTAGTTGTTGAAATACCACAAACCGGAACAAAACACTCACTAAATGTATCGGTGAGTATAGGAATCGTTTTGTGGGAAATTGCCCGTTTGCTAAAAGGAATTTGAAATGCTGATTGATAAAGCCGGAAGAAAACTTACATATTTAAGGATATCTGTTACCGACAGATGTAACCTCCGGTGTACCTACTGTATGCCAGAAGAGGGAATAAAGTTGCTGGACCATACCGGAATTCTCTCATATTCACAAATTGTCGATTTTACAAAAACTGCAGTTTCTTTTGGGATAACAAAGGTCAGGCTCACAGGAGGAGAGCCTTTGGTGAGAAAGGAAATTTCTACTCTGATAAGAGAAATAGCAAAGATTGAGGGTATAACCGATTTGTCATTAACAACAAACGGCCAGCTTCTCGCTTCAATGGCGCAGGAACTTAAGGATGCCGGCCTGCAGAGAGTCAATATCAGTCTTGATACGATTGACAAAGAGAGATATATGGATATTACCCGCGGAGGGAACATAGAACGGGTATTCGAGGGCATTTCGGAAGCAAAAAAGGTTGGACTTAGTCCAATCAAGATAAACTGTGTTGTTGAACAAAACAGCAGCGAGGCAGATGCCGCAGCGGTTGCCGGATTTGCAAAGAGAGAAGGGCTTTCTGTAAGATTTATCCGGATGATGGATTTGAAAAAAGGAGAATTTGGAATTGTTGACGGAGGAGACGGAGGAAACTGCGCTATTTGCAATCGCTTAAGATTAACTGCAACCGGGATATTAAAACCTTGTCTTTTCAACGATTTGGGATTTGACATAAAAGAGCTTGGAGCTGAAACAGCAATAAGACTAGCTGTTCAAAACAAACCTGCAAAAGGGGGCTGCAACAGCTCCGGAAATTTTTACAATATTGGAGGATAGTTATGGAAAACAAGACAAAACTCAGTCATACCGATGCCGGAGGCAGAGTAAATATGGTGGATGTAGGTGAGAAACCTCTATCCAAAAGATCTGCCAGGGCAAAAGGTCATATCTCTCTTGCTGCTGAAACAATTTCTCTAATTAAGGAGAATTCTCTTAAAAAGGGAGACTTGCTTGCAACCGCAGAAATAGCGGGAATAATGGCCGCAAAAAAGACTTCGGAACTGATTCCTCTGTGCCACCCTTTGCTTCTTACAAAGGTGGGAGTTTATCTCACTATCGACCCGAATGGCGTTCAGGCAGAGAGCTATGTAAGCTGCACAGGCTCAACAGGCGTGGAAATGGAGGCTCTTACGGCAGTAAGCACGGCTTTGCTTACTGTTTACGATATGTGTAAGGCAGTCGATAAAAAAATGGTAATTGACAGAATTGAACTGCTGGAAAAGAGTAAAAAGGCAATTTAAAAAATGGACCGGATGAAATCTATAGAAATTATATCTGTTAACATTTCAGAGCAAAAGGGAGAGATAAAGCTTCCCACAGAAAAAATAATCCTTACAAAGGAGGGTATATCCGGTGATGCTCATGCAGGAAAATGGCACAGACAGGTTAGCCTTCTTGGGGTTGAGAGTATTGACAGGTTTTCTGCAATTACCGGCAGAAATTACAATTGCGGCGAATTTGCCGAAAACATAACCACAAAAGGATTGCAGCTCAATTGTTGCAAGCCAGGGGATATATTTAAGAATTCCGGGGTTGAACTCATGGTGACTCAGATTGGCAAAAAATGCCATGGCGACGGTTGCGCTATCTTTCGCGAAAGCGGGGCGTGCGTTATGCCTAAGGAGGGTATTTTTGCAAAAGTTATTACTCCGGGAACTCTCAGGGCCGGAGACAGGCTGGAGTATATACAAAAAGTCATAAAAACCGGAGTTATTACATTAAGCACACGTGCCTCGGAAGGTATTTATGAAGATCTTAGCGGCCCAGAGATAATATCAGCCCTTAACCTCTTTTCAAAAGAAAAAGGTTTTGCTATTTCAACTGACTACAGGCTTATACCCGACAGCAGGGAATTGCTTGGCATTTCAATAAATGAGATGATTAATTCCGGAGTGGATATTATCATAACTACCGGCGGTACAGGAATCGGGCCACAGGACATCACTCCTGAAGTAGTTATTTCTTTTATTGACAAAGAGATTCCGGGGATTATGGAATATATCCGTCAAAAATACGGAGCGAGTAAGCCTAATGCGCTTTTA
The DNA here is from genome assembly GCA_021371955.1 of Bacteroidales bacterium. Taxonomy (GTDB): domain Bacteria; phylum Bacteroidota; class Bacteroidia; order Bacteroidales; family UBA932; genus Bact-08. The sequence goes on from JAJFVD010000006.1 coordinate 137,058, forward strand.
AGCAGAAGTGTCGCCGGCCTTGCAGGGGATAGTCTCATATTTGCTTTACCCGGCAGCGTTAAGGCGGTCCGGGAGTATATGTCGGAAATATGTCCTATGCTCGAACATATGATTTATATGAAAATGGGACTTGACACCCACTAGAGCCTATATAGAGAATCAAACTCTTGCTACTGCGACAAAAACAGCATGAATAGTAATAGTAAGAACCAGCCACAATCTTTCCGCCCCCTCAGGAGACAGCCGAAAAAACCTATACTGCAGGGCATTGTGTTTACATGAAGTAAGGCAATCACCACAATAGGTGCAAGTATCTTCAATTTTATTCCTTTTTACAGATTCTGCAGAGAGAGCCATGTATCTGCATTTTGATATGCAGCTGCAACAGGCAGTGCATTTACTGTTTATTTCAAAACGGAAGGGTGATACGTACTTTGCATAATTAACAATAGTTCCTACTGGACAATAGAGAGTACAATGATGCATACTTCCGCTTCTCCGTGAGACAGTAAGAATAATCCCAATACCAATCATGCCAAAAAGAACAGCGAGGAGTGTTGCCAGGTTATTAGACCCATTAACTATTCTAAGTACAAGAGCAGTTCCGGTAAGTATCAGAAGTATTGAAAATTTAGTGATTATCCTCATTTTTTTGCCAGAAACAATTGAACCTGCTCTTTCGTTTTTGGTGCTCTTATGGGATGAAAGCGAATCAAATGCCCCAAAATAGCATAAGTGACTGCACCATGCGGGTCCTGTGAAAATAATTGTCGAAATAAAAAGGATTATCATAAACCATGAGCTAAAACGAAACACAGGACCGGCAATTATTATTGCCGGAATTGGAATATGAAGTTTACCGGATAAAAGAAAAAGAGAATCTGCCGAAATACCCAATATTAGTTGAAAATAGAAAAAACAGGCAAAAAACAACCAAGAGCGCTCCCTCCATTTTGCTCTGCGTTCGCGGAACTGCATGTTATACATGAGAATAGATGCATATAGCGACACGATTGTAATTTGGAGCCAGCCTCCCCCGTTGAATAGCCTTTCGAAGAGCAAAAGTGCTTTTTCAGGCAGGATTTGCACCGGAATAAGCAATGCAAAAACAAGAAGAAAGACAAAAGCAGGCGCCCTAAGCTTGCTAAGTTTCAGTCCAAAAAGTAAGCTGTTCATCAAGAGCAAAGATACAAATTTTGCATACCTTTGCAGATATGAGAGTGCGCAATAACTTAAATTATACCCATACACTTTTCATCCTGCTTGGAGGAGTAATTCTTCTGTTTCTCATCGCGCCGCTCGCAGGAATGTTCCTTTCCGTTAAAGCACCCGAACTTTTTGCCACACTCGAAGACCGGGAGGTTAGTGAAAGTATTTTCCGTACACTTGCCATTTCCGCTCTTGCCACAGGAATTGCAGCAATATTCGCTCTGCCGCTCTCATATATTCTGGCAAGGAAAAAGTTCCCGTTAAAAGGTCTTTTGGAGGCCATTATCGATTTGCCGGTTATGATTCCCCATTCGGCAGCAGGGATAGCACTACTTGGATTTATATCAAGAGATTCGGCACTGGGTTCTCTTGCCTCCTCTTTCGGATTAAATCTCGTAGGTTCAAACGTAGCAATCGCAATGGCGATGGCCTTTGTGAGCCTTCCGTTTCTGATAAATTCCGCAAAAGACGGGTTTGCAGCTGTTCCGGTGAGGCTGGAACAGGCTGCTGAAACTTTGGGAGCCTCAAAATTCCGGGTTTTTACGCAAATCAGCCTGCCGCTTGCAAAGAGGTCTGTGGTTTCCGGGTTGCTGTTAATGTTTGCCAGAGGGATGAGTGAATTTGGAGCCGTCGTAATTGTTGCTTACCACCCGATGACAACACCTGTGCTCATATTCGACAGGTTTAATTCATTCGGTCTCTCATATGCAAGACCTGTTGCTGTAATTTTTGTAGCAGTCACGCTCATTCTTTTCATACTTTTAAGAATATATCAGAAAAGAAAATGTTAAAGATTGAAAATCTAGTTTACTCAATAGGCGACTTTAACCTTGGCCCGGTTTCATTCACAATGGAAAAGGGAGACTATCTTGCCGTTTTTGGACCTTCGGGTGCCGGTAAGTCGCTGCTTCTGGAATTAATTGCCGGCTTGCGTTTCCCCGCATCCGGTTCTGTTTGCATTGATTCCAAAGAGTATGTAAATATTGGAGCGCAGAATCGTCCGGTGGGAATGCTGTTTCAGGACTACGCTCTTTTTCCCCATTTATCTGTCTTTGATAATATCGCATATTCTCTCAGGCTTAAAAAGACAAACAGGGATACAATCGAAAAGAGAGTAAAGGAGTTATCGGATTACTTCTCGATTGGCAACCTGCTAAAAAGAGATATCGAAGGCCTTTCCGGGGGCGAAAAGCAGAGAGTTGCTCTTGCAAGGGCAATTGCATATGATCCGCTGATTCTGTTACTGGATGAGCCCCTTTCCGCACTTGATGACGACCTTAGGGCAGAGGCAGTTGACACACTAGCCTCGCTTAAAAGAGCCGGCCAGACAATAATTCATGTTACCCACAACCGCAACGAGGTGGGAACGCTTGCTTCAAAAAACCTGTATATGTCAGGCGGAAAGATTAAATGAATCTGTTAAGGATTCATTAAATCTGTATTCTGAAATCTGAGAATTTCGTATATCGAATCGATTGCATGAGCCGCAGGTCCTTCCGGGTTGAGAAATTTTGCCTTATTTAGAGCATTGATTGCCTCTCCCCACAGTTGTTGCCTTCTTAATATACTTCCCATTAAATACCATGCTTCGGAGTTCTCCGGCTCTCTCTTTAGGAATTCCATAAGCTCCAAATGTGCCTTTTCTACCTCTCCAATGCGTAGAAGTTGATCTATCTCCAATAAATTTAAAGCCATAAATTACTGTTTGAGTAAAATTTAAACTAATCCTGCAAAACCCATGAACGCGAGGGCAAGGATGCCTGCTGTTATGAGCGCAATAGGTGTACCTTTAAATGGTTTAGGAATGTTTGAAAGTTCCATTTGCTCTCTCAGACCTGCAAAAAGGATAAGTGCAAGTCCAAAGCCCAGAGCCGTTGCAATAGTAAAGACAATCGACTGAGCCAGGTTGAGCATATGCGGGTCACTGCCAAATGTAAATTCTTTAGCAACAACAAGGATAGCAACGCCAAGAACAGCACAGTTTGTTGAAATTAGCGGGAGATAAATTCCTAATGCCTGATAAAGGGAAGGACTTATTTTCTTTAAGATGATTTCTACCATTTGCACAAGTGCCGCAATAACCAGAATAAAGACAATTGTTTGCATAAACTCTATTCCGAGAGGAACCAGTACATAGTATTGCAACAGATAAGTGGTGAGTGTCGAAAGAGCCATCACAAAAGTAACAGCACCAGCCATACCGGCAGCTGTGCCAACTTTGTTTGATACTCCCAAAAACGGACAAACTCCAAGGAATTGCGATAAAACAATGTTATTAACAAATACCGCTGATATAAGAATTATAATATATTCCATAATATCTGTTTATTAAGAGATTTTTGCTTTTAATTTATTGAACAGAACAAGCAGATAGCCTAAAGCGATAAATGCTCCCGGTGCGAGAATGAAAACAAGTATTCCGTCTCCTTCGATGAGTTTTATTCCAAAAATTGAAGCACTGCCCAGAAGTTCCCTTACCATACCCAAAACTGTGAGCGCAAGTGTAAAACCAAGCCCAATGCCAATACCATCAAGCGCAGAGTCTCCCACACTGTTTTTGGACGCAAAAGCCTCGGCCCTTCCCAGAACTATACAGTTTACAACTATAAGCGGAATAAATATACCAAGAGTAGCATACAGCCCCGGAGTAAAAGCCTGCATGACAAACTGCAGTACAGTAACAAATGTTGCAATAATCACAATAAAGGACGGAATCCTAACCTTCCCCGGAATGAATCCGGATACTGCAGATACTACAATATTGGACATTGTTAAAACAAACAAAGTTGCGAGACCCATGCCCAACCCGTTCATTGCAGAGGTTGTGGTTCCAAGTGTGGGACACATACCCAGAACAAGGACAAATGTAGGGTTCTCCTTAATAATTCCTTTAGTAATCAAACTTAGTTTACTCATTTGGTACCTCCTTTTTTTCAACATCCTTCGCACATATCTTATACACATCATACGCCTTGCTCACAGCATCACAAAAAGCTCTTGATGAAATTGTTGAAGCTGTTATTGCATCTACATCTCCTCCGTCTTTTTTAACTATAAGTTTAAAATCTGCAGGGTTCTTCCCCTTAAACTGAACGCTGAAATTGCTCTTCCCTTCAACCATTTTATCGCCGAGACCCGGTGTTTCCGTATGGGACAGAACAGCTGTATTATTAATTGTTCCATCGGCATTAAATCCTACCATTAAAATAATCCTGCCGCCGAACCCGCGTGTTGAAAATGTTTCAATTGCGTATCCGACAATAGCTCCTCCCTGTTTTGCCGGATAGACGTTAAATGATTTGCCGTCTATCTCCTTTGCAAACATATCTGCACTTGGATCATTGTCAAACTTGGGAACAACCTTGGCAATTGCATAATTTGTTTTTGCAATTTGTGCAGCATCAATGGGCTCCTTGGTTATGGCATACACTCCGGCCAATAACGCCGATGCAACAAAGCAAATTGCAAGCAGGGTCATAACCATATTTTTAAGTGATGATACTTTAGCCATTATTCACCTCCCTTCCGAATCTCTTAGGTTTAAAGTATGTGTTTATGAGTGGCACGCAGGCATTCATAATAAGTATAGCAAATGAAATTCCCTCCGGATACGCACCAAAATTTCTTATGAGCATCGTAATTATACCGATTCCAACTCCATAGAACACCATACCCCTCGTGCTCATTGGCGAGGTAACATAATCCGTTGCCATGAATACAGAGCCAATTAAAATGCCGCCGGTGAGAACATTGAAAAGAGGGTCGGTGTAGTGACCCGGGTCAATTAACCAGAAAATTCCGGAGAAAACCATTACGGTAGCAATTATCGCAACAGGGATATGAGGCTTTATTACTTTTCTTATCAGCAGGTACACAAATCCGAGAATCAATGCAAAGGCCGAAACCTCTCCCACAGAACCACCTATTTTACTAAACAGCATCTGGGTGTATGAAAAATTGTTCTCGGAAAAAATCTGATCCATAGGTATCCCTTTGGCAAGTCCTTCCTTGACTATCGAGAGAGCCGTTGCTCCGGTGTTTGCATCAATGCCCTCGCGGAACCATGAAGCAGGAATGGTCCAGTCTGTCATAATAGCCGGAAAGGAGACCAAAAGAAAAACCCGGCCCACAAGAGCAGGATTGAACAGATTCTGGCCAATTCCTCCAAAAGTCATCTTTGCAATTCCTATTGCCACGACAGAGCCGATGAATACTATCCACCACGGTGAATTAGGGGGAAGGTTCAATGCGAGCAGCAAGCCTGTGAGAGCTGCTGAATAATCATTTATAGTAATCTTGCCCTTAATGATATACCTTTGAATGACAAATTCTACCAATACTGCTGTAACCGCACCCACAAGTGCCAGCTTAACCGCCGAAAACCCGAAGTAGTAAACCGATACAAGAAGCGACGGCGACAATGCAATTATTACATCTCGCATCAAATTTCTGGTGGTTTTCTCTCCGTGCAAATGGGGGGCGGGTGAAACGATGAGTTTTTTCATATCTGATTTTCTGATTACTTTTTAGGTCTGGTTCTTAGCATTTTCAATACCTGAGCCTTTGACAGTCGAATGGTATCAAGAAGCGGAATGTTTGCCGGGCAGGTATAAATGCAGCTTCCGCATTCAATGCAATCCTGCACAAAATTGGCTTCCAGTTCTTCGGTTTTCCCGGCTCTTGAGAGTCTGTTGAGCAGGAATGGCTCCAATCCCATTGGGCATGCCTCGACACATTTTGCACAACGGATACAATTGCCTTCCTCACCTCTTTTTGTCTCCTTTTCTGTAAGAAGCAAAAGTGCAGAGGTACTCTTAACGGAAGATGCATCAATTCTCGAAACGGCTTTTCCCATCATGGGTCCCCCGCTTATAAGCTTTTCTGCATCTTTTGGGAATCCCCCAACTGCAAATATCATTGATTCGAATGTCGTTCCCACTCTCATGCGGAAATTCCGCTGTTCTGTCATGCACTTGCCGGTAACTGTTACAATTCCCTCGAAAAGCGGTTTATTCTTCTGAACGGCTTCATAAACGGCAAGAGCGGTTCCCACATTCTGCACCACTACTCCCGTGTCGATAGGCAATCCCATAGAAGGAACCTGCCTTTTTACAATTGCATCAATAAGCTGTTTCTCTCCTCCCTGAGGATATTTTTTTAACAGAGAGACAACCTTTATCTGCGGATAACTCTTTGAACAGAGCCCTTTCATCTTCTTAATCGCCTTTGGCTTGTTGTCCTCTATTCCAAGAAAGCATTTATTTACGTTAAGTGCCTTCATCATTATTTTTGCCCCGATAAGAATCTCTTCCGGCTGCTCCAGCATAAGCCTGTAATCCGAAGTAAGGTACGGCTCGCATTCAGCTCCATTTATGATCAGATACTCTGCCTTTTTGCCGGGAGGAGGAGACAACTTGATATGAGTGGGAAATGCAGCACCACCAAGCCCTACGACACCGCATTCAGCAATTTTTGCAAGTATTTCCGGACCACTCATCTTTATCTCTCTCTCTATTTCGCTCGAACGGTTGATATTTTCAAGCCAATCGTCACCTTCTACTTTAATTACTATGTGCTGAACAGGGTTTCCCGCCAGATCCGGTAATGGTTCAATAGAAGCAACTGTCCCGGAAACCGAAGAGTGTACATTTGCCGAAATAAATCCGTTTGCCTTGGCAATAAGCTGACCGGTTTTAACCTTGTCTCCTTTCGCCACAACAGGTTCGGCAGGAGCTCCCAAATGCTGGGACAAAGAAATATACGCCATTTCCATTAAAGGGAAGTTCTCTATTGCCGCGTTTACCGAGATTTTGTTATCACTGGGGTGAATACCCCCTATTGAGAATGTTCTACTCATAATTAAACACTATTACTGTTCTTCTGCTGTTAAAACCTCTTTCTTTGGCACCCTCACAGGGAAGTTAACCTCCCATATTGCATTTGTAGGGCACTCAACCACACATTTACGGCAGAGTTTGCATTTATTGTAATCTATATAAGCAAGGTTCGACGATATTGTAATTGCATCATAAGCGCATACCTTCTGACATTTTGTACATCCGATACATGCAACTGAACAGGATTTTCTCGCAATTCCGCCTTTATCCTTGTTCATACACGAAACAAATATTCTCTTTCCTTTAGGCCCTTTGTTGCGAAACTCAATTAATATTTTTGGACAGGCCTTGATACAAGCTCCGCACGCTGTGCATTTATCTGCATCAATCTCGGGAAGCCCTGTTCTCGGATCCATTTTTAATGCGTCAAATTTGCAGGATAATTCACAGTCTCCCTGGCCAAGGCACCCATATCTGCATCCGGTGTCGCCGGAATAAAGGGTAGACATAACGGCACATGACTGATATCCGTCATAATTGCTGGTTTTGGGTCTGCTGTCACAGTTGCCGTTGCACTTCACAACCGCAACCTGAGGAGCTTTTTCTGCAATAGTACGACCCAGATAGCCGGCAACATTTTTCATTACATCGTTTCCTCCAACGGGGCAATACATGTTGTCAAGACTTTCCGCCTTTACGCATCCTTCCGCAAAAGCCCTGCAACCTGCAAAACCGCAGCCTCCGCAGTTTGCACCTGGAAGTATGGCTTCAACATCGTCAATTCTCGGATCTTCTTCAACTTTGAATTTTTGCGCAGTAAAATAGAGGATCAGAGCCAGTCCGAGACCAAGAAGACTCAGACAGACAATTGTAAAAATAATTGTAGTCGTCATTATTTGTTCAATTTTTCAATCGTAAAAACAAACTCTCTTTTGAATTTGTCCCTGAGAAGGTATACACCAATGTAATATACTGCAAGAGCCATAATTATTGAGAGTCCGGTAGTCAGTTCTCCAATTCCGAAGGATGACAAAGATAATAATATTAGAATTAAAATTAAAAGCGGAATGAGGTAAGAAATATACAGTGCCTTAAATCCAAGACTTTTCCGGAGAATGACATTTACTGTTTCTCCTATCTCAAACATTTCATAGCCTTTGTTTTCTACCTCGACAACCTTTGACTCCGTCTCGCTCATTGAGCACATCGATTTTGCATTGCATGAAGAACAGGCAGACTGGCTGATTATCTCAACCATAATATAATCTATACCTATTTCGATAATCTCTCCCTGATGTTCAATAATATCGCCTGAATTTTTCATCTATTTTAATTTACTGGTCTGTGGGAATTTTAGGTTTTCAAATTTTGTAAGCCTTCCATAAACTTTTCCTATTATAATTTCCATCTCAAACATTAGAGGAATTTTGTTGGAATCTTCAGTTATCCATATTATCATCTCCTTATCGCCTCTGAAAACTTTCCCTGCAACGAGCTTTGCGGCAAATTTAATAGTCCGGAATGTACCTGTTCCGGGAATCTTCTTTACCTCCCTCCCAATAAAACGATAATAAATATCATATAATTCCCCGTCAATAGTAAATGACATTGGCTGTTTGTCTCCGGGTTGCAATTTTGTAAAATCCAGGTTTCTGGCATAATAAAACAGAGTAAGAATATCAAAAGTGCAGTTGTTCCCTTTTAAAACAGTATCGGTAACAGGGTTGTCATATTTTTGAACTTTTGCTCTGATTGTATTATCCAGAGAAAAGGAGTATGTGTTTTTCATTCTGTATTTCCCTTCCTCAACGCTCCTGTAAAAATAAAACGGACGAATGCTTGATGCATAGAATTTTGATTCATAGAGATCTCTTACTTTGAAAAACATATCATAAAACTTATACGTCTTTCCTGTAACTGATGCATGAAAATGCACCGGCTGTGCGCCTCCTCCAATGCGTCTGAGAGTAGTCACTCCCTCTCCCACATCGGTCATTACAGATCCCCATTTATATGTTACCACATACGTGAGTGACTCTCCGTCTTTAAATGAGAGGTCCTTTTCGGCAATATCCCTTATAGAATTGCATTGTAATTCCTGTGAAAAGGAAATCACAGGTAAAAGAATAATCCCAAGAATAATAGAAAGTCTGAGTCTCATGTTAATTCTTTAGAAGTCAAAGTCCGAATTTGGTTTGAACTCGCTGCTGTTGAGCTTGGATCCGAAAGTCTGCACAACCCCTGAATGGTTTCCTCCCGAGAGATCCGGATCGGTCATATCCACAAATCTCACCTCAGAACTCCTGAATCTCATCTGAACATCACATACGGCACCATTACGGTGTTTTGCTATAATAATGTCCGAGACTCCAGTCATTGCCGGATCTTCCGTTAAACCATAGTAGTCCTGGCGGTGAATGAAAATAACAATATCCGCATCCTGTTCAATCGCACCGGACTCCCTGAGGTCACTCAGCTGAGGGCGTTTTGAACCTCCCCGTGTTTCAACCGCACGGCTAAGCTGAGAAAGTGCAATTATTGGAATATTAAGTTCTTTGGCAATTGCTTTTAGCGATCTTGAAATTGATGATACTTCCTGTTCACGCATTCCGCGAAGTTCCGGAGGACCGCTCATTAGCTGCAGGTAGTCAATTATTATTGCCTTTACGCCTGCATTTGAAACCAGCCTGCGCGCCTTTGAGCGAAATTCATATATCGAAAGAGATGGTGTATCATCTATATACAGCGGCGCTTTAATAAGCTGAGCCAGTCTTGTATTTATCTGGGTCCACTCGTACTCTTCAAGTTTTTTCCCGCCTTTGATTTTATCGGAAGATAGCCCTGTTTCGCTTATCATTAGCCTTTTTACAAGCTGAAGCGAGGACATCTCAAGAGAGAAAAAGGCTACAGGAATCTGGTGCTCAACAGACATGTTTCTGGCCATTGTGAGCACAAATGCAGTTTTACCCATTGAAGGCCTCGCCGCAAGAATGACTAGATCGGAAGGCTGCCAGCCCAGAGTAACCCTGTCCACAGATGTGTATCCGGAACGTACTCCGGAAAGGCCGTCTGAACGGAGCTGATTGGTATGAAGCTCCTCAATGGCATCTTCAATTATGGAACGAACCGGTCTTGTTTCCCTTTTTATATTTCTGTCCGAAAGTGTGAATATCTTCTGCTGCGTTGCGTCCAGAAGGTCGTCTACAGGAATGTTATCGTCGAAAGAGTCCTTCTGCACTTCATAAGAAATGCTGATGAGTTCTCTCTGAATATACTTCTGAAGTAATATTTTGGCATGATACTCAACGTGGGCCGCTGAGCTTATCTTCATGCTCAGCTGGGTAAGGAACGCAACTCCTCCTATAAACTCGAGGTCGCCGGTTCTCTTTAGTTCATCCGATACAGTAAGAAAATCTACAGGATTATGGTTGTCCGAAAGAGTTTTTATGGCACTGAATATTTTCCTGTGCGTTTCTTTGTAAAAACATTCGGCATTTACAATTTCGAGCGTATCCGGAACAGCGTGCGGCTCAAGCATTAATGCCCCGAGAACAGCTTCCTCTATATCAACAGCCTGAGGCGGTTTTTTCCCCATGTCCATGGCCAGTGAATCAATATTTTTGTCTGTCCCCTGCTTAGGTTTGTTGTATACTTTTGCCATATTAAACTTTTATATTCTGTCCAACGCTCTTTTAATTCTAACCAAAGACCACTCTATCTCTTCGTCGGTTATTGATAGCGGCGGCGCTATTCTGAAAGACGACGGCGAAAAAAGAAACCAGTCGCTCATCACTCCCTCTTCCAGCAGAAGCGGAAGAATTTTTTCTGCATATTCTCTTTTTCCCAAATCTACCGCAATCAGCAAACCGGCCGTTCTCACTTCCTTTACGAGAGAATGGCTCTCAAGTGCCCGTTTGTAAATATTGCTTTTTCTCTCAGCGTCTTCAATCCAGTTCTCCCTCAGAAGTATCTTAAGCGAAGCCTGTGCTGCTGCACAGGAAACAGGGTGCCCCCCGAATGTCGTAATATGCCCGAGTACCGGATTTGCCTGCCAGTCACTCATTAAGACTGCCGATGCAGCAAATGCACCAAGCGGCATGCCCCCTCCCAACGCCTTTGCTAAGGTAATAATATCCGGAGTAACTTCGTACTTCCTGCAGGCAAAAAGTTTTCCACAACGGCCAAACCCAGTCTGTATCTCATCAAATATAAGAATAGCACCTGTTTTATTACATTTTTCGCGTAGTGCGGCAAGGTATCCCGGGACAGGAACTATTACCCCTCCTTCGCCCTGAACAGGTTCAATTATAACAGCAGCTGTCTTTTCGGAAATTTTTTCCAGATCATCCAAAGAGTTGAATGATATATGATTTATATCCGGGAGCAACGGACGGAAAGCATTCTTGTAATACTCATCCCCCATGAGGCTCAGGACTCCGTGAGTGCTTCCGTGGTAACAGTTATGGCAGCTTATTATTTCTCTTCTTCCGGTATGCCTTTTTGCCAGTTTAATTGCAGCTTCATTTGCTTCACTGCCGGAGTTAACAAAATAAATTACATCAAGCGGGTCCGGCAGCTGGGAAGCGAGAAGCTGAGCAAGTTCAACCTGCGGTGCCTGAATTATCTCACCATACACCATGAGATGCATATGTCTCTCTGCCTGCTCCTTAACAGCATCTATCACCTCCCTGTTGGAGTGACCCACATTTGAAACAGACACCCCGGAAACGAGGTCAATGTACTTTTTTGACTCCGGTTCAGGTGTATAAATAAACACCCCCTCTGCCCTTTGAATTTCTAATCCCAAAGGTGAGGGGGAAGTTTGACCTACATGCCTGAAAAATAGTTCCCTTAATCTATAGGGCCTATTTAGCATTATTCTTTCTCAAAATCTGCGTTAACTAAAATTCTTCCGCAGTATTCGCAAACAATTATTTTTTTGCTTGAAGCAATGTCCATTTGTCTTTGAGGCGGAATTTTGTTGAAGCAGCCTGCACAGGCATCTCTTCTTACAGTAACCACTGCAAGACCGTTTCTCGCATTTGACCTTACTTTCTTGTATGCTGCAAGCATTCTGAAGTCTATCTGAGCCTGAATCAATTCTGATTCTTTAAGAAGTTCCTCTTCTTCCTTTGCTGTTTCTGCAACAATTGAGTCAAGTTCTTTCTGTTTGTTTTCCAGGTCTTTTTTCCTTTCATCCAAAGCAGTGACAGCTACTGTGAGAGCAGCTTTCTTTTCTACCTGAAGTATAGTATTTTCCTTTATTCTTTTATCTTCAAGCTCAATTACCAGACCCTGATACTCTATCTCTTTTGTAAGAGAATCAAATTCCCGGTTATTTTTGACATTGTTTTGCTGTGTTGTATATTTCTCAATCAGCAGTTTTGCGTTATCGAGATCCATTTTCTTCTGGAACAACAACTTATCAACATCCTTTATCTCACCCTGCAGATTCTCGACTCTTGTCTTCAAACCTTCGATATCATCTTCAAGGTCTTTAACCTCTAAAGGCAACTCTCCCCTCAGAAGGTGGATTTTGTCAATTTTGCTGTCTGTCTGCTGTAACCTGTACAACAGGCTGAGCTTTGTCTCCATGCTTAGATCACCCTCGGAAGCAGTGCTCTTTTGCAATGAAACAAATGTGCCTCCGTCCAAAGGAGTCTCAATTGTCGGTTTGTGTTTTGTTGTTGCCATAATCCTATTAGTAATAGTATATTAGATTATTATTATTCTCAGAAATGCGAACTGCAAATGTAACTAAATTTTTTAACAGTATGCTTCTTAGTAATTCAAGTACTCCTGTTTCGCTTTCGAAATGGCCTATGTCCATGACCATAAAGCCGTCTTCACATAAAAAATCATGATATTTCAGGTCCCCGGTTATGAATATCTGAGCTCCTGAATCCTTTGCTGCAGAGATTAGTGAAGAGCCGCTTCCTCCGCATAGTGCCACTTTTTTTATTTTTTTATCAATGGGCCTGGAACATCTAATATTTTTTACGGAAAATTTCTCTTTCACAAGAGAAACTACTTCCTGAAAATCCAGACGACCTTTAAACTCTCCAATAACACCCAACCCAAAATTATCGTTTTCTTCCTTCGAAAGAAGCCTTACATTGCATAAACCCAGATTTTCCGCCATGAGACCGCTCACTCCGGAGATAACCTTATCAATATTTGTATGGATAGAGTAAATTATCAGATTGTTTTTAATTGATCGCTCCACCATTTTTTCAACAATGCCGGAACCGGTAATTCTTTTAAGCGGGCTGAATATCAGCGGATGATGTGTGATTATCATGTCTGTACCGCTCTCTATCGCTTCTTCTATCACCGCAGGCGTACAGTCAAGGGCAAGAAGAACCGATTTTACCTCAGCTCCTTCATTGCCAATGATAAATCCGGAATTATCCCAGCTCTCCTGTATTGAGCAGGGGGCAAAATCCTCCAGAACTTTTACAATTTCGCCTGCTTTCATCTTTAAATTGAGTTCGATATTTCCTGAAGTCTCTCTTTAACGTTGTTGAGGGTAGTGATAACATCCACTCTTCTGTCCACTCCGTCTTTATTGTCCTTTAATCTTTTTGCAGCACCTTCAAGTGTCATTCCCCTCTCTTTTACCAGATAGTAGATCAGTTTAAAGTTTGACAGATCGTCTGCTGTAAATAATCTGTTACCCTTTTTGTTTCGCGCAGGTTTTATGAACTCCGGAAATTTCTGAGCCCAGAACCTTACAAGTGAAGTATTTTCATTCAGAATTTCTGCAACTTCACCTATAGTGTAGTAGAGTTTCTCGATTTTAAATTCTTTGTAAGGCATAATATTTTTGATTTTGATGTATCTGTTTTCCTAGTCAAGAGATTGCCCCGTGTTCATTGCAATTATAAGCATCTCCTTATACTCTCTGGGAGTAAGTTCTGCAAAAAAATAGTTAACCGGCTCCACAGGCTTTCCGTTTAAAACAACTTCGTAGTGAAGGTGAGGTGCAAAAGAGAGTCCTGAATTTCCAACGCGCCCAAGAATACTCCCTTGTTTGACTGGCTGCGATTTCCTCACAAGCACGTCTCCGAGATGGGCATAAACGGTTCTGTAATTGCCCCAGTGTTCAACTATAACCTGGTTTCCTCTTCCTCTGTCCGATTTAAGAACGTCCACAACCACTCCGTTGGCTGTTGCCCGCACCTCTGTCCCAATTCCGGCAAGAAGATCTATTCCGGTATGTTTTGCAGTCGTTTTGTAAAAAGGATGAATTTTGTTTCCAACGCTTGCTCCTGTCTGATTAAGACTCATCCCTCTTATTGGCATTATTGAAGGAATATCTGTTGAGTTCTCTGCTCCCTTAAGCTCGTTATAAATTGAGTTTAGCTTGTCTCCTCCTGTTTTTGTCTGCGTCTCAAGATCCGCAACCTTTTTCACGGAAAAACGCACCAGCGATATATCGCCCGACGAATCCAGCTGTTTATAAAGTTCATCGTTTGAATTGTCCGACATAAGGTCGGGTGGTGTTGATTTAAAGATATTCATATAAATCTCCTTGTCACGCACCTCCAGTTCACCGATAACTTTATCAAGCATATCCATCTTCTTGCTTATTCCAACATATTGCTTTTCCATTAACTGCTTTTCTTTAAGCAGACTCTCCTCCTCACGGGTGTTGAAAAAAAACGCAAAGATTATATAATAAAGAATTGCAAGCAGTATACTAACCAAAACATAAGTCAGGATTACCCTCACTTTACCTCTGATGCCCAGCTTATCTTCGACAAATCTCAGCTGATCCTTATTGAACTTGTATTTACTCATAATAAAGATTAGCCTTTAGGTTCCGTGAGAGCCTTAAATTCACCGGCTGCAATATCTCTATTATAGTAATTCAGAGGATCCACTGTGCGATTCTTGTATATTACCTCATAATGAACATGCGGCCCGGTCGAACGACCTGTATTGCCCATTGTTGCAATTTGCTCTCCTCTTCTTACAGACCTTCCCATATTGACAATAATATTTTTCAGGTGAGCATATCTCGTTTTATATCCAAACCCGTGGTCGACAATAATATAGTTGCCATATCCGAAGAAATCAAAACCAACTTCCATAATCTTACCATTGCCGGTGGCATAGATGGGTTCGCCAATAGGTCCGGAGAGGTCAATTCCTGTATGCATCTTATATACTCTGGTAAATGGGTCCGGCCTGTATCCGAAGTTGCAGGAGAACTTTATTTTACGCATTGCAATATTTACAGGCGGAATTGCAGGTACGCAAAGAGCCATTTCGTCGGCATTCTTTGCCTGTTGTGCCACGTCATCAAATGATCTGCTCTGGATATATGCCTTCTTGTATAAAACATCAATATTCATGACAGTACTTGTGAGGATTCCGGATTTATCCACGCTTTCCAGATAAGAATAACGGTTAACACCTCCGAATCCTGCATTTCTCACATCCTGGGAAATCTCTTCCATACCGAAGATTGGCCGGTAGACATAGTTGTCCCTTATCTGAAGAGCCGTGAGAGAGCGGTTTGCCTCTTCAAACCTTCTGTTGAGCAACTCCAGCTTATTGGCAAGTTCAACATTTGCACTCCTGATGCTAAGCATCTTTGGAGTCTCCATTTTGAAATAATCTGTATAAATGAAATAATAACCGAAAGAGACAACCAGACTAACGAGAAATACAACAAAACCCTTTGAGAATCTGGCCTTCATAGAAATCTTGTGAATTTCGTATGCTAACGTTTCGGGGTTAAATTTATATCTTTTTGGGGTTGACATCGGGTATTTTTTACCTTAATTTCGTGCAAATTTAAATATTTTTAATAAAAAACCTATTTTTGTGGTTCAATTAAATATCAGCATAGAATTTCTAAAAATATGACTTCAAAAGAAATAAGAGAAAATTTCCTCAACTTCTTCGCAAGCAAGGGACATACTATTGTTCCATCTGCCCCGATGGTTGTAAAGGACGACCCTACACTAATGTTTACTAATGCCGGGATGAATCAGTTTAAAGACTGGTTCCTTGGCAATTCTCCGGCTAAATATACCAGGGTTGCCGATACTCAAAAATGTCTCCGCGTCAGCGGCAAACATAACGACCTCGAAGAGGTTGGCCACGACAGCTATCACCATACGATGTTTGAGATGCTTGGCAACTGGAGTTTCGGAGACTACTTCAAAAATGAGGCCATAGATTGGGCATGGGAAATTCTCACCGAAGTTTACAAGCTTGACAAGGACAGACTTTATGCTACCGTTTATGAGGGCAGCAAAGAGGATGGAATAGGTCCGGACGATGAGGCACGCAACAGATGGCTTAAATATCTGCCTGCCGAAAGAATTTTACCCGGCAATAAAAAAGACAACTTCTGGGAAATGGGGGACACAGGCCCCTGCGGCCCTTGCAGTGAGATACATATAGATATCCGGAGCAGCGAAGAGAGGGCAAAGGTTCCCGGAAGCGAACTGGTAAACAAAGGACACCATCTTGTTATTGAGATATGGAATCTGGTTTTTATACAGTACAACAGAAAAGCAAACGGCGAGCTTGCCGCCCTGCCTCAGAAACATGTCGACACCGGAATGGGGCTCGAAAGGCTTTGCATGGCTTTGCAAGGCAAGCAGAGCAATTATGATACCGATGTCTTTACCAATATTATCTCGCAAATTTCAAAACTCTGCGGAAAGAAATACGACGAATCTCCGCAAACAGGTATTGCGATGAGAGTTATTGCCGACCACATAAGAGCAATAAGCTTTTCAATTGCCGACGGACAGTTGCCGTCGAATGTCAAAGCCGGCTATGTAATCCGCCGCATTCTGAGACGGGCTGTGAGATATGCATACACTTTCCTAAGCGTGGAAGAGCCTTTCCTTTGCCGTCTTGTTCCAACACTGGTTGGGGAAATGGGGATAGCGTTCCCTGAACTTGTCAGTCAGAAAAATCTTATTGAGAAAGTGATTAAGGAGGAAGAAGAGGCGTTTCTGAGGACTCTTGACAAAGGCATAAAACTCATGGATGCCTTGATGGTTAAGCACAAGGATACTAAACTGATTTCCGGAGAAGATACTTTTACTCTTTACGATACCTATGGATTTCCACCTGATCTCAGCGAACTCATCGCAAGAGAGAACGGGTACAGCATAGACATAAAGTCTTTTGAAAAAGAGCTGGGCAAACAAAAAGAGAGGAGCCGAAATGCAACGTCAAGCGAAGAAGGAGACTGGATTGAGGTTCGCCCGTACAATGTCGTTGAATTTGTTGGTTATGAAAAAACAGAAGAGGATGTTCAGATTGTACGGTACCGGTCGGTAAAAACAAAGAACAAAGAGTTCTTTCAGCTGGTTTTTGACAAAAGCCCGTTTTATGCAGAGAGCGGCGGACAGGTTGGAGATACCGGTTTCATTGAATCTGCCTCGGGTGAACGGATTTCAATCGTAAATACGGTTAAGGAGAATAATCTTAACATTCATATTTCCGAGAAACTTCCAAAAAACATCCATGAGAGATTCAATGCAAAAATAGATACAGGGAGAAGACAGTCGATTGCCAACAATCACACTGCAACCCACTTGCTCCACAGGGCTCTGCGGGAAATTCTCGGGACCCATATTGAGCAAAAGGGCTCTCTTGTTAGTAATAGCCATTTCCGGTTCGACTTTTCGCATTTCGAGAAAGTGAGCCCGGAAGTCATAAGACAGGTAGAAAACAGAGTAAACGAGCTTATCCGTGAAAACAAAGGAAAAGATGAATTCAGGGATGTTCCGGTTGAAGAGGCAAAATCAATGGGAGCTATGGCTCTGTTTGGTGAAAAGTATGGCGATAAAGTGAGAGTTATAAAATTCGGCGACTCAATAGAACTTTGCGGAGGCACACATACATCGGCCACCGGAAACATAGGTCTGTTCAAAATTATGTCCGAATCGGCAATTGCTGCCGGAGTAAGAAGAATTGAAGCAACTACCGGAGAATCTGCAGAAAAACTTATTCAGGGCAATGAGGATATGCTCCTGTCTGTGAGGGCAATGTTCAATAACTCTCCTAATCTCGCAGGCAGTATCTCAAAACTGGTTGAGGAGAACGAGAATTATCGCCGTCAGGTGGAAGAGTTCATGAAAGAACGCTCTGCTGAACTTAAAATCAAACTAACCGAAGATAAACAGTATATTAACGGTGTAAATGTGATAACCATTAAGGGAGAATTCCATCCGGAGATAATAAAGAATCTTGCTTTTGCATTTAAAACCGAATGGAATACAATATTTATTGCAGGGTATGAGTTTGATAAAAAAGCAAATCTTGCGCTGATGTATTCGGATGATCTTGTTGCTCATGGACGTAATGCCGGAAAAGACATCAGGGAAGCCGCGAAGCTTATTGAAGGCGGCGGCGGCGGACAAAGCTTTTTTGCTACAGCCGGAGGAAAAAATGCTGACGGAATTTCTGCAGCAATTGCCAAGTTAATTGAACTTGCCACAAAATAGGAGTACTTTGAAAAAATTAGACAGGTTTATTATCCAGGCTTTTCTGGGTCCGTTTATTCTGACCTTTCTCATTGTGACTTTCGTCCTGATGATGCACTTTTTGTGGCTCTACATAGACGAACTTGTTGGGAAAGGCCTTAGTCTCGGAGTTATTGCCGAGTTTTTAGGCTGGGGGGCAGCAACGTTAATCCCTCTTGCCCTTCCGCTTGCTACCCTGCTTGCTTCAATAATGACTCTGGGCGGTTTCGGGGAAAATAACGAACTGCTTGCCATGAAGGCTGCCGGAATATCGCTTCCGAGGGTTTTGACTCCGCTTATAGTGCTCTCCTTCTTTATTTCAGTTGGGGCATTCTTTGCTTCCAACAACCTTATTCCGCTTGCGTATGACAATATATATACACTCCGGGATGATATAAACAAAACAAAAGAGGAGATAAGCATACCAACGGGCATATTCTATGACGGAATAGAGAATTATACCATCCGTATTGACAGCCGGGACGAAAAAACCGATATGCTGTACAAAATGATGGTTTACGACCACTCCAAAAACCTTGGTAACCTAAGCCTGACAATTGCAGACTCGGGGTCGATGAAACTTACTCCGGACAAACAGAACCTGCTTTTTACACTATATGACGGGAACACATACGAGGAAACTCCCCGCGAGTCAATTGAAGACACGCTGTACACAATTCAGAAAATCGGATTTAAAAAACAGGAGGTAATAATCTCTCTCGCAAATTATGCGTTCCAGCGGTCGGAATCCGGCAGATTCAGCGGGGAGGTAAATGCTCTTAAACTGAGCGAACTATCCACAATGAGAGACTCCCTCGATACAACCTATGCAAAAATAAAGGTATATCAGGTTAGAAATCTTGTCATGGGAGGAGGCCTTACCTATTCAAAAGAGTTTGACACTACTATTTCCAAAAAATTCACGAAGACCGTTGATTTGA
Source organism: Bacteroidales bacterium (assembly GCA_021371955.1). Classification (GTDB taxonomy): domain Bacteria; phylum Bacteroidota; class Bacteroidia; order Bacteroidales; family UBA932; genus Bact-08. The sequence goes on from JAJFVD010000006.1 coordinate 156,546, forward strand.
ATCAGATTGGAAAGTGGCGCTCGGCAGGAGAGAAAAAAATAGCATACGAACAGGCTCTCGCTCAAATGGAGAGTGCGCTTACTCTATTGGACAATTATGAAATTGAAGAGCAGCAGTATTCGCTGCCTTTACGACAGGCCAGTATAGCCTGGTACCGAAAATTTACTGTATCTCTGGCGTGCTTAATCTTCTTTTTTATAGGTGCCCCATTGGGAGCTATTATCCGAAAGGGAGGGCTGGGAACGCCATCGGTTATTTCGATTTTATTCTTTGTTTTTTACTGGGTAATTGACATCTCAGGGAAAAAACTTGCAACGGACGGATCTATAACCCCTGCAATGGGAACGTTTGTCTCTTCGCTTGTTTTGCTTCCGATTGGCATATTTCTGACATGGAAATCTACAAGAGACTCAAATCTGTTTAACCCGGATAAATATCTTGCTATACTTAAGAAAATTACCGATTTAAGAAAAAGGAACAGGGAGACGATATGAACAGAAGAGGGAGAATAGTATTTATGGGTACTCCGCAATTTGCGGTTGCCCCGCTAAGAAGACTTATAGAAGAAGGCTTTGATATCGCCGCCGTTGTTACTGTACCCGACAAGCCAAGCGGACGCGGGCTTGTGCCAACTCCAAGCGACGTTAAAATATATGCAGACAGTTGCGCAATTCCGGTCCTTCAGCCGGTTTCGCTAAAAGATCCTCAGTTTCTGGAAAGCCTGAATGCTTTTAAGGCAAACCTCTTTATAGTTGTCGCATTTCGTATGTTGCCAAAAGAAGTATGGTCCATACCAACTCTAGGGACTTTTAATCTTCACGCCTCTCTTTTGCCCGACTACAGGGGTGCTGCGCCAATAAACTGGGCATTGATTAACGGAGAGAAAAAAACCGGTGTTACAACTTTCCTTATAGATGAAAAAATTGACACCGGAGCAATTCTTTTCCGGGAAGAGTGCGAAATTTACGAAGAAGACAATGCCGAAGCACTACACGACCGGTTGATGAACATGGGAGGCGAGCTGGTGGTTAAAACAGCATCTGCCCTGCTCGGAGGGGAGATAGAAGCAGTAGCTCAGTCGGAAAAAGAAAATCCGGTTATCCACTCTGCTCCAAAGCTCACAAAAGAGACCGGCAGAATTGACTGGAACAAAAATCCGTGGGAAATACACAATATTGTGAGAGGATTAAGCCCATACCCTGCAGCACATTCAATCCTGACAAACGGAGAAAAAGAGTTTGCTCTTAAGATATTTTCAACCCGATACGTGTTGTTTGACAGCAACGTCGAATACGGCAAAATTACCGGAATCACTAAAAATTCTTTCCATGTAGTATGTAAAGGAGGAAGTGTAGAAATTCTTGAGGTTCAGCTCCCCGGGAAAAAACGGGTTACAACAAGAGAGTTTCTGTCCGGTTTTCGCAACCCTGAAAACTTTAAATTCATCTGATAATGGATGAAATTGTTATTCTGGCAAACGGCGATTTTCCATCGCATCCGGTTCCTCTGAAAATACTCAACAGCGGAAGGAGAATTGTCTGCTGCGACGGAGCGGCAGAAAGACTTATAGCTGCCGGAATTATTCCTTCTGCAATAATAGGAGACATGGACAGTCTTGACAGCAACATCCAGGATTCCTATTCCGAAAGAATAATAAAGGTCTCCTGCCAGGAAACAAACGATTTGACAAAGGCTTTCAATTATTCACTATCATTCCAGCCCTCCCGGATATTCATTCTTGGAGCCACCGGATTCAGGGAAGATCACACTTTGGGAAATATTTCCCTTTTATCTGAGTACAGGGGAACTTCTGCAGTAGAAGTTGAGATGTTCACAAACAACGGGAAGTTTATCCCAATATCGGGCACTCATACATTCCACGCACCGAAAGGAAGCAGCGTATCCGTTTTTTCTCTTGACAACGGGATTTCAATTCATTCTACTGGACTGCAGTATCCGCTTGATGAAGTAGTTTTTGATTCATGGTGGAAGGCGACACTAAATGTGTCAGTAAAAAATCGCTTCACTCTCAGGTTCAAATCGGGCCGCGTTATTGTTTTTATAGGCTATAGTTCAGTAAAATAAAAAAAGCGGCCCCAAAAAAGGACCGCTTTAATTAATAATTTATCGTTTAGTTACTTAACTTTCTTGTTAAGTTCTGCTCCGGCTTTAAATCTTACAACTTTTTTGGCTGCAATTTTTATTTTAGCACCTGTGCGAGGGTTTCTTCCGTTACGGGCATTTCTTGCATTAACAGAAAATGTACCAAAACCAACGAGAGTAAGTCTCTCGCCTTTTTTCATTGCGTCTCCTGATACACCGATAAATGCATCGAGAGCTTTTTTAGCGTCAACTTTTGTAAGATCGGCCTTAGCCGCGATAGCTGAAATCAATTCTGCCTTATTCATAATATTAAGTTTAGGATGTTGAATTACTTGTCTTTGTGCAAATATAAATTATAAATTCAAAATTTCAAACAAAAAAACAATTTTTTATCAGTATAAAATAAATAATAATCTAACGTCGTTTTTAGTCCTCTGCGCCTTTCGTTTAGGGTTACTTTTACCCTTTTTTGATAATAAATCGTAAGTTAAATAATTTATCAATAAGTTACAACGTTTTACCCATTTTTTTTGCGATATTCTCTTCAAGTTCCCTTTTTTTCTTCTCAAATGCAGTAAATTCTTCACTTTCCGGGAACATTGGCCTGTGTTCTCTCATAAGTGCCAACCGTTTATAATCTTCAAGCAAAGCGAGTGTCCCGTTAGAAAAAACAAATTCCGCAAACCGCTCCCATACATATTCTGTTCCCTCTTTCGAAATATGAATCATGTCCGGGGCATAAAAGCGATAATCCCTCAACTCGTCCATCACAATTTCGTATGAAGGGAAATAAACTGCATTAGGGAAATTATTCACCAGCTCTTCGATGGCAAGAAGAAGCCTTGCCTTACTCAGCTGGTTCCCATGCGCTCCATCTTTCAGGTGCCTGACAGGGCTCACATTGAATAACCATTTTTTTTGCGGGTGCTTCTCTAAATGAGGCGCCAGAAAATCTACAATTTCCTTAACAGACAGATTTTCTCTTACGAAGCTGTCCGAATGCAATTTATGACAATTTGCGACTACTCTGCCAGTGCTTTTGAGCCTGTAAATCCAGGATGTGCCAAGCGTTATTGCAACCCATTCCGAGTCTTTAAAAAAGCGGGCACTCTGCTCCAGCGATAAGTTGATTTTATTTAAGAGGCCCTCCTCTGTCATATCGCTGTACTCGCTGCTGTGGGCAAGGCTCTTGTATATGTCTCCGTTAATTATAATATCGTCTTTTGTATAGCGGGAGGGATTTGAAAGTTTGTCAAGAGAGGAGGCTATTGAGGCAGGATTGTAAAGTACGCCAAACGGATTTACATTCACGTCGAAACTCATTCTGGACATTATCTCCCCTATCTCCTGTGCAAAGCAGGAACCCAGGAAAATAATTTTGCTTTCATACGATATCTTATATGGTGATATTCCGGTTTCTGCTTTTGTTTGCCACTTCATCTGATATCTTTTTTTCTACAAGACCCGATTTAATTTTTTGTAACCCCGGCCTTGAAAGGGGCGATTCGGAAAAATATTCCTTAAATGTATCCTCTTCCATTGCCATCCATTCGCCGGCATTTAATTCCGGGAGCGTCTTTGAATATCCGGCCAGAGAGAGCGGCATAAATTCCTGCCAGAGGCCCGGATTTCCTTTTGCCGACCATGGACATGCATTCATGCATATGTCACAACCAAATATACTGTTTTTTAAATCAATAATAAACTCTTCCTGCGCATACTCTTTCTTCGACTCAATAGTCTGATAGGATATGCATTTTCTCGCATCAACCCTGAACGGCCGGCAAAGAGCTCCGGTAGGACAGGAATCAAGGCATTTAGTACACTTTCCGCACCCGGCCGGTACCATCTTGCCATATTTTACTTCCCGGTCAAGAATTATCACTCCAATGAGTGTATGCAGCCCGTATCTCCGGCTGATGAGAAAAGTGCTCTTTCCTATGAAACCAAGTCCCGCTTTTGCGGCCCAGGCTCTTTCAAAAACCGGGGCAGAGTCTGTAAAAGCTCTTGCTGTTGCCTCCGGAATAAGCGTTTTTATCTCTTTTATGATTTTAAACAGTTTGTCTTTTATTACCCTGTGATAATCCATGCCGTATGCATAAGAGGCTATCCGGGGAAGAGATTCATCCTGAAGAACAAGCGGTTTATAGGGGGCGAGAAAGCACAAAACAGATTTTGCTCCATCTAAAAGCAGCCCCGGATCTTCCCTGAGCGACATATTTCCTGCCATATATCCCATACCGGCACTATGACCTTCTGCTATATATTCTTCCAGATGCAGCCTTTCAGTTGTGAGTTTTTCAACGGGAGCAGCGCCAAAATCGACAAAGCCCGCCTCTTTTGATAAAGCAGATATGACCTCATACAACTCTTCTCCGTTCATATAACAAAAGTAAATAAACATTTAATGAAATCTGGAATTAAAATTAAAGATTTAGTATAAAATTCATACATTTGTACCTCATTTCGCTTACAAAAAGATAATTTTCTTTAACATATGAATATTTTAGTAGTTGGTGCCGGCGGACAGATTGGTACGGAGTTAATTCCACACTTACAAAAAAATTATGGTTACGATAATGTAATCGCTGCCGATGTAAGGCCCGAGGTAGTTGAACGTCTCATCAATATTTCAAGGTCAGTGACACTTGACGCTTTGGATGTAAAATCATATTCAGCAATTATTAAAGAGAACAGAATAGACAGAATATATAATCTGGTTGCTCTCCTGTCGGCAACCGGCGAAAAGAACCCTCAGCTTGCATGGTCGGTTAATATGGGAGCCCTTCTTAATTCCCTCGAACTGGCAAGAGAGTTCAAATGTTCAATTTTCACACCAAGTTCCATAGGTGCGTTCGGAAACAATACTCCTCACGACAATACTCCTCAAGATACTGTTATGCGCCCGAATACGATGTATGGGGTATGCAAGGTTTCAGGAGAATTACTGAGTGACTACTACTATTCACGATTTGGTGTCGATTCGAGAAGTGTAAGATTTCCGGGAATTATTTCAAACGGATGCCTTCCCGGCGGAGGCACAACAGATTATGCAGTTGAAGTATTCTATGAGATAATCCGTAAGGGAACATATACCTGCCAGATTCCAGAAAACACATATATGGATATGCTTTATATGCCGGATGCTCTTGAGGCAACAACCCAGCTTATGGATGCAGATCCTGCAACGCTCATTCACAGAAACAGCTTTAACGTAACAGGAATGAGCTTCTCTCCAAAAGAGTTGTTTTCTGCAATCAGCAAAAGAATCCCTTCTGCAAAGTTTGATTATAATGTAGATCCTGTGAAGGATGCCATCTCTGCTTCATGGCCAAATTATATGGACGACAGCTGCGCCCGCAAAGAGTGGGGCTGGAAACCAAAATGGGGCATGGAAGAGATGATTGACGACATGCTCTCTGCAATACGCCTTAAACAGCTTTAAGAAGCCCTGCGCCCCTATTTTGGGGCAATCCTGTAGAGGAAATAGGCAATCAGCCCATAAACCATGTTAGGCACCCACAGTGCTATATAAGGAGGCAGTACTCCGGAGTGGACAAACATCTGGCTGAACCTTAAAAACAGGATATAGGAGAAGCTTAGTGTAATACCTATTCCGATATTAACGCCTATTCCTCCTCTCTTTCTCTTTGAAGAGAGAGATACGCCCATAATCGTAAGGATTATTGCGGCAAATGGAAGCGCCAGCCTGGTATGCTTTTCAATCTGGGCATATTTTACCATTTTATCCCCTCTCAATTTTTGAATCTTTATCATCTCATTAAGTTTGTTGAAACTCAATGATTCTACCACATTTTTTCGGGTAGCCAAATCGCTGAATGTAAGATTTATGACAGTATCTTTAATTTTACCGCTCTCTATCTGTTCAACATTCCCTTTGTAGGATCTTATGTAGTAGTCATAAAGGGTCCATCCTTGTTTTGTACTGTCCCATACAGCAGTTTCCGCAGAAAGTTTTGAAGTTATTTTGTGTCCGTCGAGGCTTTCCAGGGTGAACTTCATTGCTGTTTTGTTGAGGTTATTGAAAGACTCCATGTATACATACTCACCGGGAGAAAGCTGATAATGAATATTGCGGTTTGTGTTAAGGAATTTCTTTTTTACATAGAGCTCTTCAAAGGCTATCCTGTTTGTATTTGCCGGAGGTATGATATACAGGTTAAGGATGAGACTGAAAATTGTTATGAATACTGCAGAAATCATATACGGATAAAGGAACCTGTTAAAACTGATTCCTCCCGACAATACGGCTACAATTTCGCTGTCCGAGGCAAGCTTGGATGTGAAAAATATTACTGTTATAAATACAAACAGAGGGCTGAACATATTTATAAAATACGGAACAAAATTGGCATAATAGTCAAAGATAATCGCCTTGAGAGGAGCCTGATTCTGAACGAAGTTGTCTATCTTCTCGCTTATGTCAAAAATTATTACAATACCAATTATAATGAGCAGTGCCGACAGATAAGTGCCGATAAACTTTCTGATAATGTATCTGTCCAGTATTGTTGGTTTGAAATTCATAATGACTATAGTTTGGTTTCAAGCCGCTTAACAATGTTATCTTTCCATGGTTTAAAATCCCCTGCCGCAATATGTTTTCTTGCCTCTTTCACCAGCCAGAGATAAAATGCAAGGTTGTGTTCGCTGGCAATTTGTGCACCCAGTATCTCACCGGCAATAAAAAGGTGTCTCAGATATGCTTTTGTATATGTGTGGTCAACAAAAGATACTCCACCCGGGTCCAGCAGCGACAAATCATCGGCCCATTTCTTGTTTCTTATATTTATCATCCCCTCCGATGTAAAAAGCATGCCGTTTCTTGCGTTTCTTGTAGGCATAACACAATCGAACATATCAATTCCTCTCGCTATCCCTTCAAGTATATTCGCCGGAGTTCCCACTCCCATTAAATATCGTGGCTTATCCTTGGGTAAAACAGGGTCCAGCACTTCCAGTATCTGGTACATTATCTCAGTTGGTTCGCCAACAGAGAGCCCTCCAATTGCATATCCCTCCCGGTTAAGCGCAACAGCCAGCTCTGCAGCCTCCCTTCTGAGGTCGGGGTATACGCACCCCTGAACAATAGGGAAAAATGCCTGAGAATAGCCATAAAGCGGCTCAGTTGAGTCAAAGCGGGCACATCCCCTGAGCAGCCAGTTTTGCGTGAGAGCAAGTGATTTTTTTGCATAGGCATGATTTGAGTCCCCGGGAGGACATTCATCAAGTGCCATAATAATGTCTGCTCCAATTATACGCTGTATGTCCACAACCCCTTCCGGAGAAAACAGGTGTTTAGATCCGTCAATATGGGAGCGGAAAGTACATCCTTCCTCTGTCAATTTTCTGTTTTGTGCAAGAGAGAATACCTGATAGCCTCCGCTGTCTGTTAAAATAGGTCCCTGCCACGAACTGAATTTATGAAGCCCTCCTGCTTTCCGGATAATGTCTGTACCTGGTCTCAGATATAGATGATATGTGTTCCCAAGAATAATCTGGGCCTTTATGTCATCCTTTAAATCTCTGTGCAATATCGCTTTTACGGTGCCAAGCGTTCCAACCGGCATGAAGATTGGGGTCTCGATAATTCCGTGATCGGTATAAAGCAAACCACAACGCGCGGAAGAATCCGGATCCTGAGCTGTTTTTTCAAATTTCATCAGTTAATAATCTCGATTTTAATGGTCTGATGGAACTCGCATGTATTATTTTCATGCAAGTTTGCGTTTATTGAACATGCTCGTTTCATATTAAAAATCATCAAGCTGCCTTCGGAACATGTTTGTATCTGAAGAAAATTGCAAATAGTATTCCTAATATCAGAGCGTATGTTGCAAAAACAAACCATATATTTTGCCAGTCTTTCATTCCGTCTGCAGCTGTAAAATAATCCACAACCCAGCCGCTTACCCAGCCTCCTACAAATGCACCTATTCCGTTGGTCATAATCATAAAAAGTCCCTGTGCGCTTGCTCTGATTTCCGGACTGGCTTCTGTTTCTATAAACAGCGAACCTGATATGTTGAAAAAATCAAATGCAATTCCATAAATAATCATGGACATGACAAGCAAAACAAGACCGTCTCCCGGATTTCCCAGCCCGAAGAGGCCAAAACGCAGCACCCATGCAAATATGCTCATAAGTACCACTTTTTTGATGCCAAAACGGCTAAGGAAAAATGGAATGGCAAGTATAAACAAGGTTTCGGACATTTGCGAGATTGACATTAAAATACCCGGATGGGTAACGGCAAATAGCGATGCATAAGCGGGGTTCTTTGCAAATTCCTGCAGGAACGGCGTTCCGAAGGTATTTGTTATTTGAAGGGCAGCGCCAAGCAACATTGCAAAAATAAAGAAAGTTGCAATTTTAGGCTGTTTAAACAAGACAAAGGCATCGAGGCCAAGCGAAGAGATAAGTGTCCGCTTCTTCTGCGATTTCGCAGGCGGGCAGCTTGGCATTGTGAATGCATAAAGGCCCAGTATAAACGCTGCGGCAGAACCTATATAGAGCTGAAGCGGACTCAGTGACCACCCGCATAAGTCAACCACCCACATAGCCATAATAAAACCTACGGTTCCCCATACCCGGATAGGTGGAAAATCCTTTACCACATCCATTCCCTTTTGTTTTAAAATAGTATAGGATACTGTATTGTTAAGGGCAATCGTGGGCATATAAACCATCGCATTAAGAAGCATTATCCAGTACATAAGGTCAGGATCGGTTACAGTTGAAGCCCAGAACAACAGCAATGCGCCAATTAAATGGCATATTCCCAAAAGTTTTTCCGCGTTTATCCATCTGTCTGCCACGACTCCCAGCAAACCCGGCATAAAAAGAGATGCAAGTCCCATAGTGGCATAGATACCACCAACCTGGCCTCCCGTAAAATTCAGTTTGACAATCATATATCCCCCTAGAGAAATAAGCCATGATCCCCAGAGAAAAAACTGAAGGAAATTCATTAGCGTGAGGCGAAGTTTAGTACTCATAAATTCTTCTTTTTTATTATGGTTGAGCGCAAATATACGAAGAATTCATTAGCAACAGATGTGGCTGTTAACAAAAAGAGACGACGAAAATTTATCTGTTTATTCTTTAGGAAGTGATTTGCTTAGCAGATCTCCGATTCCAATTCTGTACCCCTCCGAATAAAAAATTATTTCGCCCTTGTTGTTTACTATATAAATTAAAGGGTAGTTATCCCGGAAGGACTGATTCGTACTTTTAAGCATTGCGTCCATAAGCATCGAGCCATTTTTAGTAACAAACTGTGATGATGCAGGGAGTTTGTTATAATTCTGCGAATTAAAGTCCTTTCTCAGATTATTTTCCGGAACCACGAACAAAAATTTGCCTCCCCATTTATCAAAAGCTGTTTTATGAATTGGCATTTCATTCATTACGTGCTTTGTAGGCTCTTTTTCGGGCTCAATAAAGCAAATAACTAATCCGCCATTTTTGTATAATTCCCTGTCAATCCCGGCTCCGGCATTTCCATAAACTACCGAGTCGCGGTGCAATTGCGGAATATTGAGTGTCTTTGTCGTTTTGCCTTCTTCGGAAAGATTGAAGAAGACATTTCTTGCAACAACTCTTCCGTCGGCATATCTGTTTCCTGCGGTGAGCCTGTAATATCCTTTATCCAGGCTTAGGGTTACAGGAAATTTTGCAACTCTTGGGTCGTTTTCATAATCAAGAGCCACAAATGAGCCGTTTTCATATCTTGAAAGAGTATAATACGTCCAGTACTGAGGTATGGGAGAGTTATTGTCGGAATTGTATTTTATGACTAACGTACCTTTGGCTTTGGATACGGATGCAGGAACAAGACTTACTGTAACCCATTTCCCTTTTTCATATACCTGAACCTGAGAAGTTGCAGGGTCCATTCTTGAGGGGATATTAAAACTCCGGCAAAGTGCAACATAAAAAATGTTTACTGACTTAATATCTGCCCTTTTTATCTTAAAAACACCTGCCGGGGAGATTGGGCAACCGGAATAGTTCTGTTCACTATCCTGCACAATATTGTTTATCACCCATTCTCTTATTTCGTTTGCACCTGGTTCTGCAGAAAAAATATTTTTAAAATTTCCCTTCAAAAATGGCCTCCAGTCTCTTATCAGCTCCTTCGAAACAACAGGAGAGAGTATCCCCTCTATGTAAACAGCTTTGGTATAACCGGAAGATTCAGCATAGTCCTTTGTGTTGTCTATGTGGCTTTGTAAAATATTTGCAGGAGTGTCCCTTAGATCCTTGTCGGAAAGAGTGAAGAGTATTTGAAGAGCTTTTGGATTCTTTGAGTTATATTCTATAAAACCTGCTATCTCTTTATAATTCCCTTCGCTTCTGAATATAAAGCCGGCAACCTGGGCTGTATCAAGGTTGTATTTCTGAGCCAGCTTATATGAATCTTCTCTTTTCATAAATGTAGAAAGCCATACAGACCGGAGAGAGTCTTCATATTTCAGTCGGGTATTATTTGCTGCAACTCCGGGAGATTTGTCCTTAGTATACCCCGCAAGGTTTTTAGGAGGGGTAATTTCCATCATCTCCTCATATTCTTCTCCGGGAACTCTGTTCAGCATTATTGCAACGCTATCGGTATCTGCCAGTGAGACTTTTTTGTATCCGTATTTACCGTCCTTTGATACCCAAACGATTAAATCTCCAAGTCCTGATATAATTTCCGAATAACCCTCGCTGTTTGATTTATTATCAAAAATGGGATAGTAATCGGCATAATTGTACAGCAGATACTTCACATCTGCTCCGGCTACTTTGTTACTATTCCCGTCAAGAACAGTTACGCCAAGCTTCCTGACGCCGGTATAATTTTCCAGAACATTGATTTTTGTATAAAGAGGGAACTCTGTTTTGCTCTCTTTCCCATAGTACCTGCCAAATACATTTGTATGTACCATCATTGCCCTTTTTGCCGGTTCTGTAAACCACGCCATGTTGAGTTCCGGTTCCGGCTCGCATGCTCCCATGTAATACCATTTCCCGTCACACCATACTTCTACCCATGCATGGTTATCATCGGTATGAGCCCAACGCGGGGTATAACACTGTCTTGCCGGAATACCGACTGCCCTCAGAGCCGTAACGGTAAGGGTAGACTCCTCCCCGCATCTTCCATACCCTGTACGAATTGAAGCAAGTGGAGAAGACGTTCTTGAATCTGAAGGCCTGTATGTGATTTTTTCATGACACCAGTGATTCACCTCGAGAGCGGCATCATACATACTCATATCCTTGATGCGATCTTTAAGTTCCCGCAAAAAAACCATTCGTGCACTGTCCAGATTTTCATTATTTACTCTTGGCGGCAGAACGAAATGGCGAAAAAGGTCATCAGGCACTTTTTTGCCCCATGAGAACATGCTCCTTGCTGCAAAAGATGCCTTAACTTCATTTAAGAAGAATTCCCCGTCATAATCCGCTATATCGTTTAATGACATATATGCATAAAGAAATTCCATTGCCTCCAGCTCCCCGGGTTTCAACTCTGCTGTTGTAAAAATGCCAAATAACTCATTGTTTTTTTGAGATAACTCCGCTTTCCTTTTTTCGAATTGTGCTTTAACCTCTTTACTGTATGCAGAATCTTTTATAAATCTGTTTTTATCTCCGCATGACAGAGTTAACATTATAAAAGCAAGAAGAGTTATAAATGAGTTTTTCACGGCTAATTGTATTTTATTACTAATTCTTTTGTTTTGGCTACAACTTCCCTTATTATAGATTCTGATGATTCATTGTGAAAAAAAAGTCCCGAAACAGTTGAACTTTTGAATTCCATTCTGCTTTTAACCGGAGACTTTGCCGAAAAGTGGACTTCATCAAAATGCGTATCCCTGTATATTTCTGTTAAATTTTCCGGAGTTACTCCGCTGCCTACAAGAATTTTAATCCTGCCGGCCGATTTATTTATTATTTTTTTAAGCAGATCTTTTCCTTCCAAAGCGGTGGAATAGAGGCCTGATGTCAGGATTCTATTGCAACCGCATGCAATAATGTCTTCAAGAGCCTTTTCCCAGTTGTTGCATCTGTCAAAAGCCCTGTGGAATGTAACTTCCATTTCACCTGCTGCCTCCATGCACTTCTTAAGTTTTCCGGTATCAACAGAACCATCGGGATTTAAAAACCCTATTACAACACCTTTTGCTCCTGCCTCACGGCAAAACAGAATATCCTCCAGAATGATTTCAAATTCTGTTTCGTTATACATAAAGTCTCCCGGACGGGGACGAATGAGTACCATTACCTCCAGTTTCAAATTCTCACAGCACCATTTTGTAAGTGCCGGAGAGGGCGTCAATCCTCCTTCAGATAAAGCCTGGCATAATTCAATCCTGTCTGCACCCCCAGCCTCTGCAGCAATTGCAGAATTTACTGTTTCTGCACATACCTCCGTAATAATTTTTTTCATGATGAATTATTGTTTATTACAAATTTCGAGTTAAAGATTCATTTATGCAAAAAAAGAATTTAAAGCCAAATAAACAAAAGAGGGCCAACCCTGCGGTTAGCCCTCTTTCTATCGGTTTTATAAAAATTCAGTGATTACTTTCCCTGAGTTTTACGCTGTGTTGTTGGTTTTGCAGCAGCTTTAGCCTTTGGAGCAGCTGTTTTTGCTTTAGGAGCAACAGCTTTAGCTTTTGGTTCTGCTTTTGCCTTAGGAGCTTTTGGAGCTTTAGGCTCAGCTGATTCAGCAGCGTCAGTTGCTTTTTTAACACCACTACGGCGTGTAGCAGCTTTCTTAACCTCAGCTTTGGCACCTGAAATCATTACCTCATTGAAGTCTACCAGTTCAATCATTGCCATGTCGGCAGCGTCACCCTGACGGAAACCGAGTTTTAATACTCGTGTGTATCCTCCCGGACGATCAGCAATCTTAGGAGCAATTACGCGGAACAATTCGGTAATCGCCTCTTTTTGCTTTAGGTAAGAAAAAACTGTACGACGGGAGTGTGTAGTGTCGTCTTTAGATTTTGTAATCAACGGCTCTACATATACTCTTAATGCTTTTGCTTTAGCAAGAGTGGTCTCAATTCTTTTGTGCAAAATGAGAGATGATGCCATATTTGCCAACATCGCTTTACGGTGTCCGCTTTTACGGCCTAAGTGGTTAAATTTTTTATTGTGCCTCATGTTTAATTACTTTCTTTTCAATGTTATACTTAGTCACATCCATGCCAAAGCTCAGCTTTAGTCTCTCAACAAGCATATCAATTTCAGTAAGCGACTTTTTACCAAAGTTTCTGAATTTCATAAGCTCGTTTCTTTGCAGCGATACTAAATCGGCAAAAGTTTCGATGTCAGCAGCCTTTAGACAGTTTAATGCTCTCACCGAAAGTTCCATGTCCGAAAGTTTAGTAAGAAGAAGGTGACGCATCCTGAGTGACTCTTCGTCAAGCTCATTGCTCACAACCTCTACCGGAGTCTCGAGAGAAATTTTCTCATCCGAGAATAACATAAAGTGATGTATTAAAATCTTAGCCGCCTCTTTAAGGGCCTCTTTTGGATGAATTGAACCGTCTGTAGTTATCTCTAAATTCAATTTTTCGTAGTCGGTCTTCTGTTCAACGCGCCAGTTTTCAACGAAGTATTTTACGTTCTTGATTGGGGTAAAAATTGCATCGATTGGAATAAGTCCAAACGGTGCCTCTTCAACCTTATTCTCCTCGGCAGGTACATATCCTCTTCCCTTGTTAATTCTTAACTCAATTGAAAGAGTAACAGAAGGCTCCATTGAGCAGATATGCCAGTCCGGGTTCAAAACTTTGAACGATGAGAGTTGTTTTGAAATGTCCTCTGCAGTAAATTCTTGCTTTCCGCTAACTGTAACTGTTACAATCTCTGAATCTTCACCTTCGACCATCCGTTTGAAACGGACTTGTTTAAGGTTAAGGATAATGTCAACTACAGTCTCAATTACGCCGGGTATTGTTGCAAATTCATGATCTACACCCTGTATTTTGATTGCGGTTATAGCATATCCCTCAAGAGAGGATAACAGAATTCGACGCAAAGCGTTACCAACTGTGATGCCGTAACCCGGCTCCAGCGGACGGAACTCAAAGCGACCGAATGTTTCGGTAGCGTCAAGCATTATTACCTTATCCGGTTTTTGAAATGCTAATATTGCCATTTTATTTTTTATTTAGAGTATAACTCAACAATTAACTGCTCGTTTATGTTTTCAGGTATCTCAGATCTTTCCGGAAGATTAAGTAATTTTCCAGATAAAGAAAGGCCGTCCCATTCAATCCAGGCAAATCTGCTTGCACTTTTTGAAACATTTTCCTGAATAACCTCTAAACTCTTTGATCTTTCGCGTACACCAATGATTTCACCCGGCTTAATGAGAGTAGATGGAATGTTGCATACTTCACCATTAAGGACAATGTGGCAGTGTGTCACAAGTTGTCTTGCAGCAGCTCTTGAAGGAGCTACGCCCATACGGAACACCAGGTTGTCAAGACGTGTTTCAAGAAGGAAAAGAAGGTTTTCACCTTTACGTCCTTTCATTTTTGACGCCTTTTCATAAAGATTGCGGAATTGTCTTTCCATCAATCCGTATGTATATTTAACTTTTTGTTTTTCCTTTAGCTGAACGCCATACTCAGAAGATTTTTTGCGCTTCTTAGCCATTCCGTGTTGTCCGGGAGGATAGCTCTTCTTTTCGTAACTTTTATCCGGGCCAAAAACCGGCTCTCCAAATTTGCGGGCAATTTTAGTAGAAGGCCCTGTATATCTTGCCATATTAACTTATTTAATCAATTATTAAGGATTTATACTCTACGGCGGCCTTTAGGACGGCAACCATTATGAGGAAGCGGAGTAACATCGACAATCTCTGTAACTTCTATTCCTGTTCCGTGAATTGTACGGATTGCCGATTCGCGTCCTGCACCCGGACCTTTTACATATGCCTTAACTTTACGAAGACCTAAATCAAAAGCTACCTTAGCACAGTCTGCAGCTGCAGTTTGCGCTGCATAGGGGGTATTCTTTTTTGAACCTCTGAAACCCATTTTACCGGCAGATGACCAGCTAATTACCTGTCCTTCATTATTAGTCAGAGTAACTATAACATTGTTAAATGTCGAAGAGATATGGGCTTGTCCATAAGCTTCAATTTTAACAACTTTCTTTTTATTTGTTGTTCCTGTCTTGTTTGCCATGATTTAGGTACTATTTAGTTGCTTTCTTCTTATTAGCTACTGTTTTCTTCTTACCCTTACGAGTACGTGCATTATTCTTAGTTGACTGACCACGGGTAGGCAGTCCCAGACGATGTCTGATGCCTCTGTAGCAGCCTATGTCCATCAATCGCTTGATGTTCAGTTGTACCGATGAACGTAGTTCACCTTCGATTTTGAATTCGGACGAAATCATCGCTCTGATTCCGGCAACTTGTTCGTCATTCCAATCCTTAACCTTGGTGTTAAAATCTATACCAAGTTTTGATAGAATTGTTTGGGCCGAACTCCGACCTATTCCATAGATATAGGTCAGGCCTATCTCTCCACGTTTATTGTTTGGTAAATCAACTCCGGCTATACGTGCCATAATTTATTTTTCTCTTTATTGTTTACTATTAAAAATTAACCCTGGCGCATCTTGAATTTTGGATTCTTTTTGCAAATAACATACAAACGACCTTTGCGTTTTACTATTTTGCAATCTTCGCTGCGTTTCTTAATGGATGCTTTGACTTTCATATTACTATTATTTATTTATATCTGAAAGAAATTCTTCCTTTTGACAAATCATAAGGGGACATTTCAACTCTCACCCTGTCTCCTGGCAGTATGCGAATGTAGTGCATTCTCATTTTACCGGAAATATGGGCAATTATAACATGACCATTGTCCAACTCAACGCGAAACATCGCGTTTGAAAGAGCCTCAATAATTACTCCCTCTTTTTCTATAGCTGCCTGTTTAGCCATTTATTGTTTTAATGTTCCTAATAATTCAATCAATTTTGTTCTCAATGTAATCAAATGTCGATAAGACATCGGGTTTCCCCTTTCTAACTACCACCATTAATTCATAGTGTGCAGAGTTCTTTTTGTCGGAAGTGCTCAGTGTCCAGTTGTCATCGTGAAGATAGACATTTCTGGTACCTGCATTTACCATTGGTTCAATGCATATAACAAGACCCTCTTCGAGTTTCTTTCCCTGACCTCTGCTACCATAGTTTGGTACCTCGGGGGATTCATGAAGTTTCCTTCCGATTCCGTGGCCAACCATCTCCCGGACAACAGAGAATCCAGCTCTTTCCACATGATCCTGTACTGCGAAAGAAATGTCTCCTATTCTGTTTCCGACTGTAGCTTTCTCTATTCCTTTGTAAAGCGATTCCTTGGTTGTCTTCAGCAGTCTCTCAGTCTCTTTTGAAACCGTCCCCACCGGAAAGGTGTAGGCCGAATCTCCGTAGTAACCCTTCATAAGAGTTCCACAATCGACAGAGATAATATCGCCCTCTTTAAGACGATACCCGGAAGCAAACCCGTGAACCACAACATCATTTACAGAGATGCAAAGGGTGTAGGGAAAATCACCATAACCTAGGAACGCCGGTATTGCACCATTGTCGCGGATATAGGTTTCGGCAATTTTGTTAAGTTCAAGGGTTGTTACTCCCGGAACCACATGCCTTCCAACTTCCGCAAGAGTTTTCGAAACCAGCAGAGCATTCTCTCTGATTAACGCAATCTCTTCCTCTGTTTTAAGTCTAATCATTACTTTAAAGAACTTTTATACTATCAATTACATACCGTTGCGACCCTTCATACGACCTGTTTTCATCAAGCCGTCGTAGTGGCGCATAAGTAAATGGCTCTCTATCTGCTGTAGCGTATCAAGGACCACACCAACAAGAATCAGCAAAGAGGTTCCGCCGTAAAACTGCGCAAACTGTCTGTCAACTCCCAACATCGAGGCAAATGCAGGCAAAATAGCTATGATGGCAAGAAAAATCGAGCCGGGAAGCGTAATGCGTGACATTATTGAATCCAGATATTCAGCAGTTCTTTTGCCGGGTTTGATGCCCGGAATGAAACCGCCGTTTTTCTTCATATCCTCTGCCATCATTGTAGGATTTACAGTTACTGCTGTGTAGAAGTAAGTAAATGCGACAACCATGGTTCCAAAAATGAAGTTATACCAGAACCCCGAAGGATTAGATAGTGTAGCCGCCAATCCGCGTGTAGCGTCAAAGCCGGCAAAGATTAACGGGAACATCATTAATGCCTGTGCGAAGATAATTGGCATAACGCCAGCCGCGTTTATCTTCAAAGGTATGTACTGACGTACTCCGCCATATTGTTTGTTACCAATAATCCGTTTGGCATACTGAACCGGAATTTTGCGTGTCCCCTGCACTAGCGCTATTGTAGCGACAAATACAAAGAAGAGAATAATCAACTCTGCAATCAGCATTAGGATACCGCCTCCTGCACTTTGAGTAACCCTTGCCCCACCCTCTGCAAAAAGGGCGAATGGCAACCTCGCAATAATACCCACCATGATGATCAGAGATATACCGTTACCTAAGCCGCGATCGGTAATTCTCTCTCCTAACCACATAATGAACATTGTACCGCCAATCAAAACTACGGTAGCGAAAATATTAAAAGTAAATCCCTTAAACAGGAATGCTGCTTCAGGCAATTGAACGTGCAGGTTGGCCATATAGGCAGGTCCCTGCAGCAAAAGAATCACAATTGTTAGATAGCGTGTCCACTGATTCATTTTCCTTCGGCCGCTTTCGCCTTCACGTTGCAGACGCTGGAAGTAAGGAATCATAATTCCCAAGAGCTGAATAACAATGGATGCAGAGATATATGGCATTACCCCCAATGCAAATATGGAGGCATTACCAAATGCACCGCCGGAAAACATATTGAGGAGTCCCAATAGTCCTTCGGAGGCCTGGCTCTGCAGATTTCCCAGCTGTGTTGGGTCTATTCCGGGCATAACCACATAGCTGCCCAGACGGTAAACCAGCAGCAAAAGGAGAGTATAAACTATCCTTTTGCGCAGCTCTTCAATCTTGAAAATATTTTTAAGTGTTTCAATAAATTTTTTC
>JAJFVD010000001.1 GCA_021371955.1 Bacteroidales bacterium
AAATCCGAAAATCCAGAAAAAGTGTCCAGTATGGACCGGATTCACTGTCCAGTTACAATCGGATTGGGTGTCCAGTTATGACTGGATTGACTGTCCAGTGCAAATCGGATTCACTGTCCAGTTTACTCCGGATTTTGCAATTGTAGACACTCTAAGTGTCAATCATCAGTTTTGTTACGTATAGCAGGAAGCAATTGCTTACGGCAAAGCTATTAAGAGTGAAAGACCCGTATTGATTCAACTCGCATATGATGAAGACAAAAAAAAGGCGAGCGATGCCCTAGGTGGGGCACTTGAATAGAGGTAATTATGAAATCTTATCGCAAAGAGCTATGGTTCAATGTCCCTTCGCGCCGGGCATTCATAAATATAACTCCCCAAGTGAATGAATGCTTAAAAGAAAGCCAAGTCACAGAAGGTTTAATACTCATTAAGACAATGCATATTTAGTTTGTCCGCCTAAATCATTCCTTTCAAAATTGAGGGTGAAATAGCCTCAAATAAGATATTCGGGACGAAAAAAGCCTCACAAATAGGTCAAAATAGCCCTTTGTGAGGCCTTTTCTTTCTTTCCTGAAGTGTAAAATTTGGATTTGCAAAACGAGTGAGGATTACAACTGGTAATCTGAAAAGAAAAAGGCAGAGCCAATAGACCCTGCCTTTTCCATTTGTGAATTCAGAACTTATTTTGCTCTCTTCCTGAAGCCCGCAATTCCTACCAGGCCCAATCCAAGGAGAAGCATTGTAGTTGGTTCAGGGACACCCGTTATTCTGAAGGCATAGTTAACATTACCATACCGCGCGTTATCACCAATATACGCGGAGGCAGATTCGGTGATATCATTCATTCTATACTCATTACCGCTGTAGTAGTAACCGGGGGCCTGACTTGAATTCGTGGACAGATAATCCTCGGCAAAGAGGAAAGCTCCGTTGTTGAGTCCGCCGCCGTAGCCGAGAATACCGTACCAGGCATTGTGGTCTATGGTGAGAGGATCTATGCCGACAGTAGATATGGCATAATCGTCCGGACTACCGCCAAAGAGCAGGGCCGCAGCCTGCAGGCCGGAGTATGCCAATGGCATTTCCTGCCAATTAGGCCCATCAGCAAGTTCCCAGTTCCCTACATAGATATAGCCGGCAAAAGCCGTTGTGCTGAAAGTCAAAATAAACAGAAGTGCCAGGATTACAAAAAGTTTTCGTTTCATCTCTCGTCTCCTACTTTGCAATTTAATTAGAAAATCTTTTTAAATGCTGTTTAGCAAGTAATATGCCAAGCATATAGAGGGATGTTTATATTAGGTATTTACAAAAACATCAAAAAATAAAATCCAAATTATGTAAAATATACCGACATATAAACCAGGTATGGAAAGTTGTTCGATGATATGAAAACAGATCTTTCCACGTTATTTACAATCGAATACGTGGCATGCCGAACACAATATTTTTAATGCAATGAGCTTATCAAATGAATACAAACAGGAGAATAGATGACCTTTGTATTTCAAGTACTAATGTTATTAAATTTTAGAATCGCCGAACCTTTCACTTTGGTGTAATCGATAAATGAAGTATTTATCTCTAGACAATGCCATGCACACGTAACTTCACCTAAGATAATACCCTTCAAACTGAAGGGAGAGATAACCGCTCTCCGCAGCTTTAGAATTACAAAAACCTCACAATAACAGTGATTTGTGGGGTTTTTTATTTCAGGGTCTCCGAAAAGGTAACGCTTCTGTATCCGATGGGACTCGGTTCCTGCCGGCTACCCTAACACATTTTGTCCAATTCGAGGAGTGCAGTCCAAGAAATAAACAACTTATCATAGATACTTATGGAAACTTTCAGTCTAAATCTAATGTCAAATCAATCAGGTACATCATACGATCATAATTTTATTCAAATGGCATCATTCTTGTTCTGAAGTCAGATAAAATGCACTGAAGGCTTTTTTAATTTAGGCGCGATTCACGTGAACATGAATTATTTCCAAACCTAAGGAGGTTTGGGCAAATAAGAAACCATAAACACTTAAACAGAATGAGGTAAATATGAACACTGCAGAAAAAAATGAAACAATGTGCGAAGAAGAGGTTGAGAAGAAGACCGAGATGAACAAAGCAGAAAAGGCAAAATATGTCTGGGTAAAACTGGAAGATTTCGACCCAATGCTCGCAATGGAAACCGCTGAGTGCATCTTCAACAATGAAGTACCTTGATGAATTTGGGGCCAAAAACACTTAAAGGAATGTGATCTGGGGACGTTTGGTAATATCGTTGGCGCGCCACACCATTATCATTTTACAAGTCGTTACTAATCGCAGTCCAGTTTCAGCTGTTTTCCGCACGGAACCGTCCGCCGAACAGCATTTCAATAAGGACAAGAAGCACTTTATCCTTATCTTCGGATTTCACAGTCGCCCAAGCGTGATGTCTGGTATGGTGAACTGAAAAGCATTGATAATAAAATTGCCAATCTCGTAGTGAGCATTGAAGATTACAAGGGTAATGACCGGTCAGGTCCAACCGAAGCTCGCAAGGAAATACTTGATTTGTTCTACCGATTGAAAGCGTTCTTCCTCAATGTTTTCAGATTGTCCCCATCGTCCCCACAGGATAATTTCGCCTGTTTTCTGATCACATTCGGCTGATTCGATAATATCACGTATGATCTGTAAGGCGGTTTCGTATAATTGCTCTTGAGCAGAAAATCCAAGTTGATCAAGGCTTATTTCAGAGATTTCGTCTTCGAATTCATCTATGTTGTCAGGATCAATTTCAATAGGGCTCATTTGATATCTCCTAAATATCTAGAAATTGTCGTAATTCTCATTGCAGAAAAACCTCTATTTATTCCCCTATTATCTTGACAAGAACTCTTTTTCTTCTACCTCCGTCAAATTCTCCATAAAATATCTGTTCCCAAGGGCCAAAATCCAGTTTGCCATTTGTAATAGCGACTACAACCTCCCTGCCCATTATTTGCCTCTTCAAATGAGCATCTCCGTTGTCTTCGCCCGTCCTGTTATGACGATAGAGGGAAATGGGTTCGTGAGGCGCAAGTTTCTCCAGCCATCCCTCATAATCCTGATGTAAACCTGATTCGTCATCATTTATAAAGACGGAGGCTGTGATATGCATGGCATTGACAAGCACGAGGCCCTCCGTTATGCCGCTTTCCCTGAGGCATTGGTCGACTTGCGGGGTTATGTTCACGAATGCCCGGCGTGAAGGGACATTGAACCACAGTTCCTTGCGAAAAGATTTCATAGGCGCCTCACTTGGCTAATTTTTCGGGAGCATTATATATGATCAGAGAGGGTACGTCCAAGCGCCTTCTTCAGATAAGGCTTCGGGCTGGACACGAGGAATTGGAAAAATATTTCTTTCTCCTGCTTATCCGCATCATAGCCGTCCAACCAAATACGATGAGCGCGTTTATTGTCATTTCAATCAGTGCGATCTTCCTTCTCTTGACAAAAATTATCATGCAATATACCATACATCAAATGATGGCATCAGATGATTCCATCAAATTATCCGGTTATAGCGTTCCTCGTTGGCGTCTA
>JAJFVD010000012.1 GCA_021371955.1 Bacteroidales bacterium
CGGCATCTGAGTAAAAGAAAATGCCAATAGCGACACTAAGAAAACTTTTAGTTTCATATATAATTTGTTAAGATATTCTGGTCTACTCTAATATATACACTTAACAAATCTTCTTCCGTGAAGAAAAAATAAAAATAATATTCTTGGAGTTAATCCAAATTTTAATTTTATATATTTGCCCCCATTCATAACGAAGCTTCGCATATTCAGTAAACAAGAGTACTAAATTTAATATGTCAAAAGAAGAGTTTCAATTATTGACTCTTTTGCGAGACGGTGACGAAAACGCTTTCCATATTTTATATAATAAATATGCAAAACAACTTTTTTATTTCATAAACCGATCTGTAAAAGAATCCGATGATAGTAATGATTTGCTGCAGGCAGTTTTCATTAAAATCTGGGAAACCCGTTCGTGCATAGATCCCGAAGGATCATTCAGCGGCTACTTGTACACAATTGCAAAAAATATGATTTGCAATTATTACAAAAAGAAGATTGTTGTTCAGGCATATCGCGCTTTTGTAACCGACGAACACACCGAAGAAGATAATTCTGTTTTTTCTTCACTTGTTTACAAAGAACTATCGGAAAAAATAAATTCAGAAATCAATAAACTGCCTAAAAAAAGAAGGCAGATTTTCATAATGAGCCGCAGGTTAAACATGAGTTATAAGGAGATTGCCATTCAACTGGACATCTCCGAAAACACCGTGGATACTCAAATTCGAAAGGCTCTTCAATTCCTTAGAAATAAAAGAGAAGAATTTTAAAAATTAATTCACGGATAATTTTTTTTCAATTGTATTAATAATGTATGAAGACAAAAAATACAGACAAACTTTTTGACCGTTGGATTAATAATCCCAACGACCAATTTTCGTTTGATGAACTGAATGAGCTTTTACAAAACATAGATAAAGATTCCGAATCAAAACACATTGATGATTTTTTTGCCGAAAACTGGGAAAAAGCAGGTCAGGAGAAAGAGGGGAATGAATTTAACCAGGATTGTAACTATCAGGCAATAAGTCAGTTTATCAGACAGAAAGAACAGCGGGAAGATAGAAAGATTATCGAATTTAAGGTTCGCAATGCCTTTACATTCATAAGCAAGGTAGCAGCAATACTCATTTTACCTATGGTTTTGATGATTTTGCTGGATAATGGTTTTTCCAATAAATCAGACAATTTTATCTCTAACGTTGAATATTTCTCCCCTCCTGCATCGAGGACTCACATTTTTCTTCCTGATAGTTCTGAAGTGTGGCTCAATTCGAACAGCAAGCTTGAGGTAATGCACGGGTATGGCAAAGGAGAAAGGGGTATTAAGCTCACCGGCGAAGCTTACTTCTCCGTAAAGAAGGACAAAAAAACTCCATTTAACGTTTATGCTCAGGGAATTAATGTAAGAGTACATGGAACTAAGTTTAATATTTCGGCTTATGAAGATCAGGATTCTGTAGAGACTGTGCTTTTAAGCGGATCTATATCCCTTAAATACACTCAGTATCCGGGCGACCAGGGGATTCTTATGGTTCCGGACCAACGGATAAATTATTACAAGCAGGCCGATTCGGTTCGCAGCGATTTTGTAGACAGCCAGGCATATTGCTCATGGAAAGACGGCATACTTGTTTTTTACGATTCTCCAATGGAAGAGGTTACCAAAAAACTTGAAAGATGGTTTAATGTGAATATAGTAATCAAAGACGAAATGCTGTTAAACTATAGAATAACCGGGACATTAAAAGACAGGAGTCTGGACCAGATAATGAAATTTATCTCCCTTACTTCTCCTATTGATTACATCCAGGAAGGCGACAATATTTATATGAAGAAAAGATAGACAAATAACTAACCTAACTAAATTTTAAAAACTATGAGGAAATGTAAGCATTGTTTATGGCTTTTGGTTTTCCTATGCTTTTTATCCGTAAAGACCGGATATGGCATTACAGTGGATCAAAACAGATTGATTTCTGTATCCGCTAAAAACGTTACCCTTAACGAGCTAATTATGAAGCTTGAGAAGGAAACCGGATACGATTTTCTTTACAATAACAAGATAATCGACGGGAACACTAAAGTGAGCGTAGATATGAAAGACAAAACCGTTGAAGAGGTTTTGAATACTGCGCTCAAAAACGCATCAATAGAATATCAGATTGTTGACAACCAGATTATTCTACATCCAAAAGGTATGAAAGAATCTGCCCCATTGAAGCAGGCTCAAACAAAAAATGGAAAAATAACAATTAAGGGAACCGTATCCGAATTTGACTCAAAGGATCCGATTCCCTATGCTTTTGTTGTTATAAAAGAGCTTAATGCCTGGGGGACATGTGATAACGACGGCAAGTTTGTTCTTGAAAACATAACTCCCGGTACTTACGCAATGGAAGTATCCTGCCTTGGGTATAGCACATATACTCTTAATGTAACACTCAATCAGGATATTAATAATTTTGCCGTGAATCTTAAGTCGGACAACTTAAAACTTCCGGATGTTGTTGTAACCGCAACAGCAGGTTCTACAATAAACTCATCTTCAAAAATCGAGAAGAATGCTATCCAGCACGTACAGGCATCCAGTCTGGCAGACGTTATGCAACTCCTTCCGGGATCTCTTATAACCAATCCGAATCTTACCTCCGAAAACAAAATAAACATCCGATCGATTAACGACCTCAATAGCAATAGCTCAAGAGGTGTGGGTCTGATGATAAACGGTTCGAAAGTAACAAATGATGCCGCTCTTACTCTTGATGCTTCAAATGGAGAAACATTCAAATCTATGGACTTTCGTAAGTTCTCAACAGACAACATCGAATCAATTGAAGTTCTTAAAGGGGTTCTCTCTGCAGAATATGGTGATGTAACGTCAGGAGCAATTTTGGTTACCACCAAAGCAGGACGCACACCATTCGAAGTGAGGGTTAAATCGGACCCTAAGACAAAAGCTGTTTCGATCAGTAAAGGTTTTGGCCTAGGGAAGAATGCGGGCAACATTAACATTGATGCCGACTATGCAAGAGCTTTTAAAGAATGGATATCTCCGGTTGATATATTCGACAGAACAACACTGGGTATTACATATTCAAACACTTTTAACAAGGAAAAAACTCCTTTACGCTTTAATGTACGGTTTAGTGGTTATATGACGAAAAACAACACAACCAGCGATCCCGACGTTTCAAAACTGGATTTCGACAAAAGAAGCGATAAAAATGCATCTCTTTCCATTTATGGTAACTGGCTGTTAAACAAGAGTTGGATTAGCTCCCTTAATTACAACTTGTCCGGAAATATCGGCTCTGAAACTTATCAAAAATTCACTGTAAACAGCGGGCTTCCTGTTCCTACTACAGACATAAGAGTATCCGGAATTTCTCTTGGACAATTTACCGGTACACTTGAAGAAAGAGACTACAGGAGTGAGGAAATTCCAATTTATGCAACAGCAAAAATTACTGCGAACCTAAATAAGAGCATAAATAAAATCCGTTTTAAATCAATGCTCGGACTTGAGTTCAACACGAAAGGTAACAATGGCCGCGGAGTATATTATACATCTGCTGCTCCTGCATATTTCCGCGAAAGGAACTATAGTGACATTCCTTTTATGAACGACCTGAGCCTTTTCTTTGAAGAAAAAGTGACTCTTCCTTTTAAAAGCACCACATTGGAAGTTACAGCCGGAGCACGATTAAATAAGATGGTCATTACAGGTTATGATTATAACCCTACCATTGACCCACGTTTCAACGGCAAGTATATCGTTTTGCCTTTCAGAAAAGACCGCACTATAAACTCCCTATCAATAAGAGGTGGCTGGGGTATTCTTCAGAGACTTCCTTCAATAGGGCTTCTTTATCCGGCTCCCAAATATACCGACAATGCTCTTTTCCTTTACAGGAATGCAACATCGGGTGAGTCGCTTGCTGTTATTCAAACTAATATAGTAGACGAATTACTTCCATACAACGTCAAACCTGTTAAAACAAGAAATATTGAATTAGGTTTAGATATAAACATAAAAGGTATTGATGCTCAGTTTACATATTTTAACGAAAAACTTACAGACGGTATCTCAGAAAACAAAACATTTTCAAGTGTTTCATACGATATTTATAACTCTGTTACCGATCCAAATGCTGCACCAAAGTTCGAGGGTGGAAGAGTGTGGATAAAGAATACTTTAGGAGAATATGTGCCACTTTCTTTCACAACCCGCAAAGACTTTCTGGCTTACGACAGGCCGGACAACCGTGGCGAAATCAATAAGTGGGGTATTGAATATGATATTAACTTCGGGAAAATAAAAGCTATTAATACCTCTGTTATTGTAAATGGCTCATATATGAGAAGCAACCAACAGGAGGCCGGGCTTTTAAATTACAACTCAAACCGCATTGACCCGGTTGATTCAAAACAACGAATGCCATATATTGGAATTTATGAGTCCGAAGGCAATTCTCTTGGTGTAGGTGGCGGAAGCGAAAGATTTTCTACAAGCATCAATTTTGTAACACACATTCCTTCAATAAGGATGATTGTTTCAGTTGTTACGCAGTGTGTATGGATGAATAATTCATGGAACCTCTTCGATAAGGACCGCGTGTACAAACTTAACGGAGCCGGCACTCGCTATTTCGGCGATTTCGACAAACAAAAGAACTATGAGATCATGTACAGAGATCCTGACTTCTACATGGACCTCAACGGTACTGTAAGGCCTTTCAGCGATTACTATACTACTACAGATAACGACCTTAAACGCAGGCTTGCTATGCTCATTCTTTCCGAAAATGAAACATACTACTTCCAGGACTCAGGTACAAAACCATTCTTTATGGCAAATCTTCGTATTACCAAGGAGATTGGAAATAATGCAGCTCTCTCTTTCTATGCAAACAACTTTACAAACTCTACGCCAATTATGAAGCAAAAGAACAGGCCTGATGCTGTTGGTGCAAGAAAGAATACTCCAATCTACTTTGGTGCGGAAATTAAATTAACCTTCTAAATCTGCAATTATGAGAAATATTAAAATACTACTTATGCTCATTGCATCCCTTTCAATCTGGGGGTGTATGAAGGATACAAAAACATCGCAGTTTACCGACGATGCAACAAGTTCTACAATTAACATTACTGTGGCAATGCCGGCTGGTTATAACTACCCGGTTGACGGAATGAAGGTTAAACTATCGGATCCATCTACCGGTCTTCTGTTTGAAGGCATTACAAATGCAGATGGTGTTGCACAGATTCACGTGGCCCACGGCTCATATATAGCAACATCTGAGGCAAAATATTCTGTCCCAGGCGGAGTTATATATATTTTCAACGGAACATCTAACCGCATAAGGGTTACTCCAACTGATGAAAAAGTTGTTGAAGCGAACCTTCCTTTGAACGTTTCAAAGACCGGCCAGATTGTTATCAAAGAGTTTTATTACGGCGGTTGCCTTAATCCTCTTACAGGAAAAACTTATGCAAACGACAAATACATAATTCTATACAATAATTCCGATAAAATAGCTTACCTGGATTCTCTTTGTATTGGAGTGGCTGATCCATATAATGCACCAACAAGTGGCAAAAGCTCAGTTTGGGTAAAACCCGGTACAACAGAGTTAAGAGACTCTGTTCCAAATGTTTCATTTGGATGGATGTTCCCCGGGACAGGAAAAGACAATTCATTGGCACCTGGCGCACAGGCAGTAATTTGCACCAACGGTATCAACCACACAATTACAGCTCCTAATTCAGTAGATTTAAGCAAGCCAGGTTATTGGGCACTGTACGATCCTATTCTTACAAAAGGACAGTCCATCCCTCAGCCGGGCGTAAAACTTATGCAAGGCTACTGGAAAGTTGGATCAGCAAATCAATACACTATTTCACAAACAAGCCCTGCCGTTTTTATTTACAATCTTGGAGGAAAGAGTCTGTCAAAATTTGTACTGGACACTTATACACATAAACCGGATCAAGCCACAAACAGAAACTTTGACTGTCTGATGATTGATAAAAACTCCATTTTGGACGGAGTTGAGTGTTTCAGGGATGTAACCGATTCAAAACGGTTAAGGCCGGAAATTGACAATGGTTTCACAAAGACAAACGGAAGCGGAACAGGAGAGACTGTTCACAGAAAAATTGACGCAGTTGCCACTGCTGCTGCCGGTGGAAGAATTGTCTATATGGACACTAACAACTCTTCGAACGACTTTGAAGTGAAATCAAAACCATCTTTGGCAAACTAATATTAATGAATTGTGATGAAAAAATTAATATATATAACAGTATTTTTAGTAATCTGCCTTCAGCCGGCCAGTCTATTGGCTCAGAAGCGTTCAGACAAGTCTGTCTATTCGTTTGACAGGATGGAAAAGAGATACCCATGGATTGGTTCCGACAACGGAGCCGGACTCGTGTACAATCAATCTCTTGATTTTTCAACAATAAATGCATACTTCGGACAAACAAACGGAGATTACAGAAACTTTAATGATCCTGAAAAATTCCAGAACTTTGGGATTAAAACCGAGTCTTACGTAAAGGTTAAAAACGTGTTCTTCTATGGTTCGTTTAACTATGATTACGGAATTAAGCAAAAACAGGCCTGGCTTGGAACAATTTTTCAAAACTCTGCTTTTGGACCTATCGTAGATTCAATTCCGGGAAAGGTATTGAACGAATCGTACATACTTGCAGGTAAAGTTGGCTATAAGCTAAACGACAAATTCTCAATAGGAGCCACTATGAATTACCATACTGCAACTGCAGCCAAGAGAATTGACGGAAGAAACATGAATACATTGTCTAAGTTCGGCGTTTCTCCCGGTATTACTTATAACCGGGGCATTCTTACAGCGGGTATAAACGCTGCATACCAGCGCAATGTAGAAAGAGTGAAATATACCTTTATTGGTGATGTTACAGGTAAATCCATTTTCTATCAGGAGGGTCTATGGTTCTTCTCTAAAGCAGGAATAACCAGTTCCACTTCCATGGACAGAGGTTATTTTACAAATGTATACGGTGGTGCTGCTCAGCTTCAGTTAAGAAACAAGAACATAAGCTTCTTTAATCAGTTAAAAGTAGACTATAACAGAGAGAGTGATTATGACGACCTTAACCTTTTAAGAAGAAATGCTTTTGTAGACGGATTAAAATATGACTACAAGGGAGATTTTACCTTCAAAGGCAAAAAGGCAGATCACTACCTTGGTTTGAAATTTGTCAATGACGAACAGTTCGCATATAATGTTGTATCTGTTTACGAACCGGTTCCGGGTGAGGTTAATCAATGGAACTATTATGAATACGGAAAAACTCTCAGATATATGCAAACAGTCCGTCAATACGGAGCAGAATACAAAGCATACATAAAGAGAACCGACTGGCACTGCTCATGGATTTTCACTCTGGGCGGAAATATGAGAGAGGTTAATAAAGACTTCAGAATTTATCCCGCAAAATACCATCAGGACTACACCAACAAAGAGGTTTACGCAAAAGTGGAAAAGAACCTCATGTTTGGCAAAAAATCATATCTGGATATAAACATAAACGGCGGCTATGTAATGGGCGACGGCACCATGCTTTCGACAGTGAATCCTATGACATCAGGTGCACTCAAACAGAATGTAAGTATCCTGAAACAGGATTTTGCATACCAGACTGCGGAACGTTTTATTGCAGGTGGTGGTGTGAAATACAGCGTTGCCCTCAATCCTGAAAAAGGCAAGGTTGCTTTCTGCGGTGTAAACTACAGACATCAGTTTCTCAACGATGGAGGAAAGCTTGACAACATTCTCACCGGAGTACTTCCGGGCCAGTCTCGTTCGACATTATCCTTCACTGTTGGTATAAACTTTTAACGATCTAATATAAAAAACACACAATGAAGAAAAGATTTTTAGCTTTCTCGGCAGCGTTGCTTTTAACAGTAACTTATGCTGTTGCCGACGAAGGAATGTGGATGGCCAACCTGCTTGACAAGCAGCTTTACCAGTTGATGAAGAGCAAGGGTCTGAAATTGTCTCCTGCCGAAATTTATAATGAGAACGGCGGCGCACTTTCAGATGCAATTATTGCCATCGACGGCGGTAGCTGCAGCGGAAGCATTATTTCTCCGAACGGTCTTATGATAACAAACCACCACTGCGCATATGGCGATGTTCATGCACTGAGCACACCGGAAAAAAACTATCTTGAAGATGGTTTCTGGGCAATGAAGATGGACGACGAAAGACCTATTAAAGGGAAAACAGTAACATTCCTGCGCAGAGTTAAGGATGTAACTGAGGAAACCCACAAGCTTATGGATAGTCTCGATAAAATCGGACCAAGAGGTATCTTTTTCATGAGAAAGGTTTCAGGTATTCTCGAAGACAAATACAAAACTCCCGGTTACGAAGTTGGCTTATCTTCAATGTGGAGAGGCGAAAAATACTATCTCTACTTTATGGAGACCTATACCGATGTTCGCCTTGTAGGTGCTCCTCCAGTATCAGTAGGCGCATTTGGCGGAGAGACCGACAACTGGGGATGGCCTCAGCATAAGGGAGACTTTGCAATGTACAGGGTTTATGCCGGCAAAGACGGAAAACCAGCTGAATATTCAAGCTCGAATGTTCCTCTCAAAGCAAACAGGTACCTTACAATCTCTACAAAAGGTGTAAAGGAGAACGATTATACCATGATTCTGGGCTACCCCGGAAGAACAAACAGGTATACATCTTCTTTTGAACTGAAAGAGAAGTATGACATCCTTAATCCGGTTATAAGCGGTGTAAGAAGAGCCAAACTTGATGTTTGGAAAAAATACATGGACGGCTCGGATGCAATTCGCCTTAAATATTCCGACAAATACTTTGGAATAAGCAACTATACCGACTATGCAAAATGGGAAAACATCTGCATCAATCGTTTTGACATTATTGAAAAGATTGCGGCCAATGAAGCAGAATTGCAAAATTGGATAAACGCAAAACCGGAAAGAGTGGCAAAATACGGAAAGATGCTTGAAAACCTTAAGAAAGGGTACGAGACAATTGCCGGTATTACAAAAATCAAGGAGTATTTCAGAGAGTCCATTGTAAGAGGTGCCGAATTTACTGGAAATGCACAACGCTTTAACACTATTGCATCAACAGCAATTAAAGCAAAAAAAGACTCAATTTCTCCATCGGACAGCAATGTTGTTTACTTTTATAAGAAGGTTGCAAAACCTGCTTTTGAAAGCAGCGATGTTACTGCAGACAGAGAATTGTTCAAGGTAATGCTTCGCTATTATGTTAAAGAGGTTCCTGCTTCGTATATGGTTCCCGAATTTAAGGAGCTTTTGGCTAAATGCGACAACAGCACCGATAAACTTGCCGACTATGTATACGACAACAGTGTGCTGACCGACCCTGCCCGTCTCGACAACTTCTTCAATGTAAAAAGAGGTGTAAACGAGATTTTGGCCGACCCAATGATTATAATTGTCAAGTCAAGCGGAATTGTTGAATACAACCGCACCGAAGACAAGTTGCTTAAAGATGCCGGTTTAGACATGGCAAGCCTTAGAACAGATTACACTCATGCGATGTATGAAATGAATCTCGAGAAGGGCAACAGCACCTATCCGGATGCCAACTCAACAATGAGGCTCACATACGGAACAGTAGGCGGAATCAATGCACGTGACGCCGTTTATTACGGATACCAGACAACAACCGCAGGAATCCTCGAAAAGATCGATCCTACAAACTATGAGTTCAAAGTAAAACCTGGTTACGAAGCAGCATTAAACACTGCAAACTGGGGCAAATGGGGTCAGAACGGAAAGCTATACGTAAACTTCCTTTCGGACAATGACATTACCGGTGGCAACTCCGGAAGTGCCGTACTCAACGCAAAAGGCGAACTAATCGGGCTTGCATTTGACGGAAACAGAGAATCAATGGCAGGTAACGCATACTTCGTAAACGGCTACAACAAGTGTGTAAACGTAGATATCCGTTACATCATGTGGGTAATTGACAAATACTGCGGCGCCGGCTACCTCTTAAACGAAATGAAGTTTTCTGACAAATAGTCGTTTGAGAAATAGACAAGAGTAAACTGGTCATTGACCATTAACATTTTAAGAACCGCCCCTTTTCGGGCGGTTCTTTTTTTATAACACACACACTTAAATCAATCGCTAAAACATGGTTAAAATCGTGATTGTGTGCTACATACTAAAAACAAACAGACATTATATCTGTTTGTTTTTAGCAAACATTTGCAAATCTTTATTTTATAAAAAAAATTTCTGATTGTAGATTTTTTATATCTAATCATTGTTAAGGAATTTGGTAAATCCTTTTACATTAGCAGAAATGTAAATTTTAAGGATATGTGGGAGGGAGGTTATGTGAAGAGAGTGCAGGAAGGAAGTATTCACGTATATTTCCGAGGGAACAACCGGCAAAATGTGTTTTATGAGGATGCAGACAGAATCTCATTTTTAAGCAGATGTGGCTTCTATTCGAATAAATACGATTCGGTAGTGCAGGAATTCGTGTTAATGGACAATCATGTTCATCTTCAGCTTCAGACAAATCAACTGACAAGATTAATGAAAAGTATATTGGTTAGTTTCGGGCATTATTATAATAAGAAACACAATACAAGCGGAAATCTTTTTCAGTCGCCATTTAATAGTGTCTGCAAATATTCTGATGAATGGAAAATTGACAGTATGCTTTACATTTTGCAGAATCCGCTGGCTGCAGAAATTTGCAAACATCCGAAAGAATATAAGTGGAGTTCTTATAATTTTCATTTTAACGGAAACACTCCGCTAAAGAAATATATTAAAGTAGATACTGACCTAATAGATAATTACTTCAAAAAAACTAAGAAATTAGATTCGGCCATATTTGAAAGAAAGATCAAAAATGTTGAAATTGACGAATACAAGCATAAACAATTTGACAGGCTTTCGAATAGTGAATTATTCGGCATAATCTCAAGCTTAACAAGTGGCAAAAGTATATTTAATTTAACAAAATCCGAACTTGAAGACCTGATTATAAAACTCAACGCTGAAACAAATGCATCTATGTTTCAGATTGCATCTCTTACTCACGAAAACTACGACTATGTGAGAAAAATATGCAAAACAGCTGAACCATTGAGAGCAAACAATTGATCCAAATCGCGCGAATGAATAGTTAATCAATTAGTTACTAAAAACAAACAGATATTATGTCTGTTTGTTTTTAGTATATAGTTATACATAAGCACTTTACGACAGCTTTAAGCGCAATAAAGAATGTTGTTACGATAGATGGTGCGGCCTTGCCGCGTTTTTTAGCCATGCGGCGGCAATCGATTCCGCCGAAGGCGTAGACCTGCGACAAAGGAGCACCTAACCGGCCCCTATCTGCTAATCCGGAAACGGCAAACACAACCTGGCTAAAGCCCTAACAACCAGCACCTTTCTCAGAACAAAGAGACATTAAGTCTCTTTGTTCTGAGAAATAGCCTGATTCACACATGCTTAGCGAGTTCCAGAGCGGCTGCTCTGGCAGAAATGTAGTGCTGCTCGTTAACTAGCCCCGGAACCGGAGGCGTCACAGCCATGAGGCGAACAAAAACAAAAGAGGCTGCCCACGGATTTGGGCAGCCTCACTGAATAAAAGCATTGGTACTAACTAACTACTAACTATTAACTAACTATTAACTAACTATTTTTTGGGTTCGAAGACAAATGTCATGCGGTTATTGGTCTTGAATACTTTGTTCGCAAATTTCTTAACATCTGCGGCTGTAGTCTTTTCAAGCATGGCGACTTCCGATTGTGAAAGATTCTCTTCTGACTTAAGAGCACCTGAGATTATGCCTACCCAGTTTGTATCCTCTTTTCTGTCCTGATAAACTTTCGACAGATAGAGTTTAATCTCCTTCATCTCTTTCTCGGTTGGTCCGTTTTTGATAAAATTGTTTATCTCGTCCTGAACAACCTGAAGAAGCTCGTCTACAAGTTTAGGGTCGGTATCAAAATCAATTGCAATCTGAAGACTTGGCTGCGGGAACTTGAGCATATCGTTGGTTACGCCTACGTGATAAGTACCTCCACGCTCCTCGCGGATAGACTTCATATATCTTTCGCGAAGAATGTATGTGATAAATTTCGAGTACATGTTTGTCTCAGGCGAGTAAGGAACCTGTGCATAGTAAATTCTGTCAACCGAAGCCTTGGAGCTTAACATGTTTTCGGCCTTATATCTGAGAGATACCTCACCAGTTCTCATAACCGGCTCCTTGTAGACGTACTTAACAGCAACGGCTGGTTTCTCGCCTTTTAGCGTACCGATATATTTTGCCACAGTTGTCTTTGCTTCCGCAGCAGTCATTGGTCCGGAAATTACAAATGTGAATCCATTGGCATTTGTAAATACCTCTTTATACATAGAAAGTATATAATCCGCGGTGATTGACTTCACAAAGTCTTTGGTATAGCATTTTTTAAGCGGAAACGAAGAATACTTAAGCGTATTTACCGAATCCATATACTTGTTGCCCTCGCTTGTCTCCGACTCCAGACTCTTTAAAATAGCATTCTTGAAGTTATTCAGGCTGCGGTCGTCTACAGAAACATCATTAAAGTAGCTGTAAAGCAGGTTCCAGAACACAAGAGAATCCTTTGCCATATATGAGCCGGATATTCCCGCATGCCTGTATCCCATATCAAGCTTAACAGATGCGCTGCTTTTGCCAAGCAACTTCTGAAGATCAACTTTATTAAGACCATTTACCGAGAAATAAGTGAGGAAACTTTCAAGAACCTTAAGCTGTTTAACATCGGCAGGAACTGAATATCCACCTGTTTTAAACGCTCTCATTCTGAACTCTTTTTTGTTACTTCCCTCTTCTTTCCATATTACTTTGGTCCCATTTGCAAAAACCCATTCAGTAGCCGAGTCAAGTTGTTTTTCGTATACTATTCCAAGGTCCTTTGAAGTAACTGCCCTCTCGCTCAATATCTTTGCCGGCTTGAGGTTTGAGTTAATTGTCAGTTTTTTCTCGCTTGCAGGAATGAATTTATCGATATCGGAGTTTTTAACCTCTTTCATCATGTCAAGAACCTGCTCTTTTGTAGGCAGATAGACCTTGTCGCTCTCAGGAACTGCAAAAATTATCACCCTGTTTTTCTCTGTGAGAATATTGGGAATGTTTGCATTAATATCCTCAAGAGTGATGCTGTTTACGCACTCTTTAGACACCTTGTACATGTCTTCCGGAGTTATAAGCGGATAGTTGCGTGTGAAGTTGTCTACAGCTGCACTGACCAAAGCTTCGTTCTTCGGATTTTTTGCCCTCAGGTAATTCTGGTCAATAGACTTCTTTACCCTCACAATTGCATCGTCGAACTCTTCCTTATAAAAACCATATTTTTGAGCTCTCTCAACTTCAATCATCAGACCTTTCAATGCCTTGAAAACTGTTTTGTTGTTGGTAGGCATCATAGTGGTAGTAAAGCTTTTTGAAGCGTAACTTATTGCCCCAAAAACAGGAACAGCCACACGGAACATGGAATCCTGACTCTCCGAAGCAACCTGTAACCTTGTACGGAACATTTCCATAAAGACACCTCTTACAACATCTTCATAAACAGCTTTATTTGTCTGCATCTCGGAAGCAGAAAGAATAGGCAGCTTAATTGTCATCCTTACAGAAACAGCCTTTGATTCAGGGTCAGTATTAAACCCAATAATTGGTTCAATATTTTCAGGTACAGTATAGAATTCCCTCTTTGCTCCATTTGCATTTCCCGGGATTGATGAGAAACGCGCTTTAATGCGTTTCTCAATATCGGCAGCATTGATGTCGCCAATAACAACTATCGCCTGAAGATCCGGACGATACCATTTGTTGTAGTAATCTACAAGAGTCTGGCGTGTAAAAGTGTTGATGATATTAGGGTCGCCGATAACATCTCTTGTTGCGAAACGAGAGCCTGTCTGTTCTACTCTCATAATACCCTTCATCATTCTTGAACGGGCATCGTCGCCCCTGCGCCACTCTTCACGGACAACACCCCTCTCTGCCTCAACCTCGGCCGGTTCGCAAGAAATGTAATGCGACCAGTCGTGAAGCGCAAGCAGTGCGGAGTCCAGAATTGTACTGCGCTGCAAAGAAGGAACCGCAGAAATATTGTATACAGTACGCTCCATAGAAGTGTATGCATTAATATTTGCTCCGAATTTTACTCCAACACTTCCAAAATATTCAAGAAGCTTCTTCTTAGGGAAGTTTTTAGTTCCGTTAAAAGCCATGTGCTCCAAAAAGTGGGCAAGGCCCCTTTGACTATCCTCTTCCTGAAGCGAACCAACATTGTGGATTATGAAGAATTCTGCCCTTCCTGCCGGATTTTTGGCTTCGCGGATATAATATGTCATCCCGTTTTCCAACTTTCCAATCTTGTACTTGCTGTCAACCGGCAGCGGCTCATTTGTCGGAAATTTTTGAGCGAAAGTGGTTGTGCCGCAAAATACAATAATTAATGCAGCAATAATGCTAATTTTAAGTCTCATTTTGTAATTCCTTTATCTGTAAATGAAAGCCTTGGATCTGTTTCCTTTAGGTCTCCTTCGTTTGTTCTGATTGTCCATTTTTCTCTTGTAAGTACTTCCCAGATTTTTTCGTCGTTAAGTACGTCTTTTGAATATCTGATGCGGAAGCAATACTCCTCTTTTTCGTTGATTGCTGTTTCTACTCCCAGGCAACCGTCAATAGTTGAAAGGTAGCTTGTAAAGAAAGGCAGGCTGCGCATCACAAGAGGTTTGTCAAGACCAGGATATGCCAATTCGTACACGGCCTCATTCTTTCCTCCCCATTTTTCCACATTTGCCTTATACTCTTTTTTTATGCCGTCGAAATAACGCTCAAGAAAAGCCCTGCTGGTCATTGTTTCTCCAGTGTTTTTTTCAAGAGAGACAAACTTGAAATCGATATTAACCAGCTTACTTCCGCCGCCATGAACACCCATCTGGAGCTCTTTCTTCTCAACTACCGATTTTAGATATTGTTCGTTTACCGGTTCTTTTACATCCATATAAATTCTCACAATTAGCGGAGTTGCATCCTCGGATTCCAATCCATAATATCCCTTCGCTTCGTTGCGGAACTGCATACCCAAATAATTCAGATCCATTCTTTCGGTCATATTCTCCGTGCGGATTGTAATGACTTTGATTGTGGATCCTGCCGGTGGATTAGCAATTTTGAATTTTGAACCACCGTAACTTACTGTTGTGCTGCAAAAAGCGATAACCAATGCAGCAATAATGCTTAATTTTAATTTCATTTAGTAATACCTTTATTTGTAAAAGAGAATTTAGGATCAGATACCTGTATCTCACCTTCAGTTGTTTTAACTGTCCACTGTTTTCTGTTAAGAACTTCCCATATCTTGTCTTCGTTAAGAACATCTTTCGAGTACCGGATACGGAAGCAATAATCTTCGTTGTCGTTTATGGTTGTCTCAAGACCAAGGAAACCGTCGATGAGCGAAAGGTGGCTGGACAGATACGGAACACCGCGTACTATGAGAGGCTTGTCCAAATCGGGATATACCAGTTCATATACTGCTTCGTTCTTTCCTCCCCACTTTTCCACATTTGCCTTATATTCTTTCTTATAATAATTAAACTGACGCTCAAGAAACTCCCTGCGGCTTATTGTATCAACCTCATCCACCATAGAAACATATTTGAAGTTAACCTTTACAATGTTTGTACCACCACCGTGAACAAGCATCTTAAGCTCCTTCATTTCCACTACCGACCTGATGTATTTTTCGTCGACTGGCTCCTTCACATCCATATATAATCTGATGATGAGAGGGCATGCATATTCCGATTCCAATCCGTAGTATCCCTTACCGTCGTATCTGAACTGAAGGCCGAGATAATTCGGGTCCATCTTGTCGTACATATTTTCTGTACGTATTGTTACTACTTTAACCAGAGCTCCTGCCGGAGGAGTGGCAATCTTGAATTTTGCCGGAACGTAAATGAGAGCTTTAATTTTATCCGGATTAGTTTCCGATGGATTGTAATAAATATCTACATACAGATGTTTTACAAAAGTTGCAACGCCATAAACACCGTTTATTTTCTGAAGCTGAGCAGCAAAAGCTTTTGAACTGCCGTAACATTTAACGGAACGGAGCCCCTCTACCCTCACCTTCTCGAGCACACCCTGTTTTGCCGCATCTCCCCATCTTTCGTCAATTGTAGGAAGTTCCCACAATGTTCCCAAAAATAAAGCAACAACAAACAGAACGACTACAAATATTGCTGGCACCCATCTGAAATACTTCTTCCCTCCAAAAGATAGAGCCTCTTTGTTGCAGCAGCTGATACACTCCCCGCAAAGAGTACAATCTACATGTTTAACTTTTTCAACCTTGTCCACATCTATTCCATAAGGACATTTCTTTGCACACAGGCCGCAATCGTTACATTTTTCTTTCGAACGGCTAACCTTAAGAACAGGGAAAATCTTTGGTTCCGGGAAAATTATCTCGAGGAAATAGCCTATGATTGATGCTGCCGCAAGAAGATATATCCACGACAAAGCAATTCCTGCAAAGTTTATGATTGCAAAGACAATGAGCAACACTACAAATGTTAATGTGTATTTGAAAAGATTGCTTAATGCTCCCATTGGGCAAATGTATTTGCACCAGAACATCTTTATAAAGAAGTTTCCAAAAATGAATATTGCAATTGACAGCACTGCCATCCAAAGAGTTAGTTCCCCCTGAAATCCGGTTGCAGCTGCATAGTACGGGTCAAAATTCTTGCAAAACAGTTCGGAACCGCTTATTGTATAGTAAAATGTTATAAAAAGCAGAATATACTTGAACGCCCGGAGAATCTTGTCGGTTAAACTGTCGTTCTTAATAACAATCTCTTTAACCTTGGTCCTGCTCCTGAGCTTAGCCAGATATTCGCTGCCCCATCCCAATGGACACAGGTAACCGCAAAAAAGCTTACTGAACAAAACTACACCTATTGCCAGCACAACACCCATCATAATTTGGGTTAAGGTCATACTGCAGGCCATTGAACCGGCCACAAGGTAAGATCCGAGAGTTTGAATCCCGCCTACAGGGCAATAAGCCTCTGGATCGGCACTTTCATTCCCCAGCACTTTCGTGAGAACAATGATAATTGCTGCCAAAGTTCCCCATTGCAACAAGTGGCGGAACCAGTTTTTTCTAAAGTTTTTCATATTTATTTGTTAAAGGTATTTCTGCCTGTACACATTATATAATACACTTCAACAAAAAGATTCCGTGAATACGGGCTTAGAACAAAAAGAAAGTATTTCTTTTATAATCGTTTTTTCTTACTGTCCAGATATAAGAGGATAGTTAAGATTACAAGCGAAACGCTCATAAATACAGGAACTAAATAAGTCTTCTCCACCGGCAGTATCAGCCCGAGAATGAGGGCACCAAAAGAAATTGTTCCGGCAAAAATTGCATACAGATTTGTCTTGTAAAACCAGGCATACGGAAAAAAGTGTGCTCCGGTAATTATTACATAAACCATAGCAAAGTAATCCGGCATCTTTATAAGGGTAAGAATTAGGAATGGGAAATACAGCAACTGAGCAAAATTGAGCCAGAGACCCAATGGCTGCAATGGATTGCCCTTATTTGTCCATACTGTCTTAAGAACCTTCGACAGCAAAAGCGCAAGCGGGAGCATTAGGCTACCCACAATAAAAGTGAGTATAGATTTGTCGTACGAACTGCCATTCAGTGTCCAGATAAACGCAATCGCCAGCCATATAATACTTGCCGACATAGTAAAATCAAGACCATTTTTTGATTTCACCGATAGTTCAACTCTTAAGCTGTCCAGATTTTCTTTAGATACCATAATCCCGATTGATTTTTATAACGGGGACAAAAGTATACAAAATTCATTGACAATCAATGATATGCCAAGAAGACGCAGACATTAAGTCTGCGTCTTCTTAGCATATCGCTGAATATGTGCAATTTGACCGGAGGCGATTACTCAACCTTCTCAATACTTGACCCGCCTGAAAGCTCCGATGATATTTCCGGGTTGCCTTTGTAGCGGATGGTTGTTCCGCCCGAAGCGTCAACAATGAGTTTTTCGCTCACATTTACCTCTGCAGATGCTCCGCCCGACATATCGGCACGGCATTTCTTGGACAAAAGTGAGAAATGCTTGTGAACACTGCCACCGGAAGAGCTGATATTCAGGTATTCTGCAACACCCTCCAAATCGGATTCCGACCCGCCGGACATATCCAACTCAAGCGATTTTAGCAGCACCTTGCCTGTGACATTACCGCCACCGCTGAGCGAAATCCTGAGTTCGTCCGCTGTCCATCCGTTACTCAGATTTATATGTCCTCCGCCACTGGAAGATAATTTTTTAAGAAAGTTGCAGGAAAGATGAATCTTAACATTGGGATCTCCCGCAAAATTAATTCCGTCTTCCGGGTGAATTTTAAGAGTATTGTCCACAACCTCAACAACAATGTAGCTGTGAATGTTTTCGTATGTCTCAATAGTGAGTTCCGTTAAAGAGTCCTGAGTAAGAATCAGCTCGAAACCGCTTGATACAGATACATTTTCAAAAGAAGTTGTCTTAATTTTTTTGGCTATGTATTGTCCCGAAGGGTCAACTGAAACAAAACCAAAATAAGAGCAGGAAGACAACGCAAAAGCGAATAAAGCAGCAAAAAGAAAGATGTGTTTTTTCATAGAAGTATTCTGATATTAGTTTAGGTGTCGGGTATATTATTTATTAGACGGAGAACTATGCGTAAAAGTTGCAAACTTCCCATCAAAGTTTGAAAAAACATTGGATTACTGCAACATTTCCTGCTGTAAATTCGTCAAATAGAGAACAAAACAAAAAATCTTAAATTATGAAAAGGCTGATTGTATTATTATTTATCCAGATTATCGTTTTTTCCTCATTCGGGCAGTCCGCCAAAATACATCCGAAAACAAAAATAATGACCCTGGGCGTTTTCCATTTCGCATATCACAACCTCGACAGGGTAAAGACAGCCGAAAAAGATCAGATATCCGTACTGGACGAGCCATATCAGTCGCAGATTGCAGCAATTGCAAAAGCAATAGAAGAGTTCCGGCCTACAATAATTGCAATAGAGCTTGACCCGTCAAAACAACATTCCGTTGATTCTCTTTACTCTCTTTATAAACTTGGAAAACTGACCCCTGCAAAAGATGAAATCTATCAGCTTGCATACCGGATTGGCAAAAACCTTGATCTGCCAAAAGTTTATTGTGTCAATGACTGGGGACGGCCATATGACAACATTCAGGCAATGTTTAAAGACAGCATCCGCCTGGAGAGGTTTGGAAATTTCATAGATTCACTAAATAAAATTGAAGGGAAAGAGCTATTGAGCAAAAAAGTTTCAAATGTAGTCGACCAGCTTATTGAATTGAACAACCCGCTCAATATAAAAGAGGGCCTTGGGTCCTATCTGACCGACGGGTTTCTTTACGAAGAGAATCCCGGCGATTTTACAGGCGTTGACTTCGAAACCGGCCGCTGGTTCAACCGTAATCTGAGAATTATCCGCAATATCCAAAGAATCCCACGTACCGCCGGTGACAGGATATTAGTGATATTTGGAGCAGGACACATGAATCTGCTGAATCCGCTTCTGGACATCTCCAAAGAGTTCGAACTTATATCGCCACTGCCCTATCTGGAAAAGGCATCTGCTTTGCAAAACAATAAATAAATGCGTTTCGTTTGAAATGCCAAAATTTCCAGATTATGCAGTAGTTATCTATTAATCAGATTCATTCCATTTTCTAACTGGTTTTTCTTTTTTTTATTTCTTTATTATCCCTTACTCTATCTCGTTTTTCTTTGATTTTTTATCAGAATTTTTATTAATTTTACCAAAGTTCAAAATTATTTATCGTGGGAGCTAAGGGAACCATATTATCAATTATAGTTCTTGTATTTTACCTAACCTCAAATTTGGGTATAGGAAGGTATTCCTGTCATTGTAATCATGCTTCCGAAGTTTCATTTATTGGCATCAGTTCCGAGTGTACATGTACACAAGATGAAGAAAAGGAAGATCATAACCACCACTGCCCACATTGTGGCAAAAAACTTATTGAAAAAATCATTAAACGAACCGACTGCTGTTCGCTGAAATATTTCTTCCTGAATGCGGATCAAGACTCTTTCAATAGTTCGCATAAATTTTTAGCAGCTCACTCTGCGTGGTTTAAACCCATAGAATCAACAGATTCATTTACGCAATCGGTAATTCCACCCAGAATCAAAACATTTCAGGCACTATTCCATCAAGCCGGCCTTTCCCTTTTTATTAAATACCTCCAGCTGATTTTGTGAAATAGCAGATAAGATGAGTTCGCTCATCCTTCTGTGTTTTTGTATTTATCGTAAATAATAATTTACGAGCATATCGTAATATGCATTAACCCTAAACAATTATTTAATTTATGAAAAACTTATTTAAATCTTTAATTATATTTTCCTTACTGATTTTTCAGTTGAACGGGGCAATTGCTGCTCCTGTAAAAAGAGCAGTAGCAATAGTGGTAGACAAGACAACTTATGAAAATTGCCGTCAGGACATTGAACTATATTCACAGTCTGTTTCGGCAGAGGGACTTAACGCTATTGTAATAGTGGATAAATGGGGAGTCCCGGATTCTATTAAGGTGCGCCTTCTGAATTTATATCAAACACAAAATCTTGAAGGAACCGTGCTTATTGGCGATATTCCTGTTCCAATGATACGGGATGCTCACCATCTGGCAACAGCATTCAAAATGAATCCATCGAGACCATGGCAGGAATCCTCAATCCCTTCCGACAGATTCTACGACGATTTCGATCTCAAGTTCAATTACCTTAAGAGAGATACTCTTCAACCGCTGTATTACTATTACTCTCTGGCAGGAGACGGTCCTCAGGTAATCGAGTGCGATATTTACAGTGCAAGGATAAAAGCTCCGGCAACTCCCGGGAAGACAAAGTATCAGCTGATTTCGGAATATCTGCAAAAGGTTGTTAAAGAAAAGGCAAACCGGCACAAAATGAACCAGATAAGTTATTATGCCGGGCATGGTTACAACTCAGACTGTATGGTTGCCCGAATAGACGAAAAGTACTCACTAATGGAGCAATTCCGGTTTCTTGGAGAGCCGCAGAGATCTATCAACTACATTGACTATACATACGACGATAATGTAAAGCACAGACTGCTTTCCGAATTGTCCCGCACTGATCTTGATCTTGCCATACTTCACCATCACGGTTCTGAGGACGGGCAGATGATGAATGGGTCTCCAATTTCACCAAGTACAGATGTATGGCTTTCGCAGGCAAGAAAGTTTTTCAGGGGAAAGATTCGTAACTCTTCTGATACAACGGCTTCAAAGCAATATTATATTGACAACTACAATGTTCCGAAATCATGGGTTAGCGACGCCTTTAATCCGGAATTGACCAAAAGCGACAGCCTTGCAGATTTAGAACTGGATATAAACATTCCGGACCTGTACGATTACAAGTCCAACGCAAAAATCATTCTTTTCGACGCTTGTTTCAACGGGTCATTTCATCTCGACGATTACATCAGCGGTCACTACATCTTTAACTCAGGATCAACTATCATTGTTAAGGCAAATTCAGTAAATACACTTCAGGATACCTGGACTAACCAGCTTCTTGGTCTTTTGGATCTGGGAGTTTCCGTGGGTAACTGGGCAAAAGGCCAGCAAACTCTCGAGTCCCACCTGATTGGTGACCCTACATATATGTTCATAAGCAGCTCTAACGACAAACTTGACCTTAACCAGGCAGTAACTCTCCATAAAGGAGATATTAAGTTCTGGTGCAAACAAATGGCAAATTCAAATCCTGAAATAAAATCTCTGGCAATGAAAATGCTCTCTTCAAATA
Source organism: Bacteroidales bacterium (assembly GCA_021371955.1). Taxonomy (GTDB): domain Bacteria; phylum Bacteroidota; class Bacteroidia; order Bacteroidales; family UBA932; genus Bact-08. The sequence continues at coordinate 22,038 of JAJFVD010000012.1, forward strand.
ATGCAATAACCACCGACGAACTGCTTACTATCCAGAAAGAAGAGATGAGGCCAACAGTAAGGCTTCAGGCATTTAATCTGTTAAAGAACTATTCCGACAAAAACTTTATCAGCTCAATTAAGCTTGGACTTTATGATAACTACGAACTGATTAGAAGACTCAGCTCTATGTACGCTGCCAAAAACGGATCTCCGGAACTCATAGACGATGTCTTTACGCTGAGGTTCCAGCCTGGAGTAAGCAAGCGTGTCGAGTTCCAGTTGAAAGGCGCATCGGAAATCTACAGCAGAGATTTAGCAATAGCAGCTTATGAAAAAGCACTCAATGGCAAGGAAGGCAAATGGTACGAAAGGTGCAGAAATCAAATTAGTTCATTAAAATATAATCTGGACAATGGAGAGAAGGAATATGCAGCCTTGCTTGACCCTAAGACTCCGGTAAAGGCAAAAAAATTCACAATCTCAGCTCTGAGAAATAGTTGCGAGGCAACTCATCTGGATATATTGTTTAAGTTTTTCGCCGAATCGGACAACGTTGAACTAAAGAGCCAACTGGCCGAAGCATTCGGGTGGTATCGTTATTCATACAAAAAGAATGAAATCATTCGTTTTTGCAAAGACCAGGTTAATGTGCAAACCGATGATATTCTAAAAAAAGAACTCGTCAAGACTATCAACAGACTGGAATTACCTAAATTAAAATAACCCTAATTTATAATTACAACTATGAAGAAACCCAAAATTCAATCAGCTTTTGCGTTGTTTCTCCTTATTTGCCTGAGTTTGCAGTTAAGTGCACAATCTGCAGTTAACAATTACGCAGCATTAAGGGGAGTCGTGACTGAGAAAGGATCTCATTCACAAGCGGTAGAATTTGCCACAGTGCAGATTTTACCTCAAGGCGCTCTTACTACTACAAATTCAAATGGTGAATTTTCATTTGAAAGACTGTCTCCCGGAAAGGTGAATGTAAGAATTCAATTCCTCGGGATGGAGGCCATTGACACCACTCTTATTCTGGTAGCAGGAAAAGCTTCTCAGGAACATTTTTATATGAATTACAGTTCATTCCGGCTTAACGAAGTATCAGTTGTTGCTCAGGAGAGCAAAGCCGGACAAGCAACTGCATCAAATATCTCAAGGCAGGCAATGGACCACCTTCAGGTTACTTCGGTTTCTGATCTGCTTCAGCTTATGCCCGGGGGACAGATTGCCAATCCCGACCTGAGTGTTGCAAAATCTTTTAATATCCGTAATATTTCCGGTTCTGTCGGAAAAGAGGGCACAGCCGGTACAGAGATGAACTCGTTAGGTACAGCAATATATATAGACGGCTCTCCTCTTTCCAACAATGCCAACCTTCAGACTCTGAGCCCTTCAATCTCAGGCGGTGGCGCATCTGTTTCAGGAGGATCCTCACCTAACTCTGGCCTTGACCTCAGAATGTTGTCTACAGACAATATAGAATCTGTAGAAGTAATTCGTGGTATACCATCTGTAGAGTATGGCGACCTTACATCAGGAGCTGTAATAATAAGGTCTAAGGCAGGGAAGGAACCTCTTAACATCCGGTTCAAAACAGACCCAAGAATCTATCAGATGTCTGCCGGTAAGGGATTCAGTTTGGGAGAAAAAGCAGGTAATCTTAACGTAAGTGGAGATTATGCATACAGTGTAAGCCAGCCTACAGAGTCTTACAAATATTATCAGAGAGCTACCGCCAAAGTTTTGTATTCAAATGTATTTAAGAATTTGTCGTCAAATACTTCACTCGACTTTTCACTTGGAAAAGATACACGTGAAAAAAATCCAGATGACATGAGAAACCAACTGGCCTCAGGATCGCAAGATATGGGCATTAGGCTTAATACAAACGGAACAATCAATGTGAATAAGGGATGGCTTAACAATATCAAATATACTCTTTCGGGAAACTATACGGATAAACACTCTTACAAAGAAGAGCTTCTTGGTAACGCATTTTCGGCCTACTCAATGTCAAGAACAGACGGAGCTTCTCTCAGTAACAGGCCGGGACAAAAGGTATATGACATAAACGGAACAGAACTTACTAATATCCCGGATTCAGAAGGCAGTTATTATGCAACTTATTTGCCTAATGAGTACTTTAGCAAATACGACATTTATGGTAAAGAAATTAATTTATTTGCCAAAGTAAACGCTACATTTTCAAAGAGAATCGGGAACATAAGCAACAGGATTGTTGTTGGTGCCGATTATAAAATCGATGGTAATGTTGGCGACGGAAAAGTATATGACCTTGCCAACCCACCTTTCAGGTCGGGAGATGCTAACTCTTCTCCAAGACCAAGGAAGTATTCAGACATTCCTTTTGTTTCTCAGTTAGGAGTATACTTAGAAGAGAACTTCAACTGGCAAATCGGGCAAAGAGAACTCACCTTTCAGGCAGGTGCCAGATATGATAATATTGAGAGCAAAAGTATTGTCTCGCCCAGGGTAAATATTTCATTTGACATCATTCCTTCCAAACTTACAATCAGAGGAGGATACGGAATAAACGCCAAAGCACCTACCCTGCTTTACCTCTACCCCGAAAATGCTTACTTCGATTTTGTTCACTTCAATAATCTGAATAGCTCATCGGTGCCTGCTGCCGAACAACTGCTTCTTGGATCTACAAAAGTATATAATACAGAAAACAAGGATCTCAGGATTGCATCCAATGAAAAGAGCGAAATTGGATTAGACTTCAAATGGAACAAAATGCGCTTTTCGGCAACCGCCTTTAATGAGAATCTGAAGAACGGTTACGACATGACAAGTCAGTTTAAACTGGTAAACTATAAGGAGTACGAAATAGGAACTGCCAATCCGGGCTCTATTCCTACTCTTAAAGAAAAGTCAAGCAACAATATTTTTATAAGTTATTCTACTCCAACAAATACTGGAAGATCACACAACAGAGGTGTTGAGTTTGATTTCGATCTGGGCAGGTTTGATGCTATACGTACATCTTTTGTATTAAACGGAGCATACATAAGATCCACAAACTGGGACGAAACCTATACATATAGTACACAAAAGAACCTTAACCAGCTTGAGAGAAATATTGGCGTATATGCTGCCGGAAATACTAAGGAGGAGAGGGAGAGGCTAAGCACAACACTTCGTGCTACTCACAATATTCCTTCAATAGGTTTTGCTATTACTCTTACAGCTCAGGTGAACCTGCTATACAAAGAGTGGGATAATATTGGAAATGACTCTATGTTTGTTTCATACATCTCGAGAACAGACGGTCTGATGCACGCATTTGACCCGGCTATGAAAAATGACCCTGAATTCTCTTATCTGTTTAAAAGTAACGACCCAAGAAGATTTATCGGAGAATCCTGGTTTCCAACAGTTGTTTTTAACCTTCACTTAACCAAAGAAATCGGGAAAATGCTCAGAGCATCTTTCTTTGCGAACAATATGTTCCAGAGTAAACCGTTATACGAAAAGAAAAGAACACCCGGGTCATTTGTAGTTATCAATGACAAGACTCCACTTTTCTTTGGTTTCGAATTGGCAGTAACGATTAAGTAATACTAAAGAAGATAACAATGAAAAATACATCAAAAATATTTACCGGGATGCTTTTATCCCTATTTCTGTTCACATCTTGCGAACAGTTTCAGGAGGCAGGGAAAGCCAAGGAAATAAAATCACTGAACGCTGTAGTTAAGGTTAACCTTAACATTGGTAATGCACCAAAGCCGGAGTCATTAAATGTCAGACTTATTAACTATGAAGAGAGATATGAAGTTACAACTTCAGTTTCTGCCGACGGTTCTGTTACAATTGGAAATATTATTCCCGGAATCTATACAATAACAGCATCAGCGGAAATGAGCAAAGACGGCTTCACATACAATTACAGCGGCAACGTTGTAAACATCGATATCGTCAATGACAACAAGCAAGTTGACATTGAGATAGGCGCGTCAAAATCCGGAGCTCTCATACTGAAAGAGATATTCTATTGTGGTTCAAGAACTCCTACCGGAGGCTCATACTTCCGGGATCAGTTTTATGAAATATACAACAACAGCGAAGATATCCAGAACGTAAAAGGACTTTGCATAGCTCTTCTAAATCCGAATACCGCAACAGCAAATCTACCAGTATGGCCGGGAGATGATGCTGCCGATTTTGTATACTCTAATGCTATCTGGCAGGTTCCATCGGACAAGGATTATTTTCTTAATCCGGGTGAATCAATCATTATTGCACAAATGGCAGACAATCACAAAAAGACAAACCTTAACCCAACTTCTCCTGTTGACCTTTTAAGTGCCGAGTTTGAGACTTTAGTAAAAACAACATCACTTATAAGTGACAATCCGGCAATAAACATGCAAATGGCATTTTGGCCCGTTCAATCTCCTCAATGGCTGACATCTGTATTTGGAGGAGCTTTTGTAATCTATATTCCTTCTGAGGCTATTAATCCAAATGTATATGTGAGCCCTGTAGGAAGAACAGATAAAAACTACAAGATTCGCATAGAGGAGGTTATTGATGCCGTTGAATTAGTTGGAAACATTAACCAGGTCCAGTTAAAGAGGGTTCCGGCAGTGCTGGATGCAGGTGCGGTTACCGTAGGTGGAACTTACCTGTCAAAAAGTGTTGCACGAAGAATAAAGACAACTCTTACCGATGGAAGGATCATTTATTATGATACAAATAACAGCTCAGATGATTTTACTGTTATGAATATTCCGGAAATACGTAGAAACGGCGCAAAAGCGCCATCATGGAACGTATGGAAATAATTGTTAACAACTACAAATTTAAAACAATGAAAAAAATAAAAAATATTTATTGGGCTGGTACGGTAGTGTTAACTCTGCTACTTTCTCAAAATTTGTGTGCCCAGAATAATAAAGAGAACTTAACATCTCCGGCCTCAATGGAGCTCTTAAAGGCAAAATCATTATGGTTTAACTCCAATAACGGAGCCGGTGTTATTTTGGATAAAATGATCAATTTCAACGAGCTTAGATTTGATTACAAATTGAAATCCGGCGACTTCAAAAGAAAGTTTGAAGGCGAAAGAGAACGCCTTGTTGGCGTATCCTCAGAAGGCGGATTGAATCTTGGCGGCGGTTATGTATGGGGACAATTCGGATTCAACAACGAAAAGCAGACTGGCACCCTTTATAATACTACAATGCTTGATCCTACAAGAGGAAACCCATATTATGTTGTTGACAAAAACCTCAGCGATTGGGTTAAACAGGACTACAATCTGCAAATGAAGGCCTCTTCAAAGAGACTTTGGGACAGAATCCACTTTGGTATTGAAGCTCAGTATGTTACCAAAACAGGAGCAAAACAAATTGACCCCAGGTCAAAGACTGATTTTTATACACTTACCGTAAAACCCGCAATGGTTTTTGTTTTTAAAAACCATGCCGCAGGTCTGAATCTTGACTACAAAAAAATTAATCAGGAGTCTTCTACAACAAACAGCAACGACCAGCAAAACCAGGATGTGTTTGTAATGAAGGGGCTCGGAAATTTTTATTCTGCAGTTGTAGGCGGTTTGCAATCACTCAAAAAATTTGTCTACAACGGTAACAGGCTGGGTGGAGCAGTTCAGTATTCTTTTACCGGTAAATCCGTTAAGTTTTTGCTTGACGGTAATTATTCCTTCATGGTTGAAGATGTGATAAGTGATCAAACCAAACCCAAAAAAGAAGGCACAATAAAGGAAAACAATTACGGAGCAAAATTTCAACTGGTTACAACCGGCAAGAACATAAGCAAGGCAGAACTTTCATATTCCGACAACAAAATCAGCGGGATAGAGTATGTTCAGGTTCTGGACAACTCATTTGAAGTACAGAGGTGGATTACAATGTACAAAAGCATACGATCTACATTCTCTCAGAAAGATGTGGCCTTAAGATATGACTTCTTCAAGGGTGGCGATGTTGAATACAAGTGGAGAGGCGGTATATCTGCAGTTTATGCGAACTCAGATGATCTTTATATTTTGCCTGAATCTTACAGGAAAATAGAAGATCTTATTCTGGGCATCAACGGAAAAGCCAATCTGAAAATTGGCAAAGCCAGCAGATTACTTGCAGGCCTGTCATTAAACTTCAAGAACAACCTTAATAAGGCATATGTATACGGTGGTGCAGATGCAAACTCTCACATCATTACAGAGTACATGAATCCCGAATTTCAGTTCCTTGGAAGAAGCTATTACAAAATTGGCGGTGAATTATCATTTTTTACCGGCATTGGCAAGAGTAATAACTCTGGTATGTATGTCAAAGCAGCTGTCGATTATTACAAACCGACAGAAGGCAGCGATAACAGATTACTTACAAATCTTGGGGTTGGCTTTAACTTCTAAAGTAAACAAAATAAGATGATTATAAATATTTTAACATTTCTGATAGCATCTACTTTCTCTCTGTTCACTCCACTTGGGGCAACAGAGAGAAGTTTTGCTATTATCGTGGACAACGATACATACAAAGCCTGCAAAAGTGAAATCAATTCCTATAAAGCTCTCCTGGAAAATGAAGGGTTACACACATTTATTGTTGAAAAACAGTGGATGAACCCACAGCAGGTAAAGGATGAACTATTTTCCCTGTACAAGGCAGAGGGACTTGAGGGCGCCATTTTCATTGGCAATATTCCTATTCCTATGATAAGAGATGCACAGCATTTTACCTCTGCATTCAAAATGGACCAGGAAAAGTTCACCCCGGACGAGTCCTCAGTACCTTCGGACCGGTTCTACGACGACTTTGACCTTAAATTCGATTATCTGTATCAGGATTCTGTAAAAAGGTTATTTCACTACTACTCACTTCGCTGGGATTCTCCTCAGAGGATAGATTGCGACATTTATACAGGAAGGCTTAAGCCAACACGCAAGAGTGAAGAAGGATATGCGCAAATACGTGACTACTTCAAAAAGTTGTTTGCAGAGAGGGCATTGGATAACAAGATGGATGTACTTGTATCCTATACAGGAGAGGGTTCTTTCTCAAACAGCCTTACAGCCTGGAAAGAAGAGGGAGTTACGATGAGAGAACAATTTCCACAGGCTTTCGGCAACAAAAACTCTGCAAAATTCCTGATGTTCCATATGTATCCCTACATGAAACAAACGGTTAAAGAAGAACTTAGAAGAGACGATGTCGATCTTATGCTGTTTCACGAACATGGAATGCCGGAAAGACAATATCTGACAGGTATTCCTTTAAGCAGGGGGGCCGACGAAAATATGGAAGCAGGAAAGAGGCTTTTCAGGAACTGGTTGAGAAAAAATAAAGAAGGCAGTGAAAAGAACGAGCAATTGAAAAGCGCATGGAAAAGCTATTACAAAATCGATTCAACATGGTTTGCAGGTGCATTCGACAAGGAGCAAATAAAAAAGGACTCTCTGGACGATGTTAACATGGGTATTGTTTTGGAAGATATTCCGGCCATTAATCCTAATCCAAGAATAGTAATTTTTGATGCCTGCTATAATGGGGACTTCCGCGAGGAGAGTTTCATCGGAGGCGAGTACATTTTTGCAAAGGGAAAGACACTGGTTGCCATAGCTAATTCTGTGAATGTTTTGCAGGACAAGTCTTCCAGCGACCTTCTGGGTATTCTTGGACTGGGATACAGAGTGGGAGAATGGGCTCAGCTCACAAACATTTTGGAATCCCACATAATAGGTGACCCAACCTTTATGTTTAAAGGCGACAAAGCGAGCAGAAAGATTAATCTAAAGTCAACAGATATCCCATACTGGCTAAAGGTTTTTAAGACAGAACAGCATCCGGACATCAAGGGAGTTGCCCTTCACAAACTATTTAATCTTAAATATGCAGCTCTGCCTCAACTCCTTACAGATACATATCACTCTTCTCCTTATGCAATGCTCCGGCTTCAGGTATATCATCTTCTCCAGTTCTATAATGACGGAAGATTTGAAGAATTGCTTAAAACATCGGTTTATGACCCTTACGAGTTTATCCGACGAAAGTCTACATATTCGATGGGCAGGATTGGTAAGGATGAATTCATTCCATACATTGCATCAATCTATCTGAACGATGGGCTGGACGAGAGAGTACGATTCAATGCAGAATTCTGTTTTGACCTTATGGATATGAAGAAACTCAAGAGTGAAGTATTGTCCCAGATTGAGAGCAGCACCTCTCTTTACAATAAGGAGAATATTAAACTGGAGTTTACAAAAAAGATGGATTCCCGGATGAGAATCTCCGAGATGGGGTTAGAAGTGGCAAACCCGAGTCTTAAGATGAGTTCCAGACTGATGGGAGTAAGCTCCCTAAGGAACAACAGCTACCACACGATGGTGGATAACTATCTTAAGGTCCTTGAAAATCCCAACGAGAATTTAAACCTAAAAATAAAACTTGCAGAGGCTTTAGGATGGTTTACCTTATCTCACAGAAAAGGGGATATTATCAACTCGTGCAGAAGCGTAGCCTCCCGGACAGAGACAGACTGGAAACTTAGGAACGAGCTGCTTAAAACAGCAAACAGATTAGAGATATACATGCGTTAAAACCTGAGATGATGAAGAGAAAATATATTATAATCGCACTGCTTCTTATAGCAATTGTATTTGACATAAATGTATATGCAAAGAGTGAAGTAATTCCGGCAAAAGGAAAATTTGAGTCCCGATTTCTGATAGTTGTAGATACCGAATCTTTCTCTGCCGCAAAGGCCGAAATTCTGGATTACAAATCGGTTCTTGAAAGCGAGGGTCTTGGAGCGGTAGTATTGGTTGGAGAATGGAGCAATCCCGAAATCCTAAGGTCGGAAATCAAAGATCTCTTTTCACAAAAACCAGTTATGGAGGGTGCAGTATTTATTGGAAAAATACCAATTGTACGAGTTCAGAACTTTCAGCATTCAACTACCGCATTCAAGATGGACGAAGAGAAATTTCCCATAGAAGAGTCTTCGGTAACTTCGGACAGATACTACGACGACCTTGACCTGGAATTTGAGTTTATACAACAGGATGCCAAAAATCCCCTAATATTTTACTATCGCATAAAAGAGAGTTCTCCCCAGATTATTATGAGCGACTTCTATTCTGCGAGAATGACTCCTCCCTCAGACATGGGTATTGAGCCAGGCCTCCTACTAAAGAGGTACCTAAAGAAAGTTGTTGCAGCGCATAAGGAGAGCAATCCCCTGGACCAACTTGTAATTTTCAACGGACACGGATACAACTCGGATTGTCTTACTGCCTGGCAGAATGAGCAGTTTGCGATAAAGGAGCAAATTCCTCTTGCATTCAAAACGTCAAAAGGGAACGGATTTTATAACTTCCGTCAGACTCCTTTTATGAAGTACAAGCTTTATGAAAAATTGCAGCAAAGTGGTACCGATTTGTTTATATTCCATGAACATGGCGATTTTCATATTCAGTATATAAATGGAGATTATCCGGCACCTAACGACCTGGAAATCACAAATCCTGTATTTGACAAGAACAAGGCATCGGACAAGATTGGTCCAATGAGTGCCATGGCGGCATCTCTCAGACACTCATACCGAAAGTATAAGGGAGAGAGAGCGGCCAAATTTAAAAAGGAACTAATAGAGGAATACGGCTTTACCGAGGATTTTTTTAACAAAAGCACCCTTGATTCACTCAGAGTACAGGACTCTACTTTTGCAGCAGATATTAACATTAGTCTTAGTGATCTTCGCAAGATAAGAATGCAGCCAAGATTCTCAATTTTTGACGCATGCTACAACGGTTCGTTCCACAGACCCGGATACGTTGCAGGATACCACGTTTTTGGAGAGGGAAACACAATTGCTGCACAAGGTAATACTGTGAATGTTCTTCAGGATAAGTGGTCACTTGAATTGCTGGGATTACTGGCCGAAGGTGCAAGAATCGGTTTCTGGCAGAAAGAGTTTCAATATCTGGAATCTCACCTCATTGGCGACCCTACATATCAGTTCGCCCAGTTAGGCTCAAAGGAGGCAAAAGCGCTTAATACCAGATTAGCCACAAAAGGCGGAGAGATGTCTGCGTGGAAAAGCTACCTTAACTCAAACAAGGTTAATGATCAAACAATTGCAATCAAGCAGCTGTCAAAGATTCCGTCGAAAGACTTTTCTGCACAAATGCTAAAGTTGTTCAGGGAAAGCAAGCACTACAGTGTTAGGATGGAAGCATTGAAAAGGTTGCTGGACATACGAGATGCAAACGCAATTGAGGCAGTTCGCCTTGGTCTGGACGACCCCTATGAACTCATCCGAAGGTTTTCGGCCAGGTTTGCCGCCTATTACGGCGATAATGTATTCATTGCCCCTCTTGTGAACACAGTTATCTTTTCAAACGAGAGCCAGCGGGTACAGTATGCGGCACAAGGTTCGCTCCAGATGTTCGACATAAATGAAGTGGTGAAAGAGATAGAGAATCAGGTAAATGCTTCTAACCTTACAGACAAGCAGGAGACAATCAAAAACCTGTGCGAATACTACAAAGGGCAACAAAGAGCACAGGATAAATCGCTAAAGACAATTTTGGACAAATCGGCAAAACCGGAGAATAGACTTTTTGCAATCAGGAGCCTGAGGAACTATAACAACCACAAGCAGGTGGCGAGCCTTTTGCCAATGCTTAAAGACACATCCGACGATCCGGATCTGAGGGCTGCACTTGCCGAGGCACTTGGCTGGTTTAACCTGAGCATACACAAGGATGTGATTTTGAATACTCTCAACGATGTATACAAAGAGAGCTCCATATCTGAAAAACTCAAGGCAGAAGTGCTTCAAAGCATTAAAAGAATGTAACAGCAAAGCAAAATCTGTATAGAGGTAACAACAAAAAACACAAACCTTCCCTGGAAGAGTTTGTGTTTTTTATTTTATGCATAGTGTAGGTTACACCGGCATCAGAGCTGTTATTTTGCTATATCCAATCCCCAGTCAATGCCTTTCATTGTTGCAGGCACACCTGTTTTCATCCATACAGGCATTGGAGCGCCCTTAAGAAAGTGGTCAAAGAACTGAGATAGTCTAATACTGAGATCTTTTGCATTTACCCTGCCTCCAAGGTTGTGCGATTCGTTGTTGTACTGAAGCATCCACGCCGGTTTTCCAAGCCTGCGCAATGCCGTAAAATACTCAATACCCTGATACCACGGAACAGCCTCATCTGCATCGTTTGCCATTATGAGAACCGGAGTTTCAATCTTGTCTGCATGGAACAAAGGAGAGTTTTCAATGTATAGATCAAGATTTTCCCATAGCGTTTTTCCAATCCTGCTCTGAGTATGCTCATACTGGAACTGGCGAGAAACGCCGGAACCCCAGCGTATTCCGCCATACGCACTGGTCATATTTGATACCGGAGCACCGGCACCTGCTGCTTTCCATTTGAACACCTGAGGTTGAGTTATCATATAGGCAACCTGATAACCACCCCAACTCTGACCCTGAATTGCAATGTTGTCTCTGTCTACCCATGAGTTCTTGCAAAGCATTTCAACACCCGGAACAATACAATCAAGAGCACTCTTTCCCGGATGACCTATCTGGTAATAAATATCCGGAACAAATACAAGATAACCGTTGCTTGTGAAAAACGTAATATTAACTGTTGAACGGCTTGGAGCAGGAGCCCTGTAGTAATGAAGGTAATCACTGGTTTTTTCGTAGAAATAAACAATCATGGGATACTTTTTCGCCGGGTCGAAATTCTCGGGTTTATGAAGAATTCCCTCAACGTCAAGTCCTGTTGCAGATTTCCACTTAACCAGCTCATTTGTGCCCCAGATATAGTCCCTCTGCTGAGGGTTTATGTCTGTATATTTCTGCTGAGTCTTGAAGTTATCTCTTGTTATCCATAATTCAGGCGATGTGGCAAAGTTATGTTTTACATAAGTAATAACCGAACCATCCTTGGATTTTGTAAGATACATGAAATTATAAGGTTCCAGTACCCATTTTTTTAGAACCGGCTTGCGCTTGTTCATCTCCTTGAAATAGTAACCGTTTTCCTTTGTAACATTGTCAAAAACAGAAAAATAGACTGTCTCTTTTGGTTTTATAGGAGTAAGCTTTACTCCAGGGGTCCCGGGAGGGAGGAGCATCTTGTCAAGACGTACAAGTCTAAACATCTTGTTCTCTTTTCTTCCGGTTCCCTCTGTAATATTTACAGATGGCTGCTCTCCTTTTGGGTCGACCTGCCACACATCGTACCTGTCGTACAAGTATACCGCCTTGTCTCCTTCCGACCATCCGCCGTGTCCATATGAAGGAGCCATTTCCGGTGTGTCGTGAAGTTCATCTGCAAACGAAATTTCTACATCTTTTGCAATGTTTCTGATAAGTCCCGACGCTGCTTCGTATGAATACCACTTACGGTCCGAGTTGTTGAACCAGATTAAATAGTTTCCGTCAAACGAAGGGCTGACACTGCTTATAAATACATCCTTGAGAATAATCTTGCTGCTTCCGTCCTTTACAGAGATGATGTAAAGGTCTCTGTGCGGGTTGGCAGACCACTGAGATTCCATCTCATATCTTTTGTCAGATGCACAGTAACCCCAACTGGCCGACCATTCATTTGGCACATTAACTATTTCATAATCCTCAGTAGCGAGTTGAACAATTGAAGGCTCACCATTAAGCTCTATAGTACTCAAATAGGATTTTTTAATCTCCCTTTGTGCGTTCAACAGCTGGTATGGCTGAATGTAAGGCTCTGCATAGTGCCATATATCAAGTTTTGCAACTTCGGAATCGACAATTGTGGTGTCTTTTTCGGGCATAACAGGCGAAATACCAAAGAACAATCTGTTTGCCGGTTCATCAAACTGAAGAGACCTGTTTTCGCTTATTTTCCAGTTTTTTGGAAGACCTTTGGAGTTTTTGTCAATAACAACCTTTGCTTTGTCAAAACCTTCCCGGAAGAAAAGAATGGATACATCCTTGTTTCTTGCCTTTGCTGTGTCCAGCTTTGCATAAAAAGCAAGGCTCTTACTGTCTGCACTCACAAGTGGAAGTTTAACAGTCTGCTTAAGGTCAATTTGGTATATACTCCTGAGCGATTTAGTTTTTGGGATATAGATGTAGAGACCTGCCTTGAACAGAGAGTCCTTTGAATTCGGTTTTGTCACAATGAAAAGAGAGTCCCCCCCTTTGCTGTAGTCATACTCCGATACATATTTTAATGTATCAATTGTGCCGGTGGCAAATTGATAAACCATTAAGTCCGAACCCTCGTCCTTATCTTTTTTAGGAGCTTTCTTTGATTTAGATGTGTCTGCAGGAGGTGTTGTCTGGAACGCAAGAGAGACTTTACCCTCTCTGCCCATTTTAAATCCTTTAAGGAATGGATACTTCTTCAGTTCCTTTGTATAAAGATTGTAAATTCCTAAAGTGTCCTTGGGCATCTTGTCGGCCTTAACCTTTTTGAGGCGAGCTGTTTTACTCTCTTCAAACTTAGGTTTGATGGTAAAGGCTGCAAATTTGCCATCGCTTGTAACCTTATAGGATGTGCCGCGGGGAATTGTATTCTGTTCATTTGTTGCGAGGTTGTGGACAACAATGCATCCATCTCCTTCCTGGGCATTAATGTAGAACAATGTGTACCTGGCATCGTCGGTCATATCAAACCCGCCTACATTTTTCCAGTTGTCATAGACACTGTGGTCCAGAGGCTTCTTTTGGCCAAAGACACAAAATGGCAAGGCCATAAGAACAATTAAGAGCAAAGAGAGTTTCTTCATCGTTTTTTTGTAAATTATAGATATTATGTGTTTGTGTTAATTCGCAATTTACTTTAGCCGCATTGCGTGTGGCCGCACGCAATGAATATCGTCAATGCGCATAAAGATTGGCAAAATTAATTGTTTAGACAAAAGAAAATGACAGAGGTTTAATCTCAACACTCACACATAGTCAATAAAAAACATAAAAACACCTGCCTACCTGCGGATTGCTAAATGGGATGGCAAATAACTTCGTCTTCGGCCCGCCATGCGGGATTGACTATACACAAGAAAACCAAATCTACGGCTCCTGTGTTTTCTATATACTGACTGGAATTTGCCGGAATAAAGACCGCCTGACCCGGAGTCATCTTTGAAAACTCATCGTCAATATGCATCAGCCCCTCACCCTCAAGGATATAATATACTTCAGTCGATTTTAAAGTATGGGGATAAGAGACCTTTCCCGGCTTTACCCTTGCGTGCGCCAGACTATATCCGATAGGCAGAGGCTCATTGTCCGGATGTAAAATAACCCGGAGGATAGTGTCGTCCCCGGCAGTGAATTCGGGGATGGATTTTATATCATTTATTATCATGGTTTACAAATGTATGAAGAAAATGAGAATGTGTCTGCGGGTTGATAATTTAACTGGCAAATCTTTGTGTTGTTTTGTTATATTATTTTGCTTTATTTAATTAATGTGTTAATTTTGTAACAAGAAATAATTTTTTCTTATAACGCATAAATAACTAAATTTCAAAGTTATGCTTTCAGATAACATCCGTGCATTGCGTAAAAAAACCGGTTATACCCAAGAGCAAATTGCGGAATACTTAGGAGTTTCTACTGCTGCTGTTACTCAATATGAAACAAGCACAAGAACTGTTCCTTCATCAGTTGTCAGTAAATTGGCGCTTCTTTTTAACGTAGACGAGTATGAACTTTATCAGAAAGACCCGCAACAACAACAGCTCCTCTCTGCATTTGCTTTTCGCGCAGACGATCTTCAAATCCAGGATTTAAAATCTATCTCCGAATTCAAGAAAATTGTCCTGAACTACTTTCACCTTTCAAACGAATTAAGGAATAATGAGTGAGAAAGTTACAGTAAAACGTTTAGAGCTTTTAGCACAAGACTTCAGGCAAACAAATGGTTTGAGTTCTACAGAACCAATTAAGCTAAAAAGTTTACTGCAAAAATTAAATGTTTTAACAATTTACAAGCCATTAAGCTCCGGATTTTCAGGCATGTCCATTAAGATAAACATATCTGATAAGAATTACCGGTTTATGCTAATAAATAGTGAACACCCCATGGGAAAGCAGCATTTTACTATTTGTCATGAATTATATCACTTATATTATCAGGATAACTTTAAATCTGCTGTTAGCTGCACAGGGTTATTCGACAAAAAAGGCAATTCCGACGAATATTATGCCGATATTTTTGCAAGTTATTTGCTCTTACCCGAAATGGGTGTATGGGAAATGATTCCAGAACAAGAACGACTGAAAAATAAAATTTCAATAGGAACAATTATAGCAATTGAACAATTTTTTGAATGTTCTCACACAGCACTATTGTTTCGATTAATAAATATGGGTCTTATTGATGCTGCTCTCAAAGAAGTGTTCTCACATGGGATTACCTCTTTAGCCCGTAAATTCGGATACAATACTTCATTGTATGAAAAGGCAAACGAAAATGAGGTTATTGGAGACTATGGCACATTAGCCAATAAAGCGTGGACAGAAGGTATTGTTTCTGAAAGCGCATATTATGGGCTATTAACAGACCTGGGAGTAGATATTTCAAAATTTGATGAAGACCTGCCTAATGGGGAATTCTGAAAATAAAATAATCCTGTTAGATTGCGATGTAATATCTCATTTTATTGCAAATTCGGCATTAAATGATTTGACAAGAATATTATCTCCTCATCAATGTGTGGTATTGGATTATGTCTATAACGAAGTAGCTGCCAGGCCAATGAGGCTGGCATTCCTTACACCCTTAATCAATTCGGGAGAAATTCAGAAAATGGATTTTCCAAAAGACACCGATATTAAGAAGGAATTCGCAAGAATAAAAAGTAGTAAACCAATCATTGGCGATGGAGAGAGAGCTTGTATGGCAGTTGCCCGCTTTAGAAAAAATGTAGTTGCCTGCAGCAATTTTCGCGATGTGGCCCCATATTGCGACCAATATAATGTATTATATCTTGGAACTTTAGACATTCTTTCAATTGCTGCTGAAAAAGGTATTTATGATGAGCAGACGTGTGATAATTTCATTCAATCTGCATTAAAGTACAACAAAGCTTGCTTTCCAAAAGGCGTAACGGCAATGCGTTACTATATGCCAAAAGATTTACGGTTTTTATAAAGTCCTTTTTATCCCTCCGCCTGTATCAAGAGTTATGTTGATGACCGGACAAGTACCGGACAAGTACTGGACAAGTAGTGCACAAGTGACGGAATCTGTTGAAAGAATACTTCTTGCAGTATATGGAGGGATGGAAAAACAAAGTGAGTAGAGTAGATACTATACCTTATCTGACAAATCAACCGGAACCAGAAACTTTTTCCCTACGCTGTAACTGATGATTTTTTTGTGTTGCAGCCGTCCTATTATCATTGCCGGATGGGTGTTTATCTGATTTGCATACTCCAGAATATCAGGCTCCGTCAATACGCCTTTTGCCAGTAACTGTTTTTCTTCGGCAAAAGAAAAAGTCCATTTTATAGCAAAATTATTGGCCTCCTGCTCTTTGTCGGGACTCTCTTCACAATTTTCTACATTTTCCAGAAAGATATCTTTCTTCCCATGCAATAAAATATGCCCTGCTTCATGAAAAAAGGTAAACCAAAAGTTATCGTTTCTTTTATATCTACCCGAAATCTGGATTACGGGATTATCATTAATCCATCTGGTAGCACCACTTATGGGAGCATGTGACAGACACGGTGTATATATTACTTTAACTCCTGCTTTCAGGCAAATTGTCTGCAGCTTTATAAAGAAGTCTTCCGGCTGTTTGGCCATTAACAGTTTTAGCTCCGGCAGTAAGGCTCTCAGGCCTGCCTCTGAATAACTATAGCTCTCGATTTTTGCGGCTGCCACTTCTCCATGACGCAACCACGCAGAGA
Organism: Bacteroidales bacterium; assembly: GCA_021371955.1. Classification (GTDB taxonomy): domain Bacteria; phylum Bacteroidota; class Bacteroidia; order Bacteroidales; family UBA932; genus Bact-08. The sequence goes on from JAJFVD010000012.1 coordinate 38,960, forward strand.
TAGAATGGGGCTGTTGAGTATTCTTTAAAGAAATTCTGAAAGCTGTTTTTAACTCCTGATTCAGATAATAATTCTCCCACGCCTTATGATTACTTATGCAGAAAAAGGACAACAGTTCCTTTGTTTTTTCTTCCCACTCCTGCTTTTCAGAAATCCATCCAAGTTTAATCATCTCCTTTACAGGAAATAATTTAGCCCATGCAATTGAATTTTCCACCATCTTATTGTTCTCTTCTCTGGCAATATACTCGTCATACTCACTCTGCTGTTTAAGCCAGAAATGAGCAGGTATTTTAAGAACGTGCTCAAACTTAACCGCCATCTCCGGAGTAATTGAGCTTTTAGCACTCAATACCGCAATGATCGTTTTCTCCGGCTTGTTTGTCCGTACAGAAAACTCTTTTGGCCCCATTCCCAATTCTTCCAGTTTCTCAGCCAGAGTCTCACCCGGATGGAATTGAATCTGAGGAACGTATTGATTTGATTTTGTTACCATGGTTATGGTTGTTATTTGTGATAATCTATTATTTCAATTATTTCTACCCCTTTAATTTCGCACCAAATGTAAACACCGTTTTCATCTTCGGGGACAGGATCTTCATGTGGTTCAAATATTAAACGGTATGGTTGCTCAAGATCGCATGCCCATTGTCCTTTTCTATTTTCAGTAAGTTCATGAAAGTGACCGGGTAAATTTCTGACATCCTCTAACGAATCTGCTAACCTTAATGCCTCTAGTCGCATCTGAAATCGTTTTGAACACGATGTCCCAAGTTCTCGCTGACAATTTTTGATATTGTTGGTTATTCGCTCTAGTTTACGGGTGCTAAAAGAAATTTTCACGACAAAGATAATTAATCATTTTTAACTTACAATATATGTAAGTTATATTAATTCACAATTTGCATTTAAAGATACTAACAAACTATAAAACTGATTGTTGGTTTTATCATGAATTTTGATTTTAAATCAATCTTTTGCTGATTATAGAATTATTATTCCAATTCATGCAGCCTTTTCTCGAGAATTATTGGGCATTTTTCAATATATTAAACTTTGGAGTTGATCCAAAATTCTGGTTAGGACTACAAGATGATTTTTATCTTGAGGCGGAGAAAGAGAGCAAGAGAGGTTCTTAGCTGAATAAACCAGATTAAGAAGATGGCTCCTCGGATTATCTGATCAGGCGATTATCTGCCGACACATTGATGGAGATTTAGTCGGGTCCTACAGTTTGTCTATGTTTAATACTTATTAGTTAAATAATTATATAGATTCAACTCAACTTGGGTCTGCATCTTAAAAATCATTTTTACAACAGCCACCTTTTTCCCCTTATCGTTCATCATTGTTGTTTCTTCAAAACTGTCTTCAATTGGAGTAATATCTCCCATATAGTAAAACTCTATGCCTTCGTCATTATTTTTTTTAATAAATAGTGGTAGTCTCAAGCCTGTCTTATAATTCTTAATTGCCTGTACATCTTTACTTGATATTCTCCTATTAGATTTTGACATCCATTCAAATTCGCCTGGATTTAGAAAACCATCTAAATATTTTGTTGTGCTAGAGATATCTTCCTCTTTTTCTAAGGTTACAAATATTGGACAGTTACTGTAATCTTTGCTAATTATATATCCACCAACATTCTGTGCAACAGGATTTTTATCCCAATTTAAAATCCTAAAAACATCTTTTCTAGTATACTTTTTATATAGCTGGAAGCCACCAATAAAACGTTCTCTTTTAAATTCTAAGCTGTAAGTTCTTATAGCATATTTAACATTGTCTTCTAAAAAAAGCCTGAAGAAGCTATTATCTAGGTATTTACAGAAAGAATTTTCAGGATAAATAGTATCTCCATGGAGACTTACAATCTTTTGATCAAGTTTATCTTTTTGATTTGATGTGAATCCCGAGTTTAAATTATTTATACAAGAGAGAATTGAATTATCCTCAAGAGCATATCCATATCTGTCTAATATTGTCCTTTTTAAGTGATTTATGCTGCATTTTTTATTTGTTATTATATCTTGAAGGATAACAGATTCTTCTATTCTTCTTGCATTATTTATGTCATTCGAATACAATTTCAGAATTTTAATTTGAGCAAGATTTAGCTTGCCACGAAATTCATCTTCTAGGGATGAAACGAAATTATAGTATGAACCTTTAGAGTTTACAAATTGAACAGGATCTCTTGACCCATGTTCAAGAAAATCAACCATAAACGGTACTCGCCCAATTTTAAATTTTAATAATTTATAGTCGTTTATTAAATCCTTAATTTTCTGCATATTCGCAGAATCAATCGCATCAAAGATCCTTTGCTTCGATATTTTATCAAAATTAATTGTTGATGTCCCTGGTATAAAGCAGCTACCACTTGAAAGTAACTTTCTTAAAGAATCTTTATTATATGATGTATCTCCAAATAACGCAATTGGAATCATATAATTGTTGCTATAATTACCAATAAAATCTATTACTGTTAAGTACTCTTTATTGCTAATTTTCCTAAGTCCACGTCCTAATTGCTGAATAAAAATAATGGCTGATTGAGTTGGCCTCAACATAATTATTTGATTAACTTTTGGAACATCAACTCCTTCATTAAAGATATCAACTGTTACAATATAATCTAACTTATTTCTATCCGACTCTAATCGTTCAATTGCGTCCTGCCTCTCCTTTTCGCTATTATTTCCTGTTAAAGCAATTGTATTATATCCCCTTTTATTAAGCAGATTAGACAACTCTATACATTCGTCTTGTCTTGAACAAAAAATTAATCCTCGGATAGTTCCGTTATCACAATTATATAATTTTATCTTATCAACAATTCTATCTACCCTTTCATCTGCCACTAAGAATTTAAAGTCTGCTTTATCGTCTAATGGCTTTCCATTTACAATTAAGTCAGTAACTCCGTAATAGTGGAATGGGCATAACATTTCCTCTTCTAATGCCCTATTAAGTCTTATCTCATATGCAATATTATAATCAAACATTTTAAAAATGTCTGCACCATCTGTTCGTTCTGGAGTGGCAGTCATCCCTAATAGAAAACTGGGGGAGAAATAATCCATCAATCGCTTATATGATTCAGCTCCAGCCCGATGCGTTTCATCAATTACGATATAGTCAAAATGATCTTTGTTAAATTTTTCTAGGTTATCTGGCTTAGAGATCGTTTGAACAGTACTAAAAATATAATCCGAATCAATCTCCTGTAAACCACCTGAGTATATTCCCATTTTAATATTATCACCTAATAGTCTTTTAAAGGTTTTCATTGCCTCTTCGGCTATTGTTAACCTATGAACGACAAAAAGGAACTTCTTCGGTTTATGTTTTTCAACATCAAATGCAGATAAGTATGTTTTACCTGTACCTGTTGCAGAAATTATTAAAGCTTTATTTTCGTTTTTTTCTCTTAATAGCTCAATATTATTTAGGGCCTCTCGTTGCATTAAATTGGGTTTTGGCCTAAATGTATCAATATGTGTTTCTTTTTCAAGAATTTCACTGTTAAATAATTTCCTTGCTTTCCAAAGAAAATCGTAGTTTGTTAAAAACTCATTAGTCACATCTGCTGAGGTTTCAAACTCTTTCTTAAATTCTAAAATTGCTTGATTAATTAATTCACTTTCCTTTGTGCCAGACACTTTTAAATTCCATTCTTTGTTAGAACAAAGTGCCGTTTGGGTTAGGTTACTACTTCCAATTATTAAATTATATAGGTCAGCTTTTCTAAATAAATATCCTTTTGAATGGAAATCTCCTTCAATTGCGATTTTTAATTCAATGTTCTTGAATTTTTTTAATCGGCTAAGGGCTTCTGGGTGTGTGAAATTAAGATATTGAGAAGCAAGTACTTTCCCTTTTATGTTTTTCTTTTCTAACTCAGAAAGGGTATTGATTATTGTGGCAACTCCACCTGTTGTAATAAATGCTACTGAAAACCAAAACTCATCGCATTGTTCTAATTCCTGTTGAATCGTCCATAAAACTTTTTTACCAACCCGATGATCATTGGTTAAAAGTTGAGGTCGATAAATTTTATCAGAAGGAATTGACTTGTCAATAAAACCGGTCTGTATGCTTTCAAGAAGTGAGTCTATTATCATTACTAATAATTTAATAGCTTTTTTACTATTGGTAAATCCGCTGCAGCCCAGTCCAGATTCATTAATTCTTCTTTGACTAACCAGCAATGATTTATATGCTCAAGAAATCTAATTTTATCTGCATCACAAGTACAAATATATGAGTGCATTTTTATTGAAAAATCAGGATAAACATGTTCAACTGTTAAGAATTTATTGTGAACTTCAATAATAATAGATAGTTCTTCTTGAATTTCCCTTATTAAAGCTTGTAGCTCTGTTTCTCCCTCTTCGATTTTACCCCCTGGAAATTCAAATTTCTCTGATATATAAGAATATTTATGCTTAGACCTTTGGGTGCATAGAATGCGGTTGTCTTTAATAATAATTGCAGCAACAACTTCTATTTCTTTCATTTTTATATAATTATGTATACCTATCCTTATTTCATATTACAAATAATTGATTTGAAAACCTATCTCTTAACTTACCAACTTTCTAATTTGCAATAATCCTATGTAAAGATAGCGTTTTGATCTCTAATGTTTAACCCCGTCTTGTAATTAAATGCTAATTATGTTTTGACATTCATTTCTTAATTAAAGCCCACTCATACACCTCCACAAACTCCTCAACACTCATCCTCTTCGCCAGCTCTGCAATCAGGGAAAAAGGAATCTGGTCGGGCTTTTTGAAGCGGATGCAACTTTTGCCCATATCGAGGCGGGCGGTGGTGTGGCATGGGTACTCGGCCTTGAGCCATTCGAGGAGCGGAGGGTCTGCAGAAGTTTCTACTTAATCTCCTTTCCCTTCTCGAAAATCTGCACCTTTTCGACCTTGTCGTCGCGGCCGTAGCGGGTCCAGGATCCGTGCTTCATACTGTCAAGGAAATTGCCAACCTCCCACAACTGTCCTGTTTCGCGGTAGAATAGCCATTCTCCCTCCATTTTACCATTTATGTATTTGCCATCGGCCTTTAACTTGCCATTTTTATAATAGTAGGTGAGCCTGTCGCCAATGAGATCAAAGACAGGGGTTCCATTTGCGTAATATTTTTTGTCCAACATGCCTGCCATAGCTACTTCTTAATTTTTGCTTTTTCTGTATTCTCCACCACCCTGAACTCAACAATTTGCCCAATTAGCTTATAGGGAATTGGCTTGTCCAACTGAAACTGCACGGACCCTTTCCCCTGCTTATATTGAGATAACTCTTCTCTGAATGCGGAATGTCCTGTTGGTGTGGCGTAAAATCCGATATGATTTTTAAAACCTGCAAAATAAACCAATGGTTTGCCGTAAAGTTTATAGGCTGGCATTCCGTAACTTATTGATTCAACAGCGAAGGGTGCGGTCTCTTTTACGATTGCGCGGATTTGCCTTAAAATTTTTTGAATATCAACGGGAAATGTATCTATATATTCATCAACACTTATCATACTCTCTCAACCTTGAGCAGAATCTTGCTGTTCGGGGCAAAATGCATTTTCACTGCCGACCCCTCTTCAACTTTGGCATAAGTCTCTTCTTCCACAGTGTATCTTACAGAACCAATTACCAGCTTGAAAACTGAATTCATCCTCATTTCCTGACCCCAGAGTTTTGGAAAAAGGTCGCCAAGTATGGGAATATAAAGTACTCCGCTTCCCGGTTCGCCCGATCTTCTCGCCTCTTTTTTCTGTACCGTTTCTGTAATTATCGTCTTTACTCCTGCAGAGAGGTCCTTGTTTAATTTAGTGTTTATCAGCCTGCATATAAGGTAGCTGAGGAGTATAATGAGCGGCTCAACTACAATAAGCACATTCATGTTTTCTTTGGAAAAAGTCAAGATTATCCACAGATTAAGCAATAGCCCTAGCATCAGAATGATGGATGCGAAAATATATCCCATCCTTTTTTCTTTTCTGATAATAACAATTTCGTCGCCGGAAAGCGGTTGTTCCGTTTGAAAAGAGTTGTTCATACTTGAATTCATAATATGGGTTTTAATTTGTTTCCAGATATTTAACCAAATTCGCAATGCTTTCCTGGTCGTTGAATTTAACTTCGTGCTCTTTGTCCCAGGCCTTGTACAAATCCTTCTTATCCTGATAAAACTTCTGCAATTGCCTTATGTTTACAAACTTGGTCAGCTCTCCGTTTTTCTTTATCCAGTAGTAGATATAAGGTCTTGTTGTATAACCTTCCGGCAGTGAAAGAGAATAAATGGACCCGCCTGCATAGAGGCTGGAAATTGTAGTTGTGGATGAGGTCTGAGATGTTGTCCCAAACGGGCCGGGCTTGCCGGGAGCCACTACACTGCACTTGTGTTCTGCATACAACTCACATCCCTGTTTGTATAACAGTTCAACAAATTTATTGTCGAGCACTACAAATTTTCTCTGCTTAATATAAACCGTGTCAACAAGTTCTATCTCTCCCTTAGCAATTGCCAAAACTTTTGAACTTCCCTTAAAAACCATCTCTTCCGTGAGTGAATTAAAGTTGAGAGGAATAGTATTCCTTTTTCCATCCTTCATGAGAACAGTGCCCTCCGTAAACTGAGGAAACAGATAATGCGAGATTATTACCTCTACCTTTTGTGAATACGATGCTGTAAAACAAAGGCAGAAAATAGATAAAAAGAAAATGCGTTTCATGGCTATATCTCTTTGAAAATTAATACAACTCAAATTTAAATAAAAAATCATTGCTTCGTATGCAAAACTTTTTTGGTTTACTTAAAATAATGAGTAATTTTACTCACAGTACTGAGTAAAAATTGATATAATGTTTGAAAGAGCTTATTTAAAGACGCTTATGGCTCGGATTACAGAGCCAAGAAAGTTTATCCAGGTAGTTATGGGACCTCGTCAGGTAGGTAAAACAACTATGATAAGTCAGCTTTTAACAAAGCTGTCTGTACCGTACTCGTTTGAATCGGCCGATGCTGTTTTAAATACTAATTCTTTTTGGATTGATCAGATATGGGATAGCGCGAGGGTAAAGAAGAAATCTGCCATGGCAGATGAATTTTTGCTTGTGATAGATGAGGTTCAGAAGGTGGATAACTGGAGCGAAGTTGTAAAAAAACAATGGGACAGGGATTCCAGAGAGGGAACAAATATTAAAGTGGTGCTTTTGGGCTCGTCCAGATTACTTATTCAACGTGGTTTAACGGAATCGCTGGCCGGAAGGTTCGAGACATTTAATCTTGGTCATTGGTCCTTCCCGGAAATGGAGGCTGCTTTTGGATGGAGCATTGAGAAGTACATCTATTTTGGAGGTTATCCGGGCTCGGCAAGTCTCGTTGGGGACGAAGAGAGATGGAAAAACTATATCAATGATTCTCTTATTGAAACGAGTATTTCGAAAGACATTCTGATGCTGACTCGAGTTGATAAGCCGGCGCTGCTTAAGCGCCTGTTCGAGGTTGGTTCTTTGTATTCCGGCCAGATTCTTTCATTTACAAAAATGCTTGGGCAGCTGCAGGATGCCGGTAACACAATTACATTGTCTCATTATTTAAATATGTTGTCCGATTGCGGGTTGTTGAAAGGGCTTGAAAAATATGCAGGGGATGTTATTAGAAAAAGAGGGTCAAGTCCTAAATTTCAGGTATATAACAATGCTCTTCTGACTTCTCATGGCGACAGTAAGTTTTCTGATGTTCTGACAGATTCTAAAAGCTGGGGGCGGTTGGTTGAATCTTCTGTGGGGGCTCATTTGATAAATAACTCTTTATCGGAGCGGTACAATGTGTATTATTGGAGGGAAGGAGATAAGGAGGTCGATTTTGTTCTGGAGAAAAACGGAAAAATTGTTGCGCTTGAGGTTAAAAGCGGAAGGCGAAGTTATAATTCCGGAATGAAAGTTTTTTCAGAGAAATTCCATCCTTCAAAGGTTCTCCTTGTTGGAACCGATGGAATCCCTTATGAAGAATTTCTTCGGGTTAATCCTGCCGAGTTGTTTTAGCGGGCATCGCCGCTTTTCTGCAGCGGAAACGCCCTTTTTATCTATATTTGTCTGTCAAAATCGAAAATCTCTCATGAAAGCATATCTCTCTCTTCTACAGCATATTCTTGACAACGGAACTCTCAAAAGCGACCGCACAGGCACGGGTACTAAAAGCGTGTTCGGATATCAGATGCGGTTCGACCTGAGCGAAGGGTTTCCGCTACTCACAACCAAGAAACTTCACCTAAAGTCAATTATTCACGAGTTGTTGTGGTTCATAGCCGGTGACACCAATATCAGGTACCTGAATGATAACGGGGTTACAATATGGGACGAGTGGGCCGATGAAAATGGAGAGTTGGGGCCGGTGTACGGCAGCCAGTGGAGGTCGTGGAAAACGGCAGACGGCAAAACTGTGGATCAGCTTTCGACACTTATAAATGGAATAAAAAACAATCCTGATTCGCGCAGGCATATAATATCAGCATGGAATGTAGGGGAAATTGATAAAATGGCTCTTCCTCCCTGTCATGCGCTGGTTCAGTTTTATGTGGCAAACGGACGGCTGAGTTGTCAGCTTTATCAGAGGAGCGCAGACGTGTTCCTTGGGGTACCGTTCAATATCGCATCGTATGCGCTGTTTACAATGATGTTGGCACAGGTTTGCGGGCTGCGGCCGGGGGACTTCGTGCACTCCTTTGGGGATGCGCATATTTACATTAACCATTTTGAGCAGGTGAATCTTCAGCTTTCTCGGGAGCCGCGGCCTCTGCCAATAATGAAAATAAACCCGAACGTGACCAGCATATTCGGGTTTAAGTACGACGATTTTAAGCTTGAAGGATACGATCCGTATCCCGGAATCAAGGCTCCTATTGCGGTTTAGTGTCCGGCGGCAATGCCGCCCGCCAAGATTGTTTCAGTCTTATTTTTTATAATTCAACGCTACCACTGCATCAATATCTGCACCAGGTGTTTCGCTGTTATCATTTGGTTTGTATGTCATGTCAAAAATGGCAATGTAACGGATGTTGTTTGCCCCAAAATTCTTAAGATCAATTGTTGTTTTGTCTCCGCTGTATTCTCCAAGGAAAACCCAGCTGCCGGGTTTCATATCAGAACTTCCTTTAACATAGAAAGGTTCGCTTGAAGCACCTGTATAAGAAGCTCCGCTTTCATGCACAACCAGGTCGGGGCCGTTGCCGTCTACAATATTAACACCCATATCGAGTATAATAAAGCCGCCTCCAAGTGAAACATCGTAAGATTTTTTATTCTTCGAAGAATTATTTGGCTCCTTCAAGGCCAGGTCCACATTTGTATTCTTATTGTTCATCCCACCAATAAGGGAGCAAACAACCTTTGATGCATATTTCTGTGCAATCAGTTTTTGCGGATTCACATTTACCGCTGCGATAATGAATCCAACAACTAAAATGTAACTAAACTTTTTCATAATAAAGGGTTAATTAAAGGTTTTGATTCAGAACACTATTACAATATGAAATTACTAAAAAAAATAATCATCACCATTAATCCCTCTGTTTTCGTGTTAATCTCCTCTTTCTCAACGACTTGCAATGAGTGATGGCAGTGGAATAAACCCCTATATTTCAGATAATTAACACGAAAACCGAGGGATTAAAATTTTTCTCTTTTCCCCAAAACCTCAGCTTCTCTGTAGAATTTCCTGAAGTCGCCTCCAAGGCTGTCCAGCATACTTTGGAATTTTGGCACCATCGAGTAATATGTGTTTACCGGAACAAAAAAGGCGTTATTCATTTCGCCAAATCTCGGGCGGCCAATCTCGCCAACAAATGCCTTAAGCAGAGAGTCCTTTTTTTGCGTCATTGAGGCTGGAGTTATGCCGCTTTGATATAAGTCATTTAACCGGCTGCGGGCATCCAGCATTTTTGAATTAGTCGCATCCTGTTGCTCCCACATTTTTACTGCTTCGGCAATCCTGTTTTCTCTGCCTGTCGATTTGAGCCATCGCAAAACCCCTGCCCTCTCTACTGTAACAGCAAAACTTTCGTTAAAACGGGAATCCCCTTTTGTGTATAGCTGCTGATGTGCCAGTTCATGAATAATGAGCCCTGCAAGGCGGATTTCATCCAGCCGCAAATGGGAGCTGAGCACCGGGTCGTTATACCATCCCAAAGTAGAGTATGCGCTTATCGGAGAAACATAAACATCATTTCCCTCTTCCTCAATTTGCTTTGCAAACTTGAGTGCCCTCTCTTTTGAAAAATACCCCCTGTAAACTACGCGTCCCGCAATGGGAAAACTCCAGGTTATGGGCTCAACCGAAAATTTTGGGGTTGCGTATACATTCCAGCCCAGATACTCCTCTTTGATTTCCGAAAACAGCGTATAACTTTTGTTCCTTGGCAAACCCAATTCTGCAGATGCAAATTCTCTCAGCTCCAGTATCATCCTGAGCTTGTCCCGGGACAAACTGTCCAGTCCTTTCTCCCTGATTATCTTTTCAATTGATACCCTGGAACCCATTACCCGGTAATGTCCCGCTACGGCCCGCGAAAGAAACGAAGCAGTGCTGCATCCGTAAATGCTAGTTAACATTATAATATAAAAGAATATTCTTAAGATTGCTCTGCCCCCACAGACCTCACGGCACCTGGCACGGCCCCCACTTGCACCCCCGAAGTCACGACCACCACCCCAGGGGTCATTTGGTACAGCTCTTATATACAGCACATTAGCCATTTTGACAATTTATATATTATTTTGAAAATCAGCACCGTACCAAATGACCCCTGGGGTGGAGTCTCCGGCCTTCAAGCAAATATACCTAAAATTGGCGTGGCACCAACACGAAGTTTTCCCCAGGGGAAATTTGTTAAAAAACTCATAACCAGGCACTTATTGATCTTTACAAATTAAAGATAATGTGCTCAATATCTGATATATAACAAATTTCCCCTGGGGAAAAAGGGTGGGAATTAGCAACCCGCGGCCGGCTAAAGAGCCGGAGTAACGGTAATTGAACCCATATCTGTCACAAGTCCTGTGGCAACAACAACATTGTCAATTGTCCTGCCGGTGTATGTGGCTTTTGGTTCAATTAGCATTTTATAAGTACCGGCAGCTATACCCTTGAACAGGAACTTTCCGTCAGCAGCGGCTATCGTAGACAGTGTATCTCCGTTTGCAATAGCTCTTACGGTTGCAGTTGCTTCAACAGGTAAAACAACTCCCTTGATTGCCCCGGTAACCGCTTCGTTGAATGTACGGATTACTGGTTTAAGACTGTATGTTCCGTTTCCTTTGGCAACAATAGAGCGTGCTGCGTCAAAGTCAATCCAGAGGTCATAAGTGATTCCCTCTGTAAGTACTGCGTGGATGTTGAATTTCAGTCCTGATTGTTGTGCAGAAGGTGTATCAAGGTTATGATAAACTCCGCCAACTTTGATTCTGTTGTTTGTTCCAAGAACCAGTCTCATTTGTGAGATGGTACCCACTGGCAATTCTGCTGTTGCAAGCAATGCATCGAGTCCGTTTCTGAAATCGAGCAGGTTGTAAACCCCGGCAGTAACAGGAAGGCTTGTCCAGGTTCCTTCGGCTTCGTTTAAAGAAGAGTGAATCTGAATACCCTGAACATCTATGAGTACCTCCTCATAATTTGCAGGAGCATCTGTAAGGTGGACTACCAGTGTCGCTTTGTTTCCGTCTTTTGTACATGATGTCAGTCCCAAAAAAAGAGCCCCGGCAATCATTAAACTTGTATAAAATTTCTTTTTCATCTTATTGAAATTAATGAATATTTAATCGATAATCTGCGCAATGCAATTATCCCTGTCTATTTCCTATACCGTATCATAGTGCAATTACCCTACCACTATCGTCTTTATTTTTTATATTTGTCTTCTGCTACAAAGTTAATTGATAAATATGATCTCTATTATAGTGGCAATAGCCAGCAACGGTGCCATCGGACGTAACAACCAGCTTCTCTGGCATATTTCGGAAGACCTGAGGTATTTTAAAAAAATTACCGGCGGGCATACCGTAATTATGGGCCGAAAGACCTGGGAATCCATTGGTCGTCCCCTTCCAAACCGCCGGAATATCGTTGTCAGCAGAAGTATTGATGCCGGTAAATTAGCCGGCGCAGAGGTTTATCGGTCGATAGAAGAGGCTGTTGCGGCAGCATCTGCGAATAAAAGCCTTCAACCTGACGCGTTGTGTACAAATAATCAATCCGATGAGCCCCGGATCTTTATCATAGGCGGAGGAGAAATTTATCGTCAGTCCCTTCCTCTGGCCGACAGGCTCTACCTCACATTGGTGCACACTCCCATTGAAGATGCAGACACATTCTTCCCTGCCATAGACTACACCCAGTGGCGGGAAGTCTCCCGCGAATCTTTCCCCCGCGGTGAAAAATTCGAATACCCTTTTGATTTCGTTGTTCTCGAGCGCAAATAAACCCCGACGCGAATTAATCTGTAAGCCTACGCCCCCCAATAGACCGGCTCTATTATCCGATAGACAGCCCAAACGCCCTCAAATCTAAACTATATCTCTGCTGCTATGTTATTGCTACATAACAGTAGTAACAACTATTCATAACATAGATAATGAAACGACTAATAATGATGCTCTCTCTCGCAATATTGCCTTTTATGGCTTTTGCGCAAATGGGCACAAAAGATAATAATTCAAAAAATACTAATATCATGACAACAATCAATAAGTTCGAATTTCCTCAGCTGCCATATGCATATGACGCCCTGGAGCCATTCATCGACAAACTCACAATGGAGATCCACTACAGCAAACACCACAAAGCATATTTCGACAATTTTGGCAATGCAATCAAAGGAACCGAACTGGAGAAAATGACACTTGGAGATATCTTCAAAAACATCAGCAAATACCCTGCTGCCGTAAGGAACAACGGAGGCGGATTCTACAACCACATAATATACTGGGAAAGTATGAAGCTTAACAGCGGAAAGCCATCGGCAAAACTTGAAGCAGCTATCAACAAGACCTTCGGCTCAATTGACGATCTCAAGAAGCTTTTCCTTGACACAGGAAAAACCCGTTTCGGAAGCGGATGGGCATGGCTGAGTGTAAACGAAAACGGAGACCTTTTCGTATCGTCTACTCCAAATCAGGACAACCCGCTGATGGATGTTGCGGATAAAAAAGGCACTCCAATACTTGCGATGGACGTATGGGAGCACGCCTACTATCTCAAGTATCAGAATAAACGCCCAGACTATGTTGAGGCATTCTGGAGCGTAATCAACTGGGATATGGTTTCTAAGAAATACGAAGCTCTCGTTAAGTAAGCTTCACAATCAAATGGCGGCAAGGCAGAATAGCCATTACCTTTCAAACAGTTTCTGCCAATTATTAAGTAATTAAACAGTTAATAGTTATTGTTTTAGATTAGGTTTATTTTAGGTTTTCTTTATTATTCGGAGGCCTCCTTTACGGGAGGCCTCGTTCATTAACCTCTCATTATCTAACAGTTTCCCCAAACAAAAAGACTTAATGTCTCTTTGTTTGGGGAAACTACTTGTCTTACAATGAAGTACACGAAAATAATTCTACTTTATCGCAATAGTCTATGGCATCAGAAAATCTCCGGGTACTCCTGTGAGGTCTCTGATTATATCGGCAGCGGACTCTTCTTTGCGAACCATAGAAGCCACCTGACCTATTTCCAACTCCCCTTCGGACAAATTGCCTTCGAAAATCCCCATTTTGGCGCGGCTCTTACCCAGAAGAATTGTTAGTTCTTCTGCAGATGCACCTCTGTTTTCGGCTTCAAGAACGGCCATTGAAAAATCGTTGTCTACCAGACGGGTTGGCGCAAGTTTCTTAAGAAGGAGCTTGGTTTCTCCCTCTTTTAGTCCGCGGCAGCGTTCCTTGAACGCAGGATGTGCCGAACTCTCTGTGCACAATGCAAAGCGGGTTCCAATCTGAACGCCCTCGGCACCTAATGCGAATGCAGCATTGTAGCTTGCCCGGGAAGCAACGCCTCCGGCCGCAATAAGCGGTATTGTTATGGCTTCGCGTACCTGCGGAATGAGACAGAATGTAGTAGTCTCCTCGCGTCCGTTGTGTCCGCCCGCCTCAAAACCTTCAGCCACAACAGCATCCACTCCGGCTTCCTCACATTTAACAGCAAAGACCGAGCTCGAAACCACATGGGCAACCTTTATTCCGTGTTCCTTGAGAAATGGAGTCCATTTCTTTGGACTTCCTGCCGATGTAAAGACTATCGGCACCTTTTCCTCAACGATTATATTCATTATCTCCTCTATCTGCGGATACATCAGAGGAACGTTTACTCCAAACGGGAGGAATCTGACCTCCGGGCTGCCGGCATTGCCTCCGCCGGCCTCAGATTCGCTGCCTGGGATTCTAAGTGCGTCCTTGCAACTGCGGATGTGATGTCTCAGATTATCAGGATGCATGGATCCCGCTCCAATAAGACCAAGTCCGCCGGCTTTACTCGCTGCCGCAGCAAGGCGCCAGCCACTGCACCAAACCATACCGGCCTGTATGATTGGATGCTCTATTCCAAAAAGTTTGCAAATTCTGTTTTCCATAGCATCACAAATATAAGTAAAACCCAACATTTTTTTATCTTTGCTAACAAACTTAAAACTTTAAACATGGCAAACAAAGAGAGAGACAGCTTCGGCAGTCGCTTCGGGGTTTTGGTGGCTCTGGCGGGGTCGGCAATCGGATTGGGAAACCTGTGGAGATTCCCTTATCTGGTTGGCAATAACGGAGGTGCTGCATTTATCATAATGTATGTGATCTTCGTTATATTTCTCTGTTTACCCATTATGGTTTCCGAGTTTGTAATTGGCCGGAGAACTCAGGCGAATGTATTTGGCGGAATTCGCAGGATTGCGCCAAAATCGGCATGGCCAATAATAGGAATATTAAGCGTAGCAGCCGTTATTTTTATAATGGCATTTTATTTTGTCGTAGGCGGATGGACTATAGAATATATTCTCAAATCATTTTCTGCAAGTTTTTTAGCTTCGGACAACACTGCGCTTGCTTCGTTTTTTGGAGAATTCATATCGTCTCCCGTTGCTCCGGCAATAATGATGCTGGTTTTCCTTGGCCTCACCGCCCTTATAGTTGTCGCAGGCATTAAAGACGGTATTGAAAAGTATTCCAAGATAATGATGCCCGGTCTTTTTCTGCTGATTATTATCCTTTGCGTACGTTCTCTCACTCTTCCCGGAGCATCGGAAGGCGTAAAATTTCTTTTCAGCCCCGACTTCTCAAAGCTACGGCCGGACAGTATCTTAGCCGCTCTTGGTCAGGCCTTTTTCTCGCTCAGCTTAGGCATGGGTTGCATGATAACTTACGGCTCGTATATCGCAAAAAAGGAGAATCTGATACACATGTCGTTCATAACCGCCGGTGCAGACACATTGTTCGCCATTCTTGCCGGTATCGCAATTATGCCCGCAGTTTTCGCATTCGGGATGCCTCCGGCTCAGGGGCCCGGACTTGTCTTTATAATTCTCCCCCAAATATTTGCCCAAATGCCTTTAGGTAATATCTTTTCCATAGCTTTCTTCGTTATCCTTTTTGTTGCTGCAATCACATCGGCCATCTCAATGCTCGAAGTTGTAGTTGCATATTTTATGGAAGAGCTGAAAATGAGCCGCCGCACGGCAGTTATCGTAACCTGTGTAATTGTTGCAATTCTTGGATCTTTGAGCTCGCTTTCGCAGGGCACGCTTAAAGATTATACCCTATTTGGAAAGTCAATCTTCGACATCTTCGACTATACCACATCAAACATAATGCTGCCCGTGGGAGGGCTCTTTATCGTACTGTTCGTTGGATGGAAAATGAAGCGTTCCGACGTTCTTGACGAACTAACAAGTGGCGGGACAATTCCTTTCAAACGCAACATTCTCGATGTAACAATGTTTTGCATAAAATTCCTTGCCCCCGTCGCCATCTCGTTTGTACTGCTCAACAGCATCGGACTGATAAAATTCTTCTAATCCACCCTCTCCTGCTCTGCTGACAGTTTTCCCCAGGGGAAATTTGTTATATTTCAGGTATTCAGCATATTAACCAAAACCCATAAAACACATAAGCATCAGACTATATGCTCTTTAACAAATTTCCCCTGGGGAAAACAGGGCACGGTATGTGGTATGCTATTTTGTCAGTTTTTTGCTTTTCTCAATACACTCAATCAGCTTCCTGGCCTTTATTCCTGTGTAGCAAATATGTTCAGTTGTCTCTTCAAACTTGTGGGGGACAAAACGGAAAAGCTGAACGGCAATAAATTCTCTGTCTGTTGTCATTATTGTCTCCATTTTACCACCGCCGTTTTCAAGAAGGGGTAAAATCGCCGCGTCTTCTTCAAATCCGCCTTTGACAATATTCTCTACTCTGGAAATTATCTCTTTATCAAAGTAGTAAGTTCCTCGTTTAATTTTGCTGCCTGTAGGTTTGTAGACCTCCTGCTTGCCCTTAATGGCGAAAACAACAATCCCGGTTAATAATAACAGTGTCCCTAAAATGCTTTGGGAAAAGATTATCGCAACTACTGCTGTGGAAACAAGTATAATTGTCAAAGCCAGTACTCCGGCATTCATTTTTTTGGTTATCTCTAATTGATTTGCGTTCATAATGATAGTTTTTGATTATAATAAATACGGAAAACACATCCAGTCATTTTGCATTACAAATGGCTGAATGTGAAAAATATATAATCAGAAAACTAAATGATTATTTCCCTGAGTGCAAAGACAAAATATCTTTTGTTGGGAGAAAAGTTAAAACCGGGTAATTCAAAAATATTCTGAGGGGCCGATATGAAATCCACAGAAAGAAGTCTCTCTCTGATAATGGAATAGCCTCGTATTTTTGCGAGCAGGTTTGTTGATGCCGACCCGCCAACCGCCCTTGCCTGCTGAGCAAAGTTAACTCCTCCGCTTTGAGCCTGCTGGGATAGCGCAGACATTTGCGAACTCACGGAAATGCTGTACTCACCGCTTCCAGCAGCACCCGACCCGTTCACATTTGCAACAGATCTATCCTGCCTCTGAGGTACAATAAACAAAACAAGCAGCGAGCAAAGCACCGCTGCAATAATTGCATTTATGAGTTTAGACTTGTTCAAAGAATATCGTTTTGTGTATGTATCTCAATTTTCCTGCCAAAGCGGTGCCTTCTCCAAGGGAAATTTGTTATGTTTCAGCTATTCAGCACATTAACTAAATTTGGCATAACACACAAATATCATATTGTGTGCATTTTAACAAATTTCCCCTGGGGAAAAACGGTCGGTCACGGTTCACCGCGCAAGGTCTCCTTGGACCTTACAGAAAACTATGCTTTAGCGCGTCTTCTGCTATAAATTTCTCCTCCGAGTCCGGCCAAAAGCAATAAAATGAGCAATCCCGATGAAATTCTCGAATACATTGCGCCCTTTGTAAAGGACTCCGGTTTGTATCTGAACTCAACTTTATGTGTGCCCGCAGGAACTTTAAGTGCCCGCAGAATAAAGTCGGCATTGATAATCTCGGCAGGCTGCCCGTCTATATATGCAGTCCATCCTTTAGGATAGTAAACCTCGCTGAATACAGCAAGTTTTTCTGTCAGGGCAGTGTACTCGTATGTGAGTTCGTTTGGAGAGTAATATGTCAGTTTAATGAACTCCGCCGGCGACGAAACAGAGTCTTTGATAAGGGAAGTCTCAGATGCCGCAATCAAAGTATCCGAAGAAACAGGCACCGATGCAGCAGGAATACCTGCAACCGCTGCCTCAAACTCTTTTGAAACAACTGCGCTCCTGGACAAATCCATGGCTCCTATTCCGGCAATCTCCTCAGTAACATTGCCTGCAACTTTTACCTCATTTACAAACCATCCGTTTCCAAGAGCATTGTGGTTAACAAGCGGAGGATTCTGAGCTCCGATAACTATATACCGGGTGTTTAGCATATTGAGGATAGGGTAGTTTCCAAATTTGGCCTGCGCCTCTTCTATGGTTTTTATACCGGTTAAGTCCTTGCCAATCTGCTGCATTTCAGGAATAATATAGTTGTCAATCAAATCCTGATATCTCTGAAGTTTTGCAGGGCTGTAGCCTCCTATTGTTTTGTGGTGATAGCTCACATGAGCATCATTAAATGTATTTATACTCAAATCGAGAACCCTGTAATTTGGGTCTTTGTCCTGAAGAATCATTTCATCTACCGGCCTCTTTGAGTATTGTTGTTCAAAATCCCTGTTCTTAACAAAATGTGAGTCGTTGAGATATCTCTTGTCCACACTCCACATGTCGGCAATAATGAGCACACCCAGGATTGCAAACATATACTCTTTCTTAAGTTTGCCCAAGATTGTAAACCAAAGCGCAGCCCCGGCAAGAAGAATAAACACCAGAGAGCGGAAAGCATCCGCAGAAAGCAGAGATTGTCTGTCCTGAACCAATGCGCCTCTGAGCTGTTCCGGCAATTGTGTATCCGAAGCGCCTGTGAACGAACCCGCCAAAGATGGAAGGATAGCCATTATTAATGAAAATCCTGCAGTAATTGCAAGAGAGATAATGAGCCCTGTTTTCACTTTCTTTTGGTCGTACTCTCCCTTGAGAAGTTTGTCCACGGTGAGGAATGCAAGCAGTGGTATGGTTATCTGAAGAATCACCAAAATCATTGATACAGTCCGGAATTTATTGTAAAGAGGAATATAGTTGAAGAAAAATTCCGTTACCGGCAAAAAGTTGGACCCCCACGAAAGCAGAAGCGCAAGCAAACTCACCGACGCGATCCACCACTTAGTGGCTCCCCTGAGCAAAATGAGCCCAAGAATGAAAAGGAAAATTGATATGGCGCCAAGATACATCGGGCCTGCCGTAAATGGCTGAGGTCCCCAGTAAAGCGGCATTTGTTTGATTATCTGCTCGGCACCCTGAAAACCCGATTGAAGAACCTTGTAGGATTCCGAGTTTTTAGAAAGCTCTCCCACCGAAGACCCACCGTTGTAATTGGGGATCAATAGATTTGGAGTTTCCCCCGGGCTGTAGGACCACTGTGTTGCATAGGCAATTTCGAGGCCCTTTTGTTCTGTCCCTTTTTCCTTTGCCAGTTCCGATCCTCCCCTCATTGTATATTTCGAATACTCGTATGTTGGCCAGAGGTGGTTTATGTTTGTGGCTATTCCAATCGCTCCGGCAATTAAAAGATAAACCGAGGTCCTTAAAAACCTGAGGAAGTATTTGTCCTTAATTGATGTATAAAGCAGAGCTATTGCATAGCCGGCAATTATTATTGCAAGATAGTATGTAATCTGGGGGTGGTTTGCCTTAATCTGAAAACTGAGGGCAAATGCAAATAGCAGTGCCCCAAGCAGAGCCTTTTTCCGGTAGGCATATACGACAGCCGCCAAAACCCACGGCATAAAGGCTATTGCCACCATTTTTGAGTTGTGGCCCACCTGAATAAGCTGCATGTTGTACGAGCAGAAAGAGATTGCTATTGCTCCAATTATAGACAGCCACACATTCACCCCAAATGCAAGGAAAAGCAAGAAGGAGCCAATGAGGCTGATGAGCAAATAGCTTGGCGGGCGTTGCCCTACAAAGAGAATTTTATAGAGGTAGTCTGTGAAGTCTCCGTCGTAAACCACAGAAATTGTTGTGGCAGGCATCCCAGAAAACATTGAATTTGTCCAAAGCGCCGGGTCCTTATCGGGGTTTGCTTCGTTGTAAGAAATAATTTCGTTTGCCATTCCCCTCCACGAAGCGATATCGCCCTGATTTACCACCTTCCCGGAAAATACCTGAGGGGTAAACATATATGCAATAACTATAAACGATAGTATTGCAATAAGATATGGCAGAATCTTTTTGTAATTAATCATAATCTCAAATTTTTCTCTCTGTTATTTCATTTAGGACTCCCGCAAGCCTGGCAGTAAGTTCCCGGCGCGAGTATTTCTCAATTTTCCCGGAAACAGGCGGAATCCCTGTCCCTTTGTATTCTTCATACCGGCGGTCTATCCATTCGGCAATATACGCCTTGTTGTCATAGTCAAACATCTTTCCGGCTTCGCACTCCTCAAGTGCAATGTCCATGTCTCCTCCCTTAGGTCCAAAACCAAGTATCGGCCTGCGGGCAGCAAGATATTCAAAGAATTTGCCGGTTAATATCCCTTTGGACTCCGGCTCCATTCCCCCCGAAAGCAGAAGTATCTGAGCTCCTCTTTGCCATTTTATTACTTCGGTATGCGGCATGTAATCCATTATTTCCAGATTTCTGCCCAGTCCGTTGCCTTCGATGTCTTCAAGGATGGCACCATCTGTATGGCCAATGAGCCTTATTTTTAGGTCCTTTGCAAATACAGAGTTGTTACGTACTCTCTCTGCCAGCACTTTCCAAAGTTCAGCAGGATTCTGGGTTCTTACGAAAAGGCCTGTATATGTGAGGGTAAAAGAGTTTTCCAGAGGTACATTTTCAGTAGAAAAGTCGGCATTGTCGAACCCGTTGGTTATAATGTGAACACCCATATCCATAGTAGACTCAGCCCCTTTCGATTCGTTCTTCCGCAATGCACGAAGCTCTCTTCCTATTGTTCCTGTAACCGTCACTATTGCGTCTGCTCTTTCCACTACGCTTTTCTCAAGAATTTTGTGAATTGCAATAACAGGAGCCGAGTACCTCATGTATTTGAAGGTATACATCTTTGTCCACGGGTCGCGGAAATCTGCAATCCACGGGATTCCCGTGGCCCTGGAAACTTTCTTTGCCATGAGGTGCATCGAGTGAGGCGGTCCTGTGCTGATAATTGCCTCAACCGGATTTTCTTTGAGGTATTTTTTTAGGAACCGTGCCGATGGACAAATCCAGAAGGTTTTTGGATCCGGTATAAACATATTGCTCCGGATAAAGAGCGACAGTTTCTCCTTGAAAGGAACGGCTTTCGCACCCGACCCGCCCGTGTTTATAAATCCCGGCTTAAGGGCTTTCCCTCTCTTCCCTGTTAGTATTTTATAGATTGAATAGGGTTCAAATATCTCTCTTTTGACAACCTCGACACCCTGAGGGATTTCTTTTTCAAGAGTCTCGTCAATTGCCATAAACTCCGGGCTTTCCGGGGTGTAGACAACAGGCTCGTATCCAAATTCCCGCAGGTATTTGACAAACTTGAGCCATCTCTGAACACCGGAACCTCCCGCAGGGGGCCAGTAATATGTAATTATGAGAACTCTTTTCATCTGCTGTTTGTCCTTGCAAATATACCTTACTCTGCAATAAAAATATTATAAAGCGCTCTAATGGTTTCCAGCTGAATAGTCACAAACCCGTCTTTATAAACCGGCTGGCAGCCATTTGTCATCATTACTATTCCAAAACCTTTTTCTGGCTGGAAAAACATTGCACTGTAAAGGCCGTATGCCGATCCTGTATGCCCTGTCATTATTTCTCCCGGAATAAGTTTGGTTGACTGCCTTAATGACATTCCGTATGTTTCGCCCGGAGAGGTTTCAATTACCGGCGCCTGCATAAGCTTTGAGCTCTTTTTGGAAATGATTCTTTTTCCCGACATCGGGTCCTTTCCGAAATTCATGTGCATCATCATATATCTGGCAAGTCCGTTTGCAGATATTTTCATTCCGCCTGTAGAAGAGAAAAGTGGTGTGCTCACTCCCATTTTGTAACCGGATGCTATTTCCTTTGCGCGGCTCACATATGCCGACGGCTGTTCGCGAAAAATATTAGGAGAGCCTTTGGTTGTATCTAAAGGTTCGTAGTTGTAAAGGGTAACGAATTTTTTCGAGTCAAGTGAATCTACATTAAACCCGGCATTAAGCCCAAGCGGTTTAAGAACAACCCTTCTTACATAGTTGTCAAACCTTTCTCCCGAAAGCTTTTCAACGATTGCCCCTATTGTGTTAAATCCAAGGTTGCAATATTCATAAGATGTTCCCGGAGCGTAATTGTTGTAGCAATTTGCAAAATTCTTGTTTTTGTCTGAATTCATTACATCCAGGCTAAAATAACCTTCTGAATCATTGAGGCTGGAAGTATGCGAAAGAAGCATTTTCACAGTAATTTTCACATCGGGAAACTTAGGATTTCTTACGCGAAAACCCACTAAATTGCTCACATCCTCGTCTAGTTTTATTTTCTTTTTGTCCAACAGAGTCATCAATGCAGTTGTTGTAAAAGACTTTGATATTGAGGCAATCCGGAAAAGATCGTCGTTGGCGACATTTGTGCCGCGTTCTATATTCTTCTTGCCAAAAGACTGGTTGTAAATTATTTTGCCATCTTTTACCACTGCAACGGAAAGACCAACTGATTTAGTCTTTTCCATTATGCCGGCAATTTCCTTCTGCGCTCTCTCTTCTTTTGTCTGTTGGCTCCAGGCTGTTGTTGTAACAATAAAAGCAAAAAGCAGCATAATAATCTGCCTTGTTTTCGGGTAATTTTTCATAGTGGCTTTAATTTTTGGGGATATTCTACAAAGATAGAGATTTGAAACAAAATATGTCTATTTTTGTAAGAATGAAGGGCGACAAAATCATAGTAGAAACACCACTGATGAAGCAATATTTGGCAATCAAGGCCAAATATCCCGACGCTATTCTTCTCTTTCGTGTTGGCGACTTCTATGAGACATTTAGCGAGGACGCCATTCTTGCTTCTAAAGTATTAGGCATTGTGCTCACCCGCAGGGCAAATGGTGCTGCCCAGCATATAGAACTTGCCGGTTTCCCGCACCATTCAATTGATACCTATCTGCCTAAACTTGTGAGGGCCGGATACAAGGTTGCAATTTGCGACCAGCTCGAAGATCCCAAGCTAACGAAAAAGATAGTAAAAAGGGGTATTACCGAGCTCGTGACTCCCGGTGTTGCATATAACGAACAACTCCTCAACAACAAAGAAAACAACTATCTTGCCTCTGTCCATTTCGACAGGGACATGGCAGGAATTGCTTTTTTGGATATCTCTACCGGCGCTTTCCGTGTAGCATCCGGAACACTCAACTATATCGAACTTCTTCTTGCAAGCTTCGCCCCTAAAGAGGTCCTTGTGCAAAAGAGCTATCAGCGCGGGTTTGAAGAGAGGTTTGGAAAAGACATTT
This sequence comes from Bacteroidales bacterium, assembly GCA_021371955.1. Taxonomy (GTDB): domain Bacteria; phylum Bacteroidota; class Bacteroidia; order Bacteroidales; family UBA932; genus Bact-08. Next base: position 62,130 of record JAJFVD010000012.1, read on the forward strand.
ATGTATCGGCAATGGACGAATGGACATTCGTTTACGACTCTGCCCGTGAAAAGCTTATCAGCCACTTTAATGTTGCATCTTTAAAAGGTTTTGGAATAGAGAACATGCCGTTGGCTGTAACAGCTGCCGGAGCAATTCTTTCCTATCTGGACCTCACGCGCCACGACTCTCTGGGCCACCTCTGCTCTATCTCGCGAATTGACGAAGAAGAGTACGTCTGGATTGATAAATTTACATTCCGCAATCTTGAGATTTTTGGAAGCTATGCCGATGAGGGAGCATCTCTCATTAAGGTAATTGACAAAACCTCTTCCCCAATGGGAGGAAGGCTGCTTCGCAACTGGATTGCCATGCCTGTCAAAAGCATAAAAGAGCTCAACACCCGTCACAATATTGTTGACATTCTTTATAAAGATAATGATAACCGGGAAAAACTCAGAGAACACCTTTCAAATATAGGCGACCTTGAAAGAATAATCTCAAAGGCCGCTGCAGGAAAAATATCTCCGAGGGAAGTTGTCCAGCTTAAAAGAGGGCTGGAACAAATTGCACCCATCAAACAGATTTGTGCCGATGTTGCAGCAGGTGGTCCGGAATCCGAAGCCTCCGATTTAACCGGGCTGGCCTCCGGCCTTGACAATTGTACATCCCTCATTGAACTTCTAAACCGGGAGATTCTGCCCGAACCTGCAAATCAGTTTGGAAAAGGGGACATAATTTGCCCCGGCATAAATTCAGAACTGGACGAGCTAAGAAAAATATCGCACCACGGGAAAGAGTTTCTTAGGGAGATGGAAGAGAGAGAGATAGAAAGAACCGGAATCTCCTCGTTAAAAATAAGCTACAACAATGTTTTCGGATATTACCTCGAGGTAAGGAACACCCATAAGGATAAAGTTCCTGAGGAGTGGATACGCAAACAGACCCTTGTCAGCGCAGAAAGATATATCACTCAGGAGCTAAAAGAGTATGAAGAAAAGATACTTGGTGCCGAAGAAAAGATAATTGCTCTTGAGCAGTCCATATTTGCCAACACGGTGGCAATCATACAAAAAAACATATCTGTTATTTTATTAAACGCTTCAATTATAGCTCGTTTAGACCTTCTCACGGGATTTTCGCAATTGGCTAAGCAAAATAATTATAACAGGCCGGTAATCAATGATAGTAACACAATAGTTATAGAGGCCGGGCGCCATCCGGTGATAGAAACACTGATGCCTCCGGGCGAGGAGTATATTGCCAACGACCTGTTCTTAGACTCTGATAGTCAGCAGATAATCATTCTCACAGGGCCAAACATGTCCGGAAAGAGTGCTTTGCTCCGGCAAACGGCTCTTATCGTTATCCTTGCACAGGCCGGAAGCTTCGTTCCGGCAGCATCGGCAAAAATTGGAATTGTGGATAAGGTATTCACTCGCGTGGGTGCTTCGGACAATATTTCCAGGGGAGAGTCTACCTTTATGGTTGAGATGCTCGAGACTGCAACAATTTTGCACAATCTGTCACAAAGGTCCCTTATATTGCTTGATGAAATCGGCCGGGGAACAAGTACCTATGACGGTATGTCCATTGCCTGGGCAATAGTCGAGTACATACACGAACATCCGGAATTCAGGGCAAAGACATTGTTTGCAACGCACTACCACGAACTAAACGACCTTGAAGAACATTTTTCAAGGGTAAAAAACTTCCACATCTCTGTAAAAGAGGTGGACAAAAATGTAATTTTCCTCCGGAAACTCACTCCGGGAGGAGTTGCGCACAGCTTTGGTATTCACGTTGCCAGAATGGCCGGGATGCCTCATGATGTTGTAAGGAGAGCGGAAAGAGTGCTTAAGCAGCTGGAATCAAAAGAGAAAGAGGGCTCGAAAAAAAGGAGAGTCACTTTAAACGAAGATTCTTTGCAGTTGTCATTTTTTCAGCTGGATGACCCTTTGCTGGCAAGTATACGGGATGAGCTTAAAGACATTGATATTAACACTATGTCCCCGCTTGATGCCTTTGATAAGCTAAGAAGTTTAAAGAAGAAAACAGGATTATAAAAGAGAGATTATGATAAAACTCTACAGAAGAATAACTATGATTATCAAACTGATATTTGAAAGTATCAGATTTGCCTTTGGATCCCTCAAAGGGGACAAGTTCCGTACATTTCTCTCTCTCTTTGGAGTAAGTATCGGAATCTTTTCAATTGTAACCGTTTTTACGGCTGTAGGTGCTTTGCAAAAGAATGTTGAATCGGGGCTAAACAGCTTTGGAGGAAATACCGTTTATGTTCAGCAGTTCCCGTTTGCTCCGCCGGAAGGAGAGGAGTATAAGTGGTGGGAATACATGAACCGCCCTATGCCCAAATATGAGGAGTATCTTTTCCTTAAATCACAGTCCAAAACAATCGCTGCTACATCTTTTGTAGTTTTTACAAATAGGACCGTTACATACAAAAGGGCTTCTTTTAATTCGGGATTCATTACTGCTGCTACCTATGAGTGGGGCGAAATTGCAAATATCGAAATTGACAGGGGGCGCTACTTCTCTCAATTTGAGGCGCAATCGTCTACTCCAGTTGTTATCCTTGGCAACGAGGTGGCTAATGCCCTTTTCGGTTTCGAGAACCCAATCAACAAAGTAATCAAAGTGGGTAACGCAAATGCCCGGGTTATTGGCGTACAGAAAAAAGCCGGAGAGAGTATTGTAAACATTTTCGATACAGACAACTCAATACTGATCTCTTATACATTCGCTTCAACAATTATGAATGTGAAGCGGACAGAAAGCATGATTTGCATAAAACCAATTGATGGCGTGGACAGAGACGAGTCCATTCAGGAGATGAGGCAGTTGCTACGCTCAATAAGAAGGCTCAAGCCAAAACAAAACGACAACTTTGCTCTTAACGAAATGACCTTTCTGCTCAGCCAGACAAAGGCGATTTTCGGCGGTATAAATCTGGCAGGATGGATCATCGGAGGTTTTTCAATATTGATTGGCGGATTTGGTATTGCCAACATTATGTTCGTTTCTGTTAAGGAGCGTACAAACCTTATTGGTATCCAGAAAGCTCTTGGCGCCAAAAAATATATTATCCTCACCCAGTTTCTTGCCGAGGCTGCTGCACTTGCACTTGCAGGCGGAGCAATTGGTATTCTGATGGTTCTGGGGGTGGTTCTTGCTCTGCACGGGAACGAGTCGTTCCCAATGGAGCTTACTGCCTACAATGTATTCAGGGGCTTGTTTATCTCTTCGATAATAGGAATTGTTGCCGGCCTCCTTCCTGCATACACTGCTGCCAACCTAAATCCTGTTGAAGCAATCAACTCGAAATAACTACTTGTTGTAAATGAGCCGGGTAAGTTCAATAAACTCCTCAACGGAGAGTTGTTCCGGCCTTTGGCCAAACAGATAGCTGTCCGGAGCTGGACGCCCCTCGAGCAATTGCTTTATTGAGTTTCTGATAGCCTTTCTTCTCTGGTTAAAGGATGTTTTAATTACCGCCTTGAAAAGCGATTCGTCACACTCAAGTGCAGTGCGGCTGTTTCTTGTTATCCTGATAACGGCAGATTTAACTTTTGGAGGAGGAGTGAAACTGTTTTCGTCTACGGTAAAAAGATATTCTATATCATACCATGCCTGCAGCAACACAGAAAGAATTCCATATGCCTTCTTCCCGGGAGGAGATGCAAGTCTTTCGGCCACCTCTTTTTGTATCATGCAAACAACCTGAGGTACATTTTCTTTATTGTCAAGCACTTTAAAGAATATCTGAGATGAAATGTTATACGGGAAATTCCCGATTACATGGAATTCTTCCGGAAATACTGCTTTAAGGTTCATTCTCAAAACATCTCCCTCCAGAAGTTTCTCGCCAAGCGAAGGGTAATTTATTTTCAGGAATTCTATTGATTCGTTGTCTATTTCGGCAGCATACAAATCTACCCGCTTGTCTTCAATAAGGAATTTTGTGAGGACACCTGTACCGGGTCCAATTTCAAGCACACGGGTTTTTACGCCGGCTTGTTGCTCTTCCGAAGGAAGGATAAGCGAATCTACAATTCTGCGGGCAATTTTCTCATCTTTAAGAAAATGCTGTCCCAGAGACTTTTTTGGTTTTACATACATGCGGCAAAGGTATATAAATTTCACCAAACCTTTTTTATCGTCATTATTATGGGAAGATGGTCGCTCACTCCTCCGTTATACCTCGGCCCCTTAAATGTTCTTCTTGGCGTGTAACCCAAATATTGTCTGTCATTTTCAAGCAGATAGGTGTGCGAAAAAATCTCCATCGATTCCGGGAGGCAGTAAATAGGCTCATGGGGGTTCATAAGATTGGACGAGACAAGAAAATGGTCTATCAGCTCCCACTCTCCCATAAACCTGATGCTGCCCTTTGCTCTATTGTATCGAAAAGTTGTTTCCGCGATGCCTCCGTTGGTCTCATTGTTATTTTTCCCCCGGCGAATTCTCCTATGCAGATTTTCCGCAAGGTTTGTAAACCCGGGAAAAGCAGATGCGGCGGACCTTTCCGGCGAATCATTAAAATCTCCCATTAACAGAATGTTTGCCCTTGAATTCCTAAAAAACAGCGAATCGCAATACCGCTTTAGGCAGCCGGCCGCCGCCTCCCTCCTTGAATCGGACAAAACTCCTGAACCATATTTCGATGGCCAGTGATTTACAAAAACATGAATTGTATCCAGTTTGTCAAGAACACCCTTAGTATATAATATAAGCCTCGTTCTCATAGTTGTATCGGGAAGCCGGACATTAATAAAATCAGTTTTTAAAGGAGAAAATCTCTCTTTTCTGTAAAGAAGTGCCACATCTATTCCTCTGAAATCCGGAGAATCTTTGTGTATTATTCCATATCCGGCGGGCGAAAGCGCCGTAGCCTCCGTCAGCTGGCGTAGCACATACCTGTTTTCCGCTTCGGCCACTCCAATAAGCGACGGCAGCTCCCCATCTGCCAGCAGAAGAATTGCTTTCGCCAGTCCGTTTCTCTTTTCGTTGAATTTCTTTCGGCTCCAGTGTTTCTCCCCCATTGGGGTAAACTCGTCATCGGAAGTAAGAGGGTCGTCTCTTGTGTCGAAAAAATTTTCAAGATTCCAGAATACAATCCTGAAATCCTGTGCATCTGTAGTTTTAGGTAAAAGCAAAAAAAGTGCAGAAAAAAGGAGGATACATACAAACATGCCGGGTACAATCGTTGTTATACCCGGAAAACATGTTACCCATGTTTTTTGTATGATATTTTGTAGTAATTTCATAGTCAAATATAAAAATTCCGGCTTCCGGCACTGTTTGCGTATTCAATAAATATCTGATTATTAATTTGTTTTATCTCATTTTAGATTTTATTGTAAAATTTGACTAATTTCGCCCCCTCAAATAATAAAAAATAGAAAAATGGCATTAAAGTGTGGAATAGTAGGCCTTCCAAATGTTGGAAAATCGACCCTTTTTAACTGTATAAGTTCGGGGAAGGCTCAGTCTGCCAACTTCCCGTTTTGTACAATTGAGCCCAATTTCGGGTCTACAATAGTTCCCGATGCAAGGCTTCAGGTGTTGGAGAAACTGGTAAAACCGCACAGGGTTGTTCCTGCAACAGTTGAAATTGTGGATATAGCCGGGCTTGTAAAAGGAGCCAGTAAAGGAGAAGGGCTTGGAAACCAATTCCTTGCCAATATTCGCGAAACTGATGCAATAATTCATGTTCTCAGATGTTTCGACGATCCAAATATTGTTCACGTAGATGGCAGCATCAATCCGGTAAGAGATAAAGAGATTATTGACACCGAACTTCAGATAAAGGACCTCGATACTGTTGAAAACCGACTGAAGAAGGTTTCTAAACAGGCACAGACAGGAGGCGATAAAGAGGCCAAAAGACTCTACAATATTCTCATTAAATACAAAGAGATACTTGAGCAGGGAAAGAGCGCCAGAACCGTTGTTTTTGACAATGCCGACGATATTAAGCTTGCCGGAGAACTCTTTCTTTTAACGGACAAGCCTGTTCTCTATGTTTGCAACGTAGACGAAAGAGCTGCAAAGGACGGAAATGCCTATGTAGATATGGTAAAAGAGGCAATTAAGGACGAAGGGGCGGAGATATTGATTGTAGCAGCAAAAATAGAATCAGAGATAGCAGAGCTTGAGAGTTTCGAAGAGCGGGAGATGTTTCTTCAGGAACTTGGTCTCGAGGCATCCGGCGTTTCCAGAGTAATTCAATCGGCCTATTCCCTTCTGAACCTCGAAACATACTTTACTGCCGGCATTCAGGAAGTGAGAGCCTGGACGTTCCATAAAGGAGCAAAGGCACCTCAGGCAGCGGCCGTGATTCATACCGATTTCGAAAAGGGATTCATACGTGCTGAGGTCATTAAATACGAAGACTATGTAAAATACGGTTCCGAAGCCGCATGCCGTGAAGCCGGCCGCCTCGGAGTCGAAGGCAAAGAGTATGTAGTTCAGGACGGCGATATCATGCACTTCCGCTTTAACGTTTAGCCGCCGAAGATTAACAATAAAAAGATGGGCTGTCTAGTTATTAGACAGCCCATCTTTTTATTTATTGCTCAGCAGCTACCTGCTAAAAGAATCTTGCTCTGTGGTCCTTAACTTCTCCGCCCTTCTCAAATACTCCCTGAAGAAGCTGAAGCTGGTAAGAAAACATTTGACTTGCCTTTGCTTTTGCATCGTTCTCTGTGAAGAAAGCTCCGGTTTGTCTTGCGTCTACGTTGAAAATATAGATACCAACATTGCCTTTAACCGGGCCGGTAAGAGTGTTCTCTTTGGCACCTGCAACAGAACCGATAAATATCGGGTCAAATGACTGCGATCCTATTGCTCCGAAAGAGATACCGCTTTGTTTGTTTACTGTTGTTCCAAGTTTGGCAGCAATTTCTTCGATGTTGGTCATTCCTTTTACCTCTTCCTTAACTTTGGCAAGCATCTTCTCGTTAGATTTTTCTCTCTTAAGGATTGTAGTAATTGTACTTTCCATTGAAGCAAGCGATGGAATTCCTTCTTCGCGGATTGCTGTTACGGTTGCTACAAAGAAGTATTTGTTATCGATGGAAATAATCAGTGAAACTTCGTCCTTCTTAGCTCCATAAACCCATTTGCTGAGTTCTCTTGCGTTTTTGTATGTTGCAACTGTTTTTGCTCCCTCTTCGATTCCCATTGCCGGGATTGGAACGAGATTCATCTCTTTTATAACGGCTCTGAACTTATCAAGTTTTCCTGCCGATTTTGAAGCTACGTCGTTTGCCTGTGAATAGTACTTTTGGAAAGTCTCTTTTCCGGCAACTGCGCTCTTTTCAAGTATGGCAAGCTGAACTTTTTTCACAGGAGCGGTCTTCTCTTTGATTTTAACAATATGAAGCCCGTATTGTGTCTCAAGTTTCATCAGCTTGTTTGGAGCTGCAACAAAACATGTGTCAAAACCCGGAATCATATAGCTTTGTGTCATCCATCCAAGTTCGCCGGGAGCAACATTAGGGTTTTTATCAAGTGAATTCGCTGCTGCGAGTTCTGTGAAGCTTGCTCCTCCTTCAAGAAGTTTAATGAGAGAGTCCGCTTTTGCCTGAGCAACTGCCTTGTCTCTGCCGTCCAGAAGAATGTGTTCTACAAATACTGAGTCAGGAATGTTCTTAACAGAACTGATTCTTGCTGCCCTGAATATATTTCCTTCCTGGAAAACCGGAAGAACTACAGCCGGAGTTGCTCCGAATGCAAAACTGTCCAGTGCCGGAGAAATTGAAGCAAGCTCGCCCTTTTTGAAGTAATACGGGTTGAGTTGCTTTTCAGAATTCTTTGCAAGGAAAGATTTCAGATTGCCGGTTGTGGCAAACTCATTATATACTTTTTCAATATCGCCTTTCGTGAGGTTGATATCTTCCTGCGAAGGCTGAACTTCAAAAACAACATATTCAATATCCCTGCTGGCTTTTTGCTCAAAGTTCTGCTTGCGCTGGTTGTAATATTCCTTTATCTCCTGTTTTGATACAGCTACTGTGGTATCAATCTGATAACCGTAAGGCTGCATAATGAATGAAACATCGGAAGTAATATTGTTGTTTTCAATTGTTCTTCTGAGCTCAACCGGGTTCATAACGCTGCTCTTTGCAAGCAATGAAACATATTTTGAGAACATCTGGTCGTTCATCATTGTGTTTTCAAGATAGTTCCAGTATGTTGCCAGTTTGCCGCTCTCGTCAGTTGGGATAGCCTTAATGAATTCAACAAGCTTATTTCTGTCGAACTGACCGTTTGCACCCAAGAAAGCCTGCTCTCTTGTGAGAACCGGAGAAATTTGTGTTCCCTGGCTTAAATCAAACATTTCTTCTTCTCCAACGTCAAGCCCTGCATCCTTGATTGTCGGGATAAGGACCTTCTCGGTAAGAATGTCCTGCCATGCTCCCTGATTAATCATCTCCTGCGTCTGCTCGTCAACATTTGACGAACCGGTTGCCATTTGGTGGATTTGAGTAAAATAGTCAATCTTTTTCTGATAATCCTTATAAGAGATTGCCTCTCCCTTCATCTCTCCAACATCATATTTGGACGAGAACATGGAGACTGCCGATTGTAACGTGTCTGCGTCAACAATAAATGATAAAAGTGCGATACCGATGATAATCGTTATAAAGGCACCCATTTTAACTCGGATATTCTCGAGAACTGCCATTTTTTATAAAGTTTTAAGTTATTTCCTTGTAAGGCGCGAAGATAGTAATTTTTTTATTTATGATATCTATTATTCTTCTTCTACTTTCAAACTCACTGTCTCTACACGGTTTGAGGCCGTTTTGAGTATTTTGAAAGAAAAGTTGTTAAAAACAAGCACTTCTCCTTCGCCGGGAATATTTTCGTGAAGGTAAGTTATTAACCCGCCAAGAGTTTCGTATTCTTCGGATTCGGGAAGGTTAAGGTCGTATGTTTTATTTAGATATTTTATCTCCTTTCGCGCAGAAAAGATAAATTCATTGTCTGAGATCCTTTTTTCCGAAAGTTCTTCTTTGTCAAGCTCATCCGATATTTCTCCGAATATTTCCTCAATAAGGTCTTCAAGGGTAACTATCCCGGCTGTTCCGCCGTATTCGTCCAGGACAACTGCAAGCGACCGCTTGCTTTTTGTAAGCATCGTAAGAAGGGCATTTGCGTTCATATCCTCGGTTACAAAATCAACCGGGCGTATGAGCTCCGAAACAGTTTTGCCTCCGGCAAACAGGTCTTTTGAGTGTATATAGCCTACTATCCTGTCTACACTTCCGGCAAAAACGGGAATTCGGGAATAATTAGACTCGGCAAACAGCGATATTACCTCTTCAAGTGCAGCGTCCTTAGAAATTGCACATATTTCCGTCCTTGGAATCATACACTCCTTAAGCAGAACTTCGGAAAAATTAAGTGCATTCTGGATTATTTCAATATCTGCCGATGTTTCAGGCTCTCCCGGCGGGACAACAGATTGGGATATTTCTCTCTTCTTCATAAAAGGGGATATCGTATTATAGACAGCATATCCGAGCCAGTAAAATTTTTCAAGTACCAGATTTGGGTTATTAACGGAAAGCCTTTTAGGAAGAAGATTGGCCGGACCCACGGCAAGAAATACGATAAGGAAAATCTCAATGACTATTATTCCAAAAAGCGAATCTGTAATATATTCATTTATCAGAGGAGAAAATATGTTTACAACCGATACTCCGAAAAGCACCAAAAAGAATGCGTAAGCTATTTTAAGTGAATTTAAAAATTGCGTGCTGTTTTCTAGCAGAATTTCAATAATATGGGCATAGTGCCTCTCCTGTTTTAGGTCGAGTTCTATTTTCAATCTGTTGCAGGCCAGAAAAGAGATTTCCAGAGCTGCAAATAAAGAGAGTATCAATAGTGATACAATAGCCGTAATAATAGAAACCATACTATTTAATCTTTAAAATGGGCCCTATAAAGTTAACAGTATCTACGTAAATTACCTCTGTTGAATCTCTTTTTATTATTCCGTAAGCATCGAAAGGTCGAAGAAGTATCGCATTTCTTGCAAGTTCGTCCGATTCCATTCCATAACCCTGTATAAATCCCAACGGATCCTTTATCTTGACATAGCAATGCGTAAAGATTTTTTTGTTGGATTTATCCCAATAAAGGGTGTCGGTTTCTATTGTTTGTCCTTTTATGTAGTTATTAATCACTACATCTCCGTATGCCTCCCACTGGTCTTTCTCCGGAGAATTTATGTGTCTTGCCTGTTTGGCTGTTATTTCGGTTTCGAGGAGGCCGTCGGCGGTAAAGGCTTTTACATTCATTCCATTGGGGAATATCTCATAAGGAGGTATGCTCTTGGAAAAATTTTGCATTACAGGAGCGCTTACCCTCATCTTCACTTTCCCGCCGGATGACTGTTCTAAAGACATTTCAAGTACGATATGCGTAGGCACTTTTTTCGCATCAATGGGGTCGGTAACCGGCAATTCGTCTTTACAGGAAAAAAGAAGAGTAGCAACCACAAAAGTGGCTGCTACTGTCCTGATAATTCTTAAATCCTGAAAGTCTTTAAAGAACATCTTTCTTATTTAATAGTTCTCACTGTTGTCGATTCTCTCATCCCTGCACATGAAACAGTATAAGAAGAACCGTCAATTATGTCGTACATAAATGCATCTTCCTGTTTTGGAAAATATTGACGATAAGTTGAAATAAATCTGTCTGCTTCTTCAGTAAGAGTAGGGTCAGCATTTTTTGCTTTAACAAAAAAGTCAACTGCAACCCACCATTTTGCTCTTGATTCAATTTCGTTTCCGCCACATCTTGAAGATGCCCATACAGAACCCATGAGCATATATACCTTTCCATTATATGAAGGGTCAAGGTCAGCTGCTTGTTTCGCTAAAGAAACAGCTTTCGCAGGACTTTCAAGTTTGCCGTAATAGATTGATGCCAGAGTATAAAGATATTCTGCATCTTCCTTAGGGCCCGACTGATCGCTGTCTATTGCTTCCTGAAGCATTTTTGCTGCATTTGCATAGTCCTCTTTCATAGAGTACAGTTTATACAGATAGAAAGCAGACTGATACGACGGATCCATTTTATAGAGAGATTCCACTGCTTTAAGGAAAAGAGGCTCCTTGTAGCAACCGCCGTTATTTAGCAGGCTTACAATACCGGAAACGAGCTCTTTGTCTCCCGGAGTGGCGTCAAACTTAGGTGAAAACATGGCAACAATATTTTCACAACTTGCAACACCGCTCACCGCAAAAAGATTGTCAACGTCCTTTTTTACCGAGGCAGCATCCGGGTGATTTGCTTTAATCTGCGCCTCCAGAATAGGAGTAAGGCTCGAGTAAAGGTTCATCACTTTCTCTGCATCAACCTCTTTTTTTGCATACATATCCGAAATTCGCTGCATTGCGAGAACGAAAACAGACGGATCAACATTTGCACCGCCCATTTTTATTACTTTTTCAAGAGTTTCCAATACAAATTTATTCTGGTCGCCTTTGTAATTTACAATATCAAGAGCTTTGTTTGTCTGAGCTGTCAAAATATATTTTGGAAAATATTCAGACCTTAAGTCATACATCATCAGAAGAGAGTCAACCAATGCGTTTTTTAACGCAACATTGGACTTGTTTTTCTCAATAAGAAATTTATAAATCTTTTGCCCGTCAACATACAAGGTTTGTCTTACTCCCGGAGGGCAATAACGAAAAGCTTCTCTCCACAATGGAGCAGCCTCATTAAGGTTTCCCTGCTTCATATAATCTGAATAAAACGAGAGATTTCTGGTACATTCTACACTATCTTTACCATATTTTCCCTGAGCAAAAGATGATATTGAGATCAGAGAAAGGGCTGCAAGTAAAAATAAAACACTTACTTTCTTCATAACCATTAATTATTTTAAATTTAAATTTATTTTAGTCGTACCTGTATTTCTGGAACCATATATCGTGAAGGCTCACGTTTAGGTTTAGCATTATATATCTTTCCCTCACTAGTCCGTCTCTCACAACTCCCCTCTGACCCATGTCAATTGAGAATCCAAATGCATTATACCACCTGTAAATTGGCAGGCTGGCTCCCAATGTTATCCCAAACGAATTTATCTGCTGACCGTTAAGGCTCACGTACGACTTGTCGTAATAGAGCCCCGCCCGGTATGTCACTCTCTTAAGATAGTACCTTATATCATATCTGTTTGGTGTGTACTCGCCTCCAAGTCTTATTGAACTGCTCGCAGTCGGAAGGAAATTCACACCCGGAGTGAGAGGGACGCTGGCATTTTTCCAGTTCTGTCTAACATAATCTGCACCAATCATCCATTTGTCCTGTAATCTGTATGAGGCACCAATTCCAAGTTCTCCCGGAATTTGCAGATCTGTATTTGTGCTAACATTATAGGAAACGGTATCAACTGCTTCCGATGTCGTGTTTGAAAACGTATACTTTGTACGCTCCCCGCTGAGTTTTGTGTTAAAAAGATATGTTGCACCCAGAGTAAGCGATTTCTCTTTGTCAAAATTATAGCTGTACTGAAGGCCAAGCTTACCTGAAATTGTGCTGATTACAAAGTCGTCTCCTGTTTTAATATTCCGGAGCGACCCCGAGTTGCTGAAGTTTATATTTGAATACCGGTCAATAGTTCCAAAGTAGTATAACAATTCTGCTCCAAGGGAAAGATTTTTAAAAATCTTGGCAGAGCCTCCGAGGAAGAGTTTGTTTATTCCACCTGTTCCATATTTTTGATATGTAACGTCTCCGAGCGCATTAATGATTTCCGGATCGGTCTCTTTCGATTCAAATTTGTAGCCAACGGAACTGTATGGGGTTACTCCGATTATGAGTGCCGATTTTTTATAAATAGGAAAAGTCATTACAAAATCGTGCATATTGAATGTGTTGTATGCCGACGATGATGTTGCCGAAGAATAGTAATTATTGTTTTGCTCCATGCCAAAGTCGAGCATGAAGGCAAGAGTATCTCTGAAAGATATTGATGCCGGGTTGATGTAGTTGATGGAACGGTTGTCTCTGAAACCGATGCCGATTCCTCCCATAGCCTTGTTTAATGCGGTACCCTGTTTGGAAATGTTGCCCACTCCAAAAATGGAATACGGAGTGAACGTGTTTAGGGCGTCTGTCGTTTGAGAGAAGGCCAGGCCAACCCACATCATTGATAATGAAAGAAGTAATGCCTTAGCAAAGAATCTGTTTTTTCTCATAATAATCAGCTACATGGGCTAAACCCATCAATACTAAATTGTAAACTACAAATATCGGACTTTTCAATTTTTTTGCAAAATAAATCGCATCACCACCTGTAAAAATATGTATGTGATCCGGATATTGCCTTATATAACCTTCAACTTCAAAAATCAGACCTAAAATAACGCCGGTGTTTATTGCGTCCTTTGTCGACCCCCCTATTCCCTCAAATTCCTCCGGTGTATCTAGTAGCGGAAGTTGCTGAGTATAATGGTTTAAGGCCATATATCTAGTCCTTAATCCCAGCGAAATATTTCCCCCGAGAAATTCTCCGGATGATGTAATAAAATCAATTGTAAGGGCTGTCCCGAAATCAAAAACTAAAATATTTTTCCCGGGAAAAAGCCCCTTTGCCGCAACTGCAGATGCAATCCTGTCTGCACCTAAAGTTTCCGGCGTCTTATATTTATTAACAAGCGGAAGCCATGTTTTATCATTCAGCACAATAAGTTTCTCACACTCACGCTTAAGCCTGCCGTAAAAATTATCATCAAATTTTCTAACGGTGGAGATTGCAATTACTGCCGGTTTCTGTGTGGCGGTCATTCCAAGTATGAAATCCAAAACTCCTTCTCCGCAGTATCTTTCAACGGCCCCTACTACTGTTCCCTGAGCAAAGGCAGCTTTAAGAGCTGTGTTTCCGATATCTATTATGAGATTAGTCACAATTTACAAAGTTATAATTTTTCAGGATTGCATCTCCATAAATATTTTATATGCTCTCTCAATACTCTCCACGCGCCTCACTTTAATAAAGAGTTTTTCGTTGTGTTCCTTAATTTCAAAGCGTTTGGACTGTTTCTGAAGATAATTGAGAATTTTTGCAAATCCGGGAGATTTATAGAATCCCGACATCTTATTGGTTACAAAGTACGCAATCAGCATACCTTCTTTGAGCACTATTTTTTCGAATCCCAGCTCCATCGCCAGCCATCTTAGCCGCACCGTGTCCGACAATTCCTGCACCTGATGCGGCAAAGGTCCGAATCTGTCGGCAAGCGATTCAAGAAAATTCCTTAGTTCAGCTTCGTTGGCAACAGCATCAAGCTCTTTGTAAAGCCTCATTTTTTCTGACGTGATATTTACATAATCGTCCGGGATGAGTATTTCCAGGTCGGTTTCAATTGAGCAATCGGCAACAAAATCATTCGTTTTTGCGGTCTGTTGCGAGTCTGAAGGAATCTCCATACCCCTCTCCTCTCTCAATTCATTTACCGCCTCGGTCAATATGCGCTGATATGTTTCAAATCCCATTTCTGCAATAAAACCGCTCTGTTCGGAACCAAGCATATTTCCTGCACCGCGGATATCTAAATCCTGCATTGCAATGTTGAATCCGCTTCCTAAATCGGAGAATGCCTCAATTGCCTTTAGCCTGCGTCTCGCCTCATCTGTTATTGCAAGCATTGAAGGTACTATCAGATAACAGAAGGCTTTGCTGTTGGATCTCCCCACCCTGCCTCTAAGCTGGTGAAGATCGCTCAGGCCAAAATTTTGTGCCTGATTGATAATCATTGTATTTGCATTCGGAATGTCAATCCCGTTTTCTACTATTGTTGTGGCAATCAGAATATCATAATCGCCCATCATAAAATCAAGAATTACTCTCTCGAGTGCTGTTGGCTCCATCTGACCATGACCAACGCAGCATTTTGCATCGGGGCATAGCCGGCGGATGATATCTTCAATCGCCCTAATGTCTTCTACCCTGTTATGAACAAAAAAGACCTGTCCTCCTCTTTCAAGTTCAAAATTGATTGCATCCCTTATTAAATCTTCATTAAAGTCAATTATCTCCGTCTGAATGGGGAGTCTGTTTGGTGGAGGAGTGTTTATTATGGAAAGATCCCTTGCTCCAAGCAAGGAAAACTGAAGCGTACGGGGGATCGGCGTAGCCGTAAGAGTGAGAGTATCCACATTTGCCTTGAGCTGCCTCAGTCTCTCTTTTGCTGCTACTCCGAATTTTTGCTCTTCGTCAATAATGAGAAGCCCCAAATCTTTAAAGTTTATCTCTTTGTTAAGCAACCGGTGGGTGCCAATAATAATGTCCAACTGTCCTTCTTTAAGCTTGTCGGTTGTCTCTTTAATCTCTTTGGACGTTTTGAGCCGGCTGATATAGCTAATGTTGCAAGGAAAGTTTTTTAACCTTCTTGTAAATGTCTTATAGTGCTGAAGTGCTAAAATTGTTGTTGGAACCAGAACTGCCACCTGCTTGCTGTCGGCAACGGCCTTAAATGCAGCCCTTATTGCTATCTCGGTTTTGCCAAAACCCACATCTCCGCATACCAGCCTGTCCATTGGATAGTTTTGCTCCATATCCTCCTTCACCGCCTTAGTCGCCTTAAGCTGATCCGGAGTATCCTCATAAATAAAAGAAGCTTCCAACTCATACTGCATATAAGAGTCGCCGGAGAAGGCATAGCCTCCGGAACCTCTTCTCTTCGCATACAACTCTATCAGGTCCGAGGCAATATCTTTAGCTTTTGATTTTGCCTGGCTCTTGAGTTTGTTCCACGCACCGGTACCAAGCTTATATACCTTAGGAGGAGAAGAATCCTTTGACTTGTAACGGGAAATTTTATGCAGGCCGTGAATAGACAAAAATATAACGTCGCCATCCCTGTAGATAAGTTTTACCACCTCCTGCGGCTTTCCGTTTATACTTGTTCTCACCAGGCCACCAAAAACACCTATACCGTGGTCCACGTGAACGATATAATCTCCAATCTGAAAAGAGTTGAGGTCGTTAATAGTAAGCCTCTCGCTCTTCTCAACTGTTCTATAAGTTTTAACCCTGTGATACCGCTCAAATATCTGATGGTCGGTATACAAACAAAGCATGGAGTTATGGTCCGTGAATCCCTCATGAAGAGAATAGTTCAGATGGTTGAATTTAACCGGATGCCCTTCAATTGAAGAAAATATCTGGTTTAGCCTCTCTATCTGATTAAGATTGTCGCTTATAATTGATACATCAAATCCCTCTGCGGTTTTGTTGTCTATGTCTCCGGCAAGCAAATCGAAGTTTTTGTTAAAAGAGGGTTGCGGCGAGGTATGAAATTTTATGGTTTTCTCCGTCTCAAACTTTTTTGAATGCGGTCCGAAAAGTATAGTCCTGGTATTGCCAATTTCCATTGCAAACTGCGCCGGTTCAATTAACCTCTCATCCTGCCTTTCGAGCTCTTTCAGCGTTTTTATCTGCTGAGTAAAATATTCCGCATCGGTAATCCATATTGCAGAGGCCTTGCCTGTGAATGCAAATATATTTGTCAGCTCCTCGTCTGCATTGCCTTCATATATATTAGGAAAGATTTCAATGGTTCCAAGCTCTTCCAGCGACCGTTGGCTGTCGATTTCAAATATTCTTATGCTTTCTACATTATCCCCGAAAAAATCTACTCTGTACGGCCTGTTGTCGGAATAAGAAAACAGGTCTATAATGCTTCCTCGCAAAGCGAACTGACCCGGTTCGGAAACAAAGTCCACCCTTTCAAAAGAGTACTCAATGAGTGTTTCTTTAATAAATTCATGCGACAGCATATCTCCTTTAGATATCTTAAGGATGCTCGAGCTTAACTTCTTTTCGTTAGGCAAAAGTTCTGCTACAGAATGCGGATAGGCAACAACTATAAGTTTTTCACCGGCATAGCTTCCCTCGCGGTATGAGTTTAGGGCTTTTACGGCAGCTGTTCTCTGAACCTGAAATGAAGGGTCTTTTTTATCTCCTTTTGCACTATGGTTTGACGATCCCGGAAAGAAGAATACACACTCTTTGTCCAGAAGGCTGTATAAATCTCCCGAACAGTAAGAGGCATCTTCCCTGTTGTTTAAAAGTATAAAATGAAGGCCGCTTTTTATTGCAGCAGCCATGGCAAAAGCCTTTGCAGAAGAATAGAGTCCCTCCGCCGTAATGGCTCCTCCCTTTGAAGTCCCAACCCAATTAATAAGCTCTTTTGCAGCATCTTGGGTTGCAAATTTTTCTAATACCAAACCCTCTTTCATATAATAGGGTGCAAATATAGTTTATTAACAATAATACCAAATACTGTTAATAAAACAGTTTGTCTCATGTTTATAAAAATTCATAATTCTTTTACAATTATTGCCATCTTTTTTTATATATAATCTTCGTTTTTATATCCAAATTTTTAAGGGCAATTTTTTGAATTATTTATCGCATTTTTATCCACATTTCACAATTGTTGAAATCCCCTTTCTTACAGTTGTCAACAATAGTTAATAATGCTGTTTATTTTTATATAAATTTTTATTTTATAATTAATTAGGTTGAATTTTTAATATTAATAACTTGTTAATAAAGTTAAAATAATTGTTTATTAAAGATGATAAGTTTAGTTATTAACATATCAACAAACATAAATTAAAATCAAATTTTATATAAAAACTATAGATATATTTGTAAAAGATAAAACGGTAATAATTTTTGAAGAATGGCAAGTTTTGACCCGCACGACGAGAGAGAGAGTAAAGATAAGGATTTTGAAGGACAAATACGTCCTCAGGATTTTGCCGAATTTTCGGGTCAGGAAAAAATTATTGAGAATCTTAAGATTTTTGTAAAAGCCGCATCACTTAGAGGTGAAGCACTTGACCATGTGCTTTTACATGGTCCTCCCGGTTTGGGTAAAACCACTCTTGCACATATAGTGGCCAATGAACTTGGTGTGGATATGAAAATTACTTCCGGTCCTGTTCTGGATAAACCGGGCGATCTTGCGGGATTGCTCACCGGTCTTGAAAAGGGTGATGTTCTTTTTATAGACGAAATTCACCGCCTCTCACCTATTGTTGAAGAATATCTCTATTCAGCTATGGAAGATTTTTCAATTGACATAATGATTGACAAAGGTCCCGGTGCAAGATCGGTACAAATAACTCTCAATCCTTTTACTTTAATTGGAGCCACAACAAGAAGCGGATTACTCACTTCGCCTCTGAGAGCCCGTTTTGGCATACAGTCGCACCTGGAATATTACGATTCAGAAGTATTGCTTAAAATTATCACAAGAAGCGCAGCAATTTTGAATATTGGAATAGAAAAAGATGCTGCTAAGGAAATTGCCGGAAGGAGCAGGGGTACTCCAAGAATTGCAAACTCTCTTCTTCGTAGGGTAAGGGATTTTGCACAAGTCAAGGGAAATGGAAATATTGACATTGCAATTACAAAATATGCTCTTGATGCTTTAAATATAGATAAGAGAGGTCTGGATCTCATGGATAATAAAATTCTCTCCACAATAATCCATAAATTCAAGGGAGGACCTGTTGGAGTAAGTACTATAGCAACCGCCGTAAGTGAAGATCCAGGAACAATTGAGGAAGTATATGAACCGTTTCTGATTAAAGAGGGCTTTTTACAACGAACTCCGCGGGGAAGAGAGGTTACAGATCTGGCATATAAACATCTTGGAATTGCAAAAATAACAACCGACGAAAGATCACTATTCTGAAAAATAATATAAAATTATGAAAAGAGCCCTCTTTACAATTTTACTCGCATTATCGTTAATGGTTACTCTTGATGCCTACGCTTGTACATCTGCCATTATTACCGGAAAAATAACCGCAGACGGAAGACCGCTTTTGTGGAAAAACAGGGATACCGGCGAAGACAATAACAGAATTCAGTACTTCAGGGGGGAGAAATATAATTTCATAGGACTGGTTAATAGCCCGGATAGTACAGGAATAATATGGATGGGTACAAACGATGCCGGTTTTTCCATTATGAATACTGCTTCATATAATCTTAAAGACGATAATGTTAAAGAGATGGATAAAGAGGGAGAGATAATGTTTGAAGCTTTATCTGTTTGTAAAAACATAAAGGATTTTGAAGCGTTTCTTAAAAAACACAAAAAACCACTTGGGGTTGAAGCTAACTTTGGAGTAATAGATGCCGAAGGCGGTGCCGCTTATTTTGAAACCAACAACACCAGTTTTACAAAAGTTGATGCAAACGACCTTAAAAATGCACCGGAAGGATATCTGATTTATACAAATTACTCCTACACAGGAAGGTTTAATGAAGGAATGGGATATATAAGATATCAGACAGCAAGCGAAATATTTTCTGTAAAGGCTGTTTTTATGAATATAACACCACAGTGGATATTCGATAATCTTTCCCGTTCATATTACCACTCTCTTATGGGTATTGATTATAAAAAAGCCGAATTTTCTCCTGAAAAAGGAAGAGGTTGGGTTATAGATCAGGACTTTATTCCAAGAAAATCCTCAACTGCCTCTGTAGTAATTCAGGGTGTAAAACCTGGAGAAAATCCTGAGATGACAACAATGTGGACCGTTCTGGGATATCCGCCTGCAGGGCTTGCTATTCCATTATGGGTAAAAACAGCAGAAAATCAACCTTCAGTTGTTTTAAAAGCTGCAGATTCAAAAAATGCGGCAGCATGCAATATGGCCCTTGCCCTAAAATACAAGACCTTTTCGGTTAAACGAGGAAACGGCTCAAAATACATGTTTTTTCCACTCATATACAACAGTAAAGGAACCGGATATCTTCAGGAGCTAAAGGGTAGCGAAGAATCAATTTTTTCCATCTACAAAGAATCAATAGAGCGTTGGAGAAAAGAGGGGCTCAACACATCTGAGGTAATTAAACTCAACCAGCAGGCCGACCAGATTGTTTTACAGGCATACAAATCTCTTTCTGCCAATAAATAACTTTTTCATCGGCGAAGAATTTTTTTATCATGCGGTTTATACACTGCCAAATAATTGCTTCTGGCTTGTGCGTCCTCAGTTGTTGCGCTCCCTCCGGCCGAATCGCCCTCATCAATTATCTGGCAATGAAAGACGATGCGTAATAAGTTTCTATTCGCTGCCGATACAAGATTTTAATTAGCCCCATACAACCGATAGCCTCTGAAAAATAAATAATAAAATAAAAATAAGGTGCGGCTTTGCCGCGGTTTATGAGCCATGCGGCAGGCAAATTTTTTCCGTCGAAGACGTAAATCTGCGGAGCAGGAGCACCTAACTTGTCCCTTTCGGAGGCGAAAAAAACAATCCTGCTGAAAATCATATTGCCAATAATTGCTAAGAAGATGCAGACTTAATTTCTGCATCTTCTTAGCAATTTGTTAATTATCTAATATTTGGCACAGTTTCAGGCGACGATTTGAAACATTTCTGAACAATCTTTTTACGCTGCCAACTAATTGACGAGGGCGATTCGGCCGGAACGAAGTGAAACGCAGCGAGGACGCACAAGCCCGAAGCAATTAGTTGGCAATGAATTGCTGTCAGAAAGAAAACTCAACCCGACGCCTGAAACTACTCAATCATGAGATCCTGGAATGCGGCAATGTGTCCGTCGTTTGGAGCTGTGACAACTATTCTTACTGCTTTAACGGGCTCTTTGGGAAGAATCGTGGCCGAACCCCTGAAGAGATCGCTGTACTTAACAAATGAAGAACCGTCATACGAAACCTCAACATATCCATCGGTAACCCAGTAAAATGCAATATTTGGAATGCCTGTTTCTACAATAATTTTTGGAGTAGTAACCGGAGATTTGAAGCGATACGTAATAAAGTCTCCTGCCTGCAATTTTCTGCTGCTGCGGAAATAGGTGTTTTGTTTGTAATCGTATAGATTTGTCAATGGATTTCCCTTTCCGGCATCGATGTTTGTCTCTATTTCGAGTTCTGGTTTCTGATATTCATAAGACAAATTAGAAACTTTAACAGTAATACTTTTAAGTTCGTCCCTGAAGAATGTTGCAAAGCGGAATTTTAACGGTTTATCTGTATATACTTCGCCTTTGTATACCGGAGACTGTGCTGTGGGTTCGCTTTCGTCCATTGTAAACCTTACAACAGCCCATGGATAAGGAAGAGTAACCCTAACCGCTCCATCCTCGTATTTTGCTTCAGGAGGAGTAATGCGAAAAGCAATTCCCATGTGATACATTCTGTCGTAATGGAATTTTGTAAGACGGTCATAAAAGTCGCTCCAGCTTCTTAAATTCTGCATTGTCCATCCCGTTTCAGACATTGCAGCAAGTCTTGGATAAGTCTGATAATCAATAAATCTTGCCGGCCATCCGAGAAGTTCTGTCCAAAGAGCACCCTGTACGCCAACAATCAGTTTTGATTCGGACTCGTTAAGAGAAGCTGTTCCTATAGGGTCAAGAGAATAGGTTTTTTCTAAAGGTACGAGTCCTGCCCAGTTGTGGCCCCTCTCGAGTTCCGACTGCTTCATATCGAAGTAGCAATACTGGCCTGGCATCATAATGGTAGGTTGTCCTTTTTTAACCGACTCGATACCCTTTTCAATACTTCTCCATGCATATACTCTTGTTTGAGGATTTAACGCACCGCCGCTGATAATTTCGTCCCATCCGGACATTTGCTTGCCATGTTTTTCAACAATCTTTTCCATCCTGCGGACAAAATAATTCAGCAGCTCCTCATTATCCTTCAGCCCCTCTTTTGCTTTTAAAGCAAGGCATTTAGGGCATTTGTCCCATGCAGAAAAGTTAACTTCATCTCCTCCAATGTGAATATGTTTCGAAGGGAAAAGATTTGCAAGCTCCTTTATAATATTATCAAGCATCTTGAAGTTCTCTTCCTTTCCGACACACCATACATTCTGTCCCACTCCCTGTACGCTGAGGCCGTTTTCTTCACTGTCGCAGGCAACGCCGGGATATGAAGCTGTAACTGCCTTACTGTGCCCCGGAAGGTCTATTTCGGGCACTATTTCAACATGCCTTTCGGCTGCGTAAGCAACAACTTCCTTAATCTCTTTTTGTGTGTAAAATCCTCCATATCTTTGGTTTCCAGATCCAAATGAAGGTTCGAGTACTTCGTTCGGGCCCCTCCAGGCTCCTTTGGCAGTCAGGTCGGGGTATTTCTTGATCTCCACCCTCCATCCGTTGTCATCTGAAAGATGCCAGTGCAAAACATTTATTTTATGGTAAGACATCCAGTCGATATAATTTTTTACCACAGCCACATCGAAAAATGTTCTGGATACATCAAGCATCATACCTCTGTAGTGAAACCTTGGCGAGTCTTCTATTGTAACTGCCGGAACTTTCCATATTTCGTGTCCGGTTGCTCTTCCGGAGTAAACTGTTGGCGGAAGGAGCTGAAGAAGAGACTGTATGCCGTAAAATATCCCGGAAGACGCAGAGGCTTTAATTGTAATGGCATCTGCAGATACTGTAAGGATATAACCTTCGTCCGGAATCTGATAACCGGCAGACATGTCGAGAAAAATATAATTTTTTGGTTGTAAATTATTTGTAACCGTAAATTGGAATCCCGTTGCTTTTACTAATTTTTCTTTTAGATAATTAAGGTCCGACTGGTTTTTGTAGTTAGCAGAGATTGTTGTGCCTCTGTCCAGAACAAAAGCCCCCTCCCCTGTTATTACAGAATTGGGTTTTGGAATAATTGACACCTGTGAATAGAGCGACAGGCCCGTCAATAGTACCGTGATTAGTGATAAAAGAGTTTTTTTCATGTGTATGATGGAGTTATAAATATTATTGTAATGCTACATTTTTATCATCGGGTAAATATACGAAATTAGGAGTATTCTTTGTTTATCTTGCCCAAAATGTCTAGGTTTGTGCACTTTTTTTAATACCGTTAAAAATGTCCGAAAAACTTATTTCAAAAATCCCTGAGGGGCCTTTGTCCGAGAAATGGACGAAGCATAAGTCTCAGATTCGTGTAGTAAGCCCAGCTAATAAGCGCAAGCTTGAAGTGATTGTTGTAGGAACCGGCCTGGGAGGAGCATCTGCTGCTGCTTCGCTGGGAGAATTGGGCTATAATGTAAAGGTTTTTTGCATAAGCGACTCGCCCAGAAGAGCACACTCAATTGCGGCTCAGGGGGGTATAAATGCAGCCAAGAACTATCCAAACGACAATGACTCTGTTTACCGTCTTTTCTACGATACAATAAAGGGGGGAGACTACAGGAGCAGAGAAGGAAACGTCTATCGCCTCGCAGAGGTAAGTAACTCAATTATAGACCAGTGTGTTGCCCAGGGAGTTCCTTTCGCAAGAGAATACGGCGGATTGCTTGACAACCGTTCATTTGGCGGTGCTCAGGTTAGCAGAACGTTCTATGCAAGAGGCCAGACCGGTCAGCAACTGCTTTTAGGCGCGTATGCCGCTCTAAATCGCCAGATTGAAAAAGGTTCGGTAAAATCTTTTGTAAGGCACGAGATGCTTGATGTCGTTTTGATTAATGGCGAAGCAAAAGGAATTATTGCCAGAAACCTTGTAACAGGTGAAATCGAAAGACACGGGGCACATGCCGTTGTTATTGCAACCGGTGGTTACGGCAATGTATTTTTCCTGTCTACCAATGCAATGAACAGCAATGGTTCTGCTGCATTTCAGTGTTACAGAAAGGGAGCTTTCTTCTCAAACCCTTGTTTTGCACAAATTCACCCTACATGTATTCCGGTTCACGGAGAACAGCAGTCGAAACTTACTCTAATGAGTGAATCTCTGAGAAATGACGGAAGAATATGGGTTCCTAAAAAGAAAGAGGACGTTGAAAAGATAAGAGCTAAAAAATTAAAGGCTTCACAAATTGCAGAAGAGGACAGAGATTACTATCTCGAGCGCCGCTATCCTGCTTTTGGAAACCTTGTTCCTCGTGACGTTGCGTCAAGAGCAGCCAAAGAGAGATGCGATGCGGGATTTGGTGTAAATGATACCGGACTTGCCGTTTTCCTTGATTTTAAATCGGCAATTGACCGCCTTGGAAAACACGTTATTGAAGAGCGTTACGGAAACCTTTTCCAGATGTACGAAAAGATAACAGACGTAAATCCTTATAACGAACCAATGATGATTTACCCGGCTATTCACTATACAATGGGTGGTCTTTGGGTTGATTATAACTTAATGACAACTGTACCGGGACTCTATGCAATTGGAGAGGCAAACTTCAGCGACCACGGCGGAAACCGTCTTGGAGCATCTGCTCTCATGCAGGGTCTTGCCGACGGATATTTTATCCTCCCATACACTATTGGGGATTTCCTGGCAAATAAAATACAGGTTCCTAAAACAGATATTAACAACCCTGCTTTTGCAGAAGCCGAAAAAGCTATCAAAGAGAGGGTTGCAAAACTATTTGAGATAAAGGGAAAACAGCCGGTAGATTATTTCCATAAAGAACTTGGCCACATTATGTGGAACTTTGTTGGAATGGCCAGAAACGAGGAAGGTCTAAAGAAAGCTGTTAAGGAAATTAAAGTTTTGCGCGAAGAGTTCTACAAAAACCTTTTTGTACCGGGCGAAAATTCGGAATTCAATCAGGAGCTGGAAAAAGCACTCAGGGTTTCCGATTTCCTTGAAATGGGAGAGCTCATGGCGCTCGATGCTCTCATGAGAAGAGAGTCATGCGGCGGTCATTTCCGTGAGGAGATGCAAACCGAAGACGGAGAAACACTCAGAGACGACGAAAACTATATGTATGTGAGTACATGGGAGTATATGGGAGAAGACAAAGAGCCTGTTAAACACAAGGAACCTCTCAAATACGAATTTGTGAAAACAGCAACCCGTAACTATAAAGATTAAGAGAAAACAGATATGGACTTTACATTAAAAGTTTGGCGCCAGAAAAGCGCGAAAGACAAGGGAAAGTTCGAGACATATATTGTTAAGAACATCTCACCCGATACATCTTTTCTTGAGATGATGGACATCCTTAACGACCAGCTCATAAGAGAAGGTTGCGACCCAGTAATGGTTGAAAAAGGATGCAAGAGCAACGGACCGGTAGCGTTTGACCACGACTGCAGAGAAGGCATTTGTGGCATGTGTTCGTTGTATATAAACGGAAGAGCACACGGCCCGGACGATGACATTACAACATGTCAGCTTCATATGCGCCATTTTAAAGATGGAGATACTATTACCATTGAACCATGGAGATCGGCAGGAATGCCTGTTATTAAGGACCTTGTTGTAGACAGGGGAGCTCTTGACAAAATTCTTCAGGCAGGCGGATATGTATCTGTAAATACAGGTGGCGTTCCTGATGCTAACTCGATTCCAATTCCAAGGGATTTTGCAGAGGAAAGTATGGATGCTGCGGCCTGCGTTGGCTGTGGAGCCTGCATAGCTACCTGCAAAAACGGATCTGCAATGCTTTTTGTTGCAGCCAGAGTAAGTTCGCTTGCTTTGCTTCCTCAGGGTAAAATCGAGGGTGCGAGAAGAGCAAAAGCGATGGTTGCCAAGATGGACGAACTTGGTTTCGGAGCCTGCACAAATACCCGTGCATGTGAACTGGAGTGTCCCAAGAGTATTTCCGTGGCACACATTGCAAGACTTAACAGAGAGTTCCTTCTTGCAAAGCTTAAAGACTAACAGTTATACATATATGTAAAAAGAGGCCGGTTTAAACCGGCCTCTTTTGTTTTAACAGTTAAATAAATAACTATAATGGAGTGACCATTTTTTTGTACAGTCCTATAGCTTCAAACTTATCAATGAGTGATATGAACGCAGACTCAGGCGGGTCGTTTTCTGTCAGAATCGAGAAAAGGAGATCCATCATAAAAGCCTTCGAATAATATAATTCGAGATATATATTGTCGCTGGCTCCGTTGATTCCGTTCGGGAATACACTGTTCGTAATTGTAAAGTAAAAGTCTGATTTTGTATAGGTTCCAGCAACAGGAGCAGAGTTTGTGTAGTTGAAGGTAACAGCACTTGTTGCGTCAAAAACAACTCTTTCCGGATTAAACAGCAGTTTGCGAACCTTTTCTTTGTTGTCTTTTAGAAATTGTAATGCAACCGGGTTTTCTTCGGCATAGACCTGATTAAAAACAATTCCAAGAGCTGTTCCTGCTGTGTCAATTTTCCACGAACCCGTGAGGACAATTGGTGCCTGTTCTTTGTTACAACTTGTAAGCGATATAGATAAGACCGCTAAAGCCACAACAGTAAGAAATCTGTTAAGTTTCATAAAATTACTTTTAAGGTGAATAATAAATGTAGAATAGGCATTAGCTGCACAAAAGTATAAAAATTAGCCAATATTCTATTAAATTTGTAAAAAAATATAAGATGGAGTATTTTGCTACCTGCAATGGAATCGCTGTTCACATATCTGACAGCCAGAAGGGAGAGAAGTGTCTGGTTTTGCTGCATGGCTATCTGGAAACGCTTAATATTTGGGACGATTTTATTAAATTGCTTCTTCCCAAAATGCGAATCATATCAATTGACCTTCCCGGCCACGGGCTTTCAGGAACAAACAAGGAGATAAATACAATAGAGTTTTCTGCAGATGTTGTACGTGCAGTACTTGAAAAATGCGGTGTGCAAAAAACATATATTATGGGTCACTCTATGGGCGGATACATAGCAATTGAAGCAGTAAAAAGGTATCCTCAGCTCTTTGAAGGTCTCGTGCTCATGCACTCGGTGCCTTTTGCAGATACACCTGAAAAAAAGACAGACAGGGACAGGGAAATATCTCTTATCAAACAGGCAAAGTTGCAGACAATAGCCCGCCTGGGTATTCCAAAGATGTTTTCGCCCAATAATTTACGAAGAATGGACGAAAAAATATTTGAAATTATCGAACTAACCGAAACCCATGATCCCGAAGGAATAGCAGCTTCTGTGGAGGGGCTTAAGGCAAGACCGGACAATTTCGAATTTCTGAAAGAATGTGAAACGCCTCTTATTATGTTTTTCGGTGCAGAGGATTATCATATTCCCGCAGAAAGGGCCCAACTCCTCGCAAAAGAGCTGCCTAAGGCGGAAGCGGTATTTTTAGCCAGTTCCGGCCACAATGGTTTTCTTGAGGAGCCGGTAGCTGTACAAAGCGCATTGGAGCGCTTTATGGCCCTTTAACGATATGTTTTTATCACTAATATTAACTCTTTCATGAAGAATTTTTTGTTTTTGCCGGTATTGTGTCTGATTGTCTTTAATAATCAGCTTTATTCTCAGAATACACTCCGCGACTATGGCGTTAAAATAGGAGTGATGAAAACAGGAAAAAACAATGCAATAACCGATGTGCCGGGAGTAAAAGTCGGTCACAAAACTTTAATTTCGGGAGAGGATATAAGAACCGGGGTTACAGCAATTGTTCCGCATGAAGGAAACCTGTTCAGAAAGAAAGTTCCCGCAGCGATATTTGTTGGCAACGGGTTTGGAAAACTTGCCGGATACACTCAGGTTAAAGAGCTTGGAAACATTGAAACTCCGGTTATTTTAACAAACACAATGAGCGTGGCGGCTGCTCTTGACGCGCTGATAACATACACTCTTGCCCAGGAGGGAAATGGTACAATCGGATCTGTTAACGGCATAGTTGGAGAAACAAATGACGGAGGGCTTAATGATATAAGAGCAAGAGTTGTAAAACCGGCAGATGTTCTTGAGGCAATTGCGAATGCGAAGTCAGGAATTGTTGAACAGGGTGGGGTAGGTGCCGGAACCGGAACAATATGTTTTGGATTTAAGGGAGGGATTGGAACGTCGTCCCGGGTTCTTCCTAAATCTCTGGGTGGTTATACCGTGGGTGTTCTTGTTCAGACAAATTACGGAGGAGTTCTTGAAGTTGCAGGAGTTCCTGTTGGTCAAATGCTTAACAACTATAGCTATAGAAACAATATTATGCAGGATGCCGATGGCTCTTGCATGATTGTAGTTATCACAGATGCTCCGCTTACTTCAAGAAATCTTGAAAGGGTGGCAAAGAGAGCGTTTATGGGGTTGGCAAAAAGCGGTGGAATAGCTTCAAACGGAAGCGGCGACTACATAATTGCAATGTCTGTAGCAAAAGAGAATTTACTTGACGAGTCCTCGGAGTTTTATCTGCCTAAAGAGCTTCAGAATGATGCTGTTTCTCCGGTCTTTATGGCAACAATAGAGGCTACCGAAGAGGCTCTTATTAACTCGCTTGTCGCAGCAAAAACCATGAAAGGATATAAGGGCAAAGTAGTGGAGGAGCTACCAGAGGAAATTATCAAAAGGATAGCGGCCGGCATGAATCTCGGCAACCATTCTGTACAAATCGTTCCTTAGTTTGTCAATCTGAATTTTTTCCCTTGCAGAAATAAAAATACATGGAGCATTTTCTTTGCCCATCCAGGAATTCTGCAATTCGGCTATTGTGTAGTTCTCTTTCTTTTTAGGACCTAAGTCAAATTCGTCCTGAGGAATATACTTATATGCATCTATCTTGTTAAAAACAAGAAATACAGGCTTGTTCTTTGCTCCTATTTCGTTTAAAGTATCGCGGACCACATTAATCTGCTCTTCAAAATTAGGATGAGAGATATCTACAACGTGCATAAGGATATCGGATTCTCTAACCTCATCCAGGGTGCTTTTGAAAGATTCTACAAGCTGATGTGGAAGTTTCCTTATAAAACCAACGGTGTCGCTGAGAAGAAACGGGACATTTTCGATAACAACTTTTCTCACAGTTGTATCAAGCGTTGCAAAAAGTTTATTTTCGGCAAAAACGTCACTTTTAGCCAGCAGGTTCATTAGTGTGCTTTTGCCCACATTTGTATACCCAACCAGAGAGATTCTAACCATATTGCCTCTGTTTCCCCTCTGTGAGGCCATCTGCTTGTCTATCTTCTTCAGTTGTTCTTTTAGCCGGCTGATTTTATCAAGAATTATACGGCGGTCGGTCTCTATCTGACTCTCACCCGGACCTCTCATTCCTATACCGCCTCTCTGGCGCTCGAGGTGGGTCCACATTCTTGTCAGCCTGGGCAGCAGATACTGATACTGAGCAAGTTCTACCTGTGTTTTCGCATAAGCAGTCTTTGCTCTTTTTGCAAAAATGTCAAGTATGAGATTTGTTCTGTCAAGAATCCTGCATTCCAGTTCTCTTTCAATGTTTCTTAACTGAGAGGGAGTCAGTTCATCATCGAATATTACAAGACTGATATTTTGTTCTTTGATATATGCCTTTAGCTCTTCGAGTTTGCCGGATCCAATATACGTTTTAGGGTTTGGCTTATCTACTTTTTGAATGAATCTTTTGTCGGTAACAGCACCGGCAGTTTCTGCAAGAAACTCCAGCTCATCGAGATACTCAATGACTTTTTGTTCGTCTT
This sequence comes from Bacteroidales bacterium, assembly GCA_021371955.1. Lineage (GTDB taxonomy): Bacteria > Bacteroidota > Bacteroidia > Bacteroidales > UBA932 > Bact-08. The sequence continues at coordinate 91,522 of JAJFVD010000012.1, forward strand.
CTTTTTGCTTGATAACGCCAACAAAAACGGCTTTTTCAATAAAATTGTCCTGTTCGGTCATCTGTCTTTAGTAAAGAAAAGGCTGCTTCTTATGAGGCAGCCTTTGTCCATATTTTTCAAAATTAATTATCTTAATTGGAAAATAACAGGGAATGTGTAACGAACCTTAACTGGTTTGTTCCTTTGTTTTCCCGGTTTCCATTTAGGTGAAGAAGCAACAACGCGGGCAGCTTCTTTATCAAGTGAAGCATCAACTCCTCTGACAACCTTAACGTCACTAACACTACCATCGGTACCAACGAGGAACTGAAGTATAACACGACCCTGAACGCTATTTTCCTTAGCGATTTCGGGATAAACCAGTTTACTTGCAACCCATTTTGTAAATGTATTTTCGTCACCACCCTGGAATGTTGGTTTTTCTTCTACAATTGTGAAAGGAATTTCTTCTTCTTCTATTACTTCTTCAACTGCTCCCTTAACATAATCCTTAATTTCCACGCCGAGTTTCTTGTCGTCCTCTGTGTTTATAATGAGGTCATTTTTGATGTTCATGTCATCATCAACAATTTCGATAACGTCAGAAACAGTAGGAATTTTTGGCATTTCTGCAGGAGGAGGAGGGGTTTCATTTGTGATAGGGATTAACTCCTCTTCAATTACAACTGCGTTTTCAGTTCCGGTTTGTGCTGTGCTTTTATCGTAGCTTTTCCATTCGAAAGCCAGTAACACAAGTAAAAGTGTTGCAACCAGACCAATTTCCGTGAACAGCAGCTTCTTGTTTTCGAGATTTGCTTTAGGCGTTTTCTTTATTTCCATGTCTTTGTTATGTATACAAATGGTTATCGAATTGTAAAATTAGAAAGAAATAATTATTTGACAAAAGTAATTGTGGATAAACTTTTATAAAAAATTACTAAATGCAAGATAATGAGGAGAATAAATTTTTAAATGATTGTTAAAAACTTTTTAAAGTGGAGCATATCGGAGTCGAACCGATGACCTCTTGCATGCCATGCAAGCGCTCTAGCCAACTGAGCTAATACCCCATATATTTTGCACAGCAAAGATGCAAAATATTTTGAATTTTACTAAATCAAATTCAGGTCTTTTAGCACCTGATTAGTTGACCTTACTGAATCTGCGCTCTTCTGGAATTCTGCCTTCTCTTCTGCATTGAGGTTGAGCTCAACAATTCTTTCCCATCCGTGCCTGCCCACAACTACAGGAACACCAAGGCAAATGTCTTCTTGTGAGAATTCTCCCTCAAGCAAAACGCTGCAAGGATAAATCTTTTTTTCATCGAGTACGATAGATCTGACAAGTGCTGCAGCTGCTGCACCGGGAGCATACCAGGCAGATGTTCCGAGGTGTTTTGTGAGAGTTGCACCACCAACCATAGTGTCTTTAGCTACCTGTGCAAGCACTTCGCCAGAAAGCAGTTCGTTTACAGGAATGCCTCTTAAGTTTGCAAATCTTGTCAGCGGAATCATGGTTGTATCTCCATGACCACCGATAACCATGCCGGCTACGTCACTTGCAGGAGAGTCCAGAGCTTTTCTTAAATAATATACGAATCTGTTACTGTCCAGGATTCCGCCCATGCCAATTACTTTGTTCTTGGCAAGCTTAGTCCTTTTCAGTGTTAAATAAGTCATTGTATCCATTGGGTTTGAAATCATCACAAATACTGCATTAGGAGAGTATTTCAGTGCGTTTTCAACCACGTTGTTTACTATCTCTGCATTTGTGCTGATAAGCTCTTCCCTGGTCATACCGGGTTTACGGGGAAGGCCAGATGTAACAACAATTACCTTTGATTTTGCGGTCGCTTCATAATCATTTGTTACTCCTGTTATCTTCGTATCGAATCTGAGGAGCTTCGCGGTTTGCATCATATCAATCGCTTTTCCTTCTGCAATACCGGGTTTAATATCCAACAATACTATTTCACCAGCGAATTGCATCATATTCATTGCATTGACACAAGTAGCTCCAACATTCCCGGCACCTATAACACTTACCTTTGACATAATTTTAAAATTTTAATTTATATATTTTAGTAGTTTTGCAGCAAATAATAAAAACATGAATAGCGTTGAAGAATTCTGCACATATCGTGCCAAAATGAATAAGATAATTCTTGATTCTGACAATTTATTTTTTAAGCGATTTTATAATCTTGACACCAGATGTTATGAAAGCGGAGCCTTGACATCGCAAACAAAAGAAATGCTTGGACTTGCAACGTCAATGGTGCTTCGGTGCGATGATTGTATTAAATATCACCTTGAAAAATGTTTTGAACAAGGAGTGACAAGAGAGCAGCTTTTTGAAATTTTGTCGGTTGCGAACCTTGTTGGCGGTTCAATTGTTATTCCACACACAAGAAGGGCAGTCGAATACTGGGATTTGCTGGAAGATCAGAAAAACAATGGTTAAATACTTCAGAGAAGATACTCGTTTTGTTTTCAAAGGACGGAGGGACAATAACGAATGGATTAAGGGTGTTATTGCATCCGAATCAGATAATGTTAAATTAAGATCAGGAGATATTAATATTATTTTCTGTTCAGATGAATATTTACTTGAATTAAACAAAAAGTACCTGTCACATGATTTTTATACCGATATTATAACATTTGACAATTGCTCAAACCAGATTATTTCTGGAGATTTGTTTATCAGCATCGACAGAGTAAGGGAAAATTCAAAAACGTATTCTTCATCTTTTGATGAAGAACTCCACAGAGTTATTGTTCATGGGCTGCTGCATCTCCTGGGTTACAAAGACAAAACTAAGGCTCAGAGTAAAGTAATGAGAGAGAAAGAAAGTTTTTATTTAAACTTAAGATATTAAATGACAGACAGCTACGACATAATAGTTATTGGAGCGGGACATGCCGGATGTGAAGCAGCACATGCAGCTGCAAAAATGGGCTCGAAAGTCCTTCTTTTAACTATGGACATGAATAAGATTGCTCAAATGTCTTGTAATCCTGCAATTGGCGGAATAGCTAAAGGTCAGATTGTTAGAGAAATAGATGCTTTGGGCGGTTGTTCAGGAGCTGTTACAGATGCAAGTACCCTCCAATTCCGGATGCTAAACCGCTCTAAAGGACCTGCGATGTGGAGCCCGAGGGCGCAATGCGACAGACAGCACTATTCATTGAACTGGAGATATATTTTAGAAAACACTCCAAACTTAAATATCTGGCAGGATACTGTTGTCTCTTTTATTTTCGATAATAATACTGTCACTGGTGTTACGACAGAGCTCGGCGCTTCCTTTAGCGCTAAATCTGTAATTCTTACAGCAGGGACATTTTTAAACGGTAAGCTGTTTATTGGTCTTAATACCGCTGATGGCGGGAGAGTAGGAGAGCTTCCTTCTCTTCACCTTTCGGAGCAACTTTTAAGTAAGGGGTTTTTAGTTGAAAAAATGAAGACAGGGACTCCTCCCAGAATTGATGCAAGATCAGTTGATTTATCAAAACTTGAGATTCAGCCAGGCGACACCAATCCGGAGAAGTTTTCTTTTTTGAATATTCCGTCCCCTATTCAAGGCTCGGTAAACCAGATGAGCTGTTACATGGTTCACACCAATAGCAAGGTACACGAAATTCTGAAAGATGGCTTTCAATTTTCCCCTCTCTTTTCAGGTAAAATATCTGGTAAGGGGCCGAGATATTGTCCAAGCATTGAGGATAAGCTAAGAACTTTTTCAGATAAGGATTCTCACCAACTTTTTTTAGAGCCGGAAGGATGGAATACAAACGAATATTATCTTCAGGGATTTTCTTCATCTTTACCTCTCGATGTTCAATATGCAGCTCTTAGAGCGATACCGGGATTTGAGAAAGTAATTATTTTCAGACCAGCCTACGCTGTAGAGTATGATTACTTTCCTCCAACGCAGTTGAACCATACTCTGGAAACTAAGATTATTTCCAATCTTTACTTTGCGGGCCAGGTTAACGGGACTACTGGTTATGAGGAAGCGGCCGCACAAGGATTAATTGCAGGAATTAATGCACATTTAAAGTTGTCCGGGAAAGATCCATTGATTCTAAAGCGCGATCAGGCTTATATTGGCGTTTTAATAGATGACCTGGTAACAAAAGGAGTTGACGAGCCTTACAGGATGTTTACCTCACGTGCCGAATACAGAATTTTACTTAGGCAGGATAATGCAGACCTCCGGCTCACAAATATTGGTTATAAAATTGGTCTAGCTTCTCACGAAAGATTCAGGCTAATCAATAAAAAATATGAATTAATCAATGATATTATTGATTTTTTAACTACTGCTACAATCTCACCTGACGAGGCAAATCCTTTTCTCGAAAGAATTAGCACAACCACGATCAATCAAAAAAAGAAGATTTCCGAAATTTTAAGCAGGCCTCAGGTCGATTTAAAATCGCTAATTGAAATTGTTCCACGTGGAACGATTGAAAATTATTTGGCTGAAAAGGCAAATTCATCGATAAATGCACCTCAGATATTAGAGATTTTATTCGATGCAGATAAAGAAGAGAACGCAGCAAGTAATTCTCTATTAAATAATGATATATCTTCCCTGACCGAAACTTTTTCTACCCTGGCTGCCGACCTTTTATTACCTTATCAGAATAATGCCTACGACGGTGCTGTTTCGGGTGTAAAAATTATTAAGAAGGAGATACTTGAATCTGTCGAAATCCTCATTAAGTATAAAGGATATATAGACAGAGAGAAGAGAATTGCCGATAAGATATTAAAATTGGAAGAGATTAAGATTCCTGAAAAGTTTGATTATTCAAGCCTTACTTCGTTGTCTATTGAATCAAGGCAAAAGCTCCAAAAACAAAGACCAAAAACAATATCGCAAGCATCAAGAATTCCGGGAGTTTCTCCTGCAGATATATCTATTCTGCTTGTATATTTCGGTAGATAGCAAGATAATAGCGGTTATTGTTCCTCGTGGAACATGTTGATATTATTCCATTGGAAGAGAGAGGTGGAGTTTGTCAATTGATTGTGCAATACCATCCTTTAATTCCATAAAAAGCGCTGCCAGTTCCGTGCTGGAGCCTGGCAATTTTTCATATCCATAGCCAGGAAGATCCGCTTTTACAACATAAGTCTCGCTTCTTCCGGTAAACCTCAATACTGAATAAATATCTTGAAAATCGTCCGTAGTAGATGCGTTGCTTTCAAGGATTTTGAAGATATTTCCGGAGATATCCGTTTCATCCGGGTATCCTATGACGTAAATGCGCTTTGTAAGTCCCTCAATTGTGATTTTTTCGAATTCAAATGCATTTCCATTTCTATCCAATACCTCGGAAAGGGCATATCTGAGGATTGAAAGTGGCCACATGAAGCAGGATTTTGATAATTGATCTTCTCGTAATTTAGCAAGACGCTCAGGAGAAAGTTGTTTAACAGAGCCGATTATCTTTTGATATCTCCAACTGATGGATGCCTTATCTATTTGCTCAAAGTACTGTTTATACGAAGATTTATGCAGCTCTTTTTCAAAGCCAAGCTTTTGATAGAGCTCAAAAAGGCCGACTGTTGCGGGCTTTACCAACAAATACGAATAGCCGTTAATCTTAAGGTAATCAATAGCTTTCTCAATAATAATCCGGGAATAGGAGTTGCCTCTTTGGCCCGGTAGAGTACCTACTCCATAAAGATAACCGCCCGAAATATTTTCTCCATTTAAAATAGCGTATGAAGGAATGACAGAAGCACAGGAGTAAATATCGCCATTTTCTTTCCCCAGTACCCATGTTTTGGTATGAGGGAGGCAATGGTTTAGGTATTTATATATATAATCCTCATCATCAGTGAAACAAGCTCGCCATATCTCAGCTATATGTTCTCTGTCTTTGATTGTGGCTTCCCGTACTACCATTTTCTATTCGTTCTTATAAATATCAGCAATTAGATCGGCATATTTTGCCCTTATTTTAGTTCTTTTCAGCTTCAAAGTCTGTGAAAGCATGTCGTTTAGCGGAGTCCATTCGTCAATTATCAGCTTAGGTCTTTTAATTTGTTCATGAATAGCCAGGCTGCTATTAACCTTTTCAATCTCCTTATTGATTTTTTTAATGACTTCTGGCTTAGATATAAGGTCAATATTATCTGCATATTGAATCTTATGTTTGGCAGCCCAGAAATGAAGCCCGTTTATATTCGGAATTATTATTGCTGATGCAAATTTTTGATTTTCACCAATAACCATACAGTTTTCAATATAGGAAGACTCTTTTAACAGGTTCTCAATTACTTGAGGAGCAACATATTTGCCTGCCGAAAGTTTGAATATCTCTTTCTTCCTGTCGGTTATTTTCAGGAAGATCTTATCTACCATTACTCCGATGTCTCCTGTATGCAGCCAGCCCTCGCTGTCAATAACCTCCTTAGTATATTCCGGGTCTTTATAGTAACCAAGCATAATGTGAGGGCCTCGTGAAAGAATTTCTCCGTCTTCTGCAATTTTCAGCTCTGTTCCTTCCATTGCTTTGCCAACAGTTCCGATTTTAATAATCATCTCTTTAGGATTATTGACAGCAATAACCGGGGAGGCTTCTGTCATGCCGTAACCCTCAAATACATACATTTTTGCAGCAGTAAAGAGCCTGATTATCTTAGCCTGAATTGCAGAACCGCCGGAAACAACCAGCATCTCTTTTCCTCCAAGTTTCTCTCTCCATTTGCTATATACAAGCTTGTCTGCAATTGAGTACCTGAGTTTGTATAATGGACTTTTCTTTGAATAATCAAATTTGCATGCAATCGAAAATGCCCAGTTGTATATAAGTTTTTTAATCCCGCTTAAGTCTTTTCCAGCACTTTCAAATTTTGCAAACATCATCTCCAGTACTCTTGGGACGGCACAAAATCCATCTGCCTTGCAGTCGGCGAGATCTGCAGCAATAGTTGACAGACTCTCGGCATAGTAGATGCTTATCCCAAGATATTGGTAGTCGTAATTCATACTGCGCTCGTAGATATGGCACAGAGGCAGGAAACTAAGCATTTTATGCCTGTAGTCTCTTATTTGCTGTACGGCTGTTCCAATAAACTCAAAAACGAGATTTCTATGGGAGAGCATTACCCCTTTAGGAGTGCCAGTAGTCCCGGAAGTATAAATAATAGTAGCTAACTCATTCTCACCTATTTCGGCCTTGTTTTTCTTTATTGTCTCTTCAAATTTAGCCGCATTCTCTTCTCCCAGCTTGTATAAATCGTCAATAGACTCATATCCGGCGACATGTTCCAATGTGTATACCTTGATAGGGTGATCTGCCTTTTCAATAAACGGAACAAGCTTTTTTACGAGAGCATCATTGCCAAGGATTACAACCTTTGCGTCGCTGTGGTTAAAAATATGCTTATAGTCTTCGTTACTCATTGTTGTGTAAACGGGAACATATACCAGGTTTGCAAGGGTAAGGCCCATATCAATGAAATTCCACTCCGGCCTGTTCGCGCAAATGGCAATTACTTTGTCTTCCTTTTTAAGGCCAATAGAAAGAAAAGCGTAAGCAAGCTTATGGGAATAGTCGTAATAGTCTTTGCAAGAGTATTTTATCCACTTACCATTGAATTTTCTGCTCAGAATATCGTCTTTAGGATATTGTGTAACCAGATTTTCTAAAAGATCAAATGTTCTTTTAACTTCCATAGTTTTAGATTGGGGGTTTAAGTTTATTCAACAAGTCTTTTTATATCTTTTATAAAAATATCGATGTCTGCTTTTGTAGTATTGAAAGAACACATCCACCTAACTTCGTATGTATCTTCATCCCATATGTAGAAATAGTGAAGTTCACGCAGTTTGTCGCACAAATCCCGCGGAACAAAAGCGAAAACTGCATTTGTTTCAACAGGTCGGCTGATTTTAATACGGGGAACGGTTTTTAGCTCCTGTTCAAGATATTTAGCCATGCTATTGGACTCCGAAGCCAGCTTAATATTAGTATCATCTTTAAGATATGCTTCAAATTGTGCAGCTATAAACCGATTCTTGGAATACAACTGACCTGCCTGCTTCCTGATATAAAGGAAATTTTTCGCAAGCTCTTCTCTAAAGAAAACAACAGCCTCGCCAATCAGTAATCCGTTTTTTGTACCGCCGAATGAAATGGCGTCTACTCCCAGATCGGCGGTAAAGCTTTTAATAGACATTTTAAGAGAGGCAGAGGCATTTGAGATGCGCGAGCCATCTACATGCAGGTAACAATCGTGTTCATGCATAAGCCTGGCCAGAATTTCTATTTCTTCAGGGGTATATAGGGTGCCAAGTTCAGTTGGTTGTGAAATAGAAAGAACCTTTGGTTGAGAATGATGCTGAAATCCAAAACCTATGAGTGCTTTTTTTACAGTTTCAGGGGTTACTTTGCCGTTAACGCAGGGAAGAGGTACCAACTTACAGCCTGTTAGCTTTTCAGGCGCTCCGCACTCGTCCATATTAATATGTGCACTTTCCGGGCACAGGATGGAGTTGAAAGTGTTGGTCATCGCCTTAAGTGAAACTATGTTTGCACCGGTACCGTTAAAAACGAAAAAAGGATAGGCGTTTTCTCCCAAAACTCTTTTGAACTCGTTAACTGCCCGCTTGGTTATATCATCTTCGCCATACGCAACCTGGAATTCATTGTTAGCGTTAATGATTGCCTCCATTATTACCGGAGCAACTCCTGAATGATTGTCACTTCCAAAACTGTGCTTCATATTTTTAAGGTTCTATTGTTAAACTGAGTGTAAATTTAATAAAAAACCCTTTGGATTTTTCCAAAGGGTAATATTTCGTTATATAAAAGAATAAGTTAGAGAATTGTCTTGTATTTGTCTGCATCCATCAGGGCATCAAGTTCTGCAGGATTTGTCATTTCGACTTTAATCATCCAGCCGCTTCCGTAAGGATCTTTATTCACAGACTCAGGAGCACTCTCCAGGTTTGCGTTAATCTCAATAATTTTTCCGGAAACAGGCATAAGCCCGTCTGCCACAGTTTTTACTGCCTCAATGGCGCCAAAAACTTCACCCAGGTCAAGGGTTTCCCCTTCGGTTTGAATGTCAACAAAAACGATGTCTCCTAATTGTCCTTGTGCGAAGTCGGTAATACCAATGGTTGCGATATTACCTTCAACAAGAACCCACTCGTGGTCATTGCTGTACTTTAGATTTGCAGGTATATTCATAATTCTGTTATTAAATTTGAGGCAAATGTATGAAATATATTTAATATTATAACCTTTTTAGAGCAAGCTTAATGAGGTCTTCCAGCCGGCATCCCGGCAACTCTTTTAAAATAGAGTCCAGTACTTTTTCGACATTTTGTTTGGAAAAACCGAGCAAAACAAGAGCAGAAAGTGCCTCCTCCCTTTGAGTAGGAACTCCTCCTTCGTAAAAACTGCCGGAAATGTCGGCAACGCCACCCTTTATAATCTTGTCTTTAAGTTCAATAAGCAACCTTTGAGCAGTTTTGAGGCCAATACCCTTAATGCTTTTAAGTTTATTGATGTCTCCGGTGATTATTGCATTGCGTATCTCTTCTGATGTCATAGAAGAAAGCATGGTCCTTGCGGTATTTGGCCCGATTCCGGAAACTTCAATCAGGTGACAAAAAATCACCCTCTCTTCTTTATCGTAAAAACCGAAGAAAAGCTCAATGTCTTCTCTTATATGGTGATATATATAGAGTTTGGTATTTGCACCGGGCTGCAGCTTAGAATAAGTCTGAAGAGAAATCAAAATCTTGTACCCGATATTGTTTGTCTCAAGAACAACTTCTGTTGGGGTAAGTTCTGCAAGAATGCCTTTTATGTAGTCGTACATTTTGTCTTATTTAAACATTTATGGCAAATTTATGTTTTTTAAGGTATATTGAGAAACTTTGTTTTGCTAATTTTGTGCGATATATAAAGTAAAAACTGTCAGAAAAAGAGATAAATGGAGCTATACAGCAATATTGAAAAAATCCGGGAACAGTTTCCCGCTCTCACACAAAGGGTTAATAACCGGGAGCTGGTTTACTTCGACAATGGGGCAACTGCACAAAAGCCGGTGGGTGTCATCAGTCTGCTTAACGAAATGAACTCAGGGATTAATGGCAACATTCACAGAGCTGTTCATGAGCTTAGTGCGCGGAGTACTATTTTATACGAAGCAGCAAGAGATGCCGTAAAATTATTTATTAATGCCAGCGACAGAGGAGAAATAATATTCACATCGGGTACGACAGCCTCGATTAACCTTGTAGCAAATAGTTTTACTTCCACGTTCATTAATAAAGGGGATGTCATTCTGTTAACAGAGGCCGAACACCATTCAAATCTTGTTCCCTGGCAAATGGCATGTAGCAGATCCGGTGCAGAACTTCGATTTTTGCCTGTTGACGAACAGGGTAACTGGAGAATGGATTTACTGGACCAACTTCTGGATAAACGTGTCAAACTTGTTTCAGCGGCGCATATTTCAAATGTTCTGGGCATAATCAATCCTATCAAACAGTTAATCGACAAAGCACACTCTGCCGGAGCGAAGGTTCTCATAGACGGTGCCCAGGGAATAGTTCATACAGAAGTTGATGTAAAAGAGCTTGATTGTGATTTTTATGTCTTTTCCGGACACAAGTTGTACGGGCCTACAGGTACCGGAATTCTTTACGGTAAAAAGAATTTGCTTGAAGAGATGGTTCCATGGATGGGTGGTGGCGATATGGTTGGTTCTGTTAGTCTTGAGAAATTTTCATTTGCCGAATTACCGCTGAAATTTGAAGCCGGAACTCCAAATTTTATTTGTGCAGCAGCTCTTGGAGAGGCAATTAAATTCATGAACAGCATCGACAAAGGGTTTGCAGAAAAGCACGAAAAAGAGATTGTATCGTTTATTACCCGGGAGCTTTCAAAAATTGACGGAATTCGTATATATGGTTTGGGAGAAAACAAGATTTCTTTGTTCTCTTTTAATATTGAGGGTATTCACCCTTCGGATCTGGCTATTTTGCTTAACAAAATGGGTGTTGCAGTCCGTTCAGGAATGATGTGCTGCGAACCTCTCATGAGCCGGTATGGAGTAACCGGGATGGTAAGGGCTTCTCTTGCAGTGTATAATACGATGAAAGAGGCCGAGATTTTCATCGAATCCATAAAAAGAGGCGTAAGGATGTTATCATAGGTATCAATTATATAGATAGGCAGCTTTAAAAACAAGATATTTAAAAAAATATATAATGACAATTAAAGAGGTAGAGCAGCAAATTGTAGAGGAGTTTTCGATTTTTACAGACTGGTTAGACAAATATGAGTACATAATTGAACTCGGTAAATCACTTCCTATAATAAACGAAAATGGGAAAGATGAAAAAAATCTCATAAAAGGGTGTCAGTCAAGAGTATGGCTCGCTGCCGATTATGTTGACGGCAAGATATATTTTACCGCAGACAGTGATGCAATTATTACAAAAGGTATTATATCTCTTTTGGTAAGGGTTTTTTCGGGAAGAACGCCTCAGGAAATTATCGATGCCGATCTTTTATTCATTAAAGAGATAGGACTTGAGGAAAATCTCTCTCCAACAAGAGCTAATGGTCTTTTGTCCATGATAAGGCAAATTAAATTTTATGCTGTTGCTTTTGCGGCAAACAAGAATAGCTAAATTATTTAATATGAGCGTTGAAAAGAATATTGTGCTGGCTTTAAAGCAGGTCCACGACCCGGAGATTCCGGTTAATGTTTATGATCTTGGGCTCATTTACGAGATAAAAGTAGATGAAAACAAAAAGGCATTTATAAAGATGACACTTACGGCTCCTAATTGTCCAATGGCCGATCAGCTGTTGCAGGATGTTTATGATGCGGTAATGGACGTTCCTACTATTGAAGACGTTGCCATTGAACTGACATTCGACCCCCCGTGGAGCAAAAACAGAATGAGCGAAGAGGCTTTGCTTGAACTGGGATTATTATAAAATGCATAACGTTTATTTGCTTTTAGGCAGTAACAGAGGGAATAAAACCCTCCTTCTTGAAAAGGCAGTAGAAAGGCTGAATTCTATTTCCCTTATGCCTGTTATTTCCTCATCTCTTTTCGAGAGCGAACCATGGGGCTTTAATGCGAATGAGTGGTTCTTAAACAAAGCAGTTCTGATTGAAACGGATCTTTCACCTGAAGTTCTTTTGTCACAGATTCTTAATATAGAAAAAGAGCTTGGCCGGGTAAGGGGAAATATGAAAGAGGGGTACGAATCGAGAGAGATTGATATTGATATTTTGTTGTATGACAACCTGGTTCATGAAAGTGAAATTTTATCAATACCTCACCCCAGAATGCATTTGCGTAAATTTGTATTAGAACCGCTAATGGAGATTGCTCCTAATATTGTGCATCCGCTTTTTGGCAAAACGATTAAAGAACTTTATGAAATTTGTCCCGATAAATCTGTTGTGAAAATGAAGAAATTATGAAAAATTCTTTGTTTACGGATACCAGGGGAAGAGAAATTCCTTCATTTGATTTGCAGGTGGGAGAGGAAAATGTCCTTTTTGCATTTAGGACAATGGAGGAGATTTGGGATGAGTCCGGAAGCGAGGCAGACCCTCCGCACAGGCACAATTTTTATACAATTATCTTTGTTAAAACAGGGAGCGGTACTCATATAATTGATTATAAGGAATATGATATTGTTTCCGGCCGGGTCTTCTTTCTCTCTCCCGGACAGGTTCATCAGGTTTTTACTCCGGAAAAGCCGATTGGTCTGGTAATAATGTTTACAAAGGACTTTCTGTGTAAATACAACATAAGCGAAGATTTTTTATCAAACATTGCCCTTTTCTCCGACCATCCGGAAGCTTCTCCTGTAGATGTAGGAGTGGATGGGTCTGAGAAACTGCAATACATTGGAAAAGAGATAGAACAACTTTTCAGGAGAGGTGAGAGATTTGTTAATGATGCAGTTGCGTCCTGGCTTAAACTGTTTTTAATAGAATGTAACAGTGCCGCCGAACACCTATTCGCCGGAAACACTCAGTTTATGGAAACAGGAAGGAGTATTGCCGGTGAGTTTAAAAAACTTGTTGAAGAAAAATTTTATGAATGGCACCTTGTGGGAGATTACTCCAAGGCACTTAATATAACCCCGGACTATCTTAATAACGTTTTAAAAAGCACTACAGGAACAAATGCCAAAGAGTACATTCAAAACAGACTCGTTCTTGAGGCAAGAAGACTCGGAGTTCATACGAGTCTGTCCTCGAAAGAGATAGCCTATAAACTTGGTTTTCTTGATCCTGCCCATTTCAGCACTTTTTATAAAATTACGGCGGGAGAAACTTTTTCTGATTTCAGGAACAAATCGGAAAACTACAACAGATAGTCGGTTTTTTACATTGACCGCCATTTCCGGACCCGTTACCTTTGCATCATAATTTAAAAAGATAAAATTATGGAAGCAAAATCATCAAAATACAATATCGTAAAAGCCGAAAGCAGAGGACATGCAAGTCATGGATGGCTCACTTCGCATCACTCATTTTCATTTGCCAATTATTACAATCCGGAAAGAATTCATTTCGGTGCGTTAAGGGTTATCAACGACGACACAATTGCTCCTTCGGAAGGATTTGGCAAACACCCGCACGATAATATGGAGATAATAACTATCCCTCTCAGGGGAGAACTAAGCCACGGAGACAGCATGGGCAACAGTTCTGTAATAAGAGAGGGAGAGATTCAGGTCATGAGTGCAGGAACCGGTGTTATTCACAGCGAAGTCAACAGCAGCAAAACAGATGAGGTTGAGTTGCTGCAGATATGGGTTTTCCCAAATAAAAAAAGTGTTGCCCCAAGATATGAGCAAATAGTTCTGGATAGGACAAAAATGGCAAATAAATTCGGACAGATACTATCTCCTGATATGAATGACGATGGAGTATGGATTCACCAGAATGCATGGTTCAATATGGGAGAATTTGAGAAGGGAATTACTCAAAATTATGATATTAAGAAAGCCGGAGACGGATTATACATTTTTGTAATTGACGGAGTTGTTAAAATAGACGGACATATATTAAACAAAAGAGACGCAATAACTGTTTCTGATTCAGAAAAAGTGACTGTGACTTCAGAAGAGAATTCAAAAGTTCTTATTATAGAAGTTCCTATGGCGTGGTAATTAAATAAAAAAATCAAAAACAATTAATATTATAAACATGAGTATAGTAGAAAGCCTCAAATGGCGTTATGCAACAAAAAAATTTGATACTGCAAAAAAAATATCAAAGGAAAATCTGGAGTATCTTAAAGAGGCCGTGAGCCTTATACCATCATCATACGGACTTCAGCCATACAAAGTATTGGTTATCGAAAATCCGGCTATCCGTGAAAAACTAAGAGAAGCCGCCTGGGGACAAGCGCAGCTCACAGAAGCATCTCAGATATTTCTGTTTTGTAATTTCACGTCTATGGGACCGGAAAAAATTGATGAATTCCTAAACCTGGGTGCGGCGATTAATAATTATGACCCAGCCTCAACAAAGGGATATGGAGATATGATGAAAGGTCAGATGGCAAGTATGTCCGGCGAACAGATAATAAACTGGACATCTAAGCAAACTTATATCGCTCTTGGTTCTTTGCTGGCTGCTGCATCTGAGCTCAGGATAGATTCCTGCCCAATGGAAGGTTTCGACAAGGCTAAATTTGACGAGATCCTCGGTTTAAAAGAGAAGGGCCTTACAGCATCTGTTATTGGCGCTGTTGGTTACCGTTCTGCCGAAGATTCACATCAATTCCTGAAGAAAGTAAGGAAGCCCATGAATGAGCTGTTCGAGATGATTTAATTTCAATTTGCTGGCGGCGAGTTGTGTTTTCTTGGACTTCAATACACTGCCAACTAATCTCTTCGGGCTTGTGCGTCCTCGCTCCGTTTCACTTCGTTTTGGCCGTATGGCTAAAATACCGCGGCAAAGCCGCACCATATTTTCAGTAATAAATTATGGCCACAATAATTTGTAATATTAACATTCTCTGAGGTGCTGAAAGTCTTTATATTCCGCTATTGCATTGTCAACTAATTTGGTGAGGGCGATTCGGCCGGACGCAGCAACGCGAAGGAGGACGCACAAGCCCTCACCAAATTAGTTGACAGTGTGTAAATGGCAATAGGAAAAGACAACTTGCAGTTGGCGATTTAATGATTACAGAATTTTTGTAGCCTCAAACTTAGCAATCCCGTCATTAAGAAATTTCAGAAATTCTTCCTTTGAGCATTCACCAACAGGTTTAACCAGCACATTTTCATTCTGGTCCACAAGTACATAGTATGGCTGTGATGCAACACCAAAGCGGCTAAGCTGGTAGTCTCTCAGCTTCCTTCCAAGAGTGTTTTTTACCTTTCCGTCCAGTTTTGAAGTAACCTGTTCTGCAACAGGAAGTTCTGTTCTGTCATCAACATAGAGTGAAGCAAGTACAACTTTGTTTTTCAAGACATCGAGAACCTTAGGGTCGCTCCATACGGTTGCTTCCATTAGTTTGCATGCACTGCATGTAACTGCTTTGAAGGATAGCAGAACCGGTTTGTTGAGTTGTTTGGAAACTTCAATGGCCTGTTCAATTTCATAATAACTTGTCAGTCCATAAGGTGCTTTGTGCTGTGGGTTGGCATATTTAACCGGTACTGTTCCCTGTGTAGAATCCTGTGTTGTGGCAAATGCAGACTGAGAACTTTGAGAGCCGATTGTAAATGTGCTTTCGTCTGCAGGAGGAATAAGCCCCGAAAGAGAGGCGAGTGGCGCACCAAACATTCCCGGAAGCAGATATACTGCAAAGGAGAATGAGGCAATGGCCAGAACAAGCCTTCCCGTTCCTACATAAGGAGTGTCGGAATCGTGCGATGTTTTAAATTTGCCAAGCAGATAAACGCCAAGCATAATAGCAAGAACTATCCATACTGAGATGAAAAGGGACCGGGTAATGATTCCCAATCCAAAATAGGCATCTACAGATGCGAGGTATTTAAAACTGAATCCAAGCAGGATGAAAGCAAAAACAACTTTTACCACATTAAGCCATCCGCCGGATTTTGGCATCTTCTTCATTAAAGACGGGAAGAAGGAGAAGATTACAAAAGGAAGAGAGAATGCAAGTCCGAAGAAAAACATTCCAAGTATTGGTTTTAATGCAAGTCCTCCGGTAACGGCTGCGGCAAGAATTGAGCCGACAAATGGGCCTGTACATGAGAAAGAGACGATAACCATTGCAAAAGCAACAAAGAAGGCAGCAATGAGCCCTCCTTTATCGGCACGGGCATCTGCTTTGTTTGCAAGCCCCGATGGAAGAGTAATTTCAAATGCACCAAAGAATGAAATAGCGAAAACAATAAATAAAATGGCAAACAACAGGTTTGGAATCCAGTGTGTACCCAGTGTATCTGTGGCATCTGTACTCTGAAAAAGAGCAACAATAACACCAATGAGGGTATAAATAAGAGTAACCGAAAGTCCGAAAATGAGTCCCTTTGCAATCCCGTCTTTCTTTGAACCGGAACCGCTAATAAAAAAGCTTACGGTCATTGGTATCATTGGAAATACGCAAGGGGTAAAAACTCCGCCAAGCCCTGCAGCAAAAGCGATTAGGAGAAAAATAAGCAAACCCTGGCTGTTGTCTGTGGCTGCAGGAATCTCTGCCGAAGGGACAGTGGTTTCGCCCGCAACCTGGGCCGAAAGAGAATTTGTTGCCAGAGAATCAGATACTGTGGCAGTTGAAGCAGCAACGACTGTTCCTGCTGGAACATTAAATGCGACATCAACTTCGTCCATCAAACACTCTCCGCCGTTGCAGGTCTGGAATGTGAGAAGGCCCTCTACTTTGAGGGGATCTTTAGTTATTCTGCGAATTGTCTGTACAAAAGAGGCCTTTTTTTCAAAGACACTCACTTCCAGACCAAAGGATTCGTCCATTTTTGCTTTGGGCTTTCCAAGGTCTCGCAGTTTGCCAACAGGTTCAAACCCTTTTATGTTTTTTAATTCAAAAGTTGTTGGCAGCGGACCGTTTTTAATGAGCCGGGTATTGTACATATACCAGTTGGCTGCAACATCTGCTTTGAAAATAAGATCAATTGTTCCGTCCCCGTTGTCTTTTTGTTCATACTGCCATGTTGCAGTGGGCTGGGCATTGAGAGCAGAAAGGGAGAAGATAGCAAGTAGTGTAATTAGTAATTTGCGCATTGTTACCAATTTTTGTTAATTTTATAAACGGCAAATGTATTAAAATTATCTAAAAAAGCAGTATTTTCGCAGCCTGTAAAAGCAACCAATATGACACAAGAAGAATTATTTAAAAACCTTATAGCCCATGCAAAAGAGTACGGGTTCATCTTTCAGTCGAGCGAAATTTATGACGGCCTTAGTGCTGTATACGATTATGGCCAGTTTGGGTCGGAGATGAAAAACAACATTAAGCGCTTTTGGTGGGACGCAATGGTGAGGCTTAATGAAAATATTGTAGGGATTGACTCGGCAATTTTCATGCATCCTAAAATATGGGAGGCATCCGGTCACGTGGGCGCTTTTAATGACCCGCTCATAGACAATAAAGATTCAAAAAAGAGATATCGTGCCGACGTTCTTTTGGAAGACCATATCGCTAAAATTGAGGATAAGATTGAGAAAGAAGTCGAAAAAGGGAAAAAGCGGTTTGGCGATTCTTTTGACGAAACTCAGTTTCGTGCAACTAATCCCAATGTGTTAAGAAACAGGGAAAAAGCAGATGAAGTATCTGCAAAAATGAACGAATATCTCCGGGATAATAACCTTGAAGCATTAAAGCAACTAATTGTGGACTGCGAGATTGTATGCCCAATTTCTGGTACTCGCAACTGGACAGATGTTCGTCAGTTTAACCTCATGTTCTCTACTCAGATGGGCAGTGTGAGCGAAGATACAAACATCATTTACCTGCGCCCGGAAACTGCACAGGGTATTTTTGTGAATTTCCTTAATGTTCAGAAGACCGGCCGTATGAAGGTTCCCTTTGGAATTGCTCAGATAGGCAAGGCTTTCAGAAACGAAATAGTTGCCCGTCAGTTTATTTTCAGAATGAGAGAGTTTGAGCAGATGGAGATGCAGTATTTTGTTCGTCCCGGCGAAGAGATGAAATGGTATGAGCACTGGAAGGAAAAAAGATTGTCATGGCACAGGGCACTTGGCCTTGGTGATGAAAAGTATCGTTTCCATAATCACGAAAAGCTTGCACACTATGCAAATGCGGCAGCGGATATAGAGTTTAACTTCCCGTTTGGCTTTAAAGAGCTTGAGGGAATTCATTCAAGAACAGATTTCGATCTTAGTCAGCATCAGAAATTCTCGGGGAAAAAACTTCAGTATTTCGATCCGGAAACGAACGAAAGCTATGTTCCATACGTTATTGAGACATCGGTTGGTCTGGACCGTACATTCCTTGCCATATACTCAACAGCCTATTGCGAGGAAAAACTGGAAAACGGGGAAGAGAGGGTAGTGTTAAGACTCCCGGCAATTATTGCACCAGTTAAGGTTGCAGTACTTCCGCTGGTTAAAAAAGACGGCTTACCTGAAAAGGCCCGCGAAATAATGAGCGACCTGAAATTCGATTTCAATTGCCAGTACGACGAGAAAGACAGCATAGGAAAGAGATACCGCAGGCAGGATGCAATCGGAACGCCTTTGTGTATTACGATAGACCATCAGACGCTCGAAGACAATTGCGTTACTCTGCGTGACCGTGATACAATGGTTCAGGAGAGGATTCCGGTAGAGAAGGTGAGAGGCATTGTGGAAGAGAGAGTAAGCTTTAGAAAGGTTCTTGAAAAAATTTAAAACCCATTAATATGTCAAACTTATCTGTAAATTACATGGGCCTTACGCTTAAAAGCCCAATTATTGCTGCAAGTTCGGGTCTGACATCACAGTTGGATAAAGTGGCTGCTTTTGAGAAGGCAGGAGTGGGAGCGATAGTGGTAAAATCGCTGTTTGAAGAGCAAATCGTGAGCGAAGCTGAGTTTCTAAACAGCCAGTCTCAGGCATACCCGGAGTCGGCAGATTATCTGCACCATTATCTTCGTGATAATTCTCTTGAAAAATACCTTCAGCTTATCAGGGATATCAAGGGAACGGTTTCTGTACCAGTTATTGCCAGTATCAACTGCTACTCGATGGGGGAATGGGTAAGTTTTGCAAAAAAAATTCAGGAAGCCGGAGCAGACGGACTAGAACTAAATATATTTTCCCTGCCGCTTTATGTTTTCAAGAAGTCGGACGATATCGAAAAGGAATATCTGGGAGTTGTTGAAAATGTTGTCAAGTCTTTGAGAATTCCCGTTGCGGTAAAAATTGCCAACAACTATACAAATCTCCCTGGTTTTGTAGAAGGTTTGAAATCGAGAGGAGCAAAGGCCGTTGTGATGTTCAACAGGTTCTTTATGCCCGACATCGATATAAAGAAGTTAAGAATTATTGCAGCAGATGCATTTTCTTCCGAAGCGGAGTCTTTGAAAGAACTTCGCTGGATGGGAATAGTATCGGCGCTGGTTAAGGGAATAGACCTTTCGGCCAGTACCGGAAATCATAATGGGACAGCAGTAATCAAACAAATACTGGCAGGAGCGACTACTGTGCAAATGTGTACAGCCCTTTACAAAAAAGGACCCGATGCTATAAGTAACGCAATAGAAGATTTGCATCTGTTTATGGATACTCAGGGATTTAATTCAGTTGCAGATTTCTGCGGTAAACTTAACTATGACAACATCGACCACCCCGATAAATTCGAAAGAGTTCAGTTTATGAAAACTTTCGGAGGAAAGTAAAGGCTTTTGTCTTTATAGAGAAGAGATTTAGATATTGTTGAAAATAAAAAAAGGGTCTGCAAAACTGCAGACCCTTTTGATGTCGGGGTACTCCGACTCGAACGGAGGACCCTCTGCTCCCAAAGCAGATGCGCTAGCCAACTGCGCCACACCCCGATTGTTTTTAAGAACTACCCCTGAAAAAGGGACTGCAAAGTTAAATAGTAAAAATCAATTTGCAAATTTTTTTAATAAATGTGAAGGAAAGAGGCAAAGAAGCACCCCTTTTTCCCCAGGGGAAATTTGTTAATTTGCAGTAAATGTGAATATTACACAAATGGCGTAATTTAATTAACTCTCAGAATATCAGGATTTAAACAAATTTCCCCTGGGGAAAATGGGGCACCTCCGGTGCCGGTTTACGCCTGAGGCGGATTAGTGTCAACCTTTTTAGGGGAGGAAATATCCAGATAAATTTGTGGGGTTGGTATAATTGTCTAACTTTAAGCACAGAAGCAAGTTGGTGATAATTACTAAGCCTAACCGATTTTATAATTATTTACAATTAATCTTTATTTGTCATGAAAAAGATTTTCTTATTAATCTTAGTGCTTTTTTCCGGTGCGATTAGTGCACAAACTTTCAAATTCGGCCCTAAAGTCGGTGGGGTTATTTCAGATTTTGCGATTCATAACGGTGGAGCATTCAATCCCGGGTTTAAGGCCGGTCTCTTTTTTGAGTATGGAAAAGGAAAGTGGGCCGGAGAAACCGGGATTACAATGATGTTTTCAAATAGTGTTTTCGATAACTTGGTTACCATTCCTTTGGATATAAAATATTATTTGTATCGCGGATTGTTTGTTAAGGCTGGCGGCTCTTATGGGATAAGTGCTGCTGTTGAGATAATGGATGACGTTATAGTATCACCTTCAAAGCTTCAGGTTTTTAATTTGGGTGCTGGAGTAGGGTATAAATTGTCTGAAAGGATTTCTTTGGACTTGTTTTATGAGAGGAGTGTCTGGTGCAATTTCTTTTCAACTGATAATTCTGTACTTGGGATTTCGTTGAGCTGGAATATTTTGAAGGTAAAATAGATAAGTCGGAAATTCGGGGATTACTTCGCTGCGCTCAGTGATCCCCATTTGGGGGCCGGAAAGCGAAAACCCCACTCTTGAACAAGCTCAAGTGGTCTTCATTGGTCTCTTGTTTTGAAATCTGGGAACAAGGCTGAATCAGTTCTTGTTTAACCTTTTTCAATAATATAAATTAATATGCAAATCACTAATATGATGAGAAATAAAAATAAAATATCAGATTTTAGTTTACCTATATTTTTAATCTTAATATCATAAACTATACGTTTTATCCGTTTGGTCAGCACTAGAATAGCAAGAGGTGCCAGCAAAATGTAAATAGCAGACATAAATAAACTAGTTTAATATTTCATTTGTGTTATTCACTCAATTTTGCTTTTAGTTCTTTGATAACAGCATCCTTATCTCTTGCTTCAATTTGATAATATTTCAGACTGGTGAAGAGGTAAATCAGGACAAGAATATTCCTAATTTCTATTGTATTAAATCCAGTCGAATCAATAAACTTGCTTAATATCCATAACATTCCAAACAAAATAATCGAAAAGATAGAAATGATTTTAAGTGATTTTTTCATAATTCAATTTTTCATTAGTTCGAGAAAACGAATTTATTACTTAATCTCCATCATTCCAAATAATTGGATATACATGTTTAAGGGGATTACCTCACTTCGTTCGGTGATCCCCAGGTTTTTGTTGATGCTTTGCATCACAAGGGGATTACTTCGCTGCGCTCAGTGATCCCCAGGTGGGGGGCTGATAGTGTACAAAAAAGTGTGTAAACTCCAAAAGTCTTAGATTTGTAAACGGCAATTTAAAAATCAGAGAAAGAAATGGAATTTACACACGAACAAATGTCAGAAATTATTTCATCAATAACAAAAGGGAAGGAAGGTTTGCAAGGCCTGGTCAAAATGGGTATGGAGTCACTGATGAAATCAGAACGAGATATACATAATGAGCAGACGACCGATGTCAGTAACGGTTTTCGGGACAGACGAATCTGTCACAATGGAAAGATGTTTGAGATTAAGGTACCAAGGAGCAGGGAGAATAATTTTTATCCCATGCTTTTAGGAGTACTTAAAGATCAGGAGGCAGAAGTTAATCGGCTTGTATGCAGTCTTTATTCACAAGGGTTGACCACATCTCAGGTCGGAAAGATATCGGAGGAATTTTATGGCAAGCATTACAGCAAGAGTCAGGTAAGCCGTTTGCTGAACGGAGCAAGGGAAGATGTCGGTCTTTGGTTAAAGAGGAGTTTGGAATACAGGTATCCTATCATTTACATTGATGCGACCTATGTCTTGACAAGGCGGGATTCTGCGGTGTCAAACGAAGCCTATTACACAGTTCTTGGAGTAAAGGAAGACAGGACCAGGGATGTTCTGGATATTGTCAACTTCCCCACGGAAAGCTCAACAAGCTGGAAAGATGTGTTTGAGAACTTAAAGGAAAGAGGACTTTCCCTAGTCGATTTGGTTGTTTGTGACGGACTGAGTGGAATTGAAAACTCAATAACGGCTTGTTTCCCGAAGGCTGACATACAGCTATGCACCGTACATCTTAAAAGAAACATTGTAAACAAGGTCAAACCCAGAGATAAGCGGGAAGTATCCGATGACCTTAAGAAATTATTCAGCCCGGATCAGTTTGATATAACCTGCGACCTGGCCCATGAAAAATTTATTACTTTTATAAACAAGTGGCAGGGTTCATATCCGGCACTCAAACGATATCAGCATGAAAGATATCGATTGTACTTCACATATTTTAAGTACGAGAGGGTCATCCGGGGAATGATATATACTACCAACTGGATTGAAAGACTGAATAAAGATTATAAGCGGGTACTGAATATGAGAGGTGCAATGCCTAATCCGGAATCAGTGATACTACTGATGGGAAATGTATCTCAAAACAGGGATGTGCATAAATACCCTATTTACAACTTCTTGGAATCAAAACTTTTTAATATTATTTAATAAACTAATTTTGCAGTGATTCTTAATCTAGGATTTAGGCTATACACACTTTTTTGTACACTATCCTTCAAAGTGGAAAAAGCCCATCTGCCTTGTGGCAGATAATGCAAAAAACAAAAACCGCCTTCAAGCAAGCTTGGGCGGTTTTCTCTTTTTTGCTTTGCCCTTGTGGGCTGGGCTTTTTTTCTTTGGCGGTGAGGGGGGGATTCGAACCCCCGGAACCCTTACGAGTTCGGCAGTTTAGCAAACTGCTGGTTTCAGCCACTCACCCACCTCACCAAAACCCTGCGGGGTTGGCCGCAGGGAGTGCAAAGATACTAATTCTTTTTTATGTGCAAAATTTTGTACAAAGCTTCTGGAAATTAGTGTTATTGTTGTTTCGTCTTCTTTGGGATGACCATACTTTGACGCAGTTTGAGGTAACCATCTGGCTTTAAGTAGTTCCAAAAACTAATTTTTTAATAAATAGAAAATTCTATTTGCAAACAACTATCAATGTGGTACTTACCTCAAACTGCGTCAAAGTATCACTCGGTTCTCGCTCTCTACTCGGCTTTAATCTCTTCGATGCTCACGCCTTCTGCTCCGGAGTCGGAGAGAAGCTTAAGAAGGATTTCAGCATCGGTGCGGTTTGCGTACGGGCCTATGAAAAACAATGTTTTTCCGTTGACAGGTTTGCGGGCGATGTCCTTATCGGTGTTTTTCCTTATTATGTCAAGCAGGAATTGAGGAATCTCGTTTGGATAATTCTCAAGTTTGAGCTGATATGTTTTTTTAGCGACAACCTTTGACTCCAGAAGTCTGGCGTTTTTAATGGTGACGCTCTTTCCTCCCTGATATGCAACACCAATGGCGGTGCGAAATCCAAGGCTTTTCACTTTAACAAGGGCCTTTGACATCTCTTCGTAGTTGTAAAACTGCCCGGCAGAGTAAAGCCATTTCCCTGTTGGAGTCTTTCTTTCGAATACCGGACTTATTCCTTTGAAGGATTTTTTGTTTGCCCTTTCTGTTTGCACAGATAGTTGTATGCGGTAAATCAATTCGTCAGAAACAAGGTTGTCCTCGGCTATTTCGGATTCGGTCCCGACACGGAAATTATAATCAAAAGCAACAACGGGGTCGAGAATTATCATTTCCGGAAGAGAGCCTAAAGAATGCTTTTCAACTTCAAAATTAATTATTGGTTCTGCATTGGGTGTCGAAACAGAATCTTTAAGGAAATCATCGCTTCTTGGAATGATCAAGCCCTTGCTCAGGAAATCCATCTCTCTTTTCTGAATTGCCAGATTGGCGCTTCTAAGCTGCTCCTGTTGCTCAATTAGTCTTATCTCTCCCTGGGTAATCTTTTTTTCAAGAGCGGTTTTTTCGGACGATTCGGTTAAGCCGGAATACAGCTCTCTGTTACGGGAATTTTCACCGATTGTTTTGTCAATTTCAAGCTGAATCTGCCTGACGCTCTTTACCATAGAGGAATAACCATCTATTTCCGGGCTTGTCCTAACAGTTCCTTCTGTCTCCTTTTTCGGTTTTGAGCCTGCAGGTAACAGGCGGGATATGTTAAAAGCTTCCACGGAAGAGTCTATTGAACTCTTTACCGGAGTGCTTTCGTATTGCAGTTTATAAATACTGATGCTGTCTGCAGATGCAACGTCACGGTTGGATGCGATGAAAGTATAAAGTCCGTCGTCGGAATTTATGAACATAAGATCGTCTGCGGGAGAAGAGTAAGGGAAGCCAAGATTCTGCGGAATTCCCCAGTCATTTATCTTTTCGTCCCATGTGCTCATGTAAAGGTCAAAGCCGCCCATCCCATACTGTCCGTTGGAAGCAAAATAAAGTTCTTTTCCTCCGGGGCTAAGAATTGGAAGTATTTCGTCTCCTGCAGAATTTATATTGTTGTTAAGCGGTTCAGGTGCGCTCCATGTATTATCTCCCACAAGGGATGTCTGATAAATATCCCGGCGTCCGCGTGCATTCACAGAGGAGAAAAAAATCTTTACAGGAATGCCTCTTAATAAAATTGCATTTTTCGGATTGCCTTCGGCACCTCTTTTATCCATTGACGACGGTACTGCGGTCCAGCTGCTGTCCGGGATTCCGGGGATGTACAGATAAAAGTCGTATTTTGGAACAGTTACAGACCCAAGAGCTATTGGCCGGGTCGAGTATTCAAGCATGCTGAGTCCGTTTTCGCTTCGGGCGACCTGAATTGTGAGTGTTTTTAAGAAACTTGTATCCTGAGTTTCCGAGATTAACTCTTTATAAATCTCTATGGCTTCTTTAAATTTATAACTTCTTCTTAATTCTTCTGCTTTTAAATATTTTTGACTGCTGTTTTGTGCCCGCACCTCAACAAGACTACCCGCAAGCAGAATGATAAAGAGCAAGAAGATAGACCTGTTCATATATGATTATTAATAATGTGAGCAACAAAATTACGAATTTCTTCATATTTTGTGAAAAAATACTACTTTTGTACCCTATTTTCGATGAATTATATAATATTTAAATCATATATTCCATGCAAAGTAAAGGTGCCATCAGACTTGTGGCGATATTAATTGCCCTGGCTTGTTTTTATCAGCTGTCATTTACCTGGGCAACAAGACATCAGGAGAAAAAAGCAAAAGAGTATGCAAAAACTGCTGTAATGGCAGAAAAAAACACTCCGGCTTTTGCAGCTATTCCGGAATTAAACAAATCATTTTATCTCGATTCTCTTCTTCTTGCGAAAGAGAGATTTTATCTTGATTCAATAACTGCAGAAAAAGTATTCCTCGGATTCACTTTCAAACAGGTGAAGGAAAAAGAGCTTAATCTGGGTCTTGACCTCAGGGGTGGGATGAACGTGATGCTCGAGGTTAAAGTTTATGATCTGGTGAGCGCTCTTGCAAATCACAGTACAAACCCGCAATTCGTTGCTGCAATGAATCAGGCACAGGCCAATATGGCAAGTTCCCGCGCCGATTTCATTACTCTTTTTGCTGAATCATGGGATAAGGTTGCTCCTGGTCAGAGACTCTCGCAAATTTTCGGAACATACGAAATGCGCGATAAAATCAAACCGGAAACATCAAACTCAGAAGTTATAACAATAATAAGAGGCGAGGCAGAAAGTGCAATCTCAAATTCATTTAATGTATTGAGAAACCGTATTGACCGCTTTGGTGTAACCCAGCCGAATATTCAGAAAATGGGAAACACCGGCCGTATTCTTGTTGAGCTTCCCGGCGTGAAAGATCCTGAGCGTGTTCGTAAACTCCTTCAGGGAACAGCTTCACTTGAATTCTGGGAAACATATGAAAATCCCGAAGTATATCAATATCTTGTTGAGGCAAACAACACTATCAAGAACATCCTTGCCGATGTTACACCTGCAGATACTTCAACTCTTGCTCTTGCCGCAGACTCAACAAAAGTTCTTGCTGCAGCAGCTGCTCCGGATTCAACAAAAGCTGTAAGCGATTCTGCAAAGGTTGCAAAAGAACTTCTTGCCGGAGTTATTCAAACAGACTCATTGTCCGGAAACGAGATTGCAATGGCAAAAGAAAACCCATTGTTCTTCGTTCTTAATCCAAGCGTTGCTCAGGGCCAGCTTCTTCCGGGAGCCTGCATAGGAAGGGCACACTATAAAGACACTGCAAAGATTGGCTACTGGCTTAGACTACCTCAGGTTCAGTCGCTATTCCCTGCAGATTTCAGACCTCTTTGGACTGTTAAACCAGTTGACCCATCAGGCGTAATATATGAACTGGTTGCAATTAAGGCAAACACCCGCGACGGACGTGCTCCTCTCGATGGAGGTGTTGTTACAGATGCCAACCGTTCATTTGGCAGCAATAGTGCAGTTCCTGAAGTGGACATGGCTATGAATGCCGAAGGTGCAAGAATATGGGCAACAATGACAGCGAACAATGTCGGCCGTCAGATTGCAATTGTTCTTGACGGAATGGTTTACTCATATCCTAGAGTTAACGGTGAAATCACAGGCGGACGCTCAAACATCAGCGGTCAGTTTACAATAGAGGAGGCTGATGACCTTGCAAACGTTCTTAAATCCGGTAAACTTCCGGCTCCTGCAAGAATTGTACAGGATACAGTAGTAGGACCATCACTTGGTAGCGAATCAATCAATGCGGGACTTATCTCCTTTGCTCTTGCATTCGTTCTTGTGCTTATATATATGGCCCTTTATTACAACAAGGCCGGTTTAGTAGCAAACCTTGCGTTGCTGGCCAACGTTATATTCCTGTTTGGAGCGCTTGTATCATTTGGAGCAGTCCTTACTCTCCCCGGTATCGCCGGTATCGTGCTGACGCTTGGTATGGCGGTGGATGCAAACGTTATCATTTATGAACGGATAAAAGAGGAGCTGCGGGCAGGAAAAGGGATTGGCCTGGCTATTGCCGACGGGTACAAACATGCCTACTCTGCAATTGTAGATGGTAACCTTACAACAATTATTACCGGTGTTATACTTGCGATATTCGGTTCTGGTCCTGTTCAGGGATTTGCAACCACTCTCGTAATGGGTATCATTACCTCCCTTATAACCTCAATATTCATTTCGAGACTTGTTTTTGAATGGATGCTTAAGAAAAAGAAAAAAATCACTTTCGATAACAAATATACACGCAACTTCCTGCACAATACAAAGATTGACTTTGTATACCTGAGAAAGTATGCATACATATTCTCTATCTCGGTAACAGTTATTGGCCTTGCCTTTATGTTTACAAAGGGATTCAGCTATGGCGTGGACTTTACCGGTGGTCGTACTTATGTTATCCGTTTCGACAAGGATGTAACAACTGAAAATGTAAGAACTGCAATTCTCAATGAATTCAAAGAAGGTATAGAGGTTAAACA
The DNA here is from genome assembly GCA_021371955.1 of Bacteroidales bacterium. GTDB lineage: Bacteria > Bacteroidota > Bacteroidia > Bacteroidales > UBA932 > Bact-08. The sequence continues at coordinate 119,295 of JAJFVD010000012.1, forward strand.
GTTTGGTAGTGCAAACCAGATGAAGGTTACAACCAAATTCATGATTGAAGATAACTCTCCTGAAACAGACCAGATTGTTGATACAAAAGTATACAATGCTGTAAAAGGACTTTATGCAGCTCCTATCAGTTATGAAGAGTTTGTTTCTACAACCGATAACCCTAATGGTATAATTCAATCGGAAAAAGTAGGACCGACCATTGCGGATGACATTAAACGTGATGCTGTTTTGGCAATTGTTCTTGCACTGTTGGCAATCTTCCTATACATAGCTGCCCGATTCCGTAACTGGAGCTGGGGTACCGGCGGTGTTGTATCGCTCATACACGATGCGATTTTCACAATGAGTTTCTTCTCGATATTCTCAGGCATACTTCCATTCAGCCTGGATGTTGACTCGACATTCATTGCCGCGATCCTTACAATCATCGGATACTCTATCAATGACTCGGTGGTTATTTTCGACAGGATTCGCGAATACAAGACACTGTATCCTAAACGCGAACTTAGCCTTAACATTAATGAGGCCCTCAACAGTACATTGTCAAGAACAGTGAATACCGGAGGTACAACACTGGTAACAATGATAGCAATCGCAATCTTCGGAGGCGAGGTAATCAGAGGTTTCTCTGTTGCCCTTATCATCGGTATCCTTATAGGTACTTACTCATCAATATTTGTAGGTACTCCTATTGTTTATGATATGTCAAAACTTCAGGAAAAAAGAGAAAAGAGAAAAGCTCTTGCCAAATAAATTTTGAAGATTATATGTGAAAAAGCTGCCTGTTAACGGGCAGCTTTTTTTGTTGACAACAGCTCGTCCGCTCCATTTGCATTATTGTTTAACTCACTCTTTTTATGAGATTTTATTTGAGATTTATTTGTTTTTGCAGCGTTTTATTGTAAACTTTGTAGGAAATAATTAAAAATCATAACAAAATGGAACTTCCTTTTGCAGAATCCTACAAAATTAAAATGGTTGAGACCATAAGAAAAAGCTCAAGAGCGGAGAGAGAGCAGTGGATGAAAGATGCGAACTACAACCTTTTCAATTTAAAGAGCGACTATGTCTTTATTGACCTTCTGACAGACTCCGGAACAGGGGCAATGAGCGACAAACAATGGGCTGCAATGATGGAAGGCGACGAAAGCTATGCCGGAGCACGCTCTTTTTTCAATTTAAAGGAGAGTATCAGCAACATTACGGGCTTCCCCTACTTCCTGCCTACCCATCAGGGAAGAGCTGCCGAGAATGTCCTGTTTTCTGCTTTAATCAAGGCCGGCGACATTCTTCCCGGAAACTCCCATTTTGATACAACAAAAGGACACATTGAATTCCGCAAAGCCCATGCAATTGACTGCACAATTGACGAGGCTAAGGATACAACAATAGAACTTCCGTTTAAAGGCAATATGGACCTTGGTAAGCTGGAGGATGTACTTAAAAAATACCCTAAGGAAAAAATCCCCTGCATAGTTCTTACTATTACAAATAACACAGCCGGAGGACAGCCTGTTTCAATGGAGAACATTAAAGGTGTATCTCTTCTTGCAAAGAAATACGGAATTAAGCTACTTGTAGACTCTGCCAGGTTTGCCGAAAATGCTTACTTTATAAAAACCCGCGAAAAGGGCTACGACAAGAAATCCATTCGCGAAATATGTCTTGAGATGTTCGGTTATGCCGACTTTATGACAATGTCTGCCAAGAAAGATGCTATTGTTAATATGGGCGGGTTCATTGCTTTCCGTCACGAGGAAGACTGGCGCAACTGCCAGATGTACACTATTATGTATGAGGGGTTCATTACATACGGCGGCATGTCCGGCCGCGACATGAACGCTCTTGCGCAAGGTCTTCGCGAGGGAACAGATTTTGAGTATCTTGAAACCAGAATAGGCCAGATTGCATACCTTGGCAAAAAACTGGATGAATATGGAATTCCTTATCAACGCCCTGCAGGCGGGCATGCAATCTTTCTGGATGCAAAGAAAATTCTTGTAAATGTACCAAAGGAAGAACTCATTGCTCAGACACTTGGAATCGAACTCTATCTTGAGGGAGGAATAAGGGGCGTTGAAATAGGCACGCTGCTTGCCGACCGCGATCCGGAAACCCGTGAAAACCGCTATCCGGCACTGGAACTCCTTCGCCTTGCAATACCAAGAAGAGTATATACAAACAACCATATGGATTTTATTGCAGCAGCCGTAAAGAATGTTTATGACCGCCGGGATTCAATAACAAGAGGGTATATTATCAAAAAGGAGCTGCCTATCATGAGGCACTTTACGGTTGAGCTTGAACCGGCAAAGTAATTCGCCCCAAAGCAAAGACTTGAAAATCTAATTAATAAATTATATGTGTGGTATAGTGGGTTATATCGGACCGCGCGAGGCGTATCCGATTCTTATTAAAGGGCTCCACAGGCTTGAGTACAGAGGTTACGACAGTGCAGGTGTTGCACTCATAAATAATTCAGGTACCCTAAGCATTTATAAGGCAAAAGGGAAAGTACAGCAACTTGAGGAGTTTTCTCAGCAAAAGGATATATCCGGAACGATTGGCATTGCACACACACGATGGGCCACGCATGGAGAGCCAAATTATCAGAACGCCCACCCTCATTTCTCGATGTCGGAGAGTATTGCCCTCATTCACAACGGCATTATTGAGAATTATGCGGTATTGAAGGAGGCTCTGATTAAAAAAGGATTTGAGTTTCGAAGCAATACCGATACGGAAGTTCTGGTTCATCTCATAGACTTTATAAAAAGAGAGGAAAATACAGACCTCTGCCGGGCAATTCAGCTTGCTCTTCAACAGGTAATAGGAGCCTTCGCCATTGCCGTAATTGAGAAAGAGAACCCAAACATAATGATTGCAGCAAGAAAGAGCAGTCCTCTTGTGATTGGCATTGGGAAGGGAGAATTTTTCCTTGCTTCTGATGCTACTCCAATTGTTGAGTACACAAAAGAGGTTGTTTATCTTAACGATAACGAGGTGGCAATAATTGAGAGGGGCAAAGAACTCAGGGTTGTCGATTTTATGAACAGCGAAAAAAGCCATAAAATACAACATCTCGAACTTACAATAAGCCAACTGGAGAGAGGGGAGTATGAGCATTTTATGCTGAAGGAGATTTTTGAACAGCCGCGCACTATCCGTGACTGTATGAGGGGAAGGATTAACATAGAGGGGAATAATGTAGTTCTGTCCGGAGTCCTTGACAATACAGAAAAATTCAAAAATGCCAGAAGGATAATTATTGTGGCCTGCGGTACTTCCTGGCATGCAGCACTCATAGGAGAGCACCTGATCGAAAGCCTTTGCCGTATTCCTGTTGAGGTTGAATATGCATCAGAATTCCGGTACCGCAATCCGGTTATTTACGAAGATGATATTGTAATTGCCATTTCCCAATCAGGAGAAACGGCCGATACTCTTGCCGCGGTTGAACTCTCGCGATCTAAAGGGGCCTTCATATACGGAATATGCAATGCCGTTGGCTCCTCTATTCCCCGGAACACAAATTCCGGTTCATACATACACGTGGGACCGGAAATTGGGGTTGCATCCACAAAGGCATTTACAGGACAGGTTACCGTTCTTGCAATGCTGGCCTTAACTATCGCAAAGGTAAAGGAGACGATTACCCAAAAGGAGCTTGAAGGATTTGTTGCAGAACTTTCTCAAATCCCCGATAAGATTGAGAAAATTCTCGAAAAGAGCGATAAGATTAAAAAGTTTTCGAGAATTTTCACATACGCCAAAAACTTCATCTATCTGGGCAGAGGATTCAGCTATCCGGCAGCACTTGAAGGAGCTCTTAAACTTAAGGAGATATCATATATACACGCAGAGGGCTATCCTGCGGCGGAGATGAAGCATGGCCCTATTGCCCTCATCGATTCCGATATGCCGGTTGTTGTGATTGCAACCAAAAACAATCTTTACGAAAAGGTTGTGAGCAATATTCAGGAGATTAAAGCCAGAAACGGAAGGGTAATCGCCATTGTCACAGAAGGCGATACTCAGGTGAGCAAACTGGCAGATTTCTGCATTGAAGTCCCGGACACGCATGAATATCTCGACCCTTTACTCTCCGTCATTCCTCTCCAGCTTTTAGCCTATCATATAGCCGTGACAAAAGGCCGTGATGTAGACCAGCCGCGCAACCTGGCGAAATCGGTGACAGTGGAGTAACTAAAAAATTTTCCGGTTTATTAAATTGAATTACAGCTTGTTAACGGGTTTGTCGTGAATTTTGTAAAAAAACGGTGAAACAATTTGCGTTTCGGTGCATCTATAGTGGGTACATTTGCCACCCATTCACCGGAACCATATGAGAAAATCCTTACTGTTTACTATATGCTTGCTCTTCACGCACCTTTCTTTTTCACAACAAAATACATTCAACGCAACTATAGAGGCGAAAGGACTGTCCGGAAGCGGAAAAACCCTTCCATTCTGGTTTACTCACAATCAACTGGGGAAATACACCACTTCGTCTAATTTAAAGCTTGTAACAGAGGGCAATATCTCAGGCTCTTTTTTATTATATAATGATAAGATAAAATTATCCTATGGCACCGAACTATTGTTCTGCGGCTCGGAAAACAGGGACAATGTTAAAATTATTCAGGCCTATGCCGGCCTGACATGGAGAAACATTTCGCTTAAAGTCGGAGCCTTTGCAGATGAAGAAGTTCTTGGCGGCTTGTCGGCAAGTAATGGAAATATTCTACGGTCGCGGAATTACCGGCCATATCCTAAGGTTAGTCTCTCTACAAACGGCTATATCACAATTCCTTTTGTAGAAAATATGTTTCGTTTTAAAGCTGAATATGATGAGGGAATTCTGGAAGATAACCGGATAATAAGACACCCTCATATAAACCACGGCATGTTTGGTGTTCAGGTTTTGGCAAACAATACTTTGAAGTTCTCTTTTGAAGTAAATCGATATATATTCTGGGGAGGATACTCACAACAATACGGACAAATGCCGGGAGGCTTTAAAAATTATATCCGGTATGTTTTGGGATTGAAAGGTGGTTCAGATTTTCTCGAAACGGACCAGTTGAATGTGGCCGGAAATCAGTTGGGATCATATTTGTTTACAGTTGAAAAAGAGGTTGGGGATTATCACATGGAACTAAGAGTCAGCCATCCTTTTGAAGATGGTTCCGGAATGATGCTTTACAACTTTAAGGATAACATGTATTCTTTTTATGTAAAGAAAACTCCCGGATCTTTCTTTAATGAATTCCTAGTTGAATATCTCTATTCCAAAAACCAAAGCGGAAACCCCTGCAGTATTTCTGATAAATGGAAACTCCCGTATGGCGGTGACAACTATTTCAACCATGGGGTTTATGGGAGTGGCTTTACTTATCTCGGATACAGCATGGGTACGCCATTGTTTACTCCGGTTGAAAAGAACTCCGAAGGAATAACAACAGGATTCAAAAACAATCGCGTTTCGGCCTTTCATACAGGCGCAAAAGGTTATTTGTCCAAACAAATTTCATGGAAAGCGATGCTCACATACTCAAGGAATTTTGGAACTTATTCCAATCATCCCAACAATCATGTTCGCAGACAAATATATTCTCTTCTTCAGATGAGTTGGAAAAGCAAATCATTGCCTCTTACCGTTTCAACTATAGCTGCCGCCGATTTTGGCTCAATGACCGAAAAACAGCTTGGGCTTGGACTCTCATTTAAATGGGAGCTTTAGTGTTTCTTATTCTTCAGTTTTAACAAGTTTCTCCCGTTTTACTATATAACTAAGGGTAAAACTTGCAGTAATAAAGTAAAATGCTGCCTGTGCCCAGAGCCAGACGTATTCAAATCTCACCTGTGCAAGATTTGCGCCGGTGGAGTTAATCTTTATATAACCCTGTATACCGTGCGTCGAAGGGAAGAGGTATGATAAATATCTCCAGAAAACAGGCATGTTTGACTGAGGCCACGAGAAGCCGGATAAAAACAGAAGAATAAGTGTGAAGAAAAGGAATGCGATGAGCCCGGTCTCCCGGTTTTTAATAAACACCGAAACACTCATTGAAAAGAAAATCGTAGCAATCAGAAAAGGAACTATAAAATGGAAAAGAGTCCAGATGTTTCCTATGTGAGGAAGATTGAATAATTTGGGGATAAATCCAAGTATATATGCGCTTATTGCAATGTAAAGGACAAAGTATGCGATTGCCTTTCCAAGCACAACCCGGTAAATGCCCTTGCCATGAAGGCGTTCGGGAATTTGAGAGTGGCTTTTGTTCTCTTCCCTTGCTGTGCCTGCAAGCATTCCTATTCCAAAAAAGAGGGTCTGGTGAATAATGAGGATAAGCAGTGCCGGAAGAAGAAAACTTGCAAAGCCGCTTCCCGGGTTAAAGAGTGCAGTATTACTGCTGGGGATTGCCTCCACAATCATCTTTGCCTGCTCTCCGGTAATACCTGCGGCATTATATCTCTCAATCTGGATTTTATTCATTTCGTCCAGCATTGTATAGCTTGTTGCCATCGTCATCCCTTTATAATAGAGAAAACTGCTCATGTCGTTGTAAATGGATATAGTAGCCTGCTCCATATTGCGCAGCTTGATGTGATAGACCGAAGGGATATAGACTATTCCGTGAACCTTTTGAGCCCGGAAGAGTTTCTGAGCCTCTTCCAGATTTAAACAACGGTTGGATATTTTAACTTCCTGCGCAGAATTGAATTTTCTCAAAAACTCCCTGCTTTCAAGCGAATGGGAATCATCTACTGCGGCAACCGGAATTTCATAAACAGCCTCGTTTTTGTAAATTCCGTTGTAAAGAAGGGGATAAGCAAGTCCTGCGACAAAAAAGATGAGCATTACTCCTCTGTCGGCAAAGATGTGCCTGAATTCGTTTATTGAAACCCAATACAAATCCCGGATTCCCTCGTGAATATATTTTAAAAACTGTGAACTCTTTTTCATTTTTTGCTATTTGAGAGGATAGTTCTGGTGGATTAGTGCCCTCTTAAGCTTGTAATAAACAATAAAGGGAAGGAGAAGAAAGGCCGCCAGAGCGGCAAAGTAAATTGCCGAGTGTGCAAAAGAGGAGCCTAACAGAGCCTCGTTTACATAAATTTTAAAGTAGTGACGGATTGGGAACAAAACACTTGCCCCCTGTGCCAGGCGAGGCATTGCCTCTATTGGGAAAGTGAACCCTGCATAGGTGAAGGATAGTATTCCGTAAAGAGCACCAAAACTGATTGCATCACGGAGAACAGGGAACAGCCCTATCATAAATATACCTATTGCCTGATGTGCCAAAACAAAAAGCACTGTTGCAGCGGAGTACCGCAGGAAAGAGCCGTTCATGGGGAACCCTGCAAATTTGTAAAGGAAGACATTGCCCGCCAACCCCAATATTACAAACAGAATAGTGTAAGGCAGCAATTTCCCGCAAAGAGCCGTTACCAGAGAACCATCTGCACTGTGAAGCCAATCCCGTGATGTTTTGTTTTTAAGCTCAATCCCAATGGAAAAAACTGTCATTAAAATTATCATTAACTGAAGAACACCGGGCAAAATCACGTTAATGAGATAAACACCATAATTTGCCCATGGATTCCCTATCTGATGCGAGTCAATCATAATTGGCTGTATACGACCCATTATAGCCTCCTCTCCTGCACCACGGGCACGGAGAATTTCCCTCTGATAGGCCCCGGATGCAAGCGTAGACATTGTGAGCATATCTCTGTAGCTCAATGTGCCTGCAATCAGATATGAATTATTCACATAGAACGAGATATCAGGTCTCCTGTTGGAGAGCATATCCTTATAGAAATTATCAGGAACCACGATAAACCCGTATATCTTACCCCGCTGCATCATATCTCTTGCTTCGGGATAGCTGGAGCATTGCACCACAACCTGAGTCATGGGTGTAGCATTAAGCTCCCGGGAGAATCTTCTGGAAATTGCCGAATTGTCTAAATCGACAATGGCAATGGGCAGGCGCTCGGGAAGACCCTCTCTGAATAGAGTGAAGAAAAAGACACAGCAGAATCCCATTACAATTACCGTTGAAAACAGGTAAATGGGGCGGCTGAACATTACCCTAAGCTCTCTCTTCCATACATTTTTAAATGCGCCGTATGTCATTACGATTTATTTTAAAACAGTTTCTATAATTGCAGACATGCCCGGACGAAGACCCGAAATTGCCTCTGCAGGTTTTGCCTTTACTTCAAAGGTTTTGGCATCAAATTGCCCACCCACCTTTGTTGAACGCCATGTTGCATAAGAGGCCATCGCCTTCATGAATGTAATTTTTGCCTCGTAGGTTTTGTCTCCAAGAGCAGGAATCTTAATTTTAACAGTAGTTCCAGTATTCATTTCCTTAAGCAGGTCTTCTCTTACACTGAAAGTGAACCACATGTCGCTCATATCTGTAATGCCCATAAGTGGTGCTCCCGTACCAACAAGGTCACCTCTGTTTGGAAAAATTTCTGTCACCTCTCCCGAAGAAGGAGAAATAATATATGTTTCTCCAAGGTAAGACTCAACTTCGTTCACAGCTCCGTTGGCTCTGCTTACCAACGCAAGTGCAGCCTCTTTATCTTCTTTTTCTGCACCATTAAGAGCCATGTCATATTGCGATTTTGCAGCTTTTGCCGTTGCAACGGCTGCCCTGTACTGAGCCTCGGCCTCATCTCTCTTTTGTGCCGGAATCACCTCTTTTTCAAACAATTTCTGAACGCGGTCATATGATTTTTTTGTAATTTCCACACCCACTTCTGCCTTCTGCCACATTTCATAGGCACCCATTATCTGCTCCTGTCTTGCCCCTTTAATTGCTTTTCTGTTCTGAGCCTCGGCAGCAGAGCGGGCAGCCACTGCCTGATCAAGTTTTGCCAGAAGTTCCGGGCTGTCAATAATGGCCAGGGTGTCTCCGCGCTTAACAAGCATTCCCTCTTCAACTAATATTTCCTTAACCCTTCCCGGGATTTTTCCGGAAACTCTGTACTCGTTTGCCTCAACTTCTCCCTGGAGAATGAGAGGTTCCGGTTTCGCTGCGTAAAACCCGATTACCGATACTAAAACTATTACGCCTAACAGCCCGAGAAGCCCTCCGAGCATGCTGTTTTTGTTGTTTATTGTTTTCATGTTGTATATTTTTCTTTTTTTATTTTACTAACGATTCGCCAATAGCCTTTTTTAAATAGAGTTCACACATTTTTACATCAATTTTGGAATCTATTTTTTCCGAATTTGCCATGAGCCATGCTGTTTGTGCTTCCATGAGGTCTGTACTGCCAATGAGACCGGCATCGAAAGCTTCATTTGCAAACCGGACATTTTCATCGGCCTTTTCGACGCTTTTTTCTGCCATTGCGAGCCTTCTTCTTGCCTCATCTGTGCGGAAACCGAACTGGTTTACCTGCAGCTCGATCTTCTCTTTTGCCTCATCAATCTGGTACTGAACAATCTTCACCTGACTCTTTGCGGCATGAAGAGTGTGAATACGCTCCCCGAAATGAAAGATTGGAATATTAATGCCAACGCCAACAGAGAACATCCCTGCAAAAGAGTTGCTCACTCCGTTATAAACATTTGGGTTTGACACGATATAATTTCCAGACAGCAGAAGGTTGGGCATAAACCTCGATTCCATAATCTTAAGATTTGAGCCGGCAATTTTCTTTGCCTCGTTAAGGGCACGGATTTCCGCACGGTTTTCTATAAGAGAATCTGTGGGCTTAACCGGATTGATATCGTTATATCCTGTAAGATTGCTTTCGGACAGAGTGTAATTGGAGTTTATCTCAAGACCGCAAATCTGGAAAAGTGCCATCTTTGAAAGCCGGAGCCCGTTGTCGGCCTTTGCCAGCATCATCTGTGCCTCATTTAGTTTTACGCTGACCTTGAGTACATCGCCTTTTGTTGCAACGCCCTCTTCTACCATTATACCTACATTTTTCACCAGCTTTTCCATCAGAAGGCAATACTCCTGTGCCAGTTTCCTTTTATTCTCAAGCGAAACGACTCTCCAGTATGCCTCATCGACATCTATTATAAGCTCATCTGCAGCTCTCTCCTGCTCAATATTGGCAAGCCGCTCTCCGCTTTTGGCCATTTTGTACAACTCCCGAACCTTGCCTCCCATGAAAACCGGTTGAACAAAACCAACGGTTCCCGCGAAAACATTTTTGACATCCATTTCAAGAGCCTCTTTTGGCAATACTGCATAATCTTTCCAGATAATCTTACCCGGCTCGGCTTTTGGATCGAATGGTTTTCCGCTTGCATCGAGTGGAGCATAAACTCCGGGACTCACCTGCACCCATTGGTTTTTTACCTGATCCTGCCTGAAACCAAAAGAGCCATCGGCCATTTTCGTTCCAATAGGAAGCAGAGCGTCTTCGCTCATGAGTGATATGTTTTTTTGATTAAAAAGGTATGTTCCGTTTGCTGAAAAATTTGGAAGAAACTGTGTAAAGGCAGCCTTTCTCAATTCGGTTGCAACATCGGCCTTTTCTTTGGCAATCATAATAGAGCGGTTATGCTCCATTGCCAGTTTCCGGCACTCTTCAATTGAAAGAGTATTTTGTGCATAAAGGGTGACAATGCTTGATGTCAGTAAAATTAAAAGAGCAAATCGTTTCATTTGCAAAGGGTTATTTAATTATTGTTAGTTTGCTTGGTTGAATGTGCAATAGTTGAATATGCAACTATTATGCGGTGAAAAAATATGTCTGTTTTTAACAGTTAAATAATATTGTTTAAAAGTTTAATGATTATTTCTCTTGAAAAAAGAAGTTCCTGAGGTGTGATACCGGTAATGGCCTGTTCGAATGATTCCTTGACAATAGCCATAGCCTGTTCTTCAAGCTTTTTCCCCTTTTCCGTAAGGTGTATAAGGTTTATTCTCCTGTCCGAGGGTTCTGAGTGTCTTTCGATGAGATCATGTCTGGACAAAGTATCCAGAAGCCTTGTAATGCTCGCCTTGTCCTTGAATGTTTGTTCGCTTATTGCCTGTTGAGTGAGTTTGTCCTTATTCCACAGGCAAACGAGAACAAGCCATTGCTCGGTAGTAATCTCAAGTCCTGCTGCCTTGAATTTCCTGTTAAGGTGCCGGTTTAGTGTAGCCGACAACCTTCCGCTAAGGATAGAGAGCAGCTCATTAATTTTTACAAGTTCGATTAGTTGCATATACAATAGTTGTTTAATCAACGGTGCAAAAGTATATACTTTTATCGATACGCAAAATATTTTTTAAGATTTTTTTCTTCTGGAGAGGGATTTGGCCTCGTCACGTCCTTCCTGTCTTCTGCTATGTCTTTGCTTTTCAGGCCTATCGGGTGTAACGCCGCTCTCTTCCCATATTAGTGAGTAGTCAAGTTGTTTTTGTTCCAGATTGGCTTTTTCTACTTTTACCTTAACAGCGTCTCCCAGAATAAACCGTTTTCCGCTTCTTTTGGCATAAAGAGACATTGACTCCTCGTTAAACTGAAGATAATCCTCTTTAATATCTCTTAGTGCAACAAGACCCTCAACTTTTGTATCGGCAAGTTCGACGAACATGCCCCATTCCGTAATCCCGGATACATTTCCGTCGAAAATCATACCCACCTTATCCTGCATAAACTCAACCATTTTGTATTTTATGCTGGCGCGTTCGGCATCGGTTGCGAGTTGTTCTCTTTCGCTTGAGTATTTACAGCGCTCTTCGAAGTAGCCCTTGTCCTGTGATTTTGCATTGTCCAGATACAAGGCAAGAAGGCGGTGAACCATCATGTCCGGATACCTGCGGATAGGAGAAGTGAAGTGGGTGTAGTAGTCAAATGCCAGACCATAGTGACCGGCATTGTCTGTTGAATATCTTGCCCTTGCCATTGACCGGAGAGCCATAATCTCAATTGCGCTCTCTTCCGGCCGCCCTTTTACGGTGGTCAGCAACTTGTTAATCTCGCTGGAAAGTTCCCTTGCGTTTTTTGTGGGGCTCATATCGTACCCGAAGTGCTTGACGAAAGTCCTGAGAATTGTAACCTTGTCCATGTTTGGCTCTTCATGAATACGGTAGACAAAGGTTTTTGAATCCTTTCCCTTTCCGCCGACAAAAAATGCAACCTCTTTGTTTGCAAGGAGCATGAATTCTTCAATGAGCCAGTTTGAGTCTTTGCTCTCTTTCTGATATACCCGTATCGGTTTGCCGGCATCGTCAACCTCTACCTTCATTTCGGGTCTTTCGAAACTTATTGCGCCTTTTGAGAATCTTTCATTCCTGAGGGATGAGGCAAGCTGATGCAGTTTGAGTATCTCATTTTTGAGCGGACCCTCTTTTGTCTCTATTGTTTTTTGTGCTCCTTCGTAATCAAACCTGTAATCGGATTCAATGATTGTCCTTCCGAACCACCTTGAAATTATTTTTGCCTTTTCATTTAATTCAAATACTGCAGAAAAACACAACTTCTCTTCGTTAGGACGGAGGGAGCAGAGTTTGTTGGAGAGTTTTTCCGGCAACATTGGAACTGTTCTGTCCACAAGGTATACAGATGTTGCCCTTTCCAGCGCCTCCTGCTCTACAAGTGACCCGGGACGTACATAGTGGGTAACGTCGGCAATGTGTACTCCAACCTCCCAGTTTCCGTTATCTAGTTTTTTAAGTGAAAGCGCGTCGTCGAAGTCTTTTGCATCGGTTGGGTCAATGGTAAATGTTGTTACACCCCTGAAATCGCGGCGTCTTTTTATCTCTTCCGGATCAATTTTTTCAGAAATTTTCTCAGCCTCTTTTTCAACCTTAGGGTCAAAACGGAACGGAAGTCCGAACTCTGTTAGAATTGCGTGCATTTCCGTATTGTTTTCACCCGGTTTGCCAAGTACTTCAATAATATGACCGATTGGCTCGTCGGAGCTTCTTGGCCACTGGTCAACAATTGCAGCAACTTTGAGCCCGTTGTATATATCCTCAACTCCTTCAATCGGAATTTTTATGTCGTGAGGCATATTCTTGTTCTCACATATAACCCATGCCTGGTTTCCGGTAATCTGGAGAATACCTATGAACGGTCTTTTTGTTCTTTCGACAATTTCTATTACCTCTCCCTCATATCTTTTGGTAAGACTTTTCTTTGCTACTATTGAGACTTTTACGATATCCCCGTGGAGTGCCCCCCTGAGTTTTGATGCTGGTACAAACACGTCATCTTCAATGCCTTCTCGTATTATAAAGGCATATCCTTCCCTTGTCATGCTCACTTTCCCGGTTGACTCTTCTCTTGTCCCGCCCGACTGACCCTTTCTGTGTCCTCCGTCTCTTTTTGAACTTCCGCCTCTTTCAGACGAACTTTTTCCTTTCCCGCTGAACTTAGCGCCTCCGGATGTGTTTCTCTTGTTATACATATTTTGTATTTTTGCCACGATTTTTGCAGTGATATCTGCTCTATTGAATTGAAATACAAATTTAATTAAATAATATGGATAAAAAGGTACTTTTAATGATTCTCGACGGCTGGGGAGTAGGGAAGAGAGATAAGTCAAATGTCATTTATACACAGGGTGAGCCTCACATAGATGCCTTAAAAGCAAAATATCCCAATTCTACACTTTCTGCAAGCGGGGAGGATGTAGGTCTGCCAGATGGGCAAATGGGAAATTCGGAGGTTGGTCACCTGAACATTGGTGCAGGTAGAGTGGTTTATCAGGATCTTGTTAAGATAAACAAAGCCTGCCGCGAAAAAAGACTTCTTGAAAACAGCGAAATAAAGGCAGTTTACGATTATGCCAAAAACTCAGGAAAGGCACTTCACTTTATGGGGCTGATGAGTGATGGCGGAGTTCACAGTGCAATGGAGCACTTGTTTGCTTTTTTGGATCTCGCAAAGGAATACGGGTTGAGCAAAGTTTATGTGCATGCCTTTATGGACGGCAGAGATACCGACCCCAAAAGCGGAAAAGGTTATATAGAGCAACTGGAAAAACATCTTGCCAAATCGGCGGGTTCTCTTGCAACAATTATTGGCCGCTATTATGCAATGGACAGAGATAAGAGATGGGAGAGAGTGAAACTGGCATACGACCTTCTGGTACACGGAAAGGGAGAGGCCTTCACCAGCGGAGCGGATGCTATGCAGCTGAGGTATGATAACAACATTACCGATGAGTTTATTACACCCATGGTTGCTGTAGGCAAAGATGGAAAACCAATTGCAACACTGTCGGAAGGCGATGCCGTGATATTTTTTAATTTCCGGAACGACAGGGCACGGGAAATAACTCAGGTTCTTACTCAGGCCGATATGCCGGAGTATGATATGAAAACGGTTCCTCTCTACTATTGCAACCTGACTCCTTATGATGACAATTTCAAGGGGATGCATATTCTTTATGATAAGGATAATGTTCAGAATACACTTGGAGAAGTAGTTGCGCGGGCAGGTAAGAATCAGCTCCGGATTGCCGAAACAGAAAAATATGCACATGTAACGTTTTTCTTTTCGGGAGGCAGAGAGGCATTGTTCGAAAACGAGAAACGACTCCTTATTAACTCGCCAAAAGTTGCTACTTATGACTTGCAGCCGGAGATGAGTGCACCTGAAATTAAAGAGGCGCTTATTAACGAGATTAACAAAAACACACACGATCTAATCATTCTCAATTTTGCGAATGGCGATATGGTTGGCCATACCGGAGTCTACGACGCAATCCGGAAAGCCGTTGACACCGTTGACAAATGTGCCGGGGAGGTTGCCGAGGCTGCTGTAAAAATGGGATATTCGGTTATTGTTACAGCGGATCACGGTAATGCCGACTTCGCCGTAAACAGTGACGGATCGCCAAATACCGCACATTCGCTCAATCCTGTTCCTTTCATTGTTGTAGATAAGGATGTAAAAAAGGTAGAGAATGGCATTCTGGCAGATATCGCCCCTACAATTCTTAAACTTATGGGAATTCCTGCTCCCAAAGACATGACAGGCAAATCTTTAGTTTAACAATTAACTGATTGTTTATAACTTTTACAATGGGCCGGTGAGTTTCATCGGCCCAAATTTTCTATCTTTATAGCCCAGCAAAATATACCAGAAATGCCATTCGTACACCTCCATGTTCATACACAATATTCTGTTTTAGATGGTGCAGCAGCCATAAACAAGCTCTTCCAGAGTGCAGCAGCCGACAAACAAATCGCTCTTGCAATAACTGACCACGGGAACATGTATGGGGTTAAGGAATTTCTTGATAATGCTTCAAAACATCCTACAGTAAAACCAATTGTGGGTTGTGAATTTTATGTTTCGAAAGGGAGCCGTTTCCAGAAGAAGGGAAAAGAGGATTTAAGCGGGTATCACCTTATTTTGCTGGCAAAAAACTACGATGGGTATAAGAATCTTATAAAACTCTCTTCTTATGCTTTTATTGAGGGGTTCTACTCAAAGCCCAGAATTGACAGGGAACTGATTGAAAAATACCATAAAAACCTGATTTGTTCATCGGCTTGTCTCGGAGGTGAGGTTGCTAGGGCAATTGCCACAGAGAACATTTCTGAAGCAGAAAAAGTCATTACCTGGTATAAGAATCTTTTTGGAGAAGATTATTACCTGGAACTTCAAAGACACGAAACTGATGTTCCGGGAGCCGACACTTCAACATTTGAAGTGCAGGAGAGGGTAAATAAAGTTATTCTTAAACTCGCCGCCAAGCATGATGTAAAGGTTGTTTGCACAAATGACGTGCACTTTGTCTCTTCGGATGACCGGGAAGCACACGACAGGCTCATTTGCCTGACTACAAATTCGGATTATGATGATCCGGACAGGCTTAGATATACAAAACAGGAATATCTGAAAAGCCAGGAGGAGATGGAGACAATATTTGCCGATGTTCCGCAGGCTTTGGAGAGCACAATTGAAATTGCCAACAAGGTTGAGGCCTATAGCATAGAGTCTGACCCTGTTATGCCATATTTTCCTATACCGGAAAACTTTGAAAATACAGGAGATTACCTGAGGGACCTCACCTATAAAGGTGCAGTATCCCGTTACGGAGAGCTTAATGAAAGCCAGAGGGAGAGGATAGATTTTGAACTGGAAGTGGTTTTGAGAATGGGTTTTTCCGACTATTTTCTCATTGTTCAGGACTTTATAGCTGCGGCAAGAAGAATGGGCGTATGGGTAGGCCCGGGAAGGGGGTCGGCCGCAGGATCTGTTGTAGCTTATTGCCTTAGGATAACAGATATAGACCCTCTTAAGTATGACCTTCTCTTTGAGCGTTTCCTTAATCCGGACAGGGTAAACTTCCCCGATATTGATATCGATTTCGACGATGACGGACGTTCAAAGGTTCTTAAATATGTGGAAGATAAATATGGCAAGGATCATGTTTCGCATGTTATCACTTTTGGAACAATGGCAGCCAAAAGCGCAATAAGAGATATTGCCCGTATTCAGAAACTTTCGCTTAGTGAATCCGACCGCCTGGCTAAGCTCATTCCAAATAAATTTCCGTCCGATTCCGAAGGCAGGGCCATTGATGTAAATCTTGACAATTGCCGTATTTATGTGCCGGAAATTAAAGAGGCGTTTGAATCACCGGATCCACTTGTCCGCGAAACAATGGAGTTCGCCAGAAGACTGGAGGGAAATGTAAGAAACGTTGGAGTTCACGCATGTGCCATTATCATTGGAAGAGACGACCTTAGGGAGCATATTCCAATTTGCATATCCAAAGATAAGGACACCGGGGAAGATATGTGGGTTTCGCAATACGAAGGGTCGCAAATTGAGAAGGTTGGTATGCTCAAGATGGACTTTTTGGGACTGAAAACACTATCAATTCTTAAAGATGCTGTTTCCAATATTAAGAAATCCCGGGGGATTGATATTGACATAGATGCCATTCCTATTGACGACAAGGCGACATTTGAGCTTTTCAGCAGAGGAGACAGTGTTGCTACGTTCCAGTTTGAAAGTGACGGTATGAGAAAGTGGCTCAGAGAGCTCAAGCCATCGAGGTTTGAGGACCTCATTGCAATGAATGCACTTTACAGGCCGGGCCCCATGGATTACATACCAGATTTTGTTGAAAGAAAGAGAGGTCTTAAGCAAATTGAATACGACCTTCCGGAAATGCAGGAGATACTTTCGGATACATACGGAATTACAGTTTACCAGGAGCAGGTGATGCTTCTTTCTCAGAAGCTGGCCGGATTTAACAAGGGATCTGCCGATAAACTGCGTAAGGCAATGGGCAAGAAGATCAAACAGGTAATGGATGGTCTTAAACAGCAGTTTATTAACGGAGGTACTGCAAACGGACACACTATTGAAGTTCTTGAGAAGATATGGAAGGACTGGGAATCATTTGCCCAGTATGCTTTCAATAAATCTCACTCAACATGTTATGCATGGATAGGATATCAGACGGCATACCTTAAGGCAAATTACCCGGCAGAATTCATGGCCGCCACCCTGAGCAGGAATCTCGACAACATTGAAGAGATAACCAAATACATGGATGAGTGCAAGAGAATGGGAATGTCTGTTCTTGGCCCCGATGTGAATGAGAGTGTAGATACTTTTACCGTTAACAAAAAAGGAAATATTCGTTTTGGGATGGCCGGTATAAAGGGAGTGGGTTCCGGTGCCGTAGAGAATATTGTGGCAGCAAGAGAAGCGGCGGGAGGTCAGTTTACCTCTATTTTCGATTTTATTGAGCGGGTAAACATGTCGGTTGTTGGCAAAAAGACAATTGAGTCACTTGTATATTCAGGAGCTTTTGATTGTTTTGAACCGGTAAAAAGGGAACAATATCTGGCTCTTAATTCCAAAGATGAGCCATTTTTGGAAACACTGGTAAAATATGGCTCAAAATTTCAAAATGACTCTTTTTCTCAGGGGATGTCGCTCTTTGGAGGGAATGAAAGCATTATGCCTGTTCCTCCTGAAATTCCCGTTGCTCCGGAGGTAGATAAGCTGGAACTTTTGAAACGGGAAAAAGAACTTGTAGGGATGTTCCTCTCTGCACACCCGCTTGATCAGTTTAAATTCGAAGTGAGTCATTTTACAAGCAATACCCTCACAGAGGCAGCCGAACTGGTTATTGCTTCTGCCAATGACCCCACAATAAATGGGAAGGAGTTAATAATTGCAGGAATAGTGACAACTGCCAAGACCTCAATGTCCAAAAACGGAAGGCCGTTTATTAATTTTACAATAGAGGACTTTAACGGATCTCTTCAGTTTACACTATTTGGAAGAGACTATGAAAACTTTATGAAATACACGCAGCCCAATCTTCCACTTTTGCTTAAAGTTGCAATTTTGCCAAAATATGGTTTTTTCAATGCAAAAAAGGAGGAGAACGGCAAACCGGCAGACTGTGAGTTAAAAGTGAAAAGCATTCGCCTCCTCTCAAACACAAAAGAGGACTTCATCAAAACAATAACAATAAACATTCCTGTACTTCAGCTTGACAAGCACTTCAGAAAAGACTTACTGAGAGTTTTCAAGGAAAACGAGGGTACGACCAGGGTTATTGTAAAGGCCATTGAATACGAAAACCAGCTTGCTGTTGAGTTTTTCTCAACAAAATTCATGGTTTCGCTAACCGACAATCTGTTTAACTATTTTGATTCTCTGGGACTGGAATACTCATTCACTCCAACCTTGAGCTTTTAACTCAATCTGGGCACCATCGGGGGTGATAAGGTTTACTCCCGAGCCGGCACCTGACAGATGCCCGATTATATCAATATTGGGAATCTCCTTTTTAACCGAATCATATGATGCAAGAGGTATTGTAAAGAGTATCTGCATATCTTCGCCTCCGTTTAGAACTGCTGTAGTCGCATCCATATTGAGCTCTTCGGCCATTTCAAATGTTTGAGCTGCAATTGGAATTTTATCCAGAAAAATCTTTGCACCCGTCCCCCATCTGCGGCAAACCCTTTTTACAGCATCAGCCAATCCTCTCGAAATAAATTCGCCGTCGGAAGGAATTATTGAGTTACTGCTCATAATTTCGTTGACAGAAGTATTAAGTTCCGGGTTCAGATAGGACTTTAGTATAAATTTATAACCATCTAGTTTTGGCTGAATCTGAGGATTTGAGGTGAAAAGCAGTTTTTCCCTTTCGAGGAGCTGAAGCCCCATATAGGCAGCCCCTAAACTCCCCGTGATGCAGATAAGATCTCCTGCTACGGCTGCAGGAGTTTGAACAAAGACCTCTTTTTTTTGTTTCCCTTGTGAGGAAAGACTAATTGTGAGGCCGGTGAGAGAAGGCATCAGGTCGAGGCCGGGGGACGAAATTTTGTGATCTCCAAGGGCGGCTGAAATACCAAACCAAAGTTCTTCAACATCTTCAACGCAAAACCTCTTTGAGAGGCCAATTCGTATTGAAATAGTTTCGGGAGTGTGGTTTTTTGCATAGATAGGTCCCAATACCGAAAGTACAGCCTTATAGCCCAAATGCTTAAGTGGTGTATAGACAAGATCGAAGTCAATGCCTTCCAGCAGAAGAGAGTGAGAATCAATCCAGTGACACTCCTGTTCGCTGGTATATGGTGTAACATCCGATACGGTTGAAATGGAATCTCCAAGCAATCTCTCTATCAGGTTTATTTTGCCAATATCCTCTATGGGGGTCCTTTTTGGCTGAACATTCTGTCTGTCTGTCATGTTAAAATATTTGTATGCAAAAATAGATTAAATTGATTTAACTTTGCGCCACGATGAGTGAAAATGATATAATTCAGAAGGTAACAGAAGCCGAATATGAACACGGCTTTGTAACCGCAGTAGATCAGGAGTTTTTCCCAAAAGGGCTGAACGAAGATATTATCAGGATGATCTCCGCAAAAAAGGAGGAACCTGAGTGGATGCTTGAATTCCGCCTCAAGGCCTATAACAAGTGGCTCACAATGAAGATGCCGCAATGGGCGCATCTCACCATACCCAATATAGATTATCAGGAAATTATATTTTTTTCTGCCCCTAAAAAAATGAAAGAGGGTAGTGCAATTGATCCGGAACTGCAGGCGACCTTTGACAAACTGGGCATTCCGCTCGACGAAAGAAATATTCTTGCGGGTGTTGCTGTTGATGCAGTTTTTGACTCTGTTTCCGTTAAAACAACCTTCCGGGAGTCGCTTGCGGAAAAGGGCGTTATTTTTTGCTCTTTCTCCGAGGCAGTAAAAGATTATCCGGACCTTGTAAAGCAATATCTGGCATCGGTTGTCCCATACGGAGACAACTACTTTGCCGCTCTTAACTCCGCAGTTTTTTCCGACGGCTCTTTCTGTTATATTCCAAAAGGGGTAAGATGCCCTATGGAGTTGTCAAGCTATTTCAGGATTAATTCAAAGGGAACCGGCCAGTTTGAAAGAACGCTAATTGTTGCCGAAGAGGGCTCTTATGTTAGTTATCTTGAGGGATGTACGGCACCACAACGGGACGAGAACCAGCTTCATGCGGCTGTTGTTGAAATTGTTGTAATGAAAGATGCCGAGGTTAAATACTCGACGGTTCAGAACTGGTATCCTGGTGATGCAAGCGGAAAAGGAGGAATTTTCAATTTTGTAACCAAGCGCGGTATATGCAAGGGAGAAAACAGCAAACTCTTCTGGGCTCAGGTGGAAACCGGCTCTGCAATAACATGGAAATATCCCAGTACAATACTAAGAGGCGATAATTCGGTATCCGAGTTTTATTCTGTGGCTGTTACAAACCACCATCAGCAGGCAGATACCGGAACAAAGATGATTCATATCGGTAAGAATACCCGAAGCCGCATTGTGAGCAAAGGCATATCTGCCGGAGTAAGCCAGAACAGCTATCGCGGTCTGGTTAAAATACTCCCTAATGCCGAGAACTCCAGAAACCATACTCAGTGTGATTCACTCCTTTTAGGTGACAGATGCGGTGCTCATACTTTTCCATATATTGAAAACGAAAACGAAACAGCAATCCTTGAACACGAGGCTACAACCTCAAAAATATCCGAAGACCAGCTCTTTTACTGTCAGCAAAGAGGCATCGGAATGGAAGATGCCGTTGGCCTTATTGTAAACGGATATGCAAAAGAGGTTTTAAATCAGCTTCCGATGGAGTTTGCCGTTGAGGCGCAAAAGCTGCTTCAGGTAACATTGGAAGGAAGTGTCGGTTAATCCCTGTCTGAATATGATTGAGAATATTTTTAGTGTAAACAACATACTCTTTTCAATAGGAGGCCAGGGCGTAAGTCTTCTGGAGACAATTTCGGTAATCAGCGGCCTCACTTGTGTTTACCTTGCAACAAAAGCAAAGGTTGCAAATTTTTGGGTGGGATACCTCTACAATATTTTGCTCTTTTTCCTTTTCTATCAGAAGGGCCTTTATTCCAGCATGCTTGTACAGCCGGTCTCCTTCGCAATTAATTTTTTTGGCCACTACAGGTGGACACACCCTAAGAAGGAAGAGGAAAACAACAGGCATCAGCTTAAAATATCCCTTCTATCCACAGGAAAGAGAGTTTATTTTATTTTACAGATAATTGTGCTTGCCGCACTATGGGCATTTGTTCTTGTTAATCTTGACAACATCTTCCCATCGGTTTTTGGCGAAGCAAAACGGCCGTTGCTCGATGCATTTGTTACAATGACAATTTTAACTGCACAGTATCTGTCGGCTCAGAAAAAACTTGAATGCTGGGCAGCATGGTTAACGGTTAATGTAACTAACGTTACTTTGTATATTTTAGCAGGAATGGTATTTTTGCCAATGGTGAGTGCCGGATACCTGGTTCTTGCGTTTTTTGGTTACGCAATGTGGCGAAAGCAATGGAAAAACAACAACTAACAGAAAACATTTAATTATATGTTAATTATAAAAGGTTTACACGCATCTATAGATGGCAAGGAAATTTTGAAAGGGATTGACATGTCTGTCAAAGCTGGTGAGGTTCATGCAATTATGGGTCCCAACGGATCCGGAAAGAGCACCCTCTCTTCGGTACTTGCCGGACGCGAAACTTTTGAAGTTACGGCGGGAGAGGTAAATTACAAAGGAATGAATCTTTTGGAAATGGCACCCGAAGATCGCGCCAGAAACGGGATATTCCTTGGTTTCCAGTATCCTGTGGAAATCCCGGGAGTGAGCAATGTGAATTTTATGAAGACAGCCATAAATGAACAACGTAAATATAAGAATCTGCCACCACTTACTGCTGCCGAGTTCCTGAAACTGATGAGAGAGAAAATGGCTGTAGTGGAGATGGATAATTCATTCTCCAGCCGTGGCGTAAATGTGGGATTTTCCGGAGGGGAGAAAAAACGCAATGAGATTTTTCAGATGGCAATGCTGGAACCAAGTCTGGCAATACTGGACGAGACAGACAGCGGGCTTGATGTTGATGCGCTGAGGATTGTCGCAGCAGGAGTGAACAAACTTAAAAAACCCGACAACGCATTTATTGTAATTACACACTACCAAAGATTGCTCGACTATATAATTCCGGATGTCGTACATGTTCTTTATAATGGCAAAATTATAAAAACAGCAGGCAAGGAACTTGCTCTGGAAGTGGAAAACAAAGGATATGACTGGCTCATTAATCCGTAAGTTATGGTAAAAAAATACACATATACGCCGGATATCCCGGAAGTGTTCAGATGCAGGGTGCCTCTGCCGGAAACGCATCAGGCTTTTGTAATGAACGGCATACTGAGGGAAGATGTGGAAAATGAGGAGGGACTCACCATTGTTTCAAACGGAGACTCGGGATTTGTTCTTTCCGTTGTTCCGGGAGCACACATACCTAAAAACACGCAGATAATAGGAGTCAGGGACGCTTCAAATACAGAACCGGTGTCGTTTGTAAATGAACTGCATTTCGGACAAAACTCGGAATCGTCAATTCTGCTTTGTACACATACCCTCTCAATGGATGAATTCAATACCGAATCCGTAATCAATATTGAGGTAGAAAGCGATGCAAGGGTGAATATGGTAGTAATGCAAAATGAGCATAACAAATCTTCCCATAAGGTCAATTTCAATATTATACAAAAAAGCGGATCCTATTTGCGGATGAATATTGTAACTCTTCACGGAGGGGCGATTGAAAACACCATAAATGCGAAACTTACGGAAGAAAACGCAAAGTGTGAACTTAACGGAATATATCTGGTAGACGGAAAGCAGGAGATACGAACATCTATAAACATGCAGCATTTAGTTCCCCGCTGTCACTCAAGTCAGCTTTTCAAGGGAATCCTCGATAATGAGTCAAAAGCGTTCTTTTCCGGAAAAATAATCGTTTCGAAAGACGCTCAGAAAACAGAGGCATATCAGGCAAACCATAATCTGCTTTTATCCCGTCAGGCAAAAGTATACGCACAGCCTCAGCTTGAAATATACGCCGACGATGTGAAGTGCTCTCATGGTGCAACCAGCGGAAGGCTTGACGATAATGCATTATTCTATATGAGATCCAGAGGCATAGGTGCAAAAGAGGCAAAGCTACTGCAGCAAATTGCTTTTGTGTACGATGTTCTTGAAAAAATAAACAATGAACAGCTCCAGAAAAGGCTCCAGGATCTGGTTGAGAGCCGCCTGAGAGGAGAGTTCAGCCACTGCTCGAATTGCAGTTTAAACTGTTGTTAAACATTAATAATTATTAAAATGAAAAAAACAGTATTTCTAATTTTTTCTCTTTTTATGCTTTTAAGCATATCATCTTTTGCCCAGATTGGCAAGATTACAGGAAAATGGTATACAATAGATGAGGACGGCAACAAAAAATCACTAGTAAATATTTACAAAACTCCTGCCGGAACTTATGAGGGTGTAATTGAAAAATTACTCACAGGCGATACAAACCGTAAATGCGTTAACTGCACAGGTGAGAAAAAGGACAAGAGAATAGCGGGAATGATTGTCGTAACAGACATGAAAGAGAATGAGTTAAAGCTAAGCGGCGGAAAAATACTCGACCCTGCAAACGGCAAAGTGTATAACTGCACTATGAGTTTCGATTCTAAAACAGGGAAGTTAAAGGTTCGCGGATCTCTGGATAAATCGGGGCTAATCGGGAGAAATCAGGCCTGGGTAAGGGCTGAAAACTAAAAACCTATAGCACGGGCTCCTATCGAGGGTGTTGATAATTCTGTTTATAAATAAGTAAGATTTTATCGGCCTTATCCCCCTATTTAATTTATTTTTGTCAAAGTCGACGGAGGAATCCTTCGGCTTTTTCTTTCGGATTTTAACAACAACAGACTTATGAAGACTTATACCTACGAAGAGGCAATGGCCGCCAGCCTTGATTATTTTGAGGGAGATGATTTAGCTGCATCCGTATGGATTAACAAGTATGCAATGAAAGACTCTTTCGGCAACTTGTTCGAGCGCTCTCCTGAGGATATGCACCGAAGGCTTGCAGGTGAATTTGCCAGAATTGAAGAGAGGTATCCCAATCCAATGTCTGCTGATGAGATATATGAGTTGCTCAAAGGGTTCAATTATATTGTTCCTCAGGGCGGGCCAATGACAGGAATAGGCAATAATTATCAGATTGCCTCTTTGTCAAATTGCTTTGTAATAGGCCATAAAAAACCGGCCGATTCCTACGGAGGAATTATGCGTCTGGACGAAGAACAGGTTCAGCTTATGAAACGCAGAGGTGGTGTTGGACACGACCTTTCGCACATAAGACCTGCAGGGAGCCCTGTTTTAAACAGCGCCCTCACTTCTACAGGAGTTGTCCCATTCATGGAGCGCTACTCAAACTCTACAAGAGAGGTTGCGCAGGACGGGCGACGCGGAGCACTGATGCTATCTATCTCAATCAAGCACCCGGATTCGGAGAACTTTATCGATGCCAAACTTGAACAGGGCAAGGTTACCGGAGCCAATGTCTCGGTAAAAATTGATGATGAATTTATGCGTGCTGCATTGCATGGAAAGACATACAAGCAGCAATATCCTGTAGAAGCAGAAAACCCTAAAGTGGTTAAGGAAATAGAAGCCAATAAATTATGGAAGAAAATTATCTATAATGCATGGCGTTCGGCAGAGCCCGGGGTACTCTTCTGGGACACAATTATCCGCGAGTCAATACCCGACTGTTATGCCGATCTTGGTTACAAAACAGTGAGTACAAACCCTTGCGGTGAGATACCTTTATGCCCGTATGACTCTTGCCGCCTTATGGCTGTGAACCTCTATTCATACGTAGACAACCCTTTTACCGTTAATGCGAAGTTCAACATGGAGCTCTTTAAGGATCATGCAAGGAAGGCAATGCGCCTCATGGATGACCTTATTGATCTTGAAATGGAGAAAATAGAGTCTATTATTGCAAAAATTGCAGCAGACCCCGAAGATGAAGAGGTAAAACTTGCAGAGCTCAATCTTTGGAACAAGATTAAAAGCAAAACACTTGGAGGAAGAAGAACCGGTCTTGGCATTACTGCCGAGGGAGACATGCTTGCT
Source organism: Bacteroidales bacterium (assembly GCA_021371955.1). Classification (GTDB taxonomy): domain Bacteria; phylum Bacteroidota; class Bacteroidia; order Bacteroidales; family UBA932; genus Bact-08. Next base: position 144,751 of record JAJFVD010000012.1, read on the forward strand.
GCCCTGGGACTCATCTACGGAACAGATAAGGCACTGGAATTTGCGGTTGACGTGCAAAAAACTCTTGCTCTGGAAGCATACAGGTCTTCGGCAATTATGGCCGAAGAGAGAGGAGCGTTCCCTATTTTTGATGCAGCACGGGAAGCGAACAATCCGATGATAAACAGGATACGCAAGGCAGACGAGGATTTGTTCGAGAAGATGCAGCGCTTTGGACGGAGAAACATTTCACTTCTTACAATAGCACCTACCGGAACGACAAGTCTCATGACCCAAACCACATCCGGAATTGAACCTGTGTTTCTTCCTGTATACAAAAGAAGGAAAAAGGTAAATCCAAACGATAAAAATGTCACAATAAACTATAAGGACGATGTGGGAGATGTGTGGGAAGAGTATTATGTGTTCCACCATAAATTCCTGACATGGTGCATTGTGAATGGTCACAAGAAAGAGGATGTAATGAAGCTTAACCCCGAGCAGATAGACGATCTTGTAAGACAATCGCCCTACTATAAAGCTACATCAAATGATATAGACTGGCTGGCAAAGGTTAAGATGCAGGGTAAAATGCAAAAATGGGTGGACCATTCTATAAGCGTGACTGTAAACCTTCCTAATGATGCAACCGAAGACCTTGTTGCCGATGTTTATAAAACTGCATGGGAGAGCGGATGCAAAGGCGTGACTGTGTACCGTGACGGTTCAAGGTCGGGTGTACTGGTTTCTACAAAAGACGGAGACCCAAAGACACCTGCTCTCAAGAAAAGAGTACGTCCCGATTCACTTGAGGCCGAAGTTATCCGTTTCAAAAATGGTGCAGAACAGTGGATTGCATTGGTTGGACTTTTAAATAACCAGCCATACGAGATATTCACAGGTCTCATAGACGAGGATACCCGCAGTATTCCAAAATCGGTAACAATGGGTTTCATTGTAAAAGAGAAGAATGAGGCCGGTAATAGCAGATACGATTTTCAGTTTGTTGACAGATACGGCTACAAAAACACAATTGGCGGGATATCGCACATGTTCAACAAGGAGTACTGGAACTATGCCAAACTTATTTCCGGGGTGCTCAGGAACGGAATGCCAATAACAGATGTTGTAAACCTTATTGCAGGTCTTCAACTGGACAACGAAGCAATTAACAACTGGAAAAATGGAGTAGAGAGGGCACTCAAGAGATATATCCCTGATGGAACAATAGACGACTCAGGCAGGAAATGCGAAAAATGCAACTCTCACGAGCTTGTATATCAGGAGGGATGTCTCACTTGCAAGGCCTGCGGATATTCTAAATGCGGATAAATGATTGTTTACCCTAAAGCAAAGATCAACATTGGTCTCCGGATTATTGAAAAACGTCCAGACGGTTTTCATGATCTGGAGACTTTTTTCTTTCCGGCGGAGCTATCGGACATTCTTGAAGTGAGGGAATCCGATAAACTTACGATGTTTCAGTATGGAACAGCTATCGATTCGCTCCCGGAGGATAATATTTGCATTAAGGCATATAACGCAATCAAGGGGGATTTTAATCTCCCGCCGGTGGAGATTCATCTCTACAAGAGAATTCCTGTTGGAGCCGGTTTGGGCGGAGGTTCTTCCGATGCGGCAAATACGCTCATCGCACTCAAAAAATTATTTTCTCTTGCAATAGACGAACAGGGCCTTGCAGAATATGCAGCAAAAGTTGGTTCCGATTGCCCGTTTTTCGTTTATTCTTCTTCTCTTGAAACAGCTAAAGGGGAAGGCTTGCTGGCACACGGAAGGGGAGAGCTCCTTACTAAAATAGCCCTGCCTCAGCTTGAGGGAATGAAAATAAGAATTGAAAAGCCACCTGTTTTTGTCTCTACTGCCGAAGCTTATAAAGATGTATTACCAAAGAATTCAGGCACTGGACTTCAGGAGCTTTTGTCGATGCCTGTGGAGAGTTGGAAAAATAATATCGTAAACGACTTTGAAGAGAGCATATTTAAAAAATTCCCCGTTATAGAAGAGTACAAAAATAAAATGTACGACCAGGGGGCAATTTATGCTTCAATGAGCGGAAGCGGGTCGGCAGTATTTGGAATATTTCGCTAATACTCTTCAAAAATCCTCTGAATCTCTCCGCTTCTGTTAGTTTTGGTAAGAGCCAGCATCAGCAGTATTCTTGCCTTCTGAGGGCTCTTCAGAAATGATACCGGATACTTGCTGTCGAACTCTTCCGCTGCCATATCCACACCTCCAGTTACAATACGTGTAGAACGGACAAACCTCACTCCTCTGGCATAACCCCATTCTAGTTCGCCAGCGATATCTCTGTTATAATTTCCGTGCCCCACTCCGGCAATAACCACACCCTTTACTCCGGCGTCTATAAGGGCCTTCAGGGCAATATTTGATGCAAAGGCATAACTGAGTATAATCTCTACTTCCGGAAGCGAGTTTAGGCCCTTAATGTCAAATTCACTGTTAAAAGTATGCTTTGAAAGCGACTCTCTGTAGAATGTTGGTTTTCCATCCCTCATATATCCAAGCGGACCCAGATTTGGAGAACCGAAGGCCATCGTGTTTACCGTGTTTAGTTTTGTTACGTCATCAGCAGAGAAAATATAGTCGTTCATTGTAACCATGACCCCTCTCCCTCCAGCCTGAGGAGAAGCTGCCAGAGAAACTGCATTAAAAAGATTAAACGGTCCGTCTGCGCTCAGGGAGGTAGATGGACGCATAGACCCGGTTAATACTACGGGGCGACGATGTTTTACAGTGAGATTAAGAAAATAGGCTGTCTCTTCCATTGTGTCTGTGCCGTGTGTTATCACAACTCCATCACACAGATTGTTGCTGAAAAGGCTGTCTATAACATTGAAAAGCCTCAGCCATATTGCGGGCTCCATATTCTGGCTCGAAATATTGCATATCTGGATTCCCTTGAGATCGGCAACGGATTTTAAATCGGGAACTGTTGCTATAATGTTATCAATACTTATTACTCCGGGTGTATATGATGCCTGAGTTGATCCTGCAGCAGATCCGGCAATGGTTCCTCCGGTTGCAAGTATTATGACTCTGGGTTTGGTTTGCTGGGCAGCCAGGGAAAGAGCGGTCAGCAGAAACAGGGACAGGAAAATACTCCTTTTCATTTGTAAAATATATTAGATGCTTTACAAATATAGGATAAATCCGGCAGGCAGGAAAATCAAAAAGGCCTGCCCCTCTGCTACAAGTGACCGGCCTTCTCTTGTGTACTAAAACCTAAACCTACATCTATAAGATGCACAAGCGTCATAAAATGTTGCAGAGGTTTATGAAATTTTATTGTTTTTTTTCATTATTATGAGCGGAAGCTTTGCTGCAAGGTATCCGATAAGGCCCACTCCGCCAATGGTAGCGAGAATATCCCATGCGCTTATAACAACAGGATATGAGTCAATTACGAAGTTCCCGGGCATTTTTACAATCCCAAATTGCTGCTGAGCAAGGCATATCAATATTCCAATAATCAGTCCGATAAAAAGTCCCGTCAGAGAAATCATCCATCCTTCAAAAAGGAAAATTCTCCTTATTAAAATATCTTTTGCCCCAAGGCAACGAAGCGTTTCTGCGTCATCTTCCTTTTCAATGATGAGCATTGAAAGGCTGCCAAAAAGATTACATGAAATTATAATCAGCACAAAAAGAAGAATGAGGTAAATAGAGAGCTTTTCCGATTTCATCATCTTATATAGCGTCTCATTTTGCTCGTATCGGTCTTTTATTATAAAACGGTTTCCGATATCTTTTGAAAATTCTCTTTTAAGCCGCCCTGCATCACTTCCCTCTTTTACAAAAATCTCAACAGAGGTTGCCTCTTTGTCAAGTTCAAGGAGCTCTCTTGCAAATGCGATAGGGATAAAAATATACTTTTTATCGAAATTCTGCTCAATAGCAAAGATACCGGCAGGGAAAACTTTAATGAGATTAAGCGAAGACGCGGGATTAAGCAACGATATTGAACCATATCGCGATGGGAAGTATAAATAGAGAGGGTCAACAAAATGGGTTCTCAAACCAAGATTCAAAGCAACGTTTTTACCCACAATCGCCTGTGGGAGCTCTCCGTCATACAGGGAAAACTTACCCTCAATAATATAATCGCCAACATTTGTACCTGAAACATAAGAGGAGTCTACCCCCTTTATTGTTGCGACCGCTTCCTTATCGCCATACTTTACAAATACATTCTCTTCAACTATTTCGCAAAACCTTGCTGTACCGGGGTTCTTCCGTATTTTGTCGAAATCTGCAGTACGCGGGTTGAAACTTTTTCCCTCTGCCGGAAGTACAAGCAAATCGGACTCATTGTTGCTGTAAAGCGACTTGATGAGCCCCTCAAAACCATTGTATACGCTTAGAATAATGATAAGGGACATGGTCCCCAATGCTATACCTCCCGCACTAATGAGTGATATGATATTGATTACATTATGCGACTTTTTTGCAAAGAGGTATCGTTTTGCTATGAAGAGTGGCAGATGCACACAGTCTCTCCTCTATTTCTTTAGTAATTCGTCAATTCTTTCTACATAGTCGAGCGAATCGTCTATGAAAAAAACGAGTTCAGGAACAATCCTCAACTGTTTTGAAACTCTTTTGCCAAGTTCCCCCCTGAGGTACTTTGCCGAAGTCTCTACCAGTTTAAGAACCTCTTTTCCTTTATTGGAAGGAAAAATGCTGAGGTGAACCCTGGCCATTGAGAGGTCGGGACTGACGTTAACGGTTGTGACAGTGACCATCGCTCCCCCGTAGGCACTCATCCCTTTGAGTTGTATTATCTCTGCCAGATCTCTCTGCAGTTGTTTGCCTACTTTGTTTTGTCTTGTTGTTTCTCCCTCCATACCTACTCAATTTTTAAAATGTAATAATTTTTCTTCCCTTTTTGGACAAGAATGTACTTGCCGTTCAGAAGGTCTTCCTCTGTAATAAGGCTTTCCGGAGTGTCGCATTTTTCTTTGTTGATGAACACACCACCACCGAGTATCATCTTGCGGCACTCTCCCTTGGAAGGGAAAACGGCACAATGAACAGCCAGCATATCAACTATATTTGTTCCAAGCAATTCACGTTTAATCGCGAATTGCGGAACACCTTCAAATACAGACAAAAACGTATCTTCGTCAATATTCTTAAGAGCACCGGATGTAGATTGACCAAACAGAATCTGTGATGCTCCAAGTGCTTTTTCATACTCTTCGCTTCCGTGAACCATAACAGTAACCTCTTTTGCAAGAAGTTTCTGAAGCCCTCTCAGGTGTGGTTCCTCTTTATGTCTGGCAATGGCCTCTTCTATCGTCTCTTTGGAGAGCATGGTAAATATCCGTATGTATTTTTCGGCATCCTCATCGCTCACATTGAGCCAGAACTGGTAGAATTTATAAGGACTTGTGTATTTTGCATCAAGCCAAATGTTTCCCTGTTCGGTTTTGCCAAACTTACCTCCGTCCGACTTTGTAATTAAAGGACATGTGAGAGCATAGGCTTCCCCGCCAAGCTTCCTTCGGATAAGTTCTGTTCCTGTTGTAATATTTCCCCACTGGTCGCTGCCGCCCATCTGAAGCTTGCAGCCATGGTTTTCATACAGAAACAGGTAGTCGTAACCCTGAACAAGCTGGTAGGTAAATTCAGTAAAAGACATCCCTTCGCGCTCGTCGCCGGAGATTCTTTTCTTTACTGAATCTTTACTCATCATGTAGTTCACGGTAATATGCTTCCCGATATCCCTTATGAAATGGAGAAAGGTATAGTCCTTCATCCAGTCGTAGTTATTCACAAGTATTGCTGCATTTGAAGCAGCCGAATCAAAATCAAGAAATCTTGAAAGTTGTGTTTTTATTGCATTCTGATTGTGACGCAAAGTCTTTTCGTCCAACAGGTTCCTTTCAGAAGACTTCATCGAAGGGTCTCCAATCATTCCTGTTGCTCCGCCAACAAGTGCTATGGGCCTGTGTCCGCAGGACTGCAAATGTTTTAACATCATTATGCTCACCAGGTGCCCGATGTGGAGAGAATCTGCAGTAGGGTCTATTCCCACGTATGCCGATGTCTGCTCTTTTTGAAGCAGCTCCTCGGTTCCGGGCATGATATTATGGACCATTCCCCTCCAGGTGAGTTCTTTAACAAAGTTGCTCATTTTCGGTTGATTTTGGGCAAAAGTACGGTTTTTTCTTTAATTTTGCAGGATTACTTAATATCTATGAAAAGAACCACCAACTTCAAACTCTCCCTCATTTTTCTTGCAGCTCTTTTATTTGGCGCATTAAATGGCGGGACTCCGGCTTTTGCCCTGGAGAATCAGTTTTCAAAGGAAATAAGCAGCGACTCTCTTAAGCGGAGAATCGAGCAGCTTCCTAACATTAAGGATGTACAAAGATTAGAAAGCGGTCAGTTTAAAGACAAGTATGTGCTTTATATTGAGCAGCCGGTTAGCCACGAGGATCCGTCTCTGGGCACATTCCGCCAAAGGGTTTTTGTAATGCACGCAGGGCTCGACAGGCCTACCGTGCTGGTAACAGAGGGCTACGGAGCGTCCTATGCGGCAAATCCCAAATACAGGGAGGAGTTGTCAAAGCTTTTCAATACAAATATAATTTTTGTTGAACACAGGTACTTTCTTGAATCAACACCAAAACCGCTCGACTGGAAATATCTGACAGCCGAAAACTCGGCTTATGACCTCCATAATGTGACCATGATTTTTAAGGAGATATATAAAAAGAAGTGGATTGCAACCGGGATAAGCAAAGGCGGGCAAACAGCCCTCATCTACAGAGCCTTTTTTCCGGCTGATGTTGAAATAACAGTTCCCTATGTTGCGCCTTTATGCAAAGGCGTGGAGGATGGCAGGCATGAGCCTTTTATTGCAAACTTTGCCGGAACTCCCGAACAAAGGGCAAAAATCCTGGATTTTCAAAAGGAGATACTAAAAAGAAGGGCATCATTGCAGCCAAAGTTCGATTCGCTTTGCACCGCCAAAGGGTATCAGTTTAATTTGCCTAACGAAGAGATATATGATTACACAGTACTTGAATTTTCGTTCTCGTTCTGGCAGTGGGGCAGCAATCCCGATGCAATACCTTCCGTAAAGGCTTCGGATAATGAACTGTTCACCTATTTTATTAAAATGTGCTCTCCGGATTATTTTATAAAAGAGAGTTCGACAAGTGCATTTTTTGTTCAGGCAGGCAGGGAACTTGGTTACTACGGATATGATATAAAGCCTTTTGAAGGGTTGCTAAAAATAAAAAGCGCAAAGGGATATCTCACAAAATTGTTTCTTACCGAAGAGTCCAGATTCAAATTTGACAGCAAATTATATAAAAAGCTATCAAAATTTGTAGCGACTACCGATTCTAAAATGATATTCATTTATGGAGAGTTTGACCCGTGGTCGGCAGTTAAGGTAAATGAACCAAAATCGAACAATGTTGTTGTAGTGATTGATCCAAAAGGAAGTCACAGGTCCCGGATTTCAACATTGCCCGAAGAAAACCGCAAAATGGTACTATCTCTTATAGAAAGATGGCTACTGGAATAAATAATATATGATAGATTTTAAGAAAATTGAGATTTCCGACAAAGGTTGGATTGAAGAATTACTAAGATATTCCGATTTCAGAGGTGCTGAATATTGTTTTACAAACCTTTTTATCTGGGACGAAGTATACCACTCTAAAATTTCCAGATTCAAGGATTTTATTCTTTTCACATCCGGCAGCGGAGATACAGCCAGATATCTTTTTCCCGCAGGTAAGGGAGATTTAAAAGAGGTAGTTGAACTGCTGGAAAACGATGCAAAGGAGAGGAATGTAAATTTTGTTCTTATTGGGCTTTCGCCGGAAACAAAAGAAAAACTCGAAGGAATTTTCCCTGATAAATACAATTTCAAGGAAGAAAGAAACAGCTTCGACTATATTTACGAAAGCGAAAAGCTTGTTTCCCTGGCAGGGAAAAAGCTACAGTCTAAAAGAAATCACCTTGCAAGATTTAAAGAGCTGCCCGGATGGCAGTACGAGGATATTACAGAGCAAAATATTCACGAATGTGTTACTTATTCAAATGAGTGGTGCAAACTTAACGGATGCGGGGAAAATCTCTCCTTAATGCTGGAGTGCTGTGCTGTGAACAAGGCTCTGGCAAACTATTTTGAACTTGGGTTAAGGGGCGGGCTGCTTAGACTGGACGGTAAAGTTGTTGCCTATACAGTTGGTGAGCAACTAAATTCTGATACAGTAATCGTTCATATTGAAAAGGCCGAGACAGAGATTAGAGGCTCATATCCAATGATTAACAGAGAATTTGCAGAAAGACTCTCCGAGGGATTCACCTATATCAACAGAGAAGATGATGCAGGTGACGAAGGGCTTAGGAAAGCAAAAAATTCCTATTACCCGGTTTTTATGCAGGAAAAATACTCTGCTGTTAAAAAATAATTATATTTGCAACCATAACCATTTGAATTAAGAGTTGGAACCTCCCAGTAGAACATTAGATGATTATTACTCCCAGGGGATAGCACTTATCTTCATTCTGTTGCTTTATGCTCTTGTCAAGGGCAGCGAGTATTCATATAAATCGATATCGAATCAGGAGTTGGAGAGTCTGCGGAATAAAAATAATTCCGGGGCCCGGAGGGTTGTTTTCATGTTGTCCGATTCGGAATCTCTTTTTGGTTCGCTATATCAAATCGCCACTTTTCTGGAAATTTCATTAATTGTATTGATTGCATCTCTTTTCAGAGAGAGCAGTATCGGGCTTATTTTATTAATTACCATCACTTCGGTTATCCTTATCGGATATAAACTTCCTTTTTCAATTTTTGGAAAAATAAAGATTGGAACAGCAATAAGAATGTCAAGTGCAATTTCTTTGTTTAAACCTCTCACCGGGCCAGTAAACAGAATTAATTCCGGGTTTTTAAAAACATTAAGCGAAAGCAGGGAAGAGAGAGAGACCCAATCTATTGAAGAGTTTACAGACGAGGTGGATGTAAGTGATTTGGATGATGTGGAAGAAAAACGGCTTCTTAAGGGCATAATTCAGTTGTCAAATACCAGTGTTTACGATATAATGAGGCACAGGACCGAGGTTTTTGCCTTAGAATCGGATATGACCTCCGAGGAGGTAATGTCATTTGCTATTGAATGCGGTTTTTCAAGAATGCCCGTATACGAAAAGAGCCTGGACAACATCAGGGGATTCCTTTATGTAAAGGATCTTGTAAGGTACCTAAAGTCGAATACGAAAAGTTTCGACTGGCATAAACATATCCGGAAGGCCTACTTTGTGCCGGGCAATAAGAAGATAAATGATTTGCTCGAAGAGTTCCGGCAAAAGAAGATTCATTTGGCTGTTGTTGCCGATGAATATGGCGGGACAGAAGGAATTGTTACTCTGGAAGATATTCTTGAGGAGATAATAGGTGAAATATCAGACGAAACAGACAAAAACGAGATATAATATTTTTTTAACATGGGACTTTTGTATAGCAGGGAATTAGAAAACGGTGCCACAATTTCAATGTGGGAAATCGTTGAAAGCGAAGAGGAACTTTTGAATCTGTGCTCTATTCCCAACGATGAAATTGAAGAACTCCAACTTACAAAAAGCGTTGCGAGAAGACGTGAAAAGCTTGCCGTTAGAGCATTGTTAAACGAGTTGTTCGATGGGAAGGTCTATCTTGGACACCACGATAACGGCCGCCCTTTTCTTCAGAACAGCCTGATAGAAATAAGCATATCGCATACCAACAGATATGTATGTGTGCTCACACATCCGGAAGAAAGCGTTGGGGTTGATATCGAATCTCTTAACAGAGACTTTTCGGCAGTTGAAAAGAAGGCTCTCTCCCTCGAAGAAATAGAAAACCTCAGTGAAAAATCTAGAAATCTCCATCTTGCCATTCACTGGAGCGCGAAGGAGGCAATTTACAAGAGGATGTCTTTGTCCGATGTGGATTTCTCAAGGCAAATTGAAATTAAACGTTTCACTCCGCGCGAAAGCGGGGAAATAGATGTAGTATTCATAACCCGCGACGGCCAGGAAATGGAGTTCGAGGTTAACTATGAAACATTTGACAACCACATTCTTGCATGGCTGGTTGGCTAACTAGCTAACTAACCGAGAATCTGTTTAGAGTGGGCCTTTGTGTCCACTTTTTCTATTATGTCCAGTATGATAGAGTTTTCGTCAATTATATAAGTCTTGCGCAGGATTCCGTCGTATTCTTTACCCATGAATTTTTTCCGGCCCCAGGCATCGTATGCTTTAAGAATCGTAGCTTCTGTATCAGAAATGAGAGGGAAGGGGAGACTGAATTTTTCTATGAATCCCTTATGGGATTTTTCATTGTCTTTGCTTATCCCCAATATTTTATATCCCATCGATTCGAACTTGTGATAGTTGTCCCTCAGGTCACATGCTTCCGCTGTGCATCCGGGGGTATTGTCCTTCGGGTAAAAATATAGCACCAGCTTCTTACCTTTAAAATCATTTAGTTTAATCTCCTTTCCATCCTGGTCTGTGCCTTTGAAATCAGGAGCTTTGTCGCCAATTTTAATCATAGTTTTTATTTTCATAACACTTAATCGACTGATAAGGTTCAGTTCAGAACTAAGAACTATCTACCTCTGGAACTGACTTGCCTCAGAGGAAAAGTGTCAAATTGTTGAATACGTCTTATTTGAAACTTTTTCTCTGAGGTATATGCACACATAAATACAATATTGTTAAATATTTGTGTAATTAAGGCATCTTTTTTATAATTTTGTTGATATTTAAAACAATGACTTCATGAATGCGCGTCGTATTTGTTCATTGTTACTGCTTTTCTCGATTTTTCAATCCTGCAGCGAAGAACAAAAAATTCAACCACCAACACCTTCTCCAAAAGTAACAACTTCTGCCGAGACCATCTCTTTTCCAGATAACGGAGCAACTAGCTCCTTATTTACAATCACTTCAGACGGACCCTGGAGCCTTTCGCTCACAGATACCAAGAGTATCCCCACCTGGTGTAAAGCCGAACCCACCTCTGGAGGTAAGGGATCTGCCCAGATTACGGTAACAATAACGGAACCAAACGAGAACTATGAAGACAGGATTGCCTATATTAAAATTATTTCAGGCAGTAGCTCTTCATTTGTCACAGTTACACAAAAGAAGAAAGATGCGATAATTGTAACCGGCGAGAAGGTAGAAATTGGAGAAGATGGGGGCGCGCTCAATGTTGAGGTGAAGAGTAATATAGAATATAGTGTTACTATCCCCCAGGAGTATGCGAACTGGATAAAGAGAGCTACATCGTCAAACACAAAGGGGCTTGTCTCAAAAAGTGAAAGCTTTACCATTTCCCCCGGTAGTATTGAGGGGGCAAGAGAGGGGCTGATTATTTTTGGCAGTGGTATGCTGAAAGATACATTGCATATCTATCAGTGCTGTAAAAGGGCAATAATCCTGACACAAAGTGAGTATAATCTCTCATCAGATGCCGGGTTAATAACTGTAGAGTTAAAATCTAACCTGGAGTATGCTGTTGTTATTCCTGCAGGAGTTGAGTGGATTAGACGATTTGATACTAAAGCTCTTGTGCTGGATAAAATCACATTTACGATTGATAAGAACAGTGACTTCAGCAGAAGAGAGGCATCAATTGTTTTTAAAGACAAAAACTCAGACATCTCTGATACTCTGAGAGTCTATCAGTCGCAGAAAAATGCAATAATAATTGGGGACAGCAATCTTGAGGATGTCTCATATGGAGCGGGCCTGTTAAAGGTTGGTGTGAGATCAAATGTGGACTTCACTTTTGAATTTCTGGGAAATAGCTCAGAGTGGATTAGCGTTTCACAGACAAAGGCTCTTAAGGATACGGTTATTACATTTCAGTTAAAAACCAACGGAGGTTTTAACAGAAAGGGTAAAGTCAGATTTGTAAGTAAAGATGGTGTCTCAGATACTCTCGATATTGTTCAGGACGGAGTAAAGACTATATTAATGGACTTCTATAACTCAACGGGCGGAAACAACTGGATTAGAAAAGATAAATGGGGAAGCTCACTTCCTGTAGGGGAGTGGTATGGAGTGGATGTTTCAGGAGATATTCCGGTATCAATTTTTCTTTACAACAATAACCTGACCGGTACAATACCTGACTCCTTTTCAAAACTTGTAAACCTTAGAGTTATTAATTTCTTCGGAAATAGACTTTCTGGCGATTTGGAGAGATTGATAAATAATCTGTCAGGAATGAAGCAGTTGTCAATGCTCTCTCTCTTTACAAATAATTTCTATGGCCATATTCCTGCCTCAATTGAAAGCCTTGAAAATCTGGAAAGACTCAGTTTGCAAAGAAATAATCTTTCCGGTGAAATTCCGGCAGAGATTACCAAACTTAAAAATCTAAAACAAATAGAATTGTACAATAATTCCCTGACCGGATCTATTCCGGAGGGGATTGGTGGTGATAACCCTGTAAGTGTATCATTGAATACAAATAAGTTAAAGGGACCAATTCCAAACTCTCTGCTAAGGAATTCAAACTGGCAAAAGATGCTGGATTATATAATTTTTCAGGATGGTTATACGATATATCCTCCAAAAGAGTATTCAAAGCTGAGGAATATTGAGAGCAGAGATCTCAGTTTGCAGCCATTCAAGGCGTTTGATGTTATATCAAATTACAGTTATACAGTACTTTATTCATATGGTTACTCATGTTTTCAATCTGATGAATATACAGGGGTGCTTGTAGATTTGGTTAACAAATACAGGAGCAAAGGTCTTGGGGCAATATCTTATCACGCCTGCATTCTCTCCGAACCAGGGATGCTGCAGAAAATCTCTGAGTATACCCAAAGGAAGGGTATGGGTAATTTTGTTAATCTGCTGCACGAAGGTACATATATTGACAACTATGGCTCTACTCAATGGAAAGACAGTTATTTCCTTGGGAGTTCAGGAACACCTTCTGTCATGGTAGTAAATAAAGAGGGAGAGCTTGTTTTTGGACTTTCTGAAGACAGGTATCGGTTGCCAGAATTTATCAAAGGAGTGCTGGGAGATCCTTCTGAGAGATACAGGTCGTCCGATTTTACAAAAGATGGCGAGATTATCACATTACAAAAAGCATCTACAGGTAAGGGGATTAATATTGCTATCCTTGGGGATGGATTTGTTGACCGGGATATGGTAAATGATGGCAAATATGAGACCAGGGCCAGGGAAGCTATGGAAGCAATTTTTTCTGTAGAGCCTGCAAAATCACTTAGAAGCAGATTTAATGTCTATTGTGTTAAGGCTGTCTCGCTTGATGAGACTATTGGTGGGAATTATCAAACAGTCTTTTCATCAAAATATGGTGATGGTTCATTTATAAATGGCAATCTCTCCAAAATTGAGGAGTATGCCCTAAAAGTGCCGGGAGCAACTAAAATTGACAATATGGTAGTACTTACCATTCTTAATGATCCTAAACATGCCGGGACATGTTACTATTATTCAGGCAATTCATCAATCTCCTTTTGCCCTACTGTAGGATATGACAAAACCTATTTTTCTCAGGTAGTTATGCACGAAGTGGTGGGTCATGGTATTGGAAAACTTGCCGACGAGTATTACTACTATGGAACCATAGCACCTGCTGAGTTAGAGGTCTATAAATCCGATTATGAGAAATTTGGATGGTGGGCCAATGTCGATTTTACAAATGACCCGGCTAAGATTAAGTGGAAAGCGTTTCTCACAAACGCACTTTATACGGGAAAGGTTGGAATTTTTGAAGGCGGATTGACTTTTCAATTAGGTGTATACCGGTCATCACAGACAAGTATAATGCAGGACTATTCAAATGAATTTAATGCACCTTCCAGAGCGGCTATCTATAAAAGAATCATGGAGTTGTCCGGAGAGGGCTACAGCTTTGACAAATTCCTGGAATATGATGCTGTTAACAGAAATACAAGTGCCGGCATTCTTACCAAATCGCCACTCTTTCTCAAAAAATATATAAATCTTGCACCTCCGGTTGTAATTAAGAGGAGATAGTAGATATATAAAAAAACAAAAGGCCAATCTGTTAAAAGACTGGCCTTTTTATTCAATAACCGGAGGTGGAAGGTTACATCATTCCACCCATTCCGCCCATTCCCGGGTTGCCCATAGGTGCAGGGTTTTCTTCTTTTCTTTCGGCAAGTACACATTCTGTTGTAAGGAACATTCCGGCAACAGAAGCTGCGTTTTCAAGTGCGATACGGGTCACCTTGGTAGGGTCAATAACGCCTGCAGCATAAAGGTTTTCGTATTTGTCTGTGCGCGCATTGTAACCGAAGTCGTCTTTACCCTCTTTTACTCGCTGGATAACGATACTTCCTTCAACACCTGAGTTCTCTACAATCATGCGAAGCGGCTCTTCAATTGCACGGGCAATGATTGCAATACCTGTGTTCTCATCGTCATTAGCGCCTTTAAGCTTTTTCAAAGATTCAATAGCACGGATGTATGCAACACCGCCACCGGGTACTATGCCTTCTTCAACGGCAGCACGTGTTGCGCTGAGAGCATCGTCTACACGGTCTTTTTTCTCTTTCATCTCCATTTCGGAAGCTGCACCAACATAAAGTACTGCTACTCCTCCTGCCAGTTTGGCAAGACGCTCCTGAAGCTTTTCGCGATCGTAATCGCTTGTAGTAGCCTCCATTTGCATGCGAATTTGAGCAACTCTCTTGTCGATTAATCCTTTTTCACCGGCACCGTTAACAACAGTTGTATTTTCCTTATCGATTGTAATCTTCTCTGCTTTACCAAGCATTTCAAGAGTGGCAGCATCAAGGCGGAGACCTTTCTCTTCCGAGATTACTGTACCTCCGGTAAGAATTGCGATATCTTCCAGCATCTCTTTTCTTCTGTCGCCAAAGCCCGGAGCCTTAACAGCAGCAATTTTAAGAGTTCCGCGAAGGCGGTTTACAACAAGTGTTGCAAGTGCTTCTCCGTCTACATCTTCTGCAATGATAACGAGTGATCTTCCGCTTTGAGCAACAGGCTCAAGAACAGGGAGAAGGTCTTTCATTGTAGAGATTTTTTTATCAGTTATGAGAATGTATGGGTTTTCAAGAACTGCTTCCATTTTCTCAGGATTAGTCATGAAGTAAGGAGAGATGTATCCGCGGTCGAACTGCATACCCTCTACTACTTTTACTTCTGTGTCTGTTCCCTTTGCTTCTTCAACTGTGATAACGCCCTCTTTTTTAACTTTGCTCATTGCTTCTGCAATAAGTTTTCCGATTGTAATGTCGTTGTTGGCAGAGATTGTTGCAACCTGCTCAATCTTTGTGATATCGTCGCCAACAGACTGACTTTGCTTTTTAAGAGAAGCAACAACAGCTTCAACAGCTTTGTCAATGCCTCTTTTCAGATCCATAGGATTTGCACCGGCAGTAACGTTCTTCAGGCCAACAGTGATTATTGACTGAGCAAGAACGGTTGCGGTTGTTGTTCCGTCACCTGCCTGATCGGCTGTTTTTGATGCAACCTCTTTAACCATTTGCGCACCAAGGTTTGCAAAGCGGTCTTCAAGTTCGATCTCTTTTGCAACAGTTACTCCGTCTTTTGTAATTTGAGGAGCACCGTATTTTTTGTCGATAACTACATTTCTTCCTTTAGGCCCGAGTGTTACTTTAACTGCATTGGCCAATGCATCAACGCCCTCTTTCATGAGATTGCGCGCTTCCAGATTGAATTTTATATCTTTTGCCATACGAATGTTATATTATAATTGATATTAATGATTGTATTTATTTAACTACTGCAAGAATGTCCGACTGACGCATCATGAGATAAATTTTTGTATCTACATTGATTTCGGTACCTGAGTATTTGCCGTAAAGCACTTCGTCTCCTACTTTTAATTCCATTGGTTCATCTTTCTTTCCGTTTCCAACAGCTATAACTTTCCCTGCCTGAGGTTTTTCTTTTGCTGTATCGGGAATGTAAATGCCGCTTGCTGTTTTTGTTTCTGCCTCCTTGGGCTCAACTAAAACTCTGTCTGCTAAAGGTTTAATGTTCATAATTAAAAGTTTTTTAAATTTCTATTTATTGTTAGTTATTTTTATGTTCGTAAACGCCATAAACACAAAAGAGGTGCCAAATGTTTCAACTGACAAATTGTCGCTAAAAATATTTATATATTTGCGACGTTCTTAATTTTTTATCCAAATACTTATATTATGATTTTTACCCTGATGCCTCTAATCTTTTTATTGGGGATAATTGCAATTGCTTTTGAGGATATTATCCGCATAAACAAAGCAGCTATTGCCATTGGAATGAGTATTGTCTTATGGCTTCTTGTCCTTGTCGACGGAATCCAGATTTTCAACGAACATGGTTCTGTCGCTCTTGAAGCAATGATAAAGTCTTTTCCGGGTTTTTCCGACATGTCTGTTACGCAACAGGTATATTCGTTCTTGGAGTATTCGATAACAGAATCTCTGGGAGATGTTTCGGCAACACTTTTCTTTGTTCTGGGATCAATGACAATTATTGAACTGATTGACTCCCACGGGGGTTTTGATGTTATCGTTTCCTCTATCAAAACAAGAAATGAGAGAAAGCTTCTCTGGATAATATCATTTCTAACATTTCTTCTTTCGGCCGTACTGGGTAATCTAGCTACTGTAATAGTTATTGTGGCAATTTTAAGAAAACTTATAGCAAACCACGAAGACCGGTTAGTATTTGCATCCATGACGATTATAGCAGCAAATGCCGGAGGTGCATGGTCGCCGATAGGAGATGTTACAACCTTGCTTTTATGGACAGGAGGAAACATTACTGCTTTGCACCAGATGGCTCAGATTATTCTTCCGAGCCTGGTAATGATGATTATACCACTTGTTTTCATTACATTCTCTCTGCCTAAAAATTCAAAAGTTAAACTGTCAAGAGAACTGAAAATAGACCCATATATCGCAAAAATAGACCCCAGGTTTAAAAGAATGCTTCTTTGGACCGGGATTGCCTCTTTAGCTTCGGTGCCTTTGCTTCAGAGTTTTTTTGGTCTTCCTCCTTTTATGGGGGTACTGCTGGGGTTGGCAATCATGTGGGTCATGACAGACAGGATGTGGTTCGAAAGAAGGAATCCTGCAATACAGGAATTAAGGGTGCAGAGGGTGTTTTCAAGAATAGATGTTCCAACTGTATTATTCTTTTTAGGAATTCTAATGTCTGTTTCTGCACTTAAAACAGCCGGTCAGCTGGATGTTATGTCGAAATTCCTGGACAAGACTGTTCCTACACCCGAAACAATCAGTATTATATTAGGACTTACCTCTTCCTTCCTGGACAATGTTGCACTTGTTGCCGGTACCATGGGAATGTATCCGATTGCGCAAGCAGGTGCTTTTGTTGCAGATGGATCTTTCTGGACCTTCCTTGCATACTGCGCCGTAACCGGGGGCAGCATACTGATAATCGGATCCGCTTCGGGTGTGACCGTAATGGGACTGGAAAAAATATCTTTTGGCTATTATCTCAAAAAATTTACTCCGATTGCACTTTTAGGATACTTTGCGGGAGCAGGCTTATACTTACTTTTGTTTTAATATAACATGACAGATCCAGACGAAAAATTCATGAGAGAGGCCTTAAAAGAGGCTCAAAGGGCACTTGAAAGAGATGAGGTTCCTGTGGGCGCCGTTATCGTTTGCGAAGGAAAGATTATTGCCCGGGCACACAACCTCACAGAGACTCTTAATGACCCAACCGCTCATGCCGAAATGCAGGCTATAACAATGGCAACTAACACCTTTGGAGGCAAATATCTGGAAAATTGCTCTCTTTATGTCACCATGGAACCTTGTTCAATGTGTGCGTCTGCCCTAAACTGGGCCCAGATAGCTAAAATTGTATACGGAGCCGGCGACCCGAAGAGAGGCTTCTCTCTTTACTCTCCCTCGCTCCTTCACCCAAAAACAGAGGTTGTTTCCGGGATACTTGACACAGAATGCTCCGTAATTGTTAAAGATTTTTTCAAAAGTAAAAGGTAGTTATGCTGGAATTATTGCAGGATTATGGATTTATAGGACTTTTTATCGGCTCTTTTCTGGCAGCTACAGTTATTCCATTCAGTTCGGATATGCTTCTCGTTGGGATGCTTCTGGCCGGTGTGGACCCTATTCTTTCTTTTTTCTCGGCGACAATCGGCAACTGGCTCGGAGGGCTCACTTCCTACTATATAGGTCACATTGGAAAATGGGACTGGATTGAAAAGTGGTTTAAGATAAAGGAGGAGAGCATGTTGAAGCAAAAACACTGGATTGACAAATATGGGAGTCTCATTGCATTTTTCAGCTGGATGCCTTTTGTTGGAGATTTTTTGGCAGTAGGGCTTGGGTTTTACCGAGTGAACTTTACAAAGTGTGCAATTTATATGCTGGTAGGCAAAGCGGTGAGGTTTGCGTTCTGGGTTATCTTGTACCATTACTATGGAGAAATGGTCCTTCAATTCAAGTTTCTTTAAAAATTTTGGACTTTTTAAAAAAAGCGATATATTTGCACCCTCAAAAGTAAATCTATTGACCTATGGTGTAATGGTAGCACTACTGATTTTGGTTCAGTCAGTCTAGGTTCGAATCCTGGTAGGTCAACGTAAATTGCTGAGAGGCTGTCTAAAAGGACAGCCTCTTTTCGTTTTTATGCAATCCGTTATGCCGTATTAGAAAATGAACTCAAAATCCTCTATCTTTATTGCAGCAAAATTATGACAGAAAAAGATTTCAGTATATCAGTTATAATGCCGGTATATAAAGTTTCCGGCTATATCGGGAGGTCAATTGAGTCTCTGGTGGCTCAAACGTATAAAAACTTTGAAATCATACTTGTAGATGACTGCGGGGGAGACGATAGTATTGAAAAAGCCACAAAGATACTTAAGCAGCATAAAAACAACGAGAGTAACAGAGATGTTACTAGTGGTTCAGTAAGTTACAAGATAGTTACCAATGCACATAATCAGGGTGTTTCGCTTTCGAGACAAAATGGTATGCTGGCTTCGGGAGGTGAGTTTATTATTCACCTTGATTCGGACGATTACTTCGAACCGGATTTGTTGGAAAGACTTATTGCCATGGCAAAAGCGTCTTCTTCCGATATGGTTATCTGTAATTTTTTCAAAGAGAGACCTTCCGGTAGTTCAAAAATTGAAACATCGTCAGCAGATCATCCATTGATTTCGGATAAAGATAAATCTGACTATGTAAAGGAGATGCTCCGGGGTGAAAGGCCGTCTGCCCTTTGGAATAAGCTTGTTAAAAAGGAGCTTTTTGACAGAGCTGGAATCCCTTTCGACAGCAACCTGAGGGATGACCTTTCGGCTTCTCCTCTGCTTGTTTTGAATGCAAATAGGGTGGATTTTGTAAGTAATGCCCTTGTTCACTATGTTTTGTATAATTCAAATTCGGAATCGGTAAGTTTTGGCCACCTGAAACTTATCGCAAACACTTTGAAAATGCTGGAAAGCCGTTTTGAAGAGATAGGAATTTCAATGGAAGACGAATTTCTGTCATACAAGGCTGTTACAAAAAGAAAAATGATTATTCACCCTGACATATCCGGCAAAGATCTTGATATGGCACTGAGCCTTTTTCCGGAAGTTAATTCTTCGATAAAAGATGGTAAAAAACCGGAAAAAAAGATTCAGTACAGAATACTCTTAAAACTTTCCGCAAACGGGAACACCTTCCTGTTCAGGCTATACAGAATGCTTTTAAAATTTTTGCTATCCTTTTAAAGGATATTTAAAAGCTCCTTCTCTCTGAGTTTGGCCGTAAATTTTTCTTCAACTCTTTCCCTGAATACACACGAGGTATCCGACTCAATTGCCTCTTTTATTGCAGATGCCGTCTCGGCAACATCATACCCTGAAACCGTTTTCCCTAGTCCTCCGGTAACCTCCGGCATCCCTCCGGTATTTGAAATTACAGGAATACAGTTATGATACATTGCTTCGGCTAATGCGAGAGAGAAGCTCTCTTTCCGGGAAAGCTGACAATAAACAGATGCTTTTTTATAATATGCTTCAAGTTCGCGATGTTCAACTTTTGGTATTATTTTTAGATTTGCCGGTACCTCACCAATAAGATCACTTAATTTTTCTCTGTTTATGCCAATAATTGTGAATGGAATATCCGGAAGAGACTTTGCTGCATTGATGAAACGGTCCACTCCCTTAATAAAAAAGCTTTGAGGTGTCGAAGAGAGGGCAACACAGAGAACCAGTTTCTCTTTTGAATCATGGGGATTTTCTGTGCAGTTTCCGGAATCGCTTGAAAATACGATACCATTGTAAAGAATTTTCCTTTTCGAAAACGGAGAAATAGCCCGGGTAATACGCTCAATATATTGAGAGACACAAAGATTGAGAGAAGCATTGGTTATTGAGTAACGGGTCATAAAGCCGCGGACGGGATTTGAAAAACTTCCGTAACCCCATTTTTTTACACGGCAAACGTCATACCCTCCGATAACCAGATATGCCTTTTTTCTAAATAGTTTTGAAAACAAGACCGGAAAGAATGAATGATAGTCTGCAAACCATATATAGACCACATCATATCTTAAAATATTGAACAATAAATAAAAAAACTCTTTTGTTATAGAAATTGCCTGCTTGATTTTTGAGGAATTGTCAACTACGAGGGTGGTTACCGGGAGTTTTTTCCCCAGGATATCCAAATCTCCTTTTATGAAAGTGGAGATTCTGGTATAAATAAAAAGCACCCTCTCTTTTTCCATTTATTTTTTTGGGCAGAATAGTAAAATGGCATTTGCCACCTTTCTTTCCCCTTTGTTGTCGAATAATTTGTTATCGGTTGGGTGATTGACAACTCCATTGTCGGAATATCCTTCGATGTACATTGTTGTGGAACCTCCCCCGTCAAGATTGATTATATCGTATGCTCCCAGCCATCTTAATATACTCTGGAGTTCTTTGAGTGAAACTCCGTTTGATTTTTCGTTTCTCCCGTCAATGGTAACCAACATTATTGTTCCGTCACCTTTTTTTGCAATTGCCGTTCTTGGATGCCTTGTTGTATAGAATGAGGAAACGGAAAGTTTTTCGTCAACACCTTCCACACGAAGAATAGGACCGGTAGTAAGAACATCCTGCGCCTGGATATATTTCTCCCACTCTTTTATTTCGTCGGCTTTAATTATGTACAGCTCTTTGTTGTAGAAAGCAAGGGCTCCAAGCTGATGCATAGATCTTTGCTTGTTTACAATTGTATTGGGAGCCAGATTTTTCCCGTTTTTCCGTATATAATCTACAGAGTTATAATCTTCGGTATTGTAACTATAGTTGAATTTAAAGAAAGATCCGTTTATTGCTGCCAGGGCCCCGTTTTCGGCTGCCATTTTACTGGTCTCTTTCAGGACCGGGCTTGGAAATAATTCAAGAGTTGCCCCGGATGCTTTTCCGATTTCAATAATTGAAATATACTGGTTTGATTCAAACAGCTCTTTGTTTTCAAAATGGATAAACTTGTAAATAACGCCGTTTGCAACTGTTTTTTCTTTCCAATTTCCATTTACGAGAGCTATTGAGTCGTTTTGGGAGTATCCAGCAATAGAGGATGCAAAAAACAGTATGATAAAAATTTTTTTCATTTTATTGTATTTCAATAATTGCTTCTGAAACATTAATGATATAGTCACCGGTCATTTCACATTCGGCAACAATATCCATATAGTAAACGCCAGTCTGATAATTGTATTTATTATGCTCGAGGCTTAGAAGGTGTTCTTCTTTTAGGATGTTTCTGTATTCATTTATCTCCTCTTCCGAATCTACTGCATTTGATATATCCTCAATTTTGGTATAGCCTTTGTTGAGATTTTCAATCATATTGTTAAATGCTTTATCGAGTATTACGAACATATGATCCAGTTTTTTTACCATATCCGGAGTAAAACTCTTTCCGTGAATCTTTTTTCGATTTAGAATTCTTGCAATATTGTAGCCCGAGTCACCTATGCTTTCAATTTCGCTTATTATCGTATACATTGCCTGGAGCCTTCTTGCGCTTTCTTCGCTCAGCTCTCCTTCAGATATATTATTCAGATAATTTGCAATTTCCAGCTCTACCTTGTCTGTTATTTGCTCATAATGCTCAAGTTTATTGTAAAGTTCTTCAAACTTATCCGTTTCACAAACCATTAATGACTCTCTGGCATAAATAAATTGTTGTTTGCCAAGTTTCGCAAAATCGACTATTTCCTGTTTTGCCTGAGTAAGCGATAGTTCGGCAGTGCTTAATATCCCTCCCTGAATATATTTTAAGCGGAACACTTCTTCTGTTTCTTTAGACTTGATAACTCTTGTTACTAATTTTACAATCTGAGGTGTAAACCATATTAAAAGGAGTGTATTTGTTAGATTGAAAAGAGTATGGAGAAATGAAATTCCATATAGTATTGCTTCCGTATTTGTATATGGGTCAATTGAGAAAACGGCTATTGTAACTTTAGAAACAACAAACATAACCGGCTTGTAAAGCGCGAGAACCCATATTACCCCAAAAACATTAAAAACAGTATGCGCCAGTGCCGCTCGGCGGGCTGAGACATTAGCAACAGCGGCGGCAATATTTGCTGTAATTGTTGTCCCTATATTTTCTCCAAGTACCATTGCTGCTGCCAGTTCAAACGGAATCCATCCGTAGCTTGCCATAACAAGGGTGAGAGCCATGGTTGCACTTGAAGACTGCATAACCATAGTGAGGATAGAGCCTATTAAAACAAATATCAATACTGAGCCAAAACCAAAACTTGTCCATTGTTGTAAAAAGGCGAATATTTCGGGATTTGACTTAAGATCGGGAACAGAATCTTTCAGGAAGGTTAGTCCGAGGAAAAGGAGTGCAAAACCAATAATCAGTTCTCCTATAGATTTTTTCTTGCGGGACTTTAACATCATAAGTGCAAATCCGAATCCTATTAATGGTATAGAAAACATGGAGATGTCAAATTTAAACCCAAGCAAAGAGATAATCCATGCAGTTACAGTTGTTCCGATGTTTGCACCCATAATTACCCCTACAGATTGTGTGAGAGTAAGCAAACCGGCGTTTACAAAACTCACAACCATAACAGTAGTTGCACTTGAAGACTGAATAATTGATGTAATGAAAAGTCCGGTTAAAACTCGTTTAAAAGAGTTTGAAGTCATCGCAGCAAGAACATTGCGCATCTTCTCTCCTGCAACCTTTTGCAATCCTTCGCTCATAAGAGTCATGCCATAGAGAAAAAGGCCGATAGATCCGAGTAGTTTTAAAACCTGAAATACAATATCCATGTTGATAATTATATATGATATCCGGCAACAAATATAATTCATAAATTGTTACCTTCGCGACATAAAATAGGAAATAGATGAACCGTAAATTAACGATTCTTGTTTCATTTTTGCTGATTTTACTCTCTGTCAATACATCTTTTGCTCAATATTACTCATCCGGAAGCGATCCGGCACGGGCAGAATGGAGGTATATTAAAACAGAATGGTACGATATTATTTATCCGCGCGAAGTGGATTCTCTTGCAAGGAGATATGCATTAATTCTTGAGTCCTCCAGAGATGCCGTTGACCTACCGCTGAGGGCCAAACCCAGGCGGATTCCAGTAGTGCTTCACCCATACAGCGTTATGAGTAATGGCTTGGTTTCCTGGGCACCAAAAAGAGCAGAATTCATAACCCGTCCTCCTTCAATTGGCGGCTATTCTCAAAACTGGGAAAAACAACTTGTAATACACGAAAGCAGGCACATTGCTCAAATGACAAAATTTGAAAGGGGCATTTTCAAACCATTGTCGTGGTTAATAGGTGAGCAGGCGCAAGGTATCGGAGCCGGCATTTTTATAAACAAATGGGCTCTTGAAGGCGATGCTGTTGTATCAGAAACAGAATTGTCTTTCTCCGGCCGGGGAAGAGATCCGCTGCATCTGGTATATTATAAAGCGGCTTTTTTGGAAGGAGATTACAGAAATTATCCACAATGGGCATTCGGCTCATACAAAAAATATACTCCCGACGAATACAGCCTTGGTTATCTGATGAATTCTGCAATCCGTTTCCGGACATCCAAATATGATTTCATGGGGGAGCTGACAGAAAGCCTCGTTAATAATTTTTACAATCCAAGAAACGCTTCAATATCATACAGGAAGGCAACCGGAAAAAAAATTGTAGGAAATCTAGAGGAGACAACCAGATTGATGGTTCGTCACTGGAAAACGGAAGATTCTTTAAGAGCCCCGTTCACCGGTGTAAAAGAGATTACAGGCAAAAAAAGTGAATATATATCTTACCGCTCGGCAATAATTCTTTCCAGAGATACAATTTTTGCAGTCAAAAGTGACTTGAATGAAACAAACCGTCTGGTAATTATAAACAGTTCGGGAGAAGAGGAGACAATCTCATTTTTAGGTATTTTGAGCAGTGAATTGTCCTATTGTAACGGCAAGATTTACTGGACAGAACAGATTCCTGCTCTGAGGTGGGAACAGGAGAGCTTTTCCGATTTAATTGAGTATGATATAAAAAAGGGGAAAATCAGACGACTTACAAATGGACTGTCTGTTTACAACCCGGTCGTATCAGCCTCCGGTCAGACGATAATTGCCGCGGAATATCCTGTAACGGGTTCTTCCAACCTTGTTCTTATTGACATGGAAAATGGCAACATTATAAAGAGATTCCGGGCACCTCATAACGGGCAGATTAAAGAATCGGTTCAGATTGGACAGGTAATCTACTCGACTGTAATTACAGAAAACGGATTGGGAATATTTAAAATTGAACCGGATAAAGGGGTTTGGGAGCATGAAGTTAACGAACAACACCAGAACATAACAAGACTTAGCCGCTTTAAAGAGAGCCTGCTTTTCGAAAGCGATATGGAAGGGGTAAACGAACTTTTCGAGTACGACCCTCAGATAAAAATTCTGCGGCGTCTCACAAATTCACCCCTCGCGGCAATATCGCCTTTCTACTTTGCAGCAGAAGATGCGCTCTATTATTCCAATTTTTCCAAAACCGGATTTGGCCTGGTGTCTGTACCCGCCGACTCGCTGGAGTGGAAATTTGCCTACTTTTCAAAACCGCACAAATATTTCCTTGCAGATGAAATATCAAATCAGGCGAATTTTAATATAGATACAATCTCGTTTGCCGGAGTAGATAAATTTGCTTCAAGGCCATATCAGAAAGGCGACCATCTTTTCCGTATTCATTCGTGGATGCCTGTATATTTTAGCATTGATAACCTTAAAAATGTATCCTACGATAATTTTTACGAGCTTGTCTCCCCCGGAGCAACGGTCTATTCACAGAATTCGCTGGGTACGGCCACTTCTATGCTTGGATATTCATACCATAACGGTTTTCATACCGGACACGCAAAGTTTACATACAGCGGGCTCTACCCGGTTTTTGAGATAGAGGCAGATTATAATGACAGGTTCAGGCAAAAAATAAGACTCATATCCGAAGATCCGTTTCATCCGGTAATGGAGGCTGACACAATAGAGGGATCTCCTGTTTTTAACGCTTCGGTATTGGTTTATCTCCCATTTAACTTAAACAGGGGCGGATGGGTGCGCGGAATAATTCCAAGACTTGCCTGGCGTTATTCAACAGACTCCTATTACTCCCTTGAAAAAAGAAAATATCTCGATTATCAGCATTATGTACTGGGGATACAGTATTATCAGATGCTAAGAATGACCAAAAGAAATATTTTTCCGAAATGGGGATATGGGGTTAATGTCCAGTATAATTCCATGCCTTTTTCAGGTGAGAATTTCGGGTCAACTTTTTATGCAAACATATATTCTTATGTTCCGGGCCTTCTCAAGAATCAGGGGTTAAAAATTTCAGCTGCCTTTCAGAGGCAGATATATAATGGCAAGAAATATCTCATGAAAAACATAGCTCCTTCTCCAAGAGGCTATGACACTCATTTCAGCATAACTTATGCATCGGTATTTACAGATTATGCAATTCCGGTGAATCTTGGAAACGCTACTCTTTCCTGGCTCCTTTACCTTAAACGGGTACAGATTATTCCCTTTTTCGACTGGGCATACAGTCATGGAATGGACAGAAACAGACACATGATTTCGGGAGGAAGCGATATTCTGGTAGATTTCAATATTTTTAACATTTCACTGCCTCTTACGGCTGGAGTGAGGTATATCAGAACAGGGGAAAACAAGAATTTCTTTCAGTTTTTATTCCAGACACCATTGCTATGATTCACTTTAAAAAAATAAATACCCTTAAGCCTTTTGACTGGTTTCTGATCCTGGGGATAGTTACTACAAATGTTGTCTATTCTGTTTTGGCCGGAGAGTTTGACATTATAGGATCTGTCGCAGGTGTAACAGGTGTTGTTTGTGTTGTCCTTGCAGCCAAGGGAAATATTCTTAATTATATTTTCGGGCTGATAAATGTTGCGCTGTTTGCCTGGATATCATATAAGGCAGACTTGCTGGGAAGTGCAGCTTTGAATGCGCTGTATTATTTACCGATGCAATTTATCGGATGGTACACCTGGATAAAAAAGAGAGATTCGGAAGAGTCCGTTACGGTCGTGGCCAAACGGCTAAATTTTAGTCAAAGACTTTTGCTGGCCGGGGTGAGCGCTGTTTTTGTAATAGCAGTGGCATATATTCTTTTTCTCTTTAAGGACCCTCAGCCGCTAAAGGACTCTGCGACTACCGTATTGTCTGTTATTGCAATGTTTCTTATGGTAAGGGCTTTTATGGAGCAATGGACACTGTGGGTGGCGGTAAATTTTATCAGCGTGGTAATATGGGTGATAGCATTTGCAAATGGCGAGGCACATTCGATGCTTATGGTAATAATGTGGATGTTCTATCTGGTTAACTCGATAAGCGGATGGATCAGCTGGTTAAGACTTTCAAAAAAGGATCATTTACCGGATTTGAAGTAATTCCTGATAATATTGGCGGCTTTTTGTCCCACAACCTCTTTCAGATCGTCGAATGAGGCCGACCTTACCCCTTTAACACTATGAAATTTTGAAAGGAGCTTTTGTTCGCTCTTCTCTCCCAGTCCGGAAATGCTGCGCAGTTCCGATTCTATTTGCCCCTTGCTTCTCTTGTTCCTGTGATGAGTAATTCCAAACCTGTGTGCTTCGTCCCTTAAATTCATAATAACTCTAAGAGTGGCAGAATTCTTGTCGAGGAAAAGGGGATGAGAGTCTCCGGGAATTATAAGCTCTTCAAGCCTCTTTGCGATACCCAGCAATTGAATATCCTTTTCAAGCCCCAATTCGGAAAGTGCCTCGTATGCCGCGTTAACCTGACCCCGGCCGCCATCTATCACTACCAGCTGAGGCAGTGTGCTACCCTCAGACAGGAGTCTTGAGTAACGCCTGTTTACAACCTCTTTCATTGTTGCAAAATCATTTGCACCAACTACCTTTTTTACATTAAAGTGCCTGTAATCCTGTTTGCTAGGGACCCCGTTCCGGAAAACCACGCAGGCAGATACTGCAAAGCTTCCCTGAATATTTGAGTTGTCAAAACATTCAATATGTACCGGAAGTTCTTTAAGATCAAGATCTTTCCGGATAGAGTTGAGGATTCTCTCTTTATGTTCTTCCGGACGGAGTATCTCTTCCTGTTTAATTTTTTCAAGTTTGAAAAGTCTGGCGTTTTTAAGACTTAATTCAAGAAGACTAAGTTTTTCTCCTCTCTGAGGTATGTTTACCCGGCTGTTTTCAAATGCCTCATCCGGGGCAAATGATGTAATCAGCTCCTTTGAAAGAGGGCCGAATTTATTTCTCATCTCTACAATAAAACGGGTGAGAACGGCAGACTGCTCTTCTTCTAAAGGGAGCTTAAACTCAACATTAAGCGACTGTACCACCGATCCGTTTACAACCCTCATATAATTTCCGAAAGCCAGATTGTTTTCAAAAACGATGGAGAAGACATCTACATTTGTTATGTTCTGGCTCACTACCATCGATTTGCTGTAATGTCTGCCAAGGATTTCCAGTTTTTCCTTAAGTGCGTGGGCATCCTCAAACCGAAGTTCTTTTGCCGCCATACTCATATCCTTTTTCATCTCCTTTACCAGACTCGCGGTATCTCCTTTAAGAATGAGCTTTATTTTATCAATCTGTAAATTATAGTTATCCGGTGATTGCGCCCCAATACAGGGAGCCTTGCATTTCCCAAGATGATAGCTCAGGCATGGCCGGTAATTTTTAGTTTTAATGTTTTCCGGAGAGAGAACAAGTTTGCAGTTACGTATGAAAAAAAGAGTTCCTATTAGCTCAATGAGTGAATATGCATATGATACATTGCTGTATGGACCATAATAAAAAGAGCCGTCCCGGATAAATCTCCTTGTGAGCATTATCCGGGGAAAGTGTTCGTTTTTAATGCATATCCACGGATAGGTCTTACCGTCCTTAAGAAGAATATTATAGCGGGGTTGATGTTCTTTTATGAGATTGTTTTCCAGAAGCAGCGCTTCGGATTCGTTTTCAACAATTGTGTGCTCAAAATGGTCGATTTTTGAGACCATCACGCGAGTCTTGGCAGAGAGACCCTCTTCAGATAAAAAATATTGAGAAACCCTGTTTTTAAGGCTTTTGGCCTTGCCGACATATATGATTGTCCCCTCCTTGTTGTAAAAGCGATAGACACCGGGAAGAGAGGGCAGTAACTTTACTCTATCCCTTATGTTATCTTTAATCTCCTTACTTTTCATTTGACGGTGCAATCGAAGTATATTTTTTGTAAAAGTAACAAATAAACTATATTTGCATAGTAATATGAATTCGAAACTAATATCAAAATCGGACATAAAGAGAGCTATCAAAGTCCATGGCCTTGCGGGAAACATTCTGGCCTCCTTACTACTTTGTATCCTTGGACTAAACAGGATAAATAAAAAATATGCCCGCTTCTCTGAGTTCAATGGAAGAGACTTTACATCTGCCCTGCTTGTCGAATTCAATGTTAAATACGATATAATAGAGAAGGAACTTGAATACATACCTCAGGAAGGACCATTCATCATTGTTTCAAATCATCCTTATGGAGCCATTGACGGAGTAATCCTTATAAATATTTTCAGTGCTGCCCGGCCGGATATAAAGTTTCTGACAAACTTCATCCTTTCGCTGATTCCTAATCTTAAGGATTTCTTTTCTCCTGTAAATCCATTTTCGGACAGGCCCGAACTTTCACCGAGCTTTGGAGGAATCCGGATGGCTTCTGAAACACTTAAGAGCGGAGGATGTCTTGGGCTGTTTCCTGCAGGAGAGGTTGCAACTACATACGGAACTTCCATAATTCAGGATAAAGAGTGGCAGCAGTCTATAATAAAGCTTATTAAAAACTCGGGAGTTCCTGTTTTACCTGTATATGTGCATGGAACCAATTCAAATTTCTTCCACTGGCTGGGAAAAATTCATCCAATGCTGCGAACTGCCAGGCTGCCAGGGGAACTATTAAACAAAAGCGGCAAAACAGTACCGGTAAGAATAGGCAAGCTCATATCTGTGAACGAAATCTCGGAATATAAAGACTTACAGTCTCTTGGAAGGTTTTTGCGGAGCAGGACATATGCACTTGAAGCAAATGTTAAATCCGAAATAATCCGTCCGGAGGAGGTATATTCCAACCCGATTGCTCTTCCAAAAAACAGGCGCTCACTTGTTAAAGAGATAAACCTGCTTTCAAAGGAAAAGCACCTTTTCACAACAGGACACTTCAGTTGCTATCTCTCCGATTCAAAATCTATTCCAATATTAATGCACGAACTTGGCCGGAAAAGAGAAGAGGCTTTCAGAGCCGTGGGCGAAGGAACAAAAAAACCTCTCGATACCGACGAGTATGACGATTACTACAAACACCTCATACTTTGGGATAAGCATAAATCCAGAGTGGTTGGTGCATATCGTCTAGGTTATGGAAAGGAGATTCTTGCAAAAAAAGGGATTAAAGGCTTTTATACAAAAACCCTATTCGATTATGAACCGGAATTTGTTGATTATTTAAAACATTCTATTGAACTGGGAAGGTCTTTTGTTTCTGTTGAGTATCAAAAAGAGGCATTGCCCCTTATGCTGCTCATAAAAGGATTGCTTTACTCGGTTCTGAATGACAGCAATATTAAATATCTTATCGGGCCGGTGAGTATAAGTTCATGGTACCCTAAATTTTACAGAAGCCTTATAATTCAGTATCTGAAAGAATACCATTCTCTTGAGGGAATGGATAAACAGCTGAGACCAAAGAACCCGTTCTTTCCGGACTTTCTCAGGAGTAATCCGGACGACCTGATGAAAGGAAAATCAGAAAGCATCGAGAAATTTGACAGATACCTGCTTAAGTTAAGCGATAACGAGTACAGGCTGCCGACACTTCTCAAGAAATATCTTAAAATTAACGCCAAGATCATTAATTACAATGTGGACCCGGACTTTAACTATTGTGTGGACGGGCTGGTATTTATGGATATTATGAAAGTTCCCAAGCAGGAGATTATTAATCTGGCTAGGGATGAAAAAAATCTTAATTCTATTCTCAGAAGATTCGGAATTGAAGAAAATTAAGGAACCGGGTCGTAACCGCTGCCTCCCCAGGGGTGGCATCTCAGGATTCTTTTTACAGCAAGATACAGCCCCATAAAGGGGCCGTGTTTTTTTACAGCCTCAAGCGCGTATGACGAACAAGTTGGAGTAAACCTGCATGATGGCGGCTTTAAGGGAGATATGCAGTACTGATAGCATTTAATCAGCAGAATTAGTGGTGCTGATGCTATCTGTATCAGAATATTTTTTAAGTTTTGAGAGTGCATTTTTTAATGCTGTATTAATCTGATTGTAATCAAGAATCTCGGAACTGATATAAACAACTGCAAAATCCAGGCCCGGAACAGATTCAAGAATTTCACGATTAAGGCGGTAGCTTTCACGTATTCGCCTTCTTATTAAATTTCTGTTAACAGCTTTTTTGTGCTGCCTCTTTGGTACGGAAATCAAAATCCGGTTAATACCCTCAGGGTTGGTATTATAGTAGATTTTAAAGGGGTAGCTGAATAGTGCTTTTCCATCTTCAAAAAGAGAATTTATAAGTTTTATGGAACTTAATCTCTCTTTTTTGCGGAATGTGTATCGTGTTTCTGTCATTATATATTGCAAAATTACTTTTGTTCCAAGTAATTAAGCAGTGCTTTGGCAATAGATGGAACCTCTGGTGTTGGCGCAACCACGTCGGCTGTAAGTTTTGCCGCCTTGAGGGCTTTTAAAGTTGTTGTTCCGAATGTCGCAAACTTAATCCCGTTCTGTTTAAATTCGGGGAAATTTTCCAGCAGAGATTTGATGTCACTTGGACTGTAAAATACAATAATATCGTAATTGTCAATGTTTACACTGCTGAGGTTGCTGTTTACGGTCTTTACAAATACAGCACTAGAATGCTTGATTTTTGCCTTTACAAAGATTTTGTGCAGGTCGGTCTTGCAACTGTCTGCTGCAGCAATAAGGAAGTTTTCGTTTTTATGCTTAACTCCTATTAGTTCAACAATGGAAGCATTGGTCCCATTGCCAAAGAAAATTTTTCTTTTCCGGTATACAATGTGCTTTTGCAGATAGAGAGCGACAGCTTCTGATATACAAAAGTATTTCATTGTTTCCGGAATAGCGATTCTTATCTCCTCGCTGATTTTGAAAAAAGCATCAATGGAGTTCCTGGAGGTAAATACAACGGCCGTATAGTCGAGAATAGAAACTTTCTGAAGGCGAAACTCTCTGGCTGTAAGTGGTTCTACTTTGAAAAACGGAATAAAGTTGATGTTGACTTTATATTTGGAAATCAATTCTGTATAAGGAGATCCGTTAGTTGGTTCGGGTTGGGAAATTAATATGTTTTTTATTTTCATATTACTATAGAGAAAGTATAAAATTCGCGATTAAGACCAATGGTAGTATTTCTGCGCCGCAAAGATACAAAATATAAAAAAAATGAGAAAATCGATGACCAATTATTATTTGATAGCTTCTGAAAAGATATATTAACAATATTGGTAAAACGCTGATAGCCATTATAAATACCACCTCTTCTTCTGTTATGAGGGAAGAGAATGTTTTAATTAAAACGGACGGAAAAGTGAAAATTGCTGCTATAATGACATGATTATAGCCAACTTTTTCCAAAAGATTGAATGTTACTTTATCCCTGTTAATCCATGTGAGAAGTTTAAAAATCAACTTTTTTGCCAGTCCGAAAAGCAATAAAAAGACAAAAAATCCAATCAGGAAAAAAGGAGGATAAATATTAAATTCCTGCGAAACGTAATTATCTGCCAGAAGCGTGATTATCACCGGAAAGTATAGCAGGGAAATTACAAAAACAACATTTCGCTGTTGTGTAATGGCAAGTTTCTCTTCCAGTTTGCAATGATTTCTCAAAGAGGTAAGAGCTTTTAATACTGCAGGAATAGTACTTATAATCTCCCTGGAGAAAACGACAAGCAGGATAAAGAACGAAATTATTATTCCGGATAGGAATACATCGGGCTTATCAGAAGTGACATTTCCTTCAGGAGCAGGGACAATTGTCAGGTTTTTTGTTGAACTTCTCCACAATGAATCTATAGGCAGCACATTTTCTCCCTGAGCAGAATATGTATTGTATACAAGATATCTGCACGACACACTGTCGGTAATATATAGAGTATCGGTCTGAAACATCAGTTTCCCCTTTTTGCAGGATAGCCGAGCGATTGCAGGATAGAAATAATTCTGTCTCTGAAATCGCCCTGTATTATTATTTCACCATCTTTAACTGAACCGCCCACTCCGCACTTGCTTTTAAGACTTTTTGCAAGCAACTCAAGATCGGAGCTTTTGCCAATGAACCCCTTAACGAGTGTAACCTGTTTCCCCGCCCTGTGTTTACGGTCGATTGCAACAATGAGTTTTTGTTTAACTTCGGGCAAAGTTTCGGTGTCTTCACCGTTTTCTTGTCCTGAAAATTGGAACTCGGGATTTGTGGAGTAAACTACTCCTAATCTGCTTTTCCAGTCGGTTGGGGACATAAAGTATTTATTTTGCTGCAAAGTTAGGCAGAAAAATTCAAAATAGTATCTTTGTCAATTATTCTCAATATCACCAGTATTTTTTATCTCATGGAATTGAAAAAATTTAGATTGATCGACAACATCCTTGGTGTTATCGTTTTATTAATCTCCTCTGCAACATACCTCCTTACAATTGAGGAGACAACCAGCTTCTGGGACTGCGGAGAGTTTATTGCATCTGCATTTAAACTGGAAGTAGGTCACCCTCCGGGGAATCCTGTTTTCCAGCTTTTAGGAAGGTTCTTTACATTATTTGCCCAACCGGACAAAGCGGCTATGATGGTGAATGCCATGAGTGCCCTTTGTTCTGCATTTACTATTCTTTTCCTGTTCTGGACCATTACCCATTTGGGAAGAAGAATTATTGAAAAAAGAGGAGAAGCTCTTTCTTCATCAAACTCAATAGCAATCTGGGGAGCCGGATTAGTAGGTGCTCTTGCATTTACTTTCTCGGATTCGTTCTGGTTTTCAGCTGTTGAAGGTGAAGTGTACGCTATGTCATCTTTGTTTACTGCTGCTGTTTTCTGGGCCATGCTCAGATGGGAGGAACAGGCAGACCAGCCTCACGCAAACAGGTGGATTGTTCTTATTGCATTCCTTATGGGTCTTTCGATAGGGGTGCACCTGCTTAACCTGCTTGCAATTCCGGCTCTTGTATTTATTTATTACTATAAAAAATATGAGGTCAGCACAAAGAAAAGCATATATGTACTACTCATTTCAGGAGCGATTCTCGCGTTTATTCTTTACGGAGTAATACCATATCTGCCTAAAATGGCATCCTGGTTCGACCTTTTATTCGTTAACGGAATGGGCCTTCCATTCAATTCAGGTGCCGTTGTCTTTATGGTTTTGGTTCTTATTGCATCATTTTTTGGCATCTGGTATACATACAAAAAGCAAAATTATCTGTGGAACACAATCATTTTGAGTTTTACAATGATTGTAATAGGATATTCTTCTTTTGCCGTTGTAATTATCAGGTCGCAGGCAAATACCCCCACAAACGAAAATCAGCCCGACAACCCCTTCTCATTAGTAAGATATCTTGCCCGTGAGCAGTACGGGAGCAACCCTCTTATTTATGGCGAGAGTTATTCTTCTACATATGATTTGATTACTCAGAAATATTATGCAAAACTCGACGGAAAATATGAAAAGGTAAATGGCCCGGTTCAGGCAAAATATAAACCGGAATCAAAAATGCTTTTCCCCCGTATGTGGAGCAACAGTTCCAAGGATCATGTGAATTTTTATCAGACATATACCGAAGGCCGTGGAACTACCATTCCTGGAACAGATAAGAAGCTGCCTCTGATGAAGGATAACCTGAGATATTTTTTCGATTATCAGTTGGACTGGATGTACTTCAGGTATTTCATGTGGAATTTTGCCGGAAGGCAAAATGACATTCAGGGTTCTACTCCGGGAGATGTGTTCAGAGGAAACTGGGAAACCGGAATTCCATTCCTGGATAAGGTCAGGCTTGGCGACCAGAGTATCGGCCCGGATTATATAGTAAACAACAAGGCGAAGAACCACTTCTATATGCTTCCGCTTTTACTGGGCTTAATAGGGCTATTTTACCAACTGGGCAAAGACAAGCATAACTGGTGGGTTACAATGTTGCTTTTCCTTCTTACCGGTATTGCTATTGCAGTTTATCTCAATATGCCTCCATACCAGCCGAGAGAAAGGGATTATGCATTTGCCGGTTCATACTATGCATTTGCAATATGGATTGGTCTTGCTGTCATGGCAATACATGACCTGTTAAAGAGGTGGGTGCCGGCAAAGGTATCGGCAATAGCTGTAAGCTCCGTTTGCCTCATTGTGCCGATTCAAATGGCAAGCCAGACATGGGATGACCATGACAGAAGCGACAGGTTCACTGCCCGCGACCTTGCCTACAACTATTTAAACAGCACAGAGAAAAACTCCATACTTGTTACACACGGCGACAACGATACATTCCCGCTCTGGTATATTCAGGAGGTAGAAGGAGTGAGAACCGATGTGCGGATAATGAACACATCTCTGCTGGGAACAGACTGGTATATAGATCAGATGAAATTCAAAACGTATGATTCCGATCCTGTTCCTTTCACAGTTCCTAAGAGAGAATACCTGTACGGAACAAATGACGTGATTCAGATTTATGACAAAGTTAACAAGCCATTCCCGCTTAAACTTGTGGTGGATTTAGTTTCAAATCCCGACGCAAAAGTGAGAGGTCAGGACGGTGAGCTTTACAGCTTCTTTGCTGCAAGACAACTTACCATTCCTGTAGACAAGGAGAAAGCAATTGCAAATGGCATTGTAAGCGTAGCCGATTCGGCACAAATAGTTGACACTATTGTTCTCAATCTTCCTGAAAACAAGGATCTGATGACAAAAGCCGAACTGATGATACTTGATATGCTTGCAAACTACAAATGGGACAGGCCAATCTACTTTGTTGCAATGGGCGGTGATCTGGAAATCGGAATAAGGGACTATCTTGAATACAGCGGTTTTGCATATAAGTTTGTTCCGATAAAGAGTAAAACTTCACTTGGCTTCCCGGGAAGGGTTCCTGCAGAAAAAATGTATGACAAGGTGATGAATGTATACAAGTGGGGAAATATGAACGACCCTAAGGTAAATATTGATTACCAAAATCTGTTGACATTTACTGCGGTAACGTGCGTTAGAAATATTTTTACGCAAACAGCAAAAGCCCTCATACTTGAGGGTAAGACAGACAAGGCGATAGCCGTTCTGGATAAAATGCAGGCTGTTATGATTCCTTCGCAGTTCCCGCTAAATATATCATTGCTTGGCTCTCTGAACGAACACTCGGTTTTGGAGGCGATTGATTTATATATTCTTGCCGGAGCACGTGAAAAAGGACTTTCGCTTGCAGATGCCTTTACAAAGGACAGCTTTACATCAATAGATCTTTTTGCTCAAAAATATAACGGATTTTATCTTTCAAAATCGGATATTGAGAGGAGTCTCTCATATCTGGTAATGCTTGCCGATGCTCTTAAGAATCGCGGCGAGAATGATAAGGCTGCAGATATTGAAAAACAGGTTAACGAAACAATCAAAGCAATTCAGGCAATTTAGCCCAATAGCAGATTGCAACCCCTGATTTCGGAATTTTTTATGCGGCCGAGAATCTTAAAACCATTCCCGGCCGTTTTTATGCCCATGTCCTCTGTCTCAATAAATGAGCAGGAGTTTACATTTGCCAGGTCAATGATATTAATGCCTCCACGGTTTCCAGCCTCGGCAGGGCGGAAAGGGTTGTTGAAATCTCTTATAATGATTTTCATCCATGGAGGAGTCATAAAAACTCCATTACCATTTGAGTAGGCTTGTGAAAGCAGTTCTGCCATACCATATTCGGAGTGAATATTTTCAACTCCAAAACAGTTTTTGAGAATTTTGTGCATCTCTTCCCTTTCGACTTCCCTTCCCCGGCCCTTCATACCTCCGGTCTCCATTACAATAAGCTCTGGAAGATCAATTTTATATTCGTTTGCGAAGTCAAGAAGAGCAAAGCTTACCCCAAGCAATATAACCTTTTTATTTCCCTTTTTTAGAGCAGAAAGCTTTTCAAACAACTCAAGACTGTTATAGAGATAGAAGCCGCTTTCGATATTGCCGGTCATTCGGATGAGAGTATCTGCCATATAGACAAGCGAAGATCCCTCTCTTTCCAGATAAGAAGGCAGCATGGCGAGAATAATATAGTCGGAAGGGTTTCCGTAGAAAATGTGAAACCCGTTTATGAAACTTGTCTCATAAAGAGCTAGTTCGGCTACAGGATGTCTTGCCGGTTCCATTCCGGTCGTGGCGCTGCTTGTGAAGATTTTTTCGGGCTTGCCGGGTCCGCAGTATATTTCCTCGCTTTTAAAGAACTGTACGGGAAGAAACGGAATATCCCCAACGGATTTTATTGACTCTGTATCTTTCCCTATATAGTTTACGTACCGTTTGTACGGTTCACAATCCGAATATTGATGTCTAAATACCTTAAGCGCAATATCTTCAAACAGCGATGCGTTTTCCTGAGATACATCGCAGGGCATCTCAATAAAATTTTTGACACACTTTATTACAGATTCCATAGGTCGCAATTTTTACTCCTCAGAATTTATCCTTATAAGGTCTTCTGCAATATCTCTTCTGCTGCTCAGGCGGGGAATCTTGTTCTGGCCGCCCAGCTTCCCTTTCTCTTTTTGCCATTTGTAAAAAGTTCCGCTTTTAAGATTAACGACAGATAACCGTACCATGGTAGAATTTTTTGTCCTTTTTGCTTCATAGTCGGAATTCTGCCTGCATATTTCAAGGTCAAGCAGGTCTGCAAATTTTTCTAAATTGGCAGGTGCCTTGGAAAACTCAATGAGCCACTGATGAGAGCCTTTGCCCCCTTCCTTCATGAACAGAGGTGCAACTGTGAAGTTTTCCACAGAACAATCCCCGGCGTCACAGGCAGCAGAAAGAGCCCTCTCTGCGTTTCCAATCATCAACTCCTCGCCAAAAGCATTAATGAACAACTGGGTGCGGCCGGTGATAATTAACTTGTGCGGCCGGAGCGATGTAAAAGAGACCGAATCACCAATTAAATAACGCCATAAGCCACCATTGGTTGTTATTACCATGGCATAGTTTACTCCGGTCTTAACGCTTTCTACAGTGTCAAATTCGTTAAAGTTTCCATCAAGTGCTTCGCTTAATTTGTCCAGAGGGATAAATTCATAAAACACTCCGCCATTTACCATCAGAAGCATAGAGCGGTCACCGGGATCGTCCTGAAAAGCAAAATACCCCTCAGAGGCGTTATAGTTTTCAAGGTAATTCATGCTGTCGGACGGTATGATGCGTTTGTATTCACTTCGGTATGGCTCAAAATTGATTCCTCCGTGCATGAAAAGTTCAAGATTTGGCCACAACTCAAGAATATTGCTTTTGCCGGTATATTCGAGTATTGAATTAAGAAGAATAAGATTCCATGATGGAACGCCGGAGATGCTTGTTACATCAACATCATTCGCAATCTTGCAAATCTCCTTAACCTTTTCTTCAAAGTCGCCTATCAGGGCTATATGTTTTGGGGGAGTTCTTCTAAGTTCTGCAATTGCAGGAGAGTTTTTGAGCAATATGGCAGAAAGATCGCCGCATTGAGTTCCTCCTTTCCCCGCTTCGTCTTCCTTTGCGCTTCCGCCGAGAGTAAGGGCCATTCCGTCAAAAAGGCGCGATTCCGGATTCCTGCTCATATAAGTCGCGAGCATATTCTGCATACCATCGTAATGGCATGAACTTATAGATTCGTTTGTAATTGGAATAAACTTGCTTTTTGAAGAACTTGTTCCGCTGGATTTGGCAAACCACTTGATTTTTGAGTCCCATAATACATAATCCTCTCCCGAGCGGACTCTGTCAATATACGGCTCTATCTTGTCATAGTCCAAAAGCGGAGCCACTTTCTGAAACCCGGAAATATCGGATAAAGAACCAAAATTATGTTCTTTTCCGAAAGACGTATTTGAACCGGACTTTAAAATTTTGTCAAACCACTCTCTCTGAAAACGCCATGGGTCCATCCTGGTTTCATCCAGAACCTTTAACCTTTTATAGGAGTATAAATTAAAAACTTTCGTTACAACAGACATCTTAAACTTTTAAAGTTGGTGCAAATATAAACTATTATTCAAAGACCTCCCTGAGTATCTCCAGAGATTGAATATTTATCGGATGTCCCATGTGATGGCCAAGGTATTTAAGCATGTCGCCTATAAAGCTGTATCTCTGCCTTCCTGATATTTTCAGAAGGTGAATGCACTTCTCTCTGGATTCAAGAATCGAATGAAGAATATGAGAGTTGGCCGCATCAAAGCACATTCCTTCCGAGACGGGAGAAGAACAGAAGCGGGCAGTAAATATGTCGAAATACTCATTTTTGGAGGAATAGTTGTCTTCGGGGGAATAGCCGGTCATTCCTGCAAATCCTACAATAAACCAAAGATGGAAGTTTGAATAGTTCTCATCCAGTTCTTCAAGCAGAATAACCGATTTTTTTATGAACCCGAAAAGTTCTCTGTTCTGCTCCACTTCCTTAATACTCCTGTATATAAGCTCACTAATGAATATTGCTATAGTGCTTTTTGTAACATTGGTGCGGATATTGGCAAGATTGAAAATTGTACGATATTCCCGGATTGTTTTAAGATCTCCCTTTTCTCCCGGGGCCAGTTCGGCTTCAATAATACTAAGCGGGTGTAACTGAGAAATGGCGGCATAGTTTTTGGAACTCCCGGCTTTGCGGACAATAAAACCCTGACGGCCTCCGGTGTTTGAGTAACCGTGAACAATAAGGCCGGAGTCTTTGTACTTGGTTTTGTGTAAGACTATGATCTCCGTTTTGAGATTCATTTTCCCGGGAAGTTATTGTTGAGGAAATCGGATAATTTACGCATAGCAATGCCCCTGTGTGATATTCTGTTTTTCTCTTCCGCAGAAAGTTCTGCAAGAGTTTTGCTGTAACCTTCAGGCATAAAAAGGGGGTCATAACCAAATCCTCCGCAACCGCTGGATGCTTCAAGAATAGTGCCTTCGAGGGCTCCTTCAAAGAGAAAAATGCGGTTTTCGTCAAGGATGAGTGCAACGATTGTTACAAAGCGAGCCTTTCTGCAGTTGGCACCATTAAGTTCTTTTAATAGTTTTTGCATGTTTTTGACAGGGTCAGCCTCAATACCGGCATACCTTGCAGAGTAGACGCCCGGTCTTCCGTTAAGGAAATCCACTTCAAGTCCGGTGTCGTCGGCAAAGCAGGGTCTTCCAAACTTGTCCCAAAGAAATTTTGCCTTCATTATGGCGTTTTCTTTGAGTGTATCGGCAGTTTCCGGAATTTCTTCGGTTAGACCGAGCTGATAAGGAACAACCAGGCTGAATCCGTTTCCCAAAATGGCCTGCGCTTCTGATAATTTATGTTTATTGGCAGTTGCAAAGATTAGTTCCATAAAAAGAATATTGCATCAAAGATACTAAAACTTTAAATTTGTATTAAAGATTATAAAATCCGAAACATGAACACAAAATTGAGATCACTGGCATTTGCAGCCGCCCTGTTACTCGCGTCGGTTTTAACCGCACAATCGAGAGAATTCAAAGCGGGCAAGAGCCTGGATATACAGTTCTCCGTTCTTAGGGAACTTTCCCTGTTTTATGTAGATACAATTCAGGTAGATAAGCTTGTCCAGACCGGCATAAATGCTATGGTAGAGTCGCTTGACCCTTATACTGTATATATTCCCGAAGAAGATGAGGAGAGCATAGAGCTGCTTACAACCGGTTCCTACGGGGGTATTGGCGCTCTTATTAAGAAAGTAGACGGAGGAGTGGAAATATCCGAAATTTATGAAAATTCGCCTGCGGCAAAAGCAGGACTTGTAGCCGGAGACATTATTCTCAGGATAGACTCATTACCGACAGCAGGGTTGAATGTGGAACAATGCTCATCAAAAATGAAAGGTACTCCCGGAGTTGTTGTAACATTTGTTATAAAAAAACTAAGAGGGGGAGAAACAAAAGAGATTAAGATTGCCCGCGAAAGAGTTCACTTTCCCGACGTTGCATATTGGGGAATGGTTAACGATACTGTCGGATATATAAGAATAACAAGTTTTACGCTTGACGGGGCTAAAGATGTGAAGAATGCAGTTGTCAACCTCAAAAAGAGCGGAAAAATTAAAAGACTCGTCCTCGATTTGAGAGGAAACGGAGGCGGTCTGCTTGACGAAGCTGTGAATATTGTATCGATTTTCGTTCCTTCCGGAACAAAAGTGGTTTCTGCATTGGGAAGACAAAAGCAGACAGATGCAATTTACTATACAAAAGAGGAGCCTACTGACACAGCTTTACCGCTTATCGTTCTTGTCAATTCGGGATCAGCCTCATCGTCCGAAATTGTTGCGGGAGCCCTGCAGGATCTGGACCGGGCAACTATTATCGGTACCAGAACATTCGGAAAAGGTCTGGTGCAATCTATCAGAGATGTGGGATACAACAATAAAATCAAACTTACTACTGCCAAATATTATACTCCAAGCGGAAGATGCGTACAGGCAATCGACTACAGCAACAGAAACGAAGACGGCAGCGTAGGCAATATACCTGACTCACTTATCAGGCCGTTTAAAACCAGTAAGGGAAGAGTTGTATATGATGGAGGAGGAATTGCTCCCGATGTGAAAATCGAGGCCGAGTCGTACAGCAGGCCTTCGCTCTCTCTGTTGTACAACGATATCCTAAGGGATTATTCGATTATCTATTTTAAGGACCATCTTTCAATAGATTCTCCATCTAAATTTAAGCTTTCAGATGAAGAGTTTGAGAAGTTTATAGAATATGCGGTTGGACGGGAATTCGACCACAGGACTGCATCGGAGGTAGATTACGACAGACTCATGGCCACTGCTAAAAAAGAGGGCCTCATTACAGAACTGGACAGCGGCCTCAAGCAGCTGGAGTCAAAAGTTAAGCTCGGTAAAAGCGGCTCAATACGTATAAACGGCAAAGAAATAAAAGCTCTTCTTGAAGAAGAGATTGTAAACAGATATTACTTCCAGAGAGGAAGGATAGAGAGCATAATAAGGAATGATAAACAATTAAAAGAGGCAATAGGAGCCGAATTGATAAAGTTTTAACCGGGAGTGATTGATATAATTTATCCGAGACCGTGTCCTGTGTGTGGGAGAGTTTTGCTGAGGGAGGAGAGACATTTATGTTTGGATTGCCTGTCTTCATTGCCTTTTACGTACTTCTGGAACTGGAAAGATAACCCTGCCGAACAGATATTCTGGGGCAGGGTTTATTTTCAAAGAGTGGCATCACTCATATTATACAGAGACGAGAGTCCCTACCGCTCAATTATTCATCAGTTCAAATACAACCGTCAGATTTCACTTGGCCGCTATCTTGGAAGCTTGCTCGGCAAAAGACTCAGAGAGAGCGAATCCTTTAATGATATAGATGTCATTATCCCGGTACCTCTGCATCCTTTCAAGAAGTGGAAAAGAGGTTATAATCAGGCAAATGTTGTTGCAAAAGCGATAGGAAAAGAGATTGATGTTCCTGTTTTAAACGGGATTCTGGTAAGAACAACATTTACTTCTACTCAAACGACGAAAGATCCCCTGCACAGGTGGAAAAATGTTGAAAAGGCA
Source organism: Bacteroidales bacterium (assembly GCA_021371955.1). GTDB lineage: Bacteria > Bacteroidota > Bacteroidia > Bacteroidales > UBA932 > Bact-08. Next base: position 187,171 of record JAJFVD010000012.1, read on the forward strand.
TTTAAATTAAGGAGGAGCCACAGAATAAAAGGATGTCATATTCTCCTTGTAGATGATGTCCTCACCACCGGAGCAACTCTTGAAGCGTGCGGTACGGCGCTGCTTAGGGCAGAAGGATGCACGGTAAGCGTCGCAACTTTAGCATTTGTAGAATAATTCTTTTAAGTTTGTAAAGATTTTATGCTGGACTTCATTAAAATAGATTTTATAGACATACTGGACATCTTTCTGGTGGGTCTCCTCATATATCAGGCATACAAACTCATTAAAGGAACAGCTGCCCTTAATATATTTACAGGAATAATTGTCTTCTATTTTATATGGCTCGTTGTAAAGGCTCTCCACATGGACCTTTTGAGTGCAATTCTCGGGCAGGTAATCGGAGTGGGTGTTCTGGCCCTTATTATTCTCTTTCAGCAGGAGATAAGAAGGTTTTTACTCCGTCTCGGTACCAGATACATGGACTCAAGGCAGCAGCTTAGGCTCATTAATGCATTTCTTGGTAAAAAGAAGAGAGGAATGTCTCTCGAAGTTCTGGACGAGATTACCCTTGCGTGCAGAAGAATGGCCGAAACAAGAACAGGTGCCCTTATTGTTCTTTCTCACAGCTCCTCTCTTGAATTTGTCGCAGAAACAGGTGACCGGCTTGAAGCAATAGTGAGCAGGAGGCTTATCGAAAATGTATTTTTTAAAAACGCCCCTCTTCACGATGGCGCAATGATTATTTCCGACGAAAAAATTATTGCCGCAAGATGCACGCTGCCAATTACCGAAAACCCGCACATTCCTGCACACCTTGGAATGAGACACAGGGCTGCGCTGGGTCTCTCTGAGCAGAGCGATGCTGCAGTTATTGTAGTATCCGAGCAGAGAGGCGAGATATCTTATGTGCGAAACGGAGAGATTAAAGTGATGAAAAGCATTAACGAACTAAGGCTCGCTATCGAGGATTCCTATAAATAGTCCTGACCTCTTCCGGAACCTCAGTAATACCTTTGTTCAGCCGGAATTTCTCCTCCTTTCCTTTAATAATACGCTTAATGTTGCTTATATGCGTCAGCCATATAACAATTGCAATTATGATACTGAATATCTTAAGAGTGAGGGTTACTTTGGGGTCGAGCCAGAGAGCAAACAATGAATTTACAAAGAAAGGGAAGAGAGTAATCGATATTATTGCGCTAAGGGAGACATAACGTGTAATCAGGAACATAATGAGAAAAATGCCAAAGCAGATAAGTACCGCATACGGGTGAATCGCCCACAGGACTCCGGTTATGGTTGCAACGCCTTTTCCTCCTTTATACTGATGAAAAACCGGGAATATATGACCAAGAACAGCCGTAAGACCCAAAACAATCTGCGCCCCCACGAACATATTTGTTCCGGTTTCGAAGCTTGTAAAATGTGCCAGACTTGCTCCCGCAACGCCTTTAAAAGTATCAAATAAAAAAACAAAAAGAGCTGGTTTCCATCCCAGAACTCTCTGAACATTATTCGCTCCCGGGTTCTTGCTGCCATAGTCCCTTACATCTATTCCATAAAAGAATTTTCCAAATCTTATGGCCGGAGAGAAAGATCCGATTATGTAGGAAAGAGGAAGAAGGAGCAGATACCAGAGGTGCATTTTATTATTTAATTTTATGTAAAGTTATAAACTTTTATCTTTGTAACCATTATTCCCCTTATGAGCAATATTTCCAGATTAGAACAGAAATTGGGTTTCGACAGGATTCGATCAATGATTGAGTCCCGTTGCTCAACTGTATCTGCCAAAAACCGGGCAGCTGAGGCGAAATTTCTGACAAATTCAGGGGAGATCGCCCGGATGCTTTCACTTACAGACGAAATGAGAGTCATTATCATGCTCGAATCCGGTTTTCCGGATTCCGGATACGTGGATACTCTCACTTTTATCAAGCAGCTTGAGCAAACCTCGTTTTATCTCGATACTACTTCCATATACCGGCTAAAACAGTCTCTGGAAACTATCCGGGCAATATCAAATTTCTTCAGAAACAGCAAAGACGGAAGCTACCCATATCTTAAAAAGATGGCTGAACCGGTTGTGCAGTTCCCGGAAATAACCAGAAGAATAGATGCCATCCTGGATAAATTCGGAGAGATTAAAGATAACGCCAGTCCTGAACTTCAGAATATTCGCTCGTCCATAAGAGAAAAAGAGGGGCAGATTTCCAGAAAAATAACATCAATATTAAAGAGAGTACAATCCGAGGGCCTTGCAGACGAAGATGCAACCGTTTCAATGAGGGATGGAAGAATGCTTATTCCTGTCTCTACTGCAAACAAAAGAAAAGTTCCCGGTTTTGTTTTTGACGAATCCGCTTCGGGTAAAACGGTTTTTATTGAGCCAATAGAGATTGTTGAACTTAACAATCAGGTTAAGGAGCTTCATTTTGCCGAACAACGCGAAATTCTGAAAATTCTTGTTGATTTTTCGGATTTTTTAAGGCCATATCAGCCCGAACTTTTAATGTCGGCAGAATTCCTTTCGGAAATAGATTTCATCAGAGCCAAAGCTATGCTGGCTATTTCGATGCAGGCAGGAAAACCCATTGTATCAGACGAGCGGCAGCTTAATATTCAGAGAGGAAGACATCCGCTGCTCGAAGCTACCCTAAAAAAAGAGGGAAAGGAGATAGTGCCTCTGTCAATGTCGCTGAACAAGGATAAACACATACTTCTTATATCGGGCCCCAATGCCGGAGGTAAATCGGTTTGTCTTAAAACAGTGGGGCTGCTTCAGTATATGCTGCAAACCGGATTACTTGTTCCTGCTTCTGAAATTTCTGAATTCGGTATATTTAAAAACATATTCATAGATATAGGGGACGAGCAGTCTATCGAAAATGACCTCAGTACATATAGTTCCCACCTCACAAACATGAGGGATTTCCTTATGGGTGCCGATGAAAACAGTCTGATTCTCATTGATGAATTTGGTGCCGGTACAGAGCCAACTGCAGGCGGGGCAATTGCCGAAGCGATTCTTAAAGAGTTCGACGAAAGGGGATGCTTTGGAGTAATCACTACTCACTACAGCAATCTTAAGTTTTATGCAAGCAGCAGCAGGGGAGTAATTAACGGAGGAATGCAGTTTGACGTTCAGAATATCAAACCTCTTTTTAAACTTGAAATAGGGGTTCCGGGAAGTTCTTTTGCATTTGAACTTGCACGAAAAATAGGTTTACCGGCAGAGGTAGTGAAATTTGCCGAGGAAAGAGCCGGAGGAGATTTCATTGACCTTGAAAGACACCTTAAAAAGATAGCCAGGAACAGACGGGCGATGGATGAAAAGCTGGCAAGAATTAAAAATACCGATAAGACTCTTGAAAATATAACCGAGAAGTATCAGAAAGAACTTACGGATATTCAGGCTATGCGCAAAAGCATACTTGACCAGGCAAGAGCTGAGGCAAAAGTGCTTCTTGCCGATGCAAACCGCCAGATTGAAACAACCATAAAGGAGATAAGGGAGAGTCAGGCCGAAAAAGAGAAAACCAAAGAGCTAAGACGAAATCTCGAAACCTTCAACATGGAGGCGATGAAGGAAAAGGAGAGCGAGACACAGGACCGGATTGCGTTTAAGATGGAGCAACTTAAAAAGAGAAAAGAGAGAAGGGAAGAGAAAAAAACCGAAAGGGAAAAGGGGAGAGGCTCTGCAGGAGAAGGAACCGCTATTCCGGTTAAAAAGCCTGTTTCTTTAGGTGAAATTGTTGTGGGCGATAAAGTAAGAATCAAAGGTGGGGACCTCACCGGCGAGGTTCTGAGAATCGATGAAAAAGAGATGAATGTAGCCGTTGGGAATATTATCAGCAAAATAGCAAAGGACCGCCTCGAGAAGATATCCAACCGTGAATTCGGAGAACTTTCGAAAAGCGGTATACAAAAAAGTACCTACAACAGCTATGGAATGTCCGAAAGGAGACTTAACTTTAAACCATCAATAGACGTAAGGGGTCAAAGGGTAGATGAAGCAATGGACAATGTGAGCCATTTCGTGGATGATGCTTTGATGGTAGGGATGGGAGAGGTGAGAATACTTCATGGTAAAGGAAATGGTGTGCTTCGTGAGGAAATTCGCAAATACCTTAAGACGGTGGGCGGAATTCTCTCTGCAAAGGACGAAGACCTGCAAATGGGCGGGTCCGGAATAACAGTAATAAAATTTGATAATTAAAAAATTTAATATGACAGGAAGAGTAATCGGGCTTGCACTAATTGCGTTATCTGCGCTTTTACTGACATCTGCCTGTGCAAATGTTGAAGAGGATTTAACGCTTAAGACACAGGATTTTCTTAAAGCGTATTTTAATGCAGAATATAAGAAAGCAGGAAGCTTTTGCACAGATTCTCTCGGGATGGAACTTGCAAAATCTTCCGAAAGTTTTAATTCTCTGGAGCCCACAATTAAGGAGATGGTACTAAAGCAGGTACAGGCGGTTAAAACAGAAGTTATATCTGTTGAAAAGAACTCATCGAAAGATACCGTGTTTGTAAAATACAGGGTGGTGCTTCCTTCTTTCCCAAATGGTGTTGACAATAATCTGTCCTTTGTCAAGGTAAAAAAAGAGTGGAAAGTTGCTTCGCTGGGCAGTTAGCTTTAAATAAAACATTTTGAAACAGTTTGACACACATATTCACTCGGAGTTTTCCCCGGACGGCCGCATGTCTATGGAGGATGCTGTTAAAAGGAGCATAAATCTTGGCATAAAAGGGCTGGCCTTTACGGACCACTTTGACGTGGACGCACCGGGAGACAACAATAGATTTAATTTCGACCCTCACAAGCAACAGAGCCGTATTGATGAATTAAGGCTGAGGTTCCCTTCTTTTGAGATTATAAAGGGGATAGAGCTGGGATTGCAGGCCGGCTCGCTTGACAAAGCAAATACACTTGCCGGATCACATAATTTTGACACAATAATTGCTTCAATTCATTTCGTTGACGGCGAAGATCCGTACCATGGGGATTTTTATTCCCGCAACTCTCCAAAAGAGGCATACAAAAAGTACATCCTAAATATGTACGAATGTGTCAAAAATTTCAGGAATTTTGACATACTCGGCCATTTCGACTACATAGTAAGATACTCCCCATATAAAGAAAAGTCCCTGTCAATGAAAGAATACGGAGACGAACTGGACTCTGTCCTAAGGGTGCTTGCTTCAGGCGGGAAAGCACTTGAAATAAACACAAACACATACAGGGAGAGAGGCGGACGCACTCCGGTACTTGATAAATCGGTATTAATAAGGTTCCGGGAGCTTGGAGGAGAATTCATTTCAATGGGGTCCGATGCCCATGACCTTGAAAGAATTGGAGAAAACTTTGAACCCTTCACAGCATTTGTTAAACACTGCGGGTTTGGCTACATAACTCACTTTAAGGGGAGAAAAAATATATGCATAAAGATAGAGTAGGCTACTGCTGCTTCTCTTTTTCGCTGTTTTTCTTGTAGGCCTTATACTTACCACCCATTTTCAAATATTTGATAAATTGTTCTTTATCGAAAATTCTCTCAAAAGCAAGGTCTGTCTTCGCAGTCCATTTATCCTGAACAGATTTATAACTCTCGCGGGTCTGTATTCCTGCCACTTTCATAGATTCGATCTCATTCATGAGGTCTGTAAAATTTCTCTGAAGAACAGAGTCTACAAGAAACAACTGATAGTCCTTTAGATTGAGCTCTTTTTGCAGTCTTTCTGCCTGCTCGGAAGCAACTTCTATAGGCGTTTTTTGAGGTTGCTGCTCCTGATTCTGACCATAAATGAATGGTGAAAAAAACAGGACATTAATTGTCAGAATAAGTAGTTTGCTGGCTTTCATCGCTTTCATATTGGTACAAAAATAATACTATCTTTGTAAAGATAGAAATAGCTAATCAAAAATCAATCAAATAATAATATGAAACAAACTATTATCTCGTTCCTTGCTCTTGCAGCCCTCCTTCTTGTTCCCGGCAGGGGAGAATCATGCACAAACCTGCTGATATCCAAGGGAGCCACAAAAGATGGGTCCGTTATGGTAACCTATTCTGCCGACTCTCACCAGCTTTATGGAGAATTGTACTTTAAAATGGCAAATTCATTTGCTCCGGGTTCTATGCTTAAAATTTATGAATGGGACTCAGGAAAATATCTGGGGGAGATTCCTCAGATTGGAAAAACTTATACAACAGTCGGAAACATGAATGAACATCAGGTCATTATAACCGAAACAACCTTCGGAGGGCTTCCCCTCGAAGATTCAACAGCTATAATGGACTATGGTTCTTTAATATATGTTACTTTACAAAGAGCTAAAACAGCAAGAGAAGCCATTAAAATAATGACCGATTTTGTTAAAGAATATGGCTATTATTCAGCAGGCGAATCATTCTCCATAGCAGACAAAAATGAAGTGTGGATTCTTGAAATGATAGGCAAGGGCGTTAAAATGGTTAACGGCAAAAACGCAAACAGAGGTGCTGTTTGGGTAGCTGCAAGAATTCCGGACGGATACATATCTGCCCACGCAAATCATGCAAGAATAACTACTTTCCCGCTGAACGACCCGGAAAATTTCCTTTATGCTCCGGACGTAATCTCTTTCGCGCGTGAAAACGGATATTACAAAGGAACAGATAAGGATTTCAGTTTCTCCGACACTTATGCTCCACTGGATTTTGGATCAATGAGAGGATGCGAGGCAAGGGTATGGGCCGCTTTCAATATACTTGGCGGCGGAATGATTAACGGCAAACCATATACCGATTACGAGGACTATGCAATGGGTCACAATGCAAAAAACAGGCTCCCTTTGTATATTAAACCTGCTCAGAAACTCACTGTTAAAATGGTTGCAGATGTAATGAGAGACCATTACGAAGGAACAGCTCTTGATATGACAAAAGATGCCGGAGCCGGCGGACATGCGCTTCCATACAGATGGAGACCAATGGGATTTAAAGTTGACGGAGTAAGCTACACCAACGAAAGAGCAATTGCAACTCAGCAAACCGGTTTCTGGCTGCTTGGACAGGCCCGCAATTGGCTACCCGACGAAGTAGGCGGAATATTCTGGTTTGGCGTAGACGATGCTGCCACATCTGCTCTTACTCCTATTTATTCTAGCTCACTTAGAGTTCCGGAATGTTTCCGCGTTGGAAACGGCGATATGCTCACATACTCTCCTACATCGGCTTTCTGGCTGTTTAACAGGGTTACAAACTTTGCATATTTGCTTTATGACCGCGTTGCACCGGAGATTCGCAAGGTTGGCGACAAACACGAGATTGATGCAATAGAAAGAACGGCTGCAATTGATGAGGCGGCAATGATGCTTTATAAAGAGTCACCACAAAAAGCAAGAGAATTCCTTACAGACTATTCAGTAAATACAGCACAGGAACTGTTTGCCAAATGGGATAAACTTGACAAATATCTTCTTGTTAAATTCATGGATGGCAATATCAAAAAGCAGGATGCAAACGGCTGTTTCATCGATAATGGTTACGGCAAAAACATTCCTCCTATGCCATCTCAGCCCGGTTATTCGGAAATGTGGAAAAGAACCGTTAAGGAGAGTGCCGGCGAAAGGCTTATGGCTAAATAATAATCCACAGAGTGCAAATTGAACTTGTTGCATCGGGTTTACCCGCTACAAGTTTGCAAGTCTAAAAAACACAGACGGGAAAAGAGGAGTTTGCGGATTCCAGTTCTTTTCCCGTTTAGTGTTTTTTTATACGCCTCGCTCACTTGGCGGGTACCCAAACCCTCATTGCAAAGTCGTTCAATTTGCACTCTGTCTATTATATGTCCCCTCTTGAAATATGTTGAAGCTCCATCATCGCCTCAAGGGGACAAGTTCGGTGCTCCTACGTCGCAGGTTTACGCCTGTGGCGAAAGTTGCGTAGTTTATTGTAGTTGCTCATATCTCGATTCAAGAAGATTTTTATAGGCTTCTTTCATGCCATCCGACAAGAAGGACTTCTCAATCAATTCTATAGCCTTTGGTTTGTTTTTATGCATCCTCGAATATACGCCCTGGATTTGTTTGCTAGTCAGTCCCATTCCTTCTCCAAGGTGTTTAAAATGAATCCATTTAATTTTTTTCTTCTTGCCTTCTATTGTAAGTGCAAGTTCTTCCGTGTCGTCTGGATTAACTATGGCGACATTCAGAAGATCATACGCAGGAGCCAATATCCAGCCGGAAGGACTTTCAATCATGGAGAAGTTTTTCAGGTGCATATCGTTGTTGCCAGTCAGGAAACAAAACACACTCAGTTCAAGGTAAAATACTTTATCCAGCAAGGTGTTGCCTGAATAATCATGAAGCGCTTTGCCCACTTTCTCCATAGAACTTTTGTATTTATCAAATGCTTCCGTAATCTGGAACATATCCAGCATGTGGGTTTTTGCACCTTTTTCTGTACGATCGATTCTTTTCGTGATATAGGACAATTCTCCGGATGCAAGCCTGATAAGACTGGATGGGACAACATGAATGCCGTATGCTTCTGCTATCCGCATAGTAAGATGCTCGTTTTCCGGCATTTCGGGATATTTTTCTGACGGTGGTTTGAAAATATATTGCCCGCCTAAAGCCCCAACAACTGTCAGCCGATTATTCACTTTTCTCTGATTTTCTTTAATGATTGACAATGATAGCTTAGGTTGCACGCCAGGTACGGCTATACTCCGTTCAACAACGCTCACCGCCAATTCTGCCATCTGATAGATTGAATATGGAAATGCAGGTGGAGTTGCGAATCCAAAGAATGCCCTGCAACATTTTTCATGAAAATCCACCTCGTTTTTGAGGGGCTCATAACAATATAAACACTTATTCTCCATCACTCCCTCGTATTGGTATTACGCTTACAGCACCAATGCAATTCTGGCAGCAGGCCAGTAACAAGCCCATCCTGTCGTTTCGGTTGATTTTCCAGCTCTTTGAAGCTATATCCAGCAACCATCCTTCAGGTATGAGACCTTCAAAAAATGGGAACAACCGATTGTCAATATATGGGACATCACTAACAGGCATTGTAAACGTGATAAAATCGGAAGGATGTTCTTTTACATATTGTTCTTCATACCTGAAGACGAATTCGCCGTCATCAGTTTCAGTAATCATCCCGGCCGGAATATCTTTATAATATACTTTACCTCTTCTCATTCTGCAATCTCTTTACTGCTAACCGGTGCCAGCTCGTGCCCGAACATGCTCAATATTATGTTGACTTTGTCCACATTAAGGTTTGTCTTACCCTGCTCAATTTTGCGTATTACAGTCAATGCCACACCGGTTCTTTCTGCAAACTCCTCCTGTGTAAGATTGACCTCTTTTCTTCGCTCCTTTACAAATTCTGCCAAACGCTTCATTATATGCCTTTAGATATAAATTTGTACAAATATAATAAATTATACTTAAATAGATATAATATTTAGATTTAACGTAAAATTATATGTAACTAAAGATAGTAAAATGCACTATCATGGTGCAAAAAAGCCAATAAAATGCACTATGAGAGTGCAAAAATGGGATTACATTTTTAATCTACAATATTCATCAATCTATCTATCAGCTCATTCCCCAATGCAGTCTTGTTTTCGATGTGCTGGAGAACGGCAGAAACAAACGGGTTGCTCTCAAATCCGCCCCTTACCTGTTCGAAATCCTGAAGGCGTTCTTCGGAATCGCCGTCGGCACCGAAGCCGGTCATGGAACTTAATGAGAACTCTTTCTTTGCATCTTCGTATATCATTTTATCCAGCCCAATTACGGCAGTCTCCCATGCAAGAACAATTTGTTTAACCTGTTCACGGGTAATTGTTTCGGGGTCTATATCGTAGAACTCCTTAATTTTACTGTAGGCCCAGCTCCATTCGTAGTTGTAGTAATTTTTATGAAGTTGTTCTACAAATGCGTTTATCTCTTTAAGCTTGCACAAAGAATTCTCTTCAATCCCTTTCATCAGGAGTTCAATTTCGCTTTGCGGAGCAATTAATCCGGAAATATCGACCCACTCTCCAAGTCCAACAGGAGAGTCCGGTTTCAGGCGATTACGAATGTCCTGTTCGGATTTAAAATTAATACCCTCCAGCCTCTTAATTATTGAGTTCCCGAGAAACTTGTTTATCGCTGTTTCGTAAAACATTACCCCATTCATCAGGGAAGAATTCTTAATTTTTGTACTCTTATAGGAATACAGGTCGGTGGTTTCTCCCGATACTCTTCTCAATTCCAAAAGCAGCGAGCGGCCCGTCAGCATCTTTTGAATCGTATATGGGCTTAAGAGATTATAGTTAATCTGATCCAGCTTGTTAGGGTCTTTTCGTTTATCTCTCTTTGGCCATTTTTGTGCATCACGTATTGTCCCCACACTGCGCAAATTAACTCCCGGGATCAGGTATGTAGTATTATTCTTTTCAATCAGATACGAGAATGGAAGAGAACTTGTATCTGTATTGTTCACGTGACGGCCCATTACAAGAGAAAAAGCTCCTATTCTTGATGGCCATAAAATATATGAATCGGAGGTGGTCTTTGACCCTCTCTCAAGAATTCCCTGATGAATTGGCCCCAGTTTATACATATGGTTTGACTGGTTTGAGCCCGAACCGGCATTCATAAACGAAAACATTCCGGCAATCAGAAGGCTTGACTTATGGTGGCTCACAGTATATGGCCCGGCAAATACTGCACAGGCCTCTCCATTTTCGCCGTGGCAGTTGCTGAAAAAGAGCGAGTCGGTTGCGGAGTAGTTTCTGCTTAAAGTCGTGGACTGACCAACAAAACAGCGGCTTATGGTCGCTCCTATATCGAGGTGGGCTCCGGACGAAATAATAAAATCTTCACATCTCACTCCATATCCTATATATACAGGGTCGCTTTCGTTGCTGTTGATACTTCCGTTTTTGAGCATGGAGGCACCTTCAATTATTGTTTTGTCTCCTATTCTGACTTCTCTTATCGAGCCCGCATTGCTGATTTTAACACCGTTTCCTATATATCCTCTGTCCGAAGAGTGTTTTTTTGAATAGAAATCCACAAGTTCCCGCATCCTCCTTATGAGTGCCGGTCTGTGGCGGTAAAGTGCTATAATATAGGCGAAATGCGCCGTAAGCTTGTCGTTGATAGGCACTTCCCGGCCGCCTGTTTCATTAAGCACGGATACCTCAACCCCATTGCCGAAAGATGACGTCCCCTCAACCACAATTCTGTCTACATTTTCAATTATGCAGTCGCTGCCGATATCGTAGTTTGCAATGTAGTTGTGGATGTTTTCTATACATGTGTTGTTGCCTACTGTTACATTGTGGAGTTTTGCATGGCATATTCCTGACTGTATCCTCACCCCTCCGGGGAGTTCAAATTTTGATTCAAAAACGCCAAGGCGAATGTCTCCCGAGAAGGCGGCATCCCAGACCCTTTCCGGTTTAAATGCATTATCAACTAATATCCGTGACCAGTCTTCCGAGTGGCATCTCTGCAATTTGAGCTGCCTAACCTCCTGCTCGTTAATCTTTCTGAAGTTTTCCATAATACGAATATATATAAATTTTTTTAGTCTCCGGTACCTCTTATCAATTATTTAAAAGCATTTTACGATAGCAATATTCATTATATTTGTACTAAAACCAAGCTATGGAGCTTAAAAATATAATTAATAAAATATTTTCGGAACTCTCTGATTATACGGGTCATGGCCAGGTTGCAGATTATATTCCCGCACTATCGTCGGTCAAACGGGATTCTTTTGCAATATCTGCAGCAACACTTGATGGCAATGTAATATCGGCAGGAGATTTCACAGAAAGGTTTTCAATCCAGAGTATTTCAAAGGTATTTACCCTCGCGATGGTCAGCCGGCATCTGGGAGACAAATTATGGGAGAGCGTAGGGAGAGAGCCGTCAGGCACAGCGTTTAACTCGCTTATTCAATTGGAACAGGAGAAGGGAATTCCAAGAAATCCTTTTATAAATTCCGGGGCGCTCGTTATTACAGACAGGCTGATAGATCTTTATCCCGATTCAAAACATGCTATTATAGATTTTGTAAGAGAACTAAGCGGGGTTAAGGATATCAGTTACGATAAATCTGTTGCATTATCCGAGCTGGAAACATCTCACAGAAATCTTGCCCTTGCAAACTTTATCAAGAGTTTTGGCAACATACACAACAAAGTGGAAGATATAATTGATGTTTACTGCAATCAGTGCAGCATCTCAATGAGCACGGAAGAACTTGCAAAATCTTTTCTTTTTCTTGCCAGCGGCGGAGTTATTCCCACCACAGGCCAAAGAGTATGCGGGCCCAGAAGTGTAAAAAGACTTAATGCACTAATGCTCACATGTGGGTTATATAATGAATCAGGCGATTTTGCTTTCAGGGTGGGAATGCCAGGCAAAAGCGGAGTTGGCGGAGGAATAGTAGCGGTTATCCCAAATAAACTTTCAATTGCAGTATGGAGTCCGGAACTCAACAGCAACGGAAATTCATACAGAGGTATTGAAACACTGGAGAGATTTACCACCGAACTGGGGATATCAGTTTTTTAACAATAATCGGATAATAAAGATTCTAATAAGATGAAAAAACTAATAATTGCTTTCTCATTAATCATTTTTGCCGTCTTAACAACTCAGGCACAATCAGGTAAGAAATTGCTTACGGTTAATGATATTGTTAAATGGAACAGAATTACAGACTCAAAAATTTCTGATGATGGTAAATATGTAGCCGTCAAAATTGAGCCATGGAAAGGGAAGGCTGTTGCAAAACTGTATAATTCCAAAGGAGAAGAGATTTTTAGTGCCGATTCGGCAAAAACCATCTTTTTTACTCCTGATTCCAGATATCTTGTTTTGAACAAAGCCGGGAAAAAAGCGGAATCGTTGGTTTTTTATTCCATTTCAAAAAAAGAGTATACAAAGAGAGATTCGACAGTCTCTTTCAGGATGCTTCCGGACTGGGGCAACTGGGTTGCTGTTAAGGGTAAAGACTCAGTACTCACAATACTTGATCTCTCTACAGGCATAGAGAGAAAATTTACCGGGGTAGCAGATTTTCTTCCTGCGAAAAAGGGAAAAAGCGTACTTATTAGGACAAAAAATCAACTTGTTTATGCCCAAATTGAGAGCAATAAAACAATCGAACTTTCGTCTGCAAAGAAAACGGATAAGATGTCAATTTCTGCCGATGGTTTGAATGTTGCTTGGATTTCGGGAGGAGAGCTCCGGCTTAAATCTGACGGTGCAGAATCAAAACAAATAACCGTTAAGGGAAACAACTCATTCCCTGATGGGTGGAGGGTATCCGAAAATGGCGAACTCCGTTTTTCCGATGAAGGGACAAAAATATATTTTGGCACAGCTCCGGCTGAAAGGCAAAGGGATACAACTGTTGCAAAGGATGAATGGCCAACTGTTCAGGTATGGAACTGGAAAGAGAAAACTCAGTTTACAATACAGGTTATTGACAAAGAAAAAGATAAAAAGAAAAGCTTTCTGGCAGTCTATGATATAAAAAATGATATTGCAAACCAGATAGAATCTCCTTCGGCAGACCAGTCTCTTATGTTGGATAAGGGAAACTCGGACTATGCTGTCAATATATCAAATGACAAGTATAAACTTGAAGAGATGTGGGAAGGCAGGACTAAATACGATGTTTACCTGGTCAATACATTGCTTGGAAGATCTACTCCAGTAATAACCGGTCTCAACGGAGAAGTTAGAGCCTCGCCTAAAGGCCGGTTCCTTTATTGGTACAGCCTTCCGGACAGCTCCTGGTTCGCTTTTTCGGTTTCGGAACTCAAACAATACAGAGTTTCCTCTCCCGCCGTCATTAAGGCTTCCGACGAGGAGAATGATGTTCCGGAATGGCCCTCTTCGTATCAGATTGCAGGATGGAACGAGGATGAGACAGCGTTATACATTTATGACAGGTATGACATCTGGCGAGTTAGTCCCGGTGGAGCGTTTGCTCCTGAGAGAATAACACGCAACGGAAGGGAAAACCATATAACATACAGAGTTTTGAAGCTCGACGAAAAGAAGGAATGTATTGACGAAAAAAATCTTTTGCTCCTGTCGTCATTTAATGAAATCAGCAGAGAAAGCGGGTTCTGTACCCTTAACCCAAATCGCAAAGAGGAACCGAAACAACTCCTGTCCGGGCCTTTTATGTATGGGAATGTACAAAAAGCAGCCTCGGGCGCAGAGGTGATGTATACGAAAGAGAGTTTTGAGCTGTTTCCGGATTTATGGCTAAGCGATATGAGTTTCAGGAAACCAATCAGAATTACAAACGCAAACCCACAACAGTCTGATTTCAATTGGGGTACTGCCGAGTTAATCAAGTGGACAACTCTTGACGGGAAAGTTGTTGAAGGGGTTATTTATAAACCGGCCGACTTTGATCCGAACAAAAAGTATCCTATGATAGTTAATTTCTACGAGAAGAATTCATCTACACTATATTCATACAGAACTCCCGAGGCACACCGCTCGACAATTGATTACCACATGTATACAAGTAACGGGTACGTTGTTTTCAATCCGGATATATACTACAAAGAGGGATACCCCGGAGAGAGTGCATATAATTGCATAATGCCCGGCATCTCTGCAATTTTGAATATGGGTTTTGTAGACAAGGCCAAAATTGGAGCACAGGGACATAGCTGGGGCGGATATCAGGTTGCTTATCTTGCAACAAGAACATCTCTTTTTGCTGCGATAGAATCCGGTGCACCGGTTGTGAACATGTTCAGTGCATACGGAGGAATCAGATGGGGTACCGGACATAACAGGTCTTTCCAGTATGAGCATGAGCAGAGCAGGATAGGCAAAACTCCATGGGAGTCACCGCTTAGATATATAGAGAATTCACCCATATTTTCAATGGATAAGGTAACTACTCCAATTTTGATAATGGCAAATGATAAGGACGGGCATGTTCCGTGGTATCAGGGAATAGAATACTTCACTTCTCTCAAGAGGCTTCAGAAGCCGGTTTGGCTCCTTAACTATTCGGGAGAGGTTCACTGGCCGCAAAAAATGGAAAATAAAATTGATTTCCAGAAAAGGATGATGCAGTTTTTTAACCATTATCTAAAGGGTGAGCAAATGCCCGAATGGATGTCGCCGGGTGTTTCCGCAATAGACCTGGATTACAGGCTGGGCTATTGATTAATAAGAATATCTTTTTATCTTTGTTAAGGATCAAAAGGTGATTTTATGTTGTACAAATTTCCAAAGCAACTTGTTGTTCCTACGATCATACTGCTTGGCGCTGCGGTGGGCTCTTTAGCATATCTTATTTACATATCCCGAATGACTTCTTACCTCTCGGACGACCCTTCGGCCTGTGTAAACTGTCATATAATGGCACCTTATTTTCAGTCATGGCAAAAGAGTTCTCACCAGCCATGGACAAACTGCAACGAGTGTCATGTCCCGCACAATAATGCTGCAAATAAATATCTCTTCAAGGCAAAAGACGGTCTGTTCCATGCATCTGTTTTCACTCTCCGTATGGAACCTCAGGTATTACGTCCCCGGGATGCCAGTTACGAGGTTATTATGGACAATTGTATACGCTGTCACACACAGCTTAATACCGAGTTTGTAAAAACAGGGATGATTGGGTATGCACAAACGAAAGATGGTGGAGGAAAGGCTTGCTGGGATTGCCACAGGGAGGTTCCTCACGGAAGAATCTCAAACCTCGCAATGAGCCCGAATGCAATAGTTCCACTGCCAAATTCCGCAGTTCCCAAATGGTTGAAAGAAATTATGAAATAAACTATATCCTATGAAACTTAAACTGTTTATTGAAAAAAACAGAGGACTGTTAATGTGGGTTCTCTTTGGTGGTACAATAGTAGTTGTTTTTCTACTTGGCCTATTGGCTGCATCGGTAAACGAAAGACGGGCAGAAATTGCCACTCTTTTCAACAACAAGAGAGTCGAAATTAAAGGCATAGAGGCAAGAAATGAAATATGGGGAGAAAACTATCCCCGGGAATACGAAACCTGGCAAAAAACGGCAGATACAACGTTCGAAAGCAAACACAATGGAAATGTAGTGAAAGATGTTCTCGCGGCAAGGCCGGAGATGGTTGTTTTATGGGCCGGGTATGCATTTTCCAAGGAGTATACATCACCCCGAGGCCATTTTCACGCAATTGACGACATTAGGAATTCGCTTCGCACAGGAGCGCCAATGACCGACGAAGAGGGACCGCAGCCGGCAACCTGCTGGACATGCAAGAGCCCGGATGTGCCCCGGATGATGGCCGAAATTGGCATCGAAAACTTTTATGCAAAAAAATGGGGTGGCATGGGTTCGGAAATAGTCAACCCCATAGGCTGTGCAGATTGTCACAATCCGGAGAACATGAATGTAAGCATTTCCAGGCCTGCGTTGGCTGAGGCGTTTACCCGCATGGGCAAAGATGTAGGGAAGTCTTCGATACAGGACCTGCGTTCACTGGCATGTGCCCAGTGCCATGTTGAATATTATTTCAAAGGGGATAAGAAATACCTAACATTCCCATGGGATAAGGGAATGACTGTCGAAAATATTGAGGAATACTACGACGAGGTCGGGTTCTCGGACTGGACGCATTCGCTTAGCAAAGCACCAATGTTGAAAGCTCAGCACCCCGATTATGAATTGTTTAAGCTTGGCCCTCACGCCCAGAGAGGACTCTCTTGTGCAGATTGCCACATGCCATACAAAACAGACGGAGCAATAAAATACAGCGACCACCAGCTTGTATCTCCGCTGCTTAACATAGACAGAACCTGTCTTAGCTGCCATCGCGATACAAAAGAAAACCTGATGAAATATGTATATGAATATCAGGATAAGCTTCTTGAAATAAGAGACAGGGTTGAGAAAGAGCTGGTTAAGGCACATGTGGAAGCAAAATACGCGTGGGACAACGGAGCAAACGAAAAACAAATGGCACCGGTTCTTAAACTGCTGAGGGCTGCCCAATGGAGATGGGATTTTGCAGTTGCTTCTCACGGAGCATCCTTTCATGCGCCGGTGGAGACTCAGCGAATAATGGCACACGCGCTTGATAAAAGCTATCAGGCTCAGCTTGAAGTTCAAAAAGTACTGGCGTCTCTTGGTGTCAAAGGAGATGTTCCCATGCCCGATATCTCCACAAAAGAGAAGGCTCAGGAATATATAGGGCTTGATATGAAAGATCTTAAGGCAAAAAAGGAAGTGTTTAAATCTACAATTATTCCACAATGGATAGAGAAAGCAAAAGCGGGCAAAAAGCTTTTATAAACGAACTAATCATAATAATTGCCATCGTAATTGCCGGTTTTGCCCTGCAAATTACTGCAGGTCCGTTCGATTATTCAATCATATCATTTCCGGTAAACGTTATTTTGCTCGCGGGTATGTTACTGCTTTTGCTGGTAAAGCCATCCGGGGTAGCCGGCCGGTTCGGGTCTGCAAGGGTATCACTCTTTCTGTTGGCTATAATAACGCTGATGTGCCTGTATATGGGCATAGTTGCAAATAACGGGGTTAAAACCTCATGGCCGTTCGTACTCACCTATCTGTTAATTCTGATAAATATAATCCTGGTCATTGGGAAAAGAATAAGGCTATTCAAATGGACAGACTACGGGTTTTACCTTAACCACATTGGGCTCTTTATTTTTCTGTTTTCAGCCGGGCTTGGATCTGCAGATATGCAGAGATATTTTATGAGAGTATACGAAGGCAAGGTTGAATGGAGAGGAGAAAACACAAAGACCGGCGAGTTAACGGATTTGCCTGTTGCAATTTCACTTGAGGATTTCTCAATGGATATGTATCCTCCTAAAATTGCAATCATAGACAAGAGAAACGGGGAAACATTTCCTGCAGGAAAACCGGCATTGATGGAGTCTTTTGAAGGCAGCTCGGGTGATATCGGAGAGTGGGGGGTAAAAGTTGATTCGATAAAAGACAGGCCAAGAGTTGCTCCGGCGGCATATATTATTGCAAAAAATAAAAATGACGGCGGTACTCTTGCCGGCTGGATAAGCTGCGGTAACTATTTTCAGCCGTTTAAGACTCTTGATATATCTGATATATATTGCTTTGCAATGACCTATCCCGAGCCGAAGAGGTTCAGCTCGAAGGTAGAGGTTTTTACAAAAAGAGGTTTGAAAAAAAGCGGAATAATTGAAGTTAATGACCCTCTGACAGCAGGTAACTGGAAAGTTTATCAGTATTCATATGACACAAACAAGGGAAGAGATTCGGAGTATTCAGTTTTTGAATTGGTCCGGGACCCCTGGTTAATTCCTGTATATATCGGAATATTTATGGTGATGGCCGGTGCTGTTACACTTTTTTGGAAAGGAGGAAGAAAATGAACTGGAATGAATTTATATTCTTTGCATTAATATCGATTGTTTTCTGGTATACAGGAGTTTTGGCCTTATACAAATCAAAATCAAAATGGCTGGGAGATGCTCTGATTATAACCGGCTTGCTTGTATTCACCGGTTTCATTGTGGCTTTATGGCAGTCACTTGGCCACCCGCCAATGAAAACGATGGGCGAAACCAGGTTGTTGTATTCTTTTTTCCTTGTTCTGGTTGGATATGTCACATACCGGCGCTGGAGGTATAAATGGTTAATGGCATACAGTATTGCAGTGTCTACGGTTTTTATAATCATAAATCTCATTAAACCGGAAATACACACAACTAATCTTATGCCTGCGCTTCAAAGTATCTGGTTTGTGCCTCATGTTACCGTTTATATTCTTTCCTATGCGATGCTGGGAGCAGCTACAATTGGTGCTGTCATAGTGCTGTATAAGGGAGCCGAAAATCGTATGAGCTATTTTGAATTGATTGATAATCTCGTATATATTGGCCTTGGCTTTTTAATAGCAGGTATGCTTATGGGCGCCATATGGGCAAAAGAGGCTTGGGGAGATTATTGGACATGGGACCCGAAGGAGGTTTGGGCATTTATCACAGCTGCGTCCTATATGCTGTACATACATGCTCCTAAAGCAGGTTTCTCCAGGAAAAATTCATTGTGGATTCTTCCTCTTGCGTTCATTCTGTTGCTAATAACCTGGCTGGGAGTAAGCTATCTTCCTGCTGCACAGGGCAGCATTCACGTTTATTAAGGTCAATACCGCACTTTATCCGGCCGAATTGCCGGCGGCGAGTTGTGTTCTCATTCTGTGATTTTTTTCACTGCCAACTAATTGTTTCGGGCTTGTGCGTCCTCAGTCACTCTGTTCCCTCCGGCCGAATCGCCCTCATCAATTAGTTGGCATGTGAACCTAAAACATTAAGACTTTACAACTCGCCGCCAGAGACAAGAATTCAAGTGTATAATTTATCAATTTGACTTGTTTTCCGCATCATGACTCATTTTGCTTCAATAGGCTGACTGCCAGGACTGAATGATATTTAAATATTTTTTCAAATAATACACTTAATATTTGGAAAGATAAAATTGAATAGTAATCTTTGGTCAATAAACGTTCGTTAAATTGGTTGTTATGAAAACATTACGAGTTCTTATGCTCCTTTCCGGCCTAAGTGTGGTAAGCCTTTCATATGCCCAGACGGCAGTTACCATTGATTCTCCACTTTATCTTCCCCTATCGCCACAGGCAACAGCTCTGCACAGGGCTGTAAATTACCCTGTATCGGGCAATACAGGTGTGCCTGATATATCAATACCGCTTTATACAATTACAAGCGGAGGAATAACCGTACCAATAACCCTCAGGTACAGCACCACAAATGTCAAGATAGACAAAAGCACTGTTCCCAATGTGGCTTTTGGATGGGTACTGGATGTGGGAGGGTCAGTCAACAGAACTATAAAAGGGAAACCGGATGAGGCAGCCGTCATGTATCCTTTGGATAGCTCTTCTCCGTATAATCTAAGATTTAATCAGATAGACAATCTGGATGATCAACAGACCTTAAGCAAAATTTACTCATGGGTCTCCTCCGGCAATGACTACGACAGTGAGTACGATGATTTCTATTTTACCAACCCGGGAGGTAGCGGTAATTTCTATATAAAAAGGAATAATACCACTACTCTTAATTCTTCTTTCAGTGCAAGATTCTCCCCATCTGTTAAATATAAGCTTGCAAGTGTGGGAAGGGACTATTCATTACAGGCAATGATTACGTCTTTGACAATAAAGGATGACAAGGGCATCGAATATCTTTACGGCGGAGCAAAGGCCGATACAGTAATGGAATACTCACGTTATGCAGCATTGGATATGCCGTTCAGTACCGGATGGAATCTTTCAAGGATAAAGGACGATATTGGCAATACCGTGACATTCAAATATTCATACCTAGGCGATTTTACCTCTTCGTATACTCAAGACCAATGGTATTCCATAGAAGACAATATTCAGGCTCAATATGCAGGGGACTTAGATGCTGCCCGGGACTATATGGAGTCGTTTACTCCTGATGCCAGAAACTCTACAGAAACCTTCAATGTTGCCGATTTTAGATCGCTTCTGCCTAGAGAGATAAGTTATAAGGAAGGCAAGGTATTATTTACAATTGAGAACTCTACGATAAAGGAGATAACTATATTGGATCAGGCGGGAACGCAGATAAGAAAAATTGTCTTTAACAAGACGGCCAATGATCTGAATTTACCAATATTGGCTTTGGCACCCATGCTAAATTCAATTGAGGTAAAAGATGCCAATAACACTACCATCCAGACATACGATATGTCTTACAATACGGTAACCTATAGTGGAAATGTCAATTGTGACTATTGGGGGTATTTTAATGGGACGACTGCCAATCCATTTTGTTATCTTCCGGATAAATCATTTACAGCGATTGGATATAATGGAGTGCCGTTTGTGTTCAATCTGGGTAATAACGGCAATAGAACACCCGATGCGTCATATATAATGCATAATGTTCTCAAAAGCATTACCTATCCCAGCGGTGGTAAGACAGAATTCGGTTTTGAACCAAACATCTACAGCAAGGAACGTAACTCATCTTTATCACAAACATACATTGGCCCTGGATTAAGGATAAATGAGGTAATACACAAAGATAAAGATGGAGCACTGCTTAAGAAAATGAGCTATACCTACGGAGCCGGTTCAATACCTATCAGACCGGATATAGATGGATATAATAAAATTACTACCTACACAGCAAATGTAGGGGATGATAATATGCAGATTATTACATATATCTGCCCAACGAGAAGCTGGAGAGTAACTCCAAAATATTCACCTTATGTTGCATTTGGAGGCGAGACTATAGTATATGAAAATGTCGGGGAAACAATCTATGATGGGACGGAGTCTAAAGGGAAAAAAATTAATTATTTCGTAAATCCTGTAAATTTCCAGTTCTCCACTTATTTTGCAAATGCCAATGAGGTGCCAAGCGGATATGAAGCAAACTTCCAGCATATTTATAGTGAGTCGTTTTCGTACGATAACTCATATCTGGATAAAACAGAGGAGTTTGATATGCAGAATGTGCTTGTTAAAAGAACTTCCTATTATTATAGTATAGGACAAATGGATGAGCTGATGAACCTCGGTCTCTTCCACCTGTTCTTCTATAATTATCCAGCTTCGATATCAACACCGGGATTAATTTCAGATTATTCTGCAATCAATACGATGAAGCTCAGGTCAGGCGGAGCTGAAATACCATTTCTGCCGCCATTGCTATATTATTTCTATACATCAGGTAAAGGGGTCAGATATCCTGCCGGAGAGAAGACGGAATATTTCTATAATGAGAAGAGCTTCAATCAGGAGAAGACCATAAGTTATGATTTGCAGAAACCGTTCCATTATCCTGTTAAAACAAAGGAGCTTACAAGCAACGGACTTTCAATTGAAAAGTATTATACATATCCATTTAATTACCCTGGAAATTCTGTTTTAGACTCATTAGTGGCAAGGAATATTGTCTCTCCCGTAATTGAACAAAAGAGATCTTTAAGAACTTCAGTCAATGACTCAATTCTTCTGGACAGATTTAAAGTGGATTATTCCCGTCTTAACAACGGAAGCCTATACTACTACAGGCCATACGATGTTTACTATTCTACCGGAAGCAATGCGCTTGAACAAAGGCTCCGTTACAATAGATATGATCCTATGGGGAATCCAAGCTCAATCCTTGCAAACAATAATCAGAATGTCAACTATGTGTGGGCCTATTCCTACATATATCCTGTAGCCATGATAGAAGGAGCTACATTTAGTGAGATGTCCTCTGCGATGGGAAGTTCATATAACATTGATCAGGTGGGATATAGTCTTACTCCATCTGAAAATACTTTAAACAGCATGTTCGGCAGCTTTCGCGCTATTCCCGCTTCTCTCACCAACGGCAGGATATTCCGGCCACATTATGGTGTATCCAAAGAGGTCTCGCCATCATCCAAGACTACTATTTATGGCTATGACTCGTTTCAACGGCTGGCGAATATACTTGACAACAGTAACTATATTTTGTCCCAGTTTGCATATTCAGATGTAAGTGGAACTGGAAACACTTATACAAGAATTTATAATCCAGATACAACAGTAACTAACATAAACTCAATTCC
The DNA here is from genome assembly GCA_021371955.1 of Bacteroidales bacterium. Lineage (GTDB taxonomy): Bacteria > Bacteroidota > Bacteroidia > Bacteroidales > UBA932 > Bact-08. The sequence goes on from JAJFVD010000012.1 coordinate 209,808, forward strand.
GTATGCGAGACAGAGAATCAGAACCATTTATACTGACGGTATATACAGGCCAATACAGGAGGTTCTGGCTTATTGTTCTCCGAATCAAAATGACATAATTACATATACGAAATATAATTGCTACGGAAATGCGGACAAACAAAGTCTTCCTTATGCGGCAACAGTTGGTGGAGGTTCATATAGAAGCTCTGCTGAGAGCGAGCAGTTTGGTTACTACGATAACATTTACAGCGGAGAGGGCGGCTATGCATCTTCAAGAAAAAGTTTTGAAGAGTCGCCACTGCAAAGGCCTATAGAGGAATACCTTTCTGGATCCGGCAGTTATGCCACATCCGGCAGTGCCACAACCAGATATCAATATGGTATCAATGGGGTTAATGAGGTAATATTATGGAGTGTAAATACATCTAATGAGGCTTTGATAAATAACGGCTATTATTCAGAGGGGATGCTTCATAAGACCACAATTACAGATCCTGACGGACGTGTTACGATAAGGTACGCAGACAGACAAGGCCTGGAGGTGGAGACCAGACAAGGCAGCCAGTCTCCATTGGTCACCTCTTATGTATATGATGTTTACGGCAGGCTGGGCTACGTGATTCCGCCACTTGCTCAGTCTTCATCGCCAAATACCCAACTCTGTTATAAATATTCCTATGACCACAGGAATCGTAAGAAAGAGAGCTATGTGCCGGAAAAGGGGACTACATATTATGTGTATGACGCAGACAACAGGCTGGTTTGCAGCCAGGACCCTGTGCAAAGAAGTCTAAATAAATGGACATTTACAAGATACGACCGCCTTGGCCGGGAGTTGTACTCTGGCATTGCCTATTATTCCGGAACATTGCAAAACTTGAGGGACGACTATGCCAACAACTCATATAGTGAGTCCTTTACAGGGTCAGGCAGCATAGGGGGTTACACAAATACAAGCCAGACTCTCAGTGCGGGCATAAACGACGTGCTAAAGATTGCATGGTATGATAACTATAACCAGTCAGACAAGATATCGTTCTCCGCAATGGGTAATGAGGTAGGACAGCCTGCGGGGTATGCTTATTTGAATGCGCCATATGGACTAGTAACGGGAACGAAGGTGAAGGTGCTTGACGGCAACGAGCACACTGCCAGTGCCATCTGGCTCACCTCGACAATGTACTACAATACTCTGGAGGAGTTGATACAGGCTGTCAGTGAGACCTACACCGGAACGGACAAGGGTCAGGAACGCACCTCCACAGGTTATCGTAACCAGAGAGAGGTATATGCCATAAAGACAGCAAGCACGGCAAACGGTGTAACGACTACACTCCTAGACCAGAAAGGGTATGACCCACGTGGCAGGCTGGTACATGAGTGGCATTCGATTAACGGAGGAACCCCAGTTTTGGTGAGCAGTCTCACATATGACGAGACAGGCCGTATGGTTCAGAATGCTCTAGGGAACAGTTTGGTGACAAACACCTTCACCTACGACATCCAGAACAGGCTGCGCAAGATCAACGACCCTGCGAACCTTGGTACAAAACCTTTTGCTCTGGAGCTGCAGTACAGCAGCCCCAACGTGACCGGTGCCACGGCCCAGTTTGCAGGTAACATAAGTGCCGCAAGATGGAAGCACCTCTCAGGCGGGGAGCAGACTTACTATTACAACTATGACTCATACAGCCGCATGACGGCTGGGTATCACAACGGAAACAACAACGAGCAGTCCATTGGTTACGACTCAAACGGCAACATATCCGCCCTCACAAGGACGGGGGTGCAGTCAGCCGGATTGAGTTACACCTACTCAGGCAACCGTCTCACATCACTTACCAAGGACGGCACATCTTACAGCTATGCATACGACTCCAACGGCAACACCACAACCGACGGGCTGAGAGGGATGTCAATCGCCTACAACTATCTCAATTTACCCAAAACGGTGACCAAGGGGAGCGACGTGCTGACATACATTTATGATGCCGCAGGCAGCAAGCTGGCCGAGAAACTCAACACAACGGTCAATAACTTCTACACAGGGGCGGTGGTGTACAAAGGAGACAAGACGATAGACTACATCCAGACACCAACGGGCATAGTCAGAAAAGTTGGGGCTGATTTTATAAGGCAGTACAACATAAATGATCACCTGGGCAATGTGAGGGCAGTGGTGAACCAGTCAGGCACAATAGAACAAGCCACAGATTTCTATCCTTATGGGTTAGCATTCAGCTACAACAATCTTGACAAAAACCACTATCTTTACAACGGCAAGGAGCTCCAGAACCAGTCTCTTGCCACAACGTTCTTTGGAATGTATGACTACGGCGCACGATATTATGACCCGATGATTGGGAGATGGAACAGCGTGGATCCGATGGCGGAAAAAACATATGAATGGTCTCCTTACAACTATTGCTATAATAATCCGTTAAGGTTTATTGACCCTGATGGAATGTTGTCTGATGATCCTACAGGTTTTTTAAAGGGGTGGAATAATAAAGTTCAACAATATAACAATGAATTTTATTCCGCTTTACAAGATAGATTGGAAGACCCTAAGTTATTGTTGAAAGATGCCGTCAATATGGCTTCCGGATTAATGAATCTTGCTACAGATGTGACTGGAATTAGTAACATTGTTACCGGAGAGAACAAAACCGCCGAAGGATTGTCCGGGATGATTAATATGGTTACTGATTTCCCAAAGATGTCCGGAGAAGAGAAGGGTTCAGTTCTTGCAGGTGTTGGTATTGCGGCAATGGAAATCGCATTGACGAAAAAAGTGCCGGTAGGCAAGATTGGTGCCACTACAGAGGGGGTTCAATATTCTGGTGATTTGTTAAAGACTGCACAGAAGTTGTATCCAAACAAAGCGGGTAAAATAGAGTTTCACCATATTACACCGAAATACTTAGGTGGAGCGAAAAATGGGCCACTTGTTCCGATAGATGCATCGTATCACCAAGTAATTACAAATGATTCAGGGTGTTATGGCCTTATGGCAAGGGTGTTCCAAGTGCTACTGAACTACAGAACATAAAGAAGCAAATTTATTCTAAGTACCCATTGCCGTCAGGCAATTAAAATCAAAACGGCAATGAAAGAAACATTAGAAATTAGAATAAACTACGATTATGCCAACTTGCTTTTTAAAGCAGATGAAGGCAAAAATTTAGGGACAACTGTAAAAGTTGTCAAGTTGTCAAAAGACGATCCGAGATATAAGGAAATACCTGTAATAGCTGATGTAGTGAAACGGAAATATGATAGGGGTTTCTTTTTTGGCTGGGAGTATAGACGAAAGTATACCAAGAAGGAGTTAGAATTGGCAAAGCTCTTTCAAATAAAAATAAAAGTAACATTTGAGCCGTCAGGTGTAGAGTGCGGAACTCTATATGATGAAACGGTAGCTTGTGAAATATGTGGTGCAAACAGGAAACAAGTGAGCCTTTTAACCCTTAAAAAAGGTACGATACCTAAAATGGACATTGCCAAAACCATAGGTGGTGAAATCGTTGTATCGGATAAGTTTGCAAACGCTGTAAAAGTGAGGAATTTAAAAGGCTTACAGCTTACGCCCATTAACTTTGAGGTAGGTGTTTCAGATTATTCCCAGCTTGTAGCATCTTCAGAAATTGAGTTGTCGCCCAATACCGTTGTAGGTATTAATCCTTTCAACTTATCAACGAGCGATGAAGGGGAAATTTATAAATGCCCCCAAGGTGATACTATCGGATTAAATCTTCTATCAGAGGCTTATGTTCTAAACAACTCGCCGATAAATGATTGTGACTTTTTGAGGAGTAAACAAAACATAGGCGTTAAACGCGGTTTGTTACGACCAGAGCCGATTTATTTTTGTTCGCTAGCTTTCAGGAAAATGATAGAAGAAGAAAAGTTAACCGGATTTGAATTTGAAATAACAAACATTGAATAAGGGTGAATGTATCAGGTTTATAAATCCAGCGAAGAAAGATGAGCAAATTTTATTGTAAAAAGAATTATAATAGAGACAAGCAAGACAACACCACACCACCACGGACGGGCTTCGTGCAATGGCACTAACATACAACCAGCTTAACCTCCCTAAGAGTGTGACCAAGGGAACAGACAACCTTGAGTACGTCTATGACGCAAGAGGCAACAAGCATGCCATTAAGGTTAACGGTACAGTTGACAAATACTACACCGGAGAGATCGTCTACACAAGCGTTAGAGCCGTTGACTACATACTCACTCCCGAGGGAATGGCCAGACCTACCGGAGGCACATTCGCCTACCAGTATAACCTCACCGACCATCTGGGAAGTGTGAGGGCAGTTGTGAACCAGAACGGCACTGTTGAACAGGCAACCGACTATTATCCTTTTGGGATGGCATTTTCGACGAACAATCTGACAAAAAACAATTATCTTTACAACAACAAGGAGCTGCAGAACCAAACCCTTTCCTCAACGTTCTTTGGAATGTATGACTACGGAGCCAGGTACTATGACCCGGTAATCGGGAGATGGGGAAGCGTGGATCCGATGGCGGAGAAGTCAAGACGATGGTCTCCTTACAACTATTGCTATGATAATCCATTAAGGTTTATCGACCCAGATGGTAAAAAGGTAGAGAACCCTAATAATTATGTTTTAGCAATAAAAACTTAATAAAAAAAATAAAGGAATTTGACTTGGCAGTTGCCAAATTATCAGGTAAAAGTGTCAGCAGTTTTACAATCACTGTAACAGGAGGAGACCGATATAAAAAAGGTGATAAAATTTTTTCATCTACTACCAACTCTGAAATTAAGAACTCTGCTTCTAAGTCAAAACATCTTCAAAGTGAAGGTGCAACAGCTGTCGACTTAGCTACATCAGATATTAGCTATGATATTCTTAAGAATGCGGCTAAAGAAGCAGGATTTAGAATTGATCCTTCTGGAAGTTATGATGATGGACATATTCATATAGATTTAGCTGATACTAAATATAAATCCGATTATTTAAAAGATGATAAAATAAATAAGAGTAACAAGCCTACAAACAAGGATTTCGAGCATAATAGCGATCCTAAAAATCCCGAGAATAAAAGTTCTAAGAATACCCAACCTACATGGCAACAGATATATTCTGTATTTAATAACTGGCTCCAACAAAATCCTAGTATAATAATATTATGAAGAATATACTAACAATAAAAATTCTGTTTGTTTTTATTCTTACGCTGGCATCCTGTGGAACAAAACGAAGCAATACAAATTTTAGTGCGGTTCAAAAAATTGATTCTGTTAAAATAATATCTGTTAACAAAGAACTTAATCCGTCATTTTATTTGAAAATATTTGGAATATATCCTAGCCCAACTTGGTACGATGGGAGTACAAAATCAGATAAAATTTTTAGGTTAATTTTGTATAATAACGAAGAGCATATTTCTATTGTTATTGAAACTATTTCTATCGGAGAAGAAGGAGGTTCACTATCTCTTGTGAAACAGACTAATCTTACTGAGGAAATGCTCAATCTACCAAAATATTCAATAAATAAAGTAGAATTTAAAAAATGGATTAATTGTAAAAAAGCTATGGTTTCCATTAATAACGATAGCAGAATTCTAAACATGGACAGTTTGTTAGTTTATAATTACAATACTCCAGAAAACTAAGGTCACTGCGCAAAAAATGATTTATCCCCTTAGTTCAGTATGCAGGCAACATCAGTGCTGTCAAGTGGCAGCAGCAAGGTGGCTCACTGCAGAGCTACCACTACCTCTACGACAGTTATAGTCGCATGACAGGCGGTATCCATAGCGGAGGCAATAGCGAGCAGAACATTACCTATGACGCCAACGGCAACATAGGTTCGCTCAACCGCACCGGGGCAGAGGCTGCAGGGCTGGGCTACACCTATTCCGGCAACCGTCTCACATCACTCACCAAGGACGGTACATCTTACAGCTATGCATACGATGCCAACGGCAACACCACCACGGACGGGCTTCGTGCAATGACACTAACATACAACCAGCTTAATCTTTCGAAGAGGGAGTGGACCCGCCGTATGGTGGGGAGGATTTTCCGCACTGATACAGATAAGTGTTGTAACAAAAAAGGCTAACCATTACTTTATGTTCAGTCTGTTTCGTTGAAGATATATTAATATAAGATATATAGATTAATAGAAGCGGATATTTAAAGTATAGATACTTTTAAAATAATCCGGTAATATTGCCGTCGTTATCAATATCTATATGTTGTGAAGAAGGTTCTTCGGGAAGTCCGGGCATACGCATTATTTCGCCTGTTATCGGAATTAAAAATCCGGCACCGGCTGCAATCTCTATCTCTCTCACTGTAACTACGAAATCCTTTGGCCTTCCAAGAAGGTCCGGATTGTCGGAAAGGGATTTCTGAGTTTTTGCCATACAAATTGCGAGTCCTTCAAGTCCGAGATTTTTGATTTTTACCAGATTAGCTTTTGCTTTTGCAGTATAGTCAACGGCTTCGGCTCCATAGATTTTCTTAGCTATGGTCTCAATTTTCTTCTCAATGCTGTCTGTAAGCGGATAAAGCGGAAGGAAGTTGGGACAGCAGGTCTCGGAAGCATGAACAACCATTTGTGCAAGTTCTTCTGCGCCCTCTCCTCCTTTTCCCCAAACATCAACAATAGAAGCAGGTATCCCTTTCTTTTTGCAGAAATCCAGGACAAAATCCAGCTCCTCCTGAGTATCTGTCAGAAACCGGTTAATCGCAACTACTGGAGCGAGACTGAACAAACGGATATTTTCCACATGTTTTTCAAGATTCACGATTCCCTTTGCAAGTGACTCAACACTAGGGATTTTTATCTCTTTAAGGGGCTGGCCGCCGTGATATTTCAGGGCCCGCACTGTCGCAACGAGAACTGCTGCATTTGGGGATAATTTTGCACTGCGGCATTTTATGTCAAGAAACTTTTCTGCTCCGAGGTCAAATCCGAAACCGGCCTCAGTTACAGTGTAATCTGTAAGAGAGAGTGCGGTTTGGGTGGCTATAACAGAATTTGTTCCCTGAGCAATATTTGCAAACGGGCCGCCGTGTATTATTGCAGGCGTACCCTCTATTGTCTGAACAAGGTTTGGTTTTATAGCATCCTTGAGCAGGGCCGCCATTGCTCCGTTTGCCTTTAAATCTCTTGCATAAATGGGCTTCTTGTCAAAAGTATATCCGATAAATATATTTCCCAGCCTCTCTTTAAGATCTGCCCTGTCTTTCGACAAGCATAGAATAGCCATTACTTCGGAAGCAGCTGTTATGTCAAAGCCCGTTTCTCTGGGGATTCCATTTGCAGTTCCTCCCAGACCCACTACTATTGAGCGGAGAGAGCGGTCGTTCATGTCCATAACCCGCTTCCATGAAATTGTTCTCGGGTCCAGATTGAGATTAAAGTTTTTGCTTTGAATATTATTGTCTATGAGAGCGGAAAGAAGATTGTGGGCCTTTTCAATTGCTCCAAAGTCTCCGGTGAAATGAAGATTTATGTCTTCCATTGGCAATACCTGTGAGTATCCGCCACCTGTTGCACCGCCCTTCATGCCAAAAACAGGCCCGAGAGAGGGCTCGCGAAGTACGACGATAGACTTCCTTCCAATTCTGTTTAAAGCCTGAGAAAGGCCTATTGAAACAGTGGTTTTGCCCTCTCCGGCAGGAGTGGGTGAAATAGCAGATACAAGAATCAGTTTTCCAAATTTGTTTCTGTCGATGTATTTCAAAGGCAGTTTTGCTTTATACTTACCGTACAATTCGAGGTCATCCGGGTCAATTCCAATCTTTCCGGCAATATTTCCTATGGGTTGTAGCTTTACTTTGCGGGCAATCTCCTGATCTGTCATAATTGTAATTATTTGTTATAAAACCTGTTTATTTATTTTACAACAAATATAAATTGTTAAAGTTTCCTTTCAAATCAATATTTTTTTACCTTCGTGAACTTTAATCAAAAAAATTAAACTTTATGGCAACACTCGAAGTTGGAGGGAAGGTATTTGATGTAGACGGAGACGGTTTTTTAACAGATCCATCGGTTTGGAACGATGAAGTGGCAACTATGTTTGCAAGGTTGGACGGAATCGAAGAATTGACCGAAAAACACTGGGCAATTGTACGGATAATCAGAAATAATTTTGAGGAAAAAGGAAATGCCCCAATGATACGTTTCATTTGCCAGGAAACAGGACTTAAACTTCGTGAGATATACGAGCTTTTCCCTTTGGGACCGGCAAGAGGAGCTTGCAGAGTTGCCGGCTTGCCTAAACCGGACGGATGCGTTTAAACATTAAGGTATGTGTTGGTATCACTGGATTGCAATTTCTTCACTTATTTTCTCAGTCGCGCTTTTCTCATATCAGTTTGCGAGACTTGTAATTCTCGGCAGGCCCCATGATTTGTCTGTCAGCTCCGGAAATGTAACAAAAGGTATTGTTTACTCTTTTACAAAGGCAATGGCGCCGGGGGCAAAAGAATCTGCATACCTTCATATGCCTACATACGCCGGAGGTATTATATATCATTTAGGCACTTTCTTGTCTTTGGTTTTGTTTTTTGTTCTTATAACCGGTTTCCCGCCATTGAATTATTCGTTGAAATCCATCTTTTCGGTTCTTCTTTTTATCTCATTTTTTGCCGGGTTCGCGATTTTAATGAAAAGAATTATCAACAAGGATTTAAAATCTCTGTCCGGATTGGATGACTATATTTCCAACGGAGTTACAAGTCTGGTTCAGTTATTTACTGCTGTTTATCTTTTGGTTCCCGATACTGAAACATTCTATTATTTATCCGTAGCCCTGTTTTTTATCTGGCTGCCGTTGGGAAAAACAAAACATCTTCTCGTCTTCTTCTTTGCCAGATATCATCTGGGATTTTTCTATGGATGGAGGGGAACCTGGCCTCAAAAATCGGAATAACATGCAAAAGATAGATAAAGTTAAAAGAGACAAGGCATTGGAATTGCTTAAAAGCGGTTCGGACAGTAAGCTTCTTACCCATCTTAATGCATGTGTCAGATGCGGATTGTGCTCCGGAAGCTGTATGTTTTATATTGCACACAAACAGTCAAAATATATCCCTGCTAAAAAAGTAGATCTTGTCAGTTCTGTCTACAGAAGATACTGCACCTCCATGGGTAAAATCGCTCCGGCCCTTGTTAATGCAAAAGACCTTGACGATAGCATGGCAGAGGAGATGGTGGATTTACTCTTCGGATCATGTACAATGTGCGGAAGATGTGTAAAACACTGTTCTATTGGAGTTGATATTGCATATATAGTAAGAAAGGGAAGAGAGATGCTGTCTGCTATGGATATGGTACCGGCTTCCCTGCAGGCAACAGTCGATTCGGCCCTCAGAACAGGAAATAATATGGCAATTCCTACAGAGGAATTTGTTGATACAATAAAGTGGATGGAGGAAGAGCTGATTGATGAGATGGGAGATAATAATGCCAGAATTCCACTGGATGAGCCGGATAAAAATATTTTTTATACCCTCAATCCAAGAGAACCGAAATTTTTCCCGCTTTCAATATCGGCTATTGCAAAGATATTTTATGCCGCGGGCGAAAACTGGACAATCTCATCCCGGTTCTATGATGTGACAAATTATGGATTCTTTAACGGTAACAAAGAGCAGGCAACTGTAATTGCAAGGAATCTGTATGACGAAATTCACAAACTGAGAGGGAATGTTCTTGTTTTAGGAGAGTGCGGGCACGGAACACGGGCAAATCGCTGGGAAGGTCCAAACTACCTGCAAAAGAGTTACGATTTTGACATGACAACAGCAGTTGAACTCATTGCTGATTATATTCGTCAGGGAAGAATAAAGCTGGATAGGAGTCTTAATAAAGAGCTTGTTACTATTCACGATCCCTGTAATCTTGTAAGAAACGGAGGCCTTCTCGAAGAGATAAGGTTTGTTGTTAAAAGTGCTGCAGATAATTTTACAGAGATGAACCCGCACGGAAACGAAAATTTTTGCTGCGGCGGGGGTGGCGGAATGCTGGCGATGAGCGAGTATAACGACAGAAGGCTTAAGATTGGGGAGATTAAGGCAAATCAGATCAGAGCTACCGGGGCCAAAGTTGTTATCACGCCATGTCATAATTGCGTGGATCAGCTTTCGCAGTTGAATCATACATACAAACTCGGAATTAAGATCAAGACTATTGCGGAGTTAGTAGCTGATGCACTTATTATTGAAAAGTAAAATAAAACATAATAATCTAAACTATGAGCAAACTTATCTATCTCGACAACTCGGCTACAAGTTTTCCAAAGCCGGACGAAGTGTATGATTTTATGAACACCTTTTATCGCACAAAGGGAGTGAGCCCGGGCCGTTCCGGATTTGATGCCGCTCTGGAAACTGAAGAGGTTGTGAATAATACAAGAAAGATGCTTACCAAGCTGTTTAATGGCGGTACGGATCACAACAGACTTACATTCAGCTATAATGCAACAGACTCGCTTAATCTTATCATTAACGGACTGGTAGAAAAGGGAGGACATGTCGTTACAACATTACTTGAGCACAACTCTGTTTTACGGCCGCTTTACTACCACCAGCAACAGGGAACAATTGATGTTACTTATGTTCCGTTTGACGAGAACGGATATGTTAATCCGGACGATATTAAGAAAGCTATCCGGCCAAACACGACATTTGTTATAGTTACTCATTGCTCAAATGTACTGGGTACAATCCAGCCGCTTGCCCAGATAGGAAAGATATGTAAGGATAAAGGTGTTACTTTCGTTGTTGACGGAAGTCAGGGAGCCGGTTCGGTAGATTTTGACATGCAGGCCTGTAATGTTGATGTTTATTGCTTTACAGGACATAAATGCCTTATGGGTCCAACAGGTATCGGTGGCTCATACGTAAGGGAGGGAGTAAACATTAAACTTACAAGAGCAGGGGGAACAGGGGTTCGTTCGGCATTCCGGGGGCACCTTGAGGAATATCCCTACAGGCTCGAATACGGAACGCTCAACCTATTGGGTGTTGGAGGGCTTTATGCAGGCGTAAAATGGATTACGCAGCAGGGAGTAATGAATATACACAATCGCGAAATCGCACTGTGGGATAAGCTCAGGAAGGCAGTTCAGAACACAGAAGGAGTAACGACATACTGTGCAAACAGCATTGAAAATAAAAACCCTGTATTGTCTTTCAATATAAAAGGCTTTCAGGCGGGCGATGTTGGAACAATGCTAGATGTAGACTACAATATAGCTGTGAGAACAGGTCTGCAGTGTGCTCCTCTGGTTCACGAACATATCGGAACCTTTGACATGCACGGAACTGTCAGAATGAGCATCGGAGCATTCACTACCGAAGCGGATGTAGATACCGCGATAGAGGCTATAAAAGAGATTGCATCCATAAAGAATTAGAAAGAAACCGAGGAGCTACTTAAGCTCCTCGATTTCTTTTATACCACTCCTGTTGAAGACAATACGATATCGTTTAAACTCTTCGGAGTCCGAAGATTTAAGTTGCATCAGAAAGTTAAGATAATAGATCTTAATACCTTGAATTTCTTCATAATCCTCGCCATTATCGGAAGTGACATAAAGAGGAGTAGTAGGGTCATCCATCTTGTGAAGGAAAGAGGAGAGGTTGAACCTCAGAATGTCGTTTACGCCGCTTACCGGGTACTCGGAGTTGGCATTAAGTTCGTCCCGGCTAATCTGGACAATTTTCCTGAAAAGAATAATTTTCTCTTCGGAGTTACGATTTTCCGCCTCAAGTAATGTTGTGCGGTCACGGAGGGTGATAACCTCTTTGGGAACATTAGACTCATTTATGAAATCGAACCCTTCCCGGCTGATTCCTATTATCTTTTCATTAATTCCTATTATCGTTTTATTGTCGAAATATTTATTTTTCCTTTTATGGGCATAATAATACCTCAGCAAATCCTTGATCCGGTCTTTAAGCATATAGCTTACGACAAGTGCAACAAAAAGAGGGATGGTAAAGTTGCCGTATTCCCGCTGAAAGGAAAATGCGATTGCAGTTGCAAAAATCATTGAAACACCTGCTGCCAGGCTATAATATATCTGCTCAATCAGTACTCCGTCACGTTTTTTGTTTGCATTCAGAAAAAGTTCGCTTTCAATATATTTCTTAAGAGCACCTGACCTAAAAATGAGATCTCTGTTTTTGTTTGTACTTTCCTTATCAACAACGGGATAGCCTTTGCTTTTTCGGTATGTAATCTCATTGTCAAGCAGAGAAACGATATCATGTTTGTAAATGTTGTATAGTTCCGGGAACATGTCTCTGAGTGTATTTAAAAGCCGGAACAATTGTCTTTGCATTATATTGCTTATGAACTCATCTCCAAACTGATAGTAGCTGAACAACTCATTTGTCACAGTGGGCACATTAAGAATTTTTGCAAGATTCCGATATCTCTCAAGGATAAGTTTTACATCAAGTATTATTTTTTTTACCAGATGGTTCCTTTCCTCTTCAACCAATGGTTTTACTATGTAGTATATTTGATTTCTGAGAGAGCTTTTGAATATTGAGGCAAACATTTTAATGTGGTATTCGTACTCCCAGCTATTGTGTCTGTTTGGTTCTGCGACCAATTTTTTAAAGCTGTTTTCCAGATATGCAAGCGGCACAGCATCACCCTCAACTATCTCGTTAAGAAGAAAAACGGGGGTAATAAGCCTTATATGAGAAAGGATATCTCTATAGAACCTCTCCTTTGAGTAGGTTGACGGGTTCACATCCAGGCTGTGTGGTACAAAAATCCAGGTATTTACAATAAAATCACTCTGAACAATATTTTGATTCACATTGTATCCCAGTTTAAATTCTACAGTAAATCTGTCGTGTTTTTTTGCCTTAATGTCAATCATAAGCTCTAATTTATCATAAAGTTAAAAAAATTGATGGAATAACGAACAATATTGTCATAATCAAAACAAAAACAGGGTAAAAAACAATATCGTTACGTCGAGTAACAATATTGTTTCATAAAATATTGGGGCTTTAAAACGCTCAATAGATTAAATTTTATTAAAGGAAGTATTTATGTCTGTATTTTCTGCTATATTTACATTAATAAAACGGAATAGTTGAGATTTTGCATAGTATGGATACTGAAGAAAAGATAAAAATTTTATATGCCGAAGACAACGACAGCAACTATATTCTGGCGAAAGCAATGCTAAAGGGTGTCTACGATATTTATCGTGCCGGCAATGGAGCTGAGGCTCTTGAAATGTACGAAGAAATTAAACCGGATATTATCCTTATGGATATGAAAATGCCGGTAATGGATGGGTTGGAGGCAACGAGAAAGCTTCGTGAAAAAGGAGTGACAGTTCCAATCATTGCACTCACTGCATTTGCTTATGATAATGACAGAAATGTTGCTTTAAGTGCCGGGTGTACCGAATATATCACAAAACCGTACAGAGCGGAAACTCTCAGAAAAACAATTTCCAAACTACTTAATCTCGAATAACATTTCATAATTATGAATATTGCAATTGTAGGAACAGGCTATGTAGGCTTAGTTACCGGGGCTTGTTTTGCCGAAATGGGGATAAATGTAATTTGCATTGACATTGACAAACGGAAAATAGATTTGCTCAACAAAGGCGAGATGCCCATATATGAGCCCGGTATTCAGGAACTTGTAGTAAAAAACGTAAAAGAGGGGAGACTCTCTTTTTCTACTAATCTTAAGGATAATCTTGAAAAAGTATCAATAGTTTTCAGTGCCGTTGGAACCCCTCCGGATGAGGACGGAAGTGCGGACCTTAAATATGTCCTTGACGTAGCCCGGACAGTTGGTCAAAACATGAATGATTATGTTTTGCTGGTCACTAAAAGTACGGTTCCGGTAGGGACTGCGCCTAAAGTAAGAGCCGTAATTCAGGAAGAACTTGATAAACGCGGAGTCTCTTTTGAATTTGATGTGGCTTCAAACCCGGAATTCCTCAAGGAGGGTGCCGCTATAAAAGATTTTATGTCTCCGGATCGTGTTGTTGTAGGGGTTGAAAGCGAAAGAGCCGCACTCCTTATGGAAAGATTGTACAAACCATTTGTATTGAATGGTTTTCCGATTATTTTTATGGATATTGCATCGGCAGAAATGTCAAAATATGCAGCAAATGCAATGCTTGCCACAAGAATAAGCTTTATGAATGAAATTGCTAAGTTGTGCGAAGCTACTGGTGCGAATGTGGAAATGGTGAGAAAGGGCATTGGCTCCGATAAGAGAATCGGGATGAGTTTCTTATACGCAGGTGCAGGATATGGAGGCTCTTGTTTTCCTAAAGACGTAAAAGCATTATTTCACACCGGTGAAGAATACGGTGTTCCGATGAAAATTGTTGAAGCTGTTGAGCTTGTTAATGAGGAGCAGAAAGCGATTGTCTACAAAAAACTGTTAAAAGCTTTCAATGGAAATATTTCCGGAAAGACAATTGCTGTTTGGGGGCTCTCATTTAAACCGGACACCGATGATATGAGGGAAGCTCCTGCTCTTGTAGTTATAGACAACCTCATAAAAGACGGTGCAATAGTGAAAGTTTTTGACCCTGTTGCAATGGAGGAGGCAAAAATGAGAATTGGAGAGAAGGTTGAGTACTGCAATAGTATTTACGATGCTTCACAGGGAGCAGATGCAATTGCTCTTATGACAGAATGGAAGCAGTTCCGCCTGCCATCGTGGAGTAAAATCAGGCAGCTAATGAAAGGTAATGTTATCATTGATGGCAGAAACATATATGATAATTCGGAACTTGTTTCGGAAGGTTTTATCCATTACTCAATAGGAAAAAATTCCTGATTATGAAAAGAATACTTGTAACAGGCGGAGCGGGATTTATTGGTTCGCATTTATGTGACCGGCTGATTAAAGAGGGAAATGATGTCGTTTGTCTTGACAATTTTTTTACGGGATCAAAAGAAAATGTAATCCATCTGATAGGAAACCCTCATTTTGAGCTTGTAAGGCACGATGTCACTCAGCCTTATTACGCCGAAGTAGATCAGATTTATAATCTTGCCTGCCCTGCTTCTCCAATTCATTACCAGTATAACCCCATAAAAACGGTTAAAACCTCTGTTATGGGGGCAATTAACATGTTAGGCCTGGCAAAGAGAATAAATGCCAAAATCCTTCAGGCTTCCACCAGCGAAATTTATGGCGATCCGGCTATTCACCCGCAGCCTGAATCTTATTGGGGTAACGTAAATACAATTGGCTTTCGTTCATGTTATGACGAAGGAAAGAGATGTGCAGAGACTCTCTTTATGGACTATCACAGGCAGAATAATGTGAAAATAAAGATTATTAGGATTTTCAATACTTATGGTCCCAAAATGCATCCTCACGATGGCAGAGTTGTATCAAATTTTATCGTGCAGTCCCTTAAAGGAGACGATATTACGCTTTATGGAGGAGGAGAGCAAACCAGAAGTTTTCAATATATTGACGATTTGCTTGAAGCAATGATAAGGGTAATGAACAATACCGATGATACATTTATTGGCCCGGTTAATCTTGGAAACCCAAATGAATTTACCATTAAAGAACTTGCAGATAAGATTATAGCTCTCACCGGAACAAAATCAAAAATCGTATATAAAGATCTTCCTTCTGACGATCCCAAGCAACGGCAGCCTGATATAACTCTTGCAAAGAATATAATAAACTGGGAACCTAAAGTTCAATTGGAAGACGGTTTGGTGAAAACAATCGAATATTTCAGGAACGTGCTAATTTAACGATGGATATAAACAACTCGGACTTTACTGTATTAATCGTTGACGACGTCGATGCCAATGTTTTATTACTAAAACTGCTCCTTACAAAAGCGGGATACAAGACGCTTACTGCCTATAACGGCAAGGATGCACTTGAAATAATCAAGAAAAGCAGTCCCGATCTTGTTCTCTTAGACATCATGATGCCGGTAATGGATGGTCATGAAGTTGCCGCACAACTCCGTGAAATGCCGGAAAGGAGAGACATGCCAATAATATTCCTGTCTGCTCTTAACTCTCCGGATGATATTGTTAAAGGGTTCAAATTCGGAGCAGCAGATTATGTATCAAAACCTTTCAATAAAGACGAGCTTTTAATACGGGTAAACCACCAGCTATCACTGGTTTCTGCAAAAAGAATAATATCAAGACAAAACGACGAGCTGCAAAGAACCATAATTGGCAGGGACAAACTTTACTCTGTTATCGCACATGATTTGCGCTCTCCTATTGGTTCCATCCGGATGGTTATGAATGCGCTTGTTCTCAATATCCCAAAGGAGACCCTGGATGAAGATATGTACGAACTCCTCATAATGGGTAACAGGCTCACAGAAGAGAGTTTTGTTCTTTTGGATAACCTGCTGAAATGGACAAAAAGCCAGACAGGCCGCCTTAACACCGTGTTTCAGGACAATGTTGAAATTCTTCCGCTCATAAGAGGAGAGGTGGAGCTTTCAGAAGTTGTGGCCGAATTAAAAAATATCAGGATTAAACTTAACGGAGACACAAATGCAAAGGTGAGGATTGATCAGGATATGATAAAGACTGTCCTTAGAAACCTCGTGAGCAATGCAATTAAGTTTAGCAATCCGGCATCTGAAGTGAATGTTAATATTACAGAGGAAGAAGGGCAGATACTAATTTCCGTAATGGACTCCGGAGAGGGCATCAGTCAGGAAAATCAGGATAAACTTTTTAAAGCCGATTCTCATTTTACCAGTTTTGGCACGGACAATGAAGAGGGCTCGGGACTTGGACTGCTTTTGTGCAAAGAGTTTGTTACAAGAAACGGCGGAAAAATATGGTTTGAGTCTAAAGAGGGTGAAGGCTCCACTTTTTACTTCAATATACCAACACAACCGAAATAAAATTTTAATTATATGGATGAGTTAATAAACGGAAATAAAATTCCACTGCCCGATTTGACTTACTTAAAAGAGATGGCAGATGGTGATGAGGCTTTCATCAGGGAGATTATAAAAATATTTTTAGATGAAGGGCCGGTAATGCTCAGGTCAATGAAAGAGAGTGCAGACTCGGGAGATCACGACCGGTTAAAATTAGTAACTCACAAACTCATTACTCAATTGACTTCGGTTGGTATTCTGACAGCTGTTCCGGATGTCAAGAGAATAAATAAGGGAAGCAGAGATATGATTGATCTCAATGAAACGGTTGACAGAATATTAAAAATTTCAAATGTTAGCATTGAACATTTAAAAACAATGATTTAGCTTTTTTACATTAAAATTTAATTTATGGAAAAAATTTTAGTCATTGACGACGATAAAATGATCCGCAAGCTTTTTAGTCTTGCGCTCACGAAAGCCGGGTACAATGTAATAGAAGCAGAAAGCGGTGACGCGGGATTGCTTCTGGTTCATTCAGAGCGCCCGGATCTTGTGATTACCGATTATCAGATGCCCGGTAAGAACGGACTTGAAGTGCTGGCGGAAATACGCAAACTTAGGCTAAAATTGCCGGTAATAATGCTCACCGCTTACGGTGATGTCGTGCTTACCATAAAGTCAATACAGCAGGGCGCATTTGAATATCTTGAAAAACCGGTTAACCCCGAAACTCTTAAGTCCACAGTAATAAAAGCACTCAGCTCTGTAAAAAGCAGCAATAGTCTTACGACTGTTATTCGCACTGATGCCTCAAGCGAAAGTATGCTCGAAGATAATATTCTGGTTGGCAGAACACCTCAGATGAAAGAGATATTCAAAAATATAGGACTTATCTCAATGAACAAGGTGAATGTTTTGATACAGGGAGAAACAGGTACCGGGAAAGAGTTAATAGCCCGGTTAGTTCACTTTTCGGGTATTACACACAATAAACCGTTGGTAGTTGTAAACTGCAGTGCTCTCACCGAAACCCTGCTCGAAAGCGAATTGTTCGGACACGTTAAAGGATCTTTTACCGATTCAATACGCGACAAAAAAGGGAAATTTGAACTTGCCGGGGAAGGCACTATCTTTTTGGACGAAATTTCAGAAATATCACTAAATACTCAGGTTAAGTTACTTCGCGTAATACAGGAACTGGAATTTGAAAAAGTTGGAGGTGAGCTGCCTATTCCGATGAAAGCCAGGATAATCGCAGCAACAAACCGCAATCTTGAAGAGCAGATAAAACTGGGTAAATTCAGAGAAGACCTATATTACAGGCTAAAAGTATTTACAATAAATCTTCCACCTCTGCGTGAGCGCAAAGACGACATAAACGATCTGGTAATTCATTTTCTGTATAAACTCAACAAACGGTTTAATAAAAATGTAACCAAAATAGGGGACGGTGTAATTGAAATGCTTCAGCAACACGATTGGCATGGAAATGTACGGGAACTTGAGAACACCTTGCTTCAGGCTATTGTTATGTCCAAAAATGATGTGCTTGAGAAAGAGAATATCATTCTCAACTATCGTATGGCCGAACCTGTTGCAAAGTATCAGGAGATGTCAGAATTCCGTACACTGGAATCTTTGGAAAAACACCATATCAAGTGCATACTCGATGAGGTTAACTGGAATAAAGTTGAGGCTTCAAGAATTCTTGACATTACAAGACCTACTCTTAACGCCAAGATTGAAAAATACAATCTTGTGCAGTAATTTATTGTTCTTTAGTTTTATAAGGAACAATAAATGAATCGGGCCATCCCAATTTCCTGATAATTCGAATCAATTTAACTGACTCTTTCCTGCTTCTGAAGGATCCTGTTGTGTAACGGTATATTCCGTCTTCACCAGGTGTTTCAGTTATTATTGTTCCGGGTACATTTTTCAATAAGCGGGAGAAATGCTCGTTAATAATTGTGGGTTTGCGCAAGGCAAGTAATTGTATTTTATATAAAAATTTGTCTGGGACGAAGACAACAGTATCTTTCGCAACGGGAACCTGTTCGTTTTCAACAGATTTTATCGGTTCTTTCGTCGGTTCCTCTTCCTGTCTTTCCTTCTGCAATACAAAATCAAGCCCTTCTGCCAAATCGCCGTCTATTGAGTGTTCAATTGTAAAGTTAATGAATGACGGAGAGGCTTTCATATTCAGCTTTCTCATCTGTGCGGTATCAATACCGGCCATATAATTACCTGGTAAAAGACCAAGGTAGCTAAAGTAACCGTCTTCTTCGCTCATAGTGCTTTTTACAAGAGTTGAATCGCTTCTGTAGAAATTTACAATTATCCGGCCTTGTCCTCTTTGGCCGTAGCTCCCACTAAGATAGACCATTCCTGCTGCTTCTCCTACAACGGCTACAGGAACCTCAATTCGTTTATACTGGTTTGGATCTATTACAACACTAACATTTTTGTATGGAAGCTGCCATGAAATATTATCGAAACTGGTTCCTACAAGCGATACCAGGTAGCTCGCATAAGGTTCAAGATCGTATACCCGAACTGTGGTATCCTTCTCGTTGTACTCAATGCGTCCGCCATTAATGTGAACCTGCAGGCCTTTTGCTTTAGGCTCATTTTTTTCTCGATGTCCATTTCCGTTTAAATCCAGGAAAGAAAACATTAAAATTCCTCCTTTGCCAACGTTTGCACGATTGCTTGTTCCAACATAGCTGTTTTTGGCATCGACAATTATACTTCCACTGGCGGTTTCGACAAAAGTAGTAACCTTGTTGCTCCTCCTGGCAGAAAGTCCAAGTTTAGCAAATGAGAAGTCATAGCGAAATCCAATTTCCATGCTGCTTAATTTTGTAATAAAATTATGCTCATAGGCCAAATTGAGAAAACCACGGGAGAATAACCTTTTTTCTAAACCGCTACGGAATGAGATAAATTTGCCCTGGCTGTAATTGAACTGAGACTGCGGGGTAAGGATGAAGGCCAGCGGAAGTCTTATCGAAAGAGCGAGGGTACTGTATATATCGGGTTTTGCTAGCGAAGAGAAAATCGCATTGGTAGTAAGGTTTGTGTTAACTCCAAACACAGCTCCTGAAAGCAGCAATTCGGAGGATGTGTATTTAGACTGGGGCATTATAAACTGATTGAGTGAGAGTCTGGAGAAAACAGTAAATTTTGTGGTCCGTATAGGAACTGTGACACTAATCTTTCTCTCTTCCAGATAATTTGTGTTAATGACCTTCTGATCTTTATTATATTTCGTATAATTGATTTCAAACTGTACGTCCGATGGCAACCTGTAATTTACGATACCCTTCGCACTCACGCCGTATGTATATTCTCCGGATAAAAGAAGGCTTGGGGCTAGCCTCAGGGAAGCATTCAAAAAAGGCAATACCTTTCCGGAAGCTAAAGATGACAGATATTCCACGCCTCCGCCAATTGTTAAGAAACGGGTCACTCCAAAATCAAAATTTGCCCTGGAAAAACGACTGCTTAGACTATCTTCCACCATACCGGCCGAAACCCTATATTCAAACTCGCCAACAGGCAGGAAATTAAATGGAATGCTTATGTTTTTTTCTTTGGACCGCTCCTCTCCCCAGGGACCGTAAAACTGCAGTTTCACGCTAGTGTTTCCATATACTAAAGGAACCTCAAATGTGAAAAATCCGGAAGCATCAGCTTTTTTATAATCGACAAGCACATTGTTAACATAGAGTTCAACTAACCATCCGGGCTCCGTTACATCGCTCAATGTATATGAACCGTAGGATCTCCTGTATGTTGTGGGATTATTCGTAAACTGAACTCCAATAATCGGAGAATTCAAAGACGAAGTTGCATCTACAGCTATTTTACCCAGAGAAACCTGTCTTAAAGCCTTGTGGTCATTATTTGCATATCTCCATAGGTAGTACTGGTCCCTTTTATTGAATGGAGTGCTGCTGCTGTAGTTTAGAGTTACATTTGCCTCCCCTCCGGCTATTACCGAGCCCAGAGTCAAAGAGAGCCGCGTATCGGTGCTGCCCTGAAGCTGCTGTGTGGAAGTTGCTGTCCAGTCCGCCATTCCAAAGTGAAAAAATGGAAAACTCCTTTTAAAAGTAGTGTCTGTTACTATATCTCCCTTAATTTGTCCGACATTCTTCCGCATTTGTTCCAGTCTCATTTCCCTGATTATCGGCAGCTCAATTTTGGTATTAAGAGTTACCATGAGACTTCGGAAATTAAAAGAACATTCAAGACCAAAAATTTCCCCGAAATAGCTTGATTTAAGGTATAGGTTGGTTTCTGTTCTTACAATGTCACCTGGTTTAAGATCAAACACCTTCTGCTGATATTCTATGCGGTTTTTTCGGCGGTCAATAAGATAAGAAGCCTGCTGGTTTATAAAAAAACCGGAAATTGAATCAAATCCCGAAGTATATGTTGTTTTAATCTTCAGAAAACTGAAGACATCGGTTACGGAGAGATATAAAACTTCATCGCGCACAACGGCAGGAAGATCTGCACCACCAATTCTGGGGACACTAAAAAATACGGTTATTTCATCGTATTCAGGTTCGTCCTGAGCTGAGATTTGTTCAGGAAAGAATAGAAAAACAAATATAAAGACTGCAAAATATCTAATGAAAATACCTTGCAGACTCCATTTGAAGGCAGGGACTGTGCAGGCATTATTTGTAGCCATTTGATTCTTATATTGATTTTATCCGGTTTAATAATAATTAAAAGTCAGGGCAAATGTACCGGTATAATCCCCGCCTGGGTTAGCTGTTATACTACCTACAGTTAGCGTTCCTCCAATTGAAAATGATTTGGTCTGGTTTTTCCTAACGTAAAAATTTGTTGGATTAGGGGTGCCTAATGTAAGCTTCATTGTCCCGCCCCCTCCAACTCTGGAAAGAGTTCTGGGGCTGTTTGTTGTGATGTTGTAAACGGTTCTGTTTCTATTCCCTGCACGAAAAGTAAATATTGCTTCAGAAAATGTACTGCTGAAAAGGATAACATTACCGGAAGAGGTTCTGTTTCCGAATTCGTCGATGGTTACAGTACCACCGGAGGTGCCTGAAGGGCAAAAAGTCCCAAAAGTAAGGTCCTGATCTACAGTAACTGATTGAGCAAAAGAAACATTATAACATGCAGCAAATATTGTAATTAAGCAAATCAGTTTAACCGAGTGCTTCCATTTAAAATATCTGCTGTCATTCTTTTTCATAATTTAATTAACGCAATTCAAGTACTGCTTCGGTATATTTTTCAGGTTTGGTATCGGACTGTGAAGAATAAGTTACTATTAATTTGCCTGAGTGATAATTTACATGTTTATCGTTATCGAGGTCCACAAGAAATTTTCTGGCAGGATTTGGTGTGTACACTGCAATACCATTTACAGTTCCTACAGGAGTATCCTTTCCTGAAGGGGAAATGTGAATTATTTTCAAATCGCCGTAAATTGACATATTCCCTGTGCGGTTAAATGTCATTTGCAACCGATTGGTTGTATCATTCACAACTTCAAGTTTCAAATCGGAAAGAGTGACTTTTGTTGTGGATTCGCCAACCCTTATAATAACCGGGATGGTTATACCAAATATGGGAGTAAGCTGAACGCTCACTGCGGTTGTGTCTCTCTTTGTATCCTCTTCTCCAAGGGCAACCTGCTTTGGAACAGATCTGAAATATACATGTGAACGATATTCGCCCGGAGCCAGTTTATCCATATTTGTAACCTGCATTTTAACTACTTGAGCCTCGTTTGGGCCAAGTGTCACTGTTCTTGGGAAAAAGCGAACATTCTTGTCGGCAAAATTTTGCCCGGGATCGGGAACGGTAATTTCTTCGAAAGAACCGTCTTCTTTCATCCTGTACTGAATAAGGGAAACATTATATTTTGCAGAATCCTGGCCGGTATTTGCCAGATTCAGCTCCATAACTCTCCTTGTCCCGTCAAAAACCACGCGCCTTGGAGTAATCAGCAGATTCCCCTGCGCCAGACCATCTGAATAACAGATGGAAGTAAAAAGCAATATTCCTAAAACGAAAATGCCAATCTTTGAAATAGACTTACACATGAGTACAGTTATTAAATTTGATGCACTTAGAAAATTAATTCCAAATATAACGAAAATTAATTATAAGAAAAGGTTATTGCATAAGTACCGGCATATACACCCACCGGGTTATCATTCATATTGCCCACTTTTAATGTAGCTCCTATACTTAGTGTCAGCAATCCGTTGCTTAGCATCTTCACTCCCGACCCGCTGGCCGACGGATATGATTCCCAGTTTGTAACCTCCATTGTTTTCCCGTTTGCACTGTTTGTCAGTAAAACGGCAACCGCCGGTAAAGTAATTGTAACAGAGAACTCCGGTTGTCCGGTCAGATAAAAAATCGCAGGATTATATATACCGCCCCCCATTGCTACTGTTCCTGATGAAGAGCGAACTCCGTCCGGGGATAATTTAACCTCTCCACCGGCTGTTTCAGGAGAAAAACGGCCAAAATTAAGAGTTGCACTTTCTGTAGCAGTAAGCGCCTGAATAACTTCTGCAGTAGCATGCGCATTTATGCTTGCCTGCGCTTGTACCTTTTGAACAGAAATTCCGATTATCAAGGCAACAAAGGAAAATATTAAGATAATCTTTTTCATTGTTTTATAATTAAGGATAAATAACCAGGGAACCTAAAAAGGACACTGCTCAGCGCAGCGTCCTTTTTATAGGATATATCTCTTAGTTATAGTTAACTGAAACTTCGAATTCTCCCGAAACATAAGTTCCGGCAGCCTGGTTGGCATTAACATTCAAAGTTGCGCCAACATTTAGAGTTGAAGTTCCGCTGGTAAGAGTAGCTATTTTCGTAGGGTAATTGCATGTAAATTGGTCTACAGTCATGTTGTTTGTTCCAAAAACAACATTTATACTGTTTGGTAGAGTAATAGCATAAGTATAATTGGCCTGACCTGTAACCGTAAATTGAGCAGCAGCGACAGTTCCATTATTAGACGGAAGAGTAACTCCACCAGTTCTTGTGCGACCGCCTGCAGGTGCAAGTACAACGGTTCCTGCTTCGTTTGAAAGAACAGCAACATTACCGAAATTCATATCAACATTTTTTGTAATAGCTATTGGAGCAATAATATTGCTTGTAGCAGTAGCTGTTGCGGAAACTCCATTTTGTGCGAATGAAGTTGCAGAGAAACCGATGATGGCGATTGCGAGGGAGAAAATTTTGATTGTTGTTTTCATAACTTTTTTTTATTTTTTTCTTTATTATTTATTCAATTTTTTTTGAATTGTTCGTTCTTGCCTTACTATAAGTCACAATGTGTGCCATGATTTTTTAAATAATTTGAAAAAAAATATAAAAGTTGTTCGGAATTTTTTATAAAATGCAGATATACAAAACAATAAATTTTCAAAATTTCTCTCCGGACTATGAATATGGAGCCAATTAAACGGCAAACCGGGACCGGTGTAAAAGAAAATATTTTACAAAACGTAAAGGATTTTTATACACACAGTGCAAAAAAAAGCTGCACAAGGCAGCGTAATATATTTGATTTGGACTTCCTAATTATAGGCAAAAACTACAGAATATGATCCCTGATATAATCCGGACTCTTTACCCTGAACAGAATTAGTATTTGCAGAGAGACGGAGTGTCTGATTCCCTGAAGAAAGCTGGTTTTCGGATTGTGATGTAGGCTCAATTGTAAAGCTGCTTCCGTTAATATTGGATAAAGTAGCTGGTTTTACAACAACATTATACGTTACGCCTGCTCCTGAGTTCACTTTCATTTCGCCAAGGCTGACATTGGAATTACTCGAAGAAGCCTTGCTGTTCAGGATGTCGAAATTTGTAACGGCAGAAGAAGAAACACTCACCGATTCTATAATCTCAGCAGAAACATGACCAATTGCCATAGTTTGACCATTCAGATTAACCGCTGAAAATATGCTTGTTAAAGCTATTAAAAACAGTGTTGTGAAAATGGCTTTCATGACCTTTGCATTTCTTAATACAAAGGTGTGTAAAAAAATAATACGAAACAAGAAATGTGTAAAATATTATTTTACTATGTGTAAAATAATTTAACGCGAAATAATTAGTATCGGAATACCAACTCAGAAATAACCGGCCGGTGATCGCTCAGATTTATATTTGGATTTGAATACATAACGCTCTTAAGTTCCTTTGAGTGAAGGATATAGTCAATCCTTAACAATCCACCCATCCCCCGGAATGTGCCTCCGAACCAGGAACCGGCCTCCCGGAAACCGTCTGTAAGATTTTCCCCTCTTATTGTTGAGAAAGTATATGAAGTTGGAATATCGTTAAAGTCTCCGCAAACAATTACCGGAATAGTTGTCGTGTCTATAATCGCTCTTACAACGTCGGCCTGATATGCCCGGATTACAGAGTTTTTCTGTAGAAATTCAATCTTTCTTGTGACATCTGCATTTAGATTCCTGATATAGTTTGTTGTTTGAAGGTGGTTGTTAATTATTCTTATAATTCTAGTGCTATCTATCTTAATGTCAGCCCATATTAATCCGTTTCCGGTGTCTTCAAAATTAATTTTCTTTGACCGGATGATTGGATAACGGCTAAAAATTGCCATTCCAATCTCATTTTTATCAGGTTCTTTGATATAGTTATAAGGAAGGAAGTCGAATGATCCAATTAGCTCAGCAGAGTTAAGGAAGTATGGCACTTTATATTCCTGAAAACAGATAACGCTTAAATTCCGGGACTTAACAAATTCGGACACCCGGCTAACGGAGGTCTGATCATTAATATATTTAAATTCATGAATGTTATAGGACGCAATATTAACAGATAATTTTTTATCTGAAATTAAACCGGACTTATCAGATCGGAACTGAATATTACTTAATATGGAGTCGTAATTAATGCTTAGAGCCAGAAGAGGAATTAAAACGACAAAGCTCTTACGGACAGACCAGTATATTGTCAAAAACAAAGACGAAATAATTATTGCAGGCAAAATGAGCCCGATTAGACTTATGTAACTGCCGGGTTCGGGCCGCGAAGGACCCGAAATAGCTGTTGTTATTGATAAAATCAATACTATAAACGATGCAACAGCCATAAAAAAGTCTGCCAAAAATAGTATTCGGATTTTGTTCATGGTTACATATTATAAGTACAAATTTATCATGGATTATTTAACTGCCAAATTGTTTTTGTATTAGTTCATATTTGAGAACGTAAATATTTTAACAGAAACAGGTAATTGTCGACACTTTTTTATATTTTTACACATTAATATTAGAGGGATTGTATAAAATCAAAAGCTACCGTGAAAAAGAAAGTACTAATTGTAGATGACAAGCAGACAATTGCCAAAATAATTCAAGTCTATATTTCAGATATGTTTGAATGTGTTTACTTTGATGATCCGATTAAATCTATTGCCTGGCTGCAGGAAGGTAACCTTCCGGATTTAATTATTTCTGATATTAATATGCCAAATATGAGTGGAGTTGAATTCCTTGATTATATAAAAAAGAACGAACTTTTCAAAGCCATTCCATTTGTAATTCTCTCCGGAGAGGATAGTACTACTCAAAAAATTGAACTTTTAGAAAAGGGCGCAGATGATTATATATCGAAACCGTTTAATCCAATGGAGTTGAAAGTACGCCTAAAAAAAATTATTGAGTGATAGTATTCGTCATATACGTCGGAGAAAATGAGATGTATATATCTCATTTCAGCAGGCTTTTAAATGGCGAGCTTGAAGTGTCAAACGACCTGTCCCGACTTTCGGAGATTTTCAGAAAGAACATAAATTCACTTCCGGTTATGGTACTTTTTGAAAAATCAAAAATGGAGCATGATATTCAAAAAATAAAATTTATTAAACAGGAATTGCCTCTTGCATATATTGTGCTTGTTACTCCGGGAATAGGGAAAAATGAAATACCACATTATCAGGCAGCCGGATTAAAAGATACAATTTCTCCAAACGTAAGTGAAACTAGACTAAAGAACGGGCTGGAATTTATTGCAAAAAATCAGATGCTTATTGCTGACTCAACACACGAACATCTCCCGTTGGGAACATATAAGATTCCGATATGGAAAAGAAGTTTTGATATTTTGTTTTCACTTGCCGCGATTGTCATTCTTTCCCCTATACTTATTGTTGTTGCCGCAATGATTAGAATTGAGAGTCCCGGACCTGTTATATATAAATCTAAAAGAGTCGGAAGCAATTATGAAATTTTTGATTTTTATAAATTCCGCTCAATGTATAAGGATGCAGATAAGCGACTCAAAGAATTTTTGAGCCTCAATCAGTACAAAGAACTGGACCCTTTATTTTATGACTATTCCGATGAGATTACTCATATTCCTGTTGTAGAATCCTCTCTGGCAGACAACTCATTTGTGTCGGACAACTCCTTTGTTTCCGATGACGAAGTGATATCGGAGAAAGAATTTCTTAGGGAAAAAGGTAACAGACAGAGGAATAATTTTATTAAATATGAGAATGACCCCCGTATTACAAAAATGGGGAAATTTATAAGAAAATACAGTATAGATGAAGTTCCCCAGTTAATTAATATTCTAATGGGGGATATGTCTATTGTCGGCAACAGACCTCTGCCGCTTTATGAGGCAGAACAACTTACTTCTGACCAATATATCGACAGGTTTTTGGGACCTGCCGGGTTAACGGGATTGTGGCAAGTTGAGAAGAGGGGAGATTCAGGTAAACTATCGCCCGAAGAGCGAAAACAGCTTGATATATACTATGCTAAAAATTATACTTTTTGGATGGATTTAAAAATAGTTTTCAGGACTTTTACTGCCTTCATTCAAAAAGAAAATGTTTAATTTTTAAGTGAAATGAAAAAAATATTACTCATACTTATCTGTTTGACATTTAGTTTATACACGCTAAAAGCACAAAACGATGTGAAGGAATTGCTTGAACTAAAATTGCCTCCTTTAGATACTCTATTTAAGGGAGCAATGAAGAGCTCAATGGTTCAGTTTTACAATTATAGAATGGAAGGACAGGAGTTAGCGCTTAAAACAGAAAAACGGAAATGGCTTGATTACTTTAGCGTGTTTGGAACGTATCAATATGGTATAATGGGCGTTAATTCATTTACAAATTTAGGAACGGAGTATCCATTGATATATCAGACATCAGGAGCAAGTCAACTATGGTATAATGCAGGTGCCTCAATTTCAATTCCTCTTGACAGATTATTTGATAGAAGGAACCGCATTAAAACTCAACAACTTAAAATCAAGGAAACTCTCATGGAGAGAGAAATGTGGTATGACGAACAAAGGCAAAAAATTTCCGAAATGTATTATAGAGCACTTGAGGCTTTAAATACATTAAAATATGCAAAAGAACAATGTGTAATGTCAGATGCGCATTTAAATTTTGCTCAAAGAGACTATGTAATGGGAAAAATTACAGCTCAGGACTTAAGTGCTGCAAAAGGTGTTCAGGTTCAATCTTATATTCAGATGGAGAAATTAATGACTGAACTTAATAAGTCGTTGATTGGATTGGAAATACTATCAAAAATTAAAATTTTGAATAAGTAAATGGAAATTCTGTCTCAAATATTAAAATTACTATATAGAAACAAGTATTGGCTGGTTTTACTTCCATTATTTGCAACTGTTATTGCAATTTTTCAAACAAAAAATCTGACAAGAGAATATAAAGTTGACACAACTATTTATACCGGAATTGCATCAGGTTTTACTATTGAATCAGGTATGGAAAGTGGGAGAGTAGATTGGAGCAGTGTTAATAATGGAATGGATAACCTTATTAGCATTATTAAATCTAAATCGACACTTCGTAATGTTTCCATAAGACTTTATGTACAACATATGATTTATGGCGATTCAATAAATGATAACAACTATATTCTAGCCCAGAATTATAGGGAACTTCTAAAGATAACACCTAAAGACGTAAGAGCATTAATCGATAAATCATCAGCTGAGAATACAATTCAGAATTTGAACAACTATGAGAAAGCTTCTTCGACAAATTTTGTGTATGGTCTCTTCAACTGGAACCATCCTCATTATAGTTTCGAGGCATTAAGCAATATTGAAGTTAGTAGAATTTATAATAGTGATATGCTGGAGATTTCATATACAGCAAATGATCCAGGGATTGCATTCAATACACTAATAATTCTAAATGATGAATTTGCAAAACAATATAAATTATTGAGATTTGGAGAGACAAATGATGTTGTAGAGTACTTTAGAAATGAACTTGCTTTATTGTCCTTAAAATTAAGAAATACAGAAGATTCACTAACGGAATATTCGATTGCAAAAAAAGTAATAAACTATAGTGAGCAAACCAAACAGGTTACTGCTTTAGCAAAAGATTTCGAAATAATGTATTATGATATTCTACTTAAATATACAAGTTCCAGCACAATGGTTGTGGAGCTTGAGAAGAGAATATCTGAACAGGCAAAATCCATAGAAAATAATACTATTTTTCTAAATAAACTGGAAACTATTTCACAACTAAGTTCACAAATAGCAAGACTTGAAGCGTTTCAAAACGATTCTTCGGCGACATTTCTTAATGCATCAAAAAAGTATAAAGAAAACTTAAAAATAGCTGAAGAAGAACTCAGGCAATATTCTACTTCAATAATGGATAATAAATACACAAAAGAAGGAGTTGCCAGTACTACTTTTGTGGATCAGTGGATTACAGAGCTTATTGAAAAAGAGAAATCTACGTCTGGACTTAAGGTGATGGAGGAAATTAAAAAAAGCCTCGACGATCAATATGTTTATTATTCTCCAATAGGATCAACGTTAAAAAGAATTGAGAGAAATATTAGTTTTACAGAGCAGTCTTACTTGAGTGTTTTGCAGAGTTTAAACACAGCGCTTCTCCGGCAAAAAACTCTTCAAATGAACTCTGCAAATTTAAAGCCTTTAAATCCACCTTTATTCCCGATTTCGCCAATGCCTACTGCGAGAAAAATGATTGTTCTCTCGACCCTGATTGGAACATTTATCTTTGTTTTAACATTTCTTATTTTATTGGAGATATTCGACAGAACCCTTAGAGATAAGGTTAGAACAGAGAATTTGGTTTCTGCGAAAGTGCTTGGAGCTTTTCCAAGAAGGAATAGGTTCAGATATAGGTCATACTGGAAAGAAATCGAGAGAATTGCTACAAATTACATGGCAAATTCAATAATACCATATTTAAATCCAAAAGAGAAACCGGATATAATTAACTTTATTAGCACAGAAGATGGCGTTGGAAAGTCAAAATTAATTGAAAATTTAGCGAGTTATTGGAGTGAAAGAGGCCTTATTGTCAGGGTAATTTCATGGCATGACAGCGATCTGGCAGATTCAAGAGAGTTCTTGCTTTCAAGTAACCTGTATGACTTTTTTGATTACGACAACGAAGATTTAATCCTTGTTGAGCACAGATCAATTTTAAAATCGGCAATACCAGCGGGATTATTAAAAGAGGCATCTTTGAATTTGGTTATCTTAAGAGCAGATAAGGTATGGCGCGATATTGATAAAATTGCATTCGAAAGGCTTAAAGAGCAAGCCTCTAAGGCTCCGCTTATGCTATATCTGAATCAGGCAAACCGTGAAGTTACAGAAAGTTTCCTTGGGCTATTGCCACCATTCTCTATGGTGAAAGCTTTCATATACAAAATGATGCAATTTGGATTAACATCAAAGTAAAGGAGTTTTGTGAAAATTGGAAAATTCATTATTGAAAACATTAATAAACCGCAGGTTTATACCTTTTTGATACTTTCAGTATTGAGCATTACTTATATTACTGTTAAGTATAACTTTTTTTTTGGCATAGCAATCTCGATTCTTCCTTTAATTTTTATTTATCTAATTCTTATTTTTAACAACCCATATTGGGGCTTTATTGCAATTTTTATTCTGAATTATTATATCTCTGGATTGTCCAGATATATTCCTGGTATATCTCCGGGCATATATATGGACATATTAATAATTACCACAATTGTTTCTTTAATTCTTCAATCGTTTAAGATTGACTCAAGTTTTCATTGGAGTAGTGCCAAAAATTTATTGACTCTTTTTGCATTTATTTGGTTTTTGTACTGTGCTATTCAGCTGCTTAATCCGGGAGCATCTCCAATTGCATGGGCTACTTCTGTCAGGGGTGTCGGTCTGTATTTTATAGTAATTGTTTTAATAACATCAATTGTTATGAGAAAATACAGAAATTTGAAAACATTCCTGATGATGTGGGCCATATTAGCTTTTACAGCAGTTTTAAAAGCGTATATACAAAAAACCTATGGGTTTGATTTTGCAGAATATCGTTGGCTGTTTGTTGACGGTGGAATGACTACTCACATCATTTATTCTGGAATTAGATATTTTTCTTTCTTCACGGATGCAGCAAATTTTGGAACTGGGATAGCTTTTTCGGGTGTCGTTTTTGCCATTTCGGCATTATATATAAAAGATATTAAACTTAAAATCTTTTATTTCTTTGTTTTTCTTCTTTGTATGTACGGGATGTTGATTTCGGGCACAAGAGGATCAATAGCAGTCCCATTTGTTGGTTTTGCAGTATTTGCATTTCTTTCAAAAAACTTTAAACTTTTGATATTAACATTCCTCTTGATTATACTGGGGTTTGTATTTCTTAAATATACTCCATACGGAAACGGGATATCCTATTTAAGAAGGTTGCGTTCAGTTTTCAACATTGAGGATGCCTCATTTCAAGTTAGACTAGAAAACCAAAAAAAGCTTAAAGTTTACATGGCAGATAAGCCTTTTGGTGCAGGAATAGGCATGAGTAAGGGAAGTGCTACCAGTTACCGACCTGATCCAACTCTTGCAAAGATTCCGAATGATTCCTGGTATGTAATGATCTGGGTAGAAACAGGAATAATTGGATTGATACTTCACGTATTAATACTTTTGTTTATTGTTGGGTATGGGAGTTTTTTAGTATACTACCGCCTAAAAGATATTGAGTTAAGAGGGCTAGTGACAGCTCTGATTGGTGGCATTTCAGGAATATATGTCGCTTCATATAGTTTGGAGGTTATGGGACAATTTCCCACCGGTTTTATTGTTTATATATCGATGACCTTAATATTTCTAAGTCCAAAATTTGATGAAGAGATAGATCTTCATAGGATTGAAAAAATGAACGCCAATGAAATCTGACGTTGAAATATCGATTGTGATATTGAATTATAATGGTATTTTTCATACAAGAGAACTTCTTTTTAGTGTCAAAGAAAAGCTCAAAGATGTTTCATATGAGGTGATTGTTGTCGACAATGGATCCAAAAACAAAGAGTATGAACTGTTAAAAGCTGAATTTCCTGAATATAAAATTTTGGATAGCGGAAAAAACAGAGGCTTTGCTGGAGGGAATAACTTTGGAATCAAGGAGTGTCTGTCCGATTATGTAATGCTGCTCAATAACGACACATTACTAACAGAATCATCAATAAAATGGCTTTTAAACAGGTTAAAAAAACATCCTGAAATTGCTGCAGTATCCCCTAAAATTCATTTTTATTCTCCCCAGGGGACTATTCAATATGCCGGATTCTCTCAACTTTCAAGTATTACTCTTAGAAACAAAGCGATAGGATTTGGTGAAGCAGACATAGGACAATATGATATTTCCCATGAGACGGCATCAACACATGGTGCGGCAATGATGGTTAGCAGAGAAGTTATAAATAAAGTCGGTCTTATGCCGGAGCAGTATTTTCTATACTATGAAGAGTTGGACTGGTGTGAAATGATGAGAAAAGCGGGCTATGAAATATGGTATGAACCAAAGTCTTTAGTGATTCACAAAGAAAGCCAAAGTTCAGGCGTAAATAGTCCACTAAAAAAATACTATCTTGTAAGAAATAGGTTATTGTTTGCGAGCAGAAACAGACAAGGCTCAATAAAGCTGCTGGCATTTGCTTATCAGCTTACGGTTGTACTTATAAAGGAATTGTTTAGCTCTTTAATTGAGCGCAGATTTGATTTGGTTAAGGCCACTTTTTCTGGAGTAAAAGATTTTTTTTTAATGAGAATTAATAAAAAACAGTAATAAATGGCAGGTATTTTAATTTTTGCTGAAAGACTCCTATTTTGGGTTATTTCATTATCGGTTTGCTACTCCTTTGTTTTTGCCTTTTTTTCTCTATTTGGCAGAAAGAAGAAATATCCTGTTGCCGTTAAGCAATACAGGTTTTTGGTCTTAATTCCAGCATATAAAGAAGACAAGGTGATTTTTTCGGCGGTTGAGTCTATTCTTGATCAGGATTACCCTGCGGAAAAAATTGATATCGTAGTGATATCAGATGGAATGGCTGATGAAACAAATCAGGCCTTATCCGAAATGCCGGTATTACTGCTTACAATTAATCCCGTTGCGAGTTCCAAGGCGAATGCTTTGAATTGTGCGATGGAACATCTGGAGAGAAAAGACTATAATGTAGTGGTGATTCTGGATGCGGATAATACCGTGGAAAGTGAGTTCATTTCGGAAATTAACGATGCTTTTTATTCTGGAGCATCTGCGTTGCAGACTCACAGAACCGCAAAAAACATGGATAGTGATATAGCAATATTGGATGCTGTAAGTGAAGAGATAAATAATTCCATTTTCAGGAAAGGGCATACTTGTCTGGGATTTTCATCTGCTTTAGTTGGCTCAGGAATGGCATTTGAGTTTTCGTGGTTTGCCAATAATATTACGAAACTCAACTCTGCAGGCGAAGACAAAGAGTTGGAAATATTGCTTCTTAAAGAACGTATTTATATAGACTATTTAGATTACGTAATAGTTTATGACGAAAAAACAAGAAAAGAAGGGGCATTTTATAATCAAAGAAGAAGATGGCTGGCTGCTCAGTTTGAATCTATGTTTGCTGGACTGCGCTATATCCCGCAAGCAATATTTAGAGTTAATCTTGATTATATTGATAAAATATTTCAGTGGATGCTGCTCCCAAAAATCATCCTGTTAGGTCTTATCGTTATTCTTGTTATTATAACAAGCATTGTAAGTATACAGCTATCATTCAGATGGTGGCTTTTATTTTTTGTGCTTCTGACATCATTTGTATTCGCGATACCAGGATTCTTAATTACCAAAAGAAACATAAGGGTAATTAATAAATTGCCGGTGTTATTTCTTTTGATGTTTATAAATCTGCTTAGACTTAAAGGTGCAAACAAGAAATTTATTCATACAGAAAAGGGATAATTTATGAAGATAGCAATTGAGGCTCAGAGAATTTTTCGTAAGAATAAGCACGGAATGGATTTTGTTGTTCTTGAGAGTATCCGTGAACTTCAAAATCTTGATAAAACAAACGAGTACTATATCATTGTAAGAGGGGGTGAAGACAAGGATGTACTCAGGGAAACGGAAAATTTTCACATAGTAGAGGTTAAATGCCCTTCATACCCTTTATGGGAGCAAATAGCTCTACCTTTTGCGCTTCTTAAAATTCAACCGGACATTCTTCATTGTACAAGCAATACAGCTCCCTTTTTTGGCAAGACCCCGCTTCTGCTTACATTACATGATATTATTTTTCTTGAGAAAAGGCAGGGATGGAGCAAATCTTTCTACCAGAACCTTGGCTGGATTTACAGAAAGTTAGTAGTCCCGCAGGCTATTAGAAAGTGTAAAAAATTGATTACAGTTTCAAATTTTGAGCTAAACAAAATAAAAGAGTCGCTAAAAATTTCAGATGATAGGATTACTTATATTTATAATGGATTTGGAAAGCATTTTAGTAAAATTCAAGATTATCAGTCAGTAACTTCAAATTACATAAAAGATACAAAATATATCTTCTTTTTAGGAAATACTGATCCCAAAAAAAATACTGAAAATGTGTTGAGG
Source organism: Bacteroidales bacterium (assembly GCA_021371955.1). GTDB lineage: Bacteria > Bacteroidota > Bacteroidia > Bacteroidales > UBA932 > Bact-08. The sequence goes on from JAJFVD010000012.1 coordinate 244,657, forward strand.
GCATATGCTCATTATCTTAACGTATCAAAGGTTAAATCCACTCTTTTAATTGCCGATTTAAAAGAATCATATGTAGATTCAATAATCAAAGAGCTTGGTATCCAGCATATAAAATTAAATTTATGTATTTGCGGATACATTTCGAACAAAGATTTACCCTATATTTTTTCAGGAGCAACTTCTTTCCTTTATCCATCATTAAGGGAAAGTTTCGGTATTCCGATACTGGAAGCAATGGCATGCGGAACACCGGTAATAACATCAAATGTATCATCAATGCCGGAAATCGCCGGGAATTCGGCACAGCTTGTTGATCCTTACAGCTTTGAAGATATTTCAAAAGGATTGTTAAAAATTGAATCTGATGAAAATTTTAGAAACGAGCTAATTAGTTCAGGATATGAAAGAGTTAAACATTTCTCTTGGGAAAAAACTGCCGCAGAACTTTTGAAAATTTATAAAAATTATCAGCTATGAAATGGTATGATAAATATTTGACCGTCTTTGAAAAACCATTTATTGATGCCTCAGAAGAGACAATTTGCAGTATAAAGAGTAACCTGTCTGCACTGCAAAGCGAGAATCCGGTCGCGTCTGTAATCATAATTGCACACAACGAAGAAAAGAGGCTCTTGAGTTGTCTTTGGTCTTTAAGCGATTCTATATGTAAGTATCCAATTGAAATAATAGGTGTAAATAATAGCTCTACAGACAGAACAGCTGATGTTTATCAATCTGTAGGGCTCAGATATTTTGATGAAGAAAGAAAAAGCAGTGGGTATGCCAGAAATAGGGGCTTATATGAGGCAAAGGGAAAATATTGCATTTGTATTGACTCAGACACAATGTATCCCGAAAAGTATGTTGAGATAATGATAGACAAACTTGAGAAGCCTGGTGTAGTAGCTGTTTGTTCCTTGTGGAGCTATGTTCCAAGCAAAGAATTTCCACGGTTTTGGATGTCAATTTATGAATTTATCAGAGATATTCACCTCTTAATGCTATCATTCAAAAATCCAGAATATTGTGTTAGAGGAATGGTTTTCGCTCATGTTACTGATTTAGCAAAGCAATACGGATTCAGAGTTGATCTTAAAAGAGGCGAGGATGGAAGTATGACCCTATGCCTCAAAAAACACGGGAAAGTATATTTTGTAAGATCACGCAAGGCCAGGGCTGTAACATCAACTTCTACGCTGAGTTCGGATGGTTCATTAGCAAATGCATTCTGGCAGAGAGTAAAGGGTGCTCTAAAAGGAGCAAAAAAATATTTTGTAAAAAAGAAGGGTGTCATTAAAGACGATCCATCAAATCTCATTAACTAAAATTTTAAGATGGCTCTACAGGAAAAAACGCTAAAAGGACTTATTTGGAGTTTTGTAGACAACTTTACCAGCCAGGGAGTTGAGTTTATTGTAGGGATTATTCTAGCCCGTATTCTTTCGCCACGTGAGTTTGGTCTGATAGGAATGCTCACAATATTTATTGCGATTAGCCAAACCTTTGTCGACAGTGGTTTTACAAACGCATTGATTCGGAAAAATAACTGCTCTCAAAAAGATTACTCAACCGTTTTTTTCTTCAATATCTCTATATCGGTAATCCTATATTTTATTCTGTTTGCATTTTCGGGATCAATCGGCGTTTTCTTTAATGAACCAGAGTTAGGTTTACTATTGAAAGTTCTGGGATTAAGTTTGCTTTTTGGATCAATATCTATGATTCAGAGAACTATTCTTACAAAAGAAATTAACTTCAAATTACAAACTAAGATATCATTGTTTTCTTCCGTTGTTTCCGGCATTATAGGCATTATAATGGCATTATACGGATTTGGAGTCTGGAGTCTTGTATACAGATCTCTTGCAGCATTGGTTCTAAGTTCATCCTTGCTGTGGATTGCAACTAAATGGAAGCCATCTTTTGTTTTTAGTATGGCTTCATTTCGGGAACTTTTTGGATTTGGCAGCAAATTGCTCATAAGCGGTCTTATTGATACTGCTTATAACAATATATACTATCTTGTTATTGGAAAATATTTTTCTTCGAAAGAGCTTGGCTTCTTTACAAGGGCAGATCAATTTAAAAATATTCTTTCTCAAAACATTACTGTCGTAATTCAGCGGGTTTCATTCCCCACATTGTCATTAATTAAGGACGATTCTGAAAGGTTGAAGGAAGCATATCAAAAACTTCTTAGGAGCACAATGTTTATTACTTTTTCATTAATGTTCTTTTTAGCGGCAATTTCTAAGCCTCTGATATTCACCTTGCTGGGAAATAAGTGGATGCAATCTGCTTCTTATCTCGAGTTGTTGTGCTTTGTTGGGATATTTTATCCCTTGAATGCTTTAAACCTTAATGTACTAAATGTAAAGGGGCGATCGGATCTTTTTCTGAAGCTTGAGATAATAAAAAAAATAGTCTTTATCCCGATTATTGTTGTCGGAGTTTTTTTGGGAATCAAAGCACTTATATTCGGTATGATACTTAATTCATTGATTGCATTTGCCATTAATAGTACATACTCAGGAAAGCTTATTGGGTACCCGGCAACGAAGCAAGTCAATGATATCAAGTATTCTTTTATACTGGGGCTAACAGTTGGATTTATATTGTATGTAGAAAGTTTAGTCCTTCCATTTGGGCTTGTTTCAATACTACTCATTCAACTGATATCAGCCCCGTTATTAATAATTTCAATTGCAGAGTTAACGCATTTCAAGGACTACCTTTTTATAAAAAAGATTATATTTGATAATATATATAAAAAACGATGAAAGAGGAAGATAAAATATTTGTAACGCAACCGGCAATGCCGCCTTTAGACGAATTTATAAATTCTCTTACTGAAATATGGGACAACAAAATTCTTACCAATAACGGACCTTTTCACATAAAATTTGAGAAGGCGCTGGCAGATTATCTGGGAGTTAATAATATTTCTCTTTTTTCAAACGGTACACTTGCCCTTATAACCGCACTTCAGGCTTTAAGAATTACAGGGGAGGTAATTACAACGCCATTTAGCTTTGTTGCGACTACCCATTCTTTATGGTGGAATAATATTAAACCCGTTTTTGTTGATATTGAGCCGGATTATTTTACTCTGGACCCGGAAAAAATTGAAGCAGCAATAACCCCGCAAACAACAGCAATAATGCCGGTTCATGTTTATGGGAATCCATGCAAAATGGCCAGAATTCAGGAAATAGCAGACACTTATGGCTTAAAAATAATATATGATGCAGCTCATGCATTTGGAGTCAAGCAAAACGGAAGTTCAGTCTTAAAAGGAGAAAACCTCTCCATACTTAGTTTTCATGCAACAAAAGTATTCAATACAATAGAGGGTGGAGCAATTATTTGTCCGGATGAGAAGTCCAAAAAAAGAATAGACTATCTCAAAAATTTCGGATTTGCGGGAGAAACAACGGTAATCGAACCTGGTATTAATGCAAAAATGAATGAGCTCCAGGCAGCATATGGGCTACTTCAATTAAAGAGCGTTGACAACTATATTCTTCAGAGAAAAGTAGTAACTGAGCTATATAGACAATATTTACGCGATGTTAGTGGGATTGCTTTTTTTGACGATATCTCGGGGATAGACCATAATTACGCATACTTCCCTATTACTGTAGATGTTAAAAAATATGGGAGATCAAGAGACGACCTTTACGAAAAATTAAAAAGCCATAATATTTTTGGAAGAAGATATTTCTATCCTTTAATTAGCCAATTTCCAACATACAGGGGTCTTGCATCTTCGAGCCAATATAACCTGCCGGTTGCAACAAAAATTGCAAATCAGATACTATGTCTGCCTATTTATCCACATCTGCCACATGCAGATGTTGAAAGAATCTGTAATATTATCATAAAATTCAAACAAAGCTGATGAATTCATTCTACACAAAAGATGAACTTGACAAAATTGGGTTCAAGAGTGTTGGAGATAATGTATTGGTAAGCCGTTATGCTCGTTTTTATAACCCTGGCACAATAATAATTGGCAATAACGTCAGAATTGATGACTTCTGCATCCTCTCTGGCGACATTGTATTAAATGACTATATACATATTTCTGCATTTTGTGGATTATACGGGAAATATGGAATAGAGATTGACAGTTATTCGGGACTCTCTCCAAGATGTACCATTTTTAGTGCAACAGATGATTTTTCGGGAGATTATCTGATTGGTCCGATGGTAGATCCAAGTTTATCAAATGTAACAGGAGGTAAAGTAATACTAAAAAAGTATTGCCAAATTGGAGCAGGAAGCGTCATATTCCCAGATATCACAATTGATGAGGGAGTAGCTGTTGGCGCAATGTCTCTTATCAATAAGTCTCTTCGTGAGTGGTCCATTTATGCAGGAATTCCTTGTAAATTTGTTAAAATGAGAAGCAAGAAGTTACTTGATTTATTATAATATTTAGCAACTGTGATTGAAACAAAAGGCCTACTACTGCACATTACTGAGGATGAAAAGTTTATAGACTATGTTATAGATGTTTTTGAATCAGTTTACCCCGGTCGCAATGTTTACTTCATCGCTTTTCAAGAGAATGCGTCTGAACTATTGTATGTAAAATCGATAAATCCGAATATTGTTAAGGGTCATATTGGTTCAATTGAATATAAAGAATTGATTTATAAAATTGATTCTTTTAAAGGGGTTATTATTCATAATTTAATCACAGAATTTAAACAGGATATTATATTAAACGCATCACCGGATGTATATTTCCATTGGATGGCATGGGGGGCAGATTTATACTCAATACCAATATTATCACGGAAAGTTATTCTGCCGTATACTAAGAAGTATCAGGAGTTGAATAAAAGCAGAAAAGAAATAGCTTCTATCAGCCTGTATAATAATCATCCTGTGCTTTTCAATATTTTGTATCCTCTTTTTTACAGAGAAGAATCGCCATTGCTAAAAAGGATGAGATGTTACCGAAAAGTAAAAAGCGTTTCAACGGTTACGCCACAGGAATATTGTCTGGTGCAAAAAACAATTTCGAAATCAATTAAGTATTTACCCTTTAAATATATATCAACCCGTCAGCTTAATCAGGGCAAAGAAGGCATCATTTGTACGGGTAACAATATAATTGTAGGTAATTCTGCGACATTAGAGAATAATCATATAGATACATTTAAATTGCTAGATGATAATATTTTGTCGGATAAATTATTGTTTTGTCCACTCTCTTATGGCGATAAACTATATGGCGATTATGTGATAGCTGTTGGCCGTGAAATGTTCAAAGAGAAATTTGTTCCTGTTACTGCTTTTTTGCCGTTTGAAGAATATAGTAACTTTCTGTTGTCGTGTGGAAACGTAATAATGAACAATATTCGCCAGCAGGGAATGGGTATTATTCTACTATCTTTATGGAAAGGAGCAAGAGTATTTATAAATGAGAAAAGTCCCATTTTTGAGTATCTAAAAGGAGAGGGGATATTGATTTATAATTTATCAGATTTAAAAAACATCAATAATCTTCCAGATTTTAACACCCTTGCATCCCATAACAGACCAATAATTGATTCGCTTTACAATGAAAACAAAGTACAGAAAGAAACATTGGAACTTATTGATTACATATTAAAAGAGAATTAATTAAGAAGCAAATGAAGGCCATTTTTGTACACTTTTACGATTTATCACCACATAGCGGAATTAGTAAGAAAATTCTTTATCAGATTTCTGCTTTAAAAGAGTGTGGGATGAGCGTAGAATTAAGTTATATGCAAATTGATGAGAATGGATTTCATAAAAGAGTGTGTGGGGATACAATTATAGAAAATTATGGCAATGGAACGAGATCAAAATTTTTAAAATGGTTTCAGTTCGAATCGTTGACTAATTACATTATTGATAATGAAATAATGTTTGTTTACATAAGAAGTTTCTATAATGTTAATCCGTCTTTACTAAAAATGCTCCGGAGACTTAAGGAAAAAGGGATAAAAGTTGTTATGGAATTCCCTACCTATCCTTATGACTCAGAAACTAAAAGCGGTCCTTTAAAATACCGGTTTATCTTCCTGTTGAACAGGATATTCAGGAATAAGTTAAAGGGCCTTATAGACAGAGCTGTTACATTTACAGATTACGAGTACATTCATGGTGTCAAAACAATTCCAATTTCGAATGGAATAGACTTTAAGGAAATCCCTTTAAGGTCATGTAATAGGGAAATAACAGACACATTGAACATGATAGGAGTTGCCGAAATCCATTACTGGCATGGATTTGATCGGGTTATTAAAGGATTGGGAGAGTATTACAAGAATCCCCATGATATTAAAGTTTATTTTAATATTGTTGGAGATGGATTTGATCAGGATATAAATTTTCTTCATAAGTTGGTCTCACAACTTAATTTAGAGGATTATGTTCATTTTTACGGTAGTAAACACGGGAAAGAACTAGATACTCTTTTTGAACAATCAGATTTTGGAATAGCAAGCCTCGCAAGGCACCGAACTAGTATTACCAAGATAAAGACTCTCAAAACAAGAGAATATGCTGCAAGAGGAATCCCTTTTATATATTCAGAAATCGATGATGATTTTGAAAATATGCCATATATCCTTAAAGCATCTGCCGATAATACACCCATAGATATTCAAAAGATAACCGGCTTTGTAAAATTGCTTAAACTTAGTCCTGCAGATATTAGAGACACCATTGTTAATAAACTTTCCTGGAAAGTGCAGATGCAAAAAGTTATTGACGAGATTTTTAAAAAAGAATGAATACAATTGAAATAATATTCTGGATTTTTCTTTTTGTGGTATTCTACACATATATTGGATATGGAATACTTCTTTATCTTCTTGTTGTTATAAAAGAACGTCTTTTAAAAAAAGGAAACAAACCGGGTACAATTGACGAGTTTCCTGAAGTTACTTTTCTTATTGCGGCGTATAATGAAGAGGATATTATTGATGAGAAGATGCAAAACACGTTTTCTCTGGAATATCCTAAAAACAAATTCAAAGTAGTCTGGATTACGGATGGAACCACCGACAAGTCGAATAAAAAGCTGGAAGCATATAGTTCTGTTAATGTTTTATTTCAACCCCAAAGGCAAGGAAAAACAGCTGCATTAAACAGGGCAATGAAATATATAACTTCTTCGATTGTTGTGTTTTCTGATGCGAATACTATGTTAAATAAAAGTGCAATAATTGAAATAGTAAAGGCTTTTTCTGATAATGAAGTGGGGTGTGTTGCTGGTGAAAAGAGGATAAAATCACTGGATAAAGATAGTGCTTCATCGGGAGGCGAAGGAATATATTGGAAATATGAGTCTTCCTTAAAAAATCTTGATTCAAGGCTAAATTCTGCAGTTGGTGCTGCCGGCGAGCTATATGCGATACGTAGAAAACTCTTTGAGGAAATGGGCAGAGAAACACTTTTGGACGATTTTATTCTTTCAATGAGAATCGCGATGAAGGGTTATAAAATACGTTATTGCAAAGATGCATATGCTGTTGAAAGTGGAACATTAAATATGGAGGAAGAGAAAAAGCGGAAAATTAGAATTGCGGCGGGTGGTTTGCAGTCAGTCATAAAGCTTACACCGCTTTTAAATGTCTTTAAATATCCATTGCTATCATTCCAGTATATTTCACATAGAGTCCTGCGTTGGACAATTACCCCTTTCATGCTAATATCTCTTCTCCCCTTAAACATTGTATTGATTTCAATTGATGATAGATGGCTATTTAAAATTCTGCTAGTGATTCAGATACTTTTTTATTGTGCGGGAATTGCCGGGAAAATGATGCAAGACAGAAAGCTAAAAAATAAAATCTTTTTTGTGCCATACTTCTTCCTCTTTATGAACCTTAATGTTTTCAGGGGGATTGCATACTTCGTCAATAAGAGAGGCGATGGTACATGGGAAAAGTCAAAAAGAAATTGAGATATGAAAAAAGCTATTTATAAATGGTTGGAAAATAATCCAAAATACAAGGGAATAATATTAAATATCCTTATTAATCCAGTTAAAACCAGACCACGTCTGTGGCTTAGATTATTAATGCCTTTTTATATTAAAAGAGGTAAAAATGCTGTAATATACAGAAGTGTACGTAAAGATATCGTTCCGTTTAACAACTTTACAATTGGATCATATTCCGTTATTGAAGACTTTTCAATTGTTAATAATATGGTCGGCGATGTAAAGATAGGAGCCTATTCACGAGTAGGCCTGGGCAATGTAATTATTGGTCCAATTGAAATAGGCAGCCATGTGATTTTAGCACAAAATATAGCAATTTCAGGTCTGGATCATAAATATAAAGATGTTAAGAAAAGGATTGATGAGCAGGGAGTTGATACGGGTTTGATTGTTATTGAAGATAATGTTTGGGTTGGAGCAAATTCTATTATAACAAAGGGTGTAACAATTGGAACGCATAGTATTGTTGCCGGGGGAAGTGTGGTTGTTAAGAACGTCGATTCTTATACAATTGTTGCAGGCAATCCGGCCAGAACTGTAAAAAGATACAATCATAGCAATGGTGAATGGGAAAAAGTCATCGATATAAAATGACCGATGAAAATTTTGGTTTAAAATATTGTATTAGATTCGCAAAAAAAATAATAGTATGAAAATAGGAAGTCCGATTGATAAAGATTCCTTGTCGATAAATAGTCGGCTAAGAGTGCTGGAAGTAGGTCCGGGCAGTAATCCTACAAAAAGGGCAAATGTGCTTGTAGAAAAATTTGTTAATGATAATACGCATAGGAGAGGGGATTTTAAAATATATCCCCATCAAAAACTAACTCAGGCAGACGGGGAAAATCTGCCATTTAATGATAAAGAGTTTGATTATGTTATTTGCAGCCATGTGCTTGAACATACAGAAGACCCGGCTAAGTTCGTTGGTGAGCAGGTAAGGGTATCAAAAATGGGTTATTTAGAAGTTCCAAGCCTCATTGGAGAGTTCCTGGCTCCAAAGTCTTCTCATAAATGGGTTACCCTGGACATCGACAACAAACTGGTTCTCTATGAAAAATCAAAGATGAAAACAGACTTTTTACCTGATTTTGGTAATCTTTTTCTAAATTATTTGCCTTATAAATCTTTGCTATATAAATTATTGTGCATGTCCAAGCAAAATTTTATAGCTGTTAAGTATGAGTGGAAAGATTCTGTAGATATTATTGTTAACCCGGAAGACAACTACTACAAATCGTTTTTTACAGAAAAGTGGACGCCTGAAATGGTTCAAAAGATTTTCCCGCAGAGATCTGTATGGATGGAACTTTCTGAAATATTTAAATCATTCTCATATTACACCATGAGCAAGCTTAAAAGAACAGTTTTCCCATCAAAAGAGCCTGTTTCTTATGAGGAATATAGCAGGACAAATCAGAAATAATCAATTGATGTAGCTGAAGTAAGAGTTGCTGTGCAAGCTGTCGGCCACGGAAGGGATATACCAATTTGACCCTATTTCGCCACCGCCTTCGGCCCAGATTTTAAAGTTGGGATATGCATTGTAGATTTTAACCCACTCAAGTGGATGGCGAATAGATTTGTCACTAATAATAGCCCAAACCCAATTATCAACTGTAGAAAAATCTGTTTTTGGTCTTGTGCTTAAAAAATACAGTAGGTTGAATTTTTGCGTTGCCTTTTGTCCTTTAAAATGAACCTCTCTTCCACGGGTGCCAAAACAGGCAAATATGTCAAGATTGATTTTCCCGGTTTGCACTGTATCCAAAAATGTCATCTTGGAAAAAGGAAATAACTTTGTGGGTTTTATTATAACCTGAACAGTGAAGGACTCGGTATAAGTAAACGGGTCAACATCTCTGACATTAATGAAGAGGTCCTCATCGTTATAAAAATAATATCTGAAATCCCCGGTTATTGGGGCAACTTCCGAAGTAGTAACCCCTGTTTCCTTATAATACCCCTCGGAGTTGGTGGTAACATTAAACAGAGGAGAAAGCATCGGGTCTGAAGAGTGGAGAATAGTTTCAACTAAATCCAATGCTTCATCAGAACTGAGGTTCGCAGCAAGTCCTATTTGAGGATATGAACTGCCGATTGCTCTTGGCTGAATGTTTATATTAAAACCAAGGAGCCTTGCTTTATTGTCGAGTAGATACTCAATGTTGAGACCGAAAACAATATCATTCATATCCATATCTCCCTTAGAAGGGAACAAGTCTTCAAACATAACGGTTGCGTACTTGGATTTACATGGGAAGTAAACTCGTTGCTTCACCTGACTGCTTCTGATAGATTTCGTCTCAGCCTGGGATTGTTCCTGAACGATATTCAGATTTGTATTTTTTCCAACAGTTATATCATACTCTCCCGGTGGCAAAAAAGAAGCAATTGTATCGCCTTCATCGTTAAGAATACTCGAAACAACAGCAATGTTAACTTTTTTTGCCTCAATTGTTTTCCAGTCAAAGTCGCTAGGGACATCCAGTACTTTTACATAAGTATCTTCAGGAAACTTTAGGCATGAAGAACAAAAAAGAATAACGGAAAATAATAATATAGATTTTCTCACTCCACGGAATTTTAACTTAATCAAAGTATGTAAAGTTAATCTTTGTAAAGAGACTATCCAAAACTTTTGAGCCATACCAATTGGTTCTGTCCTGATTCGAAACCCATAATCCAAAATCCGGATAAGCATTATTAATTCTAACCGCCTCAAGAGGGTGCCTTACAGACTTATCACTCATAATTGCCCACACCCAGCTATCGTATGCAGATGAAAAATCGGTTCTTCCTGTAGGTTCAAATGTTGCCAGATTAAAATACTTCGAAGGTAGTTGCCCTTTAAAATGAACCTCTCTGCTTTTATTCTCAAAAGCAGCATAAATGGAAATATTGACCTTGTTTACGTTGTAAGCATCAAGAAAAGTAAACGAATTGTATGCAATTACGGAGTTTAGCGATACTTTGGCGGTGAACTTTCTGCTAAGTGTTGAAGTCCCAATATTGAAAACATTTACAAAAGGAGTTGGAGGGCTTATAAAGAAACTTCTGAAATTACCGGTGAAAGGAGCTACTTTATAATCGGCATTCAATTGGTCACTCGGGTTTACAGGGTTATAATAGCCGTTTTTGGGATCAACATTATAAATAGGAGCCAAATCGGAGTGATTATTTGAAATGGCCGGATAAGCCGCACTGCTTCTTGCCACCTTGCTAACCTGAACAGCCATTCCGGTGAAATTTGCTCCGATGCCGATATATGTTTGAGTGCTGCCAACCGCTCTTGGCTCGATGTTGAAATTTATAGCTACTACTCTTGCGTTTTTATCAAGATCATATTCAATATTAAGCCCGAATACGACGTCGTTCATGTCTTTATCGCCTGAGTAAGGGAATAAATCTTCAAACATTACTGTGGCATACTTGTTTTCAGCAGGAAAATATACACGGGTTTTAGTTCCTGTAGAAGGAGTTGAAATGGCCTTTGAATCAATTTCAAGGTTTGTATTTGATGCAACAGTTGTTAAAACAGATCCCTTCCCAACATATAAGTTATACTCACCTGCAGGTAGGTTTAAAGCAACGGTATCTCCGTCCTGATTAATAACTGAAAAAACTCCGGTTGAAGAAACTGTTTTTGTTTCGATTGTTTTCCAGTCGAAATTTTCGGCTATTTCTAACCCATCTGTCGTTGTCCCTGGACGGGAATTTGGGAATTTTACGCAGGATGACATAAATATTGTCGTCCCAATTATTAAATAAAAGATTTTTTTCATTTTTTAAGTGCCTCCTTCACGAGCTCGTTCCCTGTCACCAAACATTTTTTCTATACAAAGATAGAAAAAAATATAAAAAATCAAAAATAAATTTGGAATTAGAAATGATATTGTATATCTTTAGGTCCAATTTTAGATGAAATTGCGCTTAAGGAGCTGATATCAAGAAAGAAGCACGGTGCGGTTTTGCTAAGGAAGTTTAATAAAAATCGAAGGATGAAGAATTCGATTTACATTATTTTATTTTTGGTTGCCGGGATATTGGTTTCTTGTGTAAAGTTTCCTAATCCTGACCCGGGGCCGGTTAAATCCACAGATAAAATTACTTTAGGAGATGTTAAAGTCTCAGACAGTTTTACCTGGAGCACATCCAAGAGTGTTGATGTTCTCATTACTGGTTTGCCAACTATCGTTACTGTTAAATCCACTTTGTCATTATCTCTTCAAGACGGGACCAGGCTCTACAGTTTATTACATAATATGAGTCAGGATTTGAAATTATCAATTATTGTCCCATCCGAAACAACGAGCCTTACTTTGAAATATGGTTCAATGGTGTACAATCTCAAGGTTATTGGCAATAAAGCAGAATTCTCTTTTATACCAGATATACCGGAAGTTATAGAGGTGCCGTAGAAATATTAATATCACGGAAATGAAAAAAAATTTTTTTTCGATACTGTGCACAGTCGTCATATCCTCAACTGTGGTTTTAGGTCAATCGACTGTTACAATAGATGCTGAAACCAGCAGCGTCGCCACTTATAACGCAAATTGCTGGAGTCTGATTCAGCAGGCAAGAACTGCCACACTTATCATTGGAGGAGCTTATTCACTTGTAAACAACAATACTACACCAAGCCTTGATATTACCACTTCATACGTTAAGACACCATGGATGAAAATGGGATCCGGGAATATTACATTCAGTGCAAGACTATCCGGTTCAACTACTGGCACAACGCTTAGCCGGGCAATAGTTGTTTCTTATATTCCGTACGATCCTTCGTCATTATTGCCGTCAAAAGAAGGACCTACAACAACCTTCTATACGTACAATTTTCTGCCGCCATTAACCGGCACTGCCAGCCAAACGATACAAAACTTATCTGTCCCAATCCCTGTGGAAATAGCTAATTCAACGGGCGTTTATAAAATAATGGTAAGTTTTATTGGAGATGGAGGAGCAGGAAGAATAATTTCTGACAATTATATTTTTCCGGGGACATATGGCTCCGACCCTTCAAACAGCTGCCTGCCTGCAGAGCCGTTTTTAGATGCAGATGGAGATGGTGTTCAGAATAATCAGGACATGTATCCGGCGGATGCATCAAGAGCCTATAACTCATATTATCCATCCGAAGTCAGTTATGGGACACTGGCTTTTGAAGATAACTGGCCAGCCAAAGGTGACTACGACTTTAACGATGTGGTTGTCGACTACAGGATGAAAACTGTTACAAATTCTTCAAATTTTGTGGTTGAGGTGATTGGTGAATTCATCTTGAAGGCTTCAGGAGCTATTTTTAATAATGGCTTTGGTTTCCAGCTTGATGGGATTGGTTCTGATAAAATATCCGGTGTCACCGGGAATTCGGTGTCTCCATCTTCTCCTGTTTTCAATATTGCGCCTAATGGGGTTGAATCCGGCCAAACATATGCAACTTGTATCGTATTCGATAATTTCTTCAACATTATACCAAGAGGACCAGATAAACTTGTAAATACTATAAAGGAATCTTCTTATATATATCCGGCAGAGTTGACTGTTAATATTGCTTTTGTTGCAAATACAGTTCCTATTACCGATTTCTCTTCTCTCGCTTTTAATTTTTTCATCGTTGCAGATGATACCAGAGGTAAAGAAATTCACCTTCCGAACAGGCTCCCTTCAAATCTTGCCAATACCTCTCTTTTTGGATTGAAAGACGATGATTCATCTATTTCTCTGGGAAAATATTATAAAACAGTAAATAACCTCCCCTGGGGTTTGAATATTATTCAGGGTTTCCAATATCCAGTTGAGTTGGCACCAATTAATGATGCTTACCTTTATTTTATTGAATGGGCAGAGTCCAATGGTACGGCAAAAACAGACTGGTTCAGCAACATGGATTCTGGATACAGGAACCAGCTAAAGATTTACTAAATTTTGTTTATAATTGCCTCCCCTTTTCAAATATTATATAATTGGAAGGGGGATTTTTTATATAAAAAATGTATATTTGTTCAAAGCATAAAAATTTTGACTATGAAAAAGTTACTGTTTCTATTGTTTATTATTATACCAGGAATGGTGTATCCACTTGGAAAAACAGAAGGCCAGGCTGTTCCGAAAATGAATTTTTACGGGGTTGACTTTACTTTGGTTAAAACATTTGGAGTAAAAGAAGAACCTGGAAAGGTTGCTAAGGCTTTTGAAGAGATTAATAAGCTTATTGTCTCTGAAACTAAGAAATATCCATATGGGAATTTCTTTACAAAGTACATTAGAGAGATTGATCAGTCTAAGGAGTTAAAAAAAATACAGTTTACTACTTTCGATAATGTTAGTATTGATGAGGCCATTTACAGGGCACGTATTATGAACGAAGCCGGGATGCCGACCTACAGTAAAACATATAAAATTGATGATGCCGCTGTTGTAGCTCTCGTTAAGTCTTTCAATACAGGCAAAGATATAGGATATGGTGTGCTTTATGTGGCAGAACTTTTAGACAAGGAGGCAGGAATTGGAAATTATATAGCTGTATGTTTTAATGTAAAAACAAAGAAAATAGTTTTTACAGACCGGGTTTCCGGAAAAGCAGGCGGGTTTGGACTAAGAAACTACTGGGCTTCCTCTCTGGAAAAAATATTTAAACTTTAATTATAGATTTATATCTATAAGCCTGCAAGCATTTGCAGGCTTATTTCTTTTATACTAACCTAAAATATTTATTATTATGAAAAAGATTTTAATGTTGGCACTGATTTTATTTGTCGGGATTGGTGCTTTTGGTCAGAGTATTAAGAAAACTTCGGGCACCCTTAATTCTCTTAGGGAAGCTAAAACAATTGGGGTCTCTTTCACCTACGAAAATATGAAAGTAGGGAAAATGACAGAAGAAAAGTATGTGAAAGAAAAGATTGAAGCCTACAATTCAAAGAAATCCGGATGGGGAGATGAGTGGCATAAAGCATGGCTGTCCGACCGGGACGAGCGGTTTGAGCCAAAATTTATAGAGTTGTTTTCTAAATACCTTAAAGACAAGGGGGTAAACGCAATTTTAGGTGACGGAGATATCCTAATGAAAATAAATGTAGATTTTATAGAACCCGGATTTAATGTTGGCGTTGCAAGAAGAAGTGCTTCAATCGATTTTACCTGTATATTTGTAAACAAGTCAGACGGAAAGGAAATAGCAACTATTGTGATAAAAGATGCCTCTGCCAACAATTTTGGAGGGAACGACTATGATGTGGGTTTTAGAGTGCAGGAATCATTTGCCAAGGGAGGAAAGGAACTTGCAAAATATTTGATAAAAGAAGCTAAACAATAATGGGTGTCAAACTAGCGTACTGCATACCAGCTTTATATTCTGCCAGCGGGATGGAGAAAACCCTGACGATTAAAGCAAACTACTTTGCAGAGGTGCTTGGATATAATGTTTTTATAATTACAACAGATGGGGCTGGCAAACCGCCAGCATTCTTGTTATCCAATAAAATTACTGTAATTAATTTAAATATTGATTTTGAGGATATTTGGAATTATCCCATTTATAAAAAAGCTTTTTTTTATTTATTTAAACAGATGGCTTTTAAAAGGCGTTTATCAAAAACGCTGATGCAGATAAAACCCGACATCACTATATCTACTTTAAGACGTGAAATTAATTTTATTACCAAAATTAAAGATGGAAGTCGTAAAGTTGGCGAGCTGCACTTCAATAAGAGAAATTACAGAGATTTGGATAAACATGATTCCCCGGGGTTTTTAAAATCGGTGATATCAAGATTATGGATGAATCAACTTGTCGGGAATTTGAAAAAGCTTGACAGGTTTGTTGTGCTTAGCTATGAAGATAAAGGGCAATGGAACGAACTTGATAATGTATCTGTTATTTATAACCCATTAGAAAAACTACCTGAGAAATTATCCGATTGTTCTGCGAAGAAAGTTATTGCAGCTGGAAGATTTGTGCATGTGAAAGGTTACGATATGTTAATAGACAGCTGGAAAATTGTCTCTGAAAAACATCCAGACTGGACTTTGACAATATATGGGGCGGGAAATAAAGAATCTTTCAGAATGCAGGCAGAAGCTAATGGAATAGCAGATAAATGCTTTTTCGAAGAACCAGTAAGCAACCTGGATGATAAATTCGTAGAAAGTTCAATTTTTGCTTTCAGTTCCAGATTTGAAGGATTTGGTATGGTTATAACAGAAGCAATGGCAAATGGAATTCCTCCCGTTGCATTTGCTTGCCCATGTGGCCCGAAAGAGATAATTAATAATGGAATTGATGGAATACTTGTTGAAAAAGGCGATATAAACTCTTTGGCGGATAAAATCAATTATTTAATTGAGAATGAAAGTGTTCGTAAAGAAATGGGCCTTGCTGCGAGAAAAAGAGCGGAGCGATTTCAAATCGAAGTAATAGCAAAGGAATGGGAATTACTATTTAATGAACTCTTGAATTAATTATTGAATGATAAGTAGTGCTTAAAATATAAAAGAGGGTCGTAATATATTTACGGCCCTCTTTTTTAAGTGATTATTTTAATTTTAAATATAAACCTAATATGTGAATATTTTTGTGTTGTTCCGGTATCCGCTAATATTCTTATACCAGTCATTGAAATCAATTCCTCCGGACACTGCCCACTCATCGAAGTGTAAGTACGCAACATTCACTGCCTCGTATTCGAATGGATAATTGAAAGGTTCCGGAATCATAATTCCCCACATCATTCCATCGTCGAATTTATATTTATCGTTGGGATGTAGCTGCTTCCCTGCGAAAAGACTTACATCTGCCTTGGTAGTATGAAGGAAAGTCGGGAGATGGATTTCTTTTCCACGGGTTGTTTCGCCCGAATTATTTGTAACGACAAAGAAATTTATTGACCCCATATTCAAATCCGAAAGGCTTACCGGATTAGCAAAGATAACCTTCACCGATTTATCAGGTGTAGAGATGTAGCTGTCTGGGAGCGTGTTTAAGAACGATAAATATTCTTCTGTAACAATGTCTCTTACTTTGTTAAACAATGGGATTACGGCTAAGTTTACCCCGTTCTCCGTCCCATTAGAGTTTACAACGAATGGAGCACTGCCAATAAGTGGTTGTCCCGAAACAGATGAGATGTTTGAAGCGGAAACTTTATCAAGCTGAAACGCGGCTGATAGTATTAAGTTGCTACCTGCTGCGCGGATGTTGTAGTCAAAATCCATAGAAGTAACCTTGTTCTCCGAATTAGAATAAAGTTTAACCCTGAAGCCAAGTACCAGGTCGTTCATATCATAGTCTCCCTTCCATGGCCATAAATCTTCAAAAGCGAATGTTCCCCATGTTGTTTCAGTAGGAAAATATGAGACAAAAGCAACGTTTGCATCATTATCATCTGCATCGAATTCTGCAGCAACACCGTCTCCGTCGTTATCAATAATTGTAGGAGCTGGGTCTTCTATTTGACCTGCGGCATCGTTGCAAGAAGATGCAAGGATATTTTTGGTTTGAACTTTAGATAAGATTGAACCATTATTATTAAATAATGCTTCATACAAAAGACTTCCGTTTGTGCCTGAAGAACCAACTACAAGATTAGTATGAACAAACTCAATTTTCCCGTTAACCTCAGAGGATGCCCACCTCATATCAGGAACATTTCCTGTACATTTGAATACCGAATATGTGCTTGATGAAGATAATAGATACATCTTATAAACTTCAGAAATGGTTCCGGTAAGAAACATACTTCCACCGTTCATTGTAATAGAAGCGTTATTCATCAACGATGTCTGGGTTTCCCAAAGCGAGCCGTCATAAAGATTAATCACCGCACTTTGAAATTCTGTTGCGTTTGCCGCAATATTGCAGTAGTTGTTCAATATTCCACCGCCCTCAGCCTTGAGTTTTGTTGTAGCAACTATTTCATTGAAGTTGTCTAAAACGGTCCCATTTGTTTGATAGTAATTAATTGCGGAAACTTTTCCGGAGACATCGTTTACCATAGAAGCATTTGATGTCATGTTAAAAACTTTTGTGTTTATATTACCGTTATTATAAAGGGTGGAGTTGTTTGTAATCTGTAAACCGGTACTGTTTTTAGTGACGGTTATGTTTCCTTCATTATAAAAAGTGCTTGCAAAATTCATCTTTATATCACCATTGACACTCATAGTGCCTTTGTTGACAATCGTTATTCCGTCGTTGAATTCAACCGTTCCGGATGAGGTTAAGCTGGCGTTTTGCTGCAAATATACAATAGGAATAGTTGCATCAAAAACTCCTGTGCCTAACCCTTTTACTGTAACAGATCCGCCGTCCAGTATGACTATTGATGTTTTGTTAAGACTTATTGTGGAAGAAGATAAATTAAGATTCCCCTTTACATACAGGATAGCATGGCTAAGATAATTGCTCATGTTGGTAGACCCAGTTCTGGTCACTCCAGCAGGAATGTAGTACGATTTGTATGTATTACCATACGCAGAACTCTGTCCAGCACTAAAGCCAAGAATAGTAGTACTGCCGGTTGCACCAAGGGTTACATCATAGTTTGCCGGTATAGAAATTGAGGGTGATGTGAAAGATGCTTTTGTTGCAATCACCTGAGCCGGTTGAGAATTAGATGTACTATTGTTAATTGTAATATTTAACAGTGAAGATGAAACCTCAACTTTTTGAACAGTTCTTTTACCGGTTGGTAAAATCTCCTGAACATAAAGCGTAGAGAGAGCCGTAGGCAAAGTTAATTTTACAGCAAGGGGACTACCCGGTTTGGCAGCTCCTGACGCAATGAGAGAGCCGTCCTTAAGCATTGGAGATGAATATATTCGAATTACCCGGATATAGTTGTCGCCGATACCACTGACTGACGAAACCTGAACATTAATATTAACATCCAGTACGGTTTTCCAGTTAAAATCTGAAGGAATTGTTGTTCCAGGCTCAGGACCAGGTCCGGGATTTGGAAATTTTATGCAGCTACTCAAAATTAACACAAAAATAGTAAATGCAGCTAATCTACTGCTAAATAGGCTTTTATGAGTCATAAACTTTGGTGTTTCCGGGGTTATCAACATATTTATCAACAAATGTAAGGTTTATTCTAGAAAAATGCAATATAATATCTATAATAACACCCAGTTAGACATAATGTTTACGCCATATTCGGAAATTACCGACTCCGGATGAAACTGCATTCCGTAAATTTTAAACTTTTTATGGAACACAGACATGGGAATTCCGTATTCATTTACAGATCCGACAGATAATTCATCCGGTAAAGAATTTGTATCAACAGCCCAGGAGTGGTAAAGGCCTACTTCTATTGACGGAAAGCATCCGTTCTCGTCATAAATCTTACCTAAAACCGGGTCGGAGTTGTTTTCCAGCTTAAGAAGCGACTTATGTCCGTGAAGTGGATGACCTAGATTCAATAACTTGCCGCCAAAGCAGCAGGCAATGGCCTGATGTCCCAGGCAAATACCAAAAATTGAGTGTGTTTCTTTACACATGTCAATAACTTTCAGTAAATCTCCGGCTTCATTTGGCAATCCAGGGCCCGGAGAGAGAATAATATGGCTGAACTCGTCAAGTCTGTAAAAAGGGACCACGTCGTTATAGCAAATTTCCAATTCATGCCCGGCTACGCTTTTAACAAGGTGGACAATATTGTATACGAAAGAATCGTAGTTGTCTATAAGCAGAATTTTCTTCACGAAACAAAAGTATATATTTTGTTACATTTGTCTGTAATGAAAGGAATGAAGACATACATTAATTCACAAATTGTCCGGGAAAAAATGAATTTTGCGGGGGCTGTAAAGCGGCCCTTCCTGTTTGCTGTGGATTTTGAGATGGAATCCGGCTTGTTTGTAGATGATCCTCTTAATCAAAATGAGGTTCTGTTCCGGGCAGGAGACGTAAATAACTTTACCGGGACAGTTATTTCACCAAATGAACCGCTTCTGAAAATAAAAGATTTAATCAGATATACAGAGTATTCCGAAAAGTACAATATCGTAATGAGAGGCCTCAGAAGGGGAGACACATATCTTATAAATCTTACTGCAAAAACGGAAATTGAGACGTCACTTACTTTGAGGAAAATTTTGTGTGCAACTGAATCGCAGTTTGGAATATGTGCATGGGAAGATTTTGTCTCGTTCTCTCCTGAAAGGTTTGTACGGATAGAAAATGGAATTATCTCATCCTGTCCGATGAAAGGAACAATAGATGCATCAATTCCAAATGCCGGAGAGATTATACTTAAAGATTATAAAGAAAGTTGCGAACATAATACAATTGTTGATCTTATCCGGAACGACCTCGGCAAGGTTTCCGGGCGGGTCTGGGTAGAAAGGTTCAAATACATAGATAAAATCGAGACCGACAGAGGAGATATCCTGCAGGTAAGTTCCGACATAAGAGGAGAACTTCCTGTTGGTTATGGAAACAACCTCGGAGATATCATTTTTTCCATGTTCCCGGCTGGATCTGTATCAGGTGCGCCAAAATCATCAACTTTAAGATTGATTTCAAAGGCAGAGGGAGAAAAAAGAGGTTTCTATACAGGCGTTTTTGGCTATTTTGACGGCACTGTACTTGATTCGGCGGTATTGATAAGATTTATTGAAAAGAAATCGGAAGGGAGCATGTTTTATCACAGTGGAGGGGGGATTACGGTTAATAGTGTGTGCAAGGACGAATATGAAGAGTTAATTACGAAAATTTATCTTCCTCTTAAAAAATGATGAGATTCATTGAAACAATAAAAATTGAAAACGGGATTGCCCATAACCTTGATCTTCATCTGGAGAGAGCATCCAAGACTTGTTTTCACCACTTTGGAGTAAGAACCGTTTTGCCATTCGATAAAATTATAAACGAAATCAGAAGTTCTCATAATGAAGGCATATATAAGCTTAGAATAATCTATGCCGGAAAAATTGAGCATTATACGATAGAAAAATATCAGCCTAAAATTGTAAAGTCGCTTAAAATAGTGGATGGAGGCAATATTGATTATTCTTTCAAATACGAAGACCGGCTACCTTTGAATAAACTTCTTGATTTGAGAGGAGATTGCGATGACATAATTATTATTAAAGACGGATTTGTGACGGATACCTCTTTTTCAAACCTTGTGTTCTCGCTAGAAGAACAACTCTTTACGCCATCAAGCTTCTTGCTTAACGGGATAAAGAGACAGCGGTTGTTAAGAGATGGAAAAATTAAAGAGAAAGAGATTAAAATGGAGGATTTAAATAAATATTCAAACATTTTTTTGATAAACTCAATGTTAGATTATTCAATCGGATACTTTGACGCGATGACAAGTGGGTAATCTTTGGGCTTGAATTCGTCTAATTTGAGCAAATAATATTTCTTTCCATAGATAATTAATCGCAAAACCTTTGCTAAAGATTCAAATCTTCGGGGAACTCTAATCAAACGGCCAACTCTCTCAAATTCATAAAAATATTTATATCCGCAGTTCATTAACAAATCTACAATCGGGGGTACGCCTTTGGTATAAACTGTCACTAAGAATTCAAATGCAATTATTGCCTCTGTTGATATTAGTGTGTCTTTTAGGCCGGATAGTGCCTGAAATTCATGTCCTTCGGTATCAATTTTTATAAAATCAACTTTTGATAAAATATTTTTAGGCAGGACATCATCAAGACGGTTGACATTTAATTCTATTTCCCTGAAGATTTCATCTTTGAAACCGGTTCGGTCTCTTCCGATTTCCGTTTCGCCAATATTTGTCAGATTTTCTAATGCGCTTAATTGACCTTTAATATTGGACGCACCTAAATTAATGGCCTCAATATTATCAAACTCTTCAACATTTAACTTCAGTAGCCTGAATGACCTTGGATTTGGTTCGAAGCTGATAACATTTTCAAAAAACTCAGAAAAAAACAAACTGTGATTTCCGATATTAGCGCCAATATCAAGACATACCCTCCTTTTAGCTAATTTGGGGAATATAAATTTTTTTAAATTCTCACACTCTTCTTTTTCATATCTCCCTCTCGTGAAAATGTCCTGTGAAATAAGATCGGAGCTATAGCAGGCAATTCTGGGATAATTTGAGTAAAAATAATACCTTTTTCGCTCAAGGTAATGCTCAGCAATTCTCCTCTCAATCAGTTCAACGATGTTCATTCCGGTAGAATTATTTTAAAAAAATAAAGGTAAAATTATTACTTGAAAAGCCAAAAATATGTGAATTATATAAGATTTACACATAATTGAATAGCATTACACACGTATTATCTCATCACTTTTGTGACTTCATCATTTAAATTCAAAATAATTTAATTAAAAGAAGAAGTAATGAAAAAAGTAATTTTAGTATTCGCATTTGCAACCTTTATGTTTGGTAGCATGTTTGCGCAGAAGAGCAGTGCAGATTTCAGGGAGAAATTATCGTTTGGCGTAAAGGCTGGTGTAAATCTTTCAAATGTATATGATTCTCAGGGAGAGCAGTTTAATGCAGATTCCAAATTAGGTTTGGCTGCAGGTGTCTTTGTTGCCCTGCCTCTTGGGAAATATTTTGGTATTCAGCCGGAGATTCTGTTTTCGCAGAAAGGATACAAAGGTTCCGGTTCTTTATTAGGCAGTGACTATAGTTTCTCTTATACAAGTAATTATATAGATGTGCCATTGTTGTTGGCCTTCAAGCCCATTTCCCTGATTACCATAGTGGCCGGCCCTCAGTACTCGTTCCTAATAAAAGATAATTACACTTTCAACAGTACGCTTATTAATGTCGATCAGGAAAATGTATTTGAGAATGACAATATCCGTAAAAACACCCTCTCTTTTTTGGGAGGTATTGATTTTAACTTAAACAGAATTGTTATAGGTACAAGAGTAGGATGGGACCTTCAGGCCAATAAAGGCGACGGGACTTCAGAAACTCCGCGCTATAAAAATATCTGGTATCAGGCTACAATCGGATTCAGATTTTAATTATCAGCAGTTCAATTAAAAAGCGCCTGCACATTATTTGTGCAGGCGCTTTGTTTTCTACTTCTTCATTGTTGCTTCCCAAAGGGCCTTGCGCAGAGTTCCCGAGACATCGTCCTGATCATATTGCCAGCACATCAGACCTTTCATGCCAAGACCAAGGAGCCATGCTCCCTTTGCTTCAATACTCCGTTCATTGTCGTATCCGCAGTAATAGATTCCGTTCTTTGTTACAAATGGAACACTGGCGGCCTGATCCCAGTTATCGATTTTATATATACTCCTGTCAAGCTGCATAATGTTTCTATATGTAATAGCACCGGGACTCTTCGAGAATGAGATTCGTCCATAGAATGGTATTCCCAAAACCAGTTTGTTTGCAGCAACTCCTGCATTCAGGTATGCTTTTACTGTACGGTCGCAATCCCAGTCGGCATTTGCATTAAAAAGGGCAGAATGGTGCTTTGGTGCATCAGAGATATCGTAAGTCATCAGGTTTACAAAGTCCACATAAGGGTCAACTGCTTTTACGTCAATATATTTATAACCGCCGGCCGCGATTTTCTTGTCTGTTACATATCCGGCATAAGTAAGCAGGTAGCCTGCCCCGAGCGTTTCCCGCAGTTGTTTCATAAGCAGGACATGGTTTTGAACATCAACCGCGGCATCAAATGCATCAGCTCCCCAGCTCATTCCAGGAAACTCCCAATCCATGTCGATACCGTCAATACCCCATTTAATCAAAAATGCCTTGCAGTCGTTCGCAAATGCTTTTCTGTATTCATCTGACTTGGACAGGGCAGAAAAACCGCCACCCTGAATGTTATCTGCATTAGAAACTGAATTAATGAAAGAGATGGAAATTTTCAGATTCGGGTACTGGCTCTTGAGATTAACAATTTGCTGGAATCTGAATTCGCTGCCCTGAAGCTTAAATCCCTTATATTCCCCATTAACCATATAGATTTCGGCAAAAGCGTAGTTAAAATGCGTAAAAAAGGTAGGGTCCGGAATTGCAGTTCCATAACTTGTTATATACGCAAGGGCAACTCTTCCTTCTACTCTTGTTGCAGGTGTGTATTTTGGAGGTTCAACTGGTTTCTCATTTGGAATTGGATCTTTTTCGCACCCGGCGATAAATATTATTGCCAGTAAGGCAGCAAGGATACTTTTTTTCACAGGTAAGTTTTTGTTTAGTGGACAAAAATAAAGAATTAATTATTCCTATTTTTGTGTGAGAGTAATTTAATAGCAAATTTATATACCATTATGAAGAAATTATTATTATCCGCAGCTTTACTTCTCTCTGTTTTTGTACTGAGAGCTCAGCAAAAAGACGAGGGCAATGTTGTAAAAGTAGGGGATATGGTCCCGGACTTTAAGGTTCAGATGTTTGACGGCAAAGAGGTTAATATTTCCGATTTGAGAGGGAAGGTTGTATTGGTCAACTTTTGGGCTACATGGTGCCCTTCCTGCATTCAGGAACTCGCAGTGGTACAGAAAGAAATAATTGACAGGTTCAAGGATAAAGAGTTTGTTTTTCTCCCTATTTCACGGGAGGATCCATACGAAAAGATAGCGGCATTCAGAAAAGACAGAGGACATAACTTTCCGATGGGAATGGACCCCAACAGAAAAATATATTCAAAGTTTGCAACCGTTACCATCCCTCGTAACTATGTAGTCAACAAGGAAGGAAAGATTGTGTACATGGAAAAGGGCTATACAAAGGAGCTCCTGAATGAGATGATTCGGGAAATTGAGAAACTCCTACAATAAGCTGTCAATCTTTGCGGAGCTTTTTAATCCGCTTCCGGTAAGGGAGACCACTGCTTTTTCGTTATTTCCGATTTTGCCGGCATATTGCTTAAGCGCAGCAACGGCACTTGCCGAAGTGGGCTCTATGTATACCCCTTGCAAGGCTGAGGTTTTCAATGCCTCAATTATGTCGGTATCGTCTACTGTGACAAAATCGCCGCCTGTCTTTTGCACTACATCAATAATCTGTTTTATTCTCACAGGTTTATGAATTGCAATGCCTTCTGCAATAGACGGGTTGTGGGAGGAAACAGGAGTCGGTTTGCCTTCGACATAATCCTTGAGGGGGCAGCACTTATTGCTTTGCACGGCCATCAACTTAGGCATTTTGTCTATGATTCCGGCTCTTTTCATCTCGGCAAGACCAAGGTAGACTCCTAAAATCTGAGAACCGCTGCCAACAGGCGCGAAAAAATAATCCGGAGCCTGCCAGTTCAGCTGTTCTACAATCTCGTATATTACTGTTTTGGCGCCATGTATAAAATATGGGTTCCATGCATGGGCCGCGTAATAGCTTTTCTTTGCACCTTCAATTGCCGCATTTGCACAGTCTATCCGGTTTCCTTCTATCTGATGAAGTTCTGCACCGTATGCCCTCACCTGAACTGTTTTTCCGGCAGAGTTACCGGCCGGCATATAGATGTTGGCCTTAATTTTTGCCCGGGCACAGTAGGCAGCAACGGCGCAAGCCGAATTCCCAGATGAATCTTCAACAATTTCCTTAATGCCCAATTCTCTGCACTTATTTATCATCAAAGCGGCGCCTCTGTCCTTAAATGAGCCCGTAGGCATAAGAAATTCCATTTTTCCGAGAACCGGCAGCCCCCAGAATTCCATTGGAACCAGCGGAGTAAAACCTTCGTTAAAAGAGGCAATTGAGTCGAATTGGTCAAGTGGAAGAACCTGACTGTAGCGCCACATTGTTTTCTCTTCCGGCAGACGGCTCCTGTCAAGAGCGGGCATATAATCAAGATCGAGATAGCTGCCGCATTCGCAGCGCCATATTGGTTCATTTGTAGGATAATGCGCCCCGCACACAGGGCAGATAAATTGGCAAGTCATGTCTGTTATATAGTTAATTTTTCACCTTCACTTTTTGCTATAATGGCGGCCCCGGTGAGGTCACCCCACACATTTACGGCAGAGCGTATCATATCAAGCGGCTGTTGTACAACCAGTACAAGTCCGATCCCTTCCAGAGGAAGTCCGACAGCCTTAAGTACTACAGCCAGCATAACTAATCCGGCAAGCGGAATGCCTGCTGTTCCAATTGCAGCTAAAAGACTTGTCAGTACTACTACAATTTGCTGGCCTATTGTGAGGTCAATGCCATAGGCCTGCGCTATAAATAAGGCGGTTACGCTTTCAAACAAAGCAGTCCCGTTCATATTCACTGTATTTCCCAACGGCAGGCAAAAACCTGCAATTTTGCGGGATACTCCGCTTTTTTCCTGAATATCACGTATTGTAATTGGTAATGAAGCAGCGGAAGAGGCAGTAAAAAAAGTAGTCATGAGGCCTGTCCCCATCTGTTCCATAAACTTAAATGGATTTTTACGGGTGAATAATAAAAATATGGCCGGTAATATGCCAAGACCCTGAATAAGACAACCTCCTGCAATTATTGCGGAGTATATCCCCAGGCTGGTAAACATAATTTTCAATGCAGCCGGATTACCGGCCTGAGCACCCACCATTGAAGATACAACTCCAAACAACCCTATTGGGGCAAAGCGGATTATAAGAAATGTTATTTTTATCATAACCTCGTATAATCCATTAAATACATCAGTCAAAAGCGTACGGGTTTTATTTGTGGATGTAGTAATGAAAAATCCGAAAAGTATAGCGAAGAATATTACAGGCAGCATGTTTCCATCTGCCATAGCCCTTACAATATTATTAGGCACAATGGCCACAATCTGGTCAATAAAAGAAACTTCAGTACTGGCAATGTTTGTAACAGTTTCTTTTAATTGTAAATCCACCCCAACGCCTGGTTCAAAGGTATTTACAAGAAGCAATCCCAACACACAGGCGATAAGAGTCGTAATAATGTAATAGGCAAAAGTTTTACCGGCAATTCGGCCTAAATCTGTAGTTTCTCCAATACTGGATACTCCCATTACCAATGCGCTGAATACAAGTGGTATTATAACCATTTGAAGACCTCTCAAAAAGAGATCGCCAAGCCACTTTGTGTAGATAGTGTACTCATGACCAAATAATCCTAACAGGATGCCTAACGTTATCCCGATAAGGATCTGCCAAGGCAACGCGAGCTTAAATTTTTTCCCCATATATACTTTAAATTTTTTTAGAAAAATATCCCGATGACCTTTTATTGAAAAGCCATACGGGATTAGGTTCTTCGCTTACAAATGTAGCGATTTTCCTTTCATATTTATTACGAAAAAACAAATCAGAATTTATAAGTTCAGTTTTTCGCGGATAATTTTTGGAATTGCGCTCTTGTGTACCAGAATTGATATAGTTTTTGCCTTTACATAATTTTCGGATAGATAGTTATAACCCCCGAACCTGTTTATTTCCGGCTTCCACGAGTTCTTAACAATGTAATAAGATGTCCCGTTTTCATCTTTTGCAAGTCCTATAAGATGCATCAGATGGTCATCTGTGGTTGCATTGGATTCAAACCCCTTTTGCCTGCTCTCCTGAGTTGCTATGTCCTCTTTATATACTTTTGTGAATGAAAGCTCTTTTCCCTTCTCATTTTCAAGCTCTTCTTTTGAGGCATTTACTGCAATTCCCATTCTGTCCGAATAGCTTTTTTCGCTCATATCGCCGTCCCAACATACAGTATGGCCATTTTTGAGAGCATAATCAATTACCTGCATAAATTCATCCAGCGGTAAGTTATAGTAGTTGCCGGAGTCCCAGTTGTCCGGGATTTCAAGTGCAAATTTTGAATAATAGGGATGGTGTGAGAAACTTGTAATCTCGACATAATCGTCAAGGTTAATTCCCAGACTGTTGAAGAATGTTACAGGTGTGAAATTCCTGCCTTTATAAATAAAATTAGACGGAACAGTTCCAAGATAGATGTCAAGCAAACTGTTTACAAGTTTTTCGTATTCGGGACTTTTGTTTTTGAGAGCAACAGGAGCTGATGCTATTGCGTTGACAAAACTGTTCAGTTCTGTATGATTGTGAGTTTTGGAGTTATAATTTATGCCATCGTATACCTCATCCGGAACCATACCATGTTCTTTTACTACTTTAATGAGCATATGCGACAAACTTCCCTCACCAAGATTTCCCTTTCCCGCTTTTGTGAAATTGTCATTTATCCGGTTGATGTAATTATACCTTACAGTATGCATCTCAGAGAGGTCATACTCTCCTTTTCCCATTCTCAGAAGCTCCGATTCAAGAAAAGATGTTGTAGCAAAAGACCAGCATGTTCCGGTAACTGCCTGATTCTTGACAGGAGTTGCAGCGTGTTTGACAATTGTAGAAAATTTATATGCCTCTGATTTTGTGTTTTGCGCAAAAACCGCGCTGAAGCATAGAAGACTTATCAATAATGCATTTACTTTTTTCATAGTGCTTTCTTTATTTCAATACGCGAACATATTTCTCCCCATTCAAAACCAGCTCTTTTCCCTCAAATCGCCACTCTATTACCGCACCCATTGAAAGGCTGTTAAACAGCCAAATCCGGCCGTCTCTGAAGTCGTAAGTTGAATAGGCTCCTCCGTCCGGAATCCACTTACCCGAAGCCGGATCCTTGAGTGCTTTGCTGTAAGTCCAGTCTTTGTTAAATACAACTCTTGTCGTATAGGTTTTCCCTTCAACCTTGAGATATTTTTCCCAAATGCCTACGATACCGGAAGTTACATTGGACTTGTCCGCCGCCTTATCGTATTTTTTTGCAGGATTTGCACCTTTCGCAAGAAGCATCTCTGCAGATTTTGTACGGCCATAACGCTGTGCCCAATACAGGGCAGTATTTCCCTCCTTGTCTTCTGCTTCTAATTTTGCACCCTTTTCAATAAGAATCCCTAAGATATCTGTATATGTACCGTATTTATTACCCAATGCATTAACAGCTCCGGCAGCATGCATAAGTGCTGTTTTACCCCATTTGTCCTGGATGTTAATATCGGCCCCTTTGCTAATTAATAATTTTGTGGCATCAACAGAGCCGCCAACAACAGGTATACCCCCTAAAATAACCTTGAGAAGACCGCCTTTGACGGCATACATCAAAGCAGTTTCACCGTTTTTATTCTGGATATTAATATTTGCACCTTTGGCAACAAGTATTTTTAAAGGAGCCATTTTCTGAACGGCACCCATCAGTGGGGTAATCCCATTGCCATCCTGTGCATCAATGTTTGCGCCTTTTTCCAAAAGCAGGCTGAGTATTTTTTCGCAATTTTTCTCATTTGGGTCCGCTCCCATAAAATTGAAGACAGCTTTATGCAAAGGGGTGTAATTCATCTTATTTTTTGCGTTTACGTTGGCACCACGCTTAACAAGCAGTTGCACCATTTCTAGCATCGAAGTTTCCATGAGAGGTGTGTATCCGCCAAGCTCGTCGTCGCCCTCAATGTTTGCACCTTCGTCCAGCAGATATTTTGCCATCTCCAGCTGATTTGATATCACCGCCCAGTGCAAAGAAGCTCGCAATATTTCTTCTTTTATACCCAGGCTTACAGCTTTTTCAAGAATTAATTTTGCTGCATCTATGTTTCCATATCTTGCGGCATAACCAAGTGCATTTTGGGATGTTCTGTATGCCGATTGTTGCCTGATGAGAATATTTGCACCTTTATCAAGCAGAAGCTTTACGGCATCGGTATATTTTCCGGCAGCAAGCATCAAGGCTGTTTCGCCGGCCTTGGTCTGAATATCGAGACTTGCCCCTTTGTCAATAAGAATCTTTGTTATTTCCGTGTTGTGTACACCAAGCATTAACGCTGTGTATCCAAGCTTGTTTTGAATGTTAATTTTTGCCCCCTTGTCAATCAGAAGCTTTGCACTCTCGGTATAGGTAAAGTTCGGCTTTCCTATTGCATGCATAAGAGCAGTATTTCCTCCTGCTTCATGGAGGGAGCCGTCCCACTTAATCAAATCGTCCTGCAAATCAATCAATGCTCCCTTTTCGAGCAGCAACTTAACCATCTCAGGAAACTTTACAGCTTTCATAAGAGCTGTGTATTTCCAGGAGACTTCCGGCATGGATTCTATGTTCCACTCATTTATTTTTATTCCTTTTGCATTAATGAGAAGCTTGGTTACTTCCGGAAATTGCCCATTCATCGAAAGAGCTAAAACGGTTTCTTTACCCACCTTCGTGTTGGGATTTGCACCCTTTGCCAGCATAGCTTTTACCTCTTCAACTTCTCCCTTGAAAATTTTTGTTGAAAAATCCTGGGCAAGAAGTTTGGTACTGCCTCCCCAGGTAAAAAGGACAGAAAAAATGATAATACCGGCTAAAAGTGTTTTTTTCATAGGTTAAAGTAGGTGTGATTGTTAATAGTTTGTAAAACTAACGATATTTTTAATACCTGAAAAATTAATGGAAAGCCCAAAGTAATGAATGGAGAAATTTTATTAATTTTACCACTCTTGTTCATTCATAATTTTAACCGGTATGCTATTTAACTCTATATCGTTTGTTATCTTTCTGCCGGTTGTTTTCTTCCTGTATTGGTTTGTTGCAAAGAATAATCTGAGATTACAAAACATCCTGCTTCTTGTATCCAGCTATTTCTTCTATGCCTGTTGGGACTGGAGATTTTTGTTTTTGCTCGTTTTTTCTACTTTTCTTGATTACTATACAGGACTCAGGATACATCAGGCGACCAGACCAAGGGCCAGGACAATATGGCTTTGGATAAGTATAATAATCAATCTTGGATTTCTAGGGGCATTCAAGTATTATAATTTTTTCTCACAATCATTTGCCGAAGGGATTGATCTGTTGGGAATCCATACCAGTATTGCAACACTGAGTTTCATCCTTCCGGTTGGTATTTCTTTCTATACTTTTCACGGATTGTCGTATGTTATTGATTTATACAAAGACCGGATAAAACCGGAAAGAGACTTCATAAATTACTCCGTCTTCGTTAGCTTTTTTCCATTGCTTGTGGCAGGACCCATTGAAAGGGCAACGCACCTTTTGCCGCAGATTGTAAAACCGAGAGTTTTTGACTACTCAAAAGCCACAGATGGTTTGAGACAAATATTATGGGGCCTGTTTAAAAAGATTGTCATTGCCGATAACTGTGCAGAGTACGCAAATATAATCTTCAATAATTCCGCAGATTATTCGGGGAGCACTCTTGTGGTGGGGGCTATTTTCTTTACGTTCCAGATTTATGGCGACTTTTCGGGATATTCAGATATTGCGCTGGGTACAGCAAGACTGTTTGGTATAGACTTGCTTAGAAACTTTGCATTTCCATATTTTTCAAGGGATATTGCAGAATTCTGGAGGCGATGGCATATTTCTCTGTCGTCATGGTTCAGGGACTATGTTTATATCCCACTCGGCGGGAGCAAGGGCGGCACATGGATGAAAATAAGAAACACATTTATAATTTTTGTTTTAAGTGGCTTATGGCATGGTGCAAACTGGACCTATATTACATGGGGAGCCCTTAATGCTGTTTATTTTCTTCCGCTTATGCTCACTAACAACAACAGGAATAATATAGGAATAGTAGCTGCAGGTAAAAACTTGCCGACTGTAAGAGAATTCTTCATGATATTATTCACATTTTCTATTACTGTCTTTGCCTGGATATTTTTCCGGGCAGAGAATATTGGACAGGCATTAGAAATTGTTTCAGAAATTTTTTCGATGTCACTTTTCGCTTTTCCCAATTTCCCGGGAATACATGAGTCTATAACAATCGTGTTACTTCTTTTTGTCTTCATGACTGTAGAGTGGAAAGGCAGGGAGCATCAGTATGCCATAGAAAAGTTGGGAGCTAACAAGAGCCGCTCCCGCCGGTGGTCATATTACATTGCTATTTTGTTCTCAATTTACCTTTTCGGGAACTTCGCCAGCAATATTGAGTTTATTTATTTTCAGTTTTAATAGCAGTAAAATGGAAATGAAAAAATTTATCCGCTTGTTATTTAAGTTTTCACTTATAATCATAGCATTAAATACTGTCATATTTATTGTAAAAGAATTGACATTCAGGCCGTATTACTTACATTCCACAAAATACAAATCCTACTTACTGTCCGATTCACACGGATACAAACTGTACGACCTCACAGAAAAAATGGGTGTCGCCAATTTCTCTTTCCACAGTGAGTCATATCTTGACATTTACAGGAAACTGATGTACCTCACCAGCAGAAATAAAACAGATACCCTTTACATTTCCGTTGACGACCATACTCTTAGTCCGTACAGGGAAATATCAAATAATGATTACAAATCAATAAAATATAATTTCACTCAGGGGAGCTATAATTATTTGGATTATGCGATATTCAAAATGCAATATTACATAGTTATATTCGATCCTAATATTCGTGCGATAATCACTCATTTTATTGGAGCACAGGTTAAAAAACTTTTCAGTTTAGCCGATAATAAAAAAATAAAAACCAATAAAGCATCATGGAGTTCTCTTTCCAGAGCCACAAAATTAAAACTCGCCGAAGCAAGAGTCAAAGAGCAGTTTCCCTCAGACACCTCCTCAAAAAAACTTGAAAAATCGCTTCTGGACATTATAAATTTATGCAAACAAAAGAATATCAAATTGATTGGTATAAAATTCCCGCTCTCCGGAGAATTTCTTGAAATACTTGGCAACAAGTCTTATAAGGCAGACAGTATATTGATATCACAAGGAATTGAAGTATGGGATTTCAAGAATACATTTTCGAATATTGGCAACTACTTTGAAGATCCCGATCACGTAAATCCAGAGGGTGCAAATGTATTGATAGATTCGTTGAGCAGGAGAGCCGGCATTAAAAACCGGAAACTATTGCATAATTGAAATATTTAATTTTACTTTGCAAATAAAAGTACTTTTAAATGAAAGAGGAAAAGGACTACATTCAGGATATATCTGAGATTCGCTCAATGATGGAGCGTTCTTCAAAATTTCTGTCGCTCTCCGGGCTGGCAGGCGTTATGGCCGGTATCTATGCGTTGGTAGGAGCTTTTGTCGCATACACGGTTTTTGATTTCAATCCCGATGCAATAGATTACATTATTGCAGAGGCAGGAGGTTCATCGGCAAACCTGACTAACGTAATTTGTGTCGCAATAGCAATACTTTTACTGGCTTTAAGTACAGTTGTTTTTCTTTCCGGCAGAAACGCAGGAAAAAGAGGTGAAAAAATATGGAATTCAACTACTAAACGTCTTATGACCAATATGGCCGTTCCGCTTGTCGCAGGAGGCCTTCTGATTCTTATCCTGATAGCAAAAGGATTGATTGGCCTTATTGCTCCCGTTTCGCTCATATTCTATGGGATGGCGTTATTCAATGCCAGCAGGCACACACTGGAAGAGGTGAAAGTCCTTGGAATTATTCAGATAGGACTGGGCCTCATTAGCTCGTACTTTGTTGAATATGGTTTATTGATATGGGCTTTGGGCTTTGGAGTTGTCAATATTATTTATGGTATTTACATGCATTATAAATACGAAAGGTGAGAATTTTAACAGACGGTTTACACAAAGCTTTTGAAAGCAGGATCCGGCTCGGAATAATGTCGGCCCTGGCTGTCAATGATGTGCTTGATTTCAATTCACTCAAAGAGTACCTTGATGTGACCGACGGAAATCTCGCGAGTCATATTAAAGCTCTTGAAAAAGAGGAGTTTATCGGGGTGGAAAAATCATTTGTTGGCAAAAAACCTAATACCAGATACTTTATGACAAAGGAGGGGAAGAAGGCGTTCAATGATCATCTGGAGGCATTGGAAAAATTTATCAAATCTGGAAAATCAATATAAATACGACATATATATTTTTTTATTAACATACTTTGAAAAACAAAGTTCTTTTAAATAAATTTTAGTACAAAAAAATCATGAAAAACGAAATTCTCGCATTTTTGAACGACCCGGAACAACTTGAAAAGATGTACCGGTCCAACAAAGTTCTCTTCAAAAAGGAGTTTGTCCTTTTGTATCCGGAAATTATTGGAAACCCTGTTGCAGACACATGGAACGAAAGACTAAGCTATGAAAGTGATGCTATAAGCTGGGGTAACGGCAAAGAGTTGTTTGTTATAATTGCAGCCTCATTGCTTGCCGGGTTGATTGCAAAAATTCCTGCAATTTTTGCACTTGACGAAGAGTTCTTTTATCCGCGTAATATTGGGTTTGTGCTCTTCCCGTTACTTGCAGCTTATTTTTCGTGGAAGAACAGTCTGCCAAAAGGCAAAATAGCTATTATCGCAGGAGCAATGCTTGCAGGACTCGTTTTTATCAACTCCCTTCCACTTCCCGAAACCGACACTTTAATTCTGTCGTGCATCCACTTAATCCTCTTTTTATGGGCAGTTACAGGATTTGCCTTTGTTGGAGGAATCAGAGAGAGTAACAAAAGAAGACTTGAATATCTGAAATATAACGGAGATCTGGTTGTGATGACAACTCTTATTCTTATTGCAGGCGGAATTATGAGTGCAGTGACAATCGGCCTCTTCGAACTCATTGGGTTTAAAATCGAGGAGTTCTATTTTTCATATTTTGGAATATTCGGATTAGCTGCAGCACCAATTATTGCAACTTATCTTACACAAACCAATCCTCAACTGGTTGGAAAAGTATCCCCCGTAATAGCAAAGATATTCAGCCCGCTTGTGCTGGTTATGCTTCTGGTTTTTCTTGGAGCAATGATTATGTCCGGGAAAGATCCATACAACGACAGGGAGTTTCTGATTATTTTCAACGCACTTCTTGTAGGTGTTATGGCAATTATTTTCTTTTCTGTTGCCGGGACATTAAAGGGGACCAAGAGTCGTGCAGAGATATGGATTCTCCTTCTGCTCTCAGTTATCACTATTGTAGTAAACAGCATCGCACTTTCTGCAATTCTCTTCAGAATCTCAGAGTGGGGAATCACACCTAACCGCGCAGCAGTCCTGGGAGCAAACATTCTGATTCTGATAAATCTTATCATGGTCACAGCGCATCTTTACAAGTTTCTTGCGAAAAAAACCGACCCTGAAGATATTGGAAACGCGATTGCCCGGTACCTTCCCGTCTATGTGATCTGGACTGTTATTGTGACATTTATATTTCCGCTCATATTCTGATTCTCTTAGTCGCAGGGATAGGATTATGTTCACGCAAGCTTAAGTGCTTTTGGAAATAATATGTTATTTTCGAGATGCACATGTGTATGCAAATCGTCCTCAAATTCCTTAAGCATTTCGTATGTTATACGATAGGTATTACATGCGTCTTCGGGAATAGCGTAGTGCCGGCTTAGCTGTTCGATTTTATCCATTGTGCCTCCAATGATTTCGTGTTCATCGGTCATAAGAGATATTTGTGAGACAATAATCTGTATCGCATCTGGCGAGCCGGTTTTGAATGCATCTTTTATAGCAGGAAAGAATACTTGTTCTTCCTGCTTTTGATGTGTTGGCAATTCAATATTTATCATGGAGAAATGTTCTGCAATCTTTATGAGTTCGGGATGATTTGCACCATGAACCTGTGCAATTTTGTTTACATACTCCATCAATTGGGGTAAAACCCTATACACCTTATTGTGAAATTCATTTACAATGTAGTCACATAAAAAATCCGGGTTCCACTCCTTAAAATTAGATTGTATGGTTGAAACAACCTTATCAAGATTATTTAACTCTTTCTCAATTTTATCAATATCCAGATTTTTTTCACCGGCAACAACATTGAGTCTCCTGTTTCCACCACAGCAAAAATCGATTCCTGCTTTCTTAAAAACTTCAGCTGCCCTAAAATCTTCTGTAACAATTTCACCTACTGTCAATTCTTTAAAACTTTTCATAATAGTAATATTTAACCATTTACTTCTTTTAAAATTTCTTCAATGTCGGGGATGCACCCTCCGCAAACAGTACCGGCCGTTGTAGCTTCGCCAACTTCATCGGCTGTTTTCAGTCCTTTCTCCTTAATTGCTTTAACAATCTCACTTTTCAGAATGGCATTACACTGGCAGATTTCAATATCTTCGTTCATATTTTTGTTTTTTAACTTGTACAAAGGTATGCTGTCTGATACCCTGTTTCCGTAACCTAGGTTACAATCGGAAAAATTTCATTAATTTTATAATGTTTCTTAGTTAATATTTCCGCAAAATGATGAATGAGAATAATTTATCCGATTGTCCGTTGTTCAGAGGTATGAGCAAAGAAGAGCACGACTCCTTTATGCAGAGGAATGTAAAAGAGGTACTTCATTTTGAGAAAGGGGAAGTGGTGGTGAGGCAGGGGGATATAATCAATTCGATGTATCTTTTAATCAAGGGAGTGGTTCGTACCCAGATGATAACACAGGATGGAAATACGATTGAGATTGATTTGCTGGAAGCAGTGTTCCCTCTTGCTCCAGCATTTATATATGCAAGCAGGAACAAATATCCCGTAGATGTAGTTGCCATGGAGCCCTGCACATTCCTGAAAATATCTAAATCGGCATGGCTTAAGGAAATGGCAGGGAATGAAATACTGTTGAACAACTTTTTGACGCTTAATTCCAACATGACTGTCTTTCTGTCTGAGAAGCTCCAGATGATATCCATAAAAAGCCTTAGGAATAAATTATCAATTTTTCTTTTGGAGAAAACGACTCCTGAGAAGAACTACTTTATTCTAAAACGGTCGCGAACCCAGCTGGCCGAATATTTTGGTGTTCAACGCCCCTCTTTGGCCCGTACAATAAAAGAACTGGAAGACGAAGGCATCATATCGACCAATGGTCGCGTTGTTACAGTCTTAGAGCGGGACAAACTCGTATGGCACGAGTAAAGGCATTCTTATATCGCGTCGCATTGAAAACTGAATCAAAACTTTAAACTGCATTAAAGCCCTCTTGCTGAAGCCCTAAAACGGGAAAGGGAGTGAACATTGTTCACTCCCTTTGTGGGCCCAGCTGGGCTTGAACCAGCGACCCCCTGATTATGAGTCAGGTGCTACTAACCAACTGAGCTATAGGCCCGGAAAACCTCGGCAAAAATTTAAAAATCTACCGAATATTTTTCATCAAACTTTTATTTCAACTTCAACACCGCTTGGAAGCTCGAGTTTCATAAGAGCATCTACTGTTTTAGGAGTAGAGCTGTAGATGTCGAGGAGGCGACGGAAAGAGTTAAGCTCAAACTGCTCACGCGCTTTCTTATTAACAAATGTTGAACGGTTTACAGTAAAGATCTTCTTGTCTGTAGGGAGTGGAATAGGACCGCTAACAATTGCACCTGTAGCTTTAACAGTTTTTACAATCTTGTCGGCAGATTTGTCTACCAGCATGTGATCGTAAGATTTTAGCTTTATTCTTATTTTTTGGCTCATTTTAATTTATATTAACCAATTATTAATCTTATTATTCGTCTGAATCGTCGTTAAACTTCTTTCCTCCGGCCTTCTCGATAACCTCTTTTGACAGAGTTCCCGGAAGTTCGGCGTAGTGAGAAAACTCCATAGTACTTGTTGCCCTTCCCGAAGAGAGAGTACGAAGTACTGTTACATAACCAAACTGCTCAGAAAGCGGAACTTTGGCCTTAACTATCCTTGCATTGCCTTTGGAATCCATATTTGTGATTTGTCCGCGGCGCTTGTTAAGGTCACCGATAACATCTCCCATATAATCTTCCGGAGTTACAACTTCAAGAGACATGATAGGCTCCTGAATGTAAGGGTTTGCTTTAGGGCATGACTTACGGAATGCCTGTCTGGCGCAAATCTCGAAAGATAGTGCGTCTGAGTCAACAGGGTGGAACGATCCGTCTTTAAGTGTTACCTTCATTGCAGGGACTTCGTATCCGGCGAGAACACCATTAGCCATTGCGGCTTTGAAGCCCTTTTCAATAGACGGGATGTACTCCTTAGGAATGTTTCCTCCTTTAACGGAGTCAATAAACTGAAGTCCTGATACTCCTTCGTCTGCAGGTCCTATTTCAAACACAATGTCGGCAAATTTACCACGGCCGCCGGTCTGTTTCTT
The DNA here is from genome assembly GCA_021371955.1 of Bacteroidales bacterium. GTDB lineage: Bacteria > Bacteroidota > Bacteroidia > Bacteroidales > UBA932 > Bact-08. The sequence continues at coordinate 282,621 of JAJFVD010000012.1, forward strand.
GAAGACTTCACGGTGGTTGACAGTGGAACGGATTGCCTCTTTGTAGTTAACCTGAGGTGCACCCTGGTTAATTTCAACATTGAATTCGCGACGAAGCCTGTCTACAATAATCTCAAGGTGAAGTTCACCCATTCCTGAGATAACTGTCTGGCCTGTTTCCTGATCGGTACGAACTGTAAAAGTAGGGTCCTCTTCAGAAAGTTTATTCAGAGCCATGCCAAGCTTGTCAAGGTCTTTTTGTGTCTTAGGTTCAATTGCGAGGCCGATAACAGGATCCGGGAATGTCATTGATTCCAGGACAAGCGGATGGTTTTCCACGCAAACAGTATCTCCTGTACGAAGATCTTTGAAACCTACTGCTGCACAAATATCACCTGCTTCTACGCTGTCAATTGCATTCTGTTTATTCGAGTGCATCTGGTAAAGCCTTGCAATACGCTCTTTTTTGTCTGAACGTGTGTTGAGCACGTATGAGCCTGAATCAAGTTTACCTGAATAAGCACGAATAAATGCAAGTCTTCCGACAAACGGGTCGGTTGCAATTTTGAATACCAGTCCGCAGAAAGGATCTTTTACGGATGGGTGACGAGCCTCTTCTTTATTTGTTTCAGGGTTTATTCCGATAACAGATTCAACATCCATTGGAGAAGGAAGGTAACGCATAACTGCATCAAGCAGGAATTGTACTCCCTTGTTTTTAAATGAAGAACCGCAAGTTGTTGGAACAACAGCCATATCTATGGTTGCTTTACGCAGAGCTTCGATAATCTCTTCCTCTGTAATAGAGTCCGGATTTTCAAAGAACTTTTCAAGTATACCATCGTTATATTCAGCTATTGATTCAATCAGTTTCGCTCTCCACTCTTCTACCTCCGCAACCATATTGGCAGGAACTTCCTTAACTACATAGTTAACAAGGTCCTTGCTGTCTGTTTCGTAGTAATATGCTTTTTTAGAAATGAGGTCAACAATTCCCTCAAATTTTTCCTCCGCTCCAATTGGAAGGCAGATAGGCAGAGCGTGTGCTCCAAGCTTATCGTTCATCTCCTCAACAACAGCAATAAAATCGGCACCAACGCGGTCCATTTTATTTACATATGCAAGTTTTGGAACTTTGTATTTGTCGGCCTGGCGCCAAACGGTTTCAGACTGAGGCTGAACACGGCCAACTGCACAAAATGTAGCAACTGTACCGTCCAGAACGCGGAGAGATCTCTCCACTTCAACAGTAAAATCCACGTGACCGGGAGTATCGATAAGGTTTATCTGATACTGGTTTCCGTCATAATTCCAAAATGCAGTCGTTGCCGCAGAAGTGATGGTTATTCCCCTCTCTTGCTCCTGAACCATCCAGTCCATAGTAGCGGCGCCTTCGTGAACTTCTCCAATCTTATAGTTTTTACCAGTATAAAACAGAATACGTTCCGAAGTAGTAGTCTTACCGGCATCAATATGAGCCATGATGCCGATATTCCTTGTATATTTTAAATCTCTTGCCATTTATCTTTCTTAGGTACTAAAAACGGAAGTGAGCAAAAGCCTTGTTTGCTTCTGCCATCTTGTGCATATCTTCTTTTCTCTTGTATGCCCCACCTTCGTTATTGTAGGCAGCCATAGTTTCGGCAGCCAGCTTTTCTGCCATTGAGTGTGCAGAGCGCTTACGTGCGTACAGAATCATGTTTTTGATCGAAAGCGAAATTTTCCTTTCCGGACGCACCTCTGTAGGAACCTGGAAGTTTGCACCACCCACTCTGCGGCTCTTAACCTCAACTTGTGGAGTAATATTTTCTAGTGCTTTTTTCCAAATTTCCAAAGGAGCCTTGTCAGAATCTTTCATCTTCTCGCCTATGATATCCATTGAATCATAAAAAATACTTAAGGCAATACTCTTCTTTCCCTCATACATCAGGTTATTCACGAATTGTGTTACCAACACATCGTGGAACTTGGGATCAGGAAGCAGAATCCTCTTTTTAGGCTTCGTTTTTCTCATTTGTTCTTGTTATAAATTAATTTTTACTTCTTTTTGGCCGGAGCTGCGGCAGCACCTTTCTTAGGTCTCTTAGTGCCATAGAGTGAGCGGCTTTGCTTACGACCCTCAACACCTGCTGTGTCAAGCGCACCGCGAAGAATGTGGTAACGAACACCCGGAAGGTCTTTTACACGACCACCACGAACAAGCACAATTGAGTGCTCCTGGAGGTTGTGACCTTCTCCCGGTATGTACGCATTTACTTCCTTCTGGTTAGTCAGACGAACACGGGCCACCTTACGCATTGCGGAGTTAGGCTTTTTAGGCGTTGTCGTGTAAACACGAACGCAAACACCGCGTCTTTGAGGACACGAATCAAGTGCGCGCGATTTGCTTTGCTCCACTAACACTGTACGGCCATTGCGTACTAATTGTTGAATTGTTGGCATAATTAGCTGTTAATCTTTACTTTGTATAATTGCGTTATATAAAACGGGTTGCAAAGATAAGGCTATTTTTTCGAATTGCAAACATCTTATTAACATTTTTTGTGAAAAAATAGGCTTAACTTTGCTATAATACCAAGAGTGCAAATTTAGTAATCAATTTATAACCACAAAAAATTATGGAACTTTCTTCAAGAGCCTCTGCTTTTATCGCACAGGAGGAGAAATACGGAGCGCACAATTACCACCCGCTTGGCGTAGTTCTCTCAAAAGGCAAAGGTGCATTTGTATGGGATGTTGACGGCAAAAGATACTTTGATTTTCTTTCGGCATATTCAGCTGTAAACCAGGGTCACTGTCATCCAAAAATTGTTGAGGCACTCACAGAGCAGGCCTCGAAAATTTGTCTTACATCCCGTGCTTTTTACAACGACTGTCTGGGACCTTACGAAGAGTTTATGCATAATTACTTTGGATATGACAAGGTACTGCCAATGAACTCAGGTGCCGAAGCTGTTGAGACCGCCCTTAAACTGGCGCGTCGCTGGGGTTATATAAAAAAGAACATTCCGGAAAACCAGGCTCTCATAGTGGGCTGTGACGGCAACTTCCATGGAAGAACTATAAGCATTGTCTCGCTCTCATCGGACCCTGACTCATATAGCCAGTACGGCCCGTTCACTCCCGGTCTGGTAAAAATACCTTATAATGATGTTAATGCCCTTGCACAAGTTTTTGAAAAACAGGGAAAAAATATTGCTGCATTTTTAGTAGAGCCAATTCAGGGTGAGGCAGGAGTATTTGTCCCCGATGACGGATATCTGAAAGCATGTTTTGATTTATGCAAAAAATACAATGTCTTGTTTGTTGCAGATGAAGTACAGACAGGAATAGCCAGGACAGGTAAGATGCTTTGCTGCGACCACGAAGGCATCCGCCCGGATATGGTTATTCTCGGGAAAGCAATTTCCGGAGGCGTTTTGCCCGTATCTGCCGTACTGGCCGATGATGAAATCATGCTGACAATCAAACCAGGCGAACACGGTTCCACATTTGGCGGGTTCCCGCTGGCGTGCAAAGTTGCAATAGCTGCTCTGGAAGTAGTAAAGGACGAGAAACTGGTTGAAAAATCGGAATACCTTGGCAAAATTTTCAGAGACGAAATGTCAAAGGTTAAATCGCCTTTCATTGCGCAAATAAGGGGTAAAGGTCTTCTTAATGCAATTGTCATTAAACCTCACGATGGCAAAGAGGCATGGGACGTGTGTGAAAAAATGGCAGAACTGGGTCTTATTGCAAAACCTACACACAAACACATCATCCGTTTTGCTCCTCCTTTGGTGATAACCGAACCGGAACTCAGGGAGGCAATAGGAATTATCAAACTTGCCATTAAGGCTTTGGAATAAAAGCATATAAGACTTAAGCTATGCAAACTTCATCAACTATATTAATGGTCCGGCCTGTCCGGTTTGGGTTTAATGAGCAAACGGCTGCCAACAACTCCTTTCAGAGAAGGGGCTTTGAAAAAAGTGCTCAGGAAAAGGCGCTGGATGAGTTCGACAATTTCGTATCACTTCTCCGCTCAAACGGCGTAGAGGTTATTGTGGCACAGGATACAGAAGAACCTCATACTCCGGACTCAATATTTCCCAACAACTGGTTTTCCACACACGAAACAGGAGAACTTGTTCTTTATCCCATGTGTGCCCCAAACAGGAGGCTTGAGAGAAAGGAAGGGGTGCTCAATCTCATAATGGGCACAAACAGGGTAAAGAAAATCATTGACCTTACAGGCTGGGAGGAGAAAGGCCTTTTTCTTGAAGGCACCGGCAGCATGATTCTTGACAGGGAAAATAAACTTGCCTATGTATGCAGGTCTCCCAGAAGCGATGAAACCATCCTTCAGAAATTATGCGAAGAACTAGACTATGAATATTTCATTTTTAGCGCATACGACAACAACGACTCTCTCATTTACCACACAAATGTTATGATGTGCGTAGCCGAAGAATTTGTTGTTGCATGTCTTGATTCAATCAAAGATATTGACGAGAGACAGAGCTTCATTGAATTGGTTGAGGATTGCGACAAGGAGCTTATTGAAATATCAATGGAACAGATGGAAAATTTTGCAGGAAACATGCTTCAGGTAAAAAGCAAAAATGGTGAACCTATTCTTGTAATGTCTGCGACAGCAAAAAAATGTCTCACTCCCGACCAGCTTTCAAAGCTGATGGGCTATTGCAAAATTGTTGCTCCCGAAATATCTGTGATTGAAATAAACGGCGGCGGCTCTGCCCGCTGTATGATGGCCGAGATTTTCATTTAAAAAGTAAACAGTCTCTTTGGTTTCTTGTTTGTCTCCGGCGGCGAGCTGTTTTTCATCTATGCAAATTATACATTGCCAGCTAATTTCTTCGGGCTTGTGCGTCCTCCTGCGCTGCGCTTCGTCCGGCCGAATCACCCTCATCAATTAGCTGGCAATGAAAGATAATGCATAGCGATTTTCAACTCGCCGCCTAAGACTATTAGTGCCACATGGGAGATAAGTTTTTTCGATAAAACCCACTATTTCATAACTCTTTGATATTGCGGAGAATGCGGTTTTTTGTGGCAGCACTGCTGCCACAAAAAGTTGTATTTAGCACAAAATCAATGTTTTGGAATATCAGTATCCTGTCCTGAAATAGGTTAACTCACCATTGATAAACAATCGCTTCCCAAAAGAGGCAAGTTAGGTGCTCCTGTGTCGCAGGTCTACGCCTTCGGCGATAAGACGCTAATTATCAGGCTACCACAAAAATGAAGAGGGCACAGCCCTCTTCATTTTTAGTAATGGGCTGAAATTAAAGAATTTACGAGTTCTGTTTTGGCCATAAAGCTCAGTCGGCATGAATTTGCCGGCCGCATGGTTCATAAACCGCGGCAAAGCCGCACCATATTTTTTGAATCTCCCCGCATGTTCTATTTAATTGATTTTATGTGCGTTATTAATAGTTCAGGCGCTACAAGCGCCTGAACTATTAATACATTACACATTATCAGAGTGTTAAACTCTACATGGGAATCTTCAATAATCAATACTGGTCAACCTATTTCAGGACGGGACAAAATTAATTTCTAAAGGCATAATTTTCTATATTATAGGCAGTTACTAAAAATGATAGCATCTTAGATGTTATCCTTTTTAGTAATCGTCATATAATGTGCTTGTTGCGAAATTGCTTTTCCCCCAGTAGCCTTGTTTGTCGCCGGCGGCGAGCTGCAAAACTATGCACTTACTACATTGCCACCTAATTGATGAGGGCGATTCGGCCGGAGGGAGCAAGGCGACTGAGGACGCACAAGCCCGAAACAATTAGGTGGTAGTGTTTAAATGGCAGAGAAAAAGTAATTCGCAGCCGGCGATTCGGCCGGAGGGAGCAAGGCGACTGATGATGCACAAGCCCGAAACAATTAGTTATCGTCTTCCTTGAGGTATCCGCTTCTGTATGCCTGAAGAAGCTTGGTTATATCTTCGATTTGCCTCATCAACTCCACTCCGATATCGGTGTCCCGTACAAGTCTCCTTTTGTTGCTGAATTCAAGAACTGTTGTTTCTGAAAGGATATCAACTCCCTCGCTGATTGCCTTTTGAGTAGATTCAAATGGCTGGTGCTGAATAAGCAAAAGCCCGTGTGAATTATAAATGAGGGTGTACCCGGCAATTCCCGTCTCTTGCTGATAGGCTTTGGAATATCCTCCGTCAATAACAAGAAGTTTCCCTTCTGCCTTGATAGGAGATTCTCCCTTGCCGGTTTTGACCGGTATATGTCCGTTTATTATATGAGAAACCTTATCCTCAATTCCAAACTCCTTAAGTATCATCTCACATATGGCACGATTGTTTTTAAGCGAATAGTAATGCCCTTTGTTTTCCTTATGGGTCTCCTTCTCGGAAATGAAATAGCGCTCGAAAGTTGTCATCCTGTCCTTGTCAAACGGAGGGGAAGAAGGTCCGCACCAGAGGTACCATACAAAATCCATTGCATACTGTTTCTCCTTTTTCTTCTTCTCTTCGAAGTATGCCTGACGTACAAGCTGGTCTATTTTATCGAACAACCTTTTTCCTGAGTACTCGACATCGCGGATTTTCATTTTCTTAAATGTCCCGTCGGCATTTAAAGGAACGGACCCGTGATACAGAAGATTAGAGTTCCGTACCAGATAAAGCGAACCGTTTGCATAAATGCATCTCATGTGCTTTCTGAGTTTTTCACTGTGAGTGAAATAGTGCATCATTATATCAACCAGTTCCCTTTCGTCATCAGTTAGTTTATATGGATCTTTCGGGTCAATTGTGGGGAAGTGACTGTCTCGGAGCTGATACTCTTTTCCTCCAAGAGAGATAGTCCCTTTTTCATAATTTATCAGATGAAGAAGTCTTCTGTCGTCCATTTCAAACTCCTTGTTTCTCTCCAGAAGCTGACCTTCCAGTTTGAACTGGATAATTGAAATTGCCTTATGCATCTGAGAGATGAGCTTGATGTGTTTTTGCTTTACAGGTTCGTCTTCCCTGGCTTTTGGACGGAAAAGCAGGCACGGGTCCTCGCTGTAGGTTTCAAGCGCAAATGTGGCAAGAGGAAGCAGGTTTATTCCGTAGCCGTCTTCAAGAGTGGAGAGGTTTCCGTACCTGAGACTCATCCTCAGAACGTTTGCCATGCAGGATTCGCTTCCCGCCGCAGCACCCATCCATACAAGGTCGTGATTACCCCACTGTATGTCGAAGTTGTGATAGTCGCACAAAAGTTCCATAATTACATGAGCTCCCGGGCCTCTGTCATAAATATCACCTACAATGTGAAGAGAGTCAATTGTAAGGCGTTGTATGAGACGGCTCATTGCAATCACAAAATGCTCTGCCCTTCCTGTTGACACAATTGTTGAGAGGATGGACTGAATATAGAAGTGCTTATTCGGGTCCGTCTTGTACTCGTGAAGCATCTCCTGAATAATATACGAATATTCATTAGGAAGTGCTTTCCTGACTTTTGAACGGGTATATTTGGACGAGACATTGCCAAGTACACTAAGAAGTTGCATAAGAATCATCTTATACCAGTCGTCAATGTCCTTTTCCCGTGCCTGAATAAGTTTTAATTTCTCCTCGGGATAATAGATGAGAGTGCACAAATCCCTTTTTTCGCTCTCTCTGAGCCTGTGACCAAAAATATCTTCTACTTTCTTACGTATTACTCCCGAAGCATTTTTAATAACATGAAGAAAAGCTTCGTGTTCGCCATGAATGTCGGTTAAAAAATGTTCCGTTCCCTTTGGCAGATTTAAAATAGCCTCAAGGTTTATTATCTCTGTACTTGCGGCAGAAATAGTAGGAAAATTTTTGGAAAGGAGCTGCAAATATTTAAGATCCTTCATATTCTAATATTGTTGTTTTAAATATTTTTCTATTACAAGATATAAAAGAGAAGACTTAACAGGTTTTGTAAGAACTTCATTACATCCCGCTGTTTTTGCTTCAATCTGGTCGGACTCAAAGGCATTGGCCGTTAGTGCTATTATTGGAACTTTGCCGGAAATGTTCCTTATCTCTTTTGTCGCTTCGAGTCCGTCCATTACCGGCATTTTAATATCCATCAGAATAAGATCCGGATTTTGCTCTGTGAATAGCGAGATAGCTTCTTTGCCATCTTTAGCCCGGATAACGTTATATCTTTTTGAAAGGATAATCTCAATCAGCAAATAATTGCTGTCTAAATCCTCTGCAACAAGGATTGTCTTTTTTACCTCTCCGGTTTCCGCTGATAATAGTGCTTCGGCCAGATCTTCTTCATTTTCTGCGTAACAACTGTCTTTGGGAATTGTGTAGTGAAATGAAGCTCCCTTTTCGTTTTTGGACTCAACCCATATTTCCCCGGCGAATTTTTGTACTATTGCTTTACATATTGAAAGTCCAAGTCCTGTTCCTGTCGTGAACTCGTCTGCTTTATAGAATCGTTCAAAAATTTTACTTTGCTGGTCTTCTTTAATTCCCTTGCCTGTATCTTTTACAAAAATTTCCACTCCTTTTTCCGTCTCTTTGTAGCCAACTGTAATCTTGCCCTTAGGAGTGAATTTTATTGCATTATTGATGAGGTTATTTAAAATTTGTCGGTTTCTGATGGAATCGGCAAATATTAAAAGAGGTTCTTTGGGAACATCGGATGTAAGTTCAATTCCTTCCGGCAGAGAAAGCTTATAGCTGTCTATTGTTTCGTTTATTTGCTGGCTAAGGTCAAATTTAGAAAACTCAAAACTCATACTGTTGGATTCAATTCGTGAAAGATCAAGTATGTCGCTTATGAGAGCCATTAATATTTTTGAGTTTGTATTTATGATGTTTGCAAATTCAGTTTTTTCAGACTCTGAGTAATCCGGATCGGTAAGCAGAGATGCGAAACCTACAATTCCGTTCAGAGGAGTGCGGATTTCGTGACTCATATTTGACAGGAAAGCACTTTTAAGACGGTCGGACTCCTCTGCTTTGAGTTTTGCATCAAGCAGGTCCGTCTCCCTCTTTTTAAGTGAATCGATATTGATGTCCATTCCATAAAGGAATCTAAAATCGTCCGGCTTGTTAACGTCGCTGTAAATAATTCCCCTTCGCTCCCACCACTGCCATTTATCATCTCTGTTTACAGACAGCCGGTACTCGACAGTAACGCTTTTAGTCTTCTGGTTTCTCATGTTATCAAATGCGACAACCAACTTCTTCCTGTCGTCGGGATGAACAATCTCAAGAAACTTTGAATGACTGGAAAAACTCTCCCCAAGAGAACCAAAAACATTTTCGTAATTCTCGCTTATCACAAATTGCTTGGTAACCGAATTGAAAAACCAGATGAAAGATTTTGCCGATTCCAGAGCAAGAGTGAGGTATCTCTGTTTTTTGAAAAAATCGGTAACGTCTCGTATTACCATTACCAGATGGATTACATTGCCGTTTTCCAGAACTGGTGAGATGTCGCCGGAAATAAATTTGGATTCCCGTTCTTTGTAGTCAATCCTTGTAAAATCAGGAATACGGATGGTTTTCTTAGTCTCCAGAGATTCTTTTAACAGTTTTTCGATACTGCATTCTTCGCCGGAGTGGCTAGTGGAAAAAATCTCATGAAACTTTCTGCCGGTAAGGTTCGTTATATGTTCAGAAAGCCCCAGGGCAGCTTTATTTGCTTCAAGAATAAGCATATTGGGGTCAAAGGATATAACAGCTTCGTTCATTACGGAAAGAGTGCTGTTTAACAGGTCTTTTCTCTGTATGCTCTCCCTAGTAACCTTTATCAGTTCTTTGTTGAGCATTCTGTATCGAAAGTGATAGACTGCAAAAACCATCAAAGAGGTAAAAAGCAGAAGGATAAATGCCATAAATAGCTGCACTTCTGTTTTGTAGTCATCATACAAACTAGGCGGTTTATTTATAATTTCAGCATTTTTCGGGAGGTTGTCTTTAGATATACGCCATCTTTTCATCTGGTTAAAATCTAATTTCAGATAAACATCCCGGATAGTATCACTGATTATCTGTTTGGGGTTGTTTAACAATTTCTGAGAAATCCCGGCAGCCTTATAGCCCTGATCCCAGCTGGAAGTTACATACCCTCCAAGAATTCCTGTTCCTAATGAAAGATTCTGAACGCCTAATACCGGTATGCGTTCAATTCTTGAAAGAAAGGGGAAAAAGTTTCCGTATATCCTGTAATTCCCCTGTGTATCCATTTGCCATGTGGAAAGAATAATAAAAGAGTTAAGGGGAGAAGAGTTAATCCGTTTTATAAAATCCTGATAGGAGATACCCTTTGTAGACAAAAAAGAGAAATTGATCAGGCCGGCATACTTTAGTGATATCTTTTTTGCAAGTAAAGCCTCTTTTTCTCCGTACTGACTATCGTCGAAAATGAATAAAATATCCTTAGCGGCAGGAAAAAACTGAAGTCCCAGCTTAATATTCTCCTCGAAGGACATAGTAGTCACTATTCTTGAAAATTTTGCCGGAAGAACATTATCTTTATTTTCAAGATAAATACAAGCGACAGGGATATCGTCGGAAATAAGAGAGTCTGCAGAATAGAGCATCTCATAAGCTTCACTGTCTGTCGCTATTATTAAGTCAATTTTGTTTTTTACAAAAGTTGTTTTGGTAGCAAGTACCATTTCATCAAACATCTCTTCCTTAGTCCGGTCGCCGTTTGGATTGAGGTGAAGATTAATGATTCCGGAAAAGATTCTGTTATTTGAATGGTAACTTGCAAAACCGGCTGCAAACTCCCGGATACGATCATTTGTCCTCTCCTTGGAATAGACCATAAGTATTTTCTTGGGAGCAATGGTAGCAATAGAGGTGTCTTTACCCGGAAATGCGTTCTCCTGGGCATAAGCTGAAAGAAGTACGGAAGTTAAAAAGCAAATGACCAGAAATATTCTTTTTAACATAATCGAAAAGATACAGTTATATTGATGAAACACTATTTCAAAGCTAATAATAATATTTCAAATAACTAAATTGCAAATATTTGTAAAGAGTTTGCTAAATTTGATCAATTGATGATTAACCTTCAATATATCAGTTATGAAATATGAATTGCCAAAATTACCTTATGACGTAAATGCCCTGGAGCCGGTCATAAGTGCCAGAACAATTGAGTTCCACCATGGGAAACACCATCAGGCCTATGTTACCAACCTGAATAATCTTATCCCGGGAACAACGTTTGAAACAATGTCACTGGAAGATATTGTCAGGAAGTCTGACGGCGGAATTTTCAACAATGCTGCTCAGATATGGAACCACACTTTTTACTTCAATTCATTTAAGCCGCATGGCGGAGGAATTCCGGCGGGAAAACTGTTAAAAGCTATTGAAAACACATGGGGCTCATTCGATTTGTTCAAAAAAGAGTTTAACAATGCAGCAACAACCCTGTTTGGCTCAGGCTGGGCCTGGCTCGTGAAAAACGAAAAGGGAGAACTTTCAATTATTAAAGAGAGCAATGCAGGAAACCCTCTTACAAAAGGATTAGTGCCAATTCTTACTTTTGATGTTTGGGAACACGCCTATTACATCGATTATCAGAACCGGAGAGCAGATTATCTTGCGGCTCTGTGGGATATTATTGACTGGGATACTGTGTCTGCCAGATTTTAATTAAGGTTTTTATATCCGCTTTACATTTTAACAATATAAGGGGTAAGGGCTTTGCCTATTACCTCTTTTTTTGCAAAAGCAGTCATAAGAACAGTTCTTACCAATAAATGTACCGAGAAAGCAAGATATAATGACTGAATTCCAATAAACGGCTCGAAAAGATAAAAAGTGGCAAAGAAAGAAAAGGCAGAGGCTATCATGTTATTCCTTATAGCCGCTGATGCTGTTGCTCCGGTATAAATTCCATCCCACATGAACGCAATACAACTGATTACCGGAATTAATAAAAGCCATGGCATAAACTGAGCCGAACCATTAATTACTTCCTGATTATTGGTCATCAGCCGGAACAATGAATCTCCCGCTAAAAAGTATGCCAGTGTGGAAACTCCGGCGATAATAAAAGACCATTTAAAAAGATTGCGGATTGCGCTTTTTAGGGAAACGACATCACGAGCACCAATATATCTTCCGGTAAGAGCTTCTCCTGCATATCCAAACCCGTCAATAAAGTAGGAGTAGAGCAGCATCAGTTTCATCATTATGGTACTTATGGCAAGCAATTGGTCGCCGTAGCGGGCGGCAAAGCTGGTAAACCCTGTATAAACAAGCAATAAGCACATTGAGCGGATAAAAAGATTTCCGTTGAGCATGAAGAAATTTTTCATTTCCCTTAGCTTGAGGCTTGTTTTGAAATTGATATAGTGAAAAAGTTTCCGGTAGTAAACAACCAGCAGCGATATTGTTACCAATAGTCCGGTATATTGCGCAAGAACAGTTCCAAGTGCAATCCCGGATACTCCCATTTTTAAATAGATTGCCAGATAGACAACATAGAGAAGGTTCGTAACATTCACCACTATATCTGAAATCATTGGACTGATTGTATTCTGCATTCCAATGAACCATCCCTTAAAGGCGAAAAGGCTAAGGGTTGCAGGCGCAGCCCAGATTCGGATGAAAAAATATTGTTTTGCGAGGGACTCCACTTCAGAAGTACAATCAACAACTTTAAAAGCAACCTCTATATAAAGATACTGTATAGCCAGAATAAAAAAAGCAGAAAACAACGCTGTTCCCACTGCCTGAACAAGAACTCTTATGCTGTCCCGAAAATCCCTCCTTCCATATGCCTGAGCAGTAAACCCGCCTGTTCCCACTCTGAGAAATCCCATGTTCCAGTAGAGCAGGTCAAAAAGCATAGTACCTATAGCTATCCCTCCAATGGTGGCAGCATCCCCGAGCCTTCCGGCTATTGCAAGGTCAACTATCCCAACCATAGGCACAGTAATGTTTGCAAGGATACTGGGCCCGGCCAGCTTAAGTATTCTTTTATTCATTGTTAGTTTCTCTAACGATATTTATCCTCATCCTCAAGCATTCCAAGGTATGAGAGATATCTTTCCGGCGAAATTGTTCCTGCATCAACACTATCCTTTACGGCACATCCTGGTTCGTGTGTATGTGTGCATGGAGAATATTTGCATTTGTTTGTAACCTTTAACATTTCGGGGAAATAATGACTTAATTCCTCTTTAGCCATCTCTATAAGACCGAATCCTTTTATTCCCGGGGTATCAATAATGAATCCTCCGCTTTCAAGGGGGTGCATTTCGTAGAAAGTTGTCGTGTGTTTGCCTTGTAAATGATAATGGGATATTTCGGCAGTTTTTATGGTAAGGGCACTGTCTAATGCGTTTATCAGGGAAGATTTTCCCACTCCGGACTGCCCGGAGAAAAGGGATATCCTGCCTTTGCACAAATTTCTGACAATCTCCACATTGTGCCCGGTGAGAGCAGAAATTTCAACAACCTCGTACCCTGCATTATTGTATATTTTCTTAAAAGCCTCAAGATAACCTGCATACTCTTCGGAAATAAGATCGCATTTATTCAGTATTATTTTTACCGGCACCCTGTAGGCTTCGCAGGTAACGAGAAATCTATCGATAAAAGCAGTCTTTGTCTCCGGAAAATCCAGTGTTACCACAAGAAATGCCGTGTCAAGATTTGATGCGATTATATGTGATTGTCTGGAAAGATTGGTTGATTTCCGGATTATATAATTCCTGCGGGGATGAATTTTAATTATCGCTCCTGTTCCGCCTTCTTCCTGCTGATAGTCTACGATATCTCCTACAGCAATAGGGTTTGTTGTTCCCGATTCCTTCATTCTAAGTTTTCCTCTCACCACGCATGGGATGAGATTCCATTCGGGCAGTTTGCTTACCAGATAATGACTGCCAGTATGCTTTACGACAGTTGCTGTCTCAAAGTTGCTTTTTTCCACGGCTGCGAATATACGAAATTGTCTAAAAAAGGATTAAATTTGCGGTGTGATTAATGAATTTTTAAGATGTATACACTTAAAGAAATTGATGAGGTTGTAGAGAAAGGTCTTTATTCACTCAACTGGGAAGGGAATCCGGGTGAACTTTACGAACCGATAGAGTATCTTGTATCTATCGGAGGGAAAAGACTCCGGCCCAAAATGGCAATAATGTGTTACAACCTGTTTTCTGAAAAGATTGACACCTCTATTGTTTACCCTGCTCTTGCACTGGAAATTTTCCACGGATTCACGCTCATACACGATGATATAATGGATGGGGCATCCCTCCGGAGAAATCAGCCTACTGTCCATAAAAAATGGAACAACAATATTGCAATTCTCTCAGGAGATGTAATGTGCATAAAATCGTATCAGCTTATTGGATACGCTCCCGAAAAATATCTGAAAAAGGTATTGAAGCTATTTTCAGACACAGCCGCTCAGGTTTGCGAGGGACAACAGTACGATATGAACTTTGAAACACTTCCATTTATTACAAACGACGAATATCTGGAAATGATAGGGCTTAAAACTGCAGTTCTAATTGCATGTTCGGCAAAGCTTGGCGCAATAATCAGCGGTGCTTCACCGGAAGCTGCAGGTGCCCTGTATAACTACGGTTACCAGCTTGGCCTTGCGTTTCAGATTAAAGATGACTATCTGGACAGTTTTGGAGATACCGCGGTGTTTGGAAAAACAATAGGCGGAGACATAATGAGCAACAAAAAGACATGGCTGCTTGTGGAAAGTATGAAAAGGGCACAGGGAAATGACGAGGCAGAACTTAACAGCCTCTTGTCGTCAAAAAATCAAGATCAAAAAGGTAAGATTTCCAAAGTTTTGGCTCTATACGAGAAATTGGGGATAAAAACTGCTGCAGAGGAAGCAATAGGCGAATATCATGAAAAGGCACAAAAAGCACTTGTTCCTGAGTATTTTACAGGAAAACAGAGAGAACGCCTCATGGAATTTGCAAATCTTTTGTTGAACAGAGAGAAGTAAACTCTGTTATAGCTTGGGATAATTTAAAAAGGGAAAATGAGAGTAAAAAGTTCGGAAATCGAAATAATGGCTCCAGCAGGCAATTTTGAAAGCCTGAGGGCTGCCATTCAGGGCGGTGCAAATTCAGTTTATTTTGGAGTGGGTCACCTTAACATGCGTTCCCATTCAGCAAATAATTTTACTATAGAATCTCTATCCGAGATTGTCCAGATATGCAGGGAAGCAGGAGTGAAGTCATATCTTACTCTCAATATTGTTATATATGACGAAGACATTCCCGCGATGCACGAAACAATTGATGCAGCAGTTGCAGCAGGGGTTTCGGCGATAATTGCATCTGATATGGCCGTGATTCTCTATGCAAGAGAAAGAGGAATGGAGATTCATATATCTACTCAGCTTAATGTATCAAATTCCGAAAGCCTCAGATACCACTCAAAATTTGCGGATGTGATTGTTTTGGCAAGAGAGCTGAATCTAAACCAGATAAGAGATATAAAGGAGACTATTGACAGAGAAGAAATCAAGGGGCCTTCGGGCGAGCCTTTACGGCTTGAACTGTTTTGCCACGGAGCTCTTTGTATGGCCGTTTCAGGCAAATGCTACCTTAGCCTTCATGAGTATAATGCTTCCGCAAACAGAGGATCGTGCTATCAGTTGTGCCGGCGTTCGTATGAGGTTACCGACAGGGAAACCGGCAGGTCGTTTGAAGTAGACAATAAATATATTATGTCCCCCAAAGACTTATCTACTATCGCATTTGCAGACAAAATAATTGATGCAGGAATTAGAGTATTTAAAATAGAAGGGAGAGCGCGTTCTGCCGAATATGTAAAGGCGGTTTCCGCTGCATACAGAGAGGCTGCCGATGCAGTGTGTGAGGGAAGATATACTCCGGAACTGATTATGTCACTCGAAAAAAGAGTTTCGGAAGTTTTTAACAGGGGATTCTGGGACGGATATTATCAGGGAGCGAAACTGGGAGAGTGGAGCAATGTTTACGGAAATAAAGCAACAAAAAAGAAAAGATATATTGGAAAAGTGACCAACTTTTTCAGTAACCTGTCTGTAGCCGAAGTGCTTATCGAAACAGGAGAACTTAAGCCGGGAGACGAAATCCTTATTGAAGGGCCATCAACAGGTGTCTTGCAGCACATCGTAACAGAGATAAGAACCGATCTCACTCCCGTTGCCAAAGCAGTAAAAGGTGAATACTGCTCAATTCCGGTTCCTGCTGGAGAGAAGCTTCGCCGTTCCGACAAGGTATATCTGTGGGAAGATGCCGGAAATGCGGCAAAACACCCAAAGCACATTTAGTTCGTAAAATCTCATGGAACAAACACACGACGAATCCGTCAATACCGGAAAATTACCGGACAGATTAATTAAATTCATTGGTGAACACCATCTGCTCACCCTGGCTGTTTGTGATGAATCCGATATCTGGTGCTCTCATGCCTTTTATGTATTTATTGAAGAAGAGCCGGCGTTCCTGATAACCTCGGAAGACCATACCCGGCATATTCAGCTAGCCGTAAAAAGAGATATTGTTGCCGGAGGCATAGCTCTTGAGACAGATACAATTGGAGAGATACGCGGTCTTCAGTTTAAGGCGGTTATTGAAAAATGTGACGACTCGTTTTTGGGCCCGTACAAAATGAAATATCTTAAGCGTTTTCCCTATGCAATTTTAAAAGGGGGCGACCTTTGGAAGCTCACCATTACGGAAGCCAAGCTTACCGACAACAGGCTGGGGTTTGGGAAAAAAATAAAGTGGAGCCGCTAAGCCCCACTTCTTTTTTAATATATCTGCAAATGAATTAAGAGAGCTTAAATGCCTCTTTGATTTTGTCAACTGCATCAAGTTTTTCCCATGCAAAAAACTGAACCTCTTTTTTAACAGGAACTCCTTTCACGAGAATTTCAATTTCTTTTGTAAACGGATCTCTTCCCATGTGCCCGTATGCCGCTGTTGCTTCATAAATCGGGTATTTCAGCTGAAGCTTTTCAATGATTTTTGCAGGACGAAGGTCAAATATTTTTGAAACGATATTTGATATCTCCACATCATTAAATTTTGAAGTTCCGTATGTATTCACAAAGATACTTACAGGTTGTGCAACTCCGATTGCATAGGCAAGCTGTACCAGAACCTCTTTTGCAACACCTGCTGCAACAAGGTTTTTCGCAATGTAGCGGGCTGCATAGGCTGCCGAACGGTCAACTTTACTTGGATCTTTACCCGAGAATGCTCCGCCGCCGTGTGCACCTTTACCGCCGTATGTATCAACGATTATCTTTCTGCCGGTAAGTCCGGTATCGCCGTGCGGGCCACCGATTACAAACTTGCCTGTAGGATTTACGTGAAGTATGTAGTCTCCCTTGAAAAGATCGCGGGTGTGCTTAGGAAGCCTTTTTAAAATTCTTGGAATGAGGATGTTTTGTACATCACTCTTAATCTTGGCCTGCATTCTTTTTTCGTCCGGGTCAAAATCGTCATGCTGAGTTGAAATTACGATTGTATGAACACGAATCGGGTTACTGTTATCGTCATATTCAATAGTGAACTGCGATTTTGAATCCGGCCTGAGATACTTCATCTCTTTTCCCTCCCTGCGGATTTTTGCCAGTTCGAGCAGAGCAATGTGAGAAAGAGTGAGAGGAAGCGGCATATATTCCTCTGTGTCGGTACTTGCATAACCGAACATCATTCCCTGGTCGCCCGCACCCTGCTCGTCACTTACTGCAACATCAACACCTCTGTTTATATCTGCAGATTGTTCGTGAATTGCGGTAAGAATACCACATGAATTGCCGTCAAACATATATTCGGCCTTGGTATAGCCAATGCGGTTGATTACTCCCCTTGCGATGGTCTGGATGTCTACATAGGCATTTGAGTTTACCTCTCCGCCAACAACCACAAGTCCGGTACTCACAAATGTTTCGCAGGCAACCTTTGAGTTTTGGTCCTGTCTTAGAAATTCATCAAGAATTGCGTCAGAAATCTGATCTGCAACCTTGTCCGGGTGTCCTTCAGACACCGATTCCGATGTAAATAGATATGACATAAAATTGCGCTTTATTTAAGTAAATTAGTAATTAACACTTACGACGGGAAAGTGTTTGAATTGCTGCAATATTATGCTTCTTTTGAGAACATCCCAACAAACGGTAATGAGCGCCAATGGGCTGTATTATAGACAATTTTAGCATTTTTGGTGTGGTTGCAAGCAGTCAAATCTCTCCACATATCTGGTGCAAATATACACTTTTTTGACAAAATGCATAAAAAGGTTACACAAATGTTAAATATTCGAAATTTATTGCCATTTTTATACTTGATTTTGCTAATTTTGCGACGGAATACCAAACAACTTATATAAATATCTATGAAACAAACAATTAAGCAATTTGCCCTAATGGCCCTTAGCTTGTTTGTGGCCTTTGCAGCCTATGCACAGGTTACTACATCTACTATGAGCGGACGAATTACAGAGGCAAACGGGACTCCTGTCATCGGAGCTACTGTTGTCGCTGTTCACACCCCGTCCGGCACTCAGTATTATGCAATAACAGACAACGCAGGGAACTACCGCATTCAGAACATGCGTGTTGGCGGTCCTTACACTGCTGAAGTCTCTTTCCTCGGTTTTGGTTCAACTAAATCCGGGAACATTACTCTAAGACTGGGTGAAAACTATGTACACAATGCAACATTAACAGAGCAGACTGTTAACCTCAGCGAGGTTGTTGTTACTGCAGGAATTGCAAATCCAATTCTTAACAGCGACAGAACCGGTGCTTCGATGAACATCAGTACCAGACAACTCACCAGCCTCCCTTCAATCAGCCGCAGTATTACAGATTTCACAAGAATGACTCCACAGGCAAATGGAACTTCATTTGCAGGTCGTGACGGTCGTTTCAACACTGTAACTATAGACGGTGCAGCATTCAATAACAACTTCGGTCTGTCCAGCAGCGCAATGCCGGGCGGTACAGCTCAGCCAATTTCTATGGACGCTATTGCCGAGGTTTCCGTTAACCTTGCTCCTTATGATGTTCGTCAGTCACAATTCACCGGAGCAGCCATCAATGCTGTAACCAAGAGTGGTGACAACACAATTAAGGCATCAGTTTATACATACCTGAGGCCAAAATCATTCACCGGCGAAAAAGTTGGTGACGCGATTGTTAAAAATGCTCATGAAAGAACTTCCAACGTATTTGGTGCCACAGTTGGTGGGCCAATCATTAAGAACAAATTATTCTTCTTCCTTAGCGGCGAATATGAAAAAGAAGTTACTCCAAGCGGCGCATGGGAACCAAGCACAGACGGTGTTGTAGACCTTACAAACAAAATCTCGCGTACAACAGTTACCGATCTTGAAAGTGCAAAAGCTCACCTTCTTTCAAAATACAACTATGATCCGGGTGAATATCAGAACTTCTCAGCATTCCATTCAAGCAACTACAAAATTCTTGCACGTATCGACTGGAACATTGCTAAAAATCACAAATTTGCTTTGAGGTACAACAGAATGAGAAGCACCTCTGAGAACCTCACAAATGCCAACTCAGGCCCTCCGGTCATAATAAGATCTAACTATAGCCGTGTTTCCGACAAATCAGTTTCATTCTCAAATTCATTCTATGGAAATGAAAATGCAATTGACGCTTTCGCAGCTGAGTTAAACAGCACATTCGGATCGAAATTCTCAAACAAGTTCTTAGTTTCTTATACAGCAACTACAGACCCAAAAAGAACTTCAAACAGCGATTTATTCCCATTCGTTGACATTTACAAAGGAGGCGACCCTTATATGTCCTTTGGTTATGAACTTTTCAGTTACAAAAATAAGGTGTTGAACAACACTTTCTCAGTAATTGACAACTTCACTATTAACTTAGACAAACACACAATCACAGCAGGTCTTGCATACGACAACATTTTTGTATACAACTCTTACATCCGTGAGGGAACAAGCTACTATAGATATGCTTCACTTGACGATTTTATCAATGATGTAAAACCTATCGGATTTGGTGTTACTTATGGTTACGATGGACAAGACATTACAGGTGTTAAAATGAGTTTTGGTCTAGCCAGCGCATACATTCAGGACGAATGGCAACTTAACAAGGACTTTAAAGTTACTTACGGTATTCGTGCCGAGCTTCCTCTTTACCACAACAAATTAGTGGACAATCCTGCTATTTCCGCACTGGATTTTGCCGGTTATAAATTTAAAGTAGGCGAATGGCCAAACAGCAAGGTTCAAATCAACCCTCGTGTTGGTTTCAACTGGGACGTTAAAGGCGACAGAAGTATTCAGGTTCGCGGAGGTACAGGTATCTTCTCGGGTGTGCTTCCTTTCGTATGGTTCACAAACCAGCCAACCTCTTCAGGAATAGTTCAGAGTCCGGAACTTGGTCTTGTAGCTGCAGATCTTC
The DNA here is from genome assembly GCA_021371955.1 of Bacteroidales bacterium. Lineage (GTDB taxonomy): Bacteria > Bacteroidota > Bacteroidia > Bacteroidales > UBA932 > Bact-08. The sequence continues at coordinate 303,011 of JAJFVD010000012.1, forward strand.
CTGCCGACTTCAGATTTAATCCTGATTTCAAAGCTCAGGTTGCAAAATATCCTTCACTTTTTCCTCCTACAACGGGTAGACTTGCTTCCAAACCTGCACTCGCAGAAGTTAATAAAGACTTTAAGATGCCTCAGATTTGGAGAACAAACCTTGCAGGTGACTTTGAACTCCCTGCTAATATGATTTTCACAGTTGAAGCTCTCTTCTCTAAGGATATTAACTCAGTTGTTCAAAAGAACGTTAACCTTCCTAATCCTAACAGAGTATTCTCAGGTGCAGACAAACGCGCATATTGGAGTGGAAATAAAGTTAACAGCAATATTGGTTCGGCAATGGTTCTTGACAACTCAGACCAAGGTTATCAGGCTCTTCTTACAGCTCAGCTGACGAAAAACTTCCAGTATGGTTTCTCAGGTATGATTGCATACACATTTAACCTTTCGAAGGACCTTTCTGCTAACCCTGGTTCATCTGCATACTCTGCATGGACAAGCAACCTTGACGCATTCAATCTTAACAGCCCACAACTTAGCTACTCTAGCTTTGCAGTTCCTCACAGAGTAGTTGGTTCGTTAACTTACAGAATTGAATACGCTAAGAATTTTGCGACATCTATTTCTATCTACTATAATGGTGCAGCTCAAGGACGCTCATCAGTTGCCTACTCAAATGACATGACCGGCGACGGTGCATCATCTGACCTTATCTATGTTCCTAACAACAAATACGAAATGGCATTTGTTGACTATTTTAATAAAGCTGGCAAAATGACAATGACAGCAGCTCAGCAGCAGGATAAATTTATCGAGTATGTTCAGAATGATAAATACCTAAGCAAACGCCAGGGACAATATGCCGAGAGATTTGGTGTTGTTAATCCTTGGAAGAACCGTTGGGATGTGAAAGTTATTCAGGATGTATTCGCAAACTTCGGTACAGACCGTCGTTACACACTTCAGTTGAGTCTTGATATCGTTAATGCAGGTAACCTCCTTAGCAAAAACTGGGGTATTTATACCAGATCAGGTCTTGCAAACCAGTATGATGTTATCATGCCTTTGACATACAAGGGTGTTAATGCTGGCGGACAGCCAACTTATACTCTTAATGCTGACGATATTGCAAACTTTGACGCAAAGAATCAGCAAATCAACTCTGTATCTACAGGAAGTACCTGGGGAATGCAGTTAGGTATTCGTTTACTTTTCTAGTCCGAATTTCTTAAATATTCAATAGGCTGTCCACTAATTTGGGCAGCCTATTTTTTTTATTAAATTTGTATAAAAGAGAGCTTATGGAGGGGTGCGAGAGGTTGCTGAGGGGAAAAAAGGGCGAGATGATAGCGGAGGAATACCTGTGCTCTATTGGCTTAGTTATTCTGGAAAGAAACTGGAGGTCGGGTCACAAAGAGATAGATCTTATTATGACAGGGAAGGAAATTCTTCATATAGTTGAGGTGAAATCTCTTAATTTCCCCGGGTTGCAGGGCCCATACGAAAGCGTTAATTTAAAGAAACAAAATAAAATAATTTCGGCAGCAAGAGACTACGTAGTCAGGAAAAGAGTCAAATATGAAATTCAGTTCGATATAGTTTCTGTTTTATTTAAAGGCGACGATTTCATAATTGAATATTTTCCGGACGCTTTTGCTCCGCGATGGTAATAAATAATTTTCCGGAAATGAATAAGAATAACTACTGTATAATAATGGCCGGCGGAATAGGAAGCCGTTTCTGGCCTGTGAGCAGGAACTCAAAGCCAAAACAGTTTCTGGATATTTTAGGGTTTGGAAAGACATTCCTTCAGCAGACCTTTGAAAGGTTTTCCCGCATAATGCCTGTTGAAAACATACTCATTGTTACCTCTTCTCAATATAAAGAACTTGTGATGGAGCAGATACCTGACATACTTCAGGAGAACATTCTGCTCGAACCTTACCGTAGAAATACAGCGCCCTGTGTAGCTTATGCTACCTATAAACTTCTGGAGAAAAATTCAAACGCATCTGTTGTGGTGGCCCCTTCCGATCACCTGATTCTTAACGAGGATGTATTTCTTGACACAATCAATACAGCTCTGGCATACGCCGATAACCACAACGTACTTATGACACTTGGCATTAACCCGACAAGGCCGGAAACGGCATACGGTTATATTCAGGCCAATAAGGGAACCCCTGTGAGTATAAAGGGCAATGTAGCATATACAGTTAAAACTTTTACAGAAAAACCGAGTCAGGATTTAGCAAAGATATTTGTGGAGAGCGGGGAGTTTTTGTGGAACTCCGGGATTTTTATCTGGAACCTTCTTGCAATAAAAGCAGAACTTGAGCAACTGCAACCCGATATATCGGGACTTTTTCAAAAGGGCAAAGGGATATACTATACTCCCGATGAAGAGGAGTTTATCAAGGGGGTTTACGAAGAGTGTACCAGTATATCTGTCGACTACGGTATAATGGAAAAAACAGGAAAAGCACTTGTATATCCGGCATCTTTCGGATGGTCCGATCTTGGGACTTGGGAGTCTATGTATTCACATGTCGATACCGATGAAAGTGGAAACATAATCAGGGGAGGTGATACTTTGGTGGACAAAGTAAATAACTCGATTATTGTTTCTGAAGAAAAGAACAAGCTGGTGGTAGCAAACGGGCTGGACAATTTTATGGTTATCAATACAGACGATGTTCTGTTAATTTGCCCGAGAGAGGAATCGGCTTTTAAAAGCATCCTCACAGACCTCCCTCTTAATGAATTTGTAAAATATCAATAATAAAGACTTATGGCAAACAATCCTCTAAAAATTGAGGTACAATCAGAAATAGGCAAACTGGAGGCAGTATTGCTGCACTCGCCGGGCGCAGAGGTGGAAAACATGACTCCAAGGAATGCGCAAAGGGCGCTTTATAGCGATATCCTGAATCTTTCCATTGCACAAAAGGAGTATGAGCAGGTATCTGGGGTACTTTCAAAAGTGGCAAAAATATATCAGATTAAGGATTTACTAATTAAAATCCTTGACAATCATAGCGAAAGGGAAGCTCTTGTGGGGAAAATATGTGTAACAGAGAATGTTACGGACTATTTTGAATATCTTATGGAGATGTCTTCCAGAAACCTTGCAAATGTTCTTATTGAGGGACTTCCTGCAAGGATAAACACTCTCACTGCATATTTAAAGGACGATTACTATGCTTTGTTGCCGCTCTATAATTTTTACTTTACCAGAGATGCCGCTGTTTCAATAGGTAGCAGAGCTTTAATTTGCAAGATGGCAAGTAAAGTGAGGATGAGAGAATCGCTCATAACAGAGGCAATTTTCAAAAATCCGAACTTCTTCGATTGCGAAGTTATCAACGCTCACGATTTTCAGCCCGGTAACGAGGAGATATTCATGGAAGGTGGCGACATCCTTATTGCAAGAGAAGATATTTTAATTGTCGGAAACGGAATGAGGACAAGCAGTAATGGGATTGACCTGCTTGTAAACAGGCTTTGCAAAACCGAAGGTCCGGAAAAGAGACACGTAATTGTTCAGCAACTCCCGGATTCTCCGGAGTCATTTATTCACCTTGATATGGTATTTACTCTTCTTGATGTAGACAAAGCAATGGTTTTTGAACCTCTGATACTTAATGATAATCAGTACCAGACAGTACATATGACAATTGAGGGTGGGCGTGTTACAAAGATTAAAACTGTAAATAACATACCGTCGATACTTAAAAAACTGGGTATGGAAGTGGAACCAATCATTTGCGGAGGCAATGCAGACGAGTGGAACCAGGAGAGAGAACAATGGCACAGTGGAGCAAATTTCTTCGCTTTTGAACCGGGGAAAGTTATGTCCTATGCGAGGAATGTCCACACTCTTAACGAACTGGACAAAATGAATTTTGAAATAATACCTGCGTGGGATGTAGTTAACGGAAAACGCGACCTTTCAAAGGTGGGCAAGTGCGTTGTGACTATTGATGGTTCTGAACTTCCGCGAGGCGGGGGAGGTGCAAGGTGCATGACAATGCCGCTTCGGAGGAGCGCCGTAAACTGGTCTAAATAGTTAAAATCAGCCAAATAACATGAAAAAGTTTTTTTTGCTTTTGACCTCTCTTTTTGCAGCAATGAGCGTAAATGCAGAGAGTGTGATTTTCGCGTCCAGACCTTCGCTGGCCCCGGATGGTTCTGCAATCTATTTTTCCTATGTCGGGGACATTTTTAAAGTGTCTTCAGACGGAGGGCTTGCCTTAAGAGTCGTATCTATGGCTGGTATTGAGTCAAATCCGAGAGTTTCTCCCGATGGCAGGTATCTCGCCTTCTCTTCAAACGAAACAGGGAATAACAATGTATATGTGGTTCCGGTTAAAGGAGGGGAGATTGTTCAGCTTACCTTTCATGATGCAGGCGATGTCCCTGTATCGTGGTCACCGGATTCAAAAATGATATATTTTGAATCAAACAGGTATAACACTATAAGCACTTATTCTGTTCCGGTTGAAGGAGGAACTCCAAAAAGACTTTTCGCTAATTACTTTAATACAATTGCAAATCTTGTTCAGAATCCTGTAACCGGGGAGTTTTTATTCACAGAATCTACCGAGTCGTACAGATTTGCGACAAGAAAAGGATACAAAGGCGAGCATAACTCAAATATTATCTCATGGAATCCTTCAAAAAACGAATACCGTGAAGTCACAACCAATATTGGCAAGGATATATGGCCGCTTACAGATACAAAAGGTAATCTCTATTATGTATCAGACGAACTGAACGGTCAGGACAATATTGTTAAGCTGGAAGGAAATACAAAAAAATGGATAACAAAGTTTGATGAATCTGTCCAGTACCCTGCAATTAGCGCAGACGGTTCCAAAATTGTCTATCTGAAAGGTTATAAAATAACACTTTCGGACACTCAGTCCGGCAAGTCTGTTCAGCCGGAAATTGAAGTTGTGGAAAACAGAACTGTAAACGACGCTTCATATAAGGTAGAGACTCCTCAGGATGCAGCTGTTTCGCCTGATGGTAAGAAACTGGCTTTTGCTTTCAGGGGTTTGTTGTTTGTAAGCGATGTAAAAGGAAACTTTGTTCAGCAGATTAACACTCCTTCAAACGAGAGAATAGGAGAGGTTGTCTGGGGAGACGACAGCAAGACTCTTTATTACACAAGGACTAATCTTGGATTTACAAATATTTTCAAACAACCGGCAGATGTTTCGGGTGAAGAAAAGATTGTATTTAAATCCGAATCAAATGCCCGCAGCCTCACAAGGTCTCATAAAGGGAAGATACTGGCATTTGTAAATGGCTCAGGTTCTGTAATGACGTTAAATTTTGCCGATGATAAAACTGAAGAGGTTGCAAAAGGGGAGTTTTGGGCTTTCCAGAATTATAGCATAAGTTTTTCGTTCGACGATAAATTCATGGCATTTTCTGCTGTAAATCTGTTTGAAAGAGATTTGTTTATTTACAGTTTTGCCGACAAGAAAATTGTTAATCTTACAAACTCCGCAACATATGAAGATGATCCGGTTTTCTCTCCGGATGGTAAGTATCTCTATTTTACTGCAGACAGATATACTCCAAGTTTTCCAAGAGGCACTTCATTTCAGTTGTTTAAGGTTTCGCTCGACAAAGTTTGCAAACCATTTGAAGGTGCCGAGTATGATAAGCTTTTTGGCAAACCGGAAGTGGTAAAGGACTCTTCGGTTATAATCAACCGTAGCTATATTCAGCGCAGATATGAAAAAGTTGTGGAGAAAGGTGCGCAGGAATCTCCCTATATATTTGTACAGAAAGACAAAACATTTTTATTCTATGTTTCAAATCACGAAGGTGAAAACGGACTTTATGTTCAGGAACTGAAAGACTGGGATGAGAAACCTGCTCAAAAAGTCAAGGGTATTGTTTCACTTTACAAGTATGTTTCAAACGGAAAGGACCTTTTTGTGCTTGGAAGAGAGGGGTTGTTCAAACTGGATCCGGGAGGGGCAACATCAACAAAAATTGAAATTAAATATACGTTCTCAAAGAATATTCAAAACGAATTCAATCAGATGTTCTATGAAGTGTGGGCAACACTTGATCAGAATTTTTACGATGTTAAATTCCATGGAGTGGACTGGAGGGCAAAGAGGGATTACTATGCAGGTTTTCTTCCCCTTGTAAAGAGCAGGGATGAACTCAGGACATTACTCAACGACATGCTCAATGAACTCAACTCTTCACACATGGGTTTCAGTACATTCGGCAAAGACGAGGATACCCCTGTGAAGTATATTTCTGCCGGAACGGGACTAATGTTTGATAACGACAAACCATATATTCTGGACAGAATCGTAAGCGGTTCAAAAGCCGATTTTTCAGGAAATCCGCTAATGAAAGGTGACGAACTTGTGGCTGTAAACGGAGTAAAAGTGGATAAAAAGGCAAACAGAGAGAAATACTTTGTCTCTCCGGCCGGAAGAGACGAAATCGTGCTGAGGTTTGCAAGGCCCGTAAAAGGAACTGGAAATTCGGAGTTCGATGTTAGGCTTCACACTATGTCTTCAGGTGATATCCGTTCGCTGCTATATACAGAATGGGAAGACAGCAACCGCTCTGTTGTGGACAGACTTGGAGGCGGCAAGATTGCATATGTGCACATGAGAGATATGTCTCCGGAGTCGCTCAACAATTTCCTTGTAGACATGAATACATACGCTGTGCACAAGGAGGCGCTCATACTTGATTTGCGCTTTAATAACGGCGGAAATGTGCATAAGGAGGTAATTGACTTCCTGAGCCAGAAACAGCATTTCAAATGGAGTTACAGGAATAATCAGATTAATACACATCCGAATGTCACACCTGGCGACAGACCGATTATTGTGCTGATAAACGAACGAAGCCTAAGTGACGCCGAAGTTACTTCAAACGGAATAAAAACTCTTTCGATTGCCAAACTGGTGGGAACAGAAACCTACAGATGGATAATCTTTACTTCTGGAGTACGCCTTGTGGACGGATCAAGTGTAAGGCTTCCTGCTTGGGGTTGCTATTCGCTTAACGGAAAGGATCTTGAATCATCAGGAGTTGTTCCTGATATTTATGTGAAGAATACTTTTAAAGACAGACTTGAGTCTAAAGACCCACAATTGGAGAGAGCAATAAAAGAATTATTACCTTTGTAGCTCAAATTTTTGAAAGATGAGAGATAAAATTGAAAAGTTGCTTGCAGAAATAGAGCAACTTGCGGCAAAAAAAGAGCAGGAGATTGAAGAGATAAGAGTTCGGTTGCTTGGAAAAAAAGGGACAATAACTCAACTTTTTGACGAGTTCCGTGACGTTCTGCCTGAACAGAAACGAGAGCTTGGCCAGGTTCTCAACAAACTGAAAGTTGCTGCAACACAAAAAATAGATGAGTTAAAGGTTATGATGGAAGAGGGCATGGAGGCAGAAGACCCTCAGTATGACCTTACAAAACCGGGAGACAATCTTGAGTTGGGCTCAAGGCATCCGATATCTGTTACCAGAGCGGAAATATTGTCAATCTTCAATAAATTTGGATACGCAATTGCTGAGGGGCCGGAAATTGAAGATGACTGGCATGTTTTCGGGGCACTCAACTTTCCTCCGGAGCACCCGGCACGCGACATGCAAGATACATTTTTCATATCGGAAGGAGAAAACCCCGTACTTCTTCGTACGCATACAAGCTCTGTGCAGGTGAGGTCAATGGAAAACATGAAGCTTCCTATCCGCATTATGTGTCCTGGCAGAGTGTTCAGGAACGAGGCTATTTCGGCACGGGCACACTGTATTTTCCATCAGGTGGAAGGGCTTTATATAGATAAAGGTGTCTCTTTTGCCGATCTTAAACAGGCGATTTTGCTTTTTGCGAGAGAGATGTTTGGAGAAAATACTCAGATAAGGTTAAGACCATCGTATTTCCCGTTTACCGAGCCAAGTGCCGAGGTGGATGTAAGCTGCAACATATGTAAAGGTGCCGGCTGTAATATCTGCAAAGGAACCGGATGGCTTGAAATCATGGGATGCGGAATGGTAGACCCGAATGTTTTAGAGGCAAACGGCATTGACAGTAAAGTTTATTCCGGATTTGCATTTGGAATGGGTATTGAAAGAATTGCCATGCTCAAATGGCAGGTAAAAGATTTAAGACTCTATTTTGAAAATGATGTAAGATTTTTGAAAGAGTTTGAATCTGTCGTTTAAAAAGGCGTCAGGTTTTTTGAAATATTTTTGGAGCTTGTAAAAAAATTATTACTTTTGCAGTCCCAAATGCGGAAATAGCTCAGTTGGTAGAGCATAACCTTGCCAAGGTTAGGGTCGCGAGTTCGAGTCTCGTTTTCCGCTCTTCAAAAAAACCTCTCCGCTAAAGGGAGAGGTTTTTTTGGATAAATTATTACCGGAAATTTTTTGTCTTCCGGATAGTTCTTAAAGATGGTGCTCGCCTGTGAGCCGTTCATTTTTAGCAAAATGGGCTCGGGTGGTGGAATAGGTAGACACGCAGGACTTAAAATCCTGTGGGCAGAAATGTCCGTACGGGTTCGATTCCCGTCCCGAGCACCTGAAAGCCTCTTGATCGGCAGATTAAGAGGCTTTTTTTATATCTTTGTAAAAATACTCATCATATGAATTTCAGCATAAAAGATATATTCAGCGCATTCATAGTAATGTTTGCCGTGATAGATATTTTGGGTTCGGTGCCGATAATTATCGGGATGAAGGAGAAGAAGAAAAGCTTCAGTCCTCTCAATGCTGCTGTAATTTCTTTTGCGATACTCGTTGCTTTCCTGTTTTTGGGTCAGGCAATGCTTGGACTTTTCGGGGTTGATATTTCATCCTTTGCGGTGGCAGGTGCGCTTGTTCTTCTGGTTTTGGCCATTGAAATGATTTTTGGCATTCAGATATTCAAGGATGACGGACCCACAGACTCGGCTACAATTGTGCCGATTGTCTTTCCTCTCATTGCAGGAGCGGCCTCATTTACTACCCTGCTGTCTCTCCGGGCAGAATATGATGTGCTTAACATTATTGTTGCTCTGTTTCTTAATATTGTCGTTGTATATTTTGTACTCAGCAACCTCGATCTTATTTCGAGAAAAATTGGAAAGAGTGGCATATATGTTATGAGGAAATTTTTTGGAATCATACTTCTTGCCATCGCGGTTAAGCTGATTGTTTCAAATTTGCATTCACTCCTATCTTAGAATGGATTATCTTGTTGATAAACGTAATAATTTGGATTTTAATAACTAAATTAGAGGCTCTTATTTATAACTAATTACCGGGATGAAAAGAGCATTTTTTAAGATTATATTTCTCGTTGTGGTTTTGATATCTATGTCATATTGTGTAAAATTTCCTAAACGAGTACCAGTAAATAAAGATGAAATAGAAAAAACATATATCTATCCTTTTAACAATGAAGTTAAAAATGCGACTGCCGAAATATCAATTACGACCGATGGCAGTATTAATCTCAATGATTTAATTGTTGAAATACCTTATCTTAAATACAATAAATCCTGGTTGTTTCTTTTAACTCAGGATGATTGCATGCAGACAGCTTTCTGTTCCACCTGGGCTGCTATAAATGGAAAGCCTCTTTCTCCAAATATAGAATATTATTATGATATAGACCATCTTAGAGGTAATGATTTACCACCGGGTACATATACCCTGCCAAAAACACTGGGAAGTACAGACGGAACTGGAAATGAAGTGCGTTTTTCATTCACAACCGCACTTTGGCCGGAGCTTAAATTGATGAGTGCGAAAACGATTGTAAATAAAAATTACAAAGCAGATTATTCTCGTTTTAAAATGAAATCCGGTCTTACATGGAAAAATGTCAGGGAGATGCTTAATTATGATGTAGGTATTGCCTTTCATGATGTCAATATCGCGGATGAAACTGTTCATAACACAGATACAATTCTAAAGCATTATATCCTTTCACAGAAAATCATAAAGGATAGTCTTAATGGAAGAGGTAGCAAGGCTTTAGCAGAACCAAACGGGAATAAATCATATGTTGAGGCAGCTAATAGGTATAATCCAATTCAGACGATGACAGCACAATCGGGTGCAGAAATTTTGTATCCTTATAAAGTTAATGCTGATTTATATAAAATATTGCTTGACAGAAGTTTTTATTCCGAAATTGAGGTCAAGGATGAGATTACAAAGCAGTTGTTAATAAAGAAAGAGGAAAGAAAGGCAATACATGTTGGTGTGCATAAAACAGGTATTTTGTGGGCAGAAACACTTCTTTGGCTAAACGATACATATGGTAAAGACGGAAACGATTCGGTTTGGATGCCAAACCTTGAAGAATACTATGAGTACAACTACTATCGGTTAAATAGCTCGATTTCTAAACGTGTTTCAGGTAATGCATTGATAATAAGTGTAGTTTTACCTTCCGGAGAATACTTCTATTATCCATCTGTAACTATTAATGTTAAAGGGCTTAATAAGAGCAATATTACTTTACTTACCACAAATAGCCAAGTAACTGGAATGTCATATGGTAATTATGACAAAGGAGTTATGGTTAATCTTGATTGCAGAAAATTCCTCGTGGAGCGTGCCACATTCTTTGTTGAGAAGTATGAGAAGAACAAAACAAATACAAACTTGGCTGATGCCCGGTATTTTGTTAATCCGTTAAAAGAATCAACCATTAAAACTGGGCTTTTAAACAGAATTAAATAGAAAATTTACATATTTTTTTGAGATTCTATGATTTGGATTGCCAATTAAATTGTGAATATCTTGTTCATATATTCTGCTCACCTATTGCATTTAAAAGATTTTGTCGTATCTTTGCTCCCCGCAAATTTTATGCGGGATTTACTAATAATTTAAAAAACACCAAATTAACAACCAATGCCTGGATTAATTGGAAAGAAAATCGGAATGACTTCCGTTTTTGGTGCCGATGGAAAAAATATTCCATGCACCGTTATTGAGGCTGGTCCGTGTGTAGTTACGCAAATTCGTACAGAAGAGAAAGATGGTTATGCCGCTGTACAGCTTGCCTATGACGAGAAAAAAGAGAAACACACCAGCGGAGGCCTTATGGGCCACTTTAAAAAGGCAAACACCACACCTAAGCGAAAGATTGTTGAGTTTTCAAATGACTTTACAAAGGATTTTCAGCTTGGTGACACTATCACCGTAACAGATGTATTTCACGATCAGATGGAATGGGTAGACGTAACAGGGATTTCTAAAGGTAAAGGATTCCAGGGTGTTGTGAAACGCCACGGTTTCGCAGGAGTAGGCGGCGCAACACACGGACAGCACAACAGACTTCGTGCTCCCGGATCAATGGGTGCCTCTTCTTGGCCTTCTAGGGTATTTAAAGGAAAAAGATTAGCCGGCCGAATGGGTGGCGATCAGGTAAAAATCTTGAACCTCAGAATTGTTAAGGTTATTCCTGAGAATAATCTGATACTTGTTAAGGGATCTATTCCCGGTGCAAAAGGTTCTTATGTAATAGTGGAGGAATAAACGTCTATGGAATTATCAGTATATAAAATAGATGGTACGGAGTCCGGGAAAAAAGTGACTCTGGATTCTGGTATCTTTGGCATAGAGCCAAACGACCACGCTATTTATCTTGATGTTAAGCAATATCTTGCAAATCAGCGTCAGGGTACCCACAAAACCAAAGAAAAGTGGGAAGTAGCATACAGTACCAAAAAGATTGTTCGCCAGAAAGGTTCAGGCGGAGCTCGTCACGGTAGCATCAAATCACCAACTTTTGTTGGCGGTGGAAGGGCTTTTGGACCAAAACCACGTGATTACAGCTTTAAACTGAACAAGAAGCTTAAACAACTTGCAAGATTCTCTGCTTTATCATATAAAGTAAAAGAGCAATCGCTTACAATTGTTGAGCCGTTCTCGTTCGAGAACCCTAAGACAAAGGAGATGATTAAGATTTTTACTAATCTTAAGGTTAACGCCAGAAGAATTCTCTTTGTACTTCCCGAAAATTCAGAAAATATTTACTTGTCTTCACGCAACTTGCAAAATATCAAAGTAATATCCGTTAACGAACTTAGTACCTACGACGTAGTTAACGCTACCAGTCTAATTTTGGTAGATGGTGTTCAGGATATTCTGCAGGCTCAGTATGGACGTAACTAACCGCAGAGCGAGATGGGAATATTAATTAAGCCATTAGTAACAGAAAAATTGACGATTCAGGGCGAAAAATTGAATCGTTATGGTTTTGAGGTTGACCGTAGTGCAAATAAATTGGAAATCAAAGCAGCGGTTGAGGAGATGTATGGAGTTAAAGTATTAAATGTAAATACGGTTAACTACCACGGAAAAAGCAAAAGCCGTTTTACCAAAGCGGGATTGTTGTCAGGTCGTGCAAACCACTATAAAAAAGCGTTTGTAACACTTGCTAGTGAAGATAAGATAGATTTCTACAGTAACATTTAAACTCTATGGCAATACGCAAATTTAAACCGGCTACACCCGGTACAAGACATAAAGCTATTAGCGCATTTGACGAGATTACTTGTTCTACTCCTGAGAAATCATTGTTACAGCCACTTAGTAAGACTGGCGGCCGTAACAAACAGGGTAAGATGACAATGCGTTATATCGGTGGTGGTCATAAAAGAATGTATCGTGTAATTGACTTTTTACGCGATAAGGATAAATATACCGCCGAAGTAAAAACAGTTGAATACGATCCGAACAGAAGTGCTCGTATCGCATTAGTTGTATACAAAGATGGAGAGAAGCGCTACATTTTAGCTCCCAATGGGATTAAAGTTGGCCAGGTGATTGCTTCGGGACCCGGAGTAGCACCAGAACTTGGTAACACACTTCTTCTATCAGAGATTCCACTAGGTACACTTGTTCACAATATTGAACTGCGTCCCGGCCAGGGTGCCGCTATGGCAAGAAGTGCAGGAGCTTATGCTCAGCTTCTTGCAAGAGAAGGTACTCATGCCATTCTAAAACTGCCTTCAGGCGAAACAAGAATGGTGCTGGTTACATGCCGTGCAACAATTGGAACAGTATCAAATCCAGATCACAACTTAGAGTCGGACGGAAAAGCCGGACGTAAGAGATGGTTAGGTCGCAGACCACGTAACCGTGGTGTGGTGATGAACCCAGTCGATCACCCTATGGGTGGTGGTGAAGGGCGCGCATCAGGCGGACACCCTCGCTCAAGAAAAGGCATTCCTGCTAAAGGTTACAAAACACGTAACCCTAAGAAGACGACTAAGAAGTTTATTATTGAAAGAAGGAAAAAATAACGGAATTAAACTGAATAGAGAATTATGAGTCGTTCATTAAAAAAAGGTCCATACATACAAGCCAGTCTCGAGAAAAGAGTATTGGCCATGAATGAAACCGCAAAGAAAGAGGTTATCAAGACCTGGTCAAGAGCCAGTATGATTTCACCCGACTTCGTTGGCCACACCATCGCTGTTCATAATGGAAACAAGTTTATTCCGGTATATGTAACCGAGAATATGGTTGGTCACAAGCTCGGCGAGTTTGCACCCACAAGAACCTTTAAAGGTCACTCGGGTAATCGCTAATTAATTAATGTGTAAAAAGTCACAATAATGGGAGCTCGAAAAAGAGAAACAGCCGAGAGGCAAAAAGAAATAAGGAAACAGACAGCTTTTGCAAAGTTGAATGATGTTCCTACCTCACCCCGTAAGATGCGTTTAGTAGCAGATATTATAAGGGGTGTAGAAGTGAACCATGCTTTGGATATCTTAAAATATACCAAAAAGGAAGCGTCTATTCGTTTGGAAAAACTTCTTCGTTCGGCAATTGCCAACTGGGAAGCTAAAAACGAAGCAGACCGCAAAGAGTTGGAAAACGGCAATATTTGTGTACAGTCTATTATGGTTGGACAAGGCCGTTCACTCAAGCGCATAAGAACAGCACCGCAAGGTCGCGCGGCAAGAATTCGTAAGCGTTCAAACCATGTAACCATAGTGCTTGGCATGAAAAGTAAAACCGTAAAAGAGGAGCAATAAGATGGGACAAAAAACAAATCCTATATCAAACCGACTTGGTATTATCCGTGGCTGGGACTCTAACTGGTACGGTGGAACTGATTACGCAAGCAAACTATTTGAGGATGCTAAAATTCGCGAGTATTTAAATGCCCGTCTTGCAAAAGCATCACTTTCGAAAATTGTTATCGAAAGAACACTTAAGCTTATTACTGTTACTATCCACACTGCCCGTCCCGGTATTATTATCGGTAAGGGAGGTCAGGAGGTTGACAAACTTAAAGAAGAGTTAAAGAAAATCTCTAACAAAGAGGTTCAGATTAACATCTATGAAGTTAAGAGACCGGAACTGGATGCCAACATTGTAGCAAACAATATTGCACGTCAGGTAGAAGGCCGTGTATCTTATCGCCGTGCGATTAAGATGGCAATGGCTTCAACTATGAGAATGGGTGCCGAAGGTATCAAGGTTCTCATCAGCGGTCGTCTTGGCGGCGCTGAGATGGCAAGAAGAGAGCTTTACAAAGAGGGAAGAACTCCGCTTCACACTTTCCGTGCAGATATAGACTACGCTCATGCAGAGGCCCACACAAAAGTAGGCGTTCTTGGAGTGAAAGTATGGGTTTGCAACGGCGAAGTATACGGCAAGAGAGATCTTTCTCCTAACGTAGGCATGGCAGCAAATGCTTCAGCAGGTCAGGGAGGACAACAGTCAGGCGGAAGAAATGACCGTCGTGGCGGTGGTGATCGTGATCGCAGAGGTGGTGGCCGTGGAGGTGATTCAAGAGGTGGCGCAAGAGGCCGTTCAAACAACAATTCTCGTGGCGGTGCACGCCCTCAGAGAGAATCAAGCGAGAACTAAATCTTCACAATTAATTTTTAATAAAGGCCGGCTAAAATTTTAGCCGGCCTTTATTATTTCGCTTCCTGCGACAAACAGGGTTCGCAAATACCTAACTTACTGTGTTATGCTAAAATTGAAGAGGGCAGAGCCCTCTTCAATTTTGTCGGGGATTGATAATTAGCGACTTACCGAGGAAGGGTAAAGTAAAATTTCGAGCCAGTTCCGGGTTCGCTTTCAAGCCATATTTTACCGCCTAATTTATCCACATAAGCTTTTGTTATAGCCAATCCAAGACCTGCGCCCTCATAGTCCTTGGAAATAGACTTTTCTGCCTGAATAAACCTGTCAAAGATAACTTTCTGTTTGTCTTTTGATATCCCAATTCCAGTATCCTTAACAAAGAACAGAATTTCACTCTCTTTAAGTTCATACCCAAAACTGATTTGACCGGAATTTGTATATTTTGACGCATTCCGGACAATATTCATGAGAATGGCATATACCTTCTCTCTGTCGGAATTTAAGATGATTTCTTCGGCAGGCAAATTTTTGACAAGTGAAAGAGTTATCCCCTTTTTTTCTATTTCCGGTTTAAAGAATGCATAAATATAGTCCAGCAATTCATTCAGGTTGAATTGTGAATAATGAAGCACCAGCTGACCCGCCTCTATAATTGAGATATTTATTAAATCGTTAATTATATTGAGCATCCGGGCACCGCTCTCCTCAATTATTTTAATGTACTGGTTCTTCTGATCTTCTGTTAGATCGGTATCTGCGAGCAGCCCGGCAAATCCCATAATGCCATTTAGTGGGGTGCGTATTTCATGACTCATGTTGGCTAAGAAAGCAGACTTAAGTCTGTCGGATTCTTCGGCTTTCTCTTTGGCTTTTATAAGTTCCTCCTGTTGCTTTAAATGCCGTTCAAGCAAAAGGCCTATTTGACGGTACTCCTCGGGTGCCTTTTTCAGCTGGTACATCTTTTTGTAATCTTCGCTCCCGATTATTGCTATAACAATCTTCAGCGGTCTTATAACCCATTTATATAGTGTAAACTGCAAAACTGCCCATGTGATAAGTACGCTTATGAGTAGAAAAATAATCATGTAGGCAGAGTCTTTCCGGTAAATCGCAAGTGCCTCATTCTTTTTGGTGAATAAGATTTTGCCAACTACCTGTTCATCCCATCCTTTTAGATTGATTATAGAATTTACATTGTTTCTGTCATTCTCATCAGTTTTGTCTTCAGGAGCCAATAATTTTATTTGGGTACCGCTTAAAGAGGAGAGTTCATTAATAAAATCTTTGTTCCAGTTTTTTGCAACAAAAAGGTAGCCGCTGGGTTTTGTCTTACTATGGGAGGGGTCGTCTGTGGGGTGAACGGAAGAACCTGTAACCTCAAAAATCCCGGCTGTCGTATTAATACTAAAGCCAATAAGCGATGTATCCTTAAATTTTGAAAAAATTTCGGGGGGGATAATTCTCCTTACGGAAATCCCGTCACCTGATGCTTCATGAATGATATTAAAATTCGCATCGTATACGCAAACATATTCCAGCCGGAATGAGGTTAAAATTGTTGTAATATTGTCTTTAAACCATTTCTGGTTATTGCGGTTTATGGCTGCTACAAATTCATCCCAGTATGTATAATCCCATGCAATTTGACCAAGCGGCCTGTTGCTTATTGAAATTAAAGCTTTAGCCTCCTGCTCCAGTTGTTGCTGAGATGCCTGAAATATATTTTCTGATTCTCTGTTTTCCAGTTTAGACAGAACAAGAGTTACAAGAAGAAAAAAAGTCCTGTCATGGAAATCACGGCAAACACTATCTTGTATACACTCAGGTTCTTTTTCATCTCTTGTTAATTGTTATAAAGGCTCAGGCCCACCGTAAAAAATATGCTTTTATTTCCCGGATTTGTAATTATGCTCAATAGCAAATCGAGGGAATATTTTTCCGTTACAGCCAATGGCTGAGTAAGAGTAGCACCTACATTAACGAATGAAGCCTTTTGCGCGTAATAGTTCCCCTTTGCCTGGTATCCGGCAAAAAACATTAGCTCCGAGCTCTTTATCGGTAAAATATATTGAAGCTCGACATATATGCTTTTGGATGGGTCGGCTCCGTAGAAAAGCCAGCTGCCAAGGAGGTTAAATGGAAGCTTTTCGCCTCCGGAAAAAAGAATCTGCCCCTCTAAAAGATGCGATGTTGTTTCATAGTTGTAATTAGTAAAACGGGAAGGATTTGCTTTACTGTATGACCAGTAGTCCCACACAGCAAACGATACCGGACCTACAGTTTTGGATATATAGAAATCGAGTTCGTCATCACCGTCTCCGGAGAGCCGGTATGCCCCCCATGTTCCAATTGTGAAGTCGTGCCATGTTGCTGATAATCCGGGTTGTACGCTTGGAGAGTGGCCATAATCCTGTCCTCGCCAGATGTATTTGCTTACAAAATCGACATTTGCTGAGAATGACACTGATGATTCTGATGATTGCTGTGCATATAAGCCAATATTACCTGCGAACATGCAAATAATTGTAAATAATATAATTACAGATGCTTTGGTATGCGTTTGCAATTGAATCTCTATTTTTTGTAAAGTTAGTTTATTTTAGGAAATTAAACTTTCCAATTTAAATTTAGTCATATAAAAATGATATCCCATATGGCTAACAAAAAATATCATTTCTAAAAACTCTTTAGTACTTTTGTGTAATACTTAACCCCAAAACAATGAAAAAAGCTACCATTTTCCTTCTATCCATTATCTTTTCAGTTGCAGCAATTGCTCAGCCACTTCTAAAAGTAACTCCGGAACAGGCCGGAATGGATTCTAAAAGACTTTCAAATGTAGACCGTATAATAGACGAGTCAATAAAAAAGGGTGAGATCCCCGGTGCAGTAATAGCTGTCGTGAGAGATGGTAAAATGGTATATTTAAAGGCATACGGTAATAAATCAGTTTATCCCGATACTGTAAAAATGGCTGTAAATACAGTTTTTGACCTTGCTTCTGTGAGCAAACCTGTTGGAACAGCAATTGCATTTATGCAGCTGGTAGAGCAGGGCAGAGTTCGCCTGACTGATAATGTTTCTATGTACATAGACGGCTTTAAGCCATATGTAGATTCTGCATCCGGCAGAAAAATTGATATCAGGGTAATAGACCTGCTTACACACTCTTCTGGACTTCCTCCATATGCCCCTGTTGCCGATATAGTAGCAAAAAGCGGTGCACCAAATCCAAAAGCCCTTATGGATTGGATTGCAAACTGCAAAAGAGACTTCAAACCAACCACAAAGTTTCAGTATAGTTGTCTTAACTTCGTAACACTTCAGAATATCCTTCAAAACATAACAGGAATGAAGCTTATGGATTACTCGAAGAAAAACGTGTTTGATGTTCTGGGCATGAAAAACACAATGTACAACCCAACCGGAGAAACATTAAAGCTTGTTGCTCCTACTGAAAAACAAAAAGACGGATCTGTTATACTTGGTAAGGTTCATGACCCTATTGCCAGAATATTGAATGACGGAAATTCAGGTAATGCAGGAGTATTTTCAAATGCGGAGGATCTCTCAATCCTTGCAGCAGCAATGATGAATGGTGGCGAATATAATGGCAGGAGAGTGCTTGGCAAACTGACTGTAGATGTGATGACAACAGTTCCAGAAAGCGTTAAAGATCTTGGACGCTCACTGGGATGGGATAATTACTCCTCGTATGCTTCAAACAACGGAAACCTGTTTCACCCTGCAAAAACATTCAGTCACACAGGTTATACCGGAACGTCAATAGTTATTGATCCTGTTTCCAAGACAGCTGTTATACTTCTTTCGCACAGAGTTCACCCTGCCGATGTTGGAAGTGTTGTTCGCCTGAGGGCACTTGTTGCCAACGCGGTTGCCGGATCGATTGTTAAATAACAGGAAAGACTCCGGACTATAACCAACACTACACTTGCATGCCCATTACCATACTGGAGGTAAACTCCAGAAAGGAACTCAAAGATTTTATAGCCTTTCCCGAAAAGCTTTACAAAGATTCCCAGAATTGGGTAAATGCATTGTGGAAAGACGAATACGACACTCTTTTAAAAGACAAAAATCCGGCATTTGAATATTGCGAGGCCTGGTACTTCGTTGCCAAAAACGGCAGCGAAACTGTTGGCAGGGTGGCCGCTATCTTAAACCATAATGCAAACAGGGACTGGAACGAAAAGTACATGCGTTTTGGCTGGCTGGATTTTGTAGACGACCTGGAAGTGTCGGCCGCCCTCATGGGAAAGATAGAGGAGCTGGCGGTAAAAATGGGGATGACAGCCGTAAACGGACCTTTCGGATTTACGGATATGGACAGAGAAGGCATGCTTGTAGACGGGTTCGAAAACAGGAGCTCATTTACGACACTTTACAATTTCCCTTATTACAGAGATCATCTTGAGAGGCTCGGATATTTAAAGGATGCAGACTGGCATCAGAGAGAATATGATGTCCCGGAGCAAGTACCGGATAAACTCAGGCAGTACTCGCAAATTATTAAAAAAAGATATAATGTGAGGCTGCTTGAGCCCGTATCCAAGAAAAGGCTCAGAAAATATGGCATCGGACTTTTTGAAGCATACAACAAGGCATTTGTTCCCCTTTATGGCTTTTCACCTTTAACTCAGCGACAAATTGAGTCTTATGTAGATCAGTTTTTGCCGATGATTAATTTTGATCTTATTGCGATAGTGATAAACAATGAGGATAAAGTTGTAGCTTTTGCCATAACTATGCCTAATATCTCTCTGGCGCTTAAAAAGTGCAGAGGCAAATTGTTCCCGTTCGGGTTTTTGCATATTTTAAAGGCTCTTAAGAGTTATGAGTTTGTTGATATGCTCATGATAGGGGTAGTGCCCGAATATCAGCAAAAAGGGCTTAATGCTGTTATTTTTGACCATCTTAATACAAACTTCATTAAGCTTGGAGTGAAAAAAGTGGTTGCTAACCCTCAGCTTGACAATAACACTGCGGTTCAGAACATATTTGACTACTACGAGGGAAAGCCTTTTATGACCAGAAGGTGTTTTATAAAAGAGTTAAACTAGCATATCGGCCAGGACAATTGCCGTTGCTGCCTCAACAATTACGGGGACCCTTAATGCAAAACAGGTGTCGTGCCTGCCTTCAACTTTGAGCTCTTCTACCTTTCCGCTGGAAAAGTTATATGTATTCTGAGGAAGGGAAATGCTTGATGTTGGTTTTACTGCTATGCGGAAGATCAGTTCGTTTCCGTTTGAAATTCCTCCGTTTATTCCTCCCGAACCGTTTTTTATTGTTTTCCCTTCGGATGAAACAAACGGGTCGTTATGCTGTGAACCCATCATCTTTGCAGCGGCGAAACCATCGCCAAATTCAATTCCTCTCACACCCGGTATGGAAAAAATTATATGAGCCAGCTTTGATTCAAGAGAATCAAAAAAAGGTTCCCCAATTCCAACTGGCATCTCATTTGCCCTGCATTCGATAATCCCCCCCAAAGAGTCACCTGCGTTTTTGGCTTTCTCAATTAAAGATCCCCATTGCTTTGTTCCTCCTATTTCAATCACCGATGCATAAACAGATATTGGTTCAATAATTTTTTTTGCAATTACCCCTGCTGCCACGAGTCCTATTGTAACTCTGCCGGAATGGTGACCTCCTCCGCGAATATCTGAGTATCCCTTGTATTTTGATGAACAGGTAAAATCGGCATGACCGGGACGGGGATGTGTTTCAAATTGAATATAATCTGTTGATATTCTGTTTTTATTGGCAAATGTGAGACAAATTGGAGCACCTGTAGTGTGCCCGTTGAATATTCCGCTTTGAATCTGAGCAATATCGCTTTCAACTCTTGGTGTGGTGCCGAATGCACCACTTTTGCGACGGGACAGGTCTTCGGTGAAATCTTCTTCCGACAGCGGAATTCCTGCGGGGACTCCGTCTACAACTACGCCAATCATCTGTCCGTGAGATTCTCCGAATATTGAAATTCTAAATTTATTGCCGAAGGTGTTCATATTTCAAAATTGTTAATGAAATCGGGATAGGATTTCGATATGCACTCCGTATTGTCAATATATAGGGGCTCTTTGATACTTAGACCGGCAATTATGAGAGCCATTGCTATCCGGTGATCGCCATAAGTATTGCAATACCCTCCGTGGAGTTTACCCCCTTTAATAATCATGTAATCGTCTTTTATGTCTATCTCGGCACCCAGTTTTGTAAATTCGGAATACAGGGTTTCCGCACGATTACTCTCTTTGTTGTATAGGCGGCCCACGCCTTTTATCCTGCTCTCTCCTTCGCAGTTTAAAGCAAGAACAACAAGAGGAGGAAACAGGTCAGGAGAATCGGTGGCATCTACTTCGAAGGCTTTTAAAGAAGTCTTTGTGCTTTTTATTTCAACGCTGCCGCTGCAGCATGTTTCATCATCGGGATTATCTTTAAAAGCGCACGGAACATCTCCGCACATTATAAGATATTTTGGTCCCTCTATTACCTCAATTTCAACTTCGGCCATGTTTAATACTTCCAGAATTTTTTCATCGGCCTGGCTCGTATTGATGGATAGGTTCTTTACAATTACAGGATTTGAAATTGCGGCACCAACCAGAAGCAACGCAGCTGAACTCCAGTCTCCCTGAATCTGGTAGAATATTTTTTTACGGTATCTCTGTCTTCCCGGTATCTGAAACTGTGTATAATTCGTGTTGTTTATCCTGAGATTAAAGTCCTTAAGGGTTCTCAATGTGAGGTCTAT
This sequence comes from Bacteroidales bacterium, assembly GCA_021371955.1. Classification (GTDB taxonomy): domain Bacteria; phylum Bacteroidota; class Bacteroidia; order Bacteroidales; family UBA932; genus Bact-08. The sequence goes on from JAJFVD010000012.1 coordinate 324,668, forward strand.
ATAAGGCTTGCTTGTAGGATGTTCAAGTTCAATTCTGCTGCTTTCGCGGCAAAGCGGCAAAGCCATGAGAAGTCCCGAAACAAGCTGTGACCCTCCTTTTCCGGAAAGAGTGATGCTGCCGCTCTTAATTTCTCCAGTGACCTTTGCGGGCAGATAGTTGCCGTTTGTAATAAAGTGCAGTCCTATCTTTTCCAAAACTTCGTCCACTCCCTTGTACTCCCTTTTAAGAAGGGTGTTCTCGCCGGTTATGGTTATCTCTCTGCTAGAAGAAAGATGTCCTGCGATTGGAATAGTAAGTTTTGATAAAAGGCCCGACTCGCCGGCATTGAATTCCAGAGGAGTACTCTCCTTTACAAATTCATTTTTTATGGCATCGGCACCAATGCTTTTAATAAACAGATGTCCTCTTTTTGGATTGTATTTTACTTCAACGCCAAATCTTTTAACAAGTTCGATTGCCGCCTCGGTGTCGTTGCACGATGTATAGCCATACAGATTCGACTCTCCCTTGGACAATCCTGCCGCAATAATTGCTCTCTGTGCGTGACTTTTGGATGCAGGTGCTTTTATTGAAGGAGTGAGGTTGTTGAAGTTAATTCTGTTTTTATAATTTGCAGGATTCTGAATTTTTTTGATCTCATCTGCTGTAAGCTGACCATTGGCAGTTGCAAGCGAAGCCTCAAGTGCGGCATAAATGAATGGCGCTCCAAAGAAAGAGGAGAGTAGCCTTGTAAAGCGGCCCGGCTTTCCCATAGAGAAAGCCAATAGTTTTTCCGGAGTAAAGTGCCTGTAAAGTTTCAGCGTCCTTATACCGTCTTCTGTTACCGTTGCAGTCGTTACAATCTTTGCAATGTCAGCACCCTTTTCATACGCACTTTGTGCTATTTCAATCAGTCTTTCTAACTGGTCGCAGTTATTATAATCGTGATGTGAAAGGATTATCCCGAAATTATTGACTCTTGCAGCAGCAATGAGTCTGTCTCTGTAATAATCCGGCGAATCCAGTTCAATGTCTATGTATTTCCTGTAAGAGGCACCCTCTTTTGGCCCATTTCCTTCAATGGCACTCATTAATTTTTCGTAACACTCTTCCTGAGGCAGGTTTTCAAGCCGGCATGTGGCAATTAAAGAATGTTTTGTGGCGAATATGCCTGCAACTTCCTCGTTTGTCAGTTGTGTTAAATCCAACCGTATCTCGGATATTTCCGAGTTTGAAACTGCACGGATAAGTCCGGCATAGTCAAGCTTTTGTAAGCTAAGACAAATCATTAAGTACCCCCTTTAGTCTGTCGATTGATATAGGATATATAACAGCTGTACCTATTGATTTAAGAAGTACAAACTGTATATTATCCCCATCTCTCTTTTTGTCTTTTGTTATTATTTCTGTAAGTTCCCTTGGCGCAACCGGCGATTTAACCGGCAAACCAAGTTGTTCCATATCTCTTAGTATTTTGTCTCCCTCGCTGCTTTCCAGCAAACGAAGTTTAACAGAAAGTTTAGCAGCAAGAGCTATGCCAATGCTTACTCCCTCTCCGTGGGACACAGAACAAAGTTTTTCCAGTGCATGGGCAAATGTGTGGCCCAGGTTAAGTAGCTTTCTTTCTCCTTTCTCATACGGATCCCGCTCAACAACTGAAATCTTTATTTCTGCAGCTTTCTTTATAAATGGAAGAAGCTCCGATATGTTTGATATTCTCTTCAGGAAAGGACTTGTTCCGGTGAGAGAGTCAACGGCATCAAAGTAAACGCTCCTGTCGGCAAGCAAAAATGTTTTCATCATCTCTGCAAGACCGGCCTCTACCTCTTTTTTGGGAAGTGAGTTAAGAAACTCGCCGCAAAACAATGTGAAACACGGTTGTTTTACAACGCCAAGTATGTTTTTATAGCCGCTTACATTAATTGCGCATTTCCCGCCGATTGATGCATCCACCTGGGCAAGCAATGTTGTTGGGACATACGCGAAATCAATTCCACGGAAGTATATGGAAGCAATAAATCCTCCAAGATCGCTCAGAATTCCGCCTCCAACAACCAGCAAAAATGTTCCTCTGTCTGCGCCCATCTCCATTAACCTGAGAGTAATCTCTTCTACTTTGAGAAAACTTTTACTCTCTTCCCGCGCTTCAACACTTATTGCAGGATAAGGGAAAAGATTGCCATACATCTCTACAAGCGCAGAGTCTATGAGAACGACAATCCGCCTGTCTCCCGGAATATAGCCGCCAATCTCCCCCAGTTTGGAGCAGTAGTAGGTTTTTATTGTTTCTTTTTGCATCTACACAAATCTACAAATTTTTAGTATTAGATAGATTTTTTTTAGAAATAGATAAAGAGCTGTTTTCCCATTGCAGGCCGCCCCGAGGCTATGTAGATTTGAATAAAAAATATGCTTAGAAGAACTTTTTGTGCAACATGTATAGGTGTTGAGGCAATTACAGTTACTGTTGAGGTAGATGTCTCTCCCGGAATCAGCTTTTTCCTGGTTGGGCTGCCGGACAGTGCAGTGAGGGAGAGTCAGCAAAGAATTGGGACGGCACTTCACACAGTTGGCGCAAAGTTGCCTGGTAAGAAGATTGTAATCAACATGGCCCCGGCAGATCTTAAAAAGGAGGGTTCGTCATTTGACCTTGCAATTGCCATGGGAATTCTGGCTGCATCGGACCAGTATCTGTTCAATTATCTGGAAGATTATATAATTATGGGAGAGCTGGCCCTCGACGGAACTATAAGACCGGTAAACGGCGCTCTCCCTGTTGCCGTTCATGCAAAGAAAGAGGGTTTCCGGGGATGTATTTTCCCGCTTGATTCTGCTAAAGAGGCTTCGGAAATTGGTGGTCTGGAAATATATGGAGTAACACATCTTGACGAAGTTATTTCAATTTTGTCAGGCGAGGTGAGTGTTGTGCCGTTGATACCCCAAAAGGAAACTTCTGAATCAAGGTCAATGTTTAATATTCCGGATTTTAAGGAAATCAGGGGACAGGAGAGTGCAAAAAGAGGTCTCGAAATTGCAGCCGCAGGAGCCCATCATTTAATTTTAAGCGGACCTCCAGGCTCGGGAAAAACATTTATGGCAAGGGCTCTTGCCGGAATTCTGCCAAAAATGACCTCTGCCGAGTCTGTAGAAACAAGCAAAATTTATTCAGTAGCAGGAAAGTCCTGTTCAAACGGAGGACTTATGAAAGAGCGGCCTTTTCGTTCACCTCACCATTCGGCCTCGCTTTGTGCAATTACCGGCGGGGGCTCTGCATCAATGCCCGGAGAAATATCCCTTGCACATAACGGGGTGCTTTATCTTGACGAAATAGCTGAATTCCCCCGCTCGGTACTCGAAGTCCTTAGGCAGCCCATGGAAGAAAGAGAAATTTCAATTTCAAGATTAAAATACAAATTAACCTATCCCGCAAACTTTATGCTCATTGCGTCCATGAATCCTTGCCCCTGCGGTTTTTACGGCCAGCCCGGCGACAGGTGTACATGCGGTGCGGCACAGGTGGCAAGATACCGGTCAAAAATTTCGGGGCCGCTCATGGACAGGATTGATTTGCAGATTGAAGTGCAGCCTGTTCCTGCGGAGAGACTGACAGGGGAGGGCGGCTCCGAGAGCAGCCGTGAAATCCGGGAAAGAGTTGAAGCAGCAAGAGTGATTCAGAATAACAGATATATGGGCGAGTATAATACAAATGCACAGATACCTGCCGGAGATTTAAAAAAGTACTGCAAAATAGGCAGGAATGAGACTCAGTTCTTATGTGCCGCGATTTCCAAACTGAGCCTTTCGGCAAGGGCATACAGCAGAATTTTGAAGGTTGCCAGGACAATTGCCGATTTAGATGGAGGAGATTTTATATCTTTGAGCCATCTTTCAGAAGCGCTGCTTTACAGAGGATTCGACAGAAAAAATTGGAATGAATAAAAAAATTATAATCAACGGAATAGATGACATCGGAAGAGCCGCAAAAGAGTTTTTGCAGTTAAGGCCACCCCTTCCGGTTATAGCTTTATATGGAGAGATGGGTGCCGGAAAAACTACTTTCACAAAGGCCCTCTGCCGCGCGCTCAAAGTTAAGGAGGGAGTTAACAGTCCTACGTTTACATTAATAAACGAATATACAACCGAGAGCGGAGAGTTGATTTTCCACTTTGACTTCTACCGGATTAATAAGCTCGAAGAGGCTTTTGATATAGGCTTTGAAGAGTTCGTAGACTCTGGACATTTATGCATTATTGAATGGCCGGAAAAAATTGAACAGATACTTCCACCTGATACGCTCAGAGTAAAAATATCTGTTCTTGAAGACGGTACCAGAGAAATTACTTTCTGATTTCCCTGATTTATATTAGTTTTCCGGATACAACAGGTAAGGGCGTCGTTGCTCTTTGAATTTTGCAACGTCTCCTGCCCACATTGCCTTTATTTCGGCAGCTGTTTTCCCCTCTTTTATCATTTTTCTCACATATCCCTGACCAATGAGGTTTTCAAAGAAAGAACGGAAGAAATGATCGTCGAGGTTAAGATTTTTGTATGCATCAACCACGTATTCTAGGTTTATACCTGCCTTGTTAATCTCTTCGATTGACGGAGTCTTTCTTAAATCTACACCAAAGCACTCCTTATCAAGCTGAGGAGGAAATTTCGCACCTGGAATACTCCTTGGAGTGAAAGAGAATTTATATCCTTTCATGTTAGGGTGTCCGTACATCTGGAAAGCAGTAGTTGTTCCTCTTCCAAGACTTACAGGAGTCGCTTCAAAATAACATGTAGAAGGATAGAGATAGATTGACCTCATATCGGGAAGGTTTGGCGACGGTTTCACAGGAAGCTGATACATGCTTGCGTGTGTATAATTCTTGCATTTAATTACCTTAATGTCACACTGAATGCCGTCTTTTAGCCACTTTTCGCCATTTATCATTCCGGCAAGTTCTCCGAGAGTCATTCCGTGAACAGTTGGAATAGGGAGCCAGCCAACGCCGGATTTATATTTCATGTCGAGGATAGGGCCGTCTACATAAAACCCGATTGGATTTGGCCTGTCGAGAATAACCATTTTTACTCCGTTTTCTGCGCAGGCTTCCATCATTCTTGCCATAGTTGTGAGGTATGTATAGAAACGAACCCCAACATCCTGCAGGTCAAAAACCATTACATCAATCTCCTTCATAAGTTCAGAAGCAGGTTTGCCGGTATTTCCCTCATAAAGAGACTTGATAGGGATCCCTGTTTTCTGGTCTACAGAACTTGATACATGTTCGCCGGCATCGGCATCCCCGCGGAAACCGTGTTCCGGAGACATAATAGCAACTATATTTATCTTAAGGGCAACCAGAGAATCCACAAGATGGGTTTTCCCAATCATCCCGGTCTGATTTGAGAGGACAGCAACTTTTTTCCCTTGCAAAAGAGGAAGGTACTCGCTTACCGATTCGGCGCCGGTTTTGATGTTCTGGGCCGTGAGTGCACTTGCAAAAGTCAGGAAGAGTCCAATAATTAAAGCTTTTTTCATATTTCTGAAATTTTGGGTTAGTTTCGTAAATATACTATTTTATTTCCACCCAAAGGGTGCCGTTTCCTTTCTCAATATACCCTATTTCGAAGAGGGGAAAGTTCTCTTTTTTGGCAATCTCACTTACTTTGCTGATACTGTCCGGCTTAACGGCAATGAGCAAACCTCCGCTAGTTTGAGGGTCGCAAAGAAGAGCCTTCTGCTTTTCTGTCATAGCCGATATTTTATGACCGTAACTGGCAAAATTACGATGAGTACCACCCGGAATGCACTCCTGCTCTATATAGAAATCTGCTCCCGCAATACGGGGAACTTTATCAAACTCCACTACAATCTTCACCCCACTGCCTTCGGCCATCTCTGCGGCATGCCCCATGAGTCCGAAACCTGTAACATCGGTCATGGCAGTTACTCCTTCAACAGAAGAGAGGGCAATTCCGGGACGGTTTAAAGTAGTCATGAGCCTCAGTGCTTCGGCTTTATCCTCTTCCCTTGCAACTCCGAATTTTTCGGCAGTAGTTACAAGACCTATTCCAAGCGGCTTAGTGAGGAAAAGTTTGCAGCCTTCCTGTGCACCGTTGTTTTTCTTAACCTTTTCTACTTCTACTATCCCTGTAACAGCAAGGCCGAATATAGGGTCCGCACTATTGATGCTGTGTCCGCCCGCAAGAGGGATATTTGCCTGGTCGCACACTTCGCGTGCTCCGGAAACCACCTCTCCGGCAACAGACGCAGGAAGCTTATCAAGCGGCCAGCCAAGAATTGCTATTGCCATGAGCGGCTCTCCTCCCATTGCATAAATATCTGAGATTGCATTTGTAGCGGCAACCCTTCCAAAGTCATAAGGATTGTCAACTATTGGAGTAAAAAAATCGGTTGTGCTCACGATTGCCCTTCCTCCTCCAATGTCTAATACGGCTGCGTCATCTTTGCTGTCATTCCCAACCAGCAGATTTTCAAAAATCTTTCCCGATTTACTGCTTTTCAATATCTCTTCCAGGTCTTTTGGCGCAATCTTGCAACCGCATCCTGCACCGGGGCTGAATTGTGTGAGTCTGATATTTTCTCCCATTACAGATTGATTATTTTTGTGCTGTTTTGCTGTACATCTATGATATCAAGCATAGTGCCAACGCTTCCTGTCTGTACTTTGTCCAGCAGGTTGTTAAAAACCAGACATGTTTTACAAATAATTATTTTGGTCCCGCTGTTTTCTGCGGCACGAAACTCTTCAATAACGGGAGATCCTTCGCATACCAGTTTTACACCGTCACCATAAAGGCATATATAAGACGGGCATCGCCCTTCGTTTATAAGGAGAGTCAGGTAATTTTTTATGAGTGTGTGGCTCAGCTCCTGCGGCGCTTCGCCCATGCCGTTCCTGCTGATTATTACTGCAATCTTGCTGTTAATCTCTTTAATTCCCATTTGTCAGATATTAAATATGGTATCTTTTGCGATACTCTTTAGTTCTTCAATTGTAGATTTGCTATCCAGCGTATTAAGTTTAACTGTGGGGAGTTTAAGGTCGGTACCGAAACGGGTGGTCAGCTGGCTCCCGTATGCCGAGTCATAATAGTCGAGACAAATTCTTGCGGCGGTATCCCTGTCGCCTGCCATACAAGCATCAACTGCCTTTTTGCACTTGTCGAAACCAAGCCTTTTCTCAATTTTCTTAATTGAATCCACAAGCCCTTCCAGCGGGAAACAGGCATAGTCTCTCATAAGCCTTTCCATGCGAATTTCATAAGGAGTATCAATTCGTATAAGGGGAGATGTGCGCATCTGGTTCCAGAAAGACTGGGGTAAAAAGACCTTTCCCACATTTCTGCTTTCATCCTCTACCCATATAACGCGATTGTAATCCAGAGTCTCCAACTCACGGCAAAGCATATTTTCAAATTGCTCTGTAGATGGCTGAATCTCCTGACCAAGCGAACCAAAAGCTGAGCCTTTATGATTGGAAATGCCTTCCAGATCAATAACCTGCTCGCCGGCTTCCCGGAGTGCCTGAAGAATTTCTGTTTTACCGGAACCGGTATATCCTCCAAGCAGGATTATTTTACAGGGAACGTCAAAGCGATCCAGAACATAATGACGGTATGCCTTGTAGCCGTCAATGAGAACGGAACATTTAATATCAACTGTTTCTATGAGCCATGCCATTGACGAAGAACGCATTCCTCCCCTCCAGCAGTGTATGAGAATTTCGGGAGATTTAAGTTTAAGTGCAAACTTGGTAAAATCCTTCATTTTAGGGCCTGTAAATTCAAGCCCTCTCTGAACAGCTTTTATCTTCCCCTGCTTTTTGTATATGGTCCCTATCTCTGCACGCTCATCATCTGAGAACAGCGGTAAATTAAGAGCCCCGGGGATATGAGCGTGCTCATATTCTCCCGGGGATCTTACATCTATTATTGGAAGAGAGTTTCCTCTCTCAATAAATTCTTTAACTGATATTACTTTTGACATAGTTTTTCCCCATGCAAAAGTATGGATTTTTTCTAGAAGTTAAACCTTAATCCAAATGAAGGGAGGAAAGCAATTGTTTTGAAGTCGCCACCCAATACGGTTACTCCATTCTGAATAATCTTTCCTGTTGTTTTCTGGCCATTGTTAAACTGGAATCCCAGGTCAACAGCCATAGCCTTAAACACCTGATAAGTTGCACCAACTGTTACGCTCATCTTGTTTGAACCCGGAGATTCCGGACCATACTGGTTAAGGTCAACAGGTGTGCTGTCGTAGATAAATCCCATACGTGCGGTGAATTTCTCACAAGCTTTGTATTCTGCACCAATACGATATATCATTGTATTCTTGAAATTCTTTGGAGTAGCCGAAGTAATACTTGGGAAAACAATTTTTAAAGTGTCATAGGCTTTCCATCCTACGTACTGAAGTTCGGCAGAAAGAAGGAGTTTCTTAGTTGCTTTAAAGGCAACACCAAGATTTGTGTTTGAAGGGACAGGAAGCTCCGATGTGAATGACTTGCCGTCAAGAGAGGTAACAGTTGCTACCGAAGGGTTGTAAAGCGGATTTGTTGATGCCGGAGCTGTGCTTAAAACAGTCATAAGAGTTTTAAGCTCCGGAGTTGCATAGCTTAAAACCGTTGTTCCATCATTTACTTTAAGCATAACCTTTGATCTGTATGAAAGACCGATGCTCCATCTCTCATTTGGGCTGTAAAGAATACCAACATTGAAACCTACGGCAGGACTTGCTTTTCCCTGAAGATTTGCAGAAACGGGAGACATTCCCGAAGCATTTGAGATTATGGTTTTGTATGCAGACGGGAAAGCCGGGCTTGCAAGATATCCGTTAAGTCCGTTTACCGGCATGAGCCCTTTGTTATACTCAAAGTCTCCGAAGTCTACCATTACACCTGCGCCAATACTAAATTTGTCGCTGAATTTGTATGAAATAGTAGGCTGAACAGAAAATGCCTTAAGAGATATGTTTTGAACAAAATGGGATCCGTTCCAGTTATCCGGCCAAAAAAGTGAGTTACCGGCAGGGTTGGTTATGCTGATACCCGCATACAGGTTTTTGACAACTTTAACGCCGATATATCCAAAAAGAGGTGTTCCTGTTGGATTGTCGGTTTGAGCAGTATATGTACCACTAGTATAAGTCACTTTAGAAAATACTCCTGTTGCGCCAAGAGAAATGTCTACTTTTCCATTCATAAAAGAAAGACCGGCAGGGTTGAAAAGCATACTTTCGCCGCCAAGCTTGAGAGCTGTTCCTAAATGTCCCATTCCAAGCTGGCGGGCACTTTGTGTATTTAACTGATAGCCCTCAGCCATAACAGTGAGACCAATAATATTGGCCAGAAGAAATAGTGAAATTTTCTTTAGTTTCATTTTTATTCGTTTTAATACAAAAACAAAACTAATAAAATTTGATATTAGTATACTAATTTGGGGTCAAAAAACAAAATTATCAGAAAATCAACAAAATAAAACTACACTATCTATGAAAGATAGTGTAGTATAGATGTTTGAGTTAAAAGTTAACTAGTTATTATTCATCTGTGGTATTTCCACATCTTCCCTGCAGTCGCCTATAAGGTGTTTGCTGAAATAATCACCCATTTTCCAGAAATAATATTCGGTCATATCGCCATATGCATGTCTCTGACCAGGCATGATAAGCATATCAAAACGCTTGTTTGCGCGAATGAGGGCATTTACCATTCTGAGAGTATTACCCGGGTGAACATTATTGTCGATGTCTCCTGTTACAAGCAAAAGGTGTCCCTTAAGATTTTTGGCTATCTCCGAATTCTTGTCAATGCTGTATTTGAATGTGGTATCATTCTTTTCAGAAACTGTCTCCTGAACCCCGTGGTGCTGTTCGCTCCACCAGCGGTTGTAAATGTTGTTTTCATGATTTCCGGAACACGATACCGCAACTTTGAAGAAATCGGGATATACAAGTATTGCTGCTGTTGACATGAATCCGCCGCCGGAGTGTCCTGTAATACCCACTTTATTGATGTTGATGTACGGATATTTTGCAGCAAGCTGCTCTACTACAATCTTTTTATCTTCAAGACCATAGTCTCTGAGGTTTCCGTACCCATAGTTGTGATACCATTTAGAACGGGCAGGGTGTCCGCCTCTGTTTCCAACTGTAACTACAATAAAACCAAACTGGGCAAGACGGTCCACGCGGTCCATGCTTCTAGTCCATGAAGAATTAACTGCTTCGGTTTGAGGACCGGGATATACATACTCAATAATAGGATATAGTTTAGTAGAGTCGAAATCGAAAGGCCTGTATATTACTCCGTAAAGATCTGTAATGCCGTCTCCGGCCTTTACCTTAAATCTTTCGGGGAATTTATATCCTGCAGCAAAAAGACGGCTGAGGTCGGTAGCTTCGAGGTCCATGATTTTACGGCCGGTGTTGTCGTATAAAGAAGACTTTGGAGCAACATCCACCCTTGAATAATTGTCGACAAAATACCTGCCGTTGTCGGATGAAATTGCATCGTGATTAAAATCACCGGCATTAAGGAGTTTAAGGTTGCTTCCGTCGAAGTTAACTCTGTAATGGTGGGCGAAGTATGGGTCTTCGCTTTTTTCTTTACCGTTTGCCGTGAAATAGACAACTCTTTGAACCGGGTCAACTGCTTCAATGTCATCAACATGAAAATCGCCGGTTGTAACAGCATTTTTTAAATTGCCGTTTTCGTCGTATAGGTACAATTGTGCCCAACCTGTGCGTTCGCTCCAGTGAATAAGCTCCTTGCCTCCGTTAATTATTTTAAGAGGCCTGGTTTCCACATAGGTATTCATCCTCTCCTTAATGAGAGTGCGACAGCTGTCCTCAGCTATATTAACCGAACAAATGTCAACTCTTTTTAAGTCACGGCTGATTCGGGTAATGTAAAATTTGTTTTCGGTACCTAGCCATGTATTCGAATTGATGTCATCGGACATGTTTTTCTGAAGGACGGGGGTGCTGTGAATTCTCAGCTCCTGATCTTTGAATGACGCTGTTTTGATTGACTTGTATTTTTTGCCTTCGATGTCAAAAATGAAAAGATGCCTGACAGGAGCTTCGGCCTCTCCCGGCATCTGATATTTGTAGCTCTCAAGCTTTGGTCTTGGCTGGGCAAGTATATCGATAACCCATAAGTCTTTTACCTTTGATTCGTCGCTGCGGATAAAAGCAAAGTTTTTTGAATCAGGAGACCAAAGGATATATGCTGATACCCTTTTCTTCTTCTCTTTTGCTGTTGCATATATATCATCGTTGCCGTTTCCGAATCCAAAGTCTCTTGTGCCTTCTTTTGTGAGCTGAGTTTCAACTATGGTAGTGTCATCTTCGTTTTTTCTTGCTTTCTCAAAATTCGCCATGTCCATGCAATAAAGATTGTAGTCTCTTGAAAAGACAACATATTTTTTATCGGGAGACACGCTGCCCCATCTTGGGTATGGTTTGAAAGCTTTGTAGTCCTTTACTTCGGTAAGAGCTCCCGTTGCAATGTCATATTCAAATCCGTGAATTTTTTTCTCTTTTTTGGGCTTTCCTGTTTTGTCGTCCTTAACCTCAACATCTACGGAACTCTTGATTTCGAATGTGAATTTCTTATCGTCGACAAGTTTGAGATTGGTAATAGGAATATTTTGAGCATCAAACGGATCTTTTACAATTTCTGTAAGCTGAGCTGCAAGTTTTACGTTGTCAAACAACTCTTTTTTAGACCCGGTAGCAGGATCGGCAATATAGTAAGATGTTCCCTGAGCAGTCTGGTAGCTATACCAGAATTTGTCGGAATTCTTGAACCACTTGGGGCTCACAGATGTAGAAAATACCATTTTCCCAACTTTCTTAGGAGAAAACCTTGCAGCAAGATCGTAATTAGCAGTCGTTACAGCCTTTTGCTGACTCCATCCTGCAACTCCTGCCAGTAGAAAAACGACTAAAAGTAGAAAGCTTTTTTTCATATTGAAAAGTTTTGATTTTATATTTAGTTGATATTTAGAGAGTTCTTGCCCATTCGGCAACTTCCATATCCCGCAGTTCGCCCTGCTCAATCCGGAACCGGACAGCAGTGCGGACATTATGAAAACCCTGAACACCGGCAGCTCCGGGATTTATTGTCATCATATTGTACTTTTTGTCGAAAACAACTTTAAGTATATGTGAGTGGCCACAGATAAACAAATCCGGCCTATGAGCCGTAATGAGCTGAAGTGCGCGCTGGTCGTAACGGCCGGGATAACCGCCAATGTGCATCATGAGAACCTTCATCTTTTCGACCTCCATAACCTGAATATACGGATGAACTAAGCGGACAGAGGTTCCGTCACAGTTCCCGTAAACCCCTCTCAGAGGTTTGAATGCCTTAATTTGATCTGATACTTCAATGTTTCCAAAATCACCGGCATGCCAGATTTCATCGACATCTTTGAAAAACTCCCTGAGGGAATCATCAAAATAACAGTGGGTGTCCGACAGTAGTCCAATAAAGGCCATAAATCTGCACTAAAGTTTAATTATAATTTTCTTTCGGTACAGCCATATCGCCATAGATGTGAAGATTGTCACATAAATGAGTGCATACATAAGCGACCCCCATTCATTGTTGCCCAGAAGAGCAGCGCAAACATTTTTGTAAAACCAGGTGGAGGCGGAAACTGTAGTCTCTTTAATTGTCCAGTCGTCGGTTACAACAATGGTTGTCCATTTAATCATCCTGCCCAGGGTTTTTGCAAAAATCCCCGCCATTACAAATGCAAACAAAGGGTTGAGCCCCATTGCCTTGAACGGGAAGAAAATCTTCTCCTTGCCTTTTACGTCAATAAAGTAGATAAAGAGTGCCAGCATGAGAATGGACCATCCGCCGGTATAGAACACATAAGCAGGTGTCCATAGAGGCTTGTTGATAGGAATGAATATGCTGAGGATAACGCCTATGGCCAGAGAAATGAGACCAATCGTGTAAAGTTTTCCCACAGCATCAATTTTTTGTTCGGATCTGCGGATAATTCCGCCAATCAGGAATCCGAATAAAACGGTTGCAGAGCCGGACAGAACGCCCAAAAGTCCTTCCGGATCAAATGGAACGCCAAAACCATGATATATATGTTTGTCACCAACAAGTGCAGCATCAATCGGGCCTGAAATATTTCCCTCAATTGAGAATGGGTCGCCCGTGCCAAAAAGAACAAGAATGAGCCAGTGGATAGCCATGAGTACAACCATCCCGACAATTATCCTGTTTTGTTTTTTCAGCCATAGGGCAATAAATCCTCCCACAAGATAACACAGGGCAATTCTTTGCAGCACACCAAAAATGCGGATGGAATTAAGGTATACCATATAATTTTCTCCGAAGGTGAGTTCGTGATTTAGCGTGGTCGGGTAGAACGGGTATGCGTTGAGGGCAAGTCCTGTAATGAAAATAAGCGCAGCGCGTTTGACAAGTTTTTTAACCGACGCACTGTTAAGGCCGTCGTTGTACTTGGCAAAAGCAAACGAGAGAGCAGCACCAACAATAAAAAGGAAAAAAGGAAAAACAAGGTCGGTAGGAGTACATCCGCTCCACGCGGCATGCTTGAGCGGTGGAAATATTTTGGACCAGGTTCCGGGATTGTTTACCAGAATCATCCCTGCCACTGTCATGCCCCTGAGTACATCAAGAGCAGTGTATCTGTTGGCCGCAGTTTTCATAGTTCTAAGTTTTGAGGTTCCAACAAAAATAACCTTTTTATTGTATATTTGCCTTAGATATGGAGCTATTTTTTACAAATAACATTATAGGTTCCCTTGCCACGCTTGACGAGCAGGAGTCTGCACACTGTATTAAGGTATTAAGGAATAAGCCCGGAGACTCAATTTTCCTCACAGATGGCTCCGGCATTTTGTTCAGGGGTGAGATTGTTTCTGTAACCGGTAAAAAGTGCAATGTGAACATTGTCGAGAGCATATCCGGAAGAGATTCCCGCCCATATTACCTGCATATAGCGGCTGCTCCCACTAAAAACCTTGAGAGATATGAGTGGTTTCTTGAGAAGGCAACAGAATTTGGTGTAGACGAGATAACACCAATAATTGGTGCCCACTCGGAGAGGAAAATCTATAAAAAAGAGAGGGGAGAAAGAATAATTCTTTCCGCAATGAAGCAATCGTTAAAGGTTACATTGCCAAAACTCAGCGAACCTGTGGACTTTGAAAAATTTGTATCAGAGGCAGGGAAAAGTTTCGATGGAGATAAACTCATCGGGCACTGCAATGAAGGTGAAAAGGTGAGTCTGACAAATCATTTGCTCGCATTGAAAGAAAACAGGGGAGAATTACGGGTACTTATTCTCATTGGGCCTGAGGGAGATTTTTCTCCGGAAGAGGTCGAACTCGCAAAAAAGAATGGGTTTGTTCCATTCACAATGGGGGATTCCAGATTCAGGGTTGAGACTGCTGCCATTGCAGCTGTTTCGGCTGTCTATTTTCTGTCTCAGAAGCAATAATCAAATTGCTATTTTCGAATTATTTTAATTTCGCCGCCAAGTCCCAGCTGAATTATCGAAGAAGGTTTGCCTGTGGCACCGGCTTCTAAATCGGGATCGGCACACCAGTCAACACCGTCTCTCACGTCTTTTGAAATGTCTCCGAAATGCACAGGAGATGCCTCTCCGGAAATATTTGCAGATGTAGAAACAACAGGCCGGCGAAACTTGTAAATAAGTTTTTTGCAAAATTCATGATCGGGAATTCTTATGCCAACGCTTCCGTCCTCTGCTGTGACATTTGCAGCAAGACCTACAGCTCCCGGGTAGATGATTGTAAGAGGAGTATCCGCAACCTCAATCAGCTGGTCGGCAATCTCGGGAACCTCTTTTATGTATCTGTAAAGCATATCCGGCCCGTCAACAAGAACAATGAGGCTTTTGCTGTCGGAGCGTTTCTTTAGTGCGAAGACTTTTTCAACGGCTTTAGGATTAGTGGCATCGCAACCTATTCCCCACACGGTGTCGGTAGGGTAAAGTATAATTCCGCCCTCTTTAAGTATTTTAACGGCTTCTTCAACTGCTGCAATGATGTTCATACCTGCTGATATTAATTTATGGTACTATGATTTCTGTAATAACCGGATAGTGATCGGACCACCGGACTTTAGGGTTTTTGTGACTAAGGCTCCAGTATCCCTCGGGGTGAAGGACATAGTCTATCCTCAGGAGTGGCCAGAGAAATGCATAGGTGGCGCTGAATCCTTTTCCCGATTCACGAAAAGTGTCTTTTCTCCCTTTTGAGAGAATCTGATATGTATATGACATTGGCGTGTCATTAAAATCTCCGCAGATTATTGCAGGATATTTGCTTGCCTGAAGGTGGGCTGCAATTGCGTCAACCTGGCGCGATCTTCTTTTGAATGTTCCGGCTACCTTGTCGTGCACCTCCATTATCTCATCGGATACCTTATCGCTTTTTGTCATTTTCATGATGAGAGAAGTTAACGATATGCTGTGAGATTCGAGGTGAGTATTGTATATCCGTATTGTTCTTCCGTAATGGTCAATGTCGCTGTATATGCAAAGATTTGTGCCGCCTTCAAACTGGACCCTTCCGTTGCTGAGGATAGGGTATTTGCTCAGAGTTAAGTTGCCAAAAAGGTTTCCGCTTTTAAACCGGAAAAAGCGATGGGTGTAGTAGGGGTAATCCGGGAAGAATGTTTTGATATCGGCAGTATCGCCTATGTAGAATTCCTGAAAACAAACTACTGAAGGGTCTTCGCTTGCAATGTATCTTGCAACTCCGGCAAGAGTCGCTTTTCTGTCCAAGCCCTTTTTCTGATCGAACATTCCAACATTATACGATGCAATTTTAAGTGAGATTCCTTCGGCTCCCCTGTCGGGTTCGCCCCAGCGGACAAAGCGGTCGGCAAATAAAATTGCGGGAAGAAGCACGATAAATGTGATCCATGTAGCTCCCGACCTGCGTATCATTCCCAAAATGAGGAGTGCAATATTCACGAAAAGTATCGGAATGAAATACAGCCCGAAAAAGAGCGGGAATGTAATGATTGAAGGATTTATGAGTACAGAGAAATAGGAGATGATAAGAGCAAGGGCAGAAATTATGAGAGCCAGCCGGAACAACAGGGCAACAGGCCATGGAGAACGGCTTCTTTTTTCTTTTTTCGGACCCTTTTTCCTCTTTACCATCAGTAATACATTTTATTGTTCTTTTTCCAGTACAGGATAAGAAGATACCCGAAAAGCATACCCCCTAAATGTGCAAAGTGAGCTATGTTTCCTCCGGTGTTTGATATGCCAAGGAAAAGCTCAATTGCTCCGAATATGAGCACAAACCATTTTGCCTTTAATGCAACAGGAGGTATAATAAGCTGAAGGACATTGTTCGGGAAAAGCATTCCGTATGCCAGCAAAACTCCGTAAACAGCTCCAGACGCACCAACAGTTGGAGTATACATTATAGTTTCGATGTTTGCTTTTGCAACTGCACTTCCTGCCTGCAGGGCAGCCATTTGCGAAGAGACATCTATGTACAGTACAAGCGAGTGGAGAGCTGCTGCTCCAAGCCCTGTTACCATGTAGTAAAGGAAAAACTTCTTGCTTCCCCAAATCTGCTCAAGCGCAACCCCGAAAATAACGAGGGAGTACATGTTGAAAAACAGGTGAATGAAGTTCCCGTGCATGAACATGTGGGTAATGAACTGATAGGGATGAAACAGTTCCGAACCGATATAGAAAAGAGAGAACTTCTCATACATGAAATTACCCGTGAAATAGGTAATTAAAAGCATGAGGGCGTTAATTATGACCAGGTTTTTAATAACCGGAGGCATACTGCTGAAAAATCCTGAGCCTCTGTATGGCATCATATTTAGTAGTTTTTAATTATTAATCTTTATAAAGCAAGCCTGTTATCCAGCTCGTTGAGTGAAAGAACAGCCATGCAAACTTTTCCCGACGGTGAGATTGATGGTTCTTTGCAGGCAAACAAAGCGTCTACAAGTGCCTGGGCTTCCAGATTGTTCAGCCCCGACAAAATGCCGCCTGAGCCTGCCCTTGAAAGGGTGAGAGCCACCTGTTCCTTTATGTGAGGGCCAAAATCCTGCCCGCCCTCTAAAAGTTTCTCAAGCAAAGAATCTGTAATTTGTTCAATATTTTCAATATCATCCGAAAAACCTTCGGGTATTCCGCAAAGGCGATATTTGCCGTCTTCTTCGCGGATATCAAATCCCAGCTGCAAAATCTGGGCCCGGCTCTCGTTCACGACAGACTTTTGACCTTCGCTCAATATGAGCTCTTTTGGAAATAGTGTCTGCTGAATTGTTGCATATTCGTTACAAATTGAGTTCATGTATCTCTCATAAAGAATCCTTTCCTGTGCCCTGCGGATATCTATTACAAGCAATCCCGATTTGAGAGTTGTTATAATATACCTTCCTGCGAGATGCAGAATTGGTTTGGGAATAACGGCCCCATCGTTGAACAGCGGCCCGGACGAACCCGGCGCAGAACTCACAGAGCTGTAATTTGGTGACCTTCTCTCAAAACGATTCTCAAGGTCGTTGTCAAATGGATTAAATAGTGGGTCGTAATCAATTTTTGGAGGGGGAACATAATATCCTGCCTTTACTTTCGGAATTTCGGGCGCACCTTCCTGGTCGAAGTCTATGCTGGGCATGAATGAATTTTTGCCAAGCGACTCTCTTGCAGCACTCTGGAGGATGTCAAAAATAGCGTAGTCATCCTCAAACTTCACTTCAGTCTTTGAGGGATGTATATTTACGTCAATTCTCTCCTGGTCAGCTTCAAAAAATATGAAGAAAGAGGGGATTGTCCCGTCCTGGATGAGATTTTCGTATGCTTTTAAAATGGCTTTCTGGAAATAGGGGCTTCGGAAAAACCTTCCGTTCACAAAGAAATACTGATTACCGGGGGTCTTTCTGGAATCCTCCGGCTTGCCAATGTATCCTTTAATTTTAACAATGGTTGTATCAACAGAAAGCTCTACAAGTTCCTTTCCCAGCTCCTTCCCTGCAATACCCTGAATACGCTGGCGCAGATTTGAAGGGGGAAGATTATATATTTCGGTGCCATTGTTTGTAAAGTAAAAATATAAATCCGGGCGGGTGAGAGCTACGCGGGTAAACTCGGAAAGAATCTGACGATATTCCGAAGAGTCGGATTTTAGAAATTTCCGCCTTGCGGGGATGTTATAAAATATGTTTCTTACAATAAAGTTTGAGCCAACAGGAGACGATATCTCCGAGTGTTGAGTGAGCTTTGATTCTGCAAATTTTACCTCGAATCCTATTGCATCTTCGGCACGCCTAGTGCGCAGGGTGATTTCGGCAACTGAGGCGATTGAGGCAAGCGCCTCTCCCCGGAAGCCAAATGTTCCAAGCTTTTCAAGGTCTTCGATTTCTTCAATTTTTGATGTGGCGTGTCGTTCGAAAGCGAGTTCGGCATCTCGGGGAGACATTCCGCAGCCATCGTCAATAACCTGTATAAGAGTTCTTCCCGAGTCCTTTATGAGTACCCGGATGGTCTTTGCTCCCGCATCGACAGCATTTTCCATCAGCTCTTTAACTACAGAAGCAGGCCTTTGAACAACCTCTCCGGCCGCAATTAAATTTGAGACGTGGCTTGGTAAAACTTTTAACATGGGCCGTTATTGAAGGATAGATCCCATCCCTTTAGCAATATAGTACAGCACAACAATAAAAACTATTAATGTGATAAATACTATTACTCTGTTAAATAGAGGAGAACCTGCCTGGCGGCGGTTATAGTAAATTTTTTGCTGGATTTTGCCTCGGATGTTTTTCCCCGGCATATAATCCCTGTCCTTGCCTTTGTCATGCTCCTGTCCCTCCTTGGCAGCGCGGATTTTTTCGTCCAGCGCCTCTTTGCGGGGGTTGTAGTATAGAGGCTGATAGTCGAAAACCCTGTGTTTGGGGTTGTTGAAAAAACCTAAATTTAAGCCCATAGCACTCCGTTTAATAATTGTGTGACAAAGATAACAATATTTACAGGAAAAAAGTTGTAGTTTTGTGTATGAACAAAACAGAAATTGCCGGCAAAATCAGAATTGGAAATGGCTACGATGTTCACGCCTTTGCGCCCGGGCTTCCCCTTTGGATATGCGGAATAAAAGTAGAACACTCCCTTGGTTGCGTGGCCCATTCAGATGGTGACGCGCCCATTCATGCCCTTTGCGATGCCATGCTTGGTGCTCTTGCACTTGGCGACATTGGAAAGCACTTCCCGGACACCTCTGCCGAATTCAAAGGCATCGACAGTAAAATACTTCTTGCCCGTGTTTATGGTTTAATCCGCGAAAATGGTTTCTGCCTGGTAAATGCCGATATCACAATTGCCCTGCAGCGTCCGAAGCTCTCCCCCCATATTGAACAGATGCGTACAACCTTGTCTTCTGTTCTTGCCTGCGACATTTCCCAAATATCAGTAAAGGCCACCACCACAGAACACCTTGGTTTTGTTGGCCGTGAAGAGGGAATTGAGGCCTATGCTACAGTTCTTCTGATCAGGGAAGAGGTGTCAATTTAATATCATGAAGCGGTTTTTACTGTCGTTTCTCCTCTTCTTTGGATTTCTTTTTCCAGCTGATCTTTTTTCTCAGGAGGCAGTTCCCGAAGTAATTGTCAAATATGAATCCCTAAGAGACGGGTCATATATTTTTTACGCGATTAACAACAGCAAACACATAGTAACTATTGATCTCGATTTTACCGAGCTGGAAAATCTCTCTGCAGACAAGCCAATCCCATTCAGGGGAGAAGCAAAACCAGGAAGGACAAACCTGTTTGAGATTTCGTATATAACAAAAGGCGTACAAGTTAAATTCAAATATGAGTTCACCTATATTGCCGGTTGTGCATACTCCGCTCCGGACTACTCATTCGTATACCTTTTACCGGTAAAGGAGGGCAGTAAAGCCCGGGTCACAAACTTTTCCAAAATATGTCCCACATTGCCCGGTGATATTGCAGACCAGGATTGTGCCATTTATCTCCGTGCCGAAAAAGGAGATACCGTTTACGCTGCCAGAAGCGGATATGTGTTCAAAGTTACCGATCCGTCCCTCGATTCCGGAGCCGCTTCGGCTGATACCATTCACCTCAAATCGATAGAAATTTACCATTCCGACGGCACCTTCGGGTATTATCAGATTCTGGACAAGATTTTTGTAAAGAGCGGAGATAGAGTCTTTGCAGGCCAGCCTTTGGCAACAGTCCTTACCGAAGGGATTCCTTTTCCTCCGCATTTTGTCTTCGCCGTTTACCACAATACCGGCCGCCTGCTGGACAGATATGGAGTTCATCATGAATCACCACCGTCTCCGGTGAGAGAACTCCTGCAAAACAATTTGTATTACGAACAAGGCTTAATTCCGGTCAGATTTATCACCAGGGAAGAGGAGATAATTTATCTAGAGCCATTCAACGATTACACCTCCGTCCATCCGGAACAACTTGTAATAAAAGAGCTTACGCGCAAAGAGGCCAAAGGCAGAACGCAGTCTGAAAAATAAAAAGCTTACTGTTGTTATTTATTTTGGGATTCAATGAGCGGTTTCAGCGAGTTTTCGTAAATTTTCCTGCTGATAAGCCTGTAGTGTGGATTATAAGCTTTGCTATACTCCTCTGAGTGGTGGATTGCATAATTTCCGCCCCGTAGCAGTTTGTCAATAGATGCCGAATCCTCACTGGCATTTGGAATTTGCGGATACAACTGCAGTACTATTGATTCAATTCTCTTCCACTCCACGCTCCATTGCTCGATTCCCGGAAACTCCGCCTCACCGGTGCTTTTGATGAAAGCGTCGAAAAAAGCAGGATAACTCACAATCCTATCTTTTAAAAGCGCCATGTCTACCCTTACGAATTTGCCCTCCCAGCCTGTAGTTTCCACATAATCTACCTGCGACTTTCCTTTTACAACAGTCAGTTCCCTTCTGATATATGCCCCTGCCGATGCAGTATCTGCCACTATATGTCCGGGCCCGAACTTGTCCTGAAAGAAATTTTTATACAAATCCAATAATCGCGATTTGGGGTAATTCTCCATTTGCCACTTTGCCGCCTTCTCCACCCTCTCCTGAAAATTCCCATCCTGCGCCAAAGCAGCCCCCGGCAACAAAACGAAAATTGCACTAAAAACACAGGCTAAAATCAAAGACCTCAGAATATTCATAGGTTTTTTATATATCTTTATAACATTGCTCGTTAGGTCAAAAATATATTATTTTGCTTTAATAAAGAAACGAAACGACGGCAAATGATTGTTATCACGTTTTAATTTGCATGTTCCCACACTTAATCTCATTCAAATTACGGCCAGTCAATCCATTGTGAAAAATCATCCCTAAATAATTTGTTACATTATATTTTTGTATTACTTTTGCACTCCCTAACCCGGCGCGATAGCTCAGCTGGTTAGAGCGCATGATTCATAATCATGAGGTCCCCAGTTCAATCCTGGGTCGCGCTACAAGAGAGCCCCTCTTTTGCTTATGCAAAAGAGGGGTTTTGCTTTTTATTCCGGCAAGAGCCAGCTCTTGACCGGGGATAAAAAACAAAACCCCCGCAATGGCGCAGCCATGCGGGGCTCTTCTCTTGGGCTGTTTTGCCGACCATCTCAGGATCACCGAACGAAGAGAGGTAATCCTGGGGTTTTGCCGACCCCAACACCAACACTCACCCCTGGGGTCATATGGTACTAGTCTAATTATCAGCAATATAACAAAATCGCCAAAAAGTCTATTCTGCTGTAATTCAGTTCTGTACCAAATGACCCCAGGGGTACCATATACATTTAGAAGCCAATACACGGAATAGAAACCATCCAAAATTCGGAATAAGCTATTTTAATTATAGATCAACAGTTTGCATTTGCTGGTTAAATTGACCATCGCGTGCTGATTTTTTACGACCATATAGATCTGATGGTAAAATGGACCAATGCCGGATAAGATACCCAGTTATTATGTTATTAGCATTTAACTGTTTAATAGATTTTTTAGGTGGTCAAATTGCACCGACAAGAGTTAATCATATTATTCAGTTTTCCCATAATAGAAGGCAATCGGATTAAAATTTTACAAACTCTGGTTCTTAAATTGGAATATTAAAGTACAATAAATTTATTTTTTACAAGAACAAAATTTTGAAAATAAGAACTTTAAACATAACTTAGAGTGCTAATTTGTAAGTGATAAATAAAATTAGATTCCTCTATTATGGAGTTTTTACTTGCTTGCCTGAAATAATTTTTGGTGCAAGAAATGGTTATAAAGCAATCAACTTAATTTTTAAAACATGAAATATTGTTGTTTAGTAATTTTATCATGCCTTTTTTTCTTTTCGTTAGAAGCAAGAGAGGTTAAGATTTCTGTAATCCCATCAACGGCAAAAATTTACATTGATGGTAATTATGTGGCAGATGGAGTAACAACGGCATCCCTAAAGAAAAGGGATGGTTTTATTGTAGTTAAATTTGTAGAGGATGGTTATGTAACACTTGAAACAAAAATTTTTGCAAGTGATAAACGTTCGGCAGTGGCTTATACTTTAAGAAGAGATGCTTTTTATGATGTAACTGTCGCGAGTGGCATTGTTAATAAATATTTTGCTGTAAAAGTTTCAAAGGATTTATACTCCGAGGATCAAAGTGGAAAACGCAATACAGAGTTAGCTTGGAAAATGATTCATCAAGTAATTCTTAACTATTTTGATGAAATTCAAACAACAGATCTTGCTTCCGGTTTCATTCAAACGCCATGGCAATATAAAACATTTAGCGAAATTCAAATATTAACAAGAACCCGAGTATCTGTAAAAGAAAGCAACTTAGGTGGTGATCTAACTTTTCAAATTAAAATATCTTCTGAGGCAGCTCCTTTGCTAGGTGTAAATCAAGATGAATCTTTTAGAGAGATAAATAGAATTGTAAAAGAATTTGAGCCATTAATTAGCGAATTTCAAATAAGATTAGGGAAATGAAAATTATATTACTAACGATTCTGTTATTTATATCGGTAAATCTTAAAGCTCAATTTTCTGATGAATTTGACGATAATAAATTTGGATGGACAGAAATCTCTGGAAAAGACGGAGAGGCTTTGATTATTGACGGGAAAATGAGAATAGAGTGTTTTCGAAGTGCTCGTTCAATTTATGAACCAATACTTACTTCAACAGGAGAGCCTAACTACATTGAGACACATTTTTATGCTCCGATTGATATTAATAAAGATTTTTCTATCTCTTCAAATGTTTTAGTTAAAAAGATTAACGAAGACAATGCGTTTGGAATTATTCTTGATTATATAGACGACGGTAATTATTTGTCGTTTGTTATCTCAGAAGGTAAGGCGATGTTACTTAAATTTGAAAATTATGATTTGGTTGGTAGAATTAGGGCAGATATAAAACTAAAAGGACAAAGGAAAGCTGAAGTAAACTTGAGAATAAAGAGTACATTTAAAAAAATTGAGTTTTTTGTTAACGAAATGAAAGCATTAGAAGTTCGTTATCTAGATTTGACTTCGAATGGAGTAGGATTTTATGTTTTAGGTCAGCAAGTTGTAGAGTTTGATAATTTAATTATAAATCAGTAAGTTTTTTTATTAATAATTTGTCAGACCCCCTAAAAATTGAATATAATACAATTCAACAAAATCATTTGTTTTCACACGAAAGTTGACCTATCAAAAAAAGAATAATTTGGATAGATTTATCTTCTGACAAAAGAATTATGGCGCAAAAATGGCGCAAATCACAAAACAAATAACCCTAACTGATTCATTAGCAATTAGGGTTTGTTTGTTTAAGTACCCCTGAGAGGAAAAATATCCGAACTGTATTTGCTGATAATGTTGACTAATGTATATCGGACAAGATAAATATTTATTATATTATTAATATTTAGCTAATTAATAGAATTTTTAAGTTCTCAAATTGCACCAACAAGAGTTAATCAGATTATCCAGCTTTTATAATCTGGTTGCAAGAAAAGCATATCCATAAAAGATAATTTCAAACTTTCGGAAGAACCATTAATGAAAGAATGCTCATAGAAGGGTGACATAGTCCAACAATGTTTTATACATCATTACATTATCTCATTAAATTTATTAATTATCAAGTGTTGATTGATTCACTTTTGCTACATTTGTAGGGTAACGATGTATAAAAATTAATCAACCTATGAAAATAAAATTGATGATTGCTGTTTTATTTATAAATAGTGGCTTGTTATATTCTCAGTCTAATTGGATTGTTGATAATTTCAAGCCTTATCTTATAAATAATTCATATAGTTCATACATTAGTAGAGCCAATAATGTGTTGACAAGTCTAACCGGCACAAACGAAAAAGTAGCTTTTCAGGTTATAAATTTATTTAAAGCATTATCGGGTGAGGGTGATAATCAAATGCCTATTTGCTATTTCTTAATTGCACAAAATGCTTTAAATCTTACTTATTCTGCTACTCTCATAAAACCAAATTTATATCTATATATATTTAATGTGGGAGGAATGTATTATTATTGTTTATACAATACAGATGTAAAAAAAGCTCGTGGCATAAAACTATATAGCTCTGCTCAAACTTCTTCAGGGGGGCTCTTCTATAGTAGTTTCGGCGGAGGTGCTTATAGTTACTCTTTCTCCTGTATTTATAGATCACCTAATTTATTATATGATTTCAGTATAACTGAATTTAAGGAATTTCCGTATTATGGCTCTAACCCTTGCCTTAAATAATTTTGATTAATGGCTAAAAAGAAAACCCAACAGATAGATTTTGCATTCTACACATATTTAAATCTTTTCTTGTCTGCCCCCCTAAATTTGTCAAAATCCCCGTTTAGGGGGTCAGACATACCCAACTCGCAACCGCCAGAAAAATGACATATAAAATGATAAAAGGCTCAGAAGCAATGAGTAGTATAAGTATTGAATAAGCATTTAACCTTTCTCAAAGTATTAAGGAATATCACAGATAACCAAATTACTTAATTTAAAACAAAATTATTTGCATTAAACTATTGAGAAAAATAGATTAGAGTTAATCAGATTATCCAGTTTTTCCAAAAAGCAACAAACCTCAAACTCTTGCAATCTCCTTAATCATCCTCAACGTATTCAAATACTCTTTCGAACCCGCCATTTTCAATTTTTCGTAAATCTTTTTTGCCTCAAGTAATGAAGCATTTGCTTCTTTATATAATTTGCAATCTATCTGGATGCTAGCATGATTATATAAAGAATTTGCATAGTCCAGACTTTCACGACCCTGATCCTTTTCCAACAGTTTCAACATCTTTGCAGATGTTTCCAGAGCTTTGCCATGCTCATTTGTCGATAAATAAGCAAACGATAAATCCGCCAAAGTCCGGAGATAAATATCCGGAACAGATGACTCATCACCTTTCATTATCATCAAGGCCTCGATGTAAAACTTGTCAAACTCATGAACTTGAACAATTTTTTTAAAACCTTCGGTAGAATCACAATGGCTAAAAATAAGCGGAATTATAATTTCATTATCAAACCTGTATATGTTTTCAGACGTCTCTAATGCAATAGCGATATCAACATTGTTTTTAAAATAATAGTCCAGTGCCTCTTTTTGCTTTCCGCCTTTTATCAATTCTCTAAAGTGATCCAGCATCTTTCTGGTAACAGCCATGTGGTTCATCACCGAGTCTTCAGTTAACCCGGAATTATTAATCTTAATTATCTTTCCAATAGTGCTTTTTCTGATGGAATCACTATTCGCTGAAATCATTACTTTTTCAACGCCTCTTTGGCCGCAACTTGCAGCCATAAAAACAGAAACGATTACTATTAATAAGTGAGTTTTCATTTGTGGAATACTTCTTAAGAAACTGACAGCAAGGTAGATATTTTATCGTTTACTTTATTGCAAAAGCAGGACAAATTGAACAATACATGCCGGATTTGATGGCCAATTTAACCAGAAAGAACACTCATGCCTCTTCTCCTTTTCTTTTCTCAAATTCATCAATCCACTCTCTTAATTTCTGTTTTAACAACTGCTTATCCGGCAAATAGAACTTGTATTCTGAAGCATAAATTTTGGTATCATGGGGTAATGTAAGCTCTACAAGAGTGTCTTTTTTTTCTTTGCATAAGAGAATACCAATGGTAGGCTTTTCATTTGGCAGCTTTACATATCTGTCGTAATAATTGACATACATCTGCATTTGTCCAAGGTCTTGGTGTTTAAGTTTGTTCGTTTTTAGGTCAATTAAAACATAGCATTGTAGTAAGCGGTTGTAGAACACCAAATCGACAAAAAAATGTTCTTCGTCGAATGTAAATCGTTTTTGTCGGGATTCAAATAGAAATCCTTTGCCTAATTCAAGCAAGAAGAGTTGTAATTTTGAAATTATAGCAGTTTCTAAATCCGTTTCACTATAAACCGAACTTTCGCTCAGCCCTAAGAACTCTAATGTTAATGGATTTTTTAGTAAATCGGTTGGCTCTTCCACTTGATGTCCCTCTGTGGCAAGTTGCATCACTTTCTCTTTGTCCCGGCTTAGAGCTAATCGTTCATAAAGGCTACTGTTGTATTGGCGTTGAAGTTGTCGTTCTGACCAATGTTGATTATTAGCTTCAATCTCATAAAAACTTCGTTCATCTGGATTTTCGATGCGCATCAATATTAAATAATGAGACCAACTTAGACTTAAATTATTAAATTTTTGAGAAGGCACATCTTGAATTTGAGGCTCGCTAGATGGTCTATGACTAATTTCAATGTCTTTATTTTCTGTGGTTTGTAATCTGGCAGACGCTGTCTGCCAAATTGCTCTTTCTTGATATGTAAGAAAGAATTGACGCATATTTCTAAGGTTTCGCTCAGAATATCCTTTGCCAAATTTTGCAGATAATTTTTCTGAAATTCCTTTTAATGTTTTATCTCCATAATCGGCACGGAGCATACCTTGTTGTTCATCTTCAATAATGTATTGCCCAATTCCAAAGTACGTGTGTACCATGATGAGGTTCACCGAAGAAACGACTCTTTGGTGAGCTAAAACAATTAATTTTTCAATTTTTTCATATAATTGAGATTCTCTCTTCGACTTCTCTATTTCTTGACTCATATTCGAATCTTTCTAATTGATATCAACTTATCTCTTACAAATTTAAGTTTTTTCGCTATATTTTAACTATAGAAATTGATTGGACTATCATAATTTTCAAAGTTGCAGATATTGAAGTTCGATATGGTGCAAAAACCGATCAAATTGAACAATGTGTGCCGGATTAAGCGGCCAATTCCTCCCGGAAACTAATAATGTTATTACTAATAGATTTATTATGTTATGTTGCATTTACTGGTTAAATTGACCACAACTTGCTCATTTTTGTTAACAGATTACTTCTTAATGAACAACATGATAATAGGAACAAGATTCTTCGGCAGATTCTAGCCAAATTTGTCACAAAAATAATAGATTATTGTGACAAATAAATTCGTTAAAATTTTTGTCAAAATAATGATTATTTTAAACCGTGAGCCCTTTGTGAGCCCTTGTGATTAACATATAACAATCTATATATTAATATTATATGTTTGGATTTGTCTTTTTGGTTATTGATTCATGAGCCCTTTGGGAGCACTTTAATTAAGTATGATGTTCCTTTGCCTGTATTAGTCAATCTCTATTTGAGTATTAATAATTACTTTCCATTTTTTGTTAATTGGACAATCTTTAACTGATTTTCGGTTTCTCAACGGAACAGTTCTTAGTTTTAATCCACATTTCTGGATTTTGTTCCATAAATCATTGGCAAGGGACTCAAATTCCAACTCTTCCTCCAACAGGTATCCAAGGCGTTGTATTACAGGCAAAGGAAAATATTCAAAAAATGCTGGATTAATGTTTTTTTTGAAATCAACTTCTTCTGCCAGCTCACTTAATACAGTTGCAGCTCGATTAAGACCTCCAATATTTTTCTCATACAATATCAAATCCGCAGCTGTAAGTTCCGGAGATGATACTTTTATTGTCCCAGATGGTGTGTTTCTAGATACTAAGAATTCTTTGGGGATTTGCTTCCTGCAATAAAAATTAATCTGTACCCTTTTTTTTGTTGTAGATCTAAGAGATGGTGGTTCAATCATTACAGAATATGTCTGTGGACTTTGATGGGCAGATCCAAATATCGCCGCTGCATTTAATAAGCAAACATAATAATCTTTATTGAGATGCTTCATCAATTGGTCTATAAACATATTTGCAGGTAATATACCCATTGAATAGTACTGTAGAGGAATGATAATATAAAATCCCTTCCAGACAGATAATATTTTACCTTTTCGAGTCAATCTGGTTAGTGAGTTTTTTAATACTTGTCCATTATGATTCGGGAAAGCTTCCAATACATCTTCAAAGGAAAAACTAATTTTTCCCCGTTTTTCCAGCTCTTCAACCCAGTCCTTAATCCAATTTATTTTATTATCCATCATGCGTAAATTACATTGCAACTGCAAAAGTAATCATATTCTGATTATTTGCGCATATTTGTTGTAAGAACACCCCCAAGGGGCAAATTGCATCGTCCAGGGTTGATCAGAATATTCGGCTTTTCAAAAAGCAAATAAATTTACCCATTTTTTCGTAAACAGTATTCCCTATTGTCAATTTTTTTGGGATTCTAAATTACCGGTTACAATTCGCCAATTATACGAATAATACTCTGCCACATTACGGAATATAATCTAGCCATATTGCCGAATGAAACAATTAATTCTTATATTGGAGATAGTGGTGAATCTGCTAGAAATATTGACCAATCTATTCCATTACTAATTTCCTCCATTCCAAAACTAATTATAACTTTGCCAAAAGCAACACACCATGACCTTCGAAGAAATAGTAAACTACCGACGCTCAGTCAGATTATATAAAGACACTCCAATCGACCCGGAAAGAGTCAGGCATTGCCTGAAACTGGCATCACTCTCGCCCAATAGTTCAAATATGCAGATGTGGGAATTTTACCACATTACAGACCCCGAAACCCTGAAGAAACTTGCAGTCGCATGTTTGAGCCAGAAGGCAGCGACATCGGCACAGCAGATGGTTGTATTTGTGACAAGGCAGGATCTGTACAGAAGGAGAGCGAAGCAACTCATTGAGCTTGAATCCCAAAACGTTCTGAAAAACAGCCCCAAAGAAAAACACGAAAAGAGAATCAAAACCTGGAAAATGTATTACGGAATCGTAATGCCGGTCTTATATTCACGCTTTCTGGGAATCCTTGGGATTATCCGCAAAATCCTGGTCGGCATAGTGGGCCTTTTCAGACCAATCACATATCAGGTATCCGAGGCCGATGCCAGAGTAGTCGTCCACAAAACCTGTGCATTGGCCGCGCAAACATTCATGCTGGCAATGGCCGCAGAAGGTTACGATACCTGCCCCATGGAGGGTCTTGACAGCAAAAAGGTAAAGAGGATTTTAAAATTGCCGGCTGGTGCCAAAATCAATATGGTTATCTCCTGCGGAATCAGGGCAGAGGGCGGAGTCTGGGGAGACCGGATGCGCGTCCCGTTTGAAGAGGTTTACAAACGAGTTTAAAACAACCAAACGACCCCAGGGGTCATTGTTCCGAAAAAAGTGAAAAATATCGAATATATTTTGTGTACAGTTCCCGTGCTAACTGGCTTGAATTTTCAACGACAACAGGACTGTCCTTAAATTCAGACTCACACCATTTCCATTCAAATTCAGCGATTTTTTGGTCAAACAATTTCTGATCGAAAGGAACCGAATCCTTAAGAGATTTTCGGGCATCATCAAAAAATATCTCCCAGCGCTTTTTGTAATACGAATCGATTAACCCGCTAAAATCTCTTGCCGCATAGTCAGTTAATCCGCTACCCTGCTGACCCCAGGTGGTAATAAGAACTTTGGCATTCTTCTCAAAGTATGATTTAGGAGCGTCTGCAGCCTCAAATTTGTGTGAAGCGGTAATCCAACTGTTTAAGGAAAACTCCGGCCGGGTGGCAACTATCCTGTTAACATCAGTTGCGATTTGAATAAATAGCGAGGCATACTCATTGAACTTGTCAATATCTTTGGCCTTATAAGCATCAAAAGCCTTATTCCTTACATGAAAACTTAAGTTGGCCAGAACCTGCCTGCAAACCATCACTAAATCGTACTGATAACGAGGATTGGATAGTGTCTTTTTATCGGCAAGGAGCATTTGTCCAAAAATATCGGCAAGTTTCTGATAATCATAAACCCCTCTTCTGGTATAGTTTGCATTGCCCTCAAACCTTGGTCTCATCTCAATTGTATTGCCAAGTCCAACTCCTGAAACAAGCTGATCGTAGGCAACATTCACCAGCCTCCTCCATGCATCTTCTGCAACAGGATCAACCTGCCCGGCACGTGAACGGGCATATTCTGTAATCCATCCATTGATGTCTGATGCAGATTTGTCCCATGCGTATTCGAATAACCACTCAAACATAAAACGATTTACCCCAAAGCCTTCAAGAGTCGATCCAATACCAAGCATCTGTCTTCTATTATCGTCGTTTTCCGTTTCAAGCAATAACTTTGCAACCTTTTTTATGGGGGCAGCCATTTGTGTACCACCACCAAAATTCCCCAGATAGCACCAAATATATGGAGCATTAAAAAACGCATCGGTGGTTCTCCAAATCTCGGTATTCTCGCAAAAGTAATCGAGAATCATCATTTTATCCTTTGGAACAGCCTTAATCATAGCCTCAAGGCGCGGGTTTGTCCAATGCTTTCTATCGTAGTAAAATGTCCAGCCCATTTGAACCCAAACAGCCTCTTTATCTATTTCCGACATTCCCTTATATATCGTTTTTGATACCGAGGCTAAGTAATCGGGTTCCCAGCTTGGTGGATCCATTTCGTTGAAAGGGTCGGTTCCATAGTAGTGATTCGTGCCAAAATGCTTTGTTTGTTCTTTAATAAACTCCTTCTGTATTTCAACAAAAAGTGGTTCCATTGGATTAAGAAAGTATGCATCGTACTGTTCACCTGTTGAGTACGAACCCAATGATGTTAATTTTACCCTGGGGTACTTATTCTCTATGGCTTTGGGTGTATGTCCGGCAAAGGCAGGCAGTATTGGAGTCATCCCAAACGATCGCTCCTGTTGGAGAATTTTCTTCTGAAGCTCAAACTGTTGGTCTATAAATGACTGGGGTAAAGGGCCTAACCATCCATCCAAATTACCCATCCTATGCCATGGAAGATGTGCCGGGCCAGTGAAAAAAGTGCGTATCTGTTCATCGGTCAACCCAAATTTCTTCCAGACTTTTTGCCAGATATACTCCTGACCCGTAATAGCTAAAGGCATGTTTATTCCATTTAGCGCCATCCAATCGATAAGCCGCTCCCAATCATCCCATTGCCACCAAAGAGTTGTATATCCAAATGTGCAATAATTTAAGAAAAACCTTTTTTCGAAACGACATGATTTTCGAACCTTTTGCGTTACAACCGGTAAAACGGATGGCATATCAACTGGTTCTGCTTTATACCAGGATACTGAGGTGTAACAGTAATGGTTTAAATACCAATTGAATGCCCGGGTAAGTGCCAGACTGCTGCTACCCCGCAATACTATTTTACCATTCATGCTCTCAAGCTCAAAAACCTCTTGGTTGTTTTCGGGTGTAATCGTCTCCAAAATAAAATTGTCCGATTTACCCGGAGCGATCCTCTCTATTAAACCTACAACAGCAGCATTATTAATTGTATTATTGGTTTTACTTGGTAAAGAGAATAGAGTATTCGTACTGGTAATTAGAATAAACAGAACTAAATTTCTGAGTAAAACGTATTTAACTTTCATTGTTGATTATTTTTTGTAATCCTTGTCGTTTTCCCAATATAGTCGGAAGCATCAGGTAAATCACCTCTAAATTAGCCATTCTGGCTGAAACTTGGCCACTTTAATTTATCTTTGATTAAAATTGTACTTATAGAGCCTTAATTTGATAATTTATGAAAAGAGTTTTAGTTTTATTTATCCTAAGTATGTTCTCGTTCTCTCTGTTTGGACAAACCAATGAAACAGCCAAATTAATATTAACCCTGGCAGAAAGAAGCGGCTCGGTGCCATCTTTCTTTACAAAATACTACAAGGTAAAAGCATGGTCAACAAAACAGAGTAAGCCAATTCCCCAAGATAATGATGTTTGGACACTCTCGAATTTTCAGGCTGCAATGGATGTTTCAACTAAAAAACCAATAGACTGGGGTGTAAATGGCGACAGATATGTGGTAGTGAAAGTGGTGACAGACAACAACAATCGCCCCTATCATGTGAGAGACGATTTGGCAGGTACAGAACACTGCTTAACATTTTCACTTGAATTATATGAGTTCAACGGCAAATTTGTTAAAACAATCTCCAAATGGGGCTACCTTCTTGGATCGGGATATCATGGTGTCGTTTATGTTCAGCAAGGAATTTATCCTACTTTTTTATCCAGTGTTGCTGTAGCAAAAGGGGGAACATTGACATACAGGGTATATGATGGTTCAGTGACGCACTTATCGAACCTGGTAGACGAATCCGATTTAAGAGTTGCTCTCAGGGAAAAGAAAGTAGATTTACCGGATGATATACCACTGCAATTATCTTGTACATTTCCTCCCAAGCCTGTTTTTGATGCGGCAAAAACTGCAATACTGGAAAAGATGAAGAGTGAATCTCCTTTTTTACAGGTAAAGTATTATCAAAATGGTGTTTATGATGCCGGTAAAAGAGATTTTCCTAAACCCAACCAGAGATGGAGCTTTTGGAACATGTTTATTGCAAGTGAAATTACAAACAGGTGTCCTATTGACTGGGGGCCCAACGGAGATCGTTACATTCAGTTTGATGCCGAATTTGAAGATAAACGAAACTATTCTGCGTTGGAAGACGATATGTATTCCACAGGAAAACGATTCCTCTTTCCGCTTCGGTTATATGAGAAAGATGGACGTTTTGTAAAGACAATTTCAAGTTTTGGCAACTTTTTTGGCTTTGGAGAAGGATCGTTTGTTTTTATGCAAGATGCAAAAAATGAAATAGCTACACTTTTTACCAAATTGCCGGTTGAAATTGATAAGCCTTTTTCATATAAAGTGGATAAAAGGACAGTTACTAAAATCTCTGAATTACTCACTTTTAAACCCATTCAGTAATCTTTTATCATAATTGGAAAATTATTATGAAGATTAATACAAACACCTGGAATAAGATTCGATATACACTCTATACTCCCGGGTATGATTCGATAGCCGGATATTTTAAAGCATCAAGAACAAAATCGATTGATTCACTGGATTTAAAACCAAGTGATAAAGTATTGATAGTTGGTGCCGGAACGGGTTTAGATTTAGAAATCATTCAAACAGATTGCGATATAATTGCTACAGATATTACTCCGTCTATGATTGCAAGGATTAAAAAGCGTAACATTAAATTGAAGCGCAATGTCGATGCAATTGTAATGGACGGACAAGCACTCAGATATGACGATAATACGTTTGATAAAATAATTTTGCATTTGATTCTTGCTGTGATACCCAATCCGGTCGCGTGTATAAAAGAAGCGGAGCGAGTCTTAAAACCGGGCGGTTATATAGTTGTTTTTGATAAATTTGTACGTAAGAATACAGAAGTTTCTTTCATTCGCAGGTTCCTAAATCTATTGACCAATTTAATTTTTTCCGATATCACAAGAAATTTTGAATCAATCGTAAATAAAACAGGATTAGTGGTAATTTCAGATATTGATGCCGATTTTAACGGAAACTTCAGATTAATAAAAATGACAAAAAATCAATAAACGAACCTAAATAAATGAAAAAAATAAGCATTCTCACATCAATAATCCTGATATTATTCAATCTCAATACTTCAGCTCAAATCAGCAATACCCCGGAACAGAAAAAACCTGTAATAGCATTATTGGGAATATTCCATTTTGCCGGCACTTCAGATCTGATTTCTATCAAAGCAGATGATTTGTCATCGCCCCAACGGCAAAATGAGATTAAACAACTGGTAAATTTGTTGGCAGAATATAAACCAACCAAGATATTAGTTGAATATCCATTTGGAAATAACGGAATTGATTCCCTTTATCAGTTATACTTAAAGGGCGCTCATGTTTTATCTATACACGAAAGTCAGCAAATAGGATTTCGGCTGGCATCGAA
This sequence comes from Bacteroidales bacterium, assembly GCA_021371955.1. GTDB lineage: Bacteria > Bacteroidota > Bacteroidia > Bacteroidales > UBA932 > Bact-08. Next base: position 358,942 of record JAJFVD010000012.1, read on the forward strand.
AATGGTGAATAAACATATTTATCCTGCAGATCACAGAATGCCTCTTCCATTTGATGAGCTGGGGGATTATCTTAAGGAAAGCGGTAAAATGGACCAATTGGAAAATATGATAGCCGATTTGAAAAAGAATATATTGGATGTTTCTCAGAAAGCCTATGATAATCTTAGTCTTACGGATTATTTAGTCTTGATGAATGGTGATAAATTCGACTCTGCTAATAAAAATGTGTACTTGCAATACACAAATAAAATGGGGGATGAGAAAAATACTGTAGGAACAAATCTGGTATCAAAGTGGTGGGAACGTAACTTTAGAATCATGCACAATATAGATCAGATTGCAGAGCCCGGCGATCGTATTCTGATTATTTTCGGTCAGGGTCATACTGCTGTTCTAAAGGATTTCTATAAATCCCGGGATGACATAACTTATGAAGACATTCGGGATTACTTACATAAGAAATAACAAAGCCAAAAGCATAGAACAATTCATCTTGGATTATAAATATAGTCCCACTTCTTTTTGTGTTCTAAAAGCAAACATTGATTTGTTTTAAATAAAAACATTTCTCATCTTTGCCCTAACAAAATTATCCACATGAAAGGGACCATATCAAAACAACTAATAGGCCAGAGGATAGCAGAGCTTAGAAAGATGAAGAAGTTATCACAGGAAGAACTGGCAAAAAAAGTCGATATCTCAAGACCTTCTTTAACTCAAATTGAGTTGGGGAAAAGAAATATTGATATACTTGAGTTACAAAAATTTGCAATGATCTTAGGCTTTTCACTGGACGAATTCATGTCAGAAAACTTTAGCACTAACCACAATTCCGAAGTAAACGACGAATCACAGGCATATTATACAACAAAACGCATCTCTACTCCTAAACTCAGTATCAATAAATTCAAGAATGTATTGCTGTACATACTCGAAAGATGTGCTGGGAAACCCAATGTAGGGGAAACTGTTCTTTATAAACTGCTCTATTTCTCCGACTTCAATTACTACGAGCTGTATGAAGAGCATCTTACGGGTGCAATATACCGAAAGCTGCCTTATGGCCCTGTCCCGCAGAAGCTGGATGCCATTATTGAACAAATGATTGAATCTGACAAGTTGCAAAGAGTCAAAACAATATATCATGGTTATGCCCAAACTCGCTACTTGCCTTTGGTAAAAACGAACTTGACTGAATTAAAGGCAAGTGAGAAAGACGTTATAGACAAGGTAATCGGGCAAATGAGCGACTGGTCTGCAACCGTTATAAGTGATTATTCTCATAAAGACATGCCATGGATGGCATCCAAAGAAGGTGAAGAGATTAATTACGAACTGGCCTTTTATAGAGAAGCTCCATTTTCAGTAAGAAACTACGGAGAAGATCTATGATATTTGAAGAACTTGACGAATTCAGGAAGGACAGGAAGGCTCTTATGAAAAAATATAGGTCTCTGGATGACGATTTGGAAATCGTTAAGCAAGTTTTGGAAATTGCACCGGATGAAAGACCTCCTTTCAGTTTCCGTATTGATAATATAGGAATAGAGACATGTGTAATTAAAGTTAGAAAGATTGCCTGTATGTCTTTAAAAGGAAGAGGTGTAAATTCCGGATTGCGCTTGATATATGCACATTTTCAACTCGAGAAGAAGATTGTCTTTATTGAAATTTATCATAAGAATGATAAAGAGAATGAAGACAGGCAGCGGATATTGGATAATTTCAAATAATTTAAATCTTTGAAACTTAAAAAGGATAATTTATGAATTTTACCGGATTGATAATTGGCTCAATTACTTTTGTAATTATCGGAGTCTTTCATCCTCTTGTTATCAAGGCAGAATACTATTTGGGAACTCGGAGCTGGATTCTGTTTCTCGTTTCCGGTCTGATATGCATAGGATTTTCATTGATTCTTGATGGCCAAATTCTCCCTGCTTTACTTGGTGTGCTTGGATTCACCTGTTTATGGAGCATTAAGGAAATCTTTGAGCAGGAAAAGAGGGTTCAGGAGGGCAGATATCCGAAGAATCCTAAACGAACGTATTGATTCTCTTTATCTGACATCTCATGTGTTGATATTTTTAAGCTTTTTTTACAAGATGGCTGCCTTTTCTTTATTTTTACACTATATTATTAAACAGGTATAGTTATGAAATCAAAAAAAATTATGAGAGGTGGACTAAAGATCTCCCTCCTCATCTTCACAATGTTTTATTGTTCTTTATCATTTGGGTACAGAGAATACTTTATCCCTTCAAAAAGCGGAGCTCAGCTTGGGAATTTTGAGGGAACCCAGCATCTTGTTTTTGAGTATCCCGGCAAAAACGCAAAAGAGCTTTATCAAAGAGCTCTTGAGATTTTCAGAGGTGTAACTGCAAAGGAAGAGAGGCTTGAAAATATCTCTATTGATTTTTACGGCGAGCAGACGAAAAAAAGCGGGAATAAATATTATTACAGATACTCTGTGAAATTCAAAGACGGTAAGGTGAGAGTGGATAATCCTTACGTATTGATTTGTGCTACAATACCGGGAGTTGCCGGATTCCCTGACATTTATGCGTACATGTCTGTTATTGAAGGTATGAGAGACAAGGATAAGGAGAAAAACAGAGATTATTATGAAAATTCAATCAAAGTATTAAAAGACGATTTGTCGGAACTTATAACTTATTTCAATTATATTACAGATGATTTTGTAGAATTTCTGAAGCCGGAGTCGCTTGAAGATCCTTCGAAATGGACTCCTTCCGGTAATACGATTTCATTCACGCTTACTCCGGAAGGTTTGAAAAACAGCAATGAATCAGATTACTTTGTATTCGAACTCCCCGGCAAAAGCAAATGTGATATTGAGGCCAAAATCAGTTTGCTGATTAATTTGCTAAGTTCATCAGGAATGGCAGAAAGTCAGCTCAACAATATCAATCTGCCTGTAGAAGTTCAGGAGCTTTTTAAGCTGACATCTCCATGGTCGCCGGATTGTTTTCCTGTAATTTCAACAACAATTAAGGCTGGCCCTTATCAAACAATTTCTATCAGGTCAAATGGTGCAATAAGGGCTCCTAAAACCAATTCCGGAAATATCGGATATGATTTGAACATTATTTATGCCGACGGGAAAATAAAAATAGGCAATCCAAAGATAACATATCTGAGCCAGGAGTATACCGGGGGTTACGAAGGTATTGTAGGATATAAGTTTGCCAGCGTCAAAACGGGAATTTTCAACGAAAAGGACATGTCGGTTTTGTATCCTGAACATAAACTCGCAATTGAAGAGCATTTCGGAAGCCTCTTCTCGCTCATTCGCCGGTATCTTAATTCGGATTCTTTTGAGAAAATCTGTTCCTGGTAGCTTTATTTTGCGACAACAATAAACTCTCTCCCCGGGAGAAAAGGCGGTAGCGTTTTCTCCCGGGGAGGCTTTTTTCAAGCAAAGCTCAAATCTCCCTGATTTTCAATAGAAAAACATTGTTCAGGAACGACAACTGGCACCAATTTTGTGGCAGAAATTTTTGTACTGATATTTTATGCCTTGTTTCTGAGTCAATTGCATGTGTTAGTCAAATTTACGACCTCTTGCTGATTTAATCTGACTACCGAATAATTCTTTAAAGAGTTGAATATGAAAAAGTTCTATCTAGTTCTATTTTTAATTTTTCCTCTCGCGCTTTTCTCGCAATCGTATGGATCCCTAAGTCTTGTGGGCATATTTTCAACGAAAGGCGATGATCTTAGAACCGTTATTACATCCAAAAATTCATTGGTAAAGATGACAGATAAAGAGATTGTTGAGGTTATCAGAATAATTAATGAGAGAAAAGAGGAGTATTTATCTTTAAGTGAAAAGGTAAAGAAATCAATTCCACATGATGCAAATGGTAAGCCGACAGGAAAAGCAGATCCTGAATTAATAAGAGCCCGGGAGGCGGTTAGTAGTGAAGTGGCCACTTCTGTTTATGAATTTCTTGGTGAAAAGAGGTACATGCAACTCGATAAAACCTTGATGAATGAGTATGCGAGAAAAAATTCGGAGGCTCTGAATAAAGCCTTGAAAAATAAAAAGAAGTAAATTATGATAAACAGATATGCTTTTTTATTGGTAGTTGCGACGTTACTTATCTCATTTTCTTCTTTTGCCCAGCAACGCGGCTTTATTATGAAGGCCGATATAACCCTGTCGGTAAGAGACAGTTTGACAAATGCACCTTTGGAACTTGTAACTGCAGTTTTGACCAGAATTGACAGAAATAACAACAAGGAGATATTCACCTATGCAATTTCCGACAGTGCGGGTATAATAAAATTCAACAGGGTTCCGGCTTCTGATTACGAAATATCATTGCAGTATATGGGGTATTACATGAAATTAGTCCCCAATATTAAAATTGATGCAAGAGACCTCGTTCAGGGCAATACTCTGAAAGCCCTGGGAGTGGTCAAATTAAGAGAGAATGTAGCGGAACTGAAGGCCGCCAAAATAAGCGAGCATGTAGTCCCAATTAAGTACTTAGGCGACACTATTCAATATAATGCAGCAGCCTTTAAACTGACAGATTCAGATGTATTGGAAGATTTCTTCAAAAAGTTGCCCGGCTGGAGTGTGGATAGAGACGGTAAGATTACTGCCAACGGTAAGGTAATAGACCAAATAACAGTTAACGGAAGGATATTTTTTCTTGACGACCCGGTTTTTGTGAGCAAAAACCTGCCTGCAAAATTGCTGAAAAACATAAAACTTTTTGAAAAAGAATCCGATAAATCTAAGTTTACCGGAATTGACGACGGTTCAAGAAAAAACACCGTAGATGTTGCTGTTAAGGAAGAAATGTTAAACGGCTGGCTGGCGAATATCAAGGCAGGCGGGGGTACGGAAAAAAGATACAAAACCAACAATTTTGTTTCTAATTTCAATAAATACAACCAGATTGCTATAATTGGAAATGCGTCTAATCTGAACGAAACCATTTCCATTCCGGGAATATCCAGTCCTGCTATGGGCCTGTCAAGTGATTATAACTTAGGGGGCAATATTAACCTAACGGAGAAGAAGAACAAATTCGTAGCAGACATTTCCTATAAGCTCAATGGGAAGAATAGCCTGAATGAAAATGAAATGCACAGAGTAAATTATATTAAGGATAGCTCTTTTGTTTATGACAAGAGTACCAAAAACGAAAACACAAATAATAGTCACACTTTTAATGGAGTACTTACCCGTAATGGCAAAAAAAGTATGATTGTAATAAAACCTACAGCAAGATTTTCTTATGGTAATTATTCAGATTCAACAAAATATACGACAATTGGCGGAGAATCGGGAGTCATTCTCAACGAGGGAGAGAGCGTAAATTCAGGTAAAAGAAACAGCGAATCAATTTCAACAGACTTCCTGATTATTACAAGAGCAAATAAAAAATTCAGGACTTTCAGCATAAATGGATCATTGGGTTATGACAGGACGGCTAATGAAGGAAGGAATCGCATACTAAACAAAACAGATCAGAAATACTTTATAGACAATAAATCATTGGGTTTTTCTGCACAATTCTCATACACGGAGCCAATTACTAAAAAAATTCTTTTTGGAACGAATTACAGGTTATCCTCTTCGTTCTCCTCCAAAAGCAAAGAGACATACAATCCCGGCAATAACGGAAATTTCACGAGTCTCGACACTCTTCTTTCAGATAAATCAGATAATACAGAGTTTCGACAAAATATTGAGCTATTTCTTCAGAAGCCTAAAGGAAAAGATGAAATAAGCTATTATATGATAGGGGTATCAATCATGCCTTCGTATCTCAAAAGAAGTGCTGAGAACCGTAATATTGATAAATGGTTTGTCAATTTTTCGCCAAAAGCAGAACTCAGAATTTCAACTAAAAAGTTATCTCAATTTTTTTTAACTTACAAAGGAAACGTAAGAACACCTGACCTCTCAATGATGGTTCCCGTTCCGGACAATACAAATCCGCTCTTCTTCAGGATTGGCAATACCGGCTTAAAGAGCGAGTATGAACACAATGCCAGCCTGATTTTGAGGAAAATTACAAATGTTGGCAGCGGACAGGCAACCGGCATATTCTTGAATGCCAACGCATCCTACTTTACCAGCAGAATTTTGAACAAATCGTGGTTTGACGAAAACGGGATACAATACTCCATGCCTTTCAATGACAGCGGAGATTATTCAATTAATGCAAGACTGGCATATGACCAGCCGTTCTTCAAGGGAGCCCTTTACATTGGGAACTCGTTTAATGCGGGTTATTATAATAATATCTCATACGTCAACGGCGAAAGGAACATTACAAAAAGGAAAGTGATAGGGGAGAGCGCAAGGGTATCATTTAAGTCAGGAGATTTTGGCATTAATGCCAGTGCCTCTTTTAATTATGAGCTGTCTGAGAATTCAATATTTCCGGATAAGAAAACAAAAACCTGGAGAAACAATATTGAGGGAAGCATAAGATATTTGCTCCCGCTTGGAATAGACCTGCGTACCGACCTATCATACCAGTATTTTACCGGTTATAGTAACCAATACGACAAGCCATACCTCCTCTGGAATGCCGAGGTGTCAAAACCACTTGTCCGAAACAAACTGACCCTGACCATATCGGCGAGAGATATTCTAAATCAGAACAAGAATATTCAACGGGAAATTACAGATTTCTATGTTCAGGAAACCCGCTATAATGTAGTTCGGCAATATTTTCTGTTTACGCTCACATATAAATTCCTGACAGGCGGCAAGACAGGAGCATTCAAAGAAAGAGCAAATTCGATTCAGAGGTCACAGGAGAGCCTTATTTTTGAAATAGGAAACATCAGGTAGAAAATTAAAGAGTTCTTGCCCTCTTCATATTTTCGTGTAACTTTATAGAAATTCACCTTTCTTCTGTTGCGCTAATTACGAGAAAATGAAAATACTACTAACAGGATCATCCGGATATATTGGGAAACGGCTTCTTCCTGTTTTGGTTGAGAGTGGACATGATGTTACCTGCTGTGTTAGAGACATAAAAAGATTTGCACCACCAGAGTCAATAAAATCCAGAATCAATATCATTCAGATTGATTTGCTTGACAGATCTTCACTGGATATCATTCCTGAAGATATTGATGGTGCTTTTTATTTAGTTCATTCTATGTCGGCATCTTCGGACTACCCATTGCTGGAACAAAAATCGGCTGAGAATTTCAGAAATGCAATTAATAAAACTAAAGTAAAACATGTTGTTTATTTAAGTGGGATTGTAAATGAATCTGATTTGTCAAAACATTTGGAATCAAGAAAGAATGTTGAAAAAGAACTTGGTAAAGGGAATTATCATTTAACTACATTGAGAGCCGGTATTATTATTGGCTCAGGAAGCGCCTCTTTTGAGATAATGAGGGATTTGGTAGAAAAGCTTCCGGTTATGATTACACCAAAGTGGCTTAATACTAAATGTCAGCCTATTGGAATTTCTGACGTGATAAAAATTCTATCAAAAACAATCATGAATCCCAGGACTTACAATAAAGATTTTGACATTGGCGGACCGGATATTCTGTCGTATAAAGAAATGCTCTTAGAGTTTGCCCGTATAAGAAATTTAAAGCGATACATTTTTACTGTTCCACTAATGACACCAAAGCTTTCTTCGTACTGGCTCTATTTTGTAACATCAACATCGTACAAACTTGCCGTTTCACTGGTTAACAGTATGAAAATTGAAGTAATATGCAGGAACCATGATATTAATGAAATTTTGGGAATTCAACCAGTGAATTACCAGGCAGCATTGAAGAGTGCTTTTAGCAAAATTGAAAGAAACGAAGTGGTTTCAAGCTGGAAAGATGCTTTCATAAGCAGTGACTTCGAGTACAATATTTCTGACTTCATTGAGGTCCCATTATTCGGATGCTATAAAGACATTAGAGAAAAAGTTTTTGTCGATAGAGAGAACTGTATCGGCAAAATTTGGAGTATTGGAGGTAAAAATGGTTGGTATTATGGGAACTGGCTCTGGAAAGTCAGAGGTTTTCTGGATAAATTGGCAGGTGGGGTGGGCTTAAGAAGAGGCCGGACTTCAGAAAATTATTTAAACGCGGGTGATGCTCTTGATTTTTGGAGAGTCTTGTATGCAAATAAAAAGGAGGGACGATTGCTCTTGTACGCCGAAATGAAGTTGCCGGGCGATGCCTGGCTTGAATTTAGAATTTTTGAAAACAAACTTATCCAGACAGCTACCTTCAGACCGTTAGGGTTAATTGGGAGATTATACTGGTTTTTGCTCCTTCCTCTCCACGGATTTTTGTTTAAAGGGATGATTAAAAAAATTACCGAATTGTAAAGACTTGAAATTTTATCAGCCCTCGTATGCAAATTTTGCCGCTTTGTTTAACAAATCATTAAAGACCAGTGTCTTTTTAAATTCATTAACAGTCCTTTCTGCAAGATTGCTGCCTAAAACAAATTTGTCATCAATAAATTGCATCAGAAAATAATCTCTCAGTTTATAATATTCGGCATATTCATCATCCGAAGGAAATCCGGTTGGAACTCTTTTAAGAGCAGTGCTTCGGTCGAGTCTGAAATTTGAAGCAATGTCAATTGCATCCTGAAACTCCTTGCCATTTAGCATAATCTCCTCGCGGATGCTTTTAATAACCTTTGGTTCCGGCCTGTATATGCCGGTGCTTATTATGTGCCCTCCTATATATTCCGCTCCCCTGACTTCAAGGTGAAAATAATATCCGGACAATCCCGAGCCTTTTCCGTGAGGGGAAACAAAAGCTCCCATATGAGTTTTGTATGGCGACTTATCCGGAGAAAACCGTACATCGCGATATATTCTGTATATACAATCCTTTACAGTGAGGTTGTTTACGGACGGGTCGAAAGATGCAATGCCCATAATGAGCTTCTCAACGAATCCGTTGAAGATTTCCTGTGCCTCTTTATACTCTTTTTTGTGTTCTTCAAACCACGGCCTGTTATTGTTTTGCTGAAGCCGGTTAAGGAAATTTAAGATCTTCTCCATTGTAAAAAAGTTATTTCTTAAGACAAATATATGAAAGATTAATTTCTTAAATTCGCCTCAATAATGTCTATAATTATTATGAAATCCAGAGACCATTACGTAGAACTTCTTAAACAAAATATCAAAAATCCGAAAATGATTGCACACTCTCTTGCCTCCGAGGCAGTTCTGAGAGCATTGGCACTCCGGTTTGGCGAAGATGAGGAGGTTTGGGGAATTGCAGGGTTGTTGCACGATATAGATTCCGAGATTGTAAATGCAGACTCTACGCGCCACGGATTAGTGGGAGCAGAGATGCTAAAGTCGGAAGACATTCCGGATGAGGCAATAGAAGCTATCCGAATGCACAACGAAACGGCATCGGGGAAAAACCGTTCCTCTTTATTCGAGCATGCCCTGGCAGCAGGTGAAACTATAACAGGGTTGATTTTTGCCGTTGCACTGGTATACCCGGACAAAAAAATATCAAGTGTCAAGGTGAAATCGGTGGTAAAGCGGATGAAGGAAAAAATATTTGCAGCATCGGTTAACCGCGAAACAATTCTTGAATGTGAAACCATCGGTATCCCGATTGACGAATTTACAGAATTGTCTCTCAGTGCGCTAAGCCCTGTTGAGGCAGAACTTGGGTTTTAATAAAGAAAAATAATTGATTATGAGAATAGAATACGATATTAAACTTGGCTTTAAGGATGTGATGTTCCGCCCCAAACGCTCTACTTTGAGCAGCAGGTCGCAGGTAAAACTTGAACGCACTTTTAAGCTGATGCACAGTAAAAGCGATTGGACCGGAATCCCGGTAATGGCAGCAAACATGGACACCGTGGGAACTTTTGAGATGGCGATGGCTTTGCAGAAACACAAGATGTTTACAGCAATCCACAAGCATTATACTCTTGAAGAGTGGAATGACTTTCTGAAAAATGCTCCCAATGGAATTGAAAACTTTATTGCAGTCAGTTCCGGGACAAGCAATAATGACTACGAAAAAGTATGTCATATATTCAATAATCATCCTCAGCTGAGGTTTATTTGTATTGACGTAGCCAATGGATATTCCGAGCACTTTGTTGCATTTGTTAAACAGATTCGCAAGAAGTTTACGGATAAAGTTATAATCGCCGGAAACGTGGTTACAGGAGAAATGGTAGAGGAACTCTTATTGGCCGGTGCAGATATAATCAAAGTAGGCATAGGCCCGGGTTCTGTGTGCACAACCCGTGTCAAGACCGGTGTAGGTTATCCGCAGCTATCGGCTATCATTGAATGTGCCGATGCAGCGCATGGTTTGGGCGGTCAGATTATAAGCGACGGAGGCTGTTCAACACCGGGCGACGTGGCCAAGGCATTTGGCGCAGGGGCCGATTTTGTTATGCTGGGAGGGATGTTGGCCGGGCATAATGAAAGTGGCGGCGAGTTGATAGAAAAAAACGGGGAAAAGGTCAAACTGTTTTATGGAATGAGCTCTGCCACTGCAATGGAAAAACACTCCGGGGGCGTTGCCGAGTACAGGGCAAGCGAAGGTAAAACAGTAGTGGTGCCGTATCGTGGAAAAGTGGATGAAACTGTTCTGGACATATTGGGAGGAATCCGCAGCACATGCACATATGTAGGGGCATCCCAGCTGAAAGAACTTTCCAAACGGACAACATTTATAAGGGTCGCAGAGCAGGAGAACCAGGTTTATAATAGCAACAGCCAATAGCGGTATTTGCATTTGTCGTGAATTTTGGAAATTATAGCATACATTTGCGGGCTTAAAATTTCCATGTAATTATTAATGAAAAAGTTTACATCTGCCGGAACAACTTCCAAACTCACGATGGGCGGTTTGCTCATCACGCTGGGTATTGTTTACGGCGATTTGGGTACTTCTCCTCTTTATACAATCAGGGCTATCCTCAACGGAGCATCCGTAATCAATGAGAACTTTGTATTAGGAGCTTTGTCGTGTGTGTTCTGGACTCTCACCCTCCAGACTACACTTAAGTATATCATTATCACGCTTCGTGCAGACAACAAGGGAGAGGGTGGTATCATGGCGCTTTTTGCTCTCCTGAAAAAGAAAAATAGCTGGATATCCTTAATTACAATTATAGGAGGTTGCGCCCTCATTGCCGATGGCGTAATTACGCCGGCTATCACAGTTACCTCTGCCGTCGAGGGGCTCAGGCTCTTTAATGCGGAAATACCCGTAGTTACGGTTGTACTTGTTATTCTCACTGTATTATTTGCCATCCAGCAGTTTGGAACTTCATTTCTGGGTAAATCATTTGGCCCCATTATGTTTTTCTGGTTCTCTATGCTTGGAGTGCTTGGCATTTCTCAAATCATATATTTCCCGGAGGTATTGATGGCGGTCAATCCCTATTATGCAATAAACCTCCTTGCAGAATATCCCAACGGTTTTGTTTTGCTTGGTGCTGTTTTCCTTTGTACGACAGGTGCAGAGGCACTCTATTCCGATCTTGGCCATTGCGGTATACGCAATATCCGTATTTCATGGATATTTGTAAAGGCAACCCTGCTTCTGAACTATTTCGGACAGGGCGCATGGATAATTACCCACCCACAGCATATTGTTCAAAATGTAAACCCGTTTTACGAGATGATGCCGGACTGGTTTCTGATTCCCGGCATATTTGTGGCCACAGCAGCAGCGATTATTGCAAGTCAGGCCTTAATCAGCGGGTCATATACCATTATCAGCGAGGCTATTTCTCTGAACTTCTTTCCTAAGGTTCGGGTCAATTATCCTGCAAACGAAAAGGGCCAGATGTACATACCCCTGATTAATACCGTTTTGTATCTGTCTTGTTGTTTTGTTGTTCTTTTCTTCAGGGAGTCGTCGGGGATGGAGGCAGCCTATGGCCTAGCCATCAACATTGCCATGCTCACGACAACCGTTTTGCTTATGTTTTATTTGCGGAATAAGTTTCCTCTTTATTTGCAGATATTGATAGGTGTCCTGTTTTTTACAATAGAATTTTCTTTTTTGGCAGCCAATCTTACAAAGTTCAGAAACGGAGGATGGATAACCCTTCTTATAGCGGGCATTTTTGCATTTGTCATGTATATATGGAGCAAAGGACGTCGCATTAAGAACAGCTTTATCACCTTTGTAAATATCAAGGATTATCTGCCTGTAATTAAAGCTCTCTCTAAAGACAAGACGGTGCCAAAATATGCAACAAACCTTGTATATATTACACATGCCAACTTTAGCACAGAAATCGAGAACAAGATTCTGTTTTCCATGCTGCGCAAACAGCCTAAGCGGGCCGATACATACTGGCTTCTTCATGTTGATATAGTGGATGATCCAAACATTACCGAATATGAGGTAAAGCAAATTATTCCGGGTGTGCTCATACGTATAGACATGAGAATGGGATTCAAAGTGCCGGTGAAAGCCAATCTCTATTTCCACAACATACTGTTTGAACTCATGTCCGACCATAAGGTAGACATGATAAGCAATTATCCTTCTTTACGGGAGTATAATGTTTTGAGTGACTTCCGCTATATTGTAATTGAACGCGTCCAGAATAAGGACTATGATTTCAATCAGGTACGCAGGTTAATAATGAATGCCTACTTCTGGATTCGAAAAATAGGTATGACAGACGTTAATTATCTGGGTCTGGATTCTACAAACGTAAGTGTGGAAGAGGTGCCGTTGCTCGCCAGATCAGAAATTATTTACAGCGGAAAAGAGATTGCCCCGGTTTCTTCGGATTCTGTTAAAATCAAAATTAATGATTTGAAATTCACAAGGGTGAAAAGTTTAAAAAACAGAAGAATCCCGCCTGACGACACAACAAACTGACCCCTTCCTGTGAACTTAACCTGTTTCAGGTTTGTTATTACAGTATTAATTAAAATCAGATAAAAGATGAAAGGGATTATTAAATTCGCAGGACTGGCATTGCTTATGGCCCTTCTCTTTTCATGCTTTTCGCAGAGAGTCGTGCCGTCTTCCGATGCCGCCAGGTTGGGAATAAAAGGCAATTCGGATGTCAAAGATTCCACCGAATATGAGCTTATTGTATTTGATGTGGGATTCGATTACTGGCTGAGCAGCCGCGGGTATTCTGCAAATCAGTACTCAAATGAATATTTGCAGTCTATGAACAGTCGCTATGTACAGGAGTGGAACAGACGCTACATTAAGGGTGACCGGAGGATGGGCAGCAACATAGATTATGATATTCTCACTCCTTACAATATTGAATTCAACTTCAAGCTTTTTATGTACTTCAAATACTTTGAAGAGACAAACAGAATAAAGCTATTGCAATAATATCCAGAATATTGTTATTCAAAAAAAGCGAGAAATTTGTATAAGTAGTTGATTAATGTTATAACTTTAAAACGGATTGTTTTGAAAATAGTTATAGACATTTAAATCGTACTATATGAAAACAAATTATCTCATAATACTATTTACTATTATTTCAGTAAGTATATCTGCACAAAACAGAAAGGAACAGATTGCAACGTTAACCTCCAGGGTGGACAGTCTGAATGCAGTTGTACTCAGTAACGAAAAAGATATTAAGGCTAAGGAGTCTGCGATTAAAGGACTGAATGCCGGAATAATTAAGCGGGATTCAACCATCAAGGCTCTTGGGGATGATATTGAACTCTATGAATCAAAATTTCTGGTTTTGAAAGACACTAATTCTAAACTCGAAAGCGAGCTTAAGACAATTACACAAAAATTTTCCGAAATAGAATACCTGCAAAGTTCAACATCAGGCGAGATTTCAAAATTGAAAAAGGAAATTGAGCAAAAAAACAATCAAATTGTTGCACTTCAGAAAAAGTACGAAATATATGAAGTAAACGAATTTGTGCAAAGATTCTACTCTTCTTTAGAGCAACCCGGGAACGAAAGCGGGAAAATCAACATTGCAGACAGTACAAGACTTGACCTCTCAAAATTTAATTCTCTGCTCGATTCGAATGCTGTGTATTCAAACAAACGGGTAGAAATTCTTTCAGGTATAAATAATGGCCGTTATCTTGTTAAACTTGTAAAAATTGAATCGGTGAGTAACGAAGGCGGCAGTTTTATCGTTGTTGCAAATGTAGAATATGACATTTATGAGACAGGTACTTTCTACAACAACGAATTACTCCTGATTAAAAAATCAAACGGACAGTTTAAACTGTCAAAATGGTCCGATATAAATATGCAAAAAATGGTATTGCTTCAAAGTGAAGGATTGCAAAATTTCGCCGAAAAGGACTTCTATAATATAATTGGCAGCATTAATAAATGAACCCGGGATTGAAGAAGTAAAAAATAGTCGTAAATTGTACCCAATTAATTACGAATAAGAAATATTATATACTTACTGATGTTTCAGGCATACTCACGTAAAAAGTCCTTATCGCAAATAATCAGCAATTCCAGCGGCACCGAAGGGCAAACCCATCTTAATAAAAATCTTACTGTACTTGATCTTACTGCATTAGGCGTTGCCGGCATTGTTGGAGCCGGCATATTCAGCACAATAGGAAATGCAGCATACAACGGCGGCCCTGCTGTTTCCCTCCTTTTTATATTTACTGCAATCGCCTGTGGCTTTTCGGCCCTGTGTTATGCAGAATTTGCCTCTCGGATTCCAATCAGCGGCAGTGCTTATACTTATGCCTATGTGAGTTTTGGAGAACTCATTGCATGGGTGATAGGCTGGAGCCTTATAATGGAATATGCAGTTGGCAATATGGCTGTTGCAATATCCTGGTCCGACTATTTTGCCGGGATGATGAAAGGGTTTGGGCTCATTGTTCCTGAATATCTCACAATGGACTATTTCTCGGCCTCGCACGGATTCCGGGAAGCAACATCACTAATGGCCTCGGGTACCGATTTTGGTTCACTTACTACCTCTTTGCAAGACTCTTTTATGGCCTGGACAAAGGCCCCTCAGATATTCGGATTACATCTTATTGCAGATATACCAGCCTTTTCAATTGTTGTTCTCATTACCGTTCTTGTATATGTGGGTATATATGAGACAAAGGTTGCAAGCAATATCATGGTGGCTGTAAAGATTCTGATTCTTATATTGGTTATTACTGTCGGTTCATTTTATGTAAACCCCGATAACTGGTCACCTTTTGCGCCAAACGGGCTGGGTGGAGTTTTGAAGGGAGTTTCGGCCGTATTCTTTGCCTTTATAGGATTCGATGCAATATCAACTACTGCGGAAGAGTGCCGGAATCCTCAGAAGGACCTTCCAAGAGCGATGTTTTATTGTCTCATTATTTGCATTGCGCTGTATATTGCCATAAGTCTGGTAATTACCGGCATGGTTAGTTATACTGAGCTTGCAGTTGGGGACCCATTGGCATTTGTATTCCAGAAACTGGATTTGAACTGGCTCTCAGGCGTAATTGCTGTGAGTGCGATTGTTGCAATGGCCAGTGTTTTGCTGGTTTTTCAGGTTGGACAGCCCAGGATATGGATGAGTATGAGCAGGGACGGTCTTTTGCCTAAACGCTTTTCCAAGGTTCATAAACGCTTTAAGACCCCGTCTTATGCAACCGTTGTAACCGGCTTTTTTGTAGCATTGCCCTCTCTTTTCCTGAACCTTACGGAAGTTACAGATTTAACCAGCATAGGTACTCTCTTTGCGTTTATTGTGGTTTGCGGTGGAATACTCATTATTGACAAAGATGATTATGGCTCCAAAAAATCCAACACAAAGGTTGAGGATGAAAAAGCAGCCCAATTGAATGGAAAGCCAAAAGGATTCCGTGTGCCATACTATAACAGCCGTAAATTTTTACCACCGATAATTGGAATCGTTTTGTTTATTGCCCTCTTTTTTAATTTTGAAGGCATTACAAACTTTTTCACTCTGGATAATCTTAATTATAAAATCCCGGTATGGGGCTTTATCTTATCGTCGTTAATCATAATATATTATGCAATACGAAAGGAGTTTTCGTTAATACCTGTTCTTGGATTGCTTACCAATATTTACCTCATTTCTGAACTCGGGCTGGGCAACTGGATAAGGTTTACTGTGTGGATGGTTATAGGGCTGGTGCTCTACTTCCTCTACGGACGAAAACACAGCAAATTGAACGAAATATAATAAGAAAGCCGGATTACCCTTTCGAGTTTGACAAAACTGATTTTGTCCGATGTATCGGTAGGTTTGTGATAATCGGGATGCATATTAACTTCCATCCATGCGATGTATGGAATGTTGAATCTGGAAAAAGCAATATAATCGGACCCGCCCTTGCCGTCTCCCCAACGCACTTCGTAAGTTATATCAAGGCTTTGGTTCTTTTTAGGCAGGGCTTTGTGAAGATTTTTCCTGCAGATAGTTTTTAAGTAGGGATAATTGTTGTTCCATGCATAACTCACTTCCGGAAACATGTCCCCGTTGTTTGCCCTGCCCACCATATCAAAATTCATATAGAGAGAGATTCTTTCCGGTTTGTAGAAGTTTGAAGTATAGTAGTTCGAGCCTAAAATATTTTCCTCTTCCCTGTCCCAGAATGCAAATATTATTGTTTTTGCAGGCTTAACTCCATTGTTCTTATACATTTTTGCCAGCGTAATTACTGCTGCAACGCCGCTTATATTGTCATCGGCCCCATGGTAAATTTCACCGTTCACAACTCCCAGACCATCGTAGTGGGCTCCAATAACTACAAAGCTGTTTGTATCCTTTCCGTCAATTTTTGCAAGGATATTTGATACATTCTTGTTTATCCTGCTGCTGTAGAAATTCTGCCTTACAGGGTTGTATCCAATTGACAGCAGTACAGAATCTATATATTTCGCAGCCAGTCTTGACCCATCCGTATCGGTTTGCCTGCCCTGATATTTATCGGAAGAGAGCTCAATTGTTAATTGCTTTATTTCGTTAATGTTTATAGCTTTTAAAGCTTTGTCGAAAGAATTGGAATATAAAGCAGTCGTGCTTAGTATTGCAAGAAGCAGGAGCGTTTTTTGAACGATTTTCATATGCAGGATTTGTACAAAAATAGATAAAAACTCTGGCAGAGGTTATCTTTTCCATTATCTTTGATATGATATTTGAACGTAGAAAGAATGATTATAGGAATAGACATTGGAAGCACGACTACAAAAGCAGTAGCCGTTCAAAACGGGGAGGTAATTAAGACTGTTAAAACCAAGGCTTTTGATGCTGTAACATCTGCAACCGGTGCTTTGGGAAAGATAGTTATCGAAAGCAACCTCAAAATTTCTTCTGTAGACAAAATAATCATTACAGGAGCAGGTGCCCTTAAAATAAAGGACGATATCTTCGGAATTACAACCCATAAGATTGATGAAATCACCGCAATTGGCATAGGTGGCATGTTCCTCTCCAAAAAAGAGAACATAATCATATCCAACATAGGAACCGGAACATCCATAATTGAAGCAAACAAGGATAAAATAACACACATAGGAGGTACCGGCATCGGTGGAGGTACAATAACCGGATTGTCAAAAGCGCTTATAAACATTTCAACTTTTGACAATATTCTAAAAATGGCAGACGAAGGAAACCTTCAGAATGTAGACCTGCTAATCGAAGATATTTCGGAACTTGATATAAGTTTTCTTAATAAAAAATCGACAGCTTCAAATTTTGGAAAGATGCTGGATAATGCAACAAAGGAGGATGTTGCACTGGGTGTAATCAATATGGTTTATCAGGTTATTGGCATGATTTCGGTATTTGCAGCTAAAAGCAGAAATATCGATATTGTTCTTGTTACAGGAAACGGGAGCAACAACCGAATAGGACAGAAAATACTTGAAAATATTTCCGGGTTATACAATATCCATTTTGAATTTCCTCATGATGCAGAATACACTACCGCAATAGGTGCGGCACTTTCGGAGCCTGAGCATCAAAAAAAGAATTAACCGGGGAATTAATACCTTACCAGCACAAACGGCTTAATTGGCAATGCTCTGTATATCGATCCGGCATCTTCCCTCGGAATCTCTATTTTGAGTTGATATATATATCCCCACTGACCCGATCCGAAAAGTGACCTGATGTTTCTTGACATAAACCAGTTCATATGTTGCCTTTTGTAATTCATGTACGCGAAACGGCTGCCTGCAAGTTTGTTTTCCTGCTGGTCAATTTCGAGAATCATATTGTTGTCAAAAGCCATCAGTACAAAAACATCATTTTGTTTAGGAATAGTAGGAGCGGCCTCGGTCTTGTTCACTTCGCTCGTATCTTTGGCCGGTTTCTTTACCACAATAGGAAACTTCTCAATGCTCGAGAGGTCTTCCGTTACCTGAAGCGGCCCCGAATACAGGCTGTCGCGCAGGAAATCGGGTAGCTTTTTAAGCCCTTTATTGATTTGTATTTTGGAAATTTTCGATTCGAAAATTGAAACGCCCTTTAAAGAGAGAATCGCCAGGCTGTCCCGCAGGTCTATCAAAAGTGATATTGAATCGATTTTTGAAAGCTTAAGGGCATTGCGCAGATAAGACTCATGATGTTCGTTTATCCGAACCATGTCAATTAAGTTTGAGCTCTCTTTTGACAGTTGAGCGGTTGTATTTACCCCTCTTTCACTCACTTTATCCGAAATAGTGCTGTATTCCCTTGTAACAGGAATCAAATCAAACAAAATGAATATTATCACGACTATAGCAATCTGAGATGCAAGAAAGGTGATAATGGTTTTTTTTGAGATATTTAGTTTTTTCATTTTGTTAGCAGCTAAAAGATGAAAACTTTAGATCCTATTTCCATATTGTTGAATACGGTTTTTAAATCATCATCACCCAGTCTCACGCAACCGTGAGTGACAGGAAGACCGAGAAAACGCTGGTAAAGAGTACCGTGAATCATATATCCGTCTCCAAGAGTAAGGGCATAATCGCCAAGTGACCCGGGCTCACGGCGTTCGGGGTCGTTTTTTGATGGAACAGGCAGGCTCTCTTCAATGAAAGCCCAATCTGGTTTGATCCAAACAGGATTCGTAATTTTCCCCAGAATGCGCATCTGACCTTTGGGCGTTTTAAAAATCCACTGCTGGCCTTCGCCCGCATCCAGCAATATATAGCTGCCGGTTGAACATATTCCTTCCCTGATAATATCTTTTTTTGTGCGCAGGACAAATGTGTTCTTTGTTGTATTGATAATCAGATAAGGAGTTGCCGGAGCAAGATTTTCAATTCTTTTTTGCAATACGGAAATTCTCCTCTGAGTCTCTTTGATTTGCTTTGTAAGTTGTACGGAGTCTTTTTGTGCAAGATCCCCGGGAGAGTCGTGGTAACTGTAAAAAGAGATGGCAATCTCTTTTAATGTCTGCGATTTTGCCAGACACAGAAAAATGACACAGACTGTGATAAAGAATGCCAGCAGAATCAGTAAAATATTCTTTTTTTCAGGCTTTTCCATAATCGAAATATATGAATAATTTTTTTAATGAGGAAGTAAATCAAAGATTTTTTCCAGAGGTACAAGTGACCCAACAATTGCTATTGGAGTTCCAACAGAGCAAAGGGCATAAAGGTTGTCCATATCTCTGTTTCTCAGGGCCACACAACCGTCTGTCCAGTCGATTCCTTTGCCTCCTCCTCCGTGAATTTCAATTGCTCCGCCAATGACGGCATTTTTAGAAATGCTTCCGCTGGCCTTTTGGTTATTGAACCTTTGCCTGTCGGCAGAATTCGGAAAGTTTATTAAAAGTGCTTTGTGATAAACAGTGTTTCTTCCTGCTTTCTTTGATGTAATGGAATATTTGCCTTCTGGAGTTGCACGGTCGCCCTGCTGTATTTTGTGTCCAAGCCAGTTGACGCCAAGTTCGACATCAAATTCCCTGATTTTTTTACCGGATTTGTATACAATACATTTCTTTGAAAACTTATCCACCAAAACACTCACAGAACCGTTCGCCCTGGACCTTTGCCTCATTTCGGCATCAAGTTTAAGCCACTCTGGATAGCTGCTGAAATAATTGTTTAAAAGTTCGGTGGTTTGCCGTTCAATTTCGTTTACACTTGCAGTGAGAGATTCCAGATTTTTTTTGGCAGAAAAGAGGTCATTGCGTTTGAACGCCGATTCTACCTCTTCCATTTTTAAAATGGCCGGGGTGAATTTCTTCCATACATTGTGATTCAGTGGCAATTTCTCTTTTGCTGTCTTTATGAAGGCAATTTTACTTCGGAGAACCGGCAGGCTTTTTTCAATTTCCCTGCGGAACTCTGTTTTTCTCTGAACCGAGTTTTTTATGGCATTTTGAGCATTCGCAATTGCCGAATCGGCCAGGATAATGGTTCTTTCATAATTTCGGGCTATTGGTGTTTTGTCGTTGTTTTCCTTCCAGTCGTTCATTGCATCCTCCCAGTTTTTGCGGGCAAGATTAAGCTCCGGAGCTGAGTATACTTCTGCCTCCTCCTTAATAGCCTCGGCAATTGCCTTGCGCCCGGCTTCAATTTTTTCTGTAGGGGGATTTTGAAAAAACAAAGAAACTACCCATGCAATAATTGCAAGGAGTAGAATTGTACCAACGATAAAGAATAACTTTTTCCTGATTTTATGAAAATGCATTATAATGGGTTTAAAATAAAGCCCTTTAAAAAAAGGGCTTTATAATTTTACGAATACAAATTAACTGAAAATCCGGTTAATTATCTTCTTCTCTTAGAAATTGCTGTGCTAAGTTCTTCTTTAATTGCAAGAGCTTTTACTTTTGCTGCGCTGGTTTTGTCCTGAGCAGTAAGATAGTCGCCATTTGTAATAAGGGTGTTGATTTCAGCAACTGAAGCGTCTAATACTGTAACGTCATTTTGAATTGCTTCAAGAGCAGCTTTGCCTTCTTTGCCTTTAGGAGCTTTAACAAGCAGGTCTTTGTCTTCCTGAATCAAAGTGGTAAGGATTGCAAGAGTGTCCTGAACTTCTGTGCGAACCTGAGCTTTGCGTTCTTCTGCTTTAGGTTTAAGAGCACCTATTTCGGTTGTGATTGCAACCAGTTTCTCGTTGATAACTTTGTAGTCACGTGAGAAGAATGACTTAGATTTTTCAGTTTCGATTAAAACATTTACAGCGTTCAATGAATCCTGAAGAGCATTGAATTCGGTAGGGATGTAACGATCAGCTTCCACTACTTTAGCAGAGTCAATAGCTGCATTAGCTGCGGCCAATTCGGCTTTAGGTGCTTTTGAGCAACCAACTACTAATACTGCCATAAGAAGTACTGTAGAAATTTGAACTAGAATTTTTTTCATTTTGATATAAATATTAAAAGTTGTTATTTTCCAGACAACCATTCAGCAAAAGGGGTGCCAAAGTCGATAACGAAAAGACATACAAATAGTTACGGCGGTCTTGAATATGAAGCTTTATTAAAATGAAATGTGCCCTTTTGATTAAAGGGCATAATATCAACTAAATAAGGCAGATGGTTTGGGTCATCTGACTTGTTTGTTGTAAATAAAATTTGCAGGGTGCAAATAAAGTTTGCAACCCGGGTTTAGCGGCACAAATTAATTGTTTTCCCTGAGTTTGTATTTTTCCATCCGTTCGTGGAGCATGACTCTGGATATTCCCAACAGCTTTGCCGCCTGGAGCTGATTCCCGGAAGATTTTGTTAATGCCCACTGCAACAAATCCTTTTCAAACTCTTCAATAGCGAGCTTATAAATCTCACCCTCGCTGGCTACTATTTGCTGATTGAGATATGCAAAAAGCTTTGTCCTTTCGTTTGTGTTCTGAATAACAGGTTTTTCAATTCCTTCAAACAGAAGATCGGGGCTTATGATATTACCTTTTGCAAGTATTATTGCACGTTTTATCACATTCTCCAGTTCCCGGATGTTACCGGGCCAGTGGTAATCTGTAAGGCGTTGCATCGACTCCGGAGGAAGTGAAAGATTTTCGTTTCTGGACCCTCTGGAATGTTTTACCAGAAAATGCTGAGTGAGCAGCGGGATGTCATCTTTCCTCATCCTCAAAGGAGGCAGGGAAATGGTAATAACCTTGAGTCTGTAATATAAATCTTCCCGGAAAGCCTTGCTGATAATGTCATTTTCGAGGTTGCGGTTGGTTGCGGCCACAATTCTGGAATCGACCTTAATAGCTTTTGTGCTGCCGAGACGCTCTATTGTTCCCTCCTGAAGGACCCTGAGAAGCTTTGCCTGAAGGGAAAGGCTCATATCGCCTATTTCGTCCAGGAAAAGGGTGCCTCCGTTGGCTTCTTCGAATTTCCCGGACTTTTGTTTTTCGGCTCCGGTAAAAGCTCCTTTCTCGTAACCGAAAAGTTCACTTTCCAGAAGCGGCTCCGGACTTGCGGCACAATTAATGGCAATAAAGGGTTTGTTTGCCCGGTCGCTGTATTTGTGAATGGCTCTGGCCACAAGCTCTTTTCCGGTTCCGCTTTCTCCCACAATGAGTATGCTTGCATCGCTTGTCGCCACCCTGCCAATAAGTTTAAATACTTCCTTAATAGCATTGCTTTCGCCTACTATTGTCTCTTCCCGGTTGAATGGGGCAGTCTTTCTCCTGTGAGGATCTTCGGCCGGTTTTACTTCTTCTGTACTGGAATTTTTAAGCGCATCTTCAATTATAAATATGAGCCGGGGAATGTCGAAAGGTTTTTCAACATATTCATATGCTCCGTATTTCATAGCCTTTATAACCCGGTCGCCGGAACCATAGGCTGTTATTATAATTACCGGAGTTTTTGGAGATAGTTCCTTTATCTCTTTTAATACCTGAATACCATCTTTGCCGGGCATTTCAATGTCCAGAATCACCAGATTCGGCTTCTCTTTGTTGAAGACTGCAATTGCTTCGTCGGCATTGCCTGCTTCTGATATTTTATAGTTGGACGAGTTAAACAGTTTCTTGAATGAGTACCTGACGCTTTGCTCGTCGTCGACAATAAGTAATTTATGCATATGAAAAGTCGGGTATGTCAGTTAATTTATAATTGGTAAATAAAATGTGAAAACAGCTCCGGAACCATCGGATTTGTTTCCTGCAGCAATCCAGCCACCATGAGAACCTGCAATACTTTGAGAAATTGAGAGTCCAATTCCAACGCCCTGGTCGGTTCCCTTAATAAATGGCTCAAAAAGAGTTTTCATTATGGCTTCCGGAATCCCCGGGCCGGAATCGCTAAAGTCTATTTTTATGAAATCCCGCTTCTCTTCCGGGTTGTTTATATCTGCCTCCCGCACTACTCCTGCATCAATGGACAGTTCCCCGCCATTGGGCATTACCTCTACAGCATTCAGTATTATGTTCATGAAAACCTGCTTCAGATGGCCGGCGTCTGCCATAACGTGCCACTTGCATTTTGTTGTATTATTGTTAATTATAATATTGCTTTTTACTAAACGGGGTTTGAAAAGCTGAATAACCTCGGCGAGACACTCGGTAGGACTGATATCTGCGAAAACAGGGTCGTTTGGCTTGGCAAAGCGAAGGAAGTCTTTCGTAAAATTATCTATCCGGTCAATCTCTTTAGAGATGATATCCAAATCTTCCCTGACGGAAACCGGTGTGTTTTGTTCTTCCCGTATTGAATAGACAAGCATTTTAATAGCAGCAAGAGGGTTGCGTATTTCGTGAGCAATCGTCGGAGCTATTTTCCCAAGGTTCGCAAATTTATTTGAATACTGCAGAAGTTCCTTATTCCTGGATAAATCTTCGTTTGTCCTGTTGAATTTTTCTATCAACTCTTTAATGCTCTCCCCAAGTTCGTCCAGTTCTGTTCCGTGCGGGAGTTTAATGTGCTCGAAAACAGCACCTCCGGAAGACCCGCGGACTTTAAGCACAAGCTGGTTTATAGGGCTGAAAAGCATTCTAGAGAGGAGCCAGCCGAGTAATATTCCGGCCACAATTCCGCCAATACCCATCGATATTAAAATTAACAATATTAAGGAGTTTGTTCTTGCAAGTTCCAGTTCGTGCAAATTTTCGGCCTGTTTGTTTATGTTGATAAATTCATTGCATTTGAGCTGAATGGTACCCAAAAGTTCCTGAGCAGAGTGAATTAAAAGAGCGTTTACTTTGCTTATTTCCGAATTTTTAAGGAGAGAAACTGCCAAAAGAATATTTTGTTCGTAGTTTGAAAAAAGGGCGGAAATTTGCTGAATCAAAACATCTTCTTCCGGGGTATTTGAACTTTCGCGTGCACGTTCCAGATAAATGACAAATCTTGCCTGCTGATGCCGGAGCGAATCGAGCCAGAAATCCGATTTGTTGTTAAGATATATATAGTTCAATCCCTTGATGGCAGTTAATTCAATCTCCATATCCTTGGCATCGTTAACGCTGATGCGGGTAGATTCGATATACTTTTCCGTTTCTTTCTGAAGGTCGTATGTGTATGCAATTACCAGAAACACACCTCCCATTGCAATGGCAAGCGAGAGCAACACCCATATAAAGATGCGGTAATTAAAGAATGGTTTTATTATCAAATCTCAAGGTTTATTAAAGAGAGATTAATTACTAAAAGTACAAATATTTTTAGAATGAAGTTCAAAAGACTTTATATAATCACACTCCTTTTCTACCTTTGAAAACTTTAATACAGAATAAATGCAAAAGATAAAACCTTTCAAGATTTTCAAAACCCTGTTGAATCATGCACTTATAGCTAAAGAATCGGGTTATCCCAAAAAACAAAAACTCGAAATCCTGAAAATTCTCAACAGTTTATACCTAAAGTCAATCTTCTCCGGGAAAAAGCAGGAGGTCACTCAGAAGATATTTGGTTATAAGGTTACCGCATATGATTACAGTAATATATTATATCTCTTTAAAGAGGTCTTTCTTTCGAAGGAATATTATTTTCAGTCGGAAAAGCCAAATCCTGCAATTATCGATTGCGGTGCAAATATAGGTATGGCTGTTTTATATTTTAAATTTATGTATCCAGATTGTTCGGTTACAGCTTTTGAACCCAATCCGCTTGCTTTTTACCTGCTTAATAAAAACGTTACCCAAAACAACCTGACTAATGTTGAATTAAGAAATGTGGGACTGTCCAACAGAGACGGCTCGATTGAGTTTTTTACAAAGGGCAGGCAGGGAATGTTAGTTGCCTCAATCATAAAGGAGAGGGGAGGAGACGACTGCATAAGCATCCAGTCACAAAAAATGTCCGACTTCATTAAAGACAATAAGTTCGATTTGTTGAAAATGGATATTGAAGGAGCAGAGACCGAAGTTTTGGAAGATTTGATTTTGGCAGATAAAATAAAAAATATATCGGCATTTATAATTGAATATCACCACAGAATTGACCGGAATAAAACTTCTATGACCGATTTTATAAGGCCTTTCGAAGAGCGCGGATACGGATATAACATAAAAACATCATTTCATAAGTTACGCAGTTTCCAGGATGTTTTGCTTTATTTCTTCAGGGAAGATTAATCGCTTTAGCGTGATTATAAACTAATCACGTGTATTTATATTGATAATGGCAGAAACATTATTACATTTAGTATAATTAAAAATCTGTAATTATGAAAAAGCGAATCGTATTGGTGTTATTGTCAATGTTTGCATGCGTCTCTTTAGTATCTGCACAAAACGATACAACAAAGAAAAGCGTTTCACAGGCAGACACAACTAACCTTCTGGCAGATTTAACTGCTCAGGAAGATCAGAAACCCCAGGAACTTTTGCCTGAGAAAATGCTTGTTACGCAGCGGTTGCTTTGGGGGCATAAAGGGTTGATGAGGAATTTCAGCAGGTTTGAATTAACCCCGGACGAGCGGGCAAGGGAGCTCAAAATTCGCAGGACAATGCTTGTGGCGCATCAGGTAGTGGGGTTTGCGACACTGGGTTGCATGATTGCCCAGGGTTTTGTGGGGAGCAGTTTATACAATGGCAATATGAACAAAGCAGACCTTCACGAGAGCCTTGCAGGAGCAATTAATATAGGGTATTTCACTACGGCAGGTCTGGCACTTTTTGCACCGCCAAAAATGTTGAATGAACGAAAGGGATACAGCAGCATTAAAGTTCATAAGATACTTGCGGTTGTGCATCTTACCAGCATGATAGCTACAAATATTCTGGCAGGTTCTCTGGAATCCAACCCTAAGCTCAAACCATATCACAGGGCAGCGGCTTTTACAGCATTCGGTTCGTTTGCGGCAGCAATGATTATTATTAAATTTTAAATTTCCCGAAGATGAAATCTGACAGATTTAAATATATAAAGCAACTGACTATTCTGGTTGTTTTATGGCTTTGTGCAATGCCGGCAATAGCTCAGGACGGAACAAACGTTAAGGTATTTGCCGATAAGAAAAATACATCCGTAACATATGCAATGAGCCACGCACTTCACGACTGGGACGGAACCAGCAGGGATGTTAACTCGGTTATCATTTTTAATAAGGAAGCTCAAAGAATATCAAGCGTGGCTGTACTCATTAAATTGTCATCGTTTGACAGCAAGAACGCAAACAGGGATTCTCATATGATTGAGGTACTCGATGGCATAAAATTTCCGCAGATATCATTTGGCAGCACATCGGTAACTCAAGAAGGAATGACCCTAAATGTGGCCGGGAACCTTACATTTCACGGTATAACACATCCCATTTCATTCAAGGCAACACAAAAAAGAAGCGGAAATCAGATTATAGTAAGCGGCGATTTTGAAATAAAAATGACCGACTATTCTGTTGATCCGCCTTCTTTAATGGGTATTTCATGCAAGGACTGGATAAAACTGGCATTTACTGCCGTTTATAACCTTCCATAACCTGCGGCTAAAGAAATTCAGAGTTCGCCAATTCTATCGTACATTTTCCTGAAAGCGTTCCATGGAGTGTTTTCTCCTGATTTTTCATCTATGGTTCTTCCATAGAAACCATCAAGAAATACACCCACTCCCGACCATACGGTATGCATAACGCCAAGAAAACGCGGGCTCATCTGCTTAGAAGAATTCTGTCTGAAACGAACCATGTCTTCCACCTGCATCACTGCACTTCTGGGATTTCTCCACGGGCATGTCATTACGGACAGTCCTTTCATTGCAAAGTATGCAGCAGTAAGATCGGGGCGTTCGTAGTGCCAGTCGCAGATAACAACATCTTTGGGAATCATGTCGATTGCCCTGTGGGTATTTATATAGCTTCCTTCCCAGCGTCCAAGACCAATTGTTCTCCCGTCGAGAAGCCGGTCTCCCCACATCCACATTTTACGCCCTTTTAAAGCCAGATGGTCACGGATAGTATGAACTTCACCGGCAAAAAGTTCGGCTTTGTCCCTTCCTGCGCAACGCGGACATTTGTCGTTCCCTAAGTCAAATACCTCATCCATTCCGGCGTGAAATGCTTCGGAATCGAAAACATCACAAATCTCGTCCACCACATCAAAGACAACGGTATGAACATCCGGATGCAAGGGGCAGTAGCTCTTCATGTTGAATCCGTTCATTACAACTTTGGTTGTATCTGGTACTTTTGGCATTGGAGTTTCGTCAAACTGAGGATACACTTTTAAAAGTTTACCGGGTCCTCTGCTTCCGGACTGGTGGCCAAGAAGGTCAATGAGCGGAATTACTTTGATATTATTCTCCCTGCACACTTTTAATATTTTCCTGACTTCCCTTTTCGAAAGGGCAAGAGTATCAATAAGTTCAGGGTGACTCTTGAACTTGTATTTGTATTCGACTCTTAAAACCAGAGTGTTTACGTTTCTGGGAGCAAGCTCTGTTTTAATGAAATTTATAAACTCATCAAGATTGTCGGGAGATGGCAGGGCAATGCAAAAACCTCTCAATGGCAATAGAGTGTCAAGTTTATTCTGGCCACAGGCAGAATAGCTTGTGGAAGCAATCAATAGAAGCGAAACCAGAATTCCGATTACAAGTTTTTTCATATTGGCTCGAGTTTAGGTGAAGAATTATAGTACAATATTAAGTTTATTTTTCTACAATTTGTACATTTGAATAATCGCACATTACCCCTATAATTTTTTTTAAATGAAAAAGGGAATAAAGCTTGTTTCTACAATAACAAATCTCGAATATTCCTTTGACAGGATAGAGGAATTTGCAGATAACGGAGAGTCACTTGAGGTTCGAATTGACGGACTGGAAAATGCAGGAATTAAGGCCGGTAAAAATCTATGGGAGAGGTTTAGCGATTTTCTTCCTTTTTCGGATATTGATGAATCTGTTTCTCTGGGAGAAGGAAACACGGCTCTCATAAAAGCAGAAAAAAAACTTCTCGATTTTGTGGGGCTGGATAACCTGTATATTAAGAACGAGACTCAGAATCCCACATGGAGCTTCAAGGACAGGGGCTCATTTGCCTGTATTGCAATGGCCAAAGAGATGGGCGAAGATGTAAGCGCGACAATTTCCACAGGAAACATGGGGAGTTCAATCTCTGCCTATGGAGCAAAGGCCGGAATTAAAATAATTGTATTTGTACCGGAATTCACTCCTAAAGAAAAAGTTATGTCAATGGGTATTCACGGGGCAACAGTTATGAAAATCATAGCTCCAGACTACTCGGATATGAAAAAGCAGATTCTGAGCCTGGCAAAAAAAATGAATTTGAGAATTGTCTCCGGCAACGGCCCTTTTCGCGTTGAAGGATATAAGCTCGCCTCTTTTGAAATGTTTGAGCAGATGAATGGTGAGGTTCCGGATTACATAGCCGTCCCAACTTCGGCGTGCGGGCACATAAGGGGTATCTTTAAGGGTTATAAGGAACTGTTTGTTGCAGGAATTATCAGTAAAATTCCAAAAATGATAATAGTCCAGGCAATGAATAACAGCCCTATTGTGAGTGCAATAAAAGAGGGGAAGAAACATGTTGTCCCATTTTCAAATTTCCACACTGTTGCCGAAGCCATTACATCCGGAAACCCCATGGGCGGCGACGAAATCATAGAAAAGGCATATAAATACGGCTGGCTGGCAGAGAGTGTTACCGAAGATGAGATAATTGATTCTCAGAAACTGCTGGCAGAATCGGGTTATTTTGTTGAGCCGGCATCGGCAACTCCTCTTTATGCAATAAAAAAGCTAAGAGAATCGGGGAAAATAGAAAAAACAGCAACCGTTGTGACAATTCTCACCGGCTCGGGACTAAAAGACATGAAAGTTTTACGATATCATAAATTCAATGTCACGCTCGTCAATGTGATTGATGTTGAAAATGCTTTGTCAAATGTGAAATAGCATTCCTCAATTTTGAGTGTCCTCTCGACTTTTTTACGTACTTTCGCGGCCTAAAATTTATTGAATGGTTTCATGTGACGGATTGTGCGTTGAGTTTAGCGGGAGTATATTGTTCGAGAATATCTCTTTTGTAATCAATGACAAAGACAGGATTGCCCTTATGGGTAAAAACGGAGCAGGCAAGTCTACTCTGCTTAAGATTCTTGCAGGAGCAAGGCAACCCACAAGAGGTGTCATCTCTGCTCCAAAGGACTCTGTAATTGCATATCTGCCCCAGCATCTGATGACCGAAGACGGCCGTACTGTTTTTGATGAAACGGCAATGGCGTTTTCGCATTTGCACGACATTGAGGCAAAAATTGCCGATATCAACAAACAGCTGGAAGAGAGAACCGATTATGACTCGGATGACTATTACAAACTCATCGAGGAACTGTCGGCAGTGAGCGAGAAATATTATGCAATTGACATAACCAACTACGAGGAGGATGTGGAAAAAGTATTGCTCGGGCTTGGTTTCATGAGGGAGGATTTTCAAAGGCAGACAACCGAGTTTAGCGGAGGATGGAGAATGAGGATTGAACTTGCAAAGATTCTGCTTCGCAAGCCCGATGTAATATTGCTTGACGAGCCTACCAATCACCTGGACATGGAATCCATAATGTGGCTGGAAGATTTTCTTATAAACAATGCCAAGGCTGTTGTGCTCATTTCCCATGACCGGTCTTTCGTAGACAGGGTAACCAACAGAACCATTGAAATTACAATGGGCCGTATTTACGACTATAAAGTAAACTACTCGCACTATCTTGAACTCCGCAGGGAGCGGAGGGAACAGCAGCAAAGGGCGTACGAGGAGCAGCAGAAAGCTATTGCCGAAACAAAGGAGTTTATCGAAAGATTCAAGGGCACATATTCCAAAACAAATCAGGTTCAGTCGAGGGTTAAGACGCTTGAGAAGATGGAGATACTTGAAGTGGACGAAATTGATACATCTGCCCTTAAGCTTAAGTTTCCTCCGTCGCCACGCTCGGGGAATTTTCCTGTGAATCTGGACTCGGTAGGGAAGACCTACGGCGAAAAGAATATATTTTCAAATGCCTCTTTCACTATCCACCGTGGAGATAAAGTTGCTTTTGTGGGCCGGAACGGAGAGGGAAAGTCTACACTGGTAAAATGTATAATGAAGGAGATAGAGCACGATGGGAAGCTCGCTCTGGGACACAATGTGCAGATAGGATATTTTGCCCAGAACCAGGCCTCTCTTCTCGACGAAACGCTTACCGTTTTTCAGACAATAGACGATGTTGCAGTTGGTGACATCAGGTCAAAAATCCGTGATCTTCTTGGCGCTTTTATGTTTGGCAGGGACGATGTGGATAAAAAAGTAAAGGTGCTTTCAGGCGGCGAGAGAACCCGCCTTGCTATGGTTAAGCTGCTGCTGGAACCTGTTAATCTGCTGATTCTTGACGAGCCTACAAACCACCTCGACATGCGCACAAAGGACATACTAAAGCAGGCATTGGTTTCGTTCGATGGTACCCTTATAGTGGTTTCCCACGATCGGGATTTCCTTGACGGACTTGTATCAAAAGTTTATGAGTTTGGAAACAAGCGGGTAGTCGAGCACCTCGAAACCATTCAGGGTTTCCTTGAGAAAAAACGGATGGAAAATCTGAAGGAAATTGAAGTCAAGGCTAGGAGCTGAAACTTGGGCCAAGAAGGGGCGAGGCCACAAAGCTTATTCTGGCAGAATTTTTCACAATGTACACACTAACAGCATTATACGTAAAAATACCCGCCGTAATTTTCGGCGGGTATTTTTGTAATGTTCAGGAAATCAGCGAAGTCTTAAATATTCTGCCAGAATAATTTTCTCACCTCCTCATAACTTTCATGAGTGAAGGAGGCTATTTGCCTGAAAGTAGCACCCTTCTCTTTTCGTAATCTGATCATAAGTATTTTAAGTTCACCATTTGTCAATGTGAAAAGATTTCGGCCGCTCAAAATAGTATTCATATACTGAAGAACTTGGTTGTCCGGTGTTTTAGGAAAGTTGGTGCCCTTGCTTATTAAGGCGTCTGTGCTAAATGCGCAAATTGCATTATCAAGCACTGTCTTATTGGGAAATATCTCATTCACAATTGAAGTGTCGATATTGATAAACTTTTGAAGTGGGTTTTTTCTTGAATTATTATGAAAATGGTAAGAACTCCATTTGTACTCCCACGGGTTTTTGCAAATACCGGCTTTTATTGGATTGCTAAAAATGTATAACAAATTTTCGGCTATCAATGCTTTTGAGTAAATCCGTGCACTGCTGAACGGACTTTTGAAAAGCTTGTCTGACAATCCTTTTCGCGTGTTGTACCATCGGGTAAAACTTATCAGAAAAGCCCTCATAAATGGAGTTAATTCATCTGTAATCAAATGCATGTGGACGTGATTGTCCATTAAAACAAAGGCTGCAATATTTGTGTTGTACTGCTTTGAAACGATGTTGCACTTTATTAGAAATCCAATGAAATCATCGTCATTGTAAAATACAGTTTGCCTGCTGTTCCCGCGAAAGTATACATGAAAATGGCCTGATTGCTCACGGGATTTGTGCTTTATTCTCCTCTTTTTGACACTATCGTCTTTGATATTGTGCCAATTTCTATTGCTTTCAAATGATTTTTGTGAAATAGCGACTCTGTTTTCGCAGTCCTCACTACAAGTGATTTTTATCATTTTGCCTTCTCCTCGATTCTCTCTCCTCTAAATAATTAATATTCAATTCCCGACTATAAAGATATAAAAGGAAGTTGAATCTGCCATTCAAAATAGTAAAATATGGAAGTTACAGGTTATAAACTCTTTTTGTTTATTTCCAGATACACTATCATTGCAAATACAGAAATTCCAAGAAATATTCCAAGGATTATTGAGCAGGCTTTTTTGCTGGTCTCGGACACGACTAGAATTGCAACAATTATAAAAGAAATAATCCCATGACTAATTATGAATTTTAGCTGATGCTTTTGGGAGATAATACGTGGCTTAAACAAATGATTTTTTTCTTTAGATGAGAGTAACGAGAATAAGAAGACAAAAACTACTACCATCACAATTACGCGCACTGAAAGACTAATCCAATCGGAGATATCAACAAACCCATAGATGGTAATAAGAGTTAAGTAGGACATACTAATCAGCAGAAAGTAGATGTCCAGATATTTATTTTGGAACCTGAATAATCGCTTGATTTCTGAAAACATTTTGTAAATCTAAAAAGAATATCTGCCATTCCAAATAGCAAGTATCACAAATTGAGCACTATACAAAACAATTTTTTATGATTATTCGAAAAACGAGATTTGGAACTATCAGTATGTCAGCAATATGCTATTTGGAATGGCAGATATGTGCCAGGCACCCGGCTCGCCTGGTGTGGTTGATGATGCGTAGCCGCCAGCTCTTGGTGTGTTAGGCATCAGAAACTCCACTTGAGCCGCAGGAAGCCCATATTGAAATGGTCTGTCTGCCCTTTAATGAATTGGCCGGAAAATGACTGGGCAATTAGGGAAAAGTCAAGGTTCTCGGTTATGGAATAGGAAAGGTTGGGGCCGATAAATATGCCATTGAGCCTTGGAAAGTACATTACGGCCAGCGAAACATTAAAAAGAGGAGTAACAGGGTAACTTCCCTGCATCATAATTGAAAAGTCGGTAAAAGAGAGGTTTTTGGCAGACAGGTTCATATTGTAATAGTCTGCAAAACTTGTGATTTTAGGTGATTTATCCTGCCGGTAGAGCATTTCAAACTGCAGAACGAAGGAGTTTTTGAATGCATATTCGCTGCCAAGCGAAACCGAAAATATTCCGGATGTATCTGCAAAGTTCTTCTTAGGGTGAAAATACGAGACCTCACCGCGGAAAGAGGCATTGAGAATATTGCCGGACCACCCAGTTCCCAAAACAAAATCCTCTTCGTTAAGGATTCCTCCCAAAAACTGAATGTCATAATTCCATTTATTGAAACGGTATAGCAGGGCAGAGGTCACTTTGCGGTTTTTATCCAGTTTGATTGCAAAATCCAATGCCGATGTGCTGTTCCCGTAATACTGCAGGCGGATTGCATCGCTACCCGGCTTCTCGGCATAATCGAAATCGAGGAACGAGTATGCATTAAAAAGGTCATTCGGGTTCCATGTGAAGCATTGTCCCCAGTTTATCCTTTGCCGGCCCACTCTCACCTGAAACTTCTCTTTTGTATAATCGATGAATGCTCTGTCTATTTTTGAGTTGAAGACATAAGAATTGCCCGAAAAAATATTTGCAGACAACTTCACAAAACCATTGTCGGAATCAAACATCTGAGCATAACCGGGGGTGTTTTTTACAGATTCTCCAATAATGAACCTGTTGCGCATCTCAACAACTACATTCAAACTGTTTGAATTGTTGTGCCATTTGAAGTTAAGCCGGTTATGGCTGAGGTTGTCCGAAATCCAGTCACCATCCCATCTTTGGAACATAAAGGATTGCATGTTGGTGACATATCCGTTCAGGGTCCAGTTTCTTGATACACTGTCCTGCCCGGCAGACGGCAATTCCTTTTCCGGAAAAGTGGAATTGCCATCCGGTGAAGTCCTGTTTCCGCCAAAAGATATAGTGGAAAGGAGATTAAAAGAAATTAATATGATTAATATTTTTAGCCTCATTAACCCTCTATTTTCTGATATCGGAAACGACTACGCCGTCCTGAATTGTTATGACCCGCCTGGCCTTGCTCACTACCCGCTGGTCGTGCGTAGAAAAGAGAAATGTAATATTTTCTTCCCTGTTTAGTTTTTCCATAATTTCCAGCAAATTGTCGGTGGATTTTGAATCGAGGTTCGCAGTTGGCTCATCGGCCAGTATGAATTTGGGTTTGGATGCAAGTGCCCTTGCAACCGCCACCCTTTGCTGCTGACCACCTGAAAGTTTATTCGGACGGCTGTCCATCCTGTCGCCAAGTCCAACGGCCTCAAGCAGCTCTTTTGTCCGCCTCTCCCTCTCAGCTTTTGGCTTGCCCTGCAGGTGCAGTATAAACTCAACATTCTCTTTTGCAGTGAATACCGGAATGAGATTATATGCCTGGAAAACAAAGCCGATGTTCTTCATCCGGAAATCGGTCTTTTCCTTGCCGGAAAGTCCTGTAATCTTTACTCCGTCAATAAAAACCTCTCCTTCGGTAGGTTCGTCCAGACCTCCCACAATATTAAGAAGAGTGGTTTTTCCTGAGCCGGAAGGCCCGACTACGGCGGTAAACTCACCGGCTTCAATCTTGATGTCAATTCCGTTTACGGCATAAACAGGCAACGACTTTCCGTCGTATACCTTATGTAAACCTTTTATTTCAATTATGCTCATATTTTAACTTCTTATTGCCTGGGAAGGATTAAGTTTTAATGCTTTATATGCTGGATAGAGTGAGGAGAAAATTCCGGTTACAATGACCATAATTGTAACAATAATCATGGTTCCCGGCTCAATTACCGGATAGACCATAGCGGAATAACCCATACTGGCAAACGCCTCTTTCCAGAAATACAGGTTAATGCCGGCATGTTCGAAATATCTTGTAACAAAATAACCGCCAACGATTCCCAAAACGCCCCCTGTGAGTGAGAGGAAAACTGTCTCGAGCATTATCATCATAAATACTTTTAACTTATTCATCCCTATTGCCATGAGCATTCCCAGCTCGCGGACACGTTCCATGATAACCATAAGCATTGTATTGATTATTCCGAAACAAAGCGCAAGGAGAATGACAACCATAAAAATGTACATATACTGATCCATTGCACTTACAAGATAGCCTGCTTCCGGGCTTATTTTAAGCCAGTCTTTTACCTCAAGCTGAGGGAAGCAGGCGGCTACAGCTTTGCCCGCCGCTTCGGTAGCATCGTTGTTGTTGAGTAAAATGGCAACTTCGTGTGCCTCCTTTCCGTCCAATCCAGAAAGAGCGGAAATATCACTGTTACGCACATATACATTGGCCTCGTCGAACATGTTATTATCAGTCCGGTATATCCCCACAACACGAAATGCCCCTCCGGTAATGTTATTGTTTACATCCTGGACTGTTATAATAATCTTGTTTTTTAACCCTACTTTCAGCTTTTTTGCAAGGGTCTCTCCAATAACTATTGGATTCTTCCCAGTTGCGTCCAGATATCTGCCTTCAATGATTTTTGTGTATAGGCTGGTTACTTTTTTCTCGTTTTCAGGATCTATACCCGTTATTTTAACTCCGGTTCCGGTCTCGGCCGAAGCTGCCATGGAGTTGATGACTATTCTTTTCGTCGCTGCAGATACGCCGGGAATTTTATTAACGACATTCACAACGCTGTCGGCATTGGCTATGCGAAGCGTGAACAAATCGCTGTCCATAAATCCGGGCCGGTGAATCTGAATGTGCGATATCTCTGTGCCAATTATAGTCTGGACACGGTCGTTGACCATCCCGTTCATAAATGCCATGAGGAATATACCTGCAAAAATTCCAAGAGTAACAGCCGTAATAATTACAAAGCTCCGGAGTTTGTTCCGCCATAAATTTCGCCAGGCAAATGAAGATATCATAACAGAATAATTTTTAGTTAACTTCTTAAAGCTTTGCTGATTTTCATCCGTGATATGTTCAGCACAGGGTATATGCCAATCAGAAGAGTAAATACGAAAATCGTAATTGCCTGATAATAGAATATAGGCGGAATCATTGAAAATGGCATTATAGGTTCAAACCCCATCAGCATAACGGTTTCTGCCGCTTGTCCCGTAAGCGGAATAGGGTGAAGCATAAAGTACCACAAAAGAGGGATACTGGCTGCAATACCCGTAATTACTCCCACAAATCCCAGCATCACGGTTTCCATTGCCACAACATATTCGAGTTTGTATTTTTGCATTCCCACGGCCACAAGCACTCCAAACTCCTTTCTTCTCTCAGCCGTCATCATCATTACTGTTCCAAATATTCCAAAAGCTATAATTATATACAGGATACCCTTCATAATAACACCTGAAGCCCGGTCGCTGTCAATCTGCTTTATCAGCATGCTGTTCATTTCTTTCCAGTCCATCACCTCATATTCCTCTCCAAGTTTGGCCGCAAGCTCCCTTTTTATGCGGGGAACATCATCTGCATCCTTAACCATTATAACAAGCGAGGTGAGCCTCTCCTGAGCGGAGAACAATTCCTGCGCAGTTGTTACGTCCATATATACAACCCTTCTGTCCAAATCCGGAGAGGGCTGCTTTATAATGCCCCGTACCGGATACTTGCCTGCGGCACTCACCCCGTGATATCCCTGGCTCAAAAGAACAAGAGTGTCATTTACGCCTACCTTCATATATTTTGCAAGAGCACTTCCCAGAATAACGCCCGCATCTCCGTCTGCCAGATAACTCCCTTCAGAAACCCTTTTTGAAAGATTTGTAATGCTGTCCTCTTTTTGAGGTGAAATTCCTATTACCATTACGCCTTTGGTAATATCTTCAAGCGAGGCAAGAGCATAGTTCTCAAGTCTTGGAGTAGAAACTGTAATCCCTTTAATGGCCGGCATCTGTGTCTTTAAAGAGGAGTAATCCAGAGTGTTGTTGATTACTTTGTCGTCCCAATAGCCTTTTTGATGTACCTGTATGTAGCCGGAGTAGAAATTGACGATTGTTTTAATATACATTTCGTAGGAGCCCTCCTGCATGGAAGACATAAAGGAAGAGAGGACAACACCAAAGAAGATGGAGGCTGCACAAATGAGAGTCCGGCGCTTGTTTCGCCATATATTTCGCCAGGCAAGTTTGATGTAATCCTTCATAATCGTTAGATTGTTTATTTTACCGACTTCATGTTTTGCTGAGAGAAGAAGCTGTCCGGAATAGGCTGGTTATAGACTATATTAACCATTTCAAGTATGGTTTTATTTCCTTTCTTGTTTGCCGGCTCTATCTCCATTTTTGTTGGCACCTCGCGATCGCCCATTTGCTTTATATTGTAGGCATTCATGACATTCACCAGCTCCATCTCCTCGTCGTAATACTCTACCTTCCATTCGTTGAACCCGTCTGTTGTTATCCAGATAATCACTTTCCCCCAGGTCACGGCTGCTTCCGGCAGAGGTATCAGTTCAATCTTATAACAATCCTTTTCCCGCACCTTTTCCCTGCCCAGCAATTTTTGCGTGTAGTCAACCACAATTGAAGATTCCTTTACAAGGTCGTCATTTGTATAATCCGACCCCATCCAGGACTGCATCATCATTGAAGGGGGGATCTTTATCATCCTTTCAATCGAAGGGACCCAGTTCCACATATCTTTTTGTCTTTTCAGGAAAACCTGACCCTTTTCCTTTGCGGGAGCGGTTATGTATATCAGGGAATATTCAGTTCCCTTGGACCATGATTTCATAGATATGGATCTTGTCCAGCCGGGACGGACAATTGTAAGAGTCATTTCGCCTTTGCTCGTTTGGCCGCGGCCCTTGTCGTCGGCCTTTTTGATGATTTCTTTGGCAGACAGTTGCTGAGAATATGCTGTTGATGAAGAGAATGCTGCAATGCATAAAACCATGCAGCCGATAATAGCAAATTTATAGTTCATATTAAGTTTGCTTAAAAATATTTTTGATGCTTCGTGCACTCTACAAATATAGATAGATTTCTCAAAATGGTTATCTTTGCGGCCGGATAAGTCGATTACAAAGAAAAATATATTTCACAGTTAATTTAAATAAGATTTTATGAGTTTTACACATGAAGTTGAAGGAATGATTTGCGTCGCTCAAGGTGCGAATCACGGCTCGGCACCCATCCCTGAAGAGGGCAAATGGGTTAAGGCAAAAGAGGTAAAAGACATTTCGGGCTTGACCCATGGTGTTGGCTGGTGTGCTCCTCAGCAAGGCGCCTGCAAGTTGACATTGAATGTTAAAGAGGGAATTATTCAGGAGGCTCTGGTGGAAACAATCGGCTGTTCAGGTATGACCCATTCGGCTGCAATGGCTTCGGAAATTCTTCCCGGGAAAACCATTCTGGAGGCACTAAACACAGACCTGGTTTGCGATGCAATAAATACTGCCATGCGCGAACTGTTTCTGCAGATAGTTTACGGACGTACACAAACTGCATTTTCCGAAGGCGGATTACCAATTGGTGCAGGTCTGGAAGACCTTGGAAAAGGCCTCAGAAGCGTTACTGCAACAATGTATGGTACAGTAGCAAAAGGTCCCCGTTACCTTGAAATGGCCGAAGGTTATGTTACAAAAATTGGTCTTGATGCCAATAATGAGATTATCGGTTATGAATTTGTGAGCCTTGGCCGTATGATGGATATGATCAAAGGCGGAACGGATGCAAACGAAGCCGTTAAAAAGGCTTCGGGCAAATATGGCCGCATAGATGACGCAGTAGTAGTTATTGACCCACGTAAACAATAGGAGGAACAGACAATGCCATTATTTGAAAGCTACGACAGACGAATTAATAAAATAAACAGTGTACTTAATTCGTACGGCATCTCTTCTCTGGAAGAGGCCAGAAAAATATGCGACGAGCGAGGCGTAGACGTATATAAAATTGTGAAGGACATTCAGCCTATAGCATTTGAGAATGCTATGTGGTCATATATTGTTGGTGCTGCTATTGCAATTAAAAAAGGACAGACAGAAGCAGCCGATATCGCCGCAACACTTGGCGAAGGTCTTCAGGCATTCTGTATCCCCGGTTCAGTTGCCGACGACCGCAAAGTAGGTATCGGACACGGAAACCTTGCAGCTATGTTGCTTCGCGAAGAGACAAAATGTTTTGCATTTCTTGCCGGACACGAATCTTTTGCTGCTGCAGAAGGTGCAATTGGTATAGCAAAATCGGCAAACCGTGTTCGTAAAGAGCCATTGCGTGTTATCTTAAACGGTTTAGGAAAAGACGCTGCAAAAATCATATCAAGAATCAACGGATTTACATACGTGCAAACTCAGTTCGATTACTTCACAGGTGAATTGAAAGAGGTAGCCCGCACCGCTTATTCAGTAGGCGACAAAGCAAAGGTGAACTGCTATGGTGCCGATGATGTACGCGAAGGAGTTGCAATCATGCACAGCGAGGGAGTAGATGTTTCTATTACAGGAAACTCAACAAACCCAACCCGTTTTCAGCATCCGGTTGCCGGAACATATAAGAAAGAGTGTATCGAACAAGGCAAGAAATATTTCTCGGTAGCGTCAGGCGGAGGTACAGGCCGTACACTTCACCCCGATAACATGGCCGCTGGTCCTGCCTCTTACGGTATGACCGACACAATGGGCCGTATGCACTCCGATGCTCAGTTTGCCGGTTCGTCATCCGTTCCTGCACACGTAGAGATGATGGGACTTATTGGCATGGGCAACAACCCAATGGTTGGTGCTTCAGTATCAGTTGCTGTGGCAATATCCCTGGCTTCAAAAAAATAGACCCTTCCGGAAGGCCACATCTCCAAAAACGCCTGATTTATAGGTGGTTACTAAAAAGGATGGCATCTTAGATGCTATCCTTTTTAGTATATTAAAGAGAATCAGTTATTTCATGGGATGAGTCATATCTCCGGGAACAACCCAATCATCAAATTGCTGTTCTGTTATAAGCCCCAGTTCTAAAGCTGCTTTTTTCAAAGTAGAATTATTTGCGTATGCTTTTTTTGCGATTTTTGCTGCATTTTCATATCCTATATGGGGGTTTAATGCGGTTACCAGCATCAGTGAATTGTTCAGATTTTCCTCAATCCGTTCCAAATTTGGCTCGATACCTGTGGCGCATCTGTCATTGAATGAAATGCTGGCATCTGCTAAAAGGGAAGCCGACTGCAAAAGGGCACTTATCATTACGGGTTTGAAAGTATTCAGTTCAAAATGGCCGTATGAGCCGGCAAACGAGATAGTAGTATCATTGCCAATAATTTGAGCGCAAACCATTGTCAGTGCCTCGACCTGAGTTGGGTTTACCTTTCCGGGCATAATTGATGAACCGGGTTCATTTGAGGGAATTATTATCTCTCCGATTCCCGACCGAGGTCCCGAGGCAGACAATCTTATATCGTTTGCTATTTTCATGAGGCTAACAGCCAATTGCTTAACAGCACCATGAGTTTCAACAATTGCATCGTTTGCTGCCAGTGATTCGAACTTGTTTTCGGCAGAAACAAAAGGCAAATTTGTCAATTGCGCAATTGTCTCTGCAACCTCACGGGAATAGCCTTCGGGTGTATTGAGTCCTGTTCCTACGGCACTTCCTCCCATAGCCAGTTCCGAAAGATGGGGTAAAGTGTTTTTCAAAGCTTTCAACCCATGATTCAATTGCGACACATATCCCGAGAATTCCTGGCCCAAAGTAACAGGAGTAGCATCCATTAAATGGGTACGGCCAATTTTA
This sequence comes from Bacteroidales bacterium, assembly GCA_021371955.1. Lineage (GTDB taxonomy): Bacteria > Bacteroidota > Bacteroidia > Bacteroidales > UBA932 > Bact-08. Next base: position 399,603 of record JAJFVD010000012.1, read on the forward strand.
ACAACTTTGGCCATTGCCAGTGATTTGTCGTTTAAAGTGTCTTTCAGCGTCTCTATTGCCGGGATAGTATGCTCAATAATTTTTTTATACGCAGCAATATTCATCGCAGCAGGAAATGTATCATTGGACGATTGTGACATGTTCACATCGTCGTTGGGATGGATATATCGGCCTTCTTCGCCGAGCTCACCCCCTAAAAGAACATGGGCGCGGTTTGCAATGACTTCATTGCAATTCATATTGGTATGAGTCCCCGAACCCGTTTGCCATATTACAAGCGGAAATTCATCGTCAAGTTTGCCGGTAATAATTTCATCGCACACCCGGGAAATAATTTTCATTTTGTCTGCAGGCAGCAATCCGGATTTATTGTTGGTAATCGCCGCCGCTTTTTTCAAATAGCCAAATGCATGAATAATTTCTTTTGGCATGGATGCCAACGGCCCGATAGGGAAATTAAGTAACGACCGCTGGGTTTGCGCCCCCCAATATTTATCGGCAGGAACTTTTATTTCTCCCATTGTGTCTTTTTCTATTCGATAATTCATACTCCGTTTTTCTAATAAACAGATTCAATCAATTTATGTTGATTTGCCTGTCCGCATATTTTGATTTAACCGGTGACAAGCTCAAAAACTTTTGAAGCTGATTGTTGAATTCGGTATGATTCTCCATATTGCTGATATGACCGGCGTGTTCCAGCACCACCAGCACAGACCCTTTTACCTTGTCATGCATATACTTTGCTGACGCTACAGGGGTAACTTTATCTTCACTTCCTACCATAATGAGCACCGGCACCTTTATGCCGCTGAGCCTGTTGCATGTCTCTTTGCGCCCTGCCAAAGCAAAAAGGGTTTTGCAAAGAGTAGACTGAGGTATACCTGCAATCTCCTCCTTCATTACAGCAATTTCTGTTTCGATTGTAGTAAAAGCTTCAGGTGCGAAAAGATTATTTATAACCTCTTCGGCATATTCAACCGTCCCGTTCTTTTTAATGGAAGCAATTGTCAGCATCCTTTTTGCTTTGGTTTCAGGCGTATCTGCCATGCAGGAGGTGTCGCAGAGTACAAGAGCTTCAAATCGCCCCGGATACTTTGAAATGGCACTTAATGCAATGTATCCGCCCATAGAGAGCCCGCACAAAATTGCTTTGTCCAGACGTATGGTATCCATAATTAAAATAAGATCGCTTGCAAAAAGGTCAATTGACGTTTCCTGGCTTCGGTCGTCGGAATGTCCGTATCCGCGTATGTCGTAAGCAATTACCCTGTAATTTGCCTTGAGCTCCTCCATCTGCCTTGTCCACATGGATTTATTAAACGGAAAGCCGTGTATGAAAATTATGGCGGGGGCATCCTTTGGCCCCTCGTCGTAGAAGCTTATTTTGATTTTATTCGGAGTAATTCGGATAGTGTTTTCCAGATATCGCATTGCCTGTTTGTTTTAAGTTCACTAATCTCAGAACTTTAAACAGTAATATCTTTCAGGAAGTCCAATAATCCGAATATCCTTAGAAGCCAGATGATTACAATAATCACGACAACGATGTTCAGGATTTTTTTAAGTTTCCCATCCATAGGGATGTATGTGTTCACAAGCCATAAAACAACGCCTGCAACAATTATTACCAGTAAGACAGTTAAAAGTGGCATAATATTGATATTTTAGTATGCCCAAAGATAATCCCACACAAAATTTAAGTGTTATATAATATCGGCAAAAAGTTATATTATTCACTTATTCCGGCTTATTCACCTATCCCGGCGACAACTACAAGTCAAACTTAAACCTGATTCGTATCCCATACCTCGCAACATTGGGATTGTCTAGATATGTAAATCGCCTTACCAAATCTACCCTCACAAGTTTAAAAATGTTTGAAATTCCTACGCTCGCTTCGATATATGGTGCTTTGTCAAAGGCAAATGTTGTGGGGTTGCCGGCAATGTCGGTAGGAAATCTGAACAAGTCGGGCTGCAGGCACGGGTTATTGGTTTTGCTTAAGCCACCGTACAGAACTTTAAATGTAATAATCTCTCTCAGGCCAAGCCGGTTTATCAAAGGAATCTTATTGAATAAAAATCCGTTAAAACAGTGGTCCACAAATAGAGATACATATTTGTCGCTCACGAATTCGAGGAAATTCATGAGGTTGTATGTGGTGGACTGATATATATAGGACTGATTCGCGTTGTGCATTTCAAGAAGAGGATACGGAACCTTTCCGAATATCTTGCCGGCCTCCAGATTGACAGTTGTATAACCAATTACAGAAGGGTAGAATCGTTTATAAATGTTAAACTGAATGTTGTGGTAGTTATAGTCGTTTCCAAGCATCTTTGAGCCAAGAGTGTATTTCAGCTGTAGAATAGGATATTTATTCGGGATGGGAGCCCTGTAAAGCTTTCCGCGATAGAACTGTTCGTGCGGAGCATATCTTAAAGTGAGCCCGGCTTCCGATATGTTCAGATAAGGGATGCTGTTCACCGCCGAAAGATAGTTTTCCTTATTGAAATTGAGAGTACCTCCGGGGTACTGACGGGTAAAATTATAACCCAGAGAGTATGAAAAATGGCTTTTGAATTCGTGCAGGTAATCCATTTTAAAAGTCCTGTTGTAAAACAGTTTGTCGTCAACTCCTCTTTTGAGCGAGAGCGTGGCGTTCCCTTCCTGAACGAAATAGAGCTCCTGCCCCGGAACTTTTGTGTCGTACTGGTAATTCAGCTTTATGCTTCTTACCGGAAATTCATAAACAGTTCTTTTACTAAGAGAGAGTTCGGCTCCGATATTATATTTGAATTTTTTGTCCCGGAACCCGTATGCGACATAACCGTCAAGATTTATTTTTTTGCTGAATTTTGGAGTCGTTCTTCCGCCAATCCTCACCTTTGACCCCTCAATAGGATTAAAGCTGTAGAAGGTAATAATCGGCCCTATTTCAACCGGCCCGAAATCATGGAAACTTGCAATAAGAATCCTTAAAATATCCAGCGTCCGCATAAAAGCCGGAACACGTTTTAAGCTGTCAATCGTGGTATAGACGCCTTTTTCCGACTTGCTCAGTTCCTGATGCCTGTTTTGCTCCCAATAAGTATCGGGTTGCTGGACAGAATCAATTTCCGGAGAAACAACCATAAAATCTTTATCGGTGAGGGCTTTATTGATAACATATTTTTTAAAAGAGACGCTCCTCTGCCCAAAAACACCTAACCCTTTTTGAGTGATTCCAAAATCGATGGAGAGTTCGTCGTTTGTAATAACCCACCCCTGATCCTTGCTGTTTTCAAATTCCTGAACAATTTTGGCATCCTTCACCCAGTTGAGGTTAATCTTGCTGTTTACGGCCATGTCCACTTTCCTCACAGCATAAGTGCCATCAAGTGTAACATACAGATATCCCTGAAAGAGCATATCGGTCTTGTTCCTTGGAGCAAAGAACAGCTTGATGCAGTTTGTGTTTCCAACTTTGAGAGTATCCATGATGAAATATCTGTAGAAAGTGGGAGCAGAATTTGATATAGGGCTTAAAAACTGGTTTGTAAGGAACATTATATTATTGTCGTAGATATTTATATCCTGATATAAATACCTTAGATATCCGGTCATTCCCTTATTGTCCAGGTATCCTTCGAAATTAACCATTTTGTCGGCCCTGATAATCTCGTTTACAGCTCTGGGCGACTTCCGGTAGTAATAGTCCGAGATGGTCTCCTTGATGTACATTGGAAGAACCTCCCTTCCCGGCAGTTTGGTGGTATCAACATTTTCAAATACAAACTTAAACTTTCCCAATGCCTTGCTGGTCTTAAGTTTTTCGGAAATATTGCTTAACGCAAACTGGACTTTATCGTATTTTTCATACTGCAAAAAGTCGAAACTCTCGATACGGTTTTTCCACTTATATGCTATTACGCTGTCGATAAGAGAAACGGCAGGATTATTTTTGTTCCTGTATTTGACCCTCTCGGCTTTTATGACAACCTCATTAAGCGATGTTGAGGAAGGCGACAACTTTATTGTAATTGGATTTGCATGATTTTCCGGAATTTTAATCAATTCGGGTTTGTAACCCATACACGATGCCCGCAGGGTAATGTTAAACCGGTTAGTATAAATTGAGAACCACCCTTCGGAATCGGAGCTTGTACCCTCCGGGGTTCCATCAATGGCAATAACCGAATATGGAACAGGTTCCCCTGTTTTAGCGTCAACAACAACACCTTTCAAAACCGTTCTGCCCAGCTGCTGGGCGCAAACAGTCATGCTTCCGCTTAAAATGAAAATCAGGAGAAGAAGACCACTTTTGGTTATGGAATTGATTATAAATCGCATAGTGTTACACTGTAGTCTTATTGACGAAATTTACATAAAAAAAGTCAATATGGATAATAACCAATTAAATTATTCTCTAACTTTCACAAAACTCCAATGTTATGAAACGGCTGATAGTATTGTTCGCAATCTTTATGTCTGCTTCGCTCTTTGGCCAGACGGCAGACCAGTTTTACAACAGCGGGCTCGACAAACATAGCCGGAAGGACTATGCAGGAGCCATTTCCGATTATTCTAAGGCCGTACAGCTGGATCCCCTTTTGTCAATTGCGTGGTACAACATGGCTGCCGCAAAACTCACCCTTGAAGATTACAGCGGAGCTGTTGACGCCTATACAAAATCAATTGAACTCAAGCCAAATGATGCCGAAGCTTTATACAACAGAGGCGTTGCAAAAGAGGGTCTCCAAAAATACCGGGAAGCAATTGAAGATTATATCCGGGCCATTCAGATTGACTCAACACACGCCGGGGCATGGTTTAACAGAGGCTCGCTTAAAATTACACTTCGTTATTACGAAGATGCAATAACAGACCTCAGCAAGGCAATAAACCTCAACCCCAAGAATCCTGATGCCTTTTACAACAGGGCAGAGGCCAGAAGGCTCACATTCGACTACTATGGAGCTATATCGGATTATTCCCGCGACATAGATATGAATCCGAAGGATGTTTATGCATATATAAACAGAGGAATGTGCAAATCCAGCCTGAAGGATTTTTCCGGTTCTGTTAATGACTTTTCCGGAGCAATTGAGATAGATCCGGGATTATTGTCGGCATGGTACAACAGGGGAGTTGCAAGGTATGCACTTGAAGATTATGCGGGGGCAATTGCCGACTTTACAAAAACAATAGAACTTAGTCCAAATCTTACGGCAGCATATAACAACAGGGGATTGTCAAAGTATTCCCTGAAAGACCTTCCTGGTGCAATAGCGGACTATACAAAGGCAATAGGGCTCGACCCGTCAAGCTCGAAGGCATACCTCAACAGAGGTGTTGCAAAACAAAACGCCGGTGACAAAACCGGTGCCTGCGAAGACTGGAAAAAAGCCGGAGAGCTGGGCGAAAAAGAGGCCTTTAAGCTAATAGAAGAGTTTTGCGGTAAATAAGCTTTTTGCATTTAAGCCTCCTCTTCTTTACCTTTGCACCTCCAATTCTCAGAATTATGCTCCTGGAAAAAGTCATCCCTAAAGAACTGAATTCACTTAAAGATATTTTCTCATCGCTGCGTTCGCGCAACTACCGTCTGTATTTTTTCGGTCAGGGTTTTTCGCTCATTGGCACATGGATGCAAAATATTGCACTCAGCTGGCTTGTATACAGGTTAACGGGATCGGTATTTTTGCTTGGACTCATCGGGTTTACGACGCAGATACCAACGTTTATTCTCACGCCCTTTACCGGAGTGCTCACAGACAGATACAACCGTCACAAAATAATGGTTCTGGCTCAGGTATTTTTCATGCTTCAGGCATTTGCAATGGCCTTTCTGGTGCTTTTCAATTTAATAGATGTATGGCACATTATAGTTCTCAGTCTTGTATTTGGCGTTATCAGCGCATTCGATGCTCCTGCAAGGCAGTCTCTTGTGATTGACCTGATAGACAAGCCGGAGGACCTCGGAAACGCAATTGCACTCAATTCTGCACTTTTCAACGGGGCCCGGCTCATTGGCCCGGCTATCGCAGGACTAACAATTGCCGCAGTAGGAGAGGGAATATGTTTCTTATTAAATGCGCTGAGTTTCTTAGCTGTTATTATTGCACTGATGCAGATAAAGATTCCGCACAAACTGGCCGTTACATCATCAACACCCTTTGGTAAAAGCTTCCGGGAAGGGCTCAATTATACCTTCCGCACTCAATCCATAAGAAAACTGATTCTTCTCCTTGCGATGATGAGTCTTGCCGCTTTTCCGTTTATCGTACTCCTTCCTGCCTATGCAAAAGAGGTGCTTGGAGGAGGTTCGGAAACTCTTGGTTTTCTGATGTCTGCTCTGGGTGGGGGCGCATTGGTTGGTGCGCTTTATATGGCATCCCGCAGGTCTGTTAAAGGACTTGATAAGATAATATCTGTAAATACAGTTCTCCTGGGTGCTTCGATAGTACTCACTGCCTTTTCTCACTCTATTTTCTTATCCCTCACCTCTCTTGCAATCAGCGGACTCACGATGATTCTCGCATTATCGTCAATAAATACTCTGCTTCAGACAACTACCGAAGAGAGCAAGCGTGGACGGGTAATGAGCTTTTATGCCATGGCCCTAATGGGCACGCAGCCGATTGGCAACCTCATTGCCGGGTCAATTGCAAGCGGTACGGGAATACCTGTTACGCTCATTCTTGGCGGAACAATAACTGTTGGTGCAGGAATATGGTATTTTAACCGCAGTTCAAAAACCGGAGTTTAGAATTATTTCTTTTTGCAGGTATTTATCCCAAAAGGAACATATAGCGGGCAAAAACTTAATACGCTTGTAAGGAGAAATATTCCCGCTAAAATTATCAGGATTATTGCAAGAGTTCCTGTAATAATATTGGCAAAGTACAGTCCAAAGATGACAAACCCGATTATAATCCTGATCGTTTTGTCAATGGTGCCCATGTTTTTTTCCATCTTGTTAGTTTTTATTTTCAGATATATAACAATTCATCATGAAGTTAGTTTTTTAGTTTGAACTACTGATGCTATTGCTCTCTTTTATTAACATCTCTTTGCTTTTTATCCCAACTAACCGTTTCACTTCGGAGCCGTTTTTAAACAGCACAAGTGTGGGTATACTTCGTACATTATATTTTTGGGCAAGCATCTGGTAATCTTCAATATTTATCTTTCCCACAAATGCATTTCCCGACAATTCACCCGCAACTTCGTTCAAAACAGGAGCCATCATTCTGCATGGAGCGCACCAGCTTGCCCAGAAATCCACAAGAACAACCTTGCCTTTGAGCTGCTGACCAATATTTTTATCGGTAATCGTGATTATTTTATCATGGTCGGCCACCATAGGAGTATTCTTCATTTTAGAGTATGACCTGTAAATTGCATAGGCAAGGACACCCGCAACGGCTATTATAATAATTGTTGTTGTACTCATTTTATTTTTTCAGTTTTTTCTTCAGTTCGTTCAAATATGCCGATGATGCCAGTGCTGCGATTGTTCCGTCGCCAACAGCGGTGGTTACCTGACGGAACCGTTTTGTAATACTGTCTCCGGCTGCATAAACACCTTCAACACTTGTAGACATATCATTTTTAACAACTATCTCTCCCCACTGGTTTAATTCCACCTTGTCTTTAATGAATTCTGTATTTGGGATGTAGCCTATGAAAATAAAGGTGCCATCTGTTTTGAAGTTTGTAACATCTCCGGTTTTAAGATTTTTAATATCTACGCTTTCCAGTCTCTCATCTCCATAAAAAGCCGTAATAGTAGATTCCATAACAAAGCTTATTTTAGGATTTTTGCGGGCTTCTTCAATTGCATGTTCAAATGCCTGGAAATTGTCGAATTGATGGACGATTGTAATCTTGCTTGCATATTTTGTTAGAGATACGGCTTCTTCAAGGGCCGAATTTCCTCCGCCAACAACAACAATCTCCTTGTCTGTAAAGAAATCTCCGTCGCAGGTTGCACAATATGAAATTCCACGTCCCTTGAGATTGTCTTCTCCCGGTACTCCGAGAGTCCTGGACCTTCCGCCGCTGGTAATTATTACTATGTTTGAAGTATATACAGAGCCGTCAGATAAAACAAATGTCTTTACATCTCCCTTAAGTTCCATCTCTTTAATTGAGATGTTCGATTTAATCTCACAGCCAAAAGAGAGAGCCTGCTTTTTCATAATATTCCCGAGCTGGTATCCGCTTATGCTTTCAACTCCGGGATAATTGGCAATTTCATGTGTAAGGACCATTTGCCCTCCAACAGTGCCTTCGTTGAGAATAAGGGTTTTTACCCTTGCCCGGGAAAGGTATATGCCGGCGGTTAAGCCGGCAGGACCTCCGCCAATTACAACGGCATCAAAATGATTTGTTTCAGTAGCCATCATATTAACCTTTCGATGGTGCACCAAATTCATTGTTTAGAATTGATGTTACCTGACCTTTAGTTTGAATACTTGATGTAGCTTTTGCAACCTTGCCGTTTTTGTAGTAAATGGTAAAAGGAATACCCATGAAACCCCTCACTTCCGGGAGATTCCGGATTACGTGTGATTCCGGATTGTCAAACTCCATGTCGCAAAATTTTACATGCTTGTATTCTTTTTCAATTTCTTCTGCGATTCCGTAAACAGGGATGCACATAGGACCCATTCTTCCGCATACAACCATAACGTTTTCGTTTTCACTCAGTATTTTTGCGTGGTCCGCTGCCGATTCAATGTGTTTCAGATTTGTGTATAACATAACTTTAATTGTTTGATTTATATTGATAATTAATATGGTGCAAAGGTACGGGAGCAATATGTTCCTTCAAAGGATTTGCCCTTCTGGCTGGACAACTCAGGAATTGAATTGGGACAACTTTATTGTTGAAATAGATTAACTTTGTACAAATCAAAAGGGATAGCAATATGAAAACAATACTTGAAACCGATAAAGAATATATATGTGATATTCATGCCCCTTGTTTTCAAATGCTCACCTCCAGGGAACTTGAACTTGTCCGGGCGAGCAAAACGCAGGTTTTGTTTCGTAAGGGGGACTCACTTACAAAACAGGGAACATTTGCATCCTATATTCTGTTTGTAATAAACGGCATTTGCAAACAATACATAGAGGGCTATGGTTCCAGAAGTTTCAACATGAGGATTGTTCAGCCCGGAGAATTTGTTGGCCTTTCTGCTGTGTTTACAAAAAATATTTTCAATTATTCTACGGTTGCCCTTACAGATTGCTATGCCTTTCTTATTGAAAAAGAAGCGATTGCAAAGGTTATTCAGAAAAACGGACTTTTTGGACTCAATATAATAAAACGCTATTGCGAACAAAATTCAAACCTTTTTTCTACCCTGCAAACTGTCCTTTATAAACAAATGAATGGACGCATTTCGGAAACTCTGCTTTATCTGGATTCAATAAAAGAGTCACATCCAGATATTTTCCTGCTCCTCTCCCGTAAAGATATTGCCGACTTTGCTGCAATTTCTACAGAGAGTGCGGTTAAACTTCTGAAGAGTTTTGAAAAAGACGGGCTTATTGAGTTGCAGGATAAAGATGTCATTATTAGGGATAAAAATGCTCTTGAGGATATAAGCAAGAGGGGCTAAATTCTCATCGTTTTTCTTTCTTTTTCCAATCCGTTTTGTTATATTTGGATAATTACATCCTTATGAAAAAGCTGGATATATATCTGATTATATTAACAGCGGTGGTTATCCTGTTAATATGGCGCTACGACTCAGCTAACCTTGTAAAGATTGTGTTGTATCTTCTGATTATTATCGGACTCTATTTATCCATCGTGCTTACAAAAATCAAAAAAAAGAGAAAGAGAGTTGAAGTTTCTCACAAAGGATTTGTTGTACTTGCAACAGGCCATACTCTTCTTACCCTTCTCTTTTTCATGACAGGCAGTTTCAATGAACCCGATTCAATAGTATCCACCGGAGAATTTATTATTTATCTGGCTCTTCTGATACTATTCACTCTCGTTGTCGTTGCGAATTGCTCTTTGAAGCAGGATGCACTTAAACGAGATGAGAGTTAAGATAATTCAGGGATAAAGCCTCACAACTTTCCACTCTGCACCGTTTAGTGTATATCGGAAACGGTCATGGGATCTTTTAACGCCGCCTTGCCAGAATTCAAAAAGAACAGGCTCGACAACATATCCTCCCCAATGTCCGGGCCTCCTGATATCATCATTGCTTTCTGACAAATTCCTTATTTCGGAGTCAAAGGACTCTCTTTCCTGCAAAGGCTCGCTCTGCCTGGACAGAGCCGAAGAGGCACGGTTCTCTCTTGGACGGGATTCAAAATATTCATCGGATTCGGCAGATGAAATTTTCCTGACATTTCCCTCAATTCTTACCTGTCTCATCGAATCAGGCCAGAAAAAAAGAAGTGCTGCACGATTGTTTTCTTCCAGTTGCCGGCCTTTATGACTTTTGTAATTTGTAAAGAAAACAAATCCGGAATCGGAATACTTTTTAAGCAAAACCATTCTTGAAGATGGCATCATATCATTTCCCACGGTAGATAAAACCATCGCGTTTGCTTCTCCGTTCTCCAGCTCAAGAGCCTCTTTAAACCATTTTTCAAACAGAAGAAACGGGTCATCTTTTAAATCCTCAGCGTAAAGCGGCTTAGGAGAGTAATCTCTCCTCATTCCGTATAATTCTTTTTCCTGCATATTTTAATATAACAAAAAAGTATTACTTTTGATTATTGGTGAAATAATGATTCTGATTGTTTTATGTAGCCCACCCATTGGTGCCTATGTCAAAATTTAAGTTCGAATACAGAATAACCATTGCCTACCTCGTTATTGGAGGTTTGTGGATTCATTTTTCAGATATTTTTCTGGAGTCATTTATAGATGACCCCCATGTTATCACGAGAATCCAGTCTTATAAAGGATGGTTCTATGTTATTATCACAGCATTAATATTCTTTATTTTTATCAGGCGACATATCGAAAAACTCAGAAGAGCAGAGCGTCAGGCTCAGGAGAGTGACAGGCTCAAATCGGCATTTCTTGCCAACGTAAGTCATGAAATCCGTACTCCTATGAGCGGAATCATGGGATTTGCCGAACTTCTCAAAGAACCCGGTATTACAGGAGAACAACAGCTTGAGTATATAAAAATTATTGAGAACAGCGGCGAACGGATGCTCGATCTTATTAATGACCTCATAAACATATCAAAGCTTGAATCGGGGCAAATGAAACTCTTTATTTGCGAGTTTGACCTCAACGAAAAAATGCATCTGCTGTATCAGTTTTTTAAGATTCAGGCAGAAGAAAAGCAACTTGAGCTGTTTTGTAAACTTGGTCTTGAAAATACAGACGATGCAATAATTCTTTCCGACAAGGATAAGGTAATATCTGTTCTCACAAATCTGATAAAGAATGCAATAAAGTATACCGATAAAGGATATGTAGAGTTTGGATATATTATTAATGAAGGCACAATTGAATTCTATGTTACAGATACAGGCATAGGAATAGAAAACGATAAACAGCATTCAATTTTTGACCGTTTTGTACAGGCAGATATCTCTTTGGCAAGGTCATACGAAGGGGCAGGGCTCGGGCTCGCAATATCCAAAGCTTATGCCGAGCTTATTGGCGGTAAGATATGGGTTGACTCACAATATGGAATGGGTTCGACATTTTATTTCTCAATTCCTTATAAGAAGGCACCGGCCATGTCGGCTAGCGGTTCTCAAGGGTAGTCAGATTGATAATTATACCTCCTGTTAATGCAAAACTGTTTATGCCAAGGTTGGGATGTCTTGTCTCTGCATTGCTTATGTGCCGGAAACCGGGACGGATATTGAGATAAATATTATCTACCAGTTTTATGTCAAATCCAATGAACAGGTTATCCGAGAATATAAAACCGTCGATCTGCCTGGTGGGAGCTCCTGAGATATAATGGGGCCCTGTAGAAAGGAGTGCATAGCAACTGAGATAATCCTTATAAAGCCGCTTGCGGAGAGCCACTCCGACATTAAATCCCAATTCGTATCCCTGCGTGTAATTTGATTCTGAAGCGGTATTCAGATATTTTGATGTATTTAACTGCAAAATACCTACTGCATCAAGGCTCCAGGTACGTCTTTCCCAGAAAGTGTAATTATATTGAAGTTTATGGAACTTTACACGGTACTTGTAATCAAATCCTAAATCGACAATAGTGCCCAGTTTTTCGCTGCCGGAACCTATAATCAATCCAATAGAGTGTTGTGAAAAAGCAGGTTTTGATAAACAAAATGAAAAAAGCAGTAATGTGATGGAAAAAAACAGGGGTAACCTGGTTTTAATATGTTTGGGGAAGAGATTTGTCATATATGATAGCGAAAAAATACGCTACGAAGTTACATAAAAAACTTAAATCATTTAATTGTAATATTTTTATTAGTTTTATTAAAAATTACCCCATTGAAAACAGCTTGAAACAGATGATAAATCTAATAAAGAAAGCAAAAATTTTCAGGGAGGAAATTCCGTTTGTGGAGCTTATGAGCGTAGAAAAAAACGGAGTTCTTCCGGAAATATCGCTCAATTATGAAAAAGTAATTATTGAAGCGGACAATGCCGAAAACTATCGGGAATATTGGGGTTTTATAACAAAGGAACATTTTCTGGAAATTCAGCGCAGGGCAGTATTGGCACTCAAATATGGAGACAGCGATACTAAAAGACTCACCTATTTTTCTTTTGACAGCGGGCGAGATATGCTCAGGCTGGGATTCCATCCTACAAAATACAGTGTTTACAAGAGTTTTCGTGAAGTAACAGGACAATCCCACTGGGGAGAAGGTCTGGACACAGGATGGGTGGGGAGCCGGTTGCTTTCAAACCATTGCGGTACCGGAATTTTCATAGACTGCGCAGATAATGACTATGGCAGAGTTTTAATTGAGATGACTCCCAATCATGATGTAATTGACACACACAGGCTTTGCCGCACATACTCTGCAAGCGGAAGCCTTGACTGGGGAGATAAATCTGTTTTTGACGGAATTTTGCGAGAGACCCGGGAGGAGATAAATTATAATCCATCTGTGGAAAAAGTTGAACTCATTTCATTTGGCTACGACACCCAGTTGAATTATTTCCAGTTTAGTTTCTACTACAGGGCAAAAGAGAACTGGAAGGAAATTTTTGAAGAAGCGAAGAGAGCCAGAGACGTTAACGAATATCTTAAAATAGACAGAATTCCTTATAATATAAACTATCTTAATGAGGCCGTAGATTCAATTGTATCTGTTCCCTGGGAGCCTTCGGCACTTTACTCGATAATGCTTTTGTTTGCAAGACTTATCAGGAAAGAGATGCATAATGATAGTGCGGCAGAGTATAAGATTTCGGAATTCCGGCAAAAAATTGAAAAACGAATAGACAGAATATAACAGATTTAAAAATGAAAAAATTTACATCCTCTTTGAAGCTTCTCCTCATTTCGGCACTCTTTGTGATTTTTAGCCTGCAGGCTACAGCTCAGCCATTATCTCCGGTCCAGATTGATAAACTGGTAGAAAAAACCATGGCAGCGTTTAATGTGCCGGGAATTGCAGTTGCAATTGTTAAAGACGGAAAAGTGATTCATTCAAAAGGCTATGGGCTCCGTTCTCTCAATTCTAAAGACAAAACAGATGAGAATACACTCTTTGCAATTGCATCCAACAGTAAAGCATTTACATCGGCCGCTCTTGGAATACTCGTTGACGAAGGAAAACTTACCTGGAACAGCAGGGTTATTGATTTTATTCCTGAATTTCGTCTTTACAGCCCCTATGTAACAGAAGAGTTTACCATAAAGGACCTTCTCACACACAGGAGCGGGCTGGGGCTTGGTGCCGGAGACCTTATGATATGGCCGGACGGCTCTTCATTTACACTTCCGGAGATAATACACAATATGCGTTATCTCAAACCCGTTTCAAGTTTCAGGACTAAATACGATTACGACAATTTGCTTTATATTGTTGCCGGAGAAGTTGTATCACGCATTTCCGGAATGACATGGGCCGAATTTGTTCAAAAGAGAATTATGGAGCCGCTTAAAATGGTTCGAAGTGCCGGTTCGTACGATAATCTGAAAGATAAGAGCAATGTTTTTGACCCTCATATCCCGGTAGAGGGGAAACTGCAGGTTGTACCAATGACTATGAACAATGTGGCAAATGCTGCGGGAGGAATATACAGTTCTGTTGCAGATATGTCCAAATGGGCAATAATGCAGCTTAACAGAGGAAAGTACGGCGACTCTCAGGAGAAAACACTTCTCTCTCCGGCTGTTCATCAGGAGCTATGGACTCCTCAGACAATTATTCCTGTCAGAGGGAAGACCACATACAAAACAAATTTCAGCAGCTATGGACTTGGATGGGGGCTGAGCGATGTGAACGGATATAAAAGAGTTACTCATACAGGCGGCTTATCCGGTGTTGTTACACAGGTTACTCTCATTCCCGACCTGAACCTTGGAATAATTGTCTTTACAAACCAGCAGTCCGGCGAGGCGTTTACATCCATTACAAACTCAATTCTTGACAGCTATTTCGGGATTACCGGGATTGACCGCGTAGCGGAAAACCTTGAATCTTTGCATAAATCTCAGGACAATGCATCAAAGGTTACAGAAGAGATTTGGAAAATTGTTGAGGCTAATAGAGTAAAAGGCATATCTGTTGCGGATATTGGAATGTTCGCAGGAACATACAGGGACAACTGGTTTGGCGATGTGGAAATTTCCCTCAGGGATGGAAAGCTCATATTTAATTCAAAAAAATCTCCTAAAATGGCTGGGGAAATGTTTTTCTATAAGGGAAGCACATTTATTGTCAAATGGTTCGACAGAAGTTTTGATGCCGATTCTTATGCAAACTTCTCATTCAATAATCAGGGCAATGTTGCAGGATTTACAATGAATGCTATTTCTCCGATAACCGATTTCAGCTACGATTTTCAGGATCTCAACTTTTTAAGGAAGTGAAAAAAATAGAACCGGAGTATATTGCTTCTCTGTTTGTTAAAAGAAAACAGGATTCCCACAAGGGAGATTACGGCCATGCCCTTTTGATTGCCGGCTCTCTGGGAATGGGCGGGTCTGCCGTTCTTGCCTCCGGAGCAGTGTTAAGATCCGGGGCTGGATTGCTTACAACACATATTCCAAAGAAATTGTACGAGATAGTTCAGATTTCCGTACCGGAAGCAATGTGTAGCATTGACCCTTCCGAAGATCATTTTTCCAAGGCTCCGGTTGTTGAAAAGTATAGTGCCGTTGGTGCGGGTCCCGGCCTGGGGCTGGCACCGGAAACGGTGACCGCTGTTAAGGATTTGTTAGACATGAAACCCGGAAAGCTTATTCTGGATGCCGATGCGCTGAATATACTGGCTATTAATCCCAAACTTATGGGACTCCTTCCTGCAAACACAATTATCACTCCTCATCCGGGCGAATTTGACAGGATTGCCGGCCTTCACAAAAGCAGAAAGGAGAGAATTGAAAGCCAGAAAAAGCTCTCTGAAAAATATGGTATCATTGTCGTACTGAAAGGAGCAAATAGCACAATTTCACTGCCGGGCGGTGAACTATGGGAAAATACCACCGGAAATCCGGGGATGGCTACTGCCGGAAGCGGAGATGTTCTCACAGGTGTGATACTGGGTCTGCTTGCACAAAATTACTCTCCGCATATTGCTGCTCTCATTGGTGTATATATTCACGGAATGGCGGGAGATATCGCAATGGAAAAATTTGGAGAAACATCAATGACGGCCGGAAACATCCGTGATTCACTTCCCTATGCCTTCCTTAGTCTGAGATAGAATAATATTTGCTAAATTTGGCAGGTAATTTCACTAAAATTTAAGTTATGTTCGAATTTCTGGACCAATATCCCTATCTGCTTCCTTTCGTTATTTTTTTCGGACGAATTGTCGACGTGTCTTTAGGAACTCTTCGTATAATTTTTGTTTCAAAGGGGGAGAAGTATAAAGCTCCGCTGATTGGATTCTTTGAAGTTCTTATATGGATAGTCGTTATATCCGAAATTCTGTCAAAGGCGCACGGCATACTTGCATATATTTCTTATGCTGCAGGATATGCAACAGGAAATTATGTGGGTATAATAATTGAACAAAGAATTGCATTTGGAATTATCCTTTGCAGGGTTTATACAAGGAAAAAAGGAGCCGAACTGGTGTCTATGCTCAGTAAACAAAACTTTGGGGCAACTTTCCTGCAGGGCTCCGGGTCTATTGAAAAAGTTGAAATTGTAGAGACAGTTATTGAGCGCAAAGAACTAAAGAAGGTTGAACAGATTCTCACTGAGTTTGATCCGGAAGTTTTTTATGTTGTCGAGGATGTCAGGGTCAAGCAAAAGGGTATTTTCCCGGAAGCAGAATCCATGCTCAGCCGGTGGCGTTTAGGTAAGTAATATTTATTTTATAAACATGTAATGATGAAGAAGTTTTTAATCAGGATTAATGGTTCCGTCCTTTTTCTTTTAATTGCTCTCTCATTGTTCTCCTGCGGGAACAATGGGAATAAAAAAGGCGAAGCCGATACTTCATACCTGGAAGAGATATCAGTTGCACAACTTGGAAAAGACTACAGGGAAGGGAAGACAACCATAAAAAAGGTTGTTACCGATTACCTTTCGAGGATAGATAAGATTGACAAAAAGGGCCCTATGCTCAACTCTGTTATAGCAATAAATCCTGATGCCATAAAAATCGCTGAGGAACTCGACAAAGAGATGGCAGAGGGAAAAATAAGAGGACCTCTTCACGGCATTCCTGTAATATTAAAAGACAACATAGACACGAAAGATTCTATGCCTACAACTGCAGGAGCGGTGGTTCTTAAAAATTCATTTGTAGGGAAAGACAGCCGCGTAGCTGAATTATTAAGAGAGGCCGGGGCAGTCATAATTGCAAAATCCAATATGAGTGAATGGGCAAACTTCCGGGCCAACCTTTCGTCGAGCGGGTGGAGCGGAATAAGCGGGCAGACCAAAAACCCTTACGTAACCGACAGAAACCCCTGCGGATCGAGTTCCGGCTCAGGTGTTGCAGTTTCGGCCAATCTCTGCGCTTTTGCGATAGGTACTGAAACAAACGGTTCAATTGTATGCCCTTCAAACAATAATGGCATTGTGGGCCTTAAACCTACAGTAGGTCTCATTAGCAGAACAGGCATCATCCCTATTTCCTTTACTCAGGATACTCCCGGCCCTATGGGAAGAACAGTCGAAGACGTGGCTGTTGCCCTTGGTGTGCTTGCCGGCGCAGACTCAACAGATTCAAAAACCCTCGCTAAAGAGGCAAAATTCTATAACGATTACACACAGTTTCTCAAAAAAGACGGGCTAAAGGGTAAAAGAATAGGACTTGTGACAAATATTTCTGGGTTCCATTTTAAAGTAGATTCTTTAATGAAGGATGCTGTTGCGTTTCTCAAGAGTTCTGGAGCAGAGGTAGTTGAAGTAAATATGCCAATGAAGGGAGAAGTAAGCGGAGCATCATTCCAGGTGCTACTTTATGAATTTAAGGATGGACTTAACAACTATTTTGCATCATTAGGAGATAAAGCTCCGGTTAAAAATATTGAGGAACTCATTGAATTTAATAAAAAGGATTCTGTAGAGCTCAGGTTTTTCGATCAGCAGCTTCTGGAAATGGCACAAAAGAAAGAGGGCCTTGACGATCCCAAGTACAAACAGGCGCTTGCGCTTATGCAAAAAGGAACCAGAGAAGAGGGTATAGACAAGGTGATGAACTCAAACAAGCTTGACGCTCTTATTGCTCCGACCGGAGGTCCTGCATGGAAAACCGACCTTGTAAACGGCGACAACTTCCTTGGCAGCAGCTCATCATTTGCGGCAATATCCGGTTATCCGAACATAACCGTTCCAATGGGATTCATAAGCGACCTTCCGGTTGGGATTTCATTTTTTGGCAGAGCCTGGAGTGAACCGGTTTTGCTTGAAATTGCGTATGCTTTCGAACAGGGAACTAAGCACCGTAAGGCGCCTAAATACCTCAACTATGTTATGTTAAAATCAAAAAAAGAGAAGCATAAATGATAAGGAAGGGCCTGTTAATTCTAATTTCGTTTCTGTTTTTCTATAATCTCTCCTCTGCAAACAATTCTCTGCGGATTAGTCTTATCACATGTTCCGGCGGTTCGGAACTTTACTCTACATTCGGGCACAGCGCGCTACGAGTGATTGACTCTTCAAAGAATCAGGATATTGTTTTCAATTTTGGACTTTTTGATTTCAATACCCCCAATTTTTATCTGAAATTCATGCAGGGTAAATTAAATTATATGCTTGGAGTCCAGTATACTCAGGATTTTATTGAATCATATAAATTTGATAAAAGAGGTGTTGTGGAACAGGTGCTTAACTTATCCGAAGAGCAGGAAATAAAAATCGTTGAGCGGTTGCTGTATCTTTATCAGCCTCAGTTCAGAAACTATCTTTACAGCTTTTTATTTAAAAACTGTACAACAGAGTTAAGAGACCTGATTTATGACGGATTGAATCTGGACAAGGTTCCGCTGGAGAAAAAAATCGGCAAAACACACAGAGAGCTTATTGATATATATGTTGGCAATATGAAATGGACAAAAGTTGGTATCAATCTTTTGCTCGGCTCATCACTTGACAGGGACATAACTGTTTATGAAAGTATGTTTTTGCCTGATAACCTTTTTGACGTATTGGGAAGGGCCGAAAACAAGGATGGGAAAATTGTTAAAGAAACTATTGTGTTGAATGATGTAAAAAGGGACCCGTCGGAGGGTAAAACTCCTTTTCTGCTCAGCCCTGTTTTCCTTTTTTCTCTTTTATTGACATTAATGATTGCTTCGCTTTTCATCAGCAAGCTGGTTATGCTTGACAAGCTGCTTCTGGGCGTGGTTTCTGTGTTTGGGATTGTACTTCCTGTTATTGTCATAATGACAGATCATGTTGAACTCCTGAATAATTTCAATCTCTTATGGTGCAATCCAGTTTATCTTATAGTGTTGCTTTCGCTTATTTATAAATGGAAAAAAGTTTGTATTGTATCTTCGATTATAGCTGTTGCCGGAATAGTTCTTTCTGCTGTTGCGTCAATATTCGGCCTGCAAATATTTGAAACTTCTTTTTATCTGGTTTTTGGAATGCTCCTGATAGCACTTTTTAGAACAATATTTAAATGCCGCTGGCAAGAAAAGCAATTATAATTGCTGCCGGATTAATTTTGTTTTCTGTTGCAGCAATAACCTATGTTCTGCCAAGAATAGTAATTGAAATAAATGGCGGATTATTTTCTTATTTTTTAAAGGACTATAGTTTTGATACTATCAATACGCCCGAAAAACTCGGTCTTAACTTCAAAGAGTTTACAACCATTTCCAGGGACAACCTTAAGCTAAAATCCATTCTTGTTCTTGCAGACTCGTCCAATGAGAAGGGGACCATTATTTTTTTGCATGGTATCCGCAGACACAAGGAACAGTTCCTGCCTGTTGCAAAACTATTGAGCGAAAGAGGCTTTAATTCTCTTATTCCCGATTTGCGTTCCCATGGAGAGAGCGAGGGGAAATATATTACTTATGGCTATTTTGAAAAGCAGGATGTGTGCGACCTTATTGATTCTGTAATAATCAGGGAGAAGTTAAAAGGAGGTATCGGTATCTGGGGTCAATCCATGGGAGCAGCGATAGCAATGCAGGCCATGGCTATTGACAACAGAATAGATTATGGAATCTTTGAGAGTACGTTTTCTGACCTTCCTAAAACCGTTAAAGACTATCTTAAAAGAGATCTGGGATTTTATTTCGACTGGATTGGCGAATTCTCGGTTTGGCGGGCAGGGAAAATAGCCGGATTCAATCTTCATGAAATATCTCCTCTCAAAATTGCCGAAAGAATTTCAAAACCCATTCTAATGGTTCATGGCAAACTGGATAAGAAAATAAACATCAATGATGCCGTTGATGTTTTCAAAAAGCTTAGCTCTCCAGAAAAAGAGTTTCTGACAATCCCCTCGGCAGGTCATCTCGATGTATGGAAAAAAGGGGGGCAAAAATACTTTGACAGTGTTTTTGAGTTTATAGAGGGCCAGTCGGCTGCGATTTTCAACTTGCCGTAAGTTAATTACTCTTGTGAATAGTATCGAAACAAGAAATTGGACAGCTCATTAAAATACTTTTCAACTGCTTGCTTCCTGACTGGTTGAAGCACCCGGTTATCTGGTGTACTAAAAATAGAACGGTATGCGTTTTGCCTGCTCATCCAGTCATATAGCCCGTCTTCAATCTTACCAATCTTTGGGGTTGATATGCGCACAAGTCCAGAAGCATAGGTAATTTCAAATTCAAAATTTGATACTCCATATGAGTTATCCGCAGCTCCGATTGTTTTTTTTACAACAAATTTTTGGTAATCGCCTAAATCATACTTTGTATAAAAATCTCTAAAGTTGATAACTCCATTACCAAAGTAGGAATCAACCACGTAGGCAGGAATATTTCTTCTGGCATAAAAATCGTATCTGTCATCAATAATACTACGGTAATACTCTATCGGTTCATCACAACTAATGAAATTTACCAAGGCTTGAGTCTTCTTTTTTAAATCATCGGTATTTGATTTGGGCGTTTTAATAACCATGTAGTTACGATTATTGCTCGAAGAGAGTCCCTCCGGACTTAGCTCAAAAACAGGCGCTTTGGCATCTGTAAGCCACTCCAATGAGTCTAACTGCCGGCCATCACTAATGCGTCTCAAAAGGCTATCAGTAAAATTATTAAGATGAACTATCAACTCTTGATAGCCGGTTTTAATCCCAGAGGTCAGGAATGCCCTTAATTCGTCACGCTTAACTTTTGATTTACCGGCTTTATCTTTAGCACTTAACTCCTCTAATAATGCAATAAAATCTGCCACAGAAAGATAATCCGAAGAAACCTCCCCGGTGTTGGCGTTAATGTCTTGATATACAGTGGAAATATAAGGATTTTCAATCATTAATTTCCCCTCATCACATGTTACCATGTAATTGTACGAATATATAGCAATTGGCGAAACGGATCCAATAGCAACTGAATAATCAACTGTTTTTGAGTAGTAGGAATCAATGGAATGGTTATTTATCAATTCAATTTTATTGGTATAGCCACGAAGCAGATCCAGGCATGCAAGATATATTTGATTAGCACTCTTCCCGGGGAATTCAAAAATAAGAGACTTGGTTCCCTTATAGTTTTCAAGCTGGGCCCCGAAATGAAGATTTGAAAAATATTGTTTTTGTTTAAGTTGTAAAGTGTCTCCATAACCCGAGGCTTTCGATTCTTGGCCAGACATCTTCACAGAGAGCGCAACCATCAATATAATAGTTGCCACTCTTGAAATGTTAATTCCAGAGTTCATGTCATTTTGTGATTGTATTGTTGAATAATGTAGTAATAGATAATTACCCACAAGTTAGCAAAAATGTCTTTTAGTAGTATGATTATTTTGTTATACTTTATATATCAGGCCTTTAGAACTCGTTTTTTAATCAAAAGAGGCTGTCTGAAAATCGCTTTCAGACAGCCTCCAATAATTGGTATGTATGGGTCCTATTTCTTACCCATTCCGAGTTTTACAAGAAGGGCTTCAGGTTTAGGATCGCGTCCTCTGAAGTTTCTGTATAGAACATCAGCATCCATAAGGTTTCCTTTTGAAAGGATATTGTCTCTGAAACTTGCCGCAACCTCTTTCGAAAAGATACCCTTTTCTTCGAATAAGGAGAATGCATCTGCTTCAAGAACCTCTGCCCATTTGTAGCTGTAATAGCCTGCAGAATATCCACCTGCAAAAATATGGCTGAACGATGTTGTAAAGCATGTTGAATCAACGGCAGGAAGCAATTGAGTTGCTTTAATGGCATCTTTCTCAAATGCCTCAACACTTGTTGAAGGAACTTTAGTAAGGGAGTGCCATGCCATATCGTTTATACCGAATGAAAGTTGCCTTATATTGGTATATCCGCTCAGGTAATTCTTTGCTGCAATAATTTTGTTTATAAGTTCGTCAGGAATTGCTTCTCCGGTTTGGTAGTGTTTTGCAAACGATGAAAGAAACTCTTTCTTGAATGCCCAGTTTTCCATGATTTGAGAAGGTAGCTCTACGAAATCTCTTGCAACGTTGGTCCCTGTTATTGAAGGGTAGGTACCTTCGGCAAGCATTCCGTGAAGAGTGTGTCCAAACTCATGTAAAAGAGTGGTGAGTTCGTAATGGGTGAGAAGAGAAGGTGATGTTTCGGTTGGTTTTGTAAAGTTGCACACAAGTGAAACAAAAGGGCGATTCTCAACTCCTTTTTCGACATACATATCTCTGAATGATGTCATCCATGCGCCGCCCCTCTTGCTTGCACGAGGGAAGAAATCCATGTACAACAGCGACATAAAACGGCCTGAAGCGTCATATACTTCATATGCCTTAACATCGGGGTGGTATACCGGAATATCTTTGTTCTCTTTGAATTTTAGTCCGTAGAGAGAATCGGCAAGTGCGAAAATTGCAGTCTGAACATTTTCCAGCTTAAAGTATGGCTTAAGAAGTTCGTCGTTGACAGCAAATTTTTCATTTTTGTATTTTTCTGAATAGTAGCTAAAATCCCACGGCATAAGTTTGCCTTCAAACCCTGTGGAGTGTGCATATTTCTCTACGTCGGCAACATCCTGCTTTGCATAAGGAAGTGTCCTGTCAAGAAGATCTTTAAGAAAAGCATTTACGGTAAGAGGATTCTTAGCCATGTTCTCGTCAAGAACATAGTCTGCATGAGTAGCAAAACCTAAAAGATTTGCCCTTTCGATGCGAAGTCCCGCTATCTTTTTTACTATTTCCCTGTTGTCAAATTCGTCTTTAAAGGCTTTGGTATTTGACGCTTTCCACATCTTTTCCTTAAGCTCCCTGTTCTCGCTGTACTGCATAAACGGGCCGTAGCTTGGTGCCTGAAGTGTGAATACCCAGCCCTCTACCGATTTCTCTTTTGCTTCGGCAGCGCCCATCTCCTTAACATAATCCGGAAGTCCCTTAAGCTGGGTACTATCAGTAATTGTCAGGAAAAATTTGTTTGTGGCGGCAAGGACGTTTTGTCCAAACTGAAGACCAAGCTGAGACAACTCTTTGTTTATCTCTTTGAACTTAGCTTTGTTTTCTCCAGCAAGATTGGATCCGTTTCTTACGAAACCCTTGTAAGTCTCTTCAAGAAGGCGGGCCTGCTCCGGGTTGAGTTTGAGAGAATCCTTTGAATCATATACCGATTTGATTCTTGCAAAAAGCTTCTCATTGAGCATAATGTCGTTTGAGTAGTCTGTAAGCATAGGAGATACCTCAAGTGCTATACTTTGCATTACCGAATCGGTTGCAGCTTCGTTCAGATTAAAAAATATCGAGCTGATATTTGTAAGAGTCCTGCCTGAATATTCAAGAGCTTCAACGGTGTTCGCGAATGTAGGAGCTTCGGTATTGTTTACTATTGAGTCTATCTGAGCTTTACCCTGTGCGATAGCGGCTTCAAAAGCCGGTTTGTAATGTTCGTTCTTTATCTTGTCAAAAGCAGGAGCCCCGAACGGATTGTTCGAGGCTTCAAGCAATGGATTAACTTCTGTCATCTTTGAATTACATGCATTTAAAACTAACGATAAGATGGCAGCAATAACTATTCCGGTCTTTTTCATAAATCGTTTTATAGAGTTTGAATAACCAGATATTTAGTTTGCTCCCAGAATGTAGTCGGTTGAGAAATCTTAAGTACCTGCATTCCGTTTGCACCAGGTTCAAGTGTATAAGTACCTGTTGGGTGGATAGAAAGAACTTTTGCTTTCTCGGCATTAAGCTGAATCTCTTTTACTTCTCTGATGTCAATCTTAACAAAAGCCGACTGTTCTGCCTGATAAGATATCTTGGCCGATTTGAACAGACCGCCTTTAGACATCACTTTGGCATTAATAAGTTCAGATTTAGTGCCGATAATATAGTAACCGGTGTTAATTTGTGCATCCTGATTTGCGATAGTCTCTTTCTGGCTTGACGATGTCTGGCTGAGAGTTGAGACATCTTCTCTCAGGTTGGAAACGGTCTTGTCCAGACTTTCAATTTGCTGAGATTTTACAATTAGTTGCCTGTCTTTCTCTTCGAGTTGTCTTCCAAGATCTGCAATCAGTACTGATTTTGCTTCCAGCTCCTGAGTAAGGGCAGCAAGCCTTTTCTTAAACTGAGAAGACTGAATTCTATTGTCGCTTTTCAGTTTGTCAATTTGCTTTTTGTAGCTTTGAATTGCTTCGCCGATAGCAGTAACGTCTGATTTCAGTTGTTCTCTTGAGCTTTCCGGAACTTCTGCTCCACCTTTTTGTGATTGAAGAACAAGAATATTTTCAGTCTCACGGATAGATTTAAGGCCATTTTCTACTTCGTTAAGTGTTGCAAACACCTCTTCGAACTCAGCACTCTTGGTTGAATGTACAACGCTCAGTGAGTCAAGCTGAGCCTGCAGTGCTTTATACTTGCTGGAACTCTCTACGCAAGATGAGAGAGAAAAAACAGTAAAAGCAAGTAACGATAATACTAAAATCTTTTTCATGTTATTGGTAATTAATTAATTGTATATTCTATGCCGTTTATTATAACGGCTCAAATGTATGCATTATTTTTTTTGTTTGTTAAATATTTTTAAAAGCCACATAAACAATGTCTTTTGAGCTTATTATATAGCTGTAATTGTAGCAATGAATGACTCGCTTTCCATTCTTGCGGATTTCAAAAGAAGTGGAGTATCCGAAGTTGAAACCTTCTCCGGAAAGTTTCATCAGAGTAGACCTTCTCCTCCCTGAAATAATCATTCTTTCCAGAATTCTCCTGTTTTTTTCCAGAACTCTGTTTATTCTTCTTGGCTCCTCTGTTCCTTTTCTGCGAATTCTGTTGTTGTACGAATTTCTGCATCCGTCGCTGCAAAATTTTTTATCGCACCGGCCAAACAATTCTCTCCCACACTCAATACAATCAGACATGTTTTTAGTTCAAATATAAATTATTAAACATGTGTAACGTGCTTTTGTGCAAATATTTATCTGTTTATATATTTTTTAGGTCAATAATAATTTTTAATGCTAAAATTTAAAAAAACTATATTTGTCACGTATATAAATAATTGGGATGACCGAACTAATATTTACCAGACATGGCCAGACGGAATGGAATGTTGCGAAACGGATGCAGGGACAGCTTGACTCTCCTCTTACAGAGATGGGTCTTTCTCAGGCAAGAGTTTTAGGTTCATATTTAAGAGGAGAGAATATTTCAGTTATTTATTCCAGTTCACTTCCAAGAGCACAGAGAACTGCCACAATAATCCAGCGGGAGACAGGGCTGGAGAAATTTATTACTACAGACTCTCTTATTGAAATAGGCCTGGCCGGTCTTGAAGGAAGAACTTTTGCTAGTGCAACGGAAGAGTATCCGGAAAGGATGGCGGCTTTTGCGTCAAGTCCGGCAGATTTTGTTCCGCTGGGGAACGGAGAATACTTCTCAGAGGTGCAAAAAAGAGCTCTTGATTTTATCTTCCCTTTGTTTGAAAAGCATAAGGACGAGACGGTGCTGATTGTTACGCATGCAGTAATACTAAGGCTCATTATGGCCCACTTTGAAAAAATCTGGTTTAACGATTACTGGAAGATTCACGGGTTTTTCTACCCTTGCAGTATATCCAGGGTTATTTTTGACGGACAAACATATGAGGTTGCAGAAAGAAACAGTATCGAATATGCTAAAAGAGGTTTTTAACCGATTATAAACGACTTTTGTCGACAATAAATATTTAAAGAGAGGTAGTAATTCTATCTCTCTTTTTCTTTGTACTGTAAAACCATTTAAATCGTTTATTATGGAAAAGTCGATCAACAGAGTGGAGCTGAGAGGTAATGTGGGGTTTGATCCCAGGATTAATTCGCTGGAAGAGGGAGTGCAGGTAATGAGGTTGTCGCTTGCAACAAATGAAGCGTTTAAAAATAAAAAAGGGGAGTGGCAGGAGGAGACTATCTGGCACAATATCGTCGCATGGGCCGGAAAAGGCATGCCCGATTTTGCATCAATAAAGAAAGGAAATACCCTTTCGGTTACGGGAAGACTGAAACCGGTACAATACCAGACGAAAACCGGAGTGGAAAGGCACACGTATGAGATTGTTGCATTAAGTATAAAACAACACGACATCGAAAAGGGGGAATAAAAATTTTATTGTATTTTTACACAAAATTGGATTGGGAGTCCCGTTAAAGGCTCCCAATCTATAAATTTTGTGAAAATGAGAGAGTTTTACCTGTACAATACATTATCAAGGAAGAAAGAGCTTTTCGAACCCCTTCATGCAGGAATGGTTGGTCTCTATGTTTGCGGGCCTACTGTATACGGAGATGCACACCTTGGTCATGCCAGACCCGGAATAACGTACGATGTTCTTGTCCGTCTGCTTAAACATATAGAATACAAAGTGAGATATGTGAGAAACATCACCGATGTTGGTCACCTTGAGAACGATTCCGACACCGGAGAAGACAAAATTGCCAGAAAGGCAAGGCTTGAACAGCTTGAGCCTATGGAGGTGGTTCAGTACTATACTCTAAGATATCATGAGGCAATGAGAATGTTAAACACGCTTCCTCCCAATATTGAGCCAAGGGCATCCGGACACATAATAGAGCAGATATCACTGGTTAAAAGTATTCTGGATAAAGGTTTCGCCTACGAAAGTAACGGGTCTGTATATTTCGATGTTGAAGCATATAGTAAAAAATACCATTATGGTCAGCTGTCCGGCCGTTCCCTCGAAGATCTTCAGGCCAACACAAGGGTACTTGAAGGGCAGAGTGATAAACGCTCGCAGTTCGATTTTGCTTTATGGAAAAAAGCGGCACCTGAGCATATTATGCACTGGCCATCTCCGTGGAGCGAAGGTTTTCCCGGATGGCACGCTGAGTGTTCTGCAATGTCTGCCAAATATCTTGGAGAGTCTTTCGATATTCACGGAGGGGGAATGGATTTGCTTTTCCCACACCATGAATGTGAACTTGCCCAAAACACAGCCTCCCGCGGCAACGGAGGAGTCCGCTACTGGATGCATAACAATATGATTACCATTAACGGACAAAAAATGGGGAAATCGCTTGGCAATTTTATTACTCTGGAAGAGCTCTTTACCGGGTCCCATAAAATTCTTGTTCAGGCATACACCCCCATGACAATACGCTTCTTCATACTTCAGGCGCATTATCGCAGCACTCTTGATTTTAGCAATGAAGCCCTGCAGGCTGCGGAGAAGGGGTTAAAAAGACTCATTCTGGCAGGAAAAGATGCCGCAAAGCTTAAGGTAACAGAAGGCAGTTCCCCCGTTGAAGGACTTGCCGCACTCAAAGAGGGTATTTATTCTGCATTATGCGATGACCTCAACACACCAATAGCTATTGCCCACCTTTTTGAGGCAGTGAGAATTGTAAATACCGCAAAAGAAAAACAGACATCTGTTACCAAAGAGGATAAGGATACACTGATGTTGTTGTTTGACGGTATTGCCGGAGACGTGCTTGGCCTCATTGACGAACAGGCTTCATCCGGCACCGGAGATGTTCTTACTGGAATTGTTGAGATGATTCTTGATGTAAGAAAAGATGCAAAGACAAAAAAAGATTTTGAAACAAGTGATAAAATAAGAGAGAGGCTGAACTCTCTTGGTGTTCAGATTAAAGACACCAAGGAGGGTACTGAGTGGAATTTAAACTAACACCATAATAGCTCTTTAAAATGAAAAGAAGAGATTTTTTCAAGTACCTCTCCCTGGGAGGAGCAGGTCTCGCTCTTAACCCGGTAGTAAAAGCAGCAGAATCGTCACATCTTTTTGCTGTAGATGACAAGCCGGCTACTAATATAAAAGATGCAATTGCTGTTCCGCGTGTAAAGAATTCAATGCCCGGACTATTTCCCGGCAAGGTAGTAAAAGTTGTAGATGAAAAATCGGTAATTGACGGGGTCCCATCACCGGAGGCTGCATACAACATGCTTAAAGAGAGTATGCTTCGCCTCACAGGAGAAAAGAATCTCAAAAAGGCCTGGAGAAAATTTGTTTCCCCAAAAGACGTAGTTGGCTTGAAAGTCAATCCGGTTGCCGGCAAGCTTCTAACTACATCTCATGCTGTTACCGGAGCTGTTATTAAGCAACTTGAGGAGGCAGGAATTCCGCGTAAAAACATCGTTATCTGGGACAGACGCGAAATGCAGCTTCAGGAAACAGGGTATACTCAGGATAAATATCCCGGCATAACTATTACCGGAACTGAATGTCAGGACGAAAAGGGCGGTTATTACAATATGGAGGGAAAACTCTATGCCGAGGAGAGAGTGGACAAAAGCCAGTACTTCTTTGCAGATGTCGTAGGCGAGTACGACGCCTATACAATACCATTTATGGTTAACGGAGGCAAAGAGTCTTATTTCACAAAGATTGTTACAGAGAAGGTAACTAAAATTATCAATCTGCCGATTCTCAAAAATGCAGGCCGTTCAACCACTCTTTGTATGAAAAACCTTGCCTTTGGTTCTGTCTCAAATACAGGCAGGCTTCACACAAAACTCTGGCATGAAACATCTGCCTATGTTTGTGCGTTCCCGCCATTACGCGACAAAGTGGTTCTTAACATTGTCGACGGACTGATAGGGTGTTATGACGGAGGCCCGTCTGCCGTTCCTCAGTTCATTTGCAATTACAATATGCTGTTGGTGGGAAGCGACCCTGTTGCTGTTGACCGTATTGGTCTTGATATAGTAACAAAGAAGAGAATTGCAGAAGGCATTCAAAAAGAAGATATTCCTTCTTCCGGCCGATTCCTGGAATTGGCGCAGGAGCTTAAACTTGGAATAGGAGACCGCACAAAAATTGAACTAATCGAGCATAATATTTAATAATACTCCAAATCTTTTTCCATGATTAAAAAGAATTTCATTCTCCTTATCGCTTCTTTGGCTTTTTATTCAGGGTTGTATGCTCAGAACGGTTCGTCGGATTTCTCTCCTTCGGACATAAAAATAACCAGAGAACGGGATTTCACCGGAACAGCCCTTTATGGCTTTATGAACGGCGGAAGCGACCTTTTTCTGGAGTATGGTTTTCGGGATTTAAAGGCACTGGAAATTACGTATAAAGGGATTCCATTCACTGTTGAAGTTTACAGGATGCCATCTCCGGAAGATGCTTTTGGCATTTATTCACAACATACATTCAAGTGTATTCCTGCAGATTCCCGGTTTTATCTCGATTGTACCTCTGCCAGGCAGTTTCAGGCTGCAGAAGGTAATCTCTATATTTCCGTAGTCTTTGATCCGGCCTCTCCAATGGCAAAAGATTATGCATACGTAATTGCAAAGCATTATACGACACTTTATGGCTCGGGAGGGAAGCCGTCAATACCGGACCAGATTGCCGGCCTCATGAATCCCGGCGATGAAAAGTCTCTCACTCTCAAATATGCAACCGGCCCCATTTCGCTTTCCAACATTAATTCATCGCTAATGCCTCTGCTTGAAGAATTAAAAGGATACAAGGCATGGATTCTAAAGGGGAAGGGAACCGGAGACATAATTTTAATCCGTTTTGTTTCTTCTGAAGGTTTTTCCGCCTTCAGCGAGGGGCTAACTTCATCCGGAGAGGATAAACCGGCAGAAATTCTCTCCTCGGGAGAAAATGCTATGCTATTAAGAATGAAATAGCTTGTGCAATAATTCGCAAATTCTAAACAGGAAGGGTTACGATAAATCGTGACCCTTTTTTAATCTCGGATTCTATTGTGAGAGTTCCTTTGTGCTTTTCAATGAATTCCTTGCAAATAAGCAATCCAAGACCTGTACTCGGTTCTCCGTCTGTACCGGTGCGTCCGGTTTCTACATTAAGGTGAAACAAGGTGTCAATCATCTCTTTGCTCATCCCAATTCCATTATCTTCAACAATAATTTCAATCTTGTCGTCTGCTTTAATCCCGGCAGAAAGACATATCCGGCCGCCTTTGGATGTAAATTTGAGAGCGTTTGAAACCAGATTTCGGATAATCGACTGAAGCATATTCTTATCTGCATACACTTCTGTTTCATCGGGAATTTCAATAACGAATTCAATGTTTTTTTCTTCAGCGGTGTGCTTAACCAATTCCATGTATTCAAGAGCAATAGATTTCAGGTTAATTTTTCTTGGGTTGAAAGGTATTGTCCCCTGCTGAACCCTGGACCATTGAAGCAAATTATCAAGCAGCCGGTACAAACTGCTTGCAGAGCAATTAAGGTTCACTGCACACTCCTTTATTTCTTCCTTAGTGAACATATTATGCTCTTCTGCCATTAGCGCTGTGAGACCGAGAAAACTGCTGAAAGGCCCTCTCAGGTCGTGTGCAATGATTGAAAACAATTTGTCTTTTTCCAGATTGAGCTTTTGCAATTCGCGATTCTTGTCTGTAAGTTCATGTGTTTGGTCATCAACCTTTTTTTGAAGTAATTCCCTGTCCTGCCTGAATTTTCTTTCCCTGAGTTTAATAAAGGAGTAAAGCAGGAATAGTGCAAAGACGGTAATTGACAGATAAAACCACCAGGTGTTCCACCAAGGCGGATAAATCCGGAAAGGATAGCTCACTTCATCGCTGGATTCTCCATCACCGGAAACCGCTTTTATTTTAAAAACATATTTCCCGGGATTCAGATTGTCAAATGATATCTCAGTCTTGTCGGAAGGAGAGCTCCAGCCTTTATCCCTGCCTTCAAGCTTATGGAGATATTTTACATTCCGCATCTGCGAGTGCGTAATTCCAATATAACTGAAAGTGATGTAGTTCTGATTGTGTTTTAAGGCAAGGTCTACCGGAACATCGTACCATTTAGCAATGTCTTTGAAGTGAAATTTATTAATATTTACTCCGTTCTGAAGTGTTACGGAGGTGTCTTTGTTCTCTGCGATTACCTTCCATGGCACATTTTCATTAAAGAGCCTGACATTAGTAATTTTAAGGTTAGGAGGAACAGCTTTTTCGGTACTATTTTCTCCGTGGTATGCAATAAGCCTGTCCAGAGTTCCTATCCAGATTGTCCCTTTTTTGTCTTCCATCAATGCTCCCACGTTGCATTTCGTCCCGGAAAAACCGTCTTCAATGCCAAAGCTGTTTATGAATATTTCCCTGTTTGAAGTGTCTATTTCTTCAAGACTTTTCCTTTTAATGAAATGAAGATAAGATTGAGCCCCAGCCCAAAGATTTCCTTTGGAATCGATTAACATGCTTACCACGTAATTGTTTTTTAGCCCGCTCTCATCCAGATATCTTATGAATGTTTTTCCGTCATACCTTACAATGCCATCTCCGTTTGTTCCTAACCAGATATTCCCGAGCCTGTCTTCTGCAACGCAGTTGACGGTATCGCTGTAGAACCCGGTTGATTTATTGAAATGCGTAAAGTTTCTTCCGTCAAATTTTGTCGCCCCTCCACCGGCTGTTCCAAACCACATATTGTCTTTGCTGTCCTGAAAAATTGATTTTATGTGATTGCTGCTGAGACCCTGTTTCTTTGCGTAAGTAGTAAAATCTTTTCCGTCAAATTTTGTAGCTCCGAGGAAGGTTGTGCCTATCCATATGTTCCCTGACTTATCGCAAAAAACTATTGTAGGACTATT
Organism: Bacteroidales bacterium; assembly: GCA_021371955.1. Taxonomy (GTDB): domain Bacteria; phylum Bacteroidota; class Bacteroidia; order Bacteroidales; family UBA932; genus Bact-08. Next base: position 431,362 of record JAJFVD010000012.1, read on the forward strand.
GGTTTTAAGGCCCTGTTCTTTTTTGTATGTAAAGGTCTTATTGCCATCATAAACGGAGACACCACCATTGCCTGTTGCAAACCAAATCCTGCCGGTTGTATCAGAAGTCATTTTGGAAATGCAGCTATCACCAAGCCCCTGCTGTTTTCCGAATTCCATGTAGTTTGGCATTAATACTCCTCCCTTTTCCTGCTCAGAAAAAATTGTCACATAGCCGCTGTAAGTCCCGAACCACATATTACCTGATCTGTCCTGGATAATTGACTCAACTTTTTTGCTAAACCCTCCAAAATCTGTAATATGAGTGAATAGTCTTCCGTCAAAACGGATAAGTCCCGAACCACGCGTTCCAAACCATATATTTCCGTTTGTATCCTGCAAGGAGCAGCGGATGGTTTCCGCAACGAGACCGTCATTAATTCCATACTGACGGAAATATTTCCCGTCGAATTTTGTGATGCTGCCGTTTGCATTTCCAAACCAAAAGTTCTTTTTATTGTCCTGCAGAACACTTCGTATTGAGTTACTGCCCAGACCCTCTTTGGTTGTGTAATGATAAAAATCAGTCCCGTCATACTTAATGATTCCTTCAAAAGCAGTGTTTATCCAGATGTTTCCGTCTGCATCCCTGAACAGTGATGATATATGATTAAGAGGCATTCCCTCTTTTATCGAATATGAATTAAAACTTTTTCCATCATAAACAGATATGCCTCCACCGTATGTTGCAAGCCACATCTTACCGGATTCATCCTGAATTATAGACCTTATTTCATTGGCGCCAAGGCCCTGCGTAACAGTATAGTTTGTAAAACTTTTCCCGTCATACATAGACAGGCCTTTTTTGGTTCCCAACCAGATGTTGCCGGAGCTGTCTTCAAAAATACAGTTTACAATGTTGCCCGGCAGCCCATCCTTGTCGGTAAAGGTAACAAGGTACCTGCCGTCGTACCTGCTTATTCCCCCGTTAAACGTTCCGAACCAGATATTACCCTTTGAATCCTCAAACAAAGAGTTTATAGTATTATTGTTGAGGCCTTGTTTTGTTGTATAATGATAAAAGTATTTTCCGTCATATTTTGTTAGTCCGTTATCTGTGCCGAGCCAAAGATTACCGGATTTGTCCTGAATAAGGCACCTCACCTGATCGTGTCTTAATCCCTGAAATCGTCCGAAATAGAAGAAATTAGATGGATTTATGTCTTTGAAAAACGGGTCTTTAACAATCACCGGTTCAGGTTCTTCGCATAAAATGGTTTTTTCTGCAGTTTTGATAACGTTAGGCTTTGTGAAGCCGGTTGTGCTAATATCCCTTTTTACCGGAGGCAGGGTTATAAGTTTTTTTGGCGCAGAAGCCGAAAGCAGGGTTGAGCCCGCAGATTTCTCTTTAAGATTTCCCGTTTTTATCGCTGCTGGTTTGCCGGCAGGTACAATTGTCGGAGGGGTAATACTGTCTTTTGGGACAACATGTCCGGTAGCTTCAATTATTGAAGGTTTGGGAGAAGTCTCTTTTTGTTTAGGTTGCACTCCGTTGCAGGCCGATAGCAAAAAAAAGAGCCCCCATAACAGGAGTTCTTCAATTTTATGTTTACAGAAATGGTATTTCATGCTAACAATTTCTAATTGTCACAAATTTAATAAAAAACACAAACCCTTTTCAGAAGTTTGTGTTTTTCTTGTGCAGTTCTGATATTACTCAGATGAATCTCTGTCTATTCTTTTATAAGGTCATAACCCCAATCGATACCTTTAAGTGTTGCTGGTACCCCAGTCTTCATCCATACAGGCATTGGCGCTCCTTTCAGGAAGTGATCGAAGAATTGAGAGAGCCTTATACTCAGGTCCTTTGCATTAACCCGGCTGGTGAGGTTGTGCGTCTCTTTGTTGTACTGAAGCATCCAGGCCGGTTTTCCAAGGCGGCGCAAAGCAGTAAAATATTCTATTCCCTGATACCATGGAACAGCATCGTCTGCATCGTTGTGCATTATGAGAATAGGAGTCTCTACTTTATCTGCAAAAAAGAGAGGCGAATTCTCTAAATACAGGTCCAATCCGTCCCATAATGTTTTGCCAATACGGCTTTGTGTATGCTCATACTGAAACTGACGGACCATTCCCGTGCCCCAGCGAATTCCGCCATAGGCACTGGTCATGTTTGAGACAGGTGCGCCGGCTTCGGCCGCTTTCCATTTGAAAGCCTCAGGACGTGTTACCATATACGCTACCTGATATCCGCCCCAGCTTTGACCCTGAATGGCAACATTTGTACTGTCTGCCCATGAGTTTTCACATATTTTTCTCACTCCAGGAATAATACAGTCAATTGCACTTTCTCCCGGATGACCAATTTCATATACGATATCCGGAATAAATACAACATAGCCGTTGCTGGCAAAATATGTAATATTTATTGTTGAACGGCTTGGTGCAGGAGTTCTGTAAACATTGAGTAAATCGGAATTCCTCTCGTAGAAGTATACTATCATAGGATACTTTTTCGATGCATCAAAATCTTCCGGTTTAAAGAGAAGTCCTTCAAGCTCTGTTCCGTTTGCAGCCTTCCATTTGACAAGTTCACTTGTTCCCCAGTTGTAGTCTCTTTGCTGAGGATTGATATCAGTAATTTTTGTCTGTGTTTTAAAGTTGTCCTTCGTAATCCACACATCGGGTGAATTTGTGAAATTGCTTTTCACATAAGCGATTACAGGCAGTTTTTTTGTTTTGGTGAAGTTTGCAAAAGTAAATGGTTCAAGTACCCACTTTTGCATGAGAGGCTTCTTTTTACTCATGTCCCTGACGTAGTAACCGTTGTTTTTAGTTACGTTGTCAAATGCAGTGAAATACAGAACCTCATTAAGTTTGACTGATTCCGGTGCCTCACCCCTGAAACGTGACATCATCAAATCTTCATAAGGGCGGAAAAGCCGGAATGTTTTGTTCTCTTTCCTTCCAATTCCATCTGTGAGGTTAACTGCAGGTGCGATACCTTTTGGATCAATCTGCCAGATGTCATATCTGTCATATATATAAATCCATTTGTCCCCTTCCGACCAGCCGCCGTTTCCGTAAGAAGAGGCCATTGCAGGAGAGTCGTTAAGTTCATCAGTAAAGGATACGCCAATTTCTTTTGTAATGTTTTGTATGCTGCCTGTTGACACTTCGTACGAATACCATTGATTGTCGGCATTGTTGTACCAGGTCAGAAACTTTGCATCAGGCGAAGAACTTACATTGCTGATGTATACATCTTTCAGGATTGCTTTGCTCACTGCGGTGTTTACGTCAACGATGTAAAGATCTCTGTGAGGGTTTGCGGACCATTGAGATTCTATTTTGTAATTGTCGTTTGATGCGCTGTATGCCCAGTCGGCGGACCAGTCACCGGCCACCTGAAGAGATTCATAATCATCATTTGCCAGCTGAACAATCTTTTTATCACCATTAAGCTCAATTTTGCTCAGGTAAGTTTTTTTGAGTTCTCTCTGGAGATTGACAAGCTGCATAGGCTGGATGTAAGATTCTGCATAGTGCCAGATATCAAGTTTAGATTGGTCGGCATCGAAGAGAGTGGTGTCTTTTTCCGGAAGTATCTTAGAAATTCCGAAGAATAGTCTTGTCCCTGCTTTGTTGAATTCCAGTGACCTGTTTTCACTTATTTGCCAGCCCTTTTGAAGCCCTGATACTGTGCTGTCGATAATTACCCTGGCTTCAGGGAATCCGGGCTTGTATTGAAGCACGGATATTATTTTATCCTTCTTTTTTGTAGTATCAAGTTTGGCATAAAAAACAAGAGTATTGTTGTCTTCGCTCACAACCGGAAGCTTAACGCTTTGTTTCAGGTTGTATCCGTATACTTTTGTTATTGCCTTTGTTTTAGGAATATACAAAAACAGACCGGCTTTGTGAATTGTATCTTTAGCATTTGGCCTTGTCGCAAAAAACAGAGTATCGCCGCCTTTTGAAAAGTCATAGTCAGATACAAACTTCAATGTATCAAGTTTACTTGTCGAGAACTGATACAAAATAAGGTCAGACCCTTCGTCCTTGTCCTTTTTTACAGGCTTCTTTGACTTTGCAGTATCTGCAGGCGGAGTTGTCTGGAAAGCAAGGAAATCTTTGGCATATTTTCCCATTTTATACCCTTTAAGGAAAGGGAATTTTTTAAGATCTTTTGTCAGAGTATTATATATACCCAAAGAGTCTTTAGGCATCATATCCGGTTTAACCTTCTTGACTTTTGCCGCTTTTGTCTCGTCAAATTTTGGTTTAATAACTATAGCAACAAATTTCCCATCGGCAGTAAATTTTTGAGAAGATGCTCTTGGAATGCTTTTCTGTTCCCCTGTGAGAATGTTATGGATAAGAAGGTAGCCGTCTCCTTCCTGTGCGTTTACGCTAAACATAGTGAACTTCCCATCTTCGGTCATTGAGAAACCGTTAACGCTTTTCCAATTGTCATAAACCGAGTGGTCAAGCGGCTTCTTTTGCCCAAATGATGTTATGGTCAAGGCCATAAAAATGGCCGACAAAAGTATTTTTTTCATATTATTTAACCTGTTGAGGTTCTTTTAACCATTTGTCAAGCCAGGCGTAAAATATCCTGTTCCATTGAATGCTGTTTTGTGGTTTAAGTATCCAATGGTTTTCCCCGGGGAAAAGAACCATTTCAGAAGGCACCCCTATCATTTTTGCTGCATTGAATGCTGCCATTCCCTGATCTACGGGAACTCTGTAGTCCATCTCACCATGTGTTATGAGAATTGGAGTATCCCAGTTCTTTACAAGTTTATGAGGCGAATTTGCATAATGTCTTTTGGCAACCGGATTGTCATCCCATGGTGCTCCTCCATTATCCCAATGCGGGAACCACAACTCCTCAGTTGTCATATACATGTGCTCCTGATTGAATATCCCTGCGTGGGCAATGAAAGCAGAAAACATTCCCTTGTGAATTCCTGCCAGGTAATAAACGGAATATCCGCCGTAGCTTGCTCCAACAGCACCTACTTTACCTACATATTTCTCTTTTTTCAACTCTTTAACAGATGAGAAGTAGTCCTGCATATTGAGGCCAATGTAGTCACCGGAAATCTGCTCGTTCCACTCTTGGCCAAATGCCGATGTGCCACGTCTGTTTGGAAGAATTACGATATAGCCGTTTGCTGCCATAAGCTGGAAGTTCCATCTGTAGGACCAGTTCTGGCTTAAAGTTCCCTGAGGGCCGCCCATGCAAAACAGAAGTGTAGGATATACTTTAGTTGAGTCGAAATCCGGAGGATAGACAACCCACATGTGCATATCTTTGTTGTCTACGGTTTTGATCCATCTCTCTTCAACGCGTCCCATTTTTATCTGATCCAGCAGGTGCTTGTTCTCAAAAGATATCTGAGTAAAGACTCCGTCGGCAGGATTTATCGATACAATTTCGTTTGGCATAGACATACTCTTGTATGTAGTAATCAGTTTTTCTCCGGCAAGCATTACGCCGTCGAAGTCGTACTGTCCTTCTGCCACTTTGCGGATTGCCTTGTCGGCTAAATTAACACTGTAAACACCTGTAAGTGCTTTTACGCAAGACGTAAAATATAGTCCTGAGCCATCAGCCATCCAGGTAATAGTTTCAATATTGTACAGATAATCGGTAGTAAGTTCTGTTTTTTCCCTGCTTTCGAGATTCATTATGAATAGCCTCTTTTTGTCGGCCTCATATCCATCTCGTTCCATTGATATCCATGCAAGCGATTTGCCGTCGGGAGAGAAAAGAGGGTCGGTATCATAACCCATCATGCCTTCTGTAAGGTTCTCATGTGTCTTTGCGGCAATGTCGTAAAGATATATGTCTGTATTAGTTGAAAAAGCATACTTAACTCCGGTTAATTTACGGCTTGCGTATAGAATTTTTGTTCCGTCGGGGCTCCAGCTAAGTTGCTCGATGCCGCTAAGTGGTAGTGTTGGTGATTCAAAAGGCTCCTTATCAAGAATATCTGTGATGTTTGTCAGCTCTTTTCCGTCAAAATCGGCAATATAAGGATGGGGAATTTCTTCAACAAAATGGTCCCAGTGACGGTACATAAGGTCGGAAATCATCCTGCCGTTAGCCTTGTCCAGGTCCGGCCAGATCTCTTTCGGCTTTTTCCCTGAAGGGACATTGCTTATGAAAAGAATCTTTTTGCCGTCCGGCGAGAATGTAAATTCCGAAATGCCGGCTTCGTATTTACTTATTTGTTTAGCATTTGAACCGTCTTTTCCCATAACCCATATCTGTCCGTCAAGAAGATATGCAATCTCTTTGCCTTCGTTAATCCAGCGCGCATTGTTCTCGCTCTTAACAGTGGTTGTAAGCTGACGATTATCAGAACCATCTGCCTTCATGACAAAAAGCTCGCGGTTATTCTTGTTTTGCGGGATGCTTGTATAGGCTACGCCATACAAAACCTCCAGCCCGTCGGGAGAAACCTGAGCATCTGTGAGTTTTCCCATACTATGCATAACTTCCGGAGTGAGCCTGCCCCCCTCAACTGTTATGTTGCTCTTTGTTATTAGTTCGTCGGTCTTCTTGTCGGTATTTCCCCCGCAAGAGGCGGCTATTGCAGCTGTTGTAATTAACATAGCGAATAGTTTACTTTTCATAGTTTATTGAGTATTATTGTTTGATTCAGGAATAGAAAGTGTAAAAATAATTTAAATTTTTAATTCTATTGCTAATTGGTTGCCACGGGAGAATAAAATAGGCGCAGGACTTAACCTGCACCTAAGTCGCAATAGAAATTAGTTATCGTAATTTATTTATAAGCTTATAGAAAGCCCTGCCTTTATCCAGCGGCCCGGCTGAGGAAGATTGCCAATATAGAGGTAATTTGTGTTGAAAAGATTGGTGGCCTCAACAGAAATTTTATATTTTTTGGCACTCCACAATAGCCGGACATCCACCAGAGCAAAGGGTTTGTATGAGGTTTCCGCATTCCCCGGCCCCAGATAGGTGCCATCACGTTTCTGAAAACTTACATCCCATCGTGCAGACAGTTTCGAAATTATTTTATGGTCCACAAATGCCGATGCCTTGTGGCGAAGAAAATCTGTTGCATATAGAGAATGAAGGTTGCCGCTCTCCTTCGATACAGTGAGGTAGGCATAGGAAATCCCTGCGGAGTTAATAAGGGAGGCACATTTGCTGCCTTTATGTTCTGCAGTTGTCGAAAAGTAAGTGAGATTAACCTCCCCGCCCGCTGATGCGATATTTGTAACATTACCTGCCTGCCACTGGTCGGAGCCGCTTGTCCTTGTCCAGTCTATTATCCTATAACCGTAACGGTAGAATCCCGACAGAGATGCCCTGAAATTAATTTTTGTGAGCTTAAGCCCCATTTGCGCAGCAACGGCCTCTTCCGGTTTTAGTCCGGTATTTCCTGTTTGTGTCGGGCTTTTATAGTAAAGATCTGTAAATGTAGGATTTCGGAATGAATTGTTTGCCCAGCCGTTTGCTTCAAGGTAAGGAGTAATTTTATAAGCTGCAGATATTCCAGCATACAAACGTGTTCCATAGCTTCCGGAAACAGATCCTGCCGCCGGCACCCCGGCTGCAGAGTTATAGCTGTTGCTTAAATGCAGTCCTCCGGTGAGCCTCCATTTTTCAAGCTGAACAATGTGCTTTATGTAAACTCCGGGAGTATGCCGGCTTTTCGCTTTTGTGAAGAATTTCCCGTCTTCAAACGGTACCTGCCGTAAATCAGATTCATTTTCACCTTCAGTTCCTGCTGCAGAAATCGCATCTCCAAGCACTGTGCTGAAGATATGCTCAAACCGGTATTCTGCTCCGGCAATTGAAGTTCCCATCCGTCCCCACTTGTATGCAGCCTGCACATTTATTCCGGCAATGTCGTTCTGATGATAGTTATGACCAGTGTACCATGAAGGAGCTTCGTAACGGAATAGTTCAAACCTGTCAAAAAACCGTCTTTGATATGCCGACGTCTTTATTTGCCAGCGGCCGGACTGATACTGATATTGCAGTGAAGAGAGAAAAAGCCTTGTCTCCTCGAACTGCTCGGGATATGCAATTGTGTAAAAGCTGTTTGCGCCAAAAGCCTTATGCTGATATCCTGCCTGCAGGGTAATGGTATGCTCTCTGCTGCCTGATTTGCGAACAAAAGATACGTTCGTGTAAAGGTTAAGGATGCTGAAATCTGTATTTGCAGTATAGCCGTCGGAACTGCTGTATCCTCCCCCTCCAATTCCTGAAACCTGCCATCGTCCCGGAGACGCGAACCCTAAATTTGCCTCTCCCTTGAAAAATCCGTAACTGCCTCCGGAAACAGATGCACCGGCACTGATTTTCTTTGGTCTCTTTGTAATGATGTTAATTGCTCCGGCATATGCGACCGAACCTTCCGACCAGGCACCCGGCCCCTGAAGTATTTCGACCCTTTCAATTTGTGATATTTCAACCGGAATATTTAGTGAATGGTGCCCTGTCTGAGGGTCTGTGAAATTTATTCCATTGATCATTACCATCGTCTGATCAAATGTTCCTCCAAGAATGCTCAGGTCTGCCTGAACCCCTTCGCCTCCCCTGCTGCGAAGGTCCGTCCCCTGGAGATACCGCAATAGATCGGGGAGATTCCTTACAGCCGCCCGCTCTATCTCTTGCTGCTGTATAACTGCAATTACGCGGACAAGTGGCTGAAACGGCGTGGGTCGTTCCGTGGATATAATAAGCTCCTCCAGATCCCTGAGTGTATCCTTCCCGTTTTTGGCTGCACTTTGCCCCAGCAGTGGCTGACTCTTCATAACCAAAAGAGAGTACGTTACACACAGCACACCAATTTTTATGATTTTCCCCATTGAGGCAAATGCTGCCCAAGGGGTTCGTTTCCATCGTTTAAAGCAGATGGGTGCTCGTTTTCGTGAATGTTTGTTCATGTTTGATTTTGTTTATCTATTGCGGGCGGCAAAATTGATACATTAATCAGGAACAGCCAAATTAATTTCCTAATTTTGAGTAAATATAAATGTGATGGAAAATATATTTTCATACAAAACGTTATTATTAATAATGCTGATTACTATGTCTATAGAGTCAAATTCACAGGTTCGCACAACAGCTTCCGGGGAGGAAGAAAAACTAACAGCAATCCGCAGGGAGCTTCACTCATGTCCGGAATACTCCCATCTTGAAAGGGAGACGGCGAAGATTTTACTAAAATATTTACAAGAGACATCGCCCGATAAAATTTATTCCGGAATTGGAGGAAACGGTATAATTGCGGAATATTCAGGAAAAGCAGCCGGTCCTTCGAGAATGTTCCGGTGCGAGATGGATGCTATAAAGACCGATAAGGGGTTTGAACATCTGTGCGGTCATGACGGACATATGACAATTATGCTCGGGCTGGCGAAAAGACTATCTGCCAACAGAGATTTTCCTGGCAAGGTTTATCTGTTGTTCCAGCCGGCAGAAGAGATAGGGGAGGGAGCTGCCCTCATGGTTAAGGATATTGAGAAATTGGGTCTCGTCTTTGACTATTCCTATGCTCTCCACAATAATCCAAAATATCCGCTTAATTCCATTATCATTCACAAAGGGACGTACGCCGCCGGTTCTGTAGGCATGGAATTAAAATTTACCGGAGCATCCTCGCACGCCGCCTTTCCGGAGCAGGCAATCTCTCCCTCGGATGCGATTTTCTCGGTTATGCAGGAGGTTAAGCGAATTAACAAAGAGAAGAATGGTTTTAAAGATTTTGTACTCGCAACAGTAGTAAATGTCGAAATTGGAGAGGCAAACTATGGTGTCACACCCGGAGATGGAGCTATAAGGCTCACCTTAAGGAGTTTTGCGGATGAAGATCTTGGTAAGTTATGCGACGAAATTGAAAAATTTACTCAGAAAAAGGCAGGGGAAAACGGGTTAAAGCTGGCTATCAGCTATCACGACAGGTTTCCCGCAACAGTAAACAGTAACCTTGCCAACACAAACGTAATTGAAGCGGCAGAGAAGACAGGTCTTAAAATATTATATGCAAAAGAGCCTACAAGAGGCTCGGATGACTTTTCTTTTTTTACAATTAAGTCAAATGGCTCGTTTTTTGATATCGGAAATGGCGAAGGCGGTGCAGACATACATCAGCCTGATTATAAGTTACCGGACGAAATACTGATACCTGCCGTAAATCTTTTTTCAGAGATAATATACAAACATTAAAATATATATTTTATGAAGGCGAAACTAATAACTTTAATAGCAATATTATTGTTTCAAAACGTAGCGATTATGGCACAAAACCCAACTCTCGAGACAATATTCAACAGAACAAGCGTAAGGTCATACTCCGACAAACCTGTTTCTGTAGAAACATTAACACTTTTAGTAAAAGCCGGGATGGCTGCACCAACAGGAATGAACCGTCAGCCATGGGAATTTCTTGTAATTCAGGATAAGGAAGTAATGGCCAAACTTGCAGCGGACCTTCCGTATGCAAAAATGTTAAAAGAGGCTCAGGCTGCAATTATTGTTATAGGAAATCCGGAAAAATCCGATTACTGGTACCTGGATTGCTCTGCGGCAACTGAAAATATTCTGCTTGCTGCACATTCGCTTGGTTTAGGCGCCGTTTGGACAGCAGGCTATCCCTATGAATCAAATATGAATAAAATTGCAACCGCCCTCTCGATTCCGCTTCCATACAGGCCGCTTTGCCTAATACCAATCGGATACCCAAAAGGCGAAAATAAACCCAAGGACAAATGGAACCCTGCCAAGCTGCATCTGAATAACTGGTAAATATCCATATATGAGGGCAGTCGCTTTTTTTCTTTTCCTGCTGATTTTTCAACCGGCATCCGCACAGTTTTTCAGGGGCAGAGTAGTCGATAAAGCCGGTCACCCGGTTCCTGATGCAACTATTTACATAAACGAACTCAAGTCAGGCATTACAGCAGACAACCGCGGTGAGTTTCAGACACAGCTTTCTTCCGGAACCTACAACTGCGAAGTATCTTCTCTCGGATACAAAAGGGAGAAGTTTTCATTTGAGATGAAAAATGAAGACATCAGTAGAACAATAACCTTACAGGAAATTGTTTACGAACTCAAAGAGGTTCATTTTACCGGCCGGGGAGAGGACAGAGGGAATGCAATAATGCGAAAAGCCATTTCCCGGGCTCCGTTTTTTCGCTATCAGGTAAAAGAGTATGAGGCGGAATCCTACTTAAAGGGAACGATGAAGATAACAAGGATTCCGGCTGTTGCGAAACTTCAGTTTAAGAAGAATGAAATCAGCATGATTCTCAATAAGCTGTTTCTTGTAGAATCAATCTCTACAATAGCATTCAAGGCTCCAAACAACTACGTGCAAACTATAAAAGCTTTTTCCAGCACAATTCCGGACGAAATAAATCCCGGGGATTACTCTTTACTCATGAAATCGAGTATCTATGAACCCGAATTTTTCGGAATGGTATCACCGTTGTCTCCCGATGCACTAATTTATTACCGGTTTGTTTATCAGGGTATAACAAATGAATCAGGCAAAGTGGTGAACAAGATTTTGGTGGTTCCTCAAAAGGGAAATTCTAAACTCATGGCGGGTCATATCTATATTGTAGACGAGACATGGAATGTAAGCTATGTTGAAATGGTTACGGCAAGATCCGGCATTAAAGCCAATATTAAAATAAACTATAACGAGGTAAAAGAAAATGTTTTTTTACCCACAGGCTATAATATTGGAGTGAATCTGGACATACTTGGAGTAAACGGCGAGGGCCGCTACTACTCTTCAATAAAGTACAGGAATATTCACGAAAACAATGCGGTACAGGCAAAAATGCTGGAAAGCAAGCCATTAAAAGACAAGTTGTCTAACAGGGAAGCCTCAAAAATTGCAAAGGCAAATCAACGAATAGTGGATCCGCCCAAAGAAGAAAAGCAAAGTCTTGAAATAAAGGTAATTCCTTCCTCAACAAAGGTTATTGTCGATTCTTCCGCAAAAAGGATGGATTCTACTTACTGGCTTTCGGTCAGGAAACTGCCTCTTAGAGAAGACGAAATAAAGGCCTATAAATCGGTTGATAGCTTAAAGATTGAGTATAAGCAAATTAAGATGGAAGACTCAATAAGAGATCAAAATGGAGGAAGAGGAGGAAAGCCGTTAGATCAGATTCTTTTTGGACACAAATATAATATCGGGAAAAAATGGCGCTTCTCTTTTGGCGGAGTTGCCAGGATTGTAGGAGACTTCAACTTTGTGGACGGATACCAGTTTGGCCAGAATATTTCGCTTGAATACTTCTCCGGCAAGGGACAAAATTTGAAAATCAGCCCTTTGGCATATTATTCTACAGAAAGGAAGACCCTGTTGTGGCAGACGGATATTACTTATAAATATGCAAAGCTGAGAGACGGGAAATTAAATCTGTCCGTGGGAGATATTACTTCTGATATCAGTTCAAACCCGGGAACCAGCAGGTTTATTAACTCATATACATCATTTTTGTTTGGATGCAATCCTGTTAAATTCATGTCAAAGAAATACATTGAACTTAGCAACAGCATTGATATTGCAAACGGATTCAGAGGCGATTTTGCAGTTTCTTATCAGGAAAGGGGAGTGTTGAATAACAGTAGTATAAAAAGCCTGTTTGGGAAGACTCCGGACTCCAACATTCCGGATAACATATATTTTCCTGTGCAAACAAACAGTACAGCTCTTGTTTTTTCTGCAGGTCTCACATATACTCCAAAAAACTTTTACAGGATTAACAATGGTAAAAAGGAGTATGTTCGTTCTTCGTATCCTACATTTTCTGCAAGGTTCAGAATTGCGCCGGGAGGAGAAAGTCTTTCATCAGCCAGTTTTTCATCGTTAGAAATGGAGGCAAAGCAGAGTATAAAAATTAATATTTACTCCAAAGTTAATTACAGCCTGTCTGCCGGAACCTTCATTTCCAAAGAGAGTGTGTTCTTTCCCGATTTCAAACATTTTCGGGCAAACAACATAATGGTTTCCGAAGTGGATTTTGATAACGGGTTCCTGTTGCTTGACAACTACCTCCTCTCAACACCAAAAGGTTGGGTACAGGGTTCCGTAAACTACAGTTCTGAGTATATACTTTTGAAATACCTGCCATTCTTTAATACGCCTCTTGTAACAGAAGCACTGCATTTTCGTACTTTATGGCTCACAGATTTGGGGTATCATCATACAGAAATAGGATACTCCTTAGGAATTCCGGGGATGGCCAGGATTGGGGTATTTGCAGGGTTCAAAGGGTTTAAATATCAATCGGTGGGTTTCCGGTTGTCTATCCCAATATTTAACAGACAGTCTCCTGTAAGTATTTCCCTATAACCTCCGGGAAGTAGCGATATTCGAGTTTGTGGATTTTTTCGGCAAGAGATTCCGGGGTATCACCGGGCTCGACATTACAGGTGCTTTGAAAAAGGATTGTTCCGTTATCGTAAAATTCATCCACAAGATGTATGGTTATGCCGGATTCGGTATCTCCTGATTCGATTACTGCTTTATGAACTTTCATCCCGTACATCCCTTTTCCGCCGAATTTCGGAAGCAGTGCAGGATGGATGTTGATTATTCTGCCGGGATATTTAGCGATAATCCTGTCCGGTACTTTGAGAAGAAAGCCCGATAAAATAATTGCATCAATTTTTTCTTCGGCAAGAATTGAATCCACAAAAGTGCTGTTGCTCAGTTGCTCAGCAGTAAATACCACACTTTTGACACCAAGTTTTCTTGCTCTTTCGAGTACATAGGCACTATTTTTGTTTGAAAGGATGAGGCTCACTTTTATGTGACTGTCCATTTTAAAAAAGTCGACAATATTTTCCGCATTAGTGCCAGAACCTGAGGCGAATATGGCAATTTTAATTTGATACATTCCAAATAATTTGAGTGCAAAGTTAGTTAATTCGGCCGAACAAAAAATAGATATTTATAACTATACTATAAAATTATAGACGGTGATAATCAGTTAATTAAAAATTCACTTTTAAGAAATTTTATTATTCCGTTTTTTTTGCTTTCCTTTGCAAACTAATTTTGAAATAACATAAACAATATTATTAACTAATTATTTAAAATTATGGCAGATATTACATCTAAGGTTAAAGCCATCATCGTTGACAAGTTAGGAGTTGACGAATCTGAAGTAACTCCGGCAGCTTCATTTACAAACGATTTGGGCGCCGATTCACTTGACACTGTAGAACTTATTATGGAGTTCGAAAAGGCATTTGCTATAACCATTCCGGATGAGGCAGCCGAAAAAATTTCTACCGTAGGAGATGCAATCTCATACATTGAAAAAAACGCAAAATAAGTAACAAATTAAATCAGGCATATGCAGTTAAAAAGAGTAGTCGTTACAGGAGTAGGTACGATTAATCCAATCGGAAATAATATTCAGGAGTACTATGACAACCTTGACAATGGGGTAAGTGGTGCTACAATGATAACCCGCTTTGATACAACTAACTTTAAAACAAAATTTGCCTGTGATGTTAAAGATTACGATCCCGCAAAATACGGTATGGACCGTAAAGAAGCGCGTAAACTCGATTTGTTTTCACAATATGCACTCGTCGCTTCTGAAGAGGCAGTGAAAGACAGTGGGTTTGAAATAGAAAAACTCAATCTGGACAGAATAGGAGTTATTATCGGATCGGGAATTGGCGGCATCGAAACATTGTTTCAGGAAATTATGGGCTTTAGCGAGAGTAATGGAATTCCTCGTTTTAGCCCATTCTTAATTCCTAAAATGATTCCCGATATTGCATCGGGTCTCATTTCCATGAAGTATGGCTTCAGGGGCCCAAATTTTACAACAGTTTCTGCTTGTGCATCATCTACAAATGCAATGATTGATGCTTTCAACTACATCAGACTTGGCAAAGCAGATGCTATCGTAACCGGAGGTTCGGAAGCCGGAATTTCTATTCCGAGTATTGGCGGATTCAACTCATCGCAAGCTCTCTCAACAAACAATGAAAACTTTAAATCGGCATCTCGTCCGTTCGACAAAACCAGAGATGGTTTTGTAATGGGAGAAGGTTCCGGCATTCTCATTTTTGAAGAGTATGAACATGCTGTTGCCCGCGGAGCAAAAATTTATGCCGAAGTAGCAGGAGCCGGTTTGAGTGCCGATGCCTACCACATTACAGCACCTCACCCCGATGGGCTCGGTGCAATTAATGTAATGAAAAATGCTCTTGAAGATGCCGGTATGAAACCGGAAGATGTAGACTATATAAATGTTCACGGAACATCTACACCACTGGGAGACGTTGCAGAACTAAAAGCAGTTCAGAATGTATTTGGCAGTCATGCCTACAAATTGAATATCAGCGCTACAAAATCGATGACCGGGCACCTTCTTGGAGCTGCCGGT
Organism: Bacteroidales bacterium; assembly: GCA_021371955.1. GTDB lineage: Bacteria > Bacteroidota > Bacteroidia > Bacteroidales > UBA932 > Bact-08. Next base: position 446,767 of record JAJFVD010000012.1, read on the forward strand.
TCTGTTGAGGCACTGGCTTGCGTTCACGCGATGAACTCAGGAACAATCCCTCCGACAATCAATTTTGAAAATGAAGATCCGGAGATTGACTATAAAATGAATCTTACTCTTAACAAAGCTCAGAAGAAAGAGGTTAATGTTGCCATGAACAATACATTTGGTTTCGGTGGTCACAATGCCTGCATTATCTTCAAGAAATGTAAGTAATTCATAAAGAAAAATACGAAGAGGAGACAGACCCGAAAGGTTCGTCTCTTTTTTTTGTGCCCGAATCGCCGGCGTCGGGTTGTGTTTCATCTATGCCGACTATGTATTGCCAGTTAATTGCTTCGGGCTTGTGCGTCCTCAGTCGCTTCGCTCCCTCCGGCCGAATCGCCCTCATTAATTAACTGGCAATTAAAGAAGATGCATAGTGATTTTCAACCCGCCGCCTAATAAGTGTCACGTCCTGAAATAGGTTGACACTCCATGGCTGAAAAAAGGGGCAAATTAGGTGCTCCTTTGTCGCAGGTTTACGCCTTCGGCGCAAGTCTTTAATTACCAGGCTACAACAAAAATGAAGAGGGTAGAGCCCTCTTCACTTTTAGCAATGACCTTAAATTAACGTATTTACGGATCGCGTTTTTAGTCAGAAGGCTCTGTCAACATGAATTTGCCGTTCGCATGATTCATAAACCGCACCACATTTATTGGCAATTAATTATTAATCAATATGTTACTAAAAACAAAGAGATATTATATCTCTTTGTTTTTAGTAACTATCACACAATATGTGTGTTAGACACTCGAAGCGCTTCTGCCATTAATCAAATGCAGTCAGCCTATTTCAGGACGGAACAAAGCCGCCCCATAATTTTAGTAATTAATTGTTGCTAATAAGTTTTTAAGAAGACGCAGACTTTATCTCTGCGTCTTCTTAGAATAGCGCGGATTATCAACTACTTAGCAATAGTGAATTGCAATTTTTTATCAGAGTTTGGCTCTCGTTCACATGTTATATAAAATCTAATTTAGAACTGCTTAAAACCAGGTGTTTACCTCAAACTGCGTCAAAGTCCATTGCGCAAAAAAGCCGACCTGTTGGGCCGGCTTTTTTGGTATAATTAGTCAGTCGCTTTACTTACATCCTTACGGGATGATTGCGTATGAGATTCTGAGTTTTGGTTTTCTTGTGGCGGCGGTGCCGTTGAATACTCCCTTAGAATATGCAGTGTTGTCAAAGAAATACGATGTTTCGCCTGTAGATGAATTTGTTAATGACATTGCAGGAACAACGTAGGCTTCCAACTCATTTTTCTTGGTTAATTTACCTTTGAGCACACTTTGCAGGTATGAGGTAATATTCATGCTGTAATAGAATTTTGAGCGGTTGTTCAGTCCCTTGTCGTCTACAAGAGATATTTCCGGAAGGAGTTTGTAATAAGGACCTTCATACAAATCTTCCGTCTCTCTTGTCGCAAGGTAAAGCTGTGAAGGATACTGCCCTATAGTTAAATAATCTGCCGGGAATTCGTAAGGCAAAATTATTTCTGCTTTTGCTATAACGATTTTTGACAAAGCAGAGTTTTGAGAGAGAACCCAGGTATTTATAGTATTCTTAACTGCAGAAAAGTCAATGAAAGGTTTCAACCCGGCCAGTCCTTCAACATAAAGCTTATTAGCAGGAGTGGCGGTTTCAAGACTTTTTGAAGAGTGTTTGATAATATTGATATTAGGCTCAGATTCTGATGCATAATATATGAGGACACTGTCGCTTTTGCTTATTGTATCATCTATATGATTATATGTGAGCGTCATATAGATATTTGATGTCGTGATGATATTGAATCTGCCGCCTGTGAGTGAACCGGGCAGTGGTTCGGTTGCAATATAAAAGCCTTTGAATCTCTTTTGGAAAAACGGAACGCTATCCCTCTCCTCCTGTGTGGCGCTTAAAAGATCAGCAGCATAAGAAAGCGGAAGATCCATGTTTATACTGTCGCCTCCAAAAAACACATTCCCGGCCAGCGGTACAGGGTCGAAATCGGCTGCCGTAATTGAGTTGTTGTACATTACCGTTGAATCCAGATCTTTGCGAAGAACATATACATAAACATTCTGAGGAATATTTGCATCTTTCTGGTCAAGTACTATTTTGCTGGAAACGGCAATCGAAAGCTTCAGAGATTTTGGTACAGGGTTGTTTCCGAAAGTGTTTTTCCTTACCTGTGGAATAAACCTTACAGCTGCAGCCGAGGTTGTTATTCCGAGTTCCGGATCCTTATAGGCTCCAACAACTGCATCTCCGGTAAAGATGGTTTGAATGCTGTCCGAAGACTTTTGTTGTACAGGAAGGTCGAACTCCTTTATCGAGATGCCGAACTTTTGATCGTCGGGTACGAATTCTCCTCCGGTAGATTTGTTAACATCTATGCAGGATACAAACAACAGTGAAATCAGTGCAAGTGCCGAAAGTGAACGAAGACTAATCCTTCTTCTCATTTTTCCCCAGAATTTGGTCATAAAAATTTTTGTAATCTTTTATATAAGCAGATTCCGGGTCGTTTACATCTATGTAAGGAAGTACTTTTAAAGAACTTCCCGAGATCAACTCCTTTAATTCAGGAACCATCTCCTCGCTTCCCAGAATTATGCCGTTAGCATACTGAATAGCAAGTTTAGCAAGATTTATGCCATTGGCGGGATTTATTGTCTCAAGATCTTTATTCCTTATTCCGGGAACAATTACTTTTGACCTTGTGTCCTCGTTAAAGACTTGATCGCTACCTTCGTTATAGATTGAAAGAACAACTTTGCTCTCTGTAAAAATCGGATCTTCGTGATAAACTTTTTTCAAATAAATTGGAAGAAAGTATGATATCCACCCCTGGCAATGAATTATATCAGGTTTCCAGCGAAGCTTCTTGACTGTCTCGAGCACTCCCCTTGCAAAGAAGATTGCGCGCTCGTCGTTGTCGGAGAAATAATTTCCTTCGTCGTCGGTATTAACATATTTTCTGTGAAAATAATCTTCGTTGTCGATGAAATAAACCTGCATTCTTGCAGAAGAAATGGAAGATACCTTAATAACAAGCGGCCTGTCAATATCATTGATAATAATATTCATTCCGGAAAGCCGGATAACCTCGTGAAGCTGAAACCTTCTCTCGTTGATTGTTCCATATCTTGGCACAAAAGAACGAATTTCGCAGCCACTTTCCTGGATTCCCTGAGGGAGATACCTACCGACTTTAGCTATCGGTGAGGATGGCATAAAGTGTTCCATCTCTGAATTGACAAAAAGCACTCTTACAGGTTCGCTCATATATTAAGATTGTGTATAATTAAGGCAAATTCTGTACAAAGATAATAAATATAATTTAATTTATAAGAATTATCTATCTTTGAACCTTGATTATATGAAAAGGCGAGAGAATAAAATAGTAGTCAGAAGACTTATCCAATCCTACCTGTCTTCGGTGATAAGCATAACCCTTGTGCTCCTTCTTGTTGGAATAGGAGGTGTGCTTGCCGTTAATGCAAAATCGGTTTCCGATTACTTCAAGGAGAACATCAGATTATCAGTTATTTTTGAACAAAACACTACGGAAGTTCAGGCAAGGCAAACAATGAATTTGCTTAAAGGCAGGCCCTATGTCAAAGAGCTTAAATTTATCTCAAAAGAGCAGGGTGCCCAGGAGATGAAAAGCGTTTTGGGCGATGATTTCATGGATGTATTCGACCTCAATCCCATTCCTCTTTCGATAGATATGTATGTTCGTTCGGATTATGTGGAATCCGACAGCCTGAGTAAGATAAAGAGTGAAATTTTGTTAAACCCCGGCATAAAGGAGGTTGTTTTTCAGGAGTCTCTCATTGAAACAATTTCCGGGAACATAGAGCAGATAGGTATAATCCTCATTGTTTTTATAGTCCTTCTGCTGTTCATTTCCTTTGTTTTAATTAACAATACGGTAAGGCTGAATGTATTTTCGAAGAGATTTAATATCCACACGATGAAACTAGTAGGAGCAAAGAAGTCTTTTATAAGAAAGCCTTTTCTTATACAGGGAATTTATCAGGGACTTATTTCTGGAATCATATCGGCATCATTGTTGTGTTTCCTGCTTTTCCTGCTCGAAAGGGATTTTCAGCAGATTTATCAGATGCTGGATATTAATCTTATTATGGCAGTATGTGCAGGAGTCATCGTTACCGGGATTCTCCTTTGCCTGATAAGCACATATCTTGTTGTAAACAGGCTTCTTTCTCTGCCTCAGGATGAATTGTATTATTAGAAATTTAAATAAATATGGACAACAATAAAATTGCAGGCGACACTAAATTCGCGATTCCCTACAGAAACCTTCTTTTTGTACTTATTGGACTCGGTTTAATGATTCTCGGCTATGTCTTTATGGCCGGAGGTGGAACAAACGACCCTAATGTTTTTCCGGGAGAGAAGATGTTTAGCTTCGGAAGAATGGTTGTTGCCCCATTACTGATTCTTGCCGGTTTTGCTGTTGAGATTTTTGCCATCATGTATAAACCAAAGGCGAAATGAGTGGCTTAGAGGCGATTATTCTCGGATTTGTGCAGGGACTTACTGAATTTTTGCCTGTCAGCAGCAGCGGTCACCTTACAATTGGCAAGGAATTACTTGGAATTGATAGTTCAAATCTCAAATTTGAAGTTATAGTACATGCCGCAACAGTAACAAGTACAATTGTTGTTTTTAACAAAGAAATCCTGAATCTTATTAAAGGATTTTTTCGCTTTAAACTCAATGATGAAACAAACTATATCATAAAGATTGCTATTTCTATGATTCCGGTTTTTATAATCGGTATCTTCTTTAAAGAATATGTTGAAGAAATTTTCGGATCGGGTCTTTTAATAGTCGGCTTATCTCTGCTGTTAACAGCCACATTGCTCGCTCTTACAAATATTATCAAGCCCAGGGAAAGGGAAATTACCAAAAAGGATGCTTTTATAATAGGGGTAGCTCAGGCAATAGCCGTACTTCCGGGACTTTCCCGCTCAGGTGCAACAATTTCTACAGGGATGATGCTTGGTGTTAAAAAGGAAGAGATTGCAAAGTTTTCATTTTTAATGGTATTGGTTCCTGTACTTGGAGAGGCTTTTCTTGAGCTGTTTTCAGGAGAGTTTACCGCTGCAGCGTCCGGCATCAGCATAACTTCGCTTATCCTTGGTTTTCTATCTGCATTTGTTTCCGGATTGTTTGCGTGCAAGGTGATGATTAATCTTGTGAAGAAAGCGAAACTTACAGGCTTTGCAATATATTGCGCAATCATTGGTGTTTTGTGTTTAGTTTCTTTGATTTTCTAAAGTAATTATGGAAAATAAGGGGTCTCTCTACTATTTTATATCAGACGTCCATCTGGGGCTGGATTATCACAATCCGCTGGAAAGGGAAAAAAAGCTGGTTCGTGTGCTGGAAGGGCTTCCTGCAGAAACGGAAGCGGTTTTTCTGATGGGAGATATCTTTGATTTCTGGTACGAATATAAATATGTAGTTCCAAAAGGATTTACAAGAACTCTGGGAGCACTTGCCCATCTTTCCGACAGAGGAGTAAAACTATACTTCTTCCGTGGAAATCATGATTTATGGGTTTTCGGATACTTTGAAAAAGAGCTTGGGATTAAAATTCTTGAACAACCCTATTTTGTAGACATAAACGGAAAACAATTCTGTCTCGGACACGGCGACGGACTTGCAGGAGGCGACAGGGGTTATGCGATACTAAAGTCCATTTTTTACAACAAGTTTCTTCAGTGGGCATTCAGTAATATTCATCCCAGATGGGCTTTCGGATTTGCTCATAAATGGTCCAAGCACAATCGGCTAGCCTGTGAAAATTTAAATAAGTTCCGGGGAGAAAACGATCCTTTATATAAATATGCCTGCATAACAGAACAGGACAGACATGTAGATTTTTTTATTTTCGGGCATGTCCATACTCCCGGAAACAACACAACACATAAAGGAGCCGGCTTTTATATACTGGGAGAATGGATTCACGGGTGTGAATATCTGGTTTACGATTCCGGAACAGAAAGCATGGAGTGGCGCAGCGGGAATAATTAAAATATAGAGTAATACAAGTCTTCGAATGTCCCGTTCTGGTACATAATAACAAGATCTTCAGTTATTTTGTCTTCCCCGAATTTGTCATACGGCCTTTTAAGGTCCGACCCGAATATTTTTGCGACACCCTGCCAGAAAACGGCATTAAACCCGCCCCTGTATTCTTTTATTATCTGATAGGAACTCTGGCCAATCTCCCTGTCTATAAGTTTCAGAAGAAGACCCCCCTGAGTTATCGTCATTTTTCTGAGAGGCTTTTCAAAGTCTTTGAACAGGTCCCTCTCGAAATCCTTAATATAGTTTGTCCTCTGCTTAGATGTGAATTTCCTGCTGTTCAGAACAGAGTCGGCAATTCCGAATTTCTCTTTTGCAATTAATGCGTATGGATATGTTTTGCGGAAATTGTATACCAGCCTGTAGAAATCACGCCACGCCCTCCCTTTTTTCTTCTCTTCGGGCCAGCTGAAAAGATAGGTATCCCTTAGTTTAATCTGATATACCGTATCTCTCCCTTCAACTTTGTAACCAACAGGAAAACCTTTTAAAGGCTTTTGAGCGTAGGAGAAAGAGACGAACATAAGAGCCACTAATGTTAATGTAAGGGCTTTAGAAAATTTGTTATTATTGTACTTGCACATAAAATCACTCGTCATCGGATTGTAAAGTTACCCTTTTTGGCTGTACTACTCAATAATCAGACCAAAATAATTACATTTGAGTCCGAAACTTATTCTATGTTCAACTCAGCAACGTTATTATAATGACTCTAATTAAAACATGTCAGATTTTTAGAGGTGTTCTGCCACTTGCAGCCACTCTTCTTATTGCTTTTTCTGCTATTGCTCAGGATAATCAAAAACTTGCACAGGAGGCAGACAAAATACATCGGAAAATTCTTACGATTGATACCCACAACGATACTGCATTAAGGATAAACAATCCGAATTCAAAACCGGGAGGCTCAAATCCTCAGGTGTCCTTTCAGAAAATGAAGGACGGAGGGCTGGATGCCGCCTTCTTTGCAATTTATGTTGGTCAGGAAAGCCGGGATTCTGCGGGTCTTGCAAAAGCAACTGCTTTTGCCGATGACCAGCTTCGTAAGTTCAAAAACTATACAGAAAACTATAAAGGGGCAGCGATTGCGTATAACTCAAAAGATTTGCTCAGGAATAAACGTGAAGGCATTACCTCAGTAGTTCTTGCGATAGAAAACGGATATGTTTTCCAGAAAAACATATCTCTGGTGAAGCATTTTGCAGATATGGGAGTAGTGGCTGTTACACTGTGTCACAATAAGAACAACGATATTTGTGATGCATCTATGGATACCGCCCCTGAACATCATGGATTGTCTCCGTTTGGGGTTGAGGTTGTAAAAGAGATGAACAGGCTGAAGCTGATTATTGATGTGTCCCATGCTTCGACAGAATCTCTTTTTGATATTCTTGAGGTGAGTACGCTTCCGATAATTGCAAGTCATTCCGGGGTGTGGAACATTAAAAACCACAATAGAAACCTCAAGGACAATGAAATAAAAGCTATTGCAGCAAAAGGAGGGCTCATCCAGGTTGCCACAGGCAGGTTTTTCCTTTCTGACAAGCCAAAAGAGGAAGTTACGGTAAGCGATATTGCAAACCATATAGATTATGTGGTTAAACTTGTAGGAATTGACCATGTGGGAATAGGCACGGATTTCGACGGAGGTGGAGGAGTTGTGGGTCTTGAGGGTGCAGACAAGATGAAAAACATCACAATTGAACTTCTTAAGAGAGGATACAGCGAAGAGGATATTGCAAAGTTCTGGGGTAAAAATCTTTTGACTATTTTGCATAAACACGGCAAATGATCCCATCTCATCTTTCGCTCTTAATCAATTTGTTTGATGCAAAAAAAATGTGTAAAAAATGTGCAATAACTTTTGCACATTTAATTTTTTTGGTATATTTGCAACCCGCCAAAAGTATGATCAGTATTGACATTTTGTTGAGCTGCAATATTTTAGCTATAAAAAACTTTTGACCAAAGCGCAAAAAAGATATTTACTGTTATCGTTAAACTGTAAAAGAAACCATGTTACAACCAAAAAAAACCAAGTTCAGAAAGCAGCAAAAAGGCCGTATGAAGGGGATTGCTCAAAGAGGGAACCAACTCTCTTTTGGGTCTTTCGGGATTAAGACGACAGAATGTTGCTGGCTAACAGGCCAACAAATTGAAGCTGCCCGCCAGGCTGTAGTTCGTTATATGAAAAGAGAGGGTCAAATTTGGATCCGTGTTTTCCCTGATAAACCATTCACCAAAAAACCGGCTGAGGTTCGTATGGGTAAAGGTAAGGGAGCTCCGGAAGGATTTGTTGCTCCTATAACACCTGGTCGTATGATTATTGAAGCAGAAGGCGTTCCATTGGAGATTGCAAAAGAGGCTCTCCGTTTGGGTGCTCAGAAACTGCCTGTAGTTACAAAATTTGTAGTTCGCAGAGATTACACAGAATAATTTAATGTAGGAATAAAAATGAAAACACAGGAGATACGCGAATTGTCCGCAAAAGACCTTAAAGAGCGCATTGAGACAGAGAAGACAAACCTGTTGCGTGTGAAGATGAATCATGCTATTTCTCCATTAGATGATTTATCTCAGATCAAAAAAGCAAGAAGAAACATTGCCAGAATGCTCACTGTATTGAGCCAAAAGGAAATAAATCAGGACAAATAGAAGTCATGGAAAGAAATCTTCGCAAAGAGAGAGTAGGAGTAGTGGTAAGCAATAAGATGGATAAGTCTGTTGTTGTTGCTGTTAAAAGGAAAGTTAAACATCCGGTTTACGGAAAATTCGTAAACAAAACCACTAAGTTTGTTGCTCACGACGAAAAGAACGAGTGCAGCGAGGGGGATACCATTCGCATTATGGAAACTCGTCCGTTGAGTAAGACCAAGCGCTGGAGACTAGTAGAAATTGTAGAAAAAGTTAAATAAGCTATGATACAGCAAGAATCGAGATTATTGGTGGCAGATAACAGCGGAGCAAAGGAAGTTCTTTGTATCCGAGTTTTAGGGGGGACCCGCCGCCGCTATGCCGGTGTAGGCGATAAAATAGTAGTTGCCGTTAAAAGTGCAATTCCCGGAGGCGATGCCAAAAAAGGAACTGTTTCAAAGGCAGTAATTGTACGCACAAAGAAAGAGATCCGTCGTCCGGACGGTTCATATATCCGCTTTGATGATAACGCATGTGTGTTGCTTAACACTCAGGGTGAAGTTCGCGGTACCCGTATTTTCGGGCCTGTAGCCAGAGAGTTGCGTGACAACTTTATGAAAATTGTATCTTTAGCACCTGAGGTGTTATAATTAAAAGGTATATAAGAATATGAATAAGAAATTACATATTAAGAAGGGCGATACAGTTTATGTTAACGCCGGAGAAGACCGCGGTAAAAGCGGTAAGGTTCTCGAGGTGCTTACAGAAAAGAATCGCGCGATTGTTGAGGGTATGAATATGGTAAGTAAACATACCAAGCCAAACGCAAAGAGTCCGCAAGGCGGAATCATTAAGCAAGAGGCCGGAATTCACACATCGAACCTGCAGGTGGTAGACCCGGTTAAGGGTGGCCCTACACGCATTGGCCGTCGTATGAATGATAAAGGAAAATTAGTTCGTTACGCGAAAAAATCTGGAGAGGAGATTAAATAATGGCAAGTACTAAACCAAGTGCTGCACCAAAAGCAGCGAGCAAACCAAAAGCAGACAAATCTGCTAAAGTTGAAGGTACTCAAGTAGTAGTTAAAGGATATGTCCCAACTCTGCAAAAAGTATACAAAGACGAGATCGTCCCAAAACTTATGAAAGAGTTTGGCTATACTTCAGTAATGCAGGTGCCAAAATTGACAAAGATTACCATTAATCAGGGTGTGGGAACAGCTACCGGAGACAAGAAACTGGTTGAGATTGCTCAACAGGAGCTTACAACAATAACCGGACAAAAGGCTGTTTTGACATATTCTCGCAAGGATATTTCAAACTTCAAACTGCGTAAGGGAATGCCAATCGGAGTTAAGGTAACTCTCCGTGCAACAAAAATGTATGAGTTTCTTGAGAGACTGATATCAATTTCATTGCCTCGTATCAGAGATTTTAAAGGTATCAACGAAAAATTCGACGGAAGAGGTAATTATACTCTTGGAATTAAAGAGCAAATTATCTATCCCGAGATTGACATTGACAAGGTAACAAAGATCCTCGGAATGGAGATTACATTTGTTTCTTCTGTCGATAGAGACGAAGAGGCTTTTGCATTGCTTCGCGAGTTCGGCCTGCCTTTTAAAAATATTAAGAAATAATCTATAAAAATAGAGATAGATAATGGCAAAAGAATCAATGAAGGCACGCGAAGTTAAACGCGCTAAATTATGTGCCAAATATGCAGAAAAACGCAAAACCCTTAAAGAGGCAGGCGATTATGCAGCACTTGACTTACTTCCAAAAAATTCAAGTCCTGTACGTAAGCACAATCGTTGTTCACTCACCGGTCGTCCAAAAGGATTTATGCGAATTTTCGGTATCAGCCGTATCCAGTTTCGTGAAATGGCCAGCAAGGGACTTATCCCTGGCGTTCGCAAAGCTAGTTGGTAGAAAATTGTGGCCTTGTGCCGCCTTTTATATATAAATTTATTATTTATTGGATATCGGGCACCCCTAGTGGTGTCGAATCGAAAAACAAAAAAAAATTACAATGACTGATCCAATTGCAGATTACTTGACAAGAGTGCGTAATGCAGCCCTTGCAGGACATAAAGTTGTTGAAATTCCTTCATCAAAAATGAAGCTCGAACTTACCCGTATTCTTCATGAGAAGGGGTATATCATCAGCTACAAACTTGTAGAAGGAACACCTTTCAGCACAATCAAGATAGCTCTTAAGTATCACCCTGATACTAAAAAATCGGCTATCAAAAAAATTACCAGAATAAGTACACCGGGTTTGAGAAGGTATGTTGGCGTTGAAAAAATGCCAAGAGTATTAAACGGACTTGGTATTGCCATTATTTCTACATCTAAAGGTGTAATAACAGATAAAGAGGCAAAAGATCTAAATGTTGGCGGAGAAATTCTTTGCTACGTTTATTAATCAATACGTTCAATTAGTATTTATAATTAAAAACAATTAATAAATGTCACGAATAGGAAAATTACCTGTAAACCTTCCTGCCGGAGTCAGCGTAACAGTTGGATCCGACAATGTTGTAAAGGTTAAAGGCCCCTTAGGTGAACTGTTTCAGAAAGTTGATACAGACATTACAGTTACCGTAGAGGGAGGTATCGTTAAAGTTACCCGTCCGACAGATCAGCCACGTCACCGCTCAATGCATGGTTTATACAGGTCTCTTATAAATAATATGGTTACCGGAGTATCTCAGGGCTACACAATCAAACAGGAGTTTGTTGGTGTAGGTTACCGTGTTGAGGTTAAGGGACAGGTTATTGAGATGAGTCTTGGTTACTCACATGATATTCACCTTTTGCTTCCTGCCGAAGTTAAGGCCGTTGCAGAGGTTGTTAAGAAGGGTGCAAACCCAGTGCTGACTTTGACCAGTTTTGACAAGCAATTAATAGGAATGGTCGCTGCTAAAGTACGCTCGTTGCGTAAACCTGAACCATACAAAGGAAAAGGTATTAAGTTTGTAGGTGAACAACTGCGTCGTAAAGCCGGAAAATCGGCAAGCGCTAAATAATAAGGGGAGGATATATGGCTATAACTAAAATAGAAAGAAGAAAAAGAATACAGCACCGAATCCGTAAAGTGGTCAGTGGTACTTCAGAAAGACCAAGACTGGCTGTATTCAGAAGCAACAAACAGATATATGTTCAACTGATCAACGATGTGGATGGTGTTACTCTTGCAGCAGCAGGATCACTTGACAAGGCAATCGTTGAGGAATGCAAAGGCAAGGCCGGGATTGAAATAGCAAAACTTGTCGGGAAACTGGCAGCTCAGCGCGCTATTGAAAAGGGCATTACAGAGGTATCTTTCGACAGAGGAGGTTACCTTTATCACGGAAGAGTTAAAAGTTTAGCAGATGCCGCCCGCGAAGGTGGTCTTAAATTCTAGGATTTGACTATGGCAAATATAAATGTAAAGAAAGTTAAAACTACCGATCTTGAACTTAAAGACAGGTTGGTGGCAGTAAAGAGAGTTACTAAGGTAACCAAAGGTGGTCGCCACTTCAGTTTTGCTGCCATCGTGGTAGTAGGAGACGAGAAGGGTGTAGTAGGATTTGGTCTGGGTAAGGCAAACGAGGTTACAACTGCAATTTCAAAAGGTATTGAAGATGCAAAGAAGAACCTGGTTAAAATTCCTTTGAACAAAAAGACCATACCACACGAGCAGGAGGCAAAATTCGGCGGAGCAAGAGTGTTCATGAAACCGGCTGCCCCGGGTACTGGAGTAAAAGCAGGTGGTGCGATGCGTGCGGTATTTGAATCAGTGGGAATACATGATATTCTTGCTAAATCAAAAGGCTCATCCAACCCTCACAATCTTGTGAAGGCTACCGTTGCAGCACTTCTTGAAATGAGAGATGCGTATACCGTTGCCGGTCTTCGCGGAATTCCGATGAACAAAGTATTTAATGGTTAGGAGGAAAAGAGATGGCAAAAGTTAGAATCACTCAAATGAAGAGCAAGAATCATTCAACAGACAGACAGATGGCTACACTGGCTTCTCTGGGAATACGCAAAATTCATCAGTCGGTTGAAATTGAATTAAATCCTGTATATAAGGGTATGCTTGAAAAAGTCCTGCACCTTGTTAAAGTTGAAGAAATTAACTAAAAGGAGAATCTTAAAATGAAATTACATAATCTTAAACCCGCTGCAGGAGCAAACGGCAAAGAAAAACGAATCGGAAGAGGTGAGGGATCCGGCCACGGTGGAACATCCACCAAAGGTCATAAAGGTGCACAATCAAGATCGGGCTATTCTAAAAAAGCAGGATTTGAAGGGGGGCAGATGCCAATTCAGAGAAGGCTTCCAAAGTTTGGCTTTAATAACGTCAATAGAGTAGAATTTAAAGCAATAAACATTTCAACTCTTCAGGAGTTGAGTGAAAAAACAGGAGTTGAAGTTATTACCCTGGATGTCCTGATTGATGCAGGTCTGGTGTCAAAAAATGACAGAGTGAAAATTCTGGCAAACGGCACACTGACTGCTAAACTTGATGTTACAGCTCACGCATTTTCAAAAACAGCAGTAGCGCAGATTGAGGCACAGCAGGGGAAGGCTACAAAAATCTAACAATTCCGATGAAAAAAGATCGGAAGAGCACACGTCTGAACTCCAGT
>JAJFVD010000003.1 GCA_021371955.1 Bacteroidales bacterium
GGGTTCAGAACGTCGTGAGACAGTTCGGTCCCTATCTGTTGTGGGCGTAGGAAGTTTGAGGGGGTCTGTCCTTAGTACGAGAGGACCGGGATGGACGCACCGCTAGTTTACCGGTTGTGGCGCCAGCTGCACCGCCGGGTAGCTATGTGCGGTTTAGATAAGCGCTGAAAGCATCTAAGCGCGAAGCTAGCCCCAAGATGAGACTTCCCTTGAGGGTCGTGGAAGACTACCACGTCGATAGGCTGTAGGTGTAAAGGCAGTAATGTCAAAGCCGAGCAGTACTAATAACCCGATAGGCTTCATATTGTGCGCGTGCAAAAACTTAGGAATGAGTTTTTGCATATGACAGAAATCACGAGACGACTTTTTTATCTCTCTCAATATTATATACGCTGGAGAGCGCAACCTTATTAAGGTGGCTATAGCGACGGGGCTCCACCTCTTCCCATTCCGAACAGAGAAGTTAAGCCCGTTTGCGCCGATGGTACTGCTATACCAAGTGGAAGAGTAGGTAGCCGCCATTTTTACGAAAGAGTCTGATGAGAAATCGTCAGACTCTTTTTTTTTGCCCAAAACGAAACAAAGACTAAGTAATCATAGAGATAATCCCCTGGCCATATACCGTATCTGGCACCGTCCATCCTCAGTCGTTCCGCTAAAGCTCCACTCCCTGCGGCTGAGTGTGCCCGAGTACGGTATAAGGACAGCTAATCTTTCTGTAACATCTTTTTGTTTTATCCAAAAAAGAGTCTGAAAATTAACAGCACTATTGAAAAATGGCGGCAGATACTCTTCTGCTTGAGACTATTATTTTGAGATGAGCCCAGCCGGGTAAAAGGTGCGGCTATGCCGCGGGGTAATGAGCCGTGCGGCAGGCAAACCATTCGGTCGAAAAAGTTGGCCAAAAATATGTAAGTTTCAAGTAATCAAATATATTCAAAAAATGAAGAGACATCATATCTCATCATTTTTAGTAATCAGCTCATTATTAAATAGTCTCAGGCTGCGAGTTGATAATCTTATTGCATAAACATTACAGTGACACCTAATTGATGAGAGCGATTCTGTCGAAGAGAAATAAAAAGAGGATATCTAAAAGTACATTTTAGATATCCTCGTTAATATTAAGTAATGAATAACTATTTAAGTTCCCAGGCAAGAGCACTTGCACCAAGAATCGCAGCATCGGATTCTTTTAGCTGTGAGAAAATGATTTTAATTTTGTTCTTCCACAAATGGAGGAGATTTGCATTCATACTTTCCTCAATGGGTTTTAGTAAAAGATCACCTGACCTCGCTAGTCCGCCAAACAAAACAATGGCTTCCGGAGCACTGAATGCGACAAAATCTGCAAATGATTCACCAAGCTTTTTCCCGGTATATTCAAAGATTCGTTTTGCCAGGGCATCTCCCTGATAAGCGGCTTCAAACACATCTTTGGATGTTATATTTTCGGGGATGTTTCGTAAAACACTTGATTCGTTTGAACTGTCCAGCCATTCTCTCGCTGTTCGTGCAAGGCCGATTGCTGATGCATAGGTCTCGAGACAACCTGTTCTCCCGCAATTACACTGGCGCCCGTTATTCCTCACAGCAGTAGTATGCCCCAGTTCACCGGCAAAACCGTCATGGCCGTATACAACTTCGCCATTAATTACAATTCCGCTTCCAACTCCTGTTCCCAGAGTTATCATTATGAAGTTTTTCATGCCTCGTGCTGCACCGTATGTCATCTCTCCAACAGCTGCTGCATTAGCATCATTTGTGAGGGCAACAGGTACACCCATTTTGTCCGACATAAGCTTTGCAAATGGAATAGCAGTATTTCCGCCCCAGGTGAGGTTCACTGCATTTTCAATTGTTCCGGTATAAAAATTGCCGTTAGGAGCTCCAATTCCTATACCCCGGATGTTTGCGATACCTCCGACTTCTAAAATCAATTTATTAAGAGCAGCGCATAAATCGTTAACGAACAGTTTGGCATCGGTATGCGTGTCTGTGCGGATTGAAGACTGTATCAATACAGTTCCGCGCGCATCTACAATACCAATCTTACTTGTTTGTCCACCTATGTCGATACCGACAACATATGTTTTATCCATATTATATTTAGTTGCTTTTATGTTAAAAACTATTCGGTTTTAATATCAAGATTAACATTCTTAGACCCGTATAATGCATAGAACAGCATGTATGCGATTCCTGCAAATACAATCCAGTAGCTTGTAATGTAACCTGCCATATCGGCTACCCATCCCTGAAAAGCAGGAAGTATACCGCCGCCGCAAACCATCATCATAAACAAACCCGAAGCTGCTGCAGTATATTTGCCCAATCCGGATGTTGCAAGGCTAAATATGCTGCCCCACATAACAGAGGTGCAAAGGCCGCATAAAATAAGGAACATAATATTAAGAGGAACCTGAGCAAATCCGAATGAAATATCAGACTTGAAAACAGGCATATTTATCATTGAATCTGTTGGAATTAACATTGCCAGAAGGACAAATACGAGTCCAAGAGAAGTTACAGATATCAGCATCGATTTTCCGGAAATCCTGGCGCCAAATATACCTCCTGTGAAACGTCCGATGAGCATTAGAAACCAATAAGTTCCAACTACAGTTCCTGCAATGGTGGGGTCTATTCCAAGGCCGCCGTCAATCAGTGAAGTAGTCATAAAGAGGTTTGCAATATTTGGAATTCCTACTTCAACACCCACATAAATAAAAATGGCAATCATACCCAGCACAAAATGGCGGAACGATAGCGCACTGTGTTTGTCTTTAACTTTTTCTTTTTGTTTGGTAATGTGGGGCTCCGGAATGGTAACAAAGTAGAGGACGAGAAATGTAAGTACAAATATTCCCATCACCAGAAACAACGCAGGATTTGCCTTTGCAATTGTTCTTGTAGCCTCATTTGCCCCCATCAGATAACCGACAAGAACCGGAGCTATTGTTGCTCCTATAGAATTAATAGTTCCCCCGAATTGCAAAAGCTGATTTCCCTTCTTCTCATTTGAGCCAAGACCGTTAAGAAGTGGATTAACAACTGCATTCAGCATACACATTGCGAGACCTGAAACAAAAGCTCCTAAAAGATATACTCCAAAACTGGCTACCTGTCCGGACAAAAGAGTAATGGCTACACCTGAGAAACCTACAATAATAGCGGATAAAGCTGTCTTTTTATATCCGATTTTCTGAAGAAGCATTCCGGCAGGGATGCCCATAAATGCGTAAGCTATAAAGTTTGCCAGATTACCCAGCTGAGAAAGAAGATTGCTTGCGCCAAACTGATTTTTTACAATAACCCCCATAGGGTTTTGAAGACCGGTTACAAAGGCAATCATAAAAAAGAGAGCAAACATCATTGCAATTGGCAATGCATAGTTTTTTTTCTGAGTGTTCATCAAGTAATATTTTAAGTTTAAGGATTTTTGCAAATAATCTCAACACTGTAAGGAGCCGTAAACTATTGTATAATTTTTCGCCCCCTTGCTCCTAAGGCCAAAGATAATAAATTGAAAGATATCTTGGGCAGGAGCAGCCATTAAAAAAAATAATTTCGGCCGGATGCGCCTGTAATGACTATCTTTTGCATATTGATGAATTATTTTATTATTTTTGTGAAAAGGCAGGCCATCAAGCAATATTAACCGAATATGCTATATGGCCTTCTTTTTCGAAATAGCCTTAAACCTAAACCGGCATTACAATTTTAAAAGGTGTAAACTATGGTAAAACGCATCTTTGTGTTTATTCTTTTGTCTTTTTCATATAGTTGTGTCTATTCTCAGAACAGCACAGACTATGACAAGTTCGTTGCAGAAGCGGGGGATTATCTTAATCTGTACAGAGGAACGTCTCCTTTGCCGTATAAAACGCTTCATATTGGAACATATTATGCTTTTTCAGAAGAATTTGAAAAGGGTGATCTGTACTACAACGGGAAAATATATCATGGTGTAGAAATGAACCTCAACAGTCATTTGGACGAACTTTATGTCAAAGTGCCGGAATCAGGTAGAGCAGTCATGCTCAACAAAGAATTCATTAATAAATTCTCGCTGGGAAAAAGAAACTTTTTCCTGATGGGTAAAAGATATGAAAAAGGAGCTCCTCAACCGGGATTTTATGAAATTCTGTACGATGGACAGGCAAAACTTTATAAAAAAATACGCAAAGTCATTTCCGAAAAAATCGGAAGCTCGGTAAATCCTGTCACAAGGAGCAAGATTGAAAGAAGATTTGAACTTGTCGAAACCTATTATCTGTTTAAATCAGGAGAGTGGCATAAAATTCCGCGCAGGAATTCCCTGCTCATGCAATACAAGGAGAAGAGGCTTGATATCAGGCGGTTTATAAGAAAGAACGGTCTCAATTCCATCTCAGATGTTGACATCATTTACTCTTCAATAATGAAATTTGCAGAATCATCAACAAATGCTGCCCATGAATAAATTAGCGACAATAGCCGTACTTTTCGTTCTTGCCATCACAAGTATTCAGGCGCATGCACAATCACCGGCAAGAATTAAGCAAGTAAATATTAATGCCGACTCTCTGTCTAAAGTAGTATTTAAATACACCGGCAAAGATTTGTTTTTTAAAGCGTCAGATAAGGGTGACTCTCTAAAGGTTACTATTGAATGTAACAGCAATGATTTAATTAAGGAGCTTACCGGCATACTCAAACGGCAGGACTATTCCATGACTCTCATAAACAACTCCTATATAATATTAAAAGGAACCGGCATTTCTGCCGGCCTCCCGGAGGACTATTTTGCTGCAGAAACAGGAGTCAAAGGAGAATCGGAATTTGTTAAAGCAGTTACATTTGAGGATAATACAGCAAAATCCGAAAATAAAATTTACAAAATAGGTGACCCCAATTCTCCTTCAAAGGGAAGCAAAGTTTTACTTTCGGGGTACGTGAGAAACTACGACAGCGGAGAACCTGTTGCAGGAGTATCTGTTATGCTTGAAAACCCACAAACGGTTGCGACTACCGATGCATTCGGATTTTACCGTATTACTGTGCCTAAAGGGGAGCGGGTTATTGAAGTAAAAGGATACGGGCTAAATGATTCCCGCCTGATGATGGAAGTATACGGCGATGGTGAAATGGACATTGTAATGAAAGAGAAGGTTTATGCCCTTAAGGGTATTGTTCTCACAGCCGAGAGTAATCAGAAAACCAGGAATACTCAGATAGGAATTGAAAAAGTGCGCATAGACCGCATCAAACATATACCTTCTGCTTTTGGGGAGGCAGATGTGCTTAAAGTTGTGCTGACTCTTCCCGGAGTAAAATCAGTCGGAGAATCTTCCGGTGGATTTAATGTGAGGGGTGGAGCTTCTGACCAGAATCTCATACTTTTTAATGAAGGGACTATTTATAATCCTACCCATCTCTTTGGATTATTTTCTGCATTCAACCCTGATGTCGTGAGTGATATTGAATTGTACAAAAGCACTATCCCTGCAAAGTTTGGAGGAAGGATATCTTCTGTTCTCGAAATTAACAGCAGAAACGGCAACAGCAATAAAATAACCGGCTCGGCAGGACTTGGCCTGCTTACAGGGAAGTTTCACATCGAAGGACCAATTGTCAAGGGAAAGACAAACTTTATTGCCGGAATCAGAACAACATATTCAAACTGGCTGCTCGGGCTTTTGCCATCCAACAGCGGTTACCGGGATGGAAAGGCATCGTTTCACGACCTGACTCTGGGCCTTAGTCATAAGATTGACGAACACAACTCGCTTTATGCATACGGATACTATTCAGGAGACAATTTCAGCTTTAGCGCAGATACGACCTACGGTTATAAAAATTTCAATGCCTCATTAAAGTGGCGCAGGATTATCGATGACAGGCGCAGTATGGTAATGAGCGCAGGTTACGACCAATATGGCTATAACACACAGGAGAAAGGAAATCCGGTAGGCGCCTACGAGATGAGTTTCCGGATAAATCAGCTCTTTTACAAAACTAATTTTAACTGGCTTGTTGGGGAAAAACACTCTTTAAACTTCGGGGTGAATGCGCTGTATCTGGATCTGAACCCGGGGACAATGAATCCTTTAGGCGGAGAATCAATTGTTGAACCTAAGAAAATAGAAAATGAAAAAGGAGCAGAGATGTCTTTATATGCATCAGATACATGGAGCATATCCGACAATCTTTCTCTGGATCTCGGTCTCAGATACACAATCTATTCCGCATTGCAGGACGGCAACTTTAAGCCATATCACGGACCTGAATTCAGGTTATCGGCACGTTATGCATTCAATGACGATCTGTCAATCAAGGGCGGGATAAACAGCATGCGCCAGAATATCCACATGCTTTCCAATACAACTACAATTTCTCCGACAGATATATGGAAATTAAGTGATAAGGATATATGTCCCCAAACAGGATGGCAGGCCGCATTGGGCCTTTATAAAAATGCCCTGGGTAGGAAAGTTGAACTTTCGCTCGAGGGATATTATAAAGGAATGAACAATTATCTCGATTACAAAAGCGGAGCGATTCTCAATATGAATGAAAACATAGCAGCGGATGTACTTAAAACGCAGGGGCGAGCATATGGGGTAGAGTTCATGGCAAAAAAACCACTTGGCAAGCTCAACGGTTGGGTTGCATATACATATTCAAGGACTATGCTCAGGGAGAGCGGAAATAAAGAAGTATACAGCATCAACGAGGGAAACTGGTACTCTGCTTCCTATGACAAACCGCATGATCTCAAGGTTATTGCCAACTATAAATTTACACAGAGATTCAGCATCTCCGTAAACGTCGACTATGCTACCGGTCGGCCGGTTACTATTCCTGTAAATAAATATCACTACGGAGGAGGCTTCCGGCTGTACTATTCACAAAGAAATGAATACAGAATTCCGGACTACTTCCGGATGGATTTTGCAATAAACATTGAACCGAGTCATAATCTTACTCTCTGGACTCACAGTACAATTTCCATTGGAGTATATAATATTACAGGCAGGCAAAATGCATTTTCTGTATACTATACAACAAATCAGGGGAATAAAATTCAAGGCTACCAGCTTTCAATATTCGGAGCACCTATTCCTTACATAAACTATAATATAAAATTCTGACATATAACATGAAGGCAAAATCATTAAATATAATTTTTGTTTCAATCGCTCTGCTTATTGCCGGATGTATAAAACCTTTTACTCCTTCCGGTTTGGATTCGATGGAAAGTCTTCTTGTTATTGAAGGCGATATTATGCAGAATGATACTACAAGAATAACTATAAGCCGTTCTTTAGGGGTGAATGAAGAGGGTGGGGTAGATTACATCAGTACTTCAACGGTTTGGGTTGAGAGTGAAAAAGGCACAAAATATAATGCTGTTTCTGCAGTAAGGCGGAACAAACCCATATTTCTGATTAACACAATTGGTATCGATCCGGCGTTAAAATATAAGCTTTGCATTAAAATTCAGAGCAAATTGTATGAGTCGGAACTTATCCCCGTACTTGTTTCTCCGCCTATTGATTCTATCGGCTACACGAAAGATACAGAAAAAATGAGTGCCACTTTCTATGTGAATACTCATGACCCGAATAACAAAACAACATATTACAGGTGGTTTTTCAATGAAAACTGGGAAATTCAGTCTCAATTCCAGTCTCTTTTTGAATATCAGCCGGCAACAAAAACAGTGATCTCAATTCCATTTGAAAAAAACCGTTATTACTGTTGGTCTTCAGGCACTTCTTCTTCTGTTTTGATTGCCAGCACATCCGGTCTTTCTGCAGATGTAGTTTATCAAAAACCACTGGTTTCAATGGGCTCATCTGACCGAAGAATCAGTGCGCTTTACTCAATGGAACTGTTTCAGATGGCTATCTCGGAAGAGGCATACAAATACTGGGATAACATTCAAAAAAATTCAGATAAGGTTGGAGGGATTTTCAGCCCGCAGCCAAGTGAAATAAAGGGAAACATAAAATGTATAAGTAATCCGTCGGAAAAGGTTATCGGATATATAAGTGCAGCAAAAACTACAAAAAAGAGAATTTTTGTAAGCGGAAAAGAGATGGGCATATACCAGTATCCGACAAATTGCGAAGTCGTTTTTATTAATAAGGACAACCCTCTTCCAATTGCATCCATGTGGGATAAAGGACTGGATGTAACCAGCTATACAGGAGATCCGCCATTTGGAGACAGCTATTGGGTATCAAAGCGTTGTGTCGATTGCCGCATTTATGGGACGAAATCAAAGCCATCATTCTGGCCTAATGATCATATATAAAAGAATAGCCATGAGAAGAAAATTATTATCCGGAATAATTCTTACATTTCTTATTACGACAATGCTGGCGCAGGGTGTACGTACTGTTCCTGGCAGAGTTGTTGAGAGGGTGCACATCGCAACAGACAGGGATGCCTATGTTGCCGGTGAACCCGTCTGGATATCGCTTTATTGTTTTGATATTTCAAAGGGGCTGGGAAAACTGTCAACATTCAGCAGTGTTGCTTATATAGAACTTCAAAATGCTCAGGGGACAGTGATAACTGATAAAATTGCTGTCAATAACGGCAGGGGTGCCGGCAGGATAGAACTCCCGCCTGTACTTGCTACCGGAAATTACAGAATTATAGCCTACACAGGACAAATGTTAAACGAAGTAAATCCTGCTTTTTCTCAAAAACTAATTTCGGTATATAACACTTTGACATCGGAAAGAGTACCGGGCAATGTGATGGTTGGTAAAAAAGACTCTACATTAAGAGGGGAACTTGAGAAAAAATCCTCTTTTGATGGTGTGGCTAAAAACCTGGATGTGAGAATTTATGGAAACAATACTGTTATCCCTTCAAAATCAAAAATTCCGATATTAATTACTAATAATGGATCATCTGACATTGATGTCCATATATCAATTGTGAGAAATGACTCACTTCCTGCACCTGCAGGAACAGGCCTTTTGGCATTTCTTAATGGTATTGATTATAATGCCGGAAGTGTCAGCTTTGCAAATGGGCCTACAGCTGATTATGAGGGAGAGGTAATTAAGGTTAAAGTCACACCTGAAAAAAAGGAGCCCCTCACAGACAAAGTCATCTGGCTTTCAGCTGCAGGTGGGCTTTCTGATATTTATACAACACTTATTGACAGTAGCGGAAGAGCCACTTTCTTTACAAATTCCGTTTTTGGTGACCGGGAACTGGTTCTTGATGTTCCTGAAGCTGATACGAATATTACTCTTACCTATGAAATGACAGACCATTTCGTAAAACCATCGCCTGAACCTTTGCCTAAGCTTGTATTGCAGCGGAACATCGGAGAAACATTAAGGAGAAGGAGTCAGGAAATGCAGGTATGGAGAAGATTTGTTGCAGACACATTATTTGAAAAAATAAAACTTAAAAAGGATCCTCTTTTAACGCTTAATTCAAAAGTTTACAAACTCGATGATTATACCCGGTTTCCTGTAATGAAAGAGGTTGTTTCCGAGTTTATTTCCGAGCTTCGCTTCAGAAAGGTTGAGGAAAAAACCTATTTGCAAATGATTTTAAGCGACCAGCTTAGTAATGTGAGTATATCTAAATATAATACACTTGTGCTTCTGGATGGCATACCTGTGTTTGACCATTCAAAAATACTCAACTATGACCCGCTTAAAGTTAGAAGCATCACTGTTTATAACGGAGAATTCCTGATTGGATATTTAAGTTTTAACGGTATTGCCTCTTTTGAAACATACAAGAGAGATTATTCCGGGCTTAAATTCAACAGAAATACAAGGATTCTTGATTTCAAAGGAGTACAGTTCCCTTCCAGGTTCATAGGCAAAGAGGTGCGGGATGGAGAAAAAATTCCGGATATGAGAAGCGTCATTTACTGGGATCCTCAGGTTTCAATAAGAAAAGGAGAGAGTATGGATCTGTCATTAATTACTCCCAACTATGAGGGGAAATTTATTATTACAATTGAAGGAATAGATTCGGATGGAAGGGGTGTCATATATAAAAAAGAGTTTAGTGTAAGGTAGTTTTATTAACCATTTGCAATATGTCAGTAAGGAAATCAGGAGCAAAAGCATTATTGTTAACGTTGTTAATCGTTTCTTTTGGAACAGCTTATTCTCAGGAGAACAGCTTTCTTCGGAAAATGAAATTTGACGGAAGCTTAAAAACGAAATATGAATACGCTTTAGAGACCAATATGTCAAGGTTTTCTGTAAGGAATTCAAGACTTGGCCTTTCCGGCGATATGAATTCGTATGTTTCATATAGGGTACAAATAGAGCTTAGCAATGAAGGTAAATTTGAAGTACTGGATCTTTCGGCAACGCTAAAACCCATGAAAAACCTTACTGTAACAATGGGTCAGACCTCTATTCCCATTTATAACTCATCTCAGATAACTCCGGCTCAGATGATGTTTGCAAACAGAACTTTTCTTGCGAAATATTTTGTACCGGGGACAAGAGATCTTGGAGTATTAGCTGCTTACAATTTTTCTGTTTCGGGAGTGCCTGTCGAGCTTGACGCAGGTGCATTCAATGCATCCAAAAGCAACAATCCTGTTTGGACGGATAACCTCTCCTGGTCTGCAAGAGCGATAATTGGAAGTATGGATGGATTCAGAGCATCAGCAAAAGTTTACAGATATCCGGGAATTGATGCAGACTTTTTTTTGTGGGGAGCCGACATGAGATATGGAAAAGAGCGGTTTAAAATTGAAGCAGAGGTGCTGGACAGAGAGGATCAGTCTACCGGAGATAATCTATTTTCTTCTTGCCTGCAGGGAGGTTATTCCTTCCCGATAAAAAACGGAGGTATGTTTAAAGATATAACACCTGCATTAAGATGGGATTTGATGGGACACAAAATTGCAGTTAACGGGATAGGTGTTAACAGGCTCACATTTGGTCTCTCTTTCGGATTCACTTCGAAACCTTTTTCTTCTTTGTTGCGCATAGATTTTGAGAAATATTTCAAGAAAAATATCCTTCCGGAATTTACAAGATATGAAGAGATGGATTCCGACAAAATAACAGTAGAACTCCAGATAATATTTTAAATATGAAAAATTTATTGCCTGCCGGCATATTGCTTTTAGTTCTTTCTTCATGCAGCTTCACACCCGATTCAGAGAAGCTTATAAGTGTGGACGAAATGAAAAGAGTTACGTCTGTCCTTTCTTCGGATGAATTTATGGGAAGGAAGCCATTCACTTTGGGAGAAAACCTTACAATAGCTTTTCTGGCTCAGGAGCTGCAGCAGATTGGCTTTGAACCGCCCTTTGAAGGAAGTTATTTTCAGGCAGTTCCAATGACAGAGACAACCTCAAAGGTGGAGGGTCCTGTAACTATTGCCGTAAGAGGTGAAAAATTATCATTTAATGCTCCGGATGAAGTTGCTGTTAGTTCTCCGGACCCGCAGGAAAACATATCCATATCAAATTCGAAGATGGTATTTGCCGGTTTCGGAATTGATTCGCCGGATGACAAATGGGATGATTTTAAGGGGATGGACCTCAAAGGGAAAACATTGGTTGTTCTCATAAACGACCCAGGCCTTTACTCTTCGGATACAACACTTTTCAGGGGAAAAGAGATGACTATTTTTGGAAGATGGACATATAAATTTGAAGAGGCTGCAAGAAAGGGGGCCGATGCAATTTTAATCATACACGAGTCTCTGGGTGCCGGATATGAATTTAATGTTCCCAGAAACAGTTCAATATCTGCCAGACTTTTTATCGATGACAAAGGTGCCACAAAGAGGTGTAAAGCAACAGGATGGCTTTCCGAAGCAAGTGCAGACAAGATTTTTTCAAAACTGGGTTATAATGTGAAAGAGCTGAGGATGGCAGCAACCAAAAGAGATTTTCAGCCATTTGAGATGGATGCGGCATTTTCTGTCAACATAAAGAACAAAATTACGCAAAACACATCCACTAATGTGGCCGGAATAATGAGGGGCACAAAACGCCCGGACGAGGCTATTGTAATTACTGCCCACTGGGACCACTTTGGAATAGGCGAAATCCAGAACGGAGACTCAGTTTATAATGGTGCCGTTGATAACGGGACAACGATGGCGTGGGCATTTGAAATTGGACGCGCATTTTCAAAAGCCGGAAAGAGGCCGGAAAGATCAATAATATTGCTTTTCCCAACCGCCGAAGAACAAGGCCTAAACGGGAGTGAATACTATACAGAGCACCCAATAGTTCCAATGGAAAAAACAATCGCCTGTTTAAATAACGACATGATGGTTCCGAGAGGGAAGATGAATGATATTACAATGATAGGATTTGGCTATTCTTCGCTGGACTCGCTCTATGAAATTGTCGCCAAAAAACAGGGCAGATATCTTTTACCTGACCCTAACTCTCATACCGGTCTCTTCTTCCGGAGTGACCATTTTCCTTTCTTTAAAAAAGGAGTGCCCTCTCTTTGGGCCTTCGGATGCTTCGACAGCAGAGAACATGGTAAAGAATGGGCAGTTGAAAGTTGGGATAATTTTATAAAGAATGTTTATCATACTCCAGCGGACAACTATGATCCCAACTGGGACTGGTCCGGGATTGCAGAAGACACAAGGATGGCTTTTGATGTAGCATGGATGCTTTCAAAATCAAATAAAAAAAGACCTCGTTTATATTAAACAAACCTACAAAATATGAATTTAGTTATTGAAGAGGCCAGGATAGGCGATTTGAATACTCTGGTTGAGTTTCAGCTTAAAATGGCAATGGAAACTGAAGAATTAAAATTAGACAGAGAAATTCTCAGTAGAGGAGTTAAAGCTGTTTATGAAGACCCTGCAAAAGCAAGATATTTTGTTGCAAGAATTGGCGAACGTGTTGTTGGAATGCTTATGATCACACTTGAGTGGAGCGACTGGAGAAATGGCTGGGTCTGGTGGATTCAGTCTGTTTATGTTGAGCAGGAATTCAGAAAAGACGGGATATTCCGTTCTTTGTACACATACATCAGAAATCTTGTGGAAAATTCGGACAGTGTAAGGGGGCTTCGCCTGTATGTTGATAAAAGAAACATTAAAGCACAAAAGGTATACAATGCTCTTGGTATGACAGGAGAACACTATACCACTTATGAATGGATGAAAAACGATTAATTGGACAGATGAAATTCCCGGAAGTAAAGTTAATACTAAAGTTCCTCGCCGGAATAGCCGTTTTACTGTTAAGCTATTACACAGGCGAAGGAATCAGTTATTTAATTAATGGCTTCATCTCTCCTGCAGTACTGGGGATGGTTATCCTCTTCTTGTTGCTTAAATCGGGAATAACAAAAGTTGAATGGGTAGAAAAACCTGCAACTTTTCTTCTGGACAATTTAATGTTGTTTTTTATACCGGCAACTGTGGGTATTGCACTCATACCATATGAAATTATAAAGGACGATTACATAACAATAATATTGGCAGCAGCATTAAGCTCGTTTTTAGTATTGTGGCTTGTTGGTTTTATTGTTGAAAAACAGGAGAAAAGTGATAAATAATCCGGCCATACTTGAAATTTTCTTTATTGTTCTCACCACTTCGGCATATCTGTTGGGGAGATTGCTCTATAGAAAAACGGGTTATATGCTTTTGCATACCGTCATAACCTCTACAATACTGATTATTTTGTTTTGCAATATCTTCACAATTGATATTCGCAGTTACGAGTCCAATACAAAAGTCATTAATTATTTACTTAACCTCTCGGTAGTTGCGTTAGGCTATCTGCTTTATAAAGAATATGACTTTATTCGTTCCAGAGGTGCAGCAATATTATCCGCAACTTTTTTTGGCAGTCTTGCCGCAATAATAAGTGTTGCCGGCATATCCATTTTGATGGGAGCGAGATATGAAACAATAATTACATTATTGCCAAAATCTATCACTACGCCAATTGCAATAGTTTTAAGCGGACAATCGGGCGGGATGGTATCATTAACCGCTGTAATAGTAATTCTGTCCGGGATATTCGGAGCCGTTGCAGGTCCCTGGTTTTTAAAACTCACAGGAATAAAAACCCCTTTTGCAAAAGGATTGGCTCTCGGGTCTGCTGCTCACGGTATTGGAACAGCAAAAGCTTTGGAAATGGGCGCTCTTGAAGGTGCGGCAGGAGGTCTTGCAATTGCGTTGATGGGATTTTTCACATCAGTGCTAATGCCATTGATTTTACCCTTTATAAAGATTATTTCGGAAAAATTTTAAGAGCTACCAGTCGGAGTTTGCCGGAGTATTTATTTTTTCGAATTTTTGAATGATTAAATCCTCTATGAAATAAGATATCATCATTGTCCCTTGATAAAAATGGATCTGAAGTTTTTTCCCTTTTTCCCAATTTGTAACAATATCTTCGGCAGGAACATTATATTTATACAATCCCTTGACTTTAGATGATACGACGTCTGACAATTCTCCCTTTTCATAGTGAAACCAAATGTCGGAAATGGTAATTCTAAGCTTATTGTCTTTAACTCTTAGCTGAAGATTATAGTATATAAAATTTGAGTATGAAATAGTCTGCTGTGGACTTGTTGTACTTACCCACGGAACAATCTGTTTAATAGAAAACACACCCGATATGGTGTCTTGAACGAGAGTTTTATTAACCGAGTCCTGTGAGAGTGAAAATGTATTTACAAGCCAACTTTTTGCTAAAGCCCAAAGCTCCTTTTTTGAAACGCCTGGAATATCGATAATCTTATCAAAAACAATTTTCCCTTCGGAATAATTAACCAATCGTGAGTGCCATGTTCTGAATACGACTCCTTTTACTGAGTACCTTTTTACCTCATTGTAAAGAATCGAACTGTTTTTCTTTGCTCCTTCTTTTGCATACTCAATATGAAAATCGCTATTGGAAGCAATTACATAGTTATTGTATGCATTTGCTTCAAGATTCATAACTGAAGGGTATCGGACAATACTTATTCCGGTAATGGAATCGTTACCGGTTGTAATTATATAGTCACCCTGTGCGGTTAACCTATCAGGTGAAACAAGAATAAAAAGAGTTAATAAAGAAATGAACAAAGCTTTCATGTTGAATAACTAATTACCAATTATCATCAGTTTTTGGCTTTTTACATACCTGCACAAAATTTGCAATCAGCCTCTCTTCGATGGAATAAAAAGTAAGCAGCATTGCTTTATAATAGTGACTCTTGATTGTGTTACCAGATCTCCACTCCTTTGTGAATACTTCTGCCTTAACATCAAATGCATAACGGGCAGCATCGTTGAAAATAGCTCCTTTTTCGTAATGATATACAATGTTTCCTGCTGTTAGCCTTGCTTTATTGTCTTTTACACGGAAGGCAACATCGTAGTATATGAAACTATTGAACTTGCCTTGAGAAATTGAGAAGTCAATCAGTTTCCTGATCATTATTGTTCCTCCTTCCTTGTCCTCGACAAGTGTTTTCTGAATTTGATCTGCAGTTAAAGAGAGTCCGATAATAATTGCATTCCGGATGGAAGAGTACAGTTCTTCTTTAGTTTTACCAGGTGCCTCAACGATAGTATCAAAAATAACCTTACCATCTACAAGCGGAACTTTTCTTGAGTGCAGGGATTTATATAATATGCCATTGGCATAATAGGATTTTACTTCGTTATATTGGATATCCTGAGGTTTTTTTGATTTTGCTGTTGTATATATAAGTTTATAATCTTCATATTTTGGCATAAGGTTCTCATTGTAAACATTTACACCATATTTCTCGAGGCTGCCGGGAACCCCGGTAATTGTAATGTTTTTTATGGTATCATTCTCAGTTGTTACAATGTAGTCGTTCTGAGCATAGGCAGGCTGGCCGACAATCATAAACGCTAAAATAAATCCAAGACAGAAGTAATACTTTTTCATGGCAAAATTTATTATAGGTAATAGATTAAAGTTAACTAATTATTTCGCAAGAGGGCTATCCATTTTATCAATTTCCCTGTTGTGAAGGCCGGAGATGAGAATCATAAGTAATGCACCAACCAGTGCATAAAACATGTCAGCCTGAGTGTCCCAGATATATCCCTGAGTTCCAAGGAATTCTTGCCCGGCTTCAACGCTTAATACCGCAACCCACCACTCGATTATTTCATAAACAGCACTAAACGCCAAAGCAAAAGAGACTACTGCAACAGAGTTCCATACTCCTTTTCCAAGAATTTTTTTACGGATTAGAAATTCTCTTGCAACCAAAACAGGCGTAAAGCCCTGAAAAATATGTCCTATTTTATCGTAACTGTTTCTCCCTGTTTCGAACACCTCTTTAATCCAGTCAAATAATGGGACTCTGGCATAAGTGTAGTGACCTCCGACAAACAGAATCAGACAATGGGCAAGGATAATAATATAAGCCAGGTCGGTGAATCTGAATTTATGATATGTAAGTCCAAACAAAAAAAGGGCAGCCACTCCCGGCAGAACTTCCAATACCCAAACGCCATAGTCGTAAGGATTAACAGCGGACCAAATTAAAACAGTGAAGAAGACAACGAGCATTGTCCAGTATCTGTTCATGTAAGTTTAGTGTTAAGTTTTTCTAAACAATATTACAGATAATTGATTTATGTTCAAAATAAAAAAAGAAAAAGGCTGTCTGAATAATCAGACAGCCCTCTAAACGGATATACCAGATACTAGTATTCTCTTCTTCCGCCACCACCGCTAGGTCTTCCGCCGCCAAAACCGCCACGACTTCCGCCACCAAAACCGCCACGGCTTCCGCCACCACGATTTCCACCTCTGTCTTCTCTTGGTTTAGCAACATTCACGCTGATAACTTTACCATCGTACTCGGCTTGATCAAGTTCTTCGATTGCTTTTTTTGCTTCTGCCTCAGTTGGCATTTCAACAAATCCGAATCCTCTTGATTTACCTGTTTCTCTGTCTGTGATTACTTTAGCTGATGAAATTTCACCATACTCTGCAAACAATTCTCTTAGGTCGGCATCTCTAACGGCCCAGCTTAAATTGGAAATAAAAATGTTCATTAAATAAACTTTAAAATAAAAAAATAATTCTGTCCGGAGTGCGTTATATACAAAAGTCTACTTAACAACATTAATAGTAAACAGGCAAGTGAGATGTTTTGAATACGGTCTTAAAAAACTCCGGTTCGGCGCAAAGGTAAGTTTATTTTTCACATAAACGCAAATATCTTTCCGAAACTTAGGTTTGCTTTAGTTTTAAATAAGGGCTATCTTTGCAAATTGTTTGAAGGTTAAGTAAATAGAGGTTTTGATGGTAAGAGAGGTAAAGCATAAAGAAATTGAGCAGGTATTTAAAACGCCTATACTTCAACAGACTGCATTCTGGTCTAAAGTAAAGAGGCGTTTTGGTATGGATTCAATTGCTTTGAACTTTAAGGTAAAGAGCTCCGCGCTAAAAATCAATGATACGGGCAATCCGGAATATGTTATTACCGATTTACTGCTTCTTTTGCACAGGTTCGATAATGAATACTCTATAGCTTATGTGCCATACGGGCCGGAAATTGAGCCGGACCCGGAAAATCAGGGTGCATTTCTTGAGGAGTTGTCGGAGCAGATACGAGAATATCTTCCGCAAAAATGCATTATGATAAGGTATGACCTTGTATGGAAATCGCTCTGGGCGGGAGATGACCGTTATTTTGATGAAGATGGAATCTGGATGGGACCTCCTTCCAAAGATATGCAGGAGCTGCGGTTTAATATAGGTACACAATTCGGTAATTTCAGGAAGTCTGGATCCAACAACCTTCCTTCCAACACTATTTTCGTTAACCTTAATAACAGCAAAGAAAATCTTCTTGGTAACATGAAACCAAAGACCAGATACAATATTATGCTGTCCGAAAGAAAAGGCGTAAATGTGAGAGTATGCGGGATGGAGAGTCTTGAAATATGGTATGAGCTATATAAAGAAACTGCTTCCAGAAATAATTTTTATTTGCACTCCATCGATTATTTCAGGGTTATACTTACGGAGAGAGCTTGTGATACATTGTCTCCTGCAGATGTGCTGCTTCTTATTGCTGAGGCAGATACAAAGCCGCTTGCTGCATTATTTCTTGTAATTTCCGGAAACAGAGGAACGTATTTATATGGCGCATCATCGGGCAGTAACAGAAATTTAATGGCAACTTATGCTCTTCAGTGGAAAGCAATGAACATCGCTTCGGACAGAGGGTGCATCCAGTATGACCTGTTTGGAGTATCTCCAAAAGAGGATCCTTCTCACCCGATGTACGGACTATACCGGTTCAAAACCGGTTTTGGAGGGAAACTTTATCATAGCATGGGATGCTGGGATTATCCGTTAGACCATAAGGTCTACTCTTTTTTTACTGCATCTGAAATGAATCATCAGGGATATCACTTAGCCTGATTGTTCACCTCATATTTTTTGAAAATAAAAAAGCTGCCTGATTTTTCAGGCAGCTTTCTATTATGTATGGGAACTTTTAGCTAAGCTTATGAATAGCTAATCCGCTTCTTAATTTTGGCTCAAACCAGGTGGTTTTTGGAGGCATGATATTGCCTGTATCTGCAATATCGATCAACTGCTTCATTGAAACAGGATAAAGAGCAAATGCAGCTGCCATTTCTCCCGAATCAACTCTTTTCTTTAACTCTCCCAGGCCACGTATACCGCCAACGAAATCAATTCTTTTTGATGTGCGTAAATCGGTGATGTCCAGAAGTTTGTTAAACACAAGATTTGATAGGACTGTAACATCGAGAACTCCTATCGGGTCATTGTCATTATATGTCCCGGGTTTTGCTGTCAACGAATACCAGTGCCCGCCAATATACATTGAAAAGTTGTGAAGCGATGCCGGTTTATAAATTTCAGCCCCTTTATCTTCAACAGTAAACTCTCTGCCAAGTTTTTCAAGAAGTTCTGCCGGAGACATTCCGTTAAGGTCTTTCACAACCCGATTATAGTCGATAATCTTAAGGTGGCTTTCCGGAAAGACAACTGCAAGGAAGAAGTTGTACTCCTCTTCTCCTGTATGATTTGGATTATTTTTCCGTTTCTCCTCTCCAACGAGAGCTGCAGCAGCTGTTCTGTGGTGTCCGTCGGCTACATAGAAAGCAGGTACCGTTGCAAATATTTCTGTAATGCGCCTGTTAACAGCATCATCTTCAATAACCCAGAAATGATGACCAAAACCATCTTCGGCAACAAAATCATACTCCGCAGGTTTGTTATTTACTACCTCAGATACAATTTTATTAATTTCTGAATTATCCGGATATGCAAAAAAGACCGGTTCTACATTTGCATCCTGGATGCGTACATGTATCATTCTGTCTTCTTCCTTGTCCTTACGGGTAAGCTCATGCTTTTTTATCCTGCCGCTGAGATAATCCTCTACACTTGCGCCAACTACTAGTCCGTACTGAGTTCTTCCTTCCATTGTCTGAGCGTAGACATAGTACATCTCTTTTTTGTCCTGTACCAGCCAGCCGCGTTTCTGCCACAGCTTGAAATTTTCAGCAGCTTTATCGTATGCCTGCTGAGTATGTTCATCTATAATAGGATCAAAATCAATCTCGGGTTTAATTATATGAAGCAGCGACTTTTCTCCTGCTTCGGCTTTCGCCTCCACAGAATTTAGCACATCATACGGGCGGGATGCAACATCATTAGCAATAGCCTTTGGTGGTCTGATTGCCGCAAAAGGTTTAACTTTTACCATTTTAAATATCGATATAATGAATTACTATTTATTTACCTGAAAAGTCTTGTCTCCGGAGGTAAAAAATTTAACTATCTGATTAGCTGAAGCAAGTCCTGCATTTACATTTGCCTCTGCGGTTTCTGCACCCATCTTTTTAGGGGATGCAAACACGCGATTTGCAAATTTTTCGTTAAGAATTTGCTGATTATCTGCGGCAATGTCTGTAATATATTTAATATCGGTTCTTTCTTCCATTGCTTTAATGAGCTCATCTTCATTTATGACCTCTTTGCGGGCGGTGTTTACAAGACATCCGCCTTTTGGCAGTTTTGTTACGAGATCATAGCCCACAGACTTTTTGGTCTCTGCTGTCGCAGGAATATGAAGCGAAAGGAAATGGGATTTTCTGTATAACTCTTCGATTGAGTCAACAGGAGTAACGCCATCTTTTATAATTGCCTCTTTGCTGACAAACGGGTCAAATGCAAGAACGTCCATGTCAAAACCTTTGGCAAGTTTTGCAACAAGCCTGCCAACGTTTCCATAAGCATGAATACCTATTGTCTTGCCCTTTAATTCGCTTCCGGTTCCCGGAGCAAAGCAGTTCCTTGAAGCATAAATCATCATCCCTATAGCCAGTTCGGCAACAGCATTGGAGTTCTGGCCGGGTGTGTTCATTGCAACAATACCTTTTTCGGAACATGCGGCAAGATCAAGATTGTCATATCCGGCGCCGGCACGCACAACAATTTTAAGATTTTTGGCAGCATTCACAACCTCTTTTGAAACCTTGTCCGAACGCACAATAAGAGCATCTGCATCTGCAACGGCTGCATAAAGTTCGTCAACGGAAGTGTATTTTTCGAGAAGTGCCAGTTTGTGACCAGCGCCCTCCACGATATTTCTTATGCCGTCAACTGCAGCTTTGGCAAATGGTTTTTCTGTAGCTACTAATACTTTCATTTTGACAAATTATTTAGTTTACCAGTACCTATCCGTTAATTTTTTCAAATTCCTGCATGCATGATATAAGAGCTTTTATGCTCTCAACAGGACATGCATTATAAGTTGATGCGCGGAAACCGCCAACAGAACGGTGTCCTTTAATTCCAACCATTCCTCTCTCTTTTGCAAAAGTCATGAATGCCTCTTCCTTGTCTTTGTATTTTTCCGCCATAACGAAGCAGATATTCATAATTGAACGGTCTTCCACTGCTGCGGTACCCTCAAACATTTTATTCCTGTCAATTTCGTTATAAAGTAGTGCGGCTTTGTCAAGGTTCAATTTGTGCATGGATTTTAGTCCGCCAACGCTCTTTATCCATTTAAGAGTTTCGTTCATTACGAAGATTGAGAAAACAGGAGGAGTGTTAAACATTGATTCTTCCTGAATGTGAGTTCTGTAGTCCAGCATTGAAGGAAGGTAACGGGTAACTTTTCCGAGGATGTCTTCACGAACAATAACAAAAGTAACACCGGCAGGGCCTACGTTTTTCTGTGCACCGCCATAAATGAGGGCATATTTGCTCACATCAACCGGGCGGCTCATAATGTCCGAAGACATATCTGCAACCAGGTTAACAGGAGAGTCCATATCAGTTTTTATCTCTGTTCCGTATATTGTATTGTTTGTTGTGATATGGAAGTAATCCAGGTCTTTGGGAATTTCATAACCCTTAGGTATGTAGCTGAAGTTTTTGTCGGCAGATGAAGCAACGGCAACAGCATTTCCAATACCTTTAGCCTCTTTTAATGCCTTTTTTGCCCATACTCCTGTTTCCAGATAACCCGCTTTGTTTTCAAGAAGGTTCATGGCAACATATAAAAATTGCATACTTGCCCCTCCGCCGAGGAACAAAACATGATAACCATCCGGTATGTTAAGGATTTCTTTCCATAAAGCGCGACACTCATTCATTACCGATTCCCACTCTTTTGACCGGTGAGATACTTCTATTACAGACATGCCTGAACCTTTAAAGTCGGTTAGAGCATCAATAGCAGCCTGAACGGCCTGTCTTGGAAGGACACATGGTCCAGCATTAAAGTTATGAGCTACTTTCATAAAAATATAATTTTAAAATCTTTAAATTCTGACATCAAAGATAATTCAAAAAATATTAAACCACAACATATAATGGCCTATTATGTATTAATTGTTAGCGTTTGGTTAAAAATTGCTAATAATTTTTAAGTTTTTGAGGTCAGTTATCTTTTCGCAATATCGGCATAAAAGTTTAACATCAGGAGAATCTGTAATCGTTGTAAACCGTGTTAAAATATTCTGATGGTTAGTGACACATGCCGGATTCATGCATTTTGCAATTCCCTCAATTGACTCAGGAATTGAGAGAACCCTTTTTTCGACAACTTCAAAGTCATGAATGATATTTATTTTCGCCTGAGGAGCTATGAGTGCAATTCTGTTGATATCATCATCTTTGAAAAACTTGTCAGAAATTTTGATAATTGCTTTTTTCCCAAGCAACTTACTTTCCAGATTGGTCCCGAAAGTAATCTGGTTGCCGCTTCTGCTTAGTCCCAGGATATCTATAACTTTAAAAAGCTGGTCAGCAGGGATATGGTCTAATACTGTACCGTTCTTAATTGCGCTGACTTTTAGCTGTTTTTCCATTTTTTAAGATTTTTGATTATTTGCTATAACTCATTTACTCCCAGTAGCATTGTGATTATTGCCATTCTGGTATATACTCCGTTTCCTGCCTGGTCAAAATAGTAGGCATGCTTGCTGTTATCAACATCCGGAGAAATTTCATTAACTCTTGGCAGCGGGTGAAGAATTTTCATATTTGGCTTAGCGTTTTCCAGCATATCCTGCCTTAAACTATATACATTCTTTACTCTTTCATATTCAATGGCATCTGTGAATCTCTCCTGCTGAACTCTTGTCATGTAAATGATGTCCGAATCGGAAATCCCGTCCTCAAGATTTGTTGTTTCGCGGAATGGGATATTCAGTTTATTCAGATACTCTTTATATTCATTTGGCATCTTTAACTCTTCAGGGGCAGTAAACAGAAATTCCGGACTGAAGTGGGACATGGCCTGAAGGAGGGAGTGTACAGTTCTTCCGTATTTAAGGTCGCCAACCATATTTATTTTAAGATTGGTAAGCTTTCCCTGTGTCTTTAAAATCGAATAGAGGTCAAGGAGGGTCTGTGTCGGGTGCTGATTTGCTCCATCACCGGCATTGATAACTGGTACAGAAGAAATTTCGGAGGCATACCTTGCGCTTCCCTCAAGCGGGTGGCGCATTACAATTAAATCGGCATAATTAGAAACCATCTTGATTGTATCCTTAAGGGTTTCTCCTTTTGTTACACTGGTGTTTCCGGCATCGGAAAAACCTATAACTCTTGCCCCAAGTCTGTTTGCAGCAGTTTCAAAACTTAACCTGGTTCTGGTAGACGGCTCGAAGAAGATGCTTGCAATTACCTTGTCCCGGAATATCGGACGGGATGGGTTTTTTTCAAACTCTTCTGCCAGCGAGAGGGCTTTTAGTATCTCCTCCTTAGAAAAATCATGAATTGATATCAGATGTTTTGGCATATGTTGAATATTAGTTTTCTTCATTTTATTATAGAGACCCCCTCAATTTCCAGTAATGCGGAGGTAAATACAGCAAGGTTTTTAAGCCGCACCCTTGCTTTGATGGTGCATATATTGTCGAAATTCTGTTCCAGGATATCAGGTGAATAATCCTTAATAAGTTTCATTATTTGATTCATCTGTAAATACCCGAAGCTAAAATTAACTGTCTCTCCTGCAATTTTTTCAATAATTTCCGCATTTATAATTGCATCGGCGGCAGCACTCCGATAAGCCCGGATGAGACCGGGAATACCAAGTTTTGTGCCTCCGAAATATCGGACAACTATTATCAATACATCACTTAGTTCATATGAAAGCAGTTGCCCGTATATTGGTTTCCCTGCCGAAGAAGATGGCTCGCCATCGTCATTTGCCCTCCATAAATCACCGGATAGCCCAAGTCTATATGCAAAACAGTGATGTCTTGCATCAAAATGACTTTTTTTTATGTTTTGAACCAGTTCTTTTGTTTCCTCCTCGAAAGATACCGGGTATGCAAAAGAGAGAAATTTACTGCCAAGCTCTTTATAGATGCCCGTAGATGGTTTTAGTATTGATTTATAGGAGTCTGAGGAGTTTATTTCGCTCATACCACAAGTGGATGATTTTGGTAAAATTAGCCCCTTTTTGCTAATTTTGCAAAATGTATTACGAACATTTTATAAAAGATCTCTCCAGGCTTGGAAATGAGATAGATTCAATGCTTTCGAATTTGTCTCCTGCGAACTCTTTAACGGGAACAATTGAACAGTCTTTTGCGTTAAACCCGCTATTTACACTTGAAATGCAAAAGCAGTCCATACATGCCATCCTTGAGATGTTTCTTGACAGAAAATATCTGGAGGAGTGGGTCAGCCCCTTCAGAGAGTCTGTAAAAGAGAGAGATAATATTGCCGGAATCATTATGGCCGGGAACATACCTCTTGTAGGGTTTCATGATATGCTTGCCGGGTTGGCGGCAGGATACAGGCTGGAAATTAAACTTTCAAATAAGGACAAATTGCTTCTGCCCTTTTTTTTCAATCACTTGTGCAAAATAGATAAATTCTGGGAGGGAAGGGTACGGTTTGTAAGTGAAATATCAGAAGATATCGATGTTCTTATAGCAACAGGCTCGGATGAAGCTATAAATTCGATAGGAGGGCGGTATGTGAAAATTCCGAAACTGCTGAGAGGTACGCGGTCGGGCATCGCTCTTCTGAATGGAAGCGAAAACAAAAATGATTTGAATTTACTTGCAGATGATATATTTCTCTATTTTGGCCTTGGATGCAGAAGCGTAAGTACGCTTTTGGTCCCGGAAAACTACTCCTTCAAACTTTTTCTGGAAGCCTCGGAACGTTACTCCGGAGTGGGGGATAACCCGGATTTTAATGCTGCATACAAATACAATAGAGCGTTATTAAAGATGAGGAGAGAGAATTTTATCGATGGGAATTTCTTTCTTCTCCGGGAGGGAAATGAGCTTCCGCCGCCGTTATCAATTGTTAATTTCGTTTACTATTCCACTCCCGAAAAAGCAGATTATTTTTTTGAAAAGAACGCCGGAAATATTCAGGTAAAACTCTGTATTGGAGAAAAATCGGGTTTTAAATATTTTGGAAAAGGACAGTTTCCTTCGCTTACAGACTATGCCGATAACATAAATACTGTGGAATTTCTTTTGAAAAATTGCTATATTCGCATAAAGAATTGAAAATATGGTATACAGATTCAAAGCCACAATTGACGGTAACAAGATTTTTATGAGAGAATATGAAGTAAAGGGAGAAACTTCCTTATACTCGTTTCATAGATTTCTTCAAAACGATTTAGGCTTTGCCCCGGACCAGATAGTTCTTTTCAGAGGCCTCTCTAAAGACAACAAGGTAAAAACGGAATACGGCCTCTTTGATATGGGAGACGGTCCAATGGACAAAGTTTCAGTTGAAAATGCAGTAAAGAAAGGAGAAATCACTCTCAGCTATGTTTATGAAACATTCAAAGAGAGATCTATCCGGCTCGAATTTCTGGCAACTGAAGAGTCTCTGGCAAGAAGGTCTTATCCAAGGCTTGTTGCAGAAAGAGGCAGAAATCCCGATCAGTTTTCGGATAACTATGACGACTTTGACCCTCTGATTCCATCTGCCGAATCGGATGTGCTTTTTGACAGTGATGAGCTGCCGGAAGGAGAAGAATTGGCCTGATGGGTGAAAAAAAGTTAATTTTAGTTCTGGGAGCAACTGCCAGTGGTAAAACGGACTACAGTATTTCTCTGGCAACTGAGTATGGTTGCCCTGTCATTTCGTGTGATTCCAGACAAATCTATAAAGAACTTAAAATCGGGACAGCTCCGCCAACGGCAGAACAATTGTCCAAAGTAAAGCACTATTTCATTTTTTCTCATTCTGTAAATGATCATTATACTGCCGGGCAGTATGAAATCGAGGCTCTGGAACTGCTTGAGAAGCTATTTGAGACTCATGATACTATTGTGGCTACAGGAGGGTCAGGCCTATATGCCGATGCCCTGTGTTACGGGATGGACGATTTCCCCCCGGCCGACCTTGAACTGCGAAAGACCATAATGGAAAGGCTTTCAAAAGAAGGCATTGAATCATTAAGAGGAGAGCTTAAACTTTTGGACAGAGAGAGCTACGATTCGATTGATATTGCCAATAGCCAAAGAGTTGTCCGTGCCCTGGAGGTGACTTTGCAAACAGGAAGAAAATTTTCTTCGTTTAAGAAAGATTGTGCGAAACAGAGACCGTTCATTATTGAGAAGAGGCTTTTGGAAAGACCGAGAGCCGAACTTTACGAAAGGGTAGACAGAAGAGTCGACAAAATGATGGAAGACGGCCTGTTGGATGAAGTAAAAGGTCTTGTCCCGTATAAACATTTGCCAGCCCTTAAAACTGTAGGATACAGGGAGCTTTTTGAGTATCTCGATGGAGAAATTACTTTGGAAGAGGCTGTTGACCTTATAAAGAGAAATACCAGAAGGTATGCCAAAAGGCAAATGACCTGGTGGCGGAGGTATAAGGATTTTATTTACATTAACTGTTAACTCGCCGGAGACCATAAATAGGGGAAAAACAAAAGCGGGTGCCTGTTTTTACAGACACCCGCTTTGGCTTTAATATTCTCTTAGAATGGAAGATCGTCCTCACCGGCATCTCCCGAAGGGAAGTCAACCGGAGTACTTATTGAGTCGGCAGGCTGTGAAGAGTTGCCACCATCATCAAAACGATCAATTTTCCAGGCTCTTACATCGGTATACCATCTGTTGTTAAACTCTCTTGATTCAATGTTGACAGATACTTTAACATTTTCTCCGTCTTTAAATTTTGATAGTTCTTCAACTTTCTCAGGCCCCCAGACATTCATGCATATCTTTTTGGGAAAGTTTTCCTGAGTCTCAATAATAAACTCCTGTTTGCTCCAGTCTCCTCTGGCGCTTGTGCCGGATTGAACAGAGAGTTTCTTGATAATTTTTCCGATTAATTCGAGTGCCATTACTATTTTACAGTTTTTGCAGTTTTTGTAGAATCAACAACTACAGCCTTGCTCACCTTTACGAGTTCTACATCAAAAATCAGTGTTGAGTTAGGACCTACAAGCGGACCAGCCTGTTGCTTGCCATATGCAAGTTCGCCAGGTATGAAAAGCTTGATTTTGCCACCTTCGCCGATAAGTCTGATACCTTCTCCCCATCCTGAAATGACTGCGTTTACAGGGAATTTAACTGGCTCAGGGTTTCCGAAAGATGTGTCAAATTCTTTACCATCAAGAAGTGTTCCTCTGTAAAAAACAGAAACTGTATCTTCAAGAGCAGGTTTAAGTTCAGAACCCGGGTTGATAATCTTGTACTGAAGACCACTTGCTGTAGTTTGAACGCTGTCTTTAGTCTTGTTGGCAGCAAGGAATTCGTCGCCTTTAACTTTGTTCTCGGCAGCAGCAACTTCTGCTCTCTGAGCAAGGTATCTTTGAATAACTTGATTTGCAATTGTCTCATTAACTTTAAGATCTTTTCCTTCTTTTCCTTCAAGAACAGCTTTAATGGCTTTTGTCATTTCACTGTAGTTAAGGTCACCAAAGTTTGAGTTTTTAAGCATTGTTCCAAATGATACACCTACTGCATAACTTGCAGAATCGGTGAGAGCTTTTGAAACTTGTACTGCAGAAGAACTCTTCTTTTCGCCGCAAGACGAAACGATAATAAGAGCCAATGCAACGATTGCGATAGATTTGATTGTTTTCATTTGTTAATTATTTTTTGTGGTTTTATCTTTCGTTGTAATATATATAGCCAATAGTCCAATTAATGCAGCTAAAAATGAGGTTCCGAGTATAGTCGCTTTCCCTGTATCAATGATTGCAAAATCAGTAAAGGCCAAATTATCGATAAATATAGACATTGTAAATCCAATTCCCGCAATAATCCCTACAGAAAATATCTGACTCCATTTAATTTCGTTTGGAAGTTCAGCAATTTTCAGCTTGACTGCCAGCCAACTGGCAAGAAAAATCCCAAATGGTTTTCCTATCAAAAGACCGAAAAATATTCCCGGAATAATTGGTTCGAAAGGGGGAGAAAAGATTTTGGCATTAAGTATAACCCCTGCATTTGCAAGTGCAAAAACAGGCATAATAATAAATGTTACCCATGGATGCAGTGCGTGCTCAAATCTGAGCATAAGCGGGTGCACCTGTTTGAGTTTATAATGAAGGCTGTGTATAACCTGCTGCTGCTCCTGGTTTTCAAGTACCATTACATTGTGGTTGCTGGCGGCACTGAATCTGTTTAGCAGGTAGCGGCATCCAACTATAAAGCGCACTTCGTTAATCGAATTTTTCCCTGGAATTGTCATCGCTATAAGAACACCGGCTATTGTGGCATGAATGCCGGATCCCAAAATAAGAAACCAAAGGACGATTCCGGGGATAATGTAAAATGACGGTCTTCTGATATTAAGCCTGTTAAAGACCAAAAGAAGGGCAAAAACCAAAGCGGCATATATAAGCAATTGTATATCTATAGTATGAGTAGGATAAAAAACAGCTAATACGATAATTGCGCCAAGGTCATCTACAATTGCAAGAGCCGCAAGAAAGATTTTTAAAGAAGTAGGCACTCTCTTGCCAAGCAGAGACAGTATCCCAAGAGCAAATGCAATATCTGTTGCCATTGGTATTCCCCATCCGTTCTGGTAAATGGTTCCAAAGCTGAAAGAACTGTATATCAATGCAGGAACAACCATCCCTCCTACAGCGGCAAAAATAGGCAGAGAAGCCTGTCTAAAAGAAGAGAGCTCACCAACAAGTATTTCTCTTTTTATTTCGAGTCCCACAACAAGAAAAAAGACAGCCATCAGACCATCATTGATCCAGTGCAGGATGGTCATCTCGAACTTTATATTTCCAATGCCGAATCCCGCAGGTTGATTTAATAAATTCTGGAGATGGGACAGCTGGGGGATGTTTGCAATCAGAAGAGCTGCAATTGCACAAAAAATCAACACAATTCCGCCGATAGAAGAATTTTTGAAAAAGGTATTGAAAATGTTCAGAAGTTCTTGCCTTCTGTCTCTTCGGATGTAATTGATAATCCCCATCGTATGGATAAAACTACTTTTTTGAATTTAGTCTTGTGTAAAGACACAATTTATACAGGATTCTTGCTCCTACATTAGCATCCCAGTCACTGTCAATGCCAGGGGAAACTTCGCACAAATCAAATCCGATAATCTTCTTGTTTGAAATGGCAAGCATATGCAGCAGATAATCGATTTCCCGGAATCCGATGCCACCGGGAACAGGGGTGCCGGTACCCGGGCAAAGCTCAGGTGAAAGTCCGTCGATATCAAAACTTATATAAACGTTTGCAGGTAAACTGGCAATAATATCCTCACACTGTTTCTTCCATGTTTTTCCCTCAAACTGATTTCTTTTGAGTTCTGTATCTGTAAAGCAGCGAATCCGAGGATCTGTATTTATAATATCAGCCTCCTGCTGGCAGAAGTCTCTTACGGCAACCTGAGTAAGCTGCGATATCTGGGGTATTTCGCTCAGGGCGTTGTACATTATTGAGGCATGAGAGTATGTGAACCCTTCGTATGCAACCCGAAGGTCTGCATGTGCATCAATATGCAATATGCCAAATTCTTCACATAGTCCGGAAACAGCTTTCATGTTTCCAAGAGGCACACTGTGGTCACCTCCTACAACACCTGTAATCCTGCCTGAATTTATCTGCTCTTTGCATAAGGCAAACACCTCTTTATTAAGAGATTCGCTTGCCTTGTTAACCTTGTCCAGAAGCGGAGTCAGTTCTGCGTAATCGGTTCCCTTTTCAAGTTCGGCAATTACACTTTGGGCAATCTTACGATATTTCTTGTTGTCTTTTAATATTTGGATATTAACGGGAACTGTTCCTATCTTTGTTTCCCACGCATCAGGTACGAGCGGATCAAAAAGATCAACCTGCACAGACGCTTCAATAATAGATTCGGGGCCTTTATGAGTTCCGGGTCTGTATGAGGTTGTCACATCCCAGGGCACAGAAATAATGGCAATATCCGACTCCTCAAGACTGTTTGGAAGTGCAAAGTAGTTGCCGTTTGCAATTCCCGGTTCGTTGGGGTTAAAATTTGTCATAGTTATGCTCTTTTTCAGTTACATCGTCAAAAGTTACTCTTTAGTGCCGCCAAATATTTAATATTAAATTTTGCGATGATAAAACTATTGAATAACTTAGGGGTACAAAGGTAAGATTTTTTGACAATTTTTTAGGATAATTTTGGACACACAATAATTTATGCATACAACTTCTGAATTTCTGCACAGTCAACTTAAACAATTTTTTGGCTTCGATTCATTTAAGGGTCAGCAGGAAGAGGTTATAAAGCATTTGATAGATGGTAATGACTCTTTTGTTCTCATGCCAACCGGAGGGGGCAAATCTCTGTGCTATCAGCTTCCCGCGCTGGTAATGCCAGGAGTTGCAATTATCATATCTCCCCTTATTGCACTTATGAAGAATCAGGTTGATGCAATCAGGGGATTTGTTGTTGAAAGAGACGGCATTGCCCACTTTTTGAACTCCTCATTAAATAAGGCTCAGATACAGGAGGTTAAGGACGATCTTATGTCAGGCCAGACTAAATTGTTATATGTCGCTCCTGAGTCTCTCACAAAAGAGGAAAATATTGCTTTTTTAAAACAGCTCACGATATCTTTCTATGCAGTAGACGAAGCTCACTGTATATCTGAATGGGGGCACGATTTCCGCCCGGAATACAGGCGTATTTACCCTATTGTACAGGAGATTGGAAAAGCTCCCGTTATTGCTCTCACAGCAACTGCAACACCCAAAGTTCAGAACGATATCCAGAAAAACCTGGGAATGTCTGATGCGAGGGTATTCAAAACTTCATTCAACAGGGACAATCTCTATTATGAAATAAGGACAAAGGTTAATACGGAGAGAGAGATAATTAAGTTCATCAAGGCAAATCAGGGCAAATCTGGCATAATTTATTGTCTCAGCAGGAAAAAGGTTGAGGAAGTGGCTCAATTGCTTGTAGTAAATGGAATTAAGGCATTGCCATATCACGCAGGTCTTGATCCAACCACCAGAGCCTCAAATCAGGACAGTTTCCTTATGGAGGGGGTTGATGTTATTGTTGCAACGATTGCTTTCGGAATGGGAATTGACAAACCGGATGTCCGTTTTGTGATTCATTATGATATTCCTAAAAGTCTTGAGAGTTACTATCAGGAAACCGGACGCTCCGGACGGGATGGAGGTGAGGGGCAGTGCATTGCTTTCTACTCTTACAAGGATATTCAAAAACTTGAAAAGTTTATGCAGGGAAAACCAATTTCCGAACAGGAAATTGGGCGGCAGCTTCTCATGGAAACCGTATCGTATGCAGAGTCAAG
This sequence comes from Bacteroidales bacterium, assembly GCA_021371955.1. Classification (GTDB taxonomy): domain Bacteria; phylum Bacteroidota; class Bacteroidia; order Bacteroidales; family UBA932; genus Bact-08. The sequence continues at coordinate 31,236 of JAJFVD010000003.1, forward strand.
CCTTTGCAGGAGAAAAGTTTTGCTTAACTATTTTGGGGAGGATTATAATATAGACAATTGCGGAAGCTGCGACAACTGTCTTTATCCGAAAAAACAGTTCGACGGAAAAGATGACGTAGCACTGGTGCTGGAGCTTATCTCTACAATGAAAGAACAGTTTAAGACGGAGCACCTTGCAAATATTATGGCGGGAGTGACAAATTCAATTATTAAATCGTACAATCATCATAAACTGGAGTTGTTCGGAATAGGGAAATCCAAGGGTATAAGGTTTTGGATGGCCGTAATAAGACAAGCGCTCATACATCACCTTCTTTTCAAGGATATAGAGAAATACGGATTAATTTCCTGTACCCCGGAAGGGCTTAAATTTCTTGAGAACCCTTACACAGTAATGCTAATTGAAGACAGAGAATTTGTAGAATCCGATGACGACGAAACATCCACTCCTGGTCACGCAAGGGCCTCCGGAGGTGGCGGAGATGAAGCTCTGTTGTCTTTGCTAAAGGATTTAAGACACTCTGTTTCAAAAAAGTTAAATCTGCCTCCATTCGTTATATTCAGTGACCCGTCCCTTGATGATATGTCGCTGCAGTATCCTTTGACTATTGAAGAATTAAAGAATTGTCAGGGAGTGGGAGAGGGGAAGGCAAAAAAATTCGGGAAAGAGTTTGTCGAACTCATTGCAAAATATGTTTTGGAGAATGAGATTGACAGACCAATGGATCTGGTTGTAAAATCGGTTGTAAACAAGTCTGCAATCAAAGTACATATTATTAACGGTATTGACAGAAAACTTCCGCTTGAAGATATAGCCGAATCCAAGGGCATTGAAATGGAGGACATCCTCAACGAACTTGAGGCAATTGTGAATTCAGGCACGAAAATAAACATTGACTACTTTATCCGCCAGACAATTGACGATGATAAAGTGGATGAAATTTATCAATATTTCCGAACAGAGGCGGTTTCCGACTCGCTTCGGGAGGCAACGGAAGAACTTGGTAAAGGTTATACCGAAGACGAAATAAGGCTCGTGAGAATCAAATTTTTGTCCGAACTGGGGAATTAACCGCAGTGATAGTATCTTTCAACCAATTCTGCCATTTTTTCAGGATTGTTCCTGACTTCTTCACGAATATTTTTGTCGTCGTATGATTTCAGTTTGGAAATTATCCCGTCGATAAGGTGCTTGTCAAAAACTCCATCCTTCTCGTAAATAGCCCGTTTAGCCTCCAGTTCAACAGCCGATTCATAGCAGGATGAGGGGAGTTGCTCAAGAGCATTTAACTTCTTCTCATTCTTTTTCTCATGTATGTTCACATCAACATAACACTTTTTGGCAACCTCAAGAGGTTTTTCCATTTCAAATCCTGTTCTTGCGGCAACAACAAGACCGGCGAGCATTTGATATATATCTGCCGAACCGTCCGGTGAGCGCATCTCCACAGTTTGTTTGTCTGCTCCTTCGTTATTGTCAGAAGGTTCGTTCGGGTTTGCTATTGATATCATATTTGTATTCCCGAGCCATCCCAGCGGAACGCGGACAAGAACGGAACGGTTTCTGTCTCCCCAGCAAATACTGGTTGGTGCCTCCTGGTGAGGTACAAGACGGAAATATGATGTAGGATTTGTATTTCCAAATGCAGTAAGGGAAGAAGCACATTTCATATATCCGGCAATAGCTGTTTTTGCTGTATCGGATAATACACCGTCGTGTATCATTACAGATTTCCCGTCTTTCATCATCCTTGTATGAAAATGGAGGCCGCTGCCTGCTTTACCCACAGTAATCTTTGGCGCAAAAGTGACATCCAGACCGTATTGATATGCAAGAGTGCGGATAATCCACTTTGCCATCACAAGCTGGTCCGCAGCAGTTTCAACAGGATTAACCAGAAATTCTATTTCGTTTTGTTCATATATTTTGCCGTCAAGAGTAAAATTACCAACCTCCGAATGTCCGTACTTTATCATTCCTCCGGCCTGGGCAATCAGATTCATAGCATCAGTGCGGAAGTGCTCGAATTTTGTAAATGGCTGCGACTCGTGATATCCTTTCTGGTCAACAGTAGGATATAGCCCATCGGCCCGGTCGATAACATAGAATTCCAGTTCTCCCATTGCCTCGAATTTGAGTCCTGTTGCCTTTGTAAATGAACGGCTGGCTTTTAAAAGGGTATATTCAGGAGCACTTTCAAGCGGAAGTCCTTCTTTTGTGAAATAGGAACATAGCAGGCCAAGAGCCGGAATTTCTGAAAACGGATCTACATAGGCAGTTGAGTAACGCGGAACAATGTATAAATCACTGGATCCGGCTTCAATAAAAGGAAACAGGCTTGAGCCGTCTACCCGCTCGCCGTATGAAAGAAGAGAATCAAGGTACTGAAGGCTGGTTATAGGGAAATTTAATGTTTTTAATCTTCCGTCGGCAGCAACATACCTGAAATTCAGAATTCGGATCTCCTTGTCAATAACAAATTTTATAATGTCTTTTTTATTGAAATCAAACGGGCGCTTATTAAGATGGGCAACCAACGGGTTGATATTATACTTTATGAATGAATCCATGAAATTGAAACTCTTTAAATGAATTTGGCTATAAATTGTTTGAAAAACGGATACAAATATATAAATATTTAAGAAAATACTCTATTTTTCATGTTTGTGCATCTTTTAGATTTTTAATAACTTTGCAGGCTTATGAAATGGAACAAAAAGGTATACATATTTTCGGCAATCACGTTGATTGCGGCTATATCAGGTTTTTTTCTCCTGAAATATACATTACAAAATAAAAATAAAGACGAAGAGGCACCTGCCAGAGTGCTCAAAAGTGTCTATGCCGTTCCTGTTGACGCAATTGCAGTATATGTTTTCGATGGCCCTCAGACAATTGAAACTTCCTACTACAACCAGAAGAACCTTTTCTCAAAATTTATAAACCGCAGTAATCCCCTTTATAAGTTTATCAATAAGCTCATTTTTCTGGCAAAAAGCGAAGCTTCATTTAAGGAGCTTGCAGCCTCCGATGCGCTGACATCACTTCATTATTCTTCGAAAGGAGAAGTTTCCCTGCTTTTCTGCATGAATACCGGACAGGGTAGCCTTGATAATTCACTTCTAATTGAACGTTTAAAGGGAGACACCGAATCTGTAAATAAAAGAGTACTTGGAGGAGCAGATATCTACAGCTCAAAGGGACTGGATTTTACAATTTACAAAGGATACCTGATTGCTTCAACATCTCCGATACTTGTGGAATCTTCTGTAAGGCACCTCAATTCCGGAACGTCTATAATGGATAATCCGGATTTTGAAAAACTGACTAAGGAGAAAATATTAAATAAAACACTGCTGTTTGTAAACCATCAAAACCTGGGCAAGTTATTCTCCGGGCTTGCAGTGGGAAAATATCTTGGATATGCCGATTTTGCATCTAAATTTTCTGCCTGGAGCGTAATAGAGGGCGAATTTGAGGATAATCACTACCTTTTCAAAGGAGAACTTTTCAACTTAAAAGGAGTAGGAAACTTTACCAGCAGTTTTGCAAATAAAATTGGCGGAGATTCAAAGGCTTATGAAATACTGCCTTTCAATACTTTCATCTCTGTCTCAATTCCTGTTGAAGATTTTGACGGTTATATGCTTTCCTACAGAGGATACAGAGAGCTTAACAAGCGTCTAAATCCTGAGGCAAACGACAAGGGAAGGGAGTGGTTCCTTTCAAAATACCCTAAGGAAGTGGCAATAGCAGCCATCCCTTATGGCAGCAATTTTGAGTGGGTATCGCTTGTACGCATGGAGGAACCAACTGGTTTTAAAAAGTTTTTTTCATCGATATTCAGTAAGTCATCTGCGGAATTAAAGGACTCAGTTTTAAAATTTGAGAACAAGGGGGTGCTTAAGGAAATTTTCGGTTCGATATTTGATAACTGCAGGGAAGAGAGTTTTTGCATAAAGGGACACTGGATGATAATCGGGCCTTCCGATTTAATGAAGGAGTTTGCAAAAGGGAAATTTTTAAATTTTACTATGGCGGATTTCGTTGACCAGACATCTGTTTCCGGTCGGCTGGACTTAAAAGGAAGTCCTTTAACTATAATGATGAACGCAACAAATTTGCAGGATTCAGTTGCTTCGTTCTTCAAACCTCTTTTGAGAAAAGATGTGGAGAATGTTTTAAAGCAGGCCAATCTGGAGTTCGCTTCGTTCCGGCTTGTTCCTGAAGATGGCAAACTCAACTTTGAACTTCTCCTTTATGCCGAACAGCTTGACAAGCTGCCGGCACCTAAAGCGGTCGAGGGAGGAAAGCCAGCGGGATGGGAAAAAGACAGTATAGTAAAAATTCCTGCTGGGCCATTTGAAGTTAAGAATTTCAATAACGGAGAGATGGAATATCTTATTCAGTTCCCGAATTTTAAACTGCAACTGGCGGATAAAGACAAGAAAGGTATATGGACAGTTCCATTTTCTACTCCTCTGAGAGGATATGTAGAACAAGTTGACATGTTTGGAAACGGGAAACTGCAAATGCTTTTTGCCAGCGGAAATCAGCTTTTCCTTCTTGACCGACTCGGGCGTTTTGTGAATCCTTATCCTAAAAAAGTAAATGAGCTCATTCTTTTGGGTCCAAAAGTTTACAAAACCGGAGATAACGGAGAATTTGCAATTATGCTTCTGCATACAGACAACACGCTGAGGCTTTATGACAAGGAATGTCGTCCGTTTGAAGCCTGGAGCGATATAACAACAAAGGAAACGATTAAAGGATTCCCGGAATTGCTCAAAGTAGGAAAAAACAGATACTGGATTCTTAAAAGTGTGTTAAAGACGAGGATATATACAATTAATGGAATTGAAGTTACAAGAGAATTAAAAAGGTTTGAGCTTTTGCCAAACACCCCTGTTAAAGTTGTTTCCGACAATGAAGTCATTGTTAAGGTTACAGGAAACAAAAATTACAGACTCAATCTTGAGACCGGGGATACCAAAAAAGTAAAATAATGGAAGGATTTATTACATTTATAGCTGTTACGGTAATTATTTTCTGGCTAATCGCCAGATTGGGACCACTCTTACTGCGTTGGTGGATTAAGAAAAAATTCGGGAAATTCATGGACCCGAACCAATCGGGATTTTCTGATTCAAATACAATAAGGGAAGAGGGAGAAACAATTATAAGCGGCAACAAGCCAAGAGAAAAGGTTGTAGACAATTCTGTTGGTGAATATGTCGATTACGAAGAGAGCAAAGAGAGTAAAGAAAATTAAACGATGAAGACATTTTTAAGACTACTGGCTTATGCTAAGCCATACAGACACTACTGGCCGGCCTATATGATATTGAGCATTATGTCACTGGTTTTTGGAATTGTTAATTTTGCTCTGTTCAAACCGCTTCTTACAGTATTGTTTCAGCCGGAAACTGTAAATACAATTGCGGGTTTACCGCCGTTTTCCCTTTCATTTGACTATTTTAATACTGTTTTCCAGTATTATCTTGGGAAGATAATGTTCACAAACGGAATTTTGCAGGGCCTTGCATTTATATGCGCTTTCCTTGTATTGTTTACATTCCTCACAGACTTCATAAAGTATCTCTCTCAAAAGATTCTTGTAAGAATGAGGGTTACTATAATGCAAAGAATAAGGGATGCTCTTTTTGTGAAAATATCGGCTCTCCATGTCGGATACTTTAACAATAAAAGAAAAGGGGATATTCTTTCAAGCATTTCAAACGATGTAACGGAGGTTCAGAATAGTGTTGCAAACAGCTTCCATGTGATATTCAGGGATCCTCTTCAGGTTCTGGGTTTTCTTGGTGCTCTTTTTTATATGTCGCCCAAGCTCACGCTTGTAACCATTATCACCTTGCCAATATCTGCTTTTATAATAACAAGAATCACAAGGACACTCCGCAGAGGAGCAACTGATACACAAATGCTCATCGGAAGAATACTCAGCCAGTTTGAGGAGGCTATTTCCGGAGCAAGGATTATCAAGGCGTTTAATGCACAGGGATACGTAAGGAAAGCTTTTTCAAAGACAAACGACGCCCACAAGATGTCAAGTAAGAAGATGTTCTACCGGCAGGAGATGGCAAGCCCTTTTTCTGAGTTCTTCGGAATCTCAATAGCCGTTGGTATTCTTTTTTTTGCAGGCTATCTTCAGATAAATGGAAAACTTGGGATGGATATGCCAAGTCTCATGGTTTATATTGCTTTCTACTGGAAAGTGCTTGAACCGGCTAAATCGATATCAAATACATATGCTCTCATACAAAGAGGTCTGGTTTCCGGAGAGAGGATATTTGCCATACTTGATGAAAAAATTGCTATTACGAAAGCAGATAATCCGGTTCCCATAAAGGAATTTAAGGATTGCATTGAATTTAGCGATGTTAATTTCAAATACGGAAACGAACCTGTATTGAGAGATATTAACATGAAGATTGGCAAAGGGAAAATGATAGCTCTGGTTGGGCCGTCCGGTGCAGGGAAATCCACGCTGGCAGACCTTCTCCCGAGGTATTACGACGTGACTTCAGGTTCTATTACCATTGATGGAATTGATATTCGTCAGTATTCTCCAAAAGACTTAATAGGACTGATGGGTATAGTTACACAGGAAGCCATTCTGTTTAACGATACGGTTTTTAATAATATAACATTCGGCCTGGAAAATGTAAAGGAAGAAGACGTTATTAAAGCAGCTCAAATAGCAAATGCACATGAGTTTGTCTCACAGATGGAACAGGGATATCAGACAAATATTGGAGACAGGGGAGGGAAGCTGTCCGGAGGACAGCGCCAGCGTCTTGCAATCGCCAGGGCGGTACTTAAAAATCCTCCGATTCTTATTCTTGATGAAGCCACTTCTGCTTTGGATACAGAAAGCGAAAGGCTTGTTCAGGAGGCTCTTACAAACCTCATGAAAAACAGAACATCAATTGTAATTGCCCACCGCCTGTCTACTATTCAGCATGCCGACGAGATTGTTGTGCTTAAAGAGGGGCGGATTGTCGAAGCAGGTAATCATGCGGAATTAATCCAGCAAAAAGGATTGTATTCACATTTGTGCAAGCTTCAAACGTTTGAATAATATTTTTAGCCAAAAATGGAAAATTCAGTAAACCAGATTCTTGAGAAAAGTTTTAAGGAAAATTGGGATTATCCTGCACTTTCTGATTATAAAGGAATTACTCTTCATTACAGAGACGTTGCCCGCAGGATTGAGAAGCTTCACATAGTCTTTGAACTTTGCGGGGTAAAAAAGGGAGACAAAGTATCAATATGTTCTAAAAATCAGGCGAACTGGGGAGTCGTATTTCTTGCTACAATTACTTATGGAGCTGTAGCCGTACCAATACTTCACGAATTTAAACCCGGCAATATTCATCATATTGTAACGCATTCCGATTCAAGAATCATGTTTGTGGGAGATGTTATATGGGAGCAACTATTGGAGTCGGAGATGCTTTCACTTGAAGCTGTTATACAAATATCCGATTTCTCGATTCTTTTTGCCAGAGACGAGAAGGTTATTGAGATAAGAGAGCACCTGAATGAATTGTTCGGAAAAAAATATCCTAAGAACTTTAGACCGGAACATATTCATTATCACGTTGATTCTCCTGAGGAGCTATCGATGATTAACTATACATCGGGAACAACCGGTTTTTCAAAGGGAGTCATGATACCATACAGAGCCGTAAGGTCTAATATCGACTTTGCAAAGAAGGTTCACCCTCAGCTTAACAATACCTCTAATGTGGTATCAATGTTGCCAACGGCACACATGTATGGTATGATGTTTGAGTTTTTGTTCGAAATGTGTGTAGGTGCGCATGTGCATTTTCTGACAAGAGTTCCGAGTCCGAAAATAATAATGGAGGCATTTGCAGAGATTAAGCCGGATATAATTATTGCTGTACCACTTATTATTGAGAAGATTTATAAAAAGAAACTGCAGCCTATTATTAATAAAACTGCGATAAGAGTATTACTCAGGCTGCCGGTTGTTGATCAGAAAATTCAGAAGAAAATTCTGGCGGAACTTGTCAATACATTTGGCGGTAAATTTAAAGAGGTTATTGTAGGTGGGGCAGCATTCAATAAAGATGCGGAAGCCTTTTTCCGGAAAATTGGTTTCCCTTTTACAGTGGGATACGGAATGACAGAATGTGCTCCCATAATTGCGTATGCACCGTGGGACGAAACAAGGCTTTATTCCTGCGGAAAGGCTACACCGGGGATGCAGATAAAAATTGATTCATCGGACCCGGTTAATATTCCCGGAGAGATATTATGCAAAGGGAAGAATGTAATGCTCGGTTACTACAAAAATCAGGAGGCTACAAATTCCTCGTTTACAAGTGATGGATGGATGAGAACGGGAGATATCGGTGTTATTGACAAAGACGGATTCCTGTATATCCGCGGGAGATCGAAAAGCATGATTCTTGGCCCTTCCGGACAAAATATTTATCCCGAAGAGATTGAGAGCTCAATAAATAACATGCCTTATGTAATAGAATCGCTTGTCGTTGAAGATTATGGCATACTGCAGGCTCTTATCTATCCCGATTTTGAGCAGGCTGAGAATGATGGCTTGTCTCAAACCGATCTTGAGAGAAAAATGGAAGAAAACATTGCTTCCGTTAATGAAGAACTACCGAACTACTGCAAAATAGCAAGTACAAAAATTTTCCCTGAAGAGTTTGAAAAAACTCCGAAAAAAAGTATAAAGAGATTCCTTTATCAAAGAACACAAGACTAAAATATGACTGACAAACAGATTCAATTTGACAAAAGTTACCTTGACATGGCTGAGGTGTGGTCAAAAAATTCTTATTGCAAAAGAAGACAGGTAGGAGCACTGCTTGTTAAGAATAAAATGATAATTTCGGACGGATACAACGGAACTCCATCGGGTTTTGAAAATATCTGCGAAGATGAGACCGGTCATACGAAACCTTATGTATTGCACGCAGAAGCGAATGCAATTACAAAGGTGGCAAAATCGGGAAACAGCAGCGAAGATGCAACAATGTACGTGACAACTGCACCTTGTCTGGAGTGTTCTAAACTTATTATCCAGGCCGGAATAAAGAGGCTTGTGTATAGGGACAGCTACAGGATTACCGATGGAATTGACCTGCTGAGAAAGGTTGGAATTGAGGTTGTAAATTTATCTGAATAATTACAGATGAGAGAATTTAAAGAGAAGTTGAGGAATAATCGCTGGCCGCTGTTTTTTGCCATATTAATCATTTCGGTTCTTGCAATAAGATATTATAGCAATATTCGGGAGAGAAATGAACTGGCTGTAAAAGCGGGAAACTGGGACAAGCTTATGCTCGTTATGAAGCAGATTGATGAAAATTATGTTGATTCAATTAAATATGATGAGATAACAGAAACTGCAATTCCGCTTATTCTTGAGAGCCTTGACCCTCACTCTGTCTATCTTCCTCCAAAAGAGCTTATGTCTGCAGAAGAGGAGCTTGAAGGAAATTTTGACGGCATTGGGGTTCAGTTTAATGTTCCTAATGATACTGCAATTATTATTCAGGTTATTGCCGGCGGACCATCCGAAAGAGCAGGGGTTTTATCCGGGGACAGAATCGTGAAAGTGGGAGAGAAGGTTGTTGCAGGGGTTAAACTTGACCAGGACACACTAGTGGGCATGCTCAAAGGGAAATCCGGTTCAATGGTCAGGCTTGGTTTAAAAAGAGGCAGTTCTAATAAACTTCTGTATCTGGATATAAAAAGAGACAGAATACCGGTTAAAAGTATAGATGTAAGTTATATGGCCAACGATACGCTTGGCTATATAAAATTGTCCAAGTTCTCACGCACGAGTCATAAAGAGTTTCTTGAAGCGATAAAAGAACTTAAGAAAAAAGGCATGAAGAGTCTCATCTTTGACCTGAGGGGCAACACAGGAGGATATCTGGATCAGGCACTTTTATTGTCAAATGAATTTCTTTTAAAGGATAATCTTATTGTTTACATGCAGGGGAAGCATCGTAAAAGAGAAGATTTTCATGCAGATGGAAGGGGAACCTGCAGAAATATAGGTCTCAAGGTTCTTATCGACGAAGGATCTGCATCTTCCAGTGAAATTTTTGCCGGTGCAATTCAGGATAACGACAGAGGTGTTATAATTGGCAGAAGGTCATTCGGAAAAGGTCTGGTTCAGGAACCAATATACTTTACAGACAAATCAGGAATAAGACTCACCGTTGCAAGATTTTATACCCCTACCGGAAGGTCAATACAGAAACCATACTCGAAAGATTATCGGAACGACATTATAGAAAGGTTCAGACATGGAGAAATGTCTGTTGCAGACAGTATTAAGAAAGACAAATCGCTAATGTTCAAAACGCCTAAGGGTAAAATAGTATATGGCGGCGGCGGAATAACTCCAGATATTTTTGTAGGCATTGACACCTCGGGAGTTAACGATTTCCTGATAAAATCAAATGAACAGGGCGTTGTTTTTCGTTTTAGTTCTCAAATGGCAGATATATATCGCGAGCGTTTAAGGAAAATCCAAAACCTCGAAAGCCTTAATCTATTCTTTGAATCTATAGGATACGAAAAAATGTTTCTGAATTTTGCATCAGCTGCCAAACTTGTTCCAACCAGCGGTCAATGGAAGCAGTGCAAGGGAATTATACTTACTCAGGTGAGAGCTCTTGTTGGCAGATATACGCCAATGGATGACAATGCATTCTATCCGATAATGTCTGAAATAGACAAAGTGATTCAGATTGCTAAAAAATCTGAATAATTTATTGTGCAATAAATCTGTAGACTATCTCTCCGACTTGCTTCTCCGGAGAAGAGGCTGACGCGGTAAAACGTGATGATTTTGCAGCGCGTATAGCAAATTCACGAAGACAGGCATCCGGTGAAGAGGCATTCTCTATTACAGAAGCTCCAATAACATACCCCTTTCTGTTTACATATATTGCCACACTCACGTCTCCGCCTCCAATACATTTATATACCGGAATAGGGAGTGATGTTGCTTTGCGGTTTTCAAGGGAATATGAGATTACGGACGGGCCTTTGTAGGTTTCCTTTTTTACCTCATTAACTTTTGTGGTGCTTGCGGGTTCATCTGTCCCCTGGTTTGCTTCTGCCTCTCTTTTTGACGCATTAAGCTTTTCCTGAAGCGCTTTGGCCTCTTCGTAAACCTGATTCGGATTTTTAAAGCGGTCGTCTTTAAGACGGCTGCCTTTCTGGGAAGCATCAACAACTGCATTCCTCACCGGTGTTTTACGTCCGGCTATGATATCATCCAGCTCTTTGCTCACATCCTCCTTGAGCTGAGCTTCTTTCGCCAGTTGTTCTGTCTCTTCCTGTTTGGTAAAGTCAAGAACAAAAGAGACCTCCTCACGAAGCGTAAAACCTATTTTCGTGAGGAGAAATATGATTAATACGGCCAGATGGACTGCTATCGTAAGATAGAGGCCCGCGTTATTTTCTCTTTTGAACATTATCTCTTTTTGAGTGCCTTTTCAATAGTCGCAAATAATATATTAATTGCAACCTGATTATGGCCACCCTGTGGGATTATAATATCGGCATATCTTTTACTCGGCTCAATAAACTGAAGGTGCATGGGCTTAACGGTTTTCTCGTATCTTTCCAGCACCTTATCAATTGTCCGTCCTCTTTCTATATTATCCCTGGTTATTACCCGCCCGAGTCTGTCATCGGCATCAGCATCAACAAAAACCTTTATATCCAGACAATTTCTCAACTCTGCACAGGTAAATATGAGGATTCCCTCAACAATAACTATGTGGGCCGGGTTTACTTTAACAGTTTCTGTAGATGAGCGGGAACATGTCAGATAGGAATAAATAGGCTGGTTAATGGTCTTGCCCGCTTTCAAATCTTTGATGTGCTTGACCAGCAGTTTAAAATCTATTGAATCCGGATGGTCAAAGTTTAGTTCCAGTCGTTCTTCCAGAGGAAGATGGCTATTGTCCTTATAATAGGAGTCCTGCGGTATAACAACGACTTCTTCAACTGCCAGTTGTTTTGTAATCTCTTTTACAACTGTTGTTTTACCTGAACCGGTACCTCCGGCTATTCCAATTATCAGCATATATTTTTAAAATTCTGCATTTTTCGGGGTCCTTGGGAAAGGAATGACATCACGAATATTTGACATACCGGTAACAAACAGGAGCAGCCTTTCAAAACCAAGGCCAAAACCCGAATGCGGAGCAGTTCCGAACTTTCTTGTATCAAGATACCACCAGAGAGTGCTGTTTTCCATCTCCATCTCTTTTATCCTGCGTTCAAGCTTCTCAAGCGACTCCTCTCTTTGTGAACCTCCGATTATCTCCCCGATCTTTGGAAAAAGAACATCCATTGCACGGACAGTTTTCCCGTCGTCATTCTGCTTCATGTAGAAAGCTTTAATTTCTTTTGGGTAGTCTGTAAGAATTACCGGCTTTTTAAAATGTTTTTCTACCAGATATCTTTCGTGCTCGCTTTGAAGGTCTGCACCCCAGAATACAGGGTATTCAAATTTTTCTCCCGATTTCATAAGAATATCAACCCCATCGGTATAACTGAGACGGATAAAATCTGTGCTTACAACGCTCCTTAGCCTCTCAATAAGTTCTTTGTCAAACATGTCGTTAAGGAACTTAAGATCATCGCTGCAGTTGTCAAGAGCATACTTTACGAGATACTTTATGAACTCTTCTGCAAGGTCCATATTCTCTTTTATCTCATAAAATGCCATTTCCGGTTCAATCATCCAGAACTCTGCAAGGTGTCTTGGAGTGTTGGAGTTTTCGGCACGGAAAGTAGGGCCGAATGTATATATTTCGCCAAGCGCCATTGCTCCAAGTTCTCCTTCAAGTTGTCCGCTTACAGTCAAATTTGATGACCGTCCGAAGAAGTCTGCGGTATAATCAATCTTCCCTTCCGGATTTCTTGGAATATTATTAAGATCAAGAGTGGTCACCTGAAACATTGCTCCTGCACCTTCGGCATCGGAAGCAGTAATGATTGGAGTATGCAGGTTAAAGAATCCCTTGTCGTTAAAAAACTTGTGGATGGCAAATGACATTGCATGTCTTATTCTGAAAATACAGCCAAATGTATTTGTTCTGGGACGGAGATGACCTATCTCCCTCAAAAATTCCATACTATGTCCCTTCTTCTGAAGAGGATAGGTTTCAGGATCGGCTGTTCCGTATACATAAAGCTCTTTGGCCTGTATCTCTACGGCTTGCCCGCCTCCCGGCGAAGCAGTAAGATTGCCAAGAACAGATATGCAGGAACCGGTTGTAACAGGTTTTAACTGCTCCTCTGTAAACAGGGTCATATCAAATACAATTTGAATATTATTTACAGTTGAACCATCGTTTAAGGCAACAAATGAAATGTTCTTATTGCCTCTTTTGGTTCTTACCCAGCCTTTCACTACTATTTCTGTACCGGCTTCGCTTTTAAGAAGTTTCGATATCTTTTCTCTTTTATGGCTTTCCATATCTGTTTCTACAATTTATATCCCGGCAAAGTTACGCAAATGATGATAAAAGTCAATATAAAAATTTTAACGGGTTACATTCACAGGATTAGACGGAGAACTTTCGTTCCAGCATCTGTCTATGGCGGTTATCACATAAACCCATTTACTTTTCTTTTCTTTTGACTTTTCAATTAAGAACCTTGGTGTATCCACCAGTTTTAAGAGATAGTCCGTATTTTGAATGTCAATTTTTGCACCTTTTGGGAAACGATATACAGCGTAAAAGTGAGGAACCTGCATAGCGTCGGCATTTTTAACATTTATCAGCGGATGGCTCCAAACGAGATAATCTTTTTTTAGGGAAGCTTTTACAACCGGGGCCGGTGCAATTGTATCAAGGTTTTTGTAAACGGGTATAAGAGCTGGCCTGTGCTGATATTTTAGCGCAAGACTATCAGAAAAACCAAAAGGATTACTGTTTATGCTCCATCCCGGCCACCAGACATTTCCGTCAACATTTTTAAGGTTTCTTACAAGAGCCATCTTAGCGGCAAATTGGGTGGCAGATGGATTGTTGACATCCGGTTCTTTGAACGTGGATATATTCTGACCAATATAAAGCTGCCCTTTAAAGTCTTTCTCATTCCACCATTCAATAAGGGTTTTAAAATCAGCTGCGGGATGACCAATTTTCCAGTAAATCTGAGGAACATTATAATCAATCCAACTGCTGTCTGCCCACTGGGGCACGTCGGCATAAAGCTGTTCGTAGTTGGAGAGTCCGTTTGTTTTGCTGCCGCTTCCGTCCGGAGTGTCCTTAAGGTTTCTGTGGATTCCAAAAGGACTTATGCCAAATCTTACCCACGGTTTGATTGATTTGATAGTGTCATTAAGAGCCTTAATTAAAGTGGCTACATTGTGTCTGCGCCAGTCGGCCTTTTGCCAGTATTCAAATCCCTGCGATTTTGCATACTTCACAAAAGATGCATCATCATGAAACTCTTCAAACGCAATTGGGTATGGGTAGAAATAGTCATCAAAATGGATTGCATCCAAATCGTATCTGGTTACCATATCTGCAATTACGCGTACAGTATGTTTTATTGCTTCCGGTTCGCCCGGATCGAAATAAAGTTGTGTTCCGTATTTTTTAAAAATTTCCGGTTTTTTAAAATAAAGGTGATTTGGATTCAGTTGCTCACTGTCATTGGATGTCACACGGTAGGGGTTGCACCATGCATGAAGTTCCATTCCTCTTTTGTGTGCTTCTTCAATCATAAACTGAAGAGGATCCCAGACAGGATCCGGAGCTTTTCCCTGCTCTCCGGTGAGAAAACGGCTCCATGGTTCGAGATCTGAAATATAAAATGCATCGGCTTGTGGCCTAACCTGGAAGATAACGGCATTAATGCCGGCCTTCTCAAAATTGTCAAGTGTTTTTATAAACAGCTGTTTTATTGAGTCAGCACTCATTGTTTTGAATTGCTGGTTTCCAACAGTGTGGATCCATGCTCCTCTGAACTCCCTCTTAGGCAGATTTTGCGCACCTGCATAAGAGAAAACCAGTAAAAGTAAAAATGTAATGAAGTTTTTCATAACCAGGGGGGTGGTTTTAAGTTTACGTTAAAATGGGATTCTCATGCTCTTAAGGATGAGTTTAGGAACATCTGTGTTGTCAATTCTTCCGTTAAAATTTCCACTGCCGGCACCAATTGAGTAAAGAGGAACAGCAATACCTGAATGTGATGTTGTAGTCCAGCCGACAAATGCTTTTTTGTTTAATGCAAGATATGCTTCTGTACTGTCTTTGGAAACAGCAGTTGAGCTTTTTTGAGAATCAAGCGCCTTTAAATTAAGGGTATACCCTTTTGTGCTGCCAAGAGAAAGTCCTCCTGTATCATGGTCAGCCGTAACGAGAATCAAAGTCTCGCCCGGGTGTTTAAGGTAAAACTGGTAAGCGACTTCTACAGCATCTGCAAAATCGAGTACTTCCAGAATATCTGCCTTGACGTCGTTGCTATGCGCTGCCCAGTCAATTTTTCCACCTTCTGCCATTATAAAGAACCCTTTTTTGCTGTATAAATGTTCGATTGCAGCGGAAACAACTTCCTTTAATGCAAGGTCACCAACTTTTCTGTCAATTGCAAAAGGAAGTTCACCCTCTTTGCCTGCTTGTTGCAGCATTATTACTTTCTCTCCTTTTTTGACAGTTTTCATTTCGGAAACGCCCCTTGCTATCTTATAACCATTGTCTGCTATTATTTTATAAATATTCGGCATATTTTTCTCTTTACCTGTGGGATCTATAAATCCGCCACCTCCAAAAAAATCGAACCCGGTAACCGGAAGCTGAAGAGCAATGTTATAATAGTCCCCTCTCTTATCACTATTGGCGTAATAAGCAGCCGGAGTTGCATGATCAAGTGTAACTGTTGAAATTATTCCTACAGGTATACCTTTTTCGTGAATTTTGTATGTAATGCTTTTAAATTTATTCCCTTTTGGGTCCACTCCAAGCATTCCGTTGTCTGTTTTATTTCCTGTAGAAAGAGCTGTCCCTGCGGCAGCTGAGTCTGTGATATATGAATTAAGTGAGAATGTAGAAACTAAAGATATAGTGGGAAATTTTGAAAATGAGACTAAATCATTTCCAATAACACCTCTCTGAGTTGCCAGATAGGCCTCTGCCATAGAAACATGGGACTGGCTCATGCCATCTCCAATAAATAAGAATACATATTTAGCTTGTTGACCGTTTCCCTTTTGCTGGCCAATAGAAGCATCAGAGACTAAAATAAATGTAACGATCAGAGAAAGAGTTAAAATAATTTTTTTCATTACTTAATTTTATTTGGGTTTGTTTCTAAACAAGGGAGGGTGTCCTTTTGTTAAAAGAAGACACCCTCATCCTGAGAAATTGACAAAGACTAAAGTTCGCCGGCACCAGCCTTGCGGGCTGCATACATAATCTTAAGAGCAGATGTTCTTCTAAGCTCTTGTTTGATGTCTGTAACTATACCCATACGAACATTTTCGTCTGCCTTAATAGATACTGTCATAAATTGACGGTCTGCTTCACTGAGTGTTTCACGCTCTGCTGCAATAAAGTCCCGGATATCATCTACTGACCTGAATGAGTCATTAAGCTGAATTCGTGCGTCGGTACCATACTTAGCTTGTTCGCTAGGAATAGGGGTACCTACATATATATATGCAGCAAGGTCTTTTCTCTCAAGTTTAGCAATTTCAGATGCACCTGGCATCTTTAATGAAACCTTCTTTTCACCCTGTCTCATACTGGTAGTGAGCATAAAGAACAATAGTATCATGAACACAATGTCAGCAAGTGACGAGGTACTCAGCTCAGGGACTCCGCCCTTACCTTTTCTTGAAAATTTTGCCATACTTTTCTTCTTTATTATTTCTTTCTACCTGTGTCTTTTGGATCTGCTTCCGAGATATTCTGAGGTATTGCGTCTCTACAAATACGTTGCTGATCTTCGGTAAGAGCAAAATATTTCTTGCCAAAGTTTTGCATCGCAAAATCGTCGCGGATTTCGTTAACAGCTTTTACCAATTCATTCTGAACTTTGATATATGCGTTGTAACTCGTACCACGTGTATTTTGTAAAGAGATAACACCTTTAGATACAGGGAAAGAACCAAAACCTTCAATAGTTTGTTCTACCTTTTCAGGAAGATTCTCATCATTTGTAGGGTTGAGTAAGAATTCTTTTGCCTTATCCTTCAGCATGCTTACTTCCATCGGCGAACCCCCTGCAAGCAGGCGGTCTGCATCGTTTATCCTTACAACCATAATATTGCGACGTTTGATTTGAACGTCGTCAACTTTCTGGTTTGGATCAGGCATAGGAGGCAGACGGCGCTGCAAACCCATATCCTGGTCCATGGTTGAAACCAAAAGGAAAAAGATAAGAACCATGAAGGAAATATCAGCCAATGAAGAAGAAGGCAGTCCTTGTACTGGTCTAGCCATATTAATTTTTGTTTTTACCTGTTTCTAATAATAGACAATACTCCTCCAATGCCAATAGAGAGGACTGCTGCAGCGGCTAAAAAATAAGTCATAATCAGGCCAGTGTCTGTCATTTTCAACACACTTTCTGAAGCTTCCAGATTAGGCTTATTAGCAATTGGATCACCTGATGACAGGAGATACGATACGCCAACCAGAACAACTACAACCAAAAGACTTGACATAATTTTCTTAATGCCTTTTGGATTGCCGAACAGGTTGATTAAAGGAAGACAAATCACAGCAAGTAATGCAACCCCAAAAAGGATGTATGCGTAGTATAGGAATGAATCCAGAACTGCATCCTCATTGATAAAGAAAGCCACTACAAATACTACGGAAATTGCCATTAAAATATATAAAATGTATTTACCTAGTTTTGTCATAATAGATCTTTATTTTTTTGCTTTTACCAAAATATCAATAAGTGATATTGATGCATCTTCCATTGATATAACAATAGCGTCAATTTTTGAAAGAATATAGTTATAGAAAACTTGAAGAATGATACCTACAACCAAACCACCTACAGTAGTAATCAAGGCAACCTTCATACCAGAAGCAACAACGTTAGGGGAAATGTCACCGGCAACTTCAATCGCATCGAATGCCTGAATAAGACCAATAACTGTTCCAAGGAAACCTAACATAGGTGCAGTTGCGATGAAAAGTGATATCCATGTTAAACCACTCTCAAGCTGGCTCATTTGAACGCCACCATAAGAAACAACTGATTTTTCAACAACTTCGATACCTTCGTCCATGCGTGAAATACCTTGGTAGAAAATAGAAGCAACCGGGCCCTTAGTTGTACGGCAAATTTCCTTTGCAGCTTCAACTCCGCCTGTTTTGTAAGCATCTTCGATTTTCTTTAGAAGTTTTTCAGTGTTGGTTGTTGAAAGATTCAGATAAATAATTCTCTCAATGGCAATTGCTAAACCAAGGATAAGACAGATGAGGATTGAAGCCATAAACCCGGCACCTCCCTCAATAAAGTAGGACTTAAGTTGTTGGTGAATAGCAGTTTCTGCCTGAGGAGTCTGCTGTGCTACAGTAGTTGTAGTGGCAGGATCTGGTGTTTGAGCAGCAACATACTGTGCAGATAGGGTCATGAAACCTACTACTGCCAAAAACATGAAAAATTTTTTCATAAATTTTTGAATGATTAAAGTATTAAACAATGTATTTTAAATAGTTATTTGTTTCCTCTTGGGGCCAAACATCGTGCAATTTAAAAAGAATTTTTTAATTACAACTAAATGTTTGAAATTTCACCTCGTAAATTTTTTTGCAGCATTCTTTTAATGATTTGATTATCATCTGTATGGCCGAGTATAAAAAATAATTTCGTGAGAGCGGCTTCGGTTGTGCTGTCAAATCCGCTTATGACTCCTATCTTCTTTAAAAGTATTCCCGTTGAATATGCATCCATATCAACTTTCCCCGCATGGCACTGGGTAACATTCAATATTATAAGGCCATGGTCAATCGCATTTTTTAACAAATCAATGAACCATTCAGCAGTTGGGGCGTTTCCGGAGCCGTAGGTTTCTAATATTATGGCTTTAAGCCCATTGATGTTGAGTATGGGCTCAATAATTTCACGGGAGATTCCAGGAAAAATTTTTAATATGACAACAGAAGTACCCAGTTCGGTTTTAATGGACAACTCATTGCTGAATGTTTCGGGATATCTTATATATGCTTTGTTGTATTTTATATGTATTCCGGTCTCGGCAAGCACAGGGTAGTTGGCAGAGCGGAATGCCCTGAAATTTTCTGCATTGTATTTTGTAGTTCTGTTTCCTCTGTATAGCTGACTCTCAAAATATATGCAAACTTCGGGAACCATTGCTCTTCCTTCGGAATCCTTTGCTGCTGCAATTTCTATGGAAGATATCAGATTTTCTTTTCCGTCTGTGCGGAGCATTCCTATAGGTAGCTGGCTTCCTGTGAAAATAACCGGTTTCTGAAGATTTTCAAGCATAAAACTTAAAGCAGATGCAGAATATGACATCGTATCGGTACCGTGAAGAATTACAAATCCATCGTAAAGACTGTAATTTTTTTGAATGAGTTTTGCAATCTCAATCCAGAAATCTGTCCGAATATCAGAAGAATCAATTGGCGGTTCAAATGAAAATGTGTCGATTTTACAACCAAACTTCTTAAGCTCAGGAACCTCTTCAAGGATTTCATTGAAATTAAAGGGCATCAGGGCACCTGTTTCCGGGTCCTGTTTCATCCCGATTGTTCCCCCGGTGTAAATTAAGAGAATAGATGAGTTCATTTATTTTTTTGAATGAAATTACAAGTTAAACATTCTTTGTGCATTTCCGGTAGTTATTTCCGCTACTTCTTCTATGTCCTTTTCCAGCAGTTCAGACAGCTTTTTAGCGATTATACCTATATATGACGGTTCATTTCTTTTACCGCGGAACGGAGCAGGAGCCAGCCAGGGGGCATCAGTCTCAAGTACAATGTTTTCAAGTCCGATTTTCTTTACGGTCTCTGCAAGTGAAGCTTTTTTAAAAGTAACGACACCCCCTATACCCACTAAAAAATTTCCTGTTTTCTGAATCCGGCAGAATGTTTCATAGCTTCCCGAGAAGGCATGAAAAACTCCCTTTACATTTAAATGACGGCATTTTTCCAGTACTTTGAATATTTCCTCAGTTGCTTCACGGGAATGAATTATAACCGGAAGATTAAGCCGGACAGCCAGTTCGATCTGCTTCTCAAATACAATTGCCTGCTGGCTCAGAAAATCTTTTGACCAGTAACCGTCCATGCCTATTTCACCTATTGCAATATATTTATGGGCAGCGGCAGTTTCGTATACGAACTCAAGCTCCTCCTCCCAGTTTTCTCCAACGGAAGTAGGGTGCAAACCTGCAGCCGGAAAGAGAGTGCCCTGGAATCCGGAAGCAGTATCCAGTAGTGATTGCTGGCAACTTTTGTCAACGGCCGGTAAGATACATCTTAATACCTTGCTCTCTTTTGCCCTTTCAATTACCTCGGGGAGGTCGGATATAAAATCGTTGTCGTATAAATGAGAGTGAGTATCAATGAATTGAGTCATTATAAAATTCTTGTGTTTAGGAGAGTGAATATCTGTTGCCCTGAAATGAATTGACCAGCCCCTCCATTTCCAGTTCTAATATCTTTACAGAAAGATCCTGGATTCTTTGCCCTGTAAGCCTGTGTAATTCATCTATATTCAGCTCCATATTCTGCCTCAAAGCTACTAATATTTTTTCTTTTTCGGGATCGCCTGTATAAAACAATTTCTTCTCTTTGGTAACAGCAGATTTACCTTTGTCTTTCCATCCCATATATATAAGGAAATCCTCTGCAGAGGTAAAAATAGAAGCCAGATTCCCTGATATAAGTTTATTGCAGCCTGCCGAAAATGAATCGGAGATTCTGCCAGGAACGGCAAAGAGTTCCCTTGAGTAGGAGTTGGCGAGCTCTGCAGTTATAAGAGCGCCACCCTTCTCTCCCGATTCTATTACTATTGTTGCAGCAGATATTCCTGCAATAATCCTGTTCCTCTGAACAAAATTGAGTTTGAAAGAATCCGTGCCCCTTGCAAACTCGGTGAGAAGCGCCCCCTGTTTTGATATGCTTTTTGCATGAGAGTGATGCTGAGACGGATAAATTGTGTCGAGTGCAGTTGCAAGAACGGCAATCGTGTGAAGTCCAAAATCCAGAGCAGCCTTATGGGCGCAAATGTCTATTCCGAAAGCCAGCCCGCTTACAATTACCGGGTTGTAACCGCCTGCGGACAACTCCTCAATTATGTTTCTGCAGGTTTTTGTTCCGTATGCGGTTGAACGCCGCGTGCCAACAATTGCAATAATTTTGTCGTGATTAAAATCGGTATCTCCGTATGAATAAAGAATTACCGGGGAATCACAACACTCCTTCAGGCGGGATGGGAAGGAGTCGGTTGGGTAGTAATGGATTTTTATTCCCTTTTCAGTGCACCAGTCAATCTCTTTTTGTGCCTTTTCAAGGCAGGTCTTGTCAAGAATGTCGTCAATAAATCCGTAATGCTTTCCGAAAATTTGCTCAAGTCCGGCTCTGTTTAAATGGAAAAGAGCCCCGGCGGACCCAAGGTTTTCAATGATTGATTTTGGTAAATCTACCCGATATTTAAAAATAGTACTAAGAGCAATGCCGTATAAAAGATCTTCGGAATACATCGTGCTTTTTTTGTAAAGTTAGCACGGTGCATTCCGAAGATAAATGCCTGAAATTTAGATTGAGATAAATTTAATCTAAAAACAGATAAATTATTTTTAGAATTATCAGATAATCAGCATTGCGTCGCCGTATGTGCCGAATTTGTAACCCTCTTTGATTGCAACATTGTAAGCTCTCATAACATTGTCATATCCGCCGAATGCGGCAACTGTCATTAGCATGGTGGACTGAGGAAGATGGAAGTTGGAAATGAGTGCGTCCGGAATGGAAAAGTTATGGGGAGGAAATATAAATTTATTCGTCCAGCCGCTGTATGGTTTAATTTTGCTTTGGGTTGTAACAGCTGTTTCTATTGCCCTGAGGACTGTTATCCCTACAGCAAACACCTTTTTGCCATTCTCTTTAGCTTTATTTATCTGGTTGGAAGATTCTTCGGAAACTATCATTTGTTCGGAGTCCATCTTATGCTTTGAGAGATCTTCAACATCAACAGTGCGGAAATGTCCAAGGCCCATGTGAAGAGTAATGTGTGTAGAATTTATTCCTCGTATTTCCATCCTTTTAAGAAGTTCCCGGCTAAAGTGAAGACCGGCTGCCGGTGCAGCAACAGCACCCTCGTGCAGCGCATAAATTGTCTGATATCTTTCGTTATCAATATTTTCTGCTTTTGCGCGAATCCATTTTGGAATGGGCATTTCACCAAGGCGGAACAGAGTAGCCTTGAACTCTTCATGGCTACCGTCAAAAAGGAAGCGCAGCGTACGGCCCCTTGATGTGGTATTATCTATAACTTCGGCAACAAGACTGTCGTTTTCGCCGAAATACAGTTTGTTCCCGATTCTTATTTTTCTTGCCGGATCTACAAGAACATCCCATAGTTTTTGTTCGGCATTGAGCTCTCTCAGAAGAAAAACTTCTATTTCCGCACCGGTTTTTTCCTTATTTCCATAAAGACGGGCAGGAAAAACTTTTGTGTTGTTAAAAATCAGGATATCATCCTCACTGCAGTAGTCGAGGAGATCCTTAAAATTTTTATGTTCGATTTCTCCGGTTTTCCTGTTAAGGACCAAAAGCCTTGACTCGTCACGATATTTTGACGGGTATTTTGCAATTGAATCTGGAGGGAGGTTGTAATTAAACTGAGATAATTTCATAATTGATCTTTAAAAAAAGTTGACAACTTTTTATTATACGCATTTTTTGAAAAAAGGTTTCAGAAATGTTGTAAAAAATCAGGAAATCTTAAAAATACTCTCAATATTGTCCATTGAGAGAGATTTTTCAACTCCAAAAGCGCCGGAAGTTGTTCTCACAAGATTTGTGAGGTGTGCTCCGCTGCCGCAGGCTTCGCCGATATCTCTGGCAAAAGACCGGATGTATGTCCCCTTGCTACATCTGATTGCAATTTTAAGGTCCGGAGCATTGAATGAAATTATTTGCAGTCCGTAAATAGTAACCCTTGATGGTTTCATAGTTGTCTCAATCCCGGCTCTTGCAAGATCGTAAGCTCTGTTCCCGTCAATAAGCTTTGCAGAAAATACCGGGGGAATCTGATCAATCTCTCCCAGAAATTGTGGCAGTTTGCTCTCGATTAACTCCCTGGTGATATGTTCCCATGGAAAATTGTTGTCAATCTCTTTTTCAAGGTCAAATGAAGGAGTTGTGGAACCGAACCGGACGTCTGCGATATATTCTTTTGGCTGAGCCTGAAGCTGCTCTGCCACTTTTGTCGCCTTCCCCACGCAAATGAGCAGGACCCCGGTAGCAAGCGGGTCTAACGTCCCGGCATGACCTACTTTTATATTCTTTAATCCGAAAAAACGCTGCAGACGGAATTTTGTTTTTCTTACAACATCTGTGGAGGTCCATCTGTATGGTTTATCAACAGAAATAACCAAACCGGAAGGATAGTCTTCCATGTTTGATGAAACAGAAACCCCTTCTGTCGGGTTTTCTAAAACAGCATACTCTTTGTTTACCGGCATCAGCAACTGATTTTATTTACTCTTCTGAGATGCCTGCCGCCTTCAAATTCCGATTTAAGAAATGTTGACAGAATCTCTTTTGCGGTTTCAATTGAAATAAACCTTGCAGGAAGGCTCAGAATATTGGCGTTGTTGTGTGCTCTTGCAAGAGAAGCAAGCTCAGGTGTCCAGCAGAGAGCTGCCCGTATTCCTGCATGCTTATTCACAGTCATACTTATCCCGTTTCCCGACCCGCAGATAGCAACTCCAAAAGAGACTTCCCCGCCTTCCACAGCAGAAGCAAGAGGATGCGCTACATCGGGATAATCCATACTTTCTGAGGAGTGTGTTCCAAAGTCCCTGACCTCATAGCCGGCTGCTGCAAGTTCCATTTTAAGAATCTCCTTCATCTCATAACCTGCATGATCTGCAGCTATTCCGATAAGTTTTTTCATAATTTTTAATTTTGCGCAAAGGTAATGTTTTATTATTGCTCAGGGCAAGATATTTACTACATTTGTTCTTTAAAAGCAGCTATATATGGAAATTCAAATGTTGGACCTTAAAGGTCAGTACCAAAATATAAAGGATGAAATTGACACGGCAATAAAAGGAGTAATAGACTCCTGCCATTTTATTAATGGGCACGATGTTGATGAATTTTCAAAAGAACTTGGCAAATATATATCATCGGAGAATGTTGTTCCCTGTGCAAATGGTACCGATGCTCTCCAGATTGCACTTATGTCACTTGACCTTAAACCCGGGGATGAAGTAATACTTCCTGCCTTTACTTATGCGGCTACTGCCGAAGTGGTTGCGCTGCTTGGCCTGGTGCCGGTTCTTGCAGATGTTGATCCCGGAACATATAATATTCTTCCGGCAGACATTGAAGCATCCGTAAGCGGAAAAACAAAAGCAGTGATGCCTGTCCATCTCTTTGGCCATTCTGCGGATATGGAGCCGATAATGGATATAGCAAAAAGGAACAATCTTTATGTTATTGAAGACAATGCCCAGGCTCTTGGCGCGCGGTACTCATTTTCAAACGGAGCAGGGAAATATTGCGGAACAATAGGTCATATAGGATGTACATCATTTTTTCCTTCGAAGAATCTGGGATGCTATGGCGACGGGGGTGCAATATTCACTCAAAACGAGTCTCTTTCTCAAAAACTGAAAATGATAGCAAATCATGGTCAGAGAATAAAGTATCAGCACGATCTGGTAGGGTGTAACTCAAGACTGGACACGATTCAGGCTGCCGTACTCAGAGTTAAGCTTAAATATCTGAACCAGTATACAAGAAGCCGGCAGGATGCTGCCAACAGATACATGGGACTTCTCCGGAATGTTGATGAAATAGTATTGCCAAAAGAAGAACTCTATTCCACACATGTATATCATCAGTTTACAATACAGGTAAAGAAGCGTGATTTGCTAAAGGATTATCTTGAATCAAAAGGAATCCCTTCAATGATTTACTATCCTTATCCGATTGAAAAGCATGCTGCTTTCAGGACCAGAGTTGTTAAGAGGGTCGAAACGCCAAATGCGCTGAGGCTTGCAAATGAAGTTCTCTCTCTGCCTATGCACACAGAACTTAAAGTAGAGGAACAAATATATATATCAGAAACCATTAAAGAGTTCATGGTTAAAAACAGGCGGTAATGAAAAAAGGCAAAATTCTGGTTACAGGAGGAACAGGTTATATTGGAGCACATACAGTTGTGGAACTGGATGCTGCCGGATATGACGTTGTTATTGTCGATAATTTCTCAAATTCATCGCCCGATGTACTTGACGGACTTGAGTCCATTACAGGTAAAAAATTAACATTTCTTGAACTTGATTGTACCAATCCGGAGCATATGGAACTCCTTTTCTGCAAACATCCCGACATAGACGCAGCAATCCATTTTGCGGCATACAAGTCAGTAGGGGAGAGTGTGGATAAACCGCTAGAATATTACAGAAACAATATTGATTCTCTTATTAATTTATTAATAAATATCACAAGGAGAGGAAGAAGCGGTTCAGTTGTATTTTCTTCTTCATGCACTGTATACGGCCAACCGTCTCCGGAGCATTTGCCGGTGAGTGAAAGTGCCCCTCTTCAGCCGGCTGCTTCTCCTTATGGAAGAACAAAACAAATTTGCGAGGATATTCTGAGTGATTCGGTTAAAGCATCTGAAGGAGCCCTTAAAGTTATTTCATTAAGATATTTTAACCCGATAGGTGCCCATCCGAGTGCTTTGATTGGCGAACTTCCCCGGGGTGTTCCAAACTATCTGCTTCCATTTGTAACTCAGGCTGCGATTGGAATAAGGGAAAATGTATGCGTTTTCGGAGACGATTACAACACTCCGGACGGATCCTGCATACGAGACTATATATATATTTGTGACCTTGCAAAGGCTCATGTGAAGGCTGTTGAGAGAATTCTTGAAAAACAGGACGAGATGGACGGGAGCATTGAATATTTCAACCTTGGTACTGGAAAAGGGCTTTCGGTGCTTGAGGTTATTAACCGGTTTATGGAAGCGACAGGAGTTAATGTCCCTTATAAAATTGTAGGCAGAAGAGCCGGCGACATTGAGCAGGTTTGGGCGGACCCGTCAAAAGCCAACAAGATTCTGGGCTGGAGCGCAGATACTCCGCTTGATGTTGTGTTTAAGTCGGCATGGGAGTGGGAGAAGAGGATTCGGGCTATATAATCGTAGCAGGCGAGTTCTTGTAATTTTTCTGATAAAGCATTCACTGTCAACTAATCCAATAGGGCTTGTGCGTCCTCCTGCGCTGTGCTTCGTCCGGCCGAATCGCCCTTTTAGATTAGTTGACAGCAGATTACTACAGATAATTTATTGGAACTCGTCTGCTGCAGACAATTGATTTTGCAAACGATTTAGATATCTGCCAGTTTAATGATTCTTTTCAAGGTCTCTTCTTTCCCAATCAGATCCATTATATCTGCAACGCCTGGTCCTTTTGATTCGCCAACGAGTGCAAGGCGGAGGGTGTTCATTACGGATCCCATTTGCCAGCCGCGTTCTTTTATGTAGGGCGAGAGGCTGTGCTCGATACTCTCTTTTGAGAATGTTTCCAGTCCTTCAAGCATTTGGCAAACCTCTTTTAAAATCTGAGGTGTATCCTCTTTCCAGAATTTTGTTTTTACGGCCTGGTCGTATGCAGTTGGAGCCACAAACAGATAGTCGGAAAGGTCCCAGAAATCCTTAACAAAATGGGCTCTCTCTTTTATGAGTCCTACCACATGTTCAATATATGCATCAGGTCTTGAGATACCTTTGCTTACGAGAATAGCACCGAACTCTTTTGCAAGAGTGGCATTGTCTCTCATACGGAGATACTCCATATTAAACCATTTGGCTTTGTCCGGATTGAATTTTGCTCCGGATTTTATCACTCTCTCCATTGAGAATGCTTCAACGAGCTCGTCAAGTGAAAAGATCTCTTTTTCTGTACCCGGGTTCCAGCCAAGAAATGCCAACAAATTCACGAAGGCTTCGGGATAATATCCGTCTTCGCGGTATCCTCTGGAAATTTCCCCTTCACTGTTTTTCCATTCAAGCGGAAACACAGGGAATCCCAGTCTGTCGCCGTCTCTCTTGCTCAATTTTCCTTTGCCGTCCGGTTTGAGGAGCAGCGAAAGGTGTGCAAAAGCAGGGCGGGTTTCGTTCCACCCGAATGCTTCGTAAAGCATGTAGTGGAGCGGGAGGGAAGGCAGCCACTCTTCGCCGCGGATGACATCGGTAATCTCCATAAGATGGTCGTCAACGATGTTTGCAAGGTGATATGTCGGAAGTTCATCAACTGCCTTCCATAGCACTTTGTCGTCAAGTGTATTTGTGTTTACTTCAATTTCTCCGCGAATGAGGTCATCCATTTTAACAACTCTGTCCAGAGGCATTTTGAACCTTATGACCCAGTGGTTGCTTGTTGAAATTCTCTCCTCAGTTTCCCCGGCAGAAAACTTAAGAGAAGTTTGCAGCTTCTCCCGTACAGAGTAGTTGTATGTAAAAGATTCTCCTCTGCTTTCACAATCTTTCCTAAGAGCATCAAGCTCTTCGGAAGTGTCAAATGCGTAATAGGCAAATCCTTTCTCAACAAGCTCTTCGGCATATTTGCGATATAGCGGTTTTCTCTGTGATTGCCGGTATGGGGCGTGAGAGTGCTTTTCGGTTGGAGTTTCTACCAATTTGCCGTTTTCCACACCTTCGTCGGGCAGAATGCCGCACCAGGCAAGCGATTCAATGATATACTCCTCGGCTCCCGGAACAAATCTCTGTGAGTCGGTATCTTCAATTCTTAAAATAAAATCTCCCCCCCTCTGTTTTGCATACAAATAGTTGTAAAGAGCAGTCCTTACGCCGCCTATGTGAAGGGGGCCCGTTGGACTTGGTGCAAAACGTACTCTTGTTCTTCGGCTCATCTTAGTCTTGTGTTTGATGTAGATATGAATTATCGGACAGAAGGTTATGTTTTCCGTCCCGTTCTTCAATTTTTAATGTGCTGTTTACTCTTGGTTCAACAGGAGAGGGGCCCTTACCGGACTCTTCCTTGTTTATTGCCATCCGGCGGCGGATGTATGCAGGCTGATTTTCTAGCTCTGCAATATTGTCATCGGCACCAAGAATGAGAGCAGGCTTTTCTTTTGGTCTGGATTGAGAAACCTGGGGCGCTTCAGTTATCCTTCTTCTCTCCGGCCTGTTTACAGGAAGCTCCTGCTTCTTGCCTATCATCTCTTCGTATGGTGTTTGAGAAGCAATGAAAGGCATTTCGTTTTCCTGACCAAGGGTTACGCTTTGGACAAGCTTGCCTCCGGTAGTTGAAATCTGAGGAAGCGAATGCATGTCAAATCCTGTTGCAACTACAGTAACACTAATAGATTCGCCAATTTCAGGGTCATTGACAACTCCTCGCTTGAACTTTTCTACAGTCTCCCCGGTGTACTCTTTTACATAGTCCATAATCTGGGAGAGTTCGGCCATGGTGAGACCGTTGTTGCTGCTAGAAGTAATGTTTACAAGAACGCCTTTCGCAGTTTTCAGGTCGTAGTCGTTTAGCAAAGGAGACGAGAAGGCCTCTTCAACTGCACGAATCGCCCTGTTTTCACCTGTGGCAGTACCGGTTCCCATAAGTGCCATGCCGCTGTTTTGCATAATCATCTTGATATCTGCAAAGTCAACGTTAATGAACCCCGGACGGGTAATTATCTCGGCTATCCCTTTTACCGCCGAACTCAATACTGAGTTGGATTTTGGGAATGCCTCAAAAATATTAAGCTCGCCAAATATTTTATAAATCTTTTGATTGTCGATAATGAGAAGACTGTCTACATACTTCTCAAGCTCTTTTATCCCAAGAATAGCTCTTTTAAGAAACTCCTGTCCCTCATCCCGGAAGGGAAGAGTAACAACGCCTACTGTGAGAAGGCCCATCTCCTTTGCTATCTGTGCAATTACGGGTGCTGCACCTGTACCGGTACCTCCGCCCATCCCTGCCGTAATAAAAACCATTTCGGTACTGCCGGATAAAGACTCTTTTATTGAATCTATTGTTTCAAGAGCAGCTCTGCGGCCTTGCTCGGGATTACACCCGGCACCGAGCCCCTTTGCAATAACATTTCCAAGCTGAACCTTTTCCGGAACCGGGCTGCCCTGAAGTGCCATTGTATCGGTGTTGCAGATCATAAAATCGACATCTTTTATTCCCTGCTGGAACATCTGGCTCACTGCGTTTCCGCCGCCGCCGCCTACTCCAATCACCTTAATAATGGATTTGTTGGACTCCCAGTTTAGTGGTATATACTCTTTCATATTAATTAAGCTTCATTATCTCCGGTGTCAAAGAAAGACCTCATTTGTTCCCTGAACCCGTTAAACATTGTTTTTCCGGCAACTCTCTCTTTTTTTATTCTCTTCTCTTCAGTTGAAGCAGTTGCGGTTATTTCAACTTTCTCTAAATCTTCCTGATCAAAAAGTGTTCCTCCAATGGTGCTCTTTTCGGCTTTCTGATTCTCCTCCTGCATAAATTTCTCGCACTCATAGCCATAAAGAACAAGCCCGACGGCTGTTGAAGAACTTGGTTTATTCACACCTTCACAGGAGTCAAAGGTAATATTAATATTTGGAGAGGCAATTCTGGTGTCGTATCCTGTTTTGTATTTAACAAACTGACAGAGGTTTGCGAGTTGTGCGCCACCGCCGGTCACAACGATTCCGCCATTAAGTTTGTCAAGGTAACCGGAGCGGTCAATTTCATATTGTACAGCTTCCACTATCTCTGCCATTCTTGCCTCGATAATGCTTGCTATAACCTTAAACGAAATCTCTCTGGACTCCCTTCCGCCAATGCCCGGAATAATAACTGTTCTGTTTTCCGGAGCATATTCGCTCACGCACGAACCATACTGGATTTTCATTTGTTCGGCATTGCGTGAAGAAACTCCGCAACCCTGCTTGATGTCTTCTGTAATAGAGTTTCCTCCAAATGGAATGACTGCTGTATGGCGAATTATATTGTCTTCAATAACCAGAAGGTCGGTTGTTCCGCCTCCGATATCCACCATTGCAACTCCCATTTCCATCTCCTCTTCATTGAGAACTGCCAGTGCCGATGCAACAGGCTCAAGTACGAGTTCCTTAAGTTTAAGATCTGCACGTGCAATAACGGATTTACTGTGTTCTGCCGAGTTTGTCCTTCCTATGAAAAGTTTGTAGTTTCCTTCAATCTGGCTGCCGGCCATTCCCCTTGCCTCTTTCATTCCGATATGGTCGTCAATATTGTACGACTGAGGGATAACGTGCAAAATACGTTCGCCTGCATTTACCCTTGTTTTGTACATCTCCATCTGCATCTCCTGTACCTCACTTTCGTTTATGAGTACATCAGGCCTCTGCCGGTTCCTCTTGCAGCCTTCGTCTGTGCACCTTATGTTCTGGCCTGCAATGCCAACATACACCTCTTTAATCTCAATGTCATTCTCACTTTTGATTTCCTGAAGTGTTGGGATAAGAGAGTTGAGAACATCCTGGATATTCACAACTTCTCCTCTCATGATTCCTTTAGAGGGAGTCTCTTTGAATGCTACAATTTTATAGCCCGATTCTGTTTTTTCTCCTACCAGGCTTACCACTTTTGTGGTGCCAAGGTCAATGGCGGCAATGTAACTTTTCATATATCTAAGTTTTTTTCGTTTTTTGTCTCTCTTTTTTTGCAAACAATCTGGTTGCTGTACTGAAGGTCCACAATCTTATATTTATCCCATCCCTCATTAGGAATTATATTCCTGTAGAAGGAGAGTAGTTTTGCGAATTTATTTTCTACATCCTCCGGTTTGCCAAACATTATATCATGCTGGCCTACACGGGGTGTCATGTGAAGGTTGCCTTTATCGTCTACGAAAATCTGTTCAATTTGAGCATCCCAAATTTCATTGCCATCTATGTAGAGGCCAATTTTTAAAATATCTCTTACCCACTCTTTGTTTTCGCGTATTCTTCCTCTGTATCCCTGTACAATTGTGAGAGGAATTTCTCCGGTCACAACTGGAACATCAGATGTAAATGCCTTCACCAACGGAAAGATATAGGCAGTTTCGTCCATATAAAATCCTCCGTTTACAGTCTCCAGGCGAAGCACCGGTTTCCGCTGAGTTATGCTTACTTTAAGTACGCCCCTGCCGGTATAGCTTACTGTGGATTTTTTTATAGCTGTCCTGTTGTTGAGCATAAGCTCAAGATTGTGGAGATTTATGTGTTTAAGCTTGCTCTCCTTAACAGTAATGCCCTCTTCACGTATTAGGTCGCCAATTTCTGCCCTGCTCACAAACCTGTTTACAGAACTGTCAAGAATTGCTATCTCAATCCGGTTGCACTTTAACTTTGCAATCTCCTGCTTTGTGAGGATGGTTGAAAAGAAAAAATATGCTGCAAGCGCTGCCAAAAGCAGTGTATACCCTAAATATATGAGGATCTTCTTAAACATTGTATCTCTCTTTAAGGTAGTTTGTTATAGGTTCAATGAACCGGTCGATGTCTCCTGCTCCAAAGCTTATGAGCGTATCAATTTCGATGGTTGAGAGATATTGCATGAGCTCTCCCTTTGTTATGAGTACCTTCCTGTCAATTGTAACTTTGTCAAATATTATCTTTGAAGTAACTCCTTCGAGCGGCAGTTCCCTTGCCGGGTATATATCCAGCAAAATCAGTTCATCCAGCGCACTCAGGCTCTCTGCAAAATCTTCGGCAAAATCCCTTGTCCTTGAAAAAAGGTGAGGCTGAAAAATTGCTGTAAGTCTTCTTCCCGGAAATATGTTCCTCATCGAACTGATTGCTGCAGCTATCTCTTTTGGGTGGTGTGCATAATCATCTATGTATGCACATTCAGGTGTGTTTAATCTGATGTCAAACCTGCGTTCAACACCGGAAAACGATTCGAGCGCCTTCTTTAATGCTTCAATTCCGATTCCGTTCAGGAGTGCAATTGCCGATGCTGCAACAGCATTTTCCACATTGACCCAGCCCGGAATGCCAACTTTGCAATCGTTTATTACGCCGCCGGGATGGTTGAGATTGAATGTGAAAAATCCGGTTCCGGAAATTTTTATCTCAGATGCATAAAAATCTGCCGGGGTATCGTATGCATAACTGTATACGTGTACATTTGAAGCAAGTTTTGCATTAATTTCTACGCCTTTCTTAACTATAAGATGTCCGTTCTCTTTAACCTGAGATGCAAATTCGTTGAATGCCTCTTTTATATGGGCATGATTTGAATAAATGTCGAGATGGTCGGCATCTGTTGAAGTTATGACTGCACTGTCGGGAAATAGCTGAAGAAAAGACCGGTCAAATTCATCGGCCTCTGCAACAAGTATTTCACTGTTGCTCAACAGCAGGTTTGTATGATAATTCTTTGATATTCCACCAAGAAAAGCAGTGCATCCTTTGCCAGAATTCGTAAAAATATGTGCCAGAAGAGTAGATGTTGTTGTCTTGCCGTGTGTCCCTGCGACGGCAAGAGTCTTCTTTTCCGATGCAATCACACCCAGAGCCTTTGATCTTTTGCACATATTAAACCCGCCATTAAGGATAAACTGAAACTCTCCCAGCTCCTTTGGTACTGCGGGAGTATATATTACGAATGTTTCATCGGGATTTGTCCGGAATTCTTCAGGAATGAGATTCACATTATCTTCAAAGTGAATTGATATGCCTTCGCTTTCAAGTTCGGAGGTGAGTTTGCTTGGAGTACGGTCGTACCCTGCAACTCTGTAACCCGCATGATTATAGTAACGGGCAAGAGCACTCATTCCAATACCTCCGATTCCTAATAGATATACATGTTTCATCCTTTGTTCCCTGTTAATTTAAAAACTTCATTTACGATAATTGATGCCGACTGTTTGTAACCCATTCTTCCGATATTCTCCTCAAGCTCTTCTATTTTTGATGTGTCGTTAAGAAGTTCCATTGCAGTTGTCATCAGATACTGAGGGGCTTCGGCATCTTTAACCATCATTGCGGCTCTTTTGTCTACAAGCGCTTTTGCGTTGCAAGTCTGATGATCTTCGGCCACATTTGGTGAAGGGACAAAAATACAAGCTTTCTTCGCCACGCTCAGTTCCGATATAGTTCCTGCCCCGGCCCTTGTTATTATAACATCGGCTGCAGCATAAGCCAAATCCATCCTGTCTATGAATTCGCAGTTTTTAACATATTCTCTGTTTTTATCCTTCAGAAAAAGTTCAACTTCTTCTTTATAGTATTTTCCGGATTGCCAGATTATTTCAATATTGCTGACCTCTCTCTCCGATATCCAATTTTCCACTGCAGTATTAAGTGTTCTTGCTCCAAGACTCCCTCCTATAACTAGAAGTACTTATTTATTTTCTTTTACTCCGAAATACTCTCTTGCCTCTGCTTTCATTTCGGCTGTTGTCATTTGTATTCCCGACCGGATTGGATTCCCTGTAATAAGAATTTTATCTTCCGGGAAAAACCGGCTCATACCTTCGTATGCAACACATATTTTTTTTGCCTTTTTGGAAAGTATCCTGTTTGCAAGTCCGGCAAATGAGTTCTGTTCCTGAATAAGATATGGGATATTTTTTCTTCCGGCCATGTACAACAAAGGAGCACTGGCATATCCACCCACGCCTATTGCAGCATCCGGCTTAAATTCATCAATTATTTTAGCTGCTCCCCTGAGGCTTTTAAGAACTTTAAACGGAAGCAGAAGGTTTGAAAAGGAAAGTTTTCTCTTTAATCCGGCAACGGGGAGTCCTTCTATTTTATAACCGGCCGCAGGGACCCTCTCCATTTCCATTTTTCCAAGCGCGCCAACAAATAATATTTCGGAATGAGGGCTCACTCTCATAATTTCATTGGCGATAGAGATTGCAGGAAAGATGTGTCCTCCTGTGCCGCCGCCGCTTATTATTATTCGCATTGCCTTTTTCATAATTCTATCTCCTCTGCTTTTATTTGTTCGCCATTCTGAGTCTCTTCCGGATTAACTTTTACTTTTCCGCTTTCTACGCTTCTGCTCACTGCCAGTATGATTCCAAATGCCGAACTCATGATAATGAGTGAGGTTCCGCCGAGGCTTATCAGTGGCAAAGTGTGTCCGGTAACAGGCAGCAGACTTACATTTACAAGTATGTGCAGCATTGCCTGTGTTGTGATTAAAAGTCCGAGGGCAATAACAAGAATTGCAGAAAACATTTTTGTGCAATTCCGCGCGATTGCAATACATCGGAACAGGAACCACAGGTATAGCAGCAGCACAGTTACTCCGCCTAACAGACCCCACTCTTCAACAATGATTGAATATATAAAATCGGAATAGGGGTGAGGAAGTACGTAGCGTTGTGTGCTCTTTCCCGGCCCTTTCCCGATAATGTTGGCCGAAGCAATGGCTATCTTTGCCATATCAGCCTGGAATGTCTTGTCTAAGAGCTTTTGCTTGTCCTGAGATTTAAGATTTTCATCAATATCCTTTTTAACCACGAAATTTTCAATTCTGGATACCAGAGTCTGAATCCTCGGAAACAATCCAAAAGTCTGGTTAAGGAGTACTGCCAGCAAAAGAGTCAGTACAGCAATACCGGCACTTTTGATAAGGTGGCTCCACTTAATCCCTCCGATAATGAGAATAAGGAACGAAAGTCCGCCGAGAATTAAAGCAGTTGAGGCACTTCCGTTAAGTATGAGCAAGAGCATTATACCAAGAGGCGCAAGAATCCATATGGCAAACTCCTTGAATGTTTCAAATTTGTGGTCCTCAAGAACCTTTGCCAGATAAAGCATGAGAGCGATTTTTGCAATTTCGCTCGGCTGAAAGGAAACGCCGAATATCGATATCCACCGTTCGGCATCGTTAAGTGTAGTACCCATCACTATTGTTGCGATGAGCAAGCCTATGCTCACAATCATTCCCAGGATGGATATTTTTCTGTACCATCCAAGAGGGACTCTTGAACAGATATAAAGTGCAGTCAGTCCGAAAATCACAAAGCGCATCTGCTTAAGCAGAAACGAGAATGTAGTTTTTCCCTCCCTGAAGGCAAGAGAGCTGCTGGACGAGTATACTGCGGCTATCGAAATGAGCGAAAGCGCAAGTACGATAATCCAGATAACTTTATCTCCCTTTAATCTGTTTACAAAAGAATCTTCCATAGCTATAGCTTAGCAACTGCCTCTTTAAATTGTTTACCTCTGTCTTCGTAATTTTTGAAAAGGTCAAAACTTGCACATGCCGGAGAAAGAAGTACTGTATCTCCCGATTTTGCAAGCTTGTATGCAATGTCAACGGCTTCGGCAGCCGAACCTGCATCATATATCTCTTCAACCTTGTCGGAAAATTCCTTGTGCAGTTTTTTGTTGTCAACTCCAAGACAAATGAGCACTCTCACCTTATCTTTTACGAGATCGTAAAGAGGCTGATAGTCATTTCCCTTGTCTTTTCCTCCGGCAATCCATATCACCGGGGTCTTCATGCTTTCAAGAGCATACCATGTTGAATTTACATTGGTTGCTTTTGAGTCGTTTATATAAAGTACATTTTTAACTTTCAGTACATTCTCCAGGCGGTGCTCAACTCCCTTAAAACTGGTAAGACTCTCCCTGAGAACTTCGTCCTTAATCTGAAGAACCTTGCCGGTAATTGCCGCTGCCATTGAATTGTAGATGTTGTGCCGTCCCTGCAGGGATAGTTCATTCACATACATCTCGTAGCTGTCATTATTGTAAACAACATTCATCTTTTCGTCCTTGAGGTAGGCGCCTTCCGAAACCTCTTTCATCTGGCTGAAAGGCAGTTTTTTTGCCTGAAGAACTATTTTGTTCAGGTGAGATATGCTTATTTCGTCATCTGCACAAAAGATAAAACAGTCGTCACCGGACATATTTCTTGTAATCCTGAATTTTGCCTTGATATAATTCTCCATGTTATTGTCATAACGATCCAGATGGTCCGGTGTTATGTTCAGAAGTACTGCGATATCCGCTTTAAAGTCGTACATGCCGTCCAACTGAAAACTACTCAGCTCCAGCACATAATAGTCATACTCCCTTGTTGCAACCTGGAATGCATAACTCTGCCCGATATTGCCCGCAAGCCCTACATTAAGTCCTGCATTTTTCAGAAGAAAATATATGATTGAAGTAGTTGTTGTTTTTCCGTTGCTACCGGTAATGCATATTTTTTTTGCCTTATCGTATCTTCCTGCAAATTCAATTTCCGAAATAACCGGAATCCCGTTTCCTGTAATCTCTTCTACAATTGGAATACTATCAGGAATACCCGGGCTTTTGATAACCTCGTCGGCATTGAGAATGAGTTCTTTTGTATGTCCTCCCTCTTCATACGGAATATTGAATCTCTCAAGCATGGCCTTTGCTTCTTCCTGCAACATATTGCAATCTGTAAGAAAAGTATCATGCCCTTTTACCGACGCAAGGACTGCTGCCCCCACGCCACTCTCTCCTCCTCCAAGTACTACAACTCTTGACATATTATCTGATTTTTAAAGTTATAACAGTTATGACGGCAAGGATTATTGCAATGATCCAGAATCTTGCAACAATTTTTGCTTCGGGTATGGCTCTCTTTGGATACTGTATGATAGACGGAATATCCTCTTTTTGGAAATGGTGGTGAAGGGGTGACATTTTAAATACGCGTACTCCCGCACCAAATCTCTTTTTGGTATATTTGAAATACAACCTCTGAATAATTACGGAAAGCAGTTCAACGAAGAAAATTCCGCATAGGATTGGAATAAGTAGTTCCTTCCTTATCATTATCGCTGCAACGGCAATAATTCCGCCTATTGCCAGAGAACCTGTATCTCCCATGAATACCTGGGCAGGGTAGGAGTTGTACCATAGAAATCCCACCAGAGCTCCTATAAAGGCGGCAAGCACAACTACCAGCTCGCCCGTATTAGGGATGTACATTATGTTAAGGTAATTGGCATAGATTATATTGCCGGACAGGTATGCAAGTATGGCAAGCGTGACTCCCACAATTGCAGAAATTCCTGTCGTAAGGCCATCCATCCCGTCTGTGATGTTGGTACCGTTGGAAACAGCGGTTACGATGAAGATAACCATCAGAACATAAATAAGCCATCCGATTTTCTGACCTGCTTCGCCGCCCACAGGTGAAAGCCAGGCATAGTCAAACTCATTGTCTTTAATAAATGGTATGGTTGTTTTTGTATTCTTTTCGTCTTTGAAATAGCTAACCTTGTCGGAAAATCCCTCCTGAGTTATAACTTCTGCGTGAGACTCCTTTACAACAGCACTTGACGGAACCCTCACTACTGCCTGGTCGCTCAGATAGAGGCTTAAACCAACAATGAGGCCCAGTCCTACCTGGCCCACTATTTTAAATTTTCCTTTTAACCCCTCTTTGTTTTTTTTGAATACTTTTATATAGTCGTCCATAAATCCGATAAATCCCAGCCATATTGTGGTAATTATCATCAGCTGAACATATATGTTTGTAAGGTCACCCAACAGAATAACAGGAATGAGTATAGAGATGAGAATTATTATTCCCCCCATTGTGGGAGTACCTTTTTTCTGAATCTGTCCTTCGAGGCCAAGGTCTCGTATGCTCTCGCCAATTTGCTTCTTCGCAAGTTTATTGATGATTTTCTTGCCAACAAACAGTGCGATGAAAAGTGCAAGGATAATTGCAGTGGTAGCTCTGAAAGAGATGTATCTCAGCAGGCCCAGTCCCGGGAAGTCGGTAAAATCCTTTAAGTAATCGAATAAGTTATAAAGCATTGTCCAGATTATTTATTGTAAATACTTCGGCTATAACCTCTTTGTCATCAAAATGGTGTTTTACTCCCATTACATCCTGATAATTTTCGTGGCCTTTTCCAGCCACAAGTATTATTGTTCCCGGTTTAGACATTATTATTGCTGTGCGGATCGCCTCTTTGCGGTCTGTTATGAAAAGAGTCCGTGACAAATCTTTTATGTCAAACCCGGCCTTAATGTCTTTAATGATCTCCTCCGGTACCTCAAAACGCGGGTTGTCCGAAGTAACCACAACTTTGTGTGAATATTTTGCAGCTACCTGAGCCATCTCCGGGCGCTTTGTCTTGTCTCTGTTTCCGCCGCATCCGAATACTGTAACAATCTCGCTGTCTCCGGCACTGTCTTTAAGAGTCTTTAAAACATTTTCAAGAGCATCGGGAGTGTGCGCATAGTCCACTACTGCAGTGATGTCATTGAACCCTTTAAGGTATTCAAGCCTTCCGGCAACAGATGTAAGAGAACTCATATGAACCAGAACCTCTTCCTTGTCTGCCCCCAAAAGGACTGCTGCACCATAGACGGCAAGCAGGTTATATGCATTATGAACACCAATGAATTTTGTCCAGACCTCTTTGTTGTCAATTTTTATGAGCATACCGTCAAGCCCCTTTTCAATTATCCTGCAGTTGAATTCAGCAGGTGAGAGGCAAGAGTAGCGATATTTTTTTGCCGGCGAATTCTGAAGCATTACTAAGCCGTTCTTATCGTCGATATTTGTGAGTGCAAATGCATCCGGGGTGAGATTGTCAAAAAGAGTTTTCTTAACTCGGATATATTCTGCAAAGGTTTTGTGGTAATCCAGGTGGTCGTGGGTTATGTTTGAAAAAATTGCACCGGTAAAGCGAATTCCTGCAACCCTTTTTTGATCCAGAGAGTGTGAGCTTACCTCCATAAAACAATATTCACAACCGGCTTCTGCCATTTGCGCCATAAGCGAATTTATTGCAACCGGATCGGGTGTGGTATGGGTTGCATCAACCTCTTTCCCCGCAATGTAGTTTACAATAGTCGACAGAAGGCCGCATTTATATCCAAGTGCAGTGAAGAGACGATAGAGCAGAGTAACTGTTGTCGTTTTTCCGTTTGTTCCGGTTATCCCTACTATTTTGATTTTTTCTGAAGGCCTGTCATAGAAATTTGATGCTATTTCGCCCAAAGCAGCATGGCTGTCGGCAACTTTAATAAAGACGGCATTTCCAACTGTCTCCGGAATCTCTTCACAAACTACAGCAGAAGCTCCGTTTGAGAGAGCCATTCCTATGAACTGATGCCCGTCCGATGAACTGCCCCGTAATGCAATGAAAAGATCGCCCTTTTTACAGGATCTGGAATCGAAGCATATGCCATTGATGGTGATATTTTTGTCACCATGACTTTCCAATACTTTAACTCTGTCTAATATGCTATTTAGGTTCATATTCTTCGGAAAGGATTATGTTTACAATTTGATTTTTTTCCACGGACCTGCCGGGAGCCGGTGTTTGAGTCACAACTTTCCCCTTACCGGAAAAAGTTACTTTGTAACCTTCATTTTCAAGAAGATAAAGAGCGTCGCGCAATCCCATGTTGATAACGCTTGGAAGACTGTCTCTCTCTATAATGTATTCAACGGCAACAACTTTATCCAGAGAGTCTTTTTTAAATTCGACCCATCCGTTTTTAGGCGCATTATATTTGCCTGCAGCCTTAAATTCTGCCAGAAGTTTCGAAGTCTCTTCTGCCTTTCCTGAAAGTACATAAGGAGAGGTATCTGTTGCCTTGCCCTTGCCTGTAAGCGGTTTTTCCCATTGTGGGTTGGATGCATATATTTTATCTGCGACTTGCTTAAAAACAGGTGCAGCCCAGGACCCGCCATAGAAATTGGCTCTGGTCTTATTTGTATATAAAACAACTATAGCGCAATATTTTGGATCTTCGCTTGGAAAAAATCCTGCAAACGATGCCTGGTGTTTACGATATCCCTGAGAGTCGATGTATCTTCCGTCAAATGCTATTTGTGCCGTACCTGTTTTGCCGGATATTGAATAACGCTTGTCATTTATTGTCTTGCCGGTACCCTCTGTAACAACACCCCTGAGTGCTTTATGAACCAGCTCAATTGTCGATTTTGAACAGATGGAGCCGCTCAGTTCCTGAGGGCCGAATTGTTTTTCTACAAGTCCGTTTCTTTGAAGATTCTCCACAAAGTATGGTTTCATCATTTTGCCGCCGTTTGCTATGGCATTATAAAACGCAAGAGTATGGAGAGGAGTCAGGAGGGAGGCGTATCCCATTGCCATCATGGGCAATGTCAGTTTGGACCACATGGGGTCTCCCGGCGAATGCATTACTGCACGCCCTTCACCTAAAATATCAAGATTGAACTTGTCTCCTATCTTCATATTGTGCAGGCGGTCCACATATCTTTTTTCGTTGTTTGAGTAGTATTCAACTGCAAGTTTCGCAAAAGCTACGTTTGAAGATTTTTCAAATGCCTTTAGCACATTAATCTGTCCGTATCCACCTTTGGTTACATCGCTAAAAACTTTAGTGCTGTATTGCCATTTCCCGTTTCCCGCATCAATAGGGGTATCCAGAGTAACATAGCCGTCTTCGATGAGCGCAACCAGAGTGGCAAGCTTGAATGTTGAGCCGGGCTCGGTTGCCTGACCGATTGCGTAATTGAATGATTCGTCAAATTCGCCGTTGGGCATTTTCTTCATGTTGGTAATGGCCCTTATTGCTCCGGTTTTTACCTCCATTACAATAGCGGTTGCCCCTTCGAATACATCCGAAAGCGAAAGCTGATTTCTTAGAGCATCCTCGGCTGCCTCCTGGATGTCAATATCAAGAGTTGTCTGAACATCGTAACCATCGAGAGGTAAAATAGCCTCTTCGTTATTTACGGGCATCCATTCACCTCCAAGCAACCGTTGTACAGTTTGTTTGCCGGGAATACCTTTCAGATAATAGTCGTAACTCCCTTCAATGCCAACACCAACGCCAACCGAATTAATAAATCCGATTGTACGGTAGGCCAGCCTTCCATAAGGGTTGTTTCTTTTGTTTTTCTGTTCACTGATAAATCCGCCTTTGTTTGCGCCAAGGTTGAATATAGGAAACTGACGGATCTGGTTAAGCTCCGAATAATCGACAAGTCTGTTGCCAATTGCTTTGTACCGGTTCTTTTTTTTCTTGGCAACAATAAGTTCATTCTTGTAATCAGCTGCGGGTTTGTCACCAAAGAAATCGGCAAGTGCCGATGCAAGTGCCGCAACATTATTGTTAAAAGCGGTATCAGTAGGAACTACGCAGTCCATCCTCACCTGATAGTATGGGACCGAGCTTGCAAGAGAGCGGCCGTCTTTTGCCAGAACACTTCCTCTTACTGCCTCAATCTCTTCAACACGGAAAGAAATATCATCCGAACTCACAGGGAGGGTGGCAAAGAACTGTAACTGCACAATTCTCCCAATCACCAGAAGAGCGGCGAAAAAAATTATGAAATATATGTAGCTTACTCTCGATATTACCTCTTTCATAATTAATTAATCTCTATTACTCCGGGCGGGTCAACCGGTGCTTTTAACTGAGACTCATACTCAATTAATTTTTTCTCTATTTCTATTCTTTTGCTCTGATACAGCAGTTTTGCTTTTTTGCTTGTGTAATCTGCTTTCAGATGCTTGATTTCTCTCTGATTGTGCCTTTCGAGCACAAGGCTGTCTTCAATCCAGAAGTTAAGGGTTATATAAAATATTACAAGGCCAAACAGATAGAGCACAAACCCCAGTTGCTGGAGTATTCCGCTGTGCAGCAAAATCTGACCTCCAAATATTTCTGATACCCATTTTCTCTTT
The DNA here is from genome assembly GCA_021371955.1 of Bacteroidales bacterium. Lineage (GTDB taxonomy): Bacteria > Bacteroidota > Bacteroidia > Bacteroidales > UBA932 > Bact-08. Next base: position 73,158 of record JAJFVD010000003.1, read on the forward strand.
GCCATAACACCTTTCTAATTAATGTCCTTCTTCTCTGCTACTCTTAGTTTCGCACTTCTGGCTCTCGTATTCGAAGAAATCTCCTCTTCTTGCGGTAAAACAGGCTTTCTTGTTATTAACTCAAAAGGAGTCTCCTTATTTCCGTAAAAATCTTTATTAAGGACTCCTTCTGTATTCCCTGTTTTCATGAAATTTTTAACCATCCTGTCTTCCAGCGAGTGGTATGTTATTACAACCAGTCTTCCACCCGGAGCAAGTACTTTTAGCGTATCATTCAGAAATCCCTCAAGTGACTTCATCTCTCCGTTGACTTCAATCCTGAGTGCCTGATATATCTTCGCAAGAATCTTGTGGCCTCCGAATTTTGGTATAACCGGGTCGAGTACGTTGTTAAAATCGGTTGTGGTAACAATCCGTCTCTTCTCCCTTTCGCTGCATATAAGCCTGGCAACACGACGGCTGTTGTCTACCTCTCCCCATTCTCTTAATACTTTTGTCAGCTGGTCCTCGTCGTAATCGTTTACAATGTCTTCTGCACTTATTTTGGACATCCTGCTCATTCTCATGTCGAGCCTTGAATCAAACCGGAATGAGAAACCTCTCTCTTCTGTATCGAACTGATGTGAAGAAACGCCAAGGTCGGCCAGTATGCCGTCTACTTTGTCAAATCCGTTCAGTCGTATGTAATTTTGAAGGAAACGGAAATTATTGTGTACCAGAATCAGCCTTTTATCGTCGGGAGCATTTTTTAATGCCTCGGGGTCTCTGTCATAAGCTATGAGTTTCGAGTTCCCCTCAAGTCTTGACAATATCTCGCGGCTGTGCCCTCCTCCTCCGAAAGTGGCATCCACATAAACGCCACCCTTTCGAATAGCCAGTGCAGATACACTCTCTTTTAACAGAACCGGTGTATGATACTCACTCATATCAATCCCCCTATCCTAAAATTTTTTCGGCAAGTGCTAGATAATCGCTTTCGCGTAGCTTGTCAGATTCGTAAGTTTCCTTAGCCCAGATTTCGATTTTATGATCGTTGCCTGTGAAAACAACCTCTCTGCCAACTCCAATCTGTTCAAGAAGCCTTTTCGGAACGGTAATTCTTCCCAGTTTTTCATCGGGCTCAACAATAGCCCTGTCTCTCATATACTCCCTCCAGAAACGGGAGTGCTCCCTGTTGAAAAAGTTAAGCCGGGATTTGACCTGCTCGGACTCCCTTGCCCACTCTTCGTAGGTGTATACCTCCAAACAATTGGAAAATAATTCTTTCTTTATTACTAATCTAAAATCTCCATCGGAGGACATTACAGATTTAAATGCCGAAGGAAAAATAAGTCTCCCTTTGTCATCTACCTTAGCTGTGTATTCTCCAATGAATTTGATCATGTTTAAGAGGCCGTTATTTTTGTTTTAAGACCTATGCAAAATTAAAAAATCTTTTCCACTTTATTACATTTTTTTACAATTTTTTCCACAATCTTATCAACACTCTCCATTTAAATCTTTATCTTCGAATTGTGAAATATGCCTATATGAAAAAAATAATCCTCTTTCTTTCTGTTTTTCTGTTATTTGCCTGTAAAAATTTCAATGTAAGTTCGGATTCTCCCAAGGAAGCAGAAGCTGCTTCGGAGGAGATGTTTGAATTCGGAATTCCGGTTTCGGAATTTGAGGTAAAAGACGGAACAATAAAAAGAGGACAGTTTTTTACTTCACTCATGACCGATCTTGGCCTTAACAGTGCTGACATATATTCCCTTACACAGGCTTCCAGAAATAAATTCGACCTGAAAAAAATAAGAGTTGGCAACCCGTATAAAGCATACTATACTTTAGGAGAAAATCCAAAACTGGCCTATCTGGTTTACAAAAATGACAAGGCTTCGTACATTACATTTGGCGTGCATGATTCGATTTTTGTAAAGGTCGATGAAATAGCTGTTACGGTAAAAACAAAAATAGGCGAGGCGACTATAAACAGTTCTCTCTGGAACGACACAAGGGCTGCCGGGATGAGTCCGATGCTAGCCATAAAGATGTCGGAAATTTTTGCCTGGACAATTGACTTTTTCGGTTTGCAAAAAGGGGATTCGTTTAAGGTGATTTATGACGAGATAAGCGTGGGCAATGAAACAGATATAGGGACAATTCATGCAGTATTCTTTAGTCATGCAGGGTCTGTTTACGATGCGTACCGTTTTGTCCAGGACGAAACACCCCAGTACTGGAATTCAAAAGGGGAAAATCTCAGGAAGGCATTTCTTAAGGCTCCGCTAAGTTTTACCAGAGTGTCGTCCGGTTTTACATATTCGCGCAGGCACCCTGTTACCAGGATAGTAAGGCCTCATACAGGTGTGGATTATGCTGCGCCAAAAGGTACCGAGGTTATGAGCATCGGAGACGGGGTTGTAATTCAGAAAGGTTACTCGGGCGGAGGAGGGAATACCGTTAAAATAAGGCACAACTCTACATATACAACCGCATATCTTCATCTGTCGGCATATTCAAAAGGTCTTTCAAAGGGAAAAAGAGTAAGACAGGGAGAGGTTATAGGCTATGTGGGGAGCACCGGATTATCTACCGGCCCTCATCTGGACTTTAGAGTGTGGAAAGAGGGTACCCCCATCAATCCGTTAAAAATGGAGGCACCACCTGCAGATCCTATTAAAAACGAGAACAGGCAGGCGTTTATGACTCAGACTAAAGCTGTTAAGTTTCAGGTGGATTCGCTTAAGTCTGTTCAGTACCTGGATACCATGCTGCTTAAATTGGGAAAGAGATAATCTAATGTTATCTTTGCCGCAAATTAAAATAATTTATGGCAGACGAAAAGATAATATTCTCGATGAACGGCGTTGGCAAAATCTTGCCGACAAATAATAAAGCAATACTTAAAAACATATATCTCTCCTTCTTTTATGGGGCGAAAATTGGTATTATCGGTCTCAACGGATCCGGTAAATCAACCATTTTAAAGATAATTGCAGGAGTAGAAACAGCAATAGATGGAGAGGTTGTATGGGCACCGGGCTATAGTGTTGGTTATCTGGCGCAGGAACCTGAGCTGGACGATTCAAAGACTGTTCTTGAGGTAGTACAGGAAGGAGTTCACGAAGTTGTGGATCTGCTTAAAAGATATGAGGAGGTTAATGCAAAATTTCTCGAGCCAATGGAAGACGACGAGATGGCAAAACTTATAGATCTTCAGGGAGAACTTACAGATAAAATCGAACATGCAAACGGATGGGATATAGACTCCAAGCTTGAAAGGGCGATGGATGCTCTTCAATGCCCCGATCCAGATGCTCTGGTGAAACATCTTAGTGGAGGTGAAAGACGCAGGGTTGCATTATGCCGCCTCATGTTAAGAGAACCGGATGTATTATTGCTTGACGAACCTACCAACCACCTCGATACAGAGAGTATCCAGTGGCTTGAGGCACACCTTCAGCAGTACAAGGGGACAGTAATCGCAGTTACTCACGACCGTTACTTCCTCGATAATGTTGCAGGATGGATTCTTGAGATGGACAGGGGAGAGGGAATTCCATGGAAGGGAAACTACTCTTCATGGCTGGAACAAAAATCGGTTAGGCTTGCCCAGGAGGAGAAACAGGAGAGCAAAAGACGCAAGACTCTCGAAAGAGAGCTGGAGTGGGTGAGGATGTCTCCAAAAGCGAGGCAGGCTAAATCAAAGGCACGTCTTGGAGCGTATGAGAAAATGCTCAATGAGGATGGAAAAAGCAAGGATGAAAAACTTGAAATTTTTATTCCAAACGGCCCGAGGCTCGGCGACAAGGTTATTGAAGCAATCAATGTTACAAAATCTTTCGGAGACAGAGTGCTTTTTGAAAATCTCAACTTTAAACTGCCGCCTGCAGGAATCGTTGGAGTGATAGGCCCCAACGGAGCCGGTAAGACAACTCTTTTCCGCCTTATTATGGGGCTTGAAAAAGTGGATTCAGGAGAGTTTTCCGTAGGGGAAACCGTTAAGACTGCATACATAGACCAGCAACATAAGCAAATTGACCCGGATAAAACTGTCTACGAAACTATTTCTCAGAATTCCGAATATGTGAAGCTCGGAAACAGGGAGGTAAATGCCAGGGCGTATGTTTCGAGATTCAATTTCTCAGGAGCCGATCAGGAGAAAAAATGCGGTATTTTGTCGGGGGGTGAAAGAAACAGGCTTCACCTGTCTCTTGCCCTGAAAGAGGAGGGGAACGTGCTTCTGCTGGACGAGCCTACAAATGACGTGGATGTAAATACCATCCGCGCACTTGAGGAGGGACTTGACAACTTTGCAGGATGTGCAGTTATTATCTCTCACGACCGTTGGTTCCTTGACAGGATTGCAACACATATTCTTGCGTTTGAAGGCGATTCGAAAATCTATTTCTTCGAGGGTTCATATAGTGAATATGAAGAGAACAAAAAGAAGCGTCTTGGCGATTTGACGCCAAAGAGATTCAAGTATAAAAAATTGATGGAATAATTTAGCTGTTAAGTTCCAGCCAGCGATCGCTCTTTGAATCAATATGAGCAATTACCTCGGCTATTCTTACAGATGATTTTGTGAGTTCTTCGGAAGAGAGCATACCGGAAGAAAGAGCGGCCTCAAGGCTGCTCTTCTCTTTTTCAAGAGACTCAATATCATTTTCCAGCTTTTCCAGTTCCTTTTGCTCTTTGAATGACAATTTCTTCTTTTGAAATTTATCCTCACTTACGGCAGAATCTGCAGATTCAGCTGACTTTTCCCGGGCCAGAACTTTTGCCTCTTTAGCGGAAAGCTCTGCCTCACGCTCCGCCTCTTTTACCTGTTCCCTGTATTCGGTATATTTCCCCACATAATCCTTGATGAGGCCCTTGCCCTCGAAAACAAAAATATGGTCGGCAAGTTTGTCAAGAAAATACCTGTCGTGTGAAACAATGAGAAGACATCCCTGAAAATTTAAAAGATACTCCTCAAGTACATTCAGACTCATTATATCCAGGTCATTTGTGGGCTCGTCGAGAATCAGGAAATTTGGATTCTTCATAAGGACAGTAACCAGATAAAGCCTTCTTCTTTCGCCTCCGCTTAACCGGTCAACTTTTGTATTGTGTGTCGGATGCGGGAACAGGAAGCGGCTCAAAAACTGAGTTACAGGCATTGTGTTTCCATCTGCAAGTGTCACAACCTCGGCAATTTTTCTTACAACATCTATTACAGTATCCTCAGGTTCATACTGAAGTCCGGTTTGCCTGTAAAATCCGAAAACAAGAGTTTCGCCGCGGTCTATCTCTCCGGATACAGGAAGTACAGAACCTGTCATCACCTCCAGAAATGTTGATTTACCCACTCCGTTTGGCCCTACAAGACCAATCTTCTCTCCCTTTGCAAAGTTGTATGTAAAGTCGTCGATTGTGCAAAAATCGTCATAAAAGTGGGTCACTCCTTTACAGTTGATAATCTTAGTCCCGAGACGGGAACTGCCCACATCTATTTTTATGTTTTTATCCTTTATTACCTGACCCGCCCTCTCTTTAAGGTCATAGAAAGCATTTATCCTATATTTAGCCTTTGTTGCCCTTGCCTGTGGCATCCTCCTCATCCAGTCAAGCTCTCCTCTGAAAAGATTTCTCGCTCTCTCTGTCTCGGAATTGAAATTTTCAATCCGCTCCTCTCTTTTCTCAAGGTAGTAAGAGTAGTTTCCCTTATAAGTATAAAGTTTCCCGTTCTCAAGTTCAATTATGTGGTTGCATACTCTGTCAAGAAAATACCGGTCGTGAGTAACCATCAGAATGGTAGCCTGAGTCCGCTTGAGATACTCTTCAAGGAACTCGATAACGATGAGGTCAAGGTGGTTCGTAGGCTCATCCAGTATTATGAAATCGGCTTCGTGAATCATTATTCCGGCAATTGCCACCCTCTTCTTCTGCCCGCCTGAGAGGTCACCCATTGACTGGTCAAGCGAGTGAATGTCAAGCTGGGTCAATATCTGCTTAACCTTAAGTTCATACTGCCATGCATCCTGCGCGTCCATCTGATGAATTGCAACCTCGATGCGTTTTTCGTCTCCGCTCACAATTGCGCTTTCGTATTCCGCAACTGTCGAAGACAGAATATCAGAAGCAGCAAATACCTCTTCGAAAACAGTCCTGTCCGGATCGAAACCCGGTTCCTGTTCGAGGTATGCTACCTTAACATCTTTCATTATGTTCACAATTCCTCCGTTGTCCGAACTGTCTTTTCCCGACAGAACTTTCAGGAGAGAACTTTTACCGCTTCCGTTTGGAGCGATTAGAGCAATCTTGTCGCCTTCATTTATATTAAAGTCCAGATTGTCAAACAGGACCTTTGTTCCGTAAGATTTTGATATATTTTTTGCCTGAAGAATACTTGCCATGATGCAAAGGTAAGATTTTTTCCGGTGCGGCTTGGAGCTTATGTATATTTGAATTATATTTGACTTACAGTATGAGACTTATAAAATAATCTATGAAAAAAATTATTCTTTCTGCACTACTTCTTTTGTGCGCTGTATCATTAAATGCCCAGCAATATTTTAATAAAGTATGGGACAGATGCAATGTAAAAGATGCTTTTTTTGAAACGTCACCTGTAAAAAATGAAAACGGGGAGTACAAAGTGTATGGTATTACTAATGGAGAAAGAAACATTTTGGAAGGAATATACAGGACAGACGATTTTAAAAACGGAGTGCTACTTTTTATTAAATCTAACGGAGATTCTACGTATTTAGGGACTTATGCTAATGGCCTGCTTAATGGAAAAGAAATGAGCTGGCATCCAACCGGAGAGAAATTCACTGAGAGAAATATGAAAGATGGCAAATTCGATGGGAATGCAGAGTATTTCTTTCCAAACGGCCAGATGTCGGCGAAATTACTTTACTCAGAGGGCGAGATAAAAAACGAGTCATACTGGAATGAGGATGGCAGCCCTATGACTAAGATTAAAGATGCAAACAGACACGCAGAGTATCCCGGTGGCAAGGATAAGTTTAACGAATATGTGGCTCGCTCGTTGATTTATCCGACACACCTCAGAAACCTGGGAATTCAGGGAAGAGTGGTCTTGTCTTTTTCTGTCCAAAAAGATGGATCACTGGCAGATATAAAAGTTGTAAAAAGCGCACATCCGGATCTGGACAAAGAGGCAATAAGAGTGGTTCAAAAAAGCAAGAAATGGATACCAGAAATGGCTTTTAATCAAACCGTAAGTGTTCGATATGTTTTTCCGGTAACATTCCGTCTGGGTGAGCCAAGGCCAGGAGGATATTCAAATAATATCAATAAAGGATCTGCAGAAAGCAGAATCAGCAACACAAGAAAGTATTAAGGATGAAACTTCATAAAGAAATTATTATAAGAATTTTCTGCCTGAGTTTGCTTGTGGGTTTTTCAACATTTACATTGTTAGGACAACAGTATTTTAAAGAAAACTGGAAAAAGACGTTTGAGGGAAATGCATATTATATAGTAACGCCATCGGCAGAAAACCCGCAAGAAGAATTTATCGTCGAAAGGACGTCCGGATGGACGAGATCAAAGGCAGCAGGCATATACAAAACACAAGACCTTAAAACGGGCAGGTTAATCTTCTTCAGAGAGAACGGAGATACAAGTGAAGTTGTAAATTACACAAACAGAAAGAAAGATGGGTTTGCAACTTATTATTTTCCTTCCGGGAATATATCTGCAAAATATCTTTATAAAGATGGAGTTTTGAATTCAGAAGAGTTCTGGAACGAAGACGGATCGGTACAACCGGACAAAGTTGGGGCAAACACGCCCCCGGATTACTATAGAGGCATTGAATTCTTTTCTTCTGATATTTCCCGAATGCTCAGATATCCGGAAGATGCCAAAATGAAGAATATTGAAGGAAGAGTTGCTCTGTCTTTTATCGTAGATTTTGACGGTAAAGTTACAGACGTTACAATTCTCGAGAGCGTTTATCCGTCCCTTGACAAAGAGGCTGCCGACGCAATTAAAAAATGTGGAAAATGGATTCCGGGAAAACAGCATAATCAGTATGTAAAGATGAGGTTTTCAATCCCTGTTATTTTCCAACTCCCTGCCAAAAAAGAAGAGAATATGTTTAAATCGTATTTGTAGGTATTAACTGCCTGCCCACCATTTTTATCAAATAATTGTTCTGCGTATTGATAATTTTCTCCGGCAGCGAGTTGCGAAATCGCTGCACATTCAAATTACATTCCCGACTAATTGATGAGGGCGATTCGGCCGGAACGAAACGCAGTGAAGCGAGGACGCATAAGCCCGAAGAGATTAGTCGGGAGTGCTTAAATGACAGATATAATCGCAAAGCGCAGTCTGAGATTCCGGATATTATATAGATAGAAAGAGACTGACATTATCTGCCAGTCTCTTTCTATATTATAAAGCCATAATTATAAAGTGAGTTTTACCGGACGAATCATGTGCTTAGGATCAAGTATTTTGTCCAGTTGTTCTTTTGTGAGAATGTTTTTCTCGAGAACCAGGTTATAAACACTTCCACCGGTTTCCAAAGCCTCTTTTGCAATTTCTGTACTCAGTGCATAGCCTATATATGGCTTAAGGGCAGTTACGATTCCTATTGAATGTTCAACCATATCGCGGCAATGCTCAGGATTTGCAGTAATGCCTTCGATACACTCAACGCGTAGGGTGTCAAAACCTCTTGTCATCCAGATGCAGGACTCTGTGAGACTTTGAACAAGTACTGGTTCCATTACATTAAGTTCAAGCTGAGCTGCTTCGGAAGCAAGAGTTATAGTTAAATCATTTCCAATTACTTTAAAGCATATTTGGTTTACTACTTCAGGTATTACAGGGTTTACTTTACCCGGCATAATTGATGATCCCGGCTGCTTGGGTGGCAGGTTAATTTCTGCAATACCTGTACGTGGCCCGGATGAAAGGAACCTTAGGTCGTTGCATATTTTTGACAGACGAATTGCTATGGACTTAAGGGCAGATGAGTAGGCCACCATGCAGGAAGTGTCATGTGTTGCTTCAATGAGGTTGTATGCAAGTTTTAGATCCCAGCCTGTTATTTTTCTTATGTGATAAATGCAGGACTCTGCATATCCTGGTTCCGAAGTTATGCCTGTGCCTATTGCAGTTGCGCCCATATTGATATACAGCAGCTCTCTGGAAGCCTTGTCGAGTCTCCTGAGTTCGTGCTTCATTGCCGATGCGAAAGCACCGAAACTCTGCCCGAGTGTCATTGGAACTGCATCCTGAAGCTGGGTTCTCCCCATTTTGATAATTCCGGAAAACTCTTTCTCTTTCTCTTCAAAAGATGCAATGAGTTTTTCAAGAGCCTCTCTTACCTCAAAGTGTGTTATATAAAGCCCGATGTGCATTGCGCTTGGATATGCGTCATTGGTGGACTGCGCCATGTTTACATGGTCGTTGGGGCTGCAAAACTCATACTGGCCGCGTTGTTTTCCCATTATCTCCAGCGCTCTGTTTGCAATAACCTCGTTTGCGTTCATATTGACAGACGTACCGGCGCCTCCTTGTATCATATCAATAGGAAACTGCTCCAGATGCTTGCCTTCCATTAGCTCTTTACAGGCTTCAACAATTGCATCTTTGATATTTTCATCTACAAGTCCAATTTCGTGGTTTGCAAGAATTGCACCCATCTTAACTATACCCAAAGCCTTAACATATTGTGGATAGTCAGAAAGAAGCTGACGACTGATGTCAAAATTTTCAATACATCTGAGAGTTTGTACTCCAAAAAGTGCCTCAACAGGAACGCTTTTGTCTCCAAGAAGATCATGTTCAAGCCTGGTCTTGCCGCTTGTTTTGAAACTGTAATTGCTCATAATTGCCTTAATAAAATTAATTCGGCAAAGATAATAAATTGTTATCTCAACAGCGCCGTTTTATTAAAAATTATAATAAAAAGGAGCCGTTACTGTTTTAATTTATCGAATTATGAAGTAATATGGATATCAGGCGAAGAATTTGTTCACCTTGGCAAGTGCCGATGGCAGCGAGAATACCACTACACGGTCGTATGGCATTATTTCGGTGTCTCCCACCGCTATAAAGCTTTGTGTTCCGCGGATTACCCCGCCAATGATAGCATCTTTCGGAAATCCTATATTGCGAAGCTTGTCCTTTGTAATGTTACTGTTTGGATTGACAATAAATTCAAGAATTTCCGCATCTGAACCATTAAGACATTTAATGGACTGAACCTTGTTTGAAAGGGTGAAACGGAAAATACGGCTTGCTGTAATGAGCTTTTTGTTAATAACGGCATCTACGCCCATACCCTCCGCAAGTTTAATATAATCTATATTTTCTACCTCTGCGATTGTCTTGGCAACTCCCATTTTCTTAGCCATCACGCAAGAGAGGATGTTTGTTTCAGAACTGCTTGTAACAGCAACAAAGGCATCAAAATCGTTTACGTCTTCTTCAATGAGCAGGTCGGTATTTCTGGCATCGCCATTTATTACCAGTGTTTTGTTAAGTCTTTCGTTTAAAACATCACACCTCTCTCTGCGTCGTTCAATGAGTTTTATGTAGTCGACAGATGTCTCAAGCTTTTTGGCAACCATTTCGCCAATCCGTCCGCCGCCAACAATCATCAGCCTTTTAACATCAATATTGTTTTTTCCTGAATAGGTCATAACCTCCTGCACTCCGCTCCGTTTGGAAATTACGAATACCAGGTCCCTCTCTTTAAATTTAGTTGAAGCACGGGGTATTATCGTATTTCCGTCACGAGCAATTGCAACAGCCCTGTAGATAAGTTCAACACCGGGTTTTGAATAGTCGGATAAAGTTTTGTCAATCAGGGGAGCTCCGTCGTCGAGTCTGAAAACGATAAGCTGGAGTTTCCCTCCGGAAAAATCCATAAATTCAGAAGTTCCTGTTTGTTTAAGCAGGTCTATGATTTCGTGAGATGCAATTTTTTCGGGATAAAAGAGAAGGTCAATACCCATCTCTGTAAAAAGGAGCTTATTTTCGTTCTTGAGGTATTCGTCATTGTTTATACGTGCAGTAACCTTGCCTGCGCCCATTTTCTTGGCGAGCATTGCGCTTATAATGTTGACATCCTGCTCCTGAGCCGGACTTACGGCAATAAACAAATCGGATTTTCTTACTTCGGCTTTTTCAAGTGTAGTGATAGAGGTTGGAGAACCATATATTGGGATAATGTCTGCGATTTCGCCAACATGATTCAACCTGCTCTCATCGCTGTCTATAACGGTGAGCTCATGATCCTCATTGCCGAGCATCTTGGCCAGGTGGGTACCTACATCTCCAGCACCGGCTATAATAATTTTCATAGATTATATTTTAGTACTCCTCTTCGTTAAAGAAAAAGTCCTCTTTACTTGGATAATCAGGCCAGATGTCTTCAATGCTATCGTAAACCTCACCATCGTCCTCAAGATCCTCTAAATTTTCAATTACTTCCAAAGGTGCTCCTGATCGTGTAGCATAGTCTATCAACTCCTCTTTGGTGGCAGGCCAAGGTGCATCTTCGAGTTTAGAAGCCAATTCAAGTGTCCAGTACATAAAGCTAAGAGATTAAATATTAAGCAGTTGCGATAATGTGAAATTAGTGTGCGAAGATAACTATTAAATTTTAATTTGCAACCTTATTGATACCAAAAATCATCAGTAATGCCATTTACCATTGCTAAGTATCTGGCATACACAAATAAATAATCCGAAAGTCTGTTAAGATACTTTACTCCCGGTTCGACTCTTGATTCCGATAACAGGGCAATGCAAGATCTTTCTGCTCTCCTGCACACTGTCCTTGCAATATGACACTCTGCAGCAACTCTTGGTCTCTCGGGAAGAATAAATGCGGTTTGTTCCGGAAGTGCAGCAACCATTTCATCTATCTGGCTTTCTAAAAACTCAATTTCGATATTTTGAAACTGTTTAAGTTTTGCGGCACCATGTTCGTCTGCAGCGAGGTGGGCTGCAACAAGCATAAGATTTGCCTGAATCCGCCTCAGATTTTCGTGATAAGGGGAGCCAAAAGCGTCGGCACGTATCAGGGCAATATGAGAAATTAATTCATCTACGTTGCCGTATGCATTTACACGGGGGTCGTCCTTGCTCACCCTTGCACCTCCAACAAGGGATGTCTTGCCCTTGTCTCCGGTCTTTGTGTATATGTTCATATCTTTCATAACTCTTTATATTTGATAAATTAAGAGTGTTTGACAGGATTCAGATTTACTGCGTCCGACTCAATATGGCCGTCCCTGAGGCGTATAATCCTGTGTGCATGTTTTGCTATGTCCTCTTCGTGTGTTACAACGATAATTGTGTTCCCTTTGTTGTGAATTGCTTCAAAAAGTTTCATTATGTCCACGGAAGTTTTTGAATCCAGATTACCCGTAGGCTCGTCGGCAAGTATTATCGAAGGTTTGTTTACAAGCGCCCGTGCAACAGCAACTCTTTGTCTCTGACCACCGGACAATTCATTAGGTTTGTGATGCATGCGGTCCGTTAAGTCTACGCTTTCAAGCGCTTTCTCGGCCCTTATGTCTCTGTCTTTTTTTGATTCTCCCGAGTATATCAGGGGAAGAGCAACATTTTCGAGGGCAGAATATCTTGGAAGGAGGTTAAATGACTGAAAAATGAAACCAATCTCTTTATTTCTTACCTCGGCAAGCGCATTGTCATTCATCTGTGAAACATCCGTTCCGTTAAGAATGTAAGTCCCCCCAGATGGACTGTCAAGGCAGCCAAGGATGTTCATCATAGTGGACTTGCCGGAGCCCGAGGGACCCATAATGGCAACATATTCATTATCATGTATTGTGAGATCAACTCCGTCAAGAGCCCTCACCTCTTGTGTGCCAACTTTATAATACTTCTTAATTCCCTGGATTTTAATAATATCGATGCTCATTGGGTCTTGTTTTTAATTCGTGAATCTACAAAATAAAGAGATTATCTCTCATACAAATTTCAGGATTAATTTCCAGTACTCTTTTGTATAATGTATTAACTGCCTTTTCTCCCTCTGTTCCTATGTCGATGCTGTAGTCGTTTACAAATAGTTCGATATGCTTTTTCTGAATATCGGCATCCATCTCCTGTGCGTTCTCTGCAACATATCTTTGAGAAAGGCTTGGATTTTCCATGGCAAAACGGATACTCCTGTTTAAAACCCTGTTTACTTTTTGCTGGATATCAGGGGAGAATGAACGCAAGATTGCTATTCCGCCAAGCGGGATGGGAAAGCCTGTAGAGTTTTGCCAAAAAGCACCCAGGTCCTCAATGAGTCTCAGACCTTTATTCCGGTAAGTAAACCTGCCCTCATGTATTAACACACCGGCATCGTAATGGCCTGCCATTACTTCGCTTTCGACTGAAGAAAAAATTATGGGAGATTTATCTGTAATTTCGGGAAATGCAAGTTTTAAGAGAAGTGCACCGGTAGTCATCTCACCGGGAATTGCAACTTTGGCCATGGCAATTTTTTCCCGGTCCGGTGTCCCGTCGGGTCTGAACAACTTGCTGCCTTCCGGAGCAACAAACAGCGGGCCGTTATTGTAACCCAGGGCACTTCCTGCACGAAGCATCGCGTATCTGTCGCACAAATAGAAAAATGCATGATAACTCAGTTTGCACATATCATACAAGCCCCTGGCCGCTCCCTTGTTGAGCTGTTCTACATCGGCAAGCTCAACAGTGAATTCCAGCCCTTCGGTATCAATGAGCCCATGTACCATTGCGTGAAATGCAAAGGTATCGTTTGGACAGGGAGAGTAGGCTAAATTAAGTTTCATTTAGACAGGGCCTCCATCAGTATTTTGACTGCTGTTTTCAAAGAGTCCAGGGCAAGAGGAATGTTCCACATGGCCCGGTTGCGCTCGCCTACCTCATTTGAAACAGAGCGAAGTTCTATAAATGGAATCTGCTCAAGAATTGACACATAGAAAAATGCTGCCCCCTCCATACTCTCTATCTGAGCTGTAAAGTCTTTTTTCAGTTGTACCGTCTTTTCCGGAAGGCCGCTAACTGTTTGTACAGTTACTGCTGATGCTTTTTTGTAAACTGACATCGCCTCTTCGACAACAGGCGAAAGGGTAGGAGCATAGAGTGCACCGCCTTTAAACGGATGGGTGTCGGCATCTAAAATCTTATAATCAAAAAGCGTCTGAAACCCCCCGTAAGTCTCAAATCCTAAGTCGCCGAAAAATTCTTTGTCCACTCTGGCTACGGACCCGATTGGAAAATCGGCACTAAAGCTGCCGGCAATTCCAATGTTAACAGCAAGGTCAAAAACAACTGCTGAACTGTTAAAAATTTTTGTGAGTTTGTAACTTGTAGAAGTTGTTCCGATGCCTGTGAGCATATAAGTTATATCGAGCCCGTACTGCTCACTTTTGGAAAGAGAGTTGAATGCCTGCCTGGCAGTAATAAGTTCCTCTTCCTCAGCTGCGGTAATGAGTATTCTCATCTGGTAATCTATTTTTTTTGTAATATTGCACGAAATTAGTTAATTATTATGGCATATACAAAGATAGAGCAGTACGACGAAGATATTACTCAACAACTTGCTGCTAATTACAAGAATATATTGAATTTAATAGAGGAGGATACCAGCCGCGAAGGGCTGGAAAAGACTCCCGAAAGAGTTGCTAAATCTATCCAGTTTCTCACTCAGGGATATCAGGTAGACCCTGCAGCGATACTTAATTCTGCAAAGTTTAAGGAAGAGTATCAGCAGATAGTCCTTGTGAAGGATATAGAACTTTACTCTCTTTGCGAACACCATCTGCTCCCGTTCTACGGCAAGGCACATGTTGCTTATATTCCTAACGGATACATTACCGGGCTGAGTAAGGTGGCAAGGGTTGTGGAAGCATACTCAAGACGCCTTCAGGTACAGGAAAGACTTACAGTTCAGATAAGAGACTGTATACAGAGCACACTAAATCCGCTCGGAGTTGCCGTTGTTATCGAAGCTTCGCATATGTGCATGCAGATAAGGGGTGTTCAAAAATTGAATTCGGTTACAACAACCTCGGCATTTACAGGTGCTTTTCTTAAAGATATCAAGACCAGAGAGGAGTTTATGCATCTCATAGGAATTTCTGTACATTAGGCCTATACTTCCAAGGCTAGTGCAATTTCAAATTTGAGCCCTCCTCCCGGACGGTTCGATACTGTTACGCTCCCTTTTTGCAGCTTAATTGCATTTTTTACAATTGAAAGGCCAAGGCCGGAACCTCCGCTTTTGCGGCTGCGGCTCTTTTCAACCCTGTAAAATCGTTCGAAAATCCTGTCCAGATGCTCTTCACTAACTCCTTTACCAGTGTCGTAATAGCTGAAATAGGCAAACTTGCTGTCGCACCCTTTGCTCTCTGTGCAAATTTCTATTTTTTCGCCTCCGTGCTCGATAGAGTTGTCAATGAGGTTTTTGAATAATGAATAGATAAGGAAGCTGCTCCCTTTAATAATTATATTATCATCCACTTTGTTGGAGAAAATAATCTTCTTTTCCTCCAGTTTGAATGCCAGGTCGGACTCAATTTCAAGCAGGCACTGGCGTATATTTACCGGTTCAATATCGAACTTATCCGGCGACTCCTCAATCTTATTTAATATTGAAATGTCATTAATAATTGATGACAGACGAAGTGTTTGTGCATAAGCTCTTTCAAGAAAGAATCTGCTCTGGTCCTTATCAATATTTTCTTGCTGAAGCAGGGTCTCAAGATATCCGCGTATGCCTGTTACGGGTGTTTTAAGCTCGTGTGCAACATTGTGCGTGAGTTCCTGTTTGTATTTTTTTGTTTCATCCAGTTGCCGGAATGTTTTGACAATTTCTTCACCCACCTCGCCAAGTTCGTTGTTAGGAAAGGATATGTTGTTAAAATCTCCCCGTCCGTTTTTTACGATATCGATAAATTCACGCAGGGCCGAAACCGGCCTGCTAATTTTCTTTGTAATAAATACCAGGACAAGTACAACGGAAAGAAACAGAATGAGAATAACAACCATATAACGGTTACTGCTCACAATTACCGGCAGCACAGAAGAGTTGTAGTCCAGCGCAGCCCTCACATATAGTTTTGGATATCGCTTGGCATAATAGAGATATTCTGCTTTTAGGGTATTGGAATATCTTAGTTCCGACCCGTATCCCTCTTTTTTAGCTTCAATAAGTTCCGGGCGGTTCAGGTGGTTTTCCTTGATTGATTCATTTAACTGGAGGTTGTCAAAGATAACCCATGCATCCGGAGTGAGAACTGTTATTCTCATTTGTTCCGGAATAAGCGGGAGAATTGACAACATCCTGCGTGCAGCAGAGTCAGGATTGAGATATGAACTGTCACGGGAAAGGTTGTTATAAACCAAATCGGTATATGGAATCATTGTATAGGTGAGCCTCTCCATTTTAAATTCCCTCTCTCTCTGCATGAACAGATATGAAAAACCCAGAGTCACTGCAGTAAGGAGCAGTGAAAAGTATATGAGAACCTGATATTTGTAGCTGACCTTTTTAATTCTTTCCATTCGTTTCATCAGTAAATAATTCGGATTTTAATTGTCTGATGGAACTCGCATGTATTACTTTCATGAATGTTTGCGTTAATTGAACATGCTCGTTTCAAAACAATATCCGTATCCCGACCTGTTCACAATGCATCCTGAGTATTCCCCCAGTTTTTTTCTAAGTCTTGCAATATGAACATCTACCGTTCTGTCAAGTACATATGCTTCATTTTTCCATACAAGATCAAGTATATGTGCCCTTGAAAATATTTTTTGCGGTTCAACGGCGAACATGTATAGTATCTCGAACTCTTTTTTTGTGAGTTTTATATTGCGGCCGTGGATGCTCAGCTGTTTTGTTTCGGAGTTAATGACCATATCCGAGAAAACCAGAAGCTCGTTTTCACTTTTCTTTGCTTTTTCCTGATTCTTCTCCTTTTCTATCCGTTCTGTTTCGCTTCTTTTCCTGAACTCGGTTCTGCTCAAAACCGCCTGAACCCGGGCAACAACCTCTTTTACCGAAAAGGGTTTTAGAATATAGTCGTCTGCTCCGGTGTTAAATCCTTTAAGTTTGTCGTCCACACTATCTCTAGCAGTTATGAAAATAATCGGGACATTGTCGTGGTACTCTTCCCTAATGAGTTCTGCAAGCCTGAACCCGGTTATTCCCCCAAGCATGACATCCAGGAGGAGCAAATCGTAATTGTTCTTAAGTTTTGCAAAAGCCTCTTCGGCCGAGAAAGCGACATCTGTTAAATAACCTGCACTATTGAGGTTAAACCGGAGAATCTCACAAAGATCCTCTTCATCGTCCACAACAAGGATTCTCTTTTTTTCCATGGTGCAAAAGTAATTTATGATTGCAAAATAACATATTTTAGGTTCCCTTTCGTAATAAATTCTTAATTATTTTGTCTTAACCCCGTAACAGTTGCAGAATACTTTTGCCTTCGGAAACAAAAAAGGAAAAAAGTGAAAAAAATTCTGAGACTATTATTTGTTACGGTTCTTTTCTTTGGGACAGCACAAATCACTACTGCACAAAATGCACTTAATGGAGTTGTGGTTGACAAAACAACAGGAGAACCTGTTATTGGAGCAACAATCTATTTTAAGAACCTGAAAAAAGGGGCATCCACAAATCTTGACGGAAATTATTCGATTGAAAATATTCCGGCGGGAACTCATACTATGGAGATAGCCTGTATATCCTATAAAACGATTTCTCTGCCCGATATGGAAATCAAACCCGGGAAAAACGAATTTGACATAGTGATGGAGGAGTCGGCAACTCAGCTGAATGAAATAGTTGTCTCTTCTGTAAAGAGAATGAATTCCGAAATAGCAATGGTCCAGGCAACAAGAACGGCAAGTGTTGTTATGAGCGGAGTTTCCGGCCGCCAGATATCAAGATCGCAGGACAGAAGTGCTGCTGAGGTTGTAAAGCGGATTCCCGGAGTTTCGGTAATTAACGACAGATATATAATTGTAAGAGGTCTGGCAGGAAGATATAACAATGTGTGGATAAACAACACTGCAGTACCCAGCACGGAAGCAGATACAAGGTCATTCTCATTTGATATGCTTCCAAGTTCGCAGCTCGAAAGCATTATGATTGTAAAATCGCCTTCTGCGGAGATACCTGCCGATTTTTCAGGAGGATTTGTAAAAATTGCAACCAAAAGTATGCCTGACAAAAATGAGCTTTTCATCTCTTATGGGATGAATGCAAACAGCGAAACACATTTTAACGATCACTTTTACAATACTGCTTCTCCAACCGATTTTCTGGGTTTCGACAATGGAGTGAGGTCGCTGCGTGCATCTGTTCCGCTGAGGATGGACAATAATAATGAGGCACAGGTGACAGATATTACTAAAAACGGATTCCGCAACGACTGGAGCGTAAACAAGGTTCGCCCGATGCCCGATCAAAGAATCAATTTTATGATAAACAGGGTGTATAACCTAAAGAACGATTCGAAACTGGGAATGGTTGGTGCTGTCAATTATTCACACGGCTTCCAGACATATTCCAATATGCTTAATGCAAGATTTGGCGTATACAACACAGTGTCGGACGAGTCGGAATATATTTACAAATACAACGATAACCAATACAGTATCGACGACAAGCTCGGAGCCATGTTTAACCTTACCTGGATTAAAGGAAACAACAAGATTGAGTTCAGGAATATTTTTAACCAGACCGGTAAAAACAGGTACACAACACGCGAAGGCTGGCAAAATATAAGCTCAAAATATATTCAGGAAAAAGAGGAATATATTTATTCCAGCAGGACAACGTATTCGGGACAATTTGCCGGTACACATAAAATAGCCGGTTCCGATATTGACTGGAACGCGGGATACTCATACGCAGGATTAAATCAGCCCGACAGGAGGATAATAAACAGGGAAGAGAATCTGGTTGTAGGAGATAAGTATTTCGGTCAGATGGCAATTGACCAGAATGAAATCACCAGAGATTTTGTGAAACTGGACGAACACATAATTTCGGGAGCAGTAAATTATACACTGCCTGTTAATCTCTTCGGCGATATAAAGAGTGAATTCAAGGCCGGGCTGTATGGAGAGTACAGGACAAGGGAGTACAACAACCGCCAGTTTTTTTACCGCTTTAACCGATACGGGCTTCCAGAAGATTTTGTCTACAAAGATGTAGTTGGAGAAATTCTCACCGATGGCAATTTCAGTTCGGACAAGTTGTATATCTATGAAGATACCGACAACAGAAACAGCTATAAGGGCACAAATATGCAGGGTTCTGCCTATGTTTCATACAAATTGCCTGCAGGCAAATTTAATGTCCTTGCCGGACTCAGGGCCGAGGCTGCAAGAATGAGACTCACAAGCTATGAGAAGATTTATGAATTTTCTACAAAAAACAGGGATTACGACAAACTGGACCTCTTCCCATCTCTGAATGCCAGTTACAACATAAACAAAAAGAATCTAGTAAGGCTTGCATATGGGTCATCTGTAAACAGACAGGAGTTCAGGGAAGTGTCATCATCGGTTTTTTACGACTTTAACCTCTTTTCGGATGTTAAGGGGAACCCGGATCTCAAACAGGCAAAAATTCACAACATCGACCTCCGTTACGAATATTATCCTTCAAACGAAGAGTACGTAACATTCGCCCTGTTTTACAAGTACTTTATCAATCCAATAGAATGGACATATCTTGATGCAGGCGGGTCATATACGTATACATTTGAAAATGCCATTTCTGCCGATAACTACGGTGTTGAGATAGACGTAAGGAAAAAGCTTGACTTCATCGGGATTAAGGGTTTCACTCTTGGTTTGAATGCCGCGTATATTTCCAGTAATGTGAATTTTGACCAGCAGAATTCACTCGAAAAAGACAGGCCAATGCAAGGCCAGTCGCCATACATTGTAAACAGTTCATTGTACTATGATAACCCCGAACTTGGGTTGAGTGCAGGAATTCTTTACAACAGAATTGGAAAAAGAGTAGTGGGAATAGGCAGGGTAGACACCGGCTCGGGAGCCAGTATAAACAATGATGTCCCTGATACCTACGAAATCCCCAGAGATATGGTCGATATCGTGATTAGCAAAAAAATCGGAAAAACTCTGGAGGTAAAAGCAAGCTTTAAGGACATCCTGAATCAGGAAGTGGTATTTGAACAATATCCAAAATATATAGACAACCAGGGCGTTATACACGAAAGAAAGCAGGTTGCAAAAAGTTTTAAACCGGGAGCTAACTTTTATCTGGGACTTCAGTTAAATTTTTAATAATCAGAATTTTATTAATAATACCTAATAATAAGAAAAAATGAAAAGAGTAGTTTATGCAATTATGACTGCTGTTGTTTTAATTAACCTGGCATCGTGCGAGAAGAATCCTGTCCCACCTGTTCCTCCGGTAGAAACCGAGCAGCTGATTTTTAATACGAATGAAATTGGCAGCGGTATTCAGGAGTTTGAAGTTAAAACAAACCATACTATTAAAAAGGGAGTTTATGTGCTGAAAGGATGGGTATACATAACAGACGGAGCAACTCTTACAATTGAGGCAGGCACTGTAATTAAAGGTGACAAAGACACCAAGGCTGCAATTATTGTTGAAAGAGGCGGAAAAATTATTGCACAGGGAACAGAGGACCTCCCTATAGTTTTTACTTCAAACCAACCGGCCGGTTCAAGAAAACCAGGCGACTGGGGAGGGATAGTTATATGTGGCAAGGCTTCCAATAACAAAACCGAAATGATTATTGAAGGCGGCCCCCGTTCAAAACACGGCGGAAACGATGATACAGACAATTCAGGAGTTTTGTCGTATGTGAGGATAGAATTTGCCGGATATCCGTTTAAAACAGACCAGGAGATTAACGGTCTCACAATGGGCTCGGTAGGGTCAGGAACCAGGCTGGATCATATTCAGGTGTCGTACTCAAACGATGATTCATTTGAGTGGTTCGGTGGCACTGCAAGTGCAAAATATATAGTCTCGTACTATGGCTGGGACGATGATTTTGACACCGATGCAGGTTTCCGCGGAAATATTCAGTTTGGTCTAGCAGTAAGAGATCCAAGGATTGCAGACAAATCTATTTCAAACGGATTCGAGTCCGACAACAACAGCGATGCTCCAAATCAGCTTCCAATTACAAAACCGGTATTTTCCAATATGACCTTCGTGGGACCCATCGGGCAGGATCCGCAATTCGAAAATACAACCTCGTATATAACAGGAGGAAACAATAACCCCAATAACGGGTCCAAACTTGGCCAGCATCAGGCGGCAATGCAAATTAGAAGAGGCTCAAACCTCAACTGCTACAACTCGCTTGCCTTTGGCTATCCTGTAGGTATTGCAATATGCAATGACAAAGGTTCACAGACACAGAGTGCTGCTACAAACGGAAATTTAAATATCAAAAATGTGATTTTTGCTCAAATGGGCATACTTGGAAGCGATAAGGACGGTTCATTTAAAGACTCTTTATCGATAAATGCATCAACATTTGACAAAACAGCTGCGGAGTCATTCTCGTCTTCATTTTTCAAGAAAGCAGGTAATTCCAACACTGTATACTCAAATATTGCAAACCTCTCTTTAAAGCAGCCAAACAGCCTCTCTGCAGGGGCAAGCTGGGGTCCTTCTGCCGGAAGCCCTCTTACAGGTAAAGTCAACCTCTTTACAGACACAAATGTTTCAGGCAGTTTCTTTGACAAGGTGAATTTTATAGGAGCATTCAGGAGCGATTTGTCTACCGACAACTGGACGGCAAAGTGGACAAACTTTAATCCTCAGACAACAATTTATTAAGCCCCATTTCTGAGCACTTTTTCTCCATGAGAATCCGGGCTTCATCAAAATGGTTTCCGATAACGCCATCCAGGATGGCGTTTTTTATGTACTCTTTTATCTCGCCAATTTCCCTGCAGGGCCCGATGCCGTACGCTTCCATTATGTATTCTCCGGTGATAGGATTCTGGAAGTTTCTTACTGCATCTTTTGCCTCAACCTCAATTAGTTTTTCTCTTACAAGAGCAAAATTCTTCTTGTGCTTTTTTACTATTTTATCGTTTTTTGAGGTGATATCTGCTTCGCAAAGCATCATAAGATCTTCAATGTCGTCTCCTGCATCGAAAAGCAGTCTCCTCACCGCAGAATCCGTAACGACTTCCTGTACGAGAGCAATTGGCCTTAGATGCAGCTGAACCATTTTTTGAACATAGCGCATCTTTTCGTTCAGAGGCATTTTTAATTGCTGAAAGATTTTAGGAACCATTTTCCCGCCAATGAAATCGTGACCATGAAATGTCCAGCCTATTCCGGGTTCGAAATTCTTTGTAGCCGGTTTTGCAATGTCGTGGAGCAATGCACTCCATCGCAACCATAGATTGTCGCTCATTGCTGCAAGGTTGTCAAGAACCTGAAGCGTGTGTGAAAAATTTTCCTTATGTCCCTTCCCGTCTACATATTCTGCCCCTTTTAGTTTCACTAGCTGTGGAAGGATAAGTTCAAGCAATCCTGTCTCTTCCAGCAGGTAGAATCCAACGGAAGGTTTTGGAGAGAGTATTATTTTATTCAGTTCATCGGAAATCCTTTCTGTAGAGAGGATTTTAAGCCGGTCCCTGTTGCGTTTAATAGATTCTATCGACTCCGGAACAATTGTAAATGAGAGCTGGCTTGCAAACCGAATTGCACGTATCATTCTCAACGGATCGTCGCTGTATGTTGTGTCCGGTTCAAGAGGAGTTCTTATTAGCCCTGCCTGGAGGTCCTTTACTCCATTAAACGGATCGGACAAATTCCCGAAATCCTCTTTCTGGAGGCTGAATGCAAGGGCATTTATTGTAAAATCCCTGCGCAGCTGATCATCTTCTATTGTGCCGTCTTCTACTATGGGCTTCCTTGAATCCGAACGATATGACTCTTTTCTTGCCCCCACAAACTCAACTTCAATATCTCCGGATTTGAGCATTGCAGTGCCAAAGTTTTTAAAAACAGCGACCTTTACCCTGAGTTTTTTCGCAACTCTTTCTGCCAGTTCAATTCCGCTGCCTTCAACAACAATGTCAATGTCCTTGCTGTTCCTTTCCAAAAAACAGTCTCTCACAAAGCCTCCTATCACAAAAGCTCTTACTCCCGAATTTGCGGCCTCTTCTGATATTACGGAAAATATTTTATTCTTTAGAAAGTTCATCGTAAGGTGGAATTTCGCTTTTATATTCGTAACTCTTCGTCTGAGGGTTTAGTGTGGCAAAGTATGTATCCGGCCCGTTTGTGAGGAGGATGTGTTTAACTCCCAGCGCCATATTGTATTTCAAAATTTGCTCAAAAGTGGTCCTGCTTATTTTTACAGAAGGGGCCTTGCACTCGGCAAGAAGAACCGGCTTCGCCTCACGGCTGAAAACTACCAGATCCCCCCTGTATTTTTTGCCACCGGCCTCCAGAGAATATTCGCAACTCATCAGATGATGAGGAGCTCCGAGTGTCTTATTTAACATTTCTATAAGCTGCTGTCTTACACTCTCTTCCGGTGTCAGTGCAACACTCTTTTTCCTTACCGGGTCAAAAACAGTAACTCTCATCTTCAGCATGATAATAAGGGTAGCAAAGATATAAAATTTGCCGGTTATACCCTTTTTATCTAATTTAGCGCAGGTAGAATTATGGCAAAACAGAATATAAAAGACGCCATTGCGCATTACGAAAAGATTCTTGCCGAGGTTAAAAGCGGTAAGTTCAAATCATTTTACATACTCATGGGCGAAGAGCCTTTCTTTTCCGATTCTATTTCGGAAGAGATAATGAATAATGCACTTACGCCCGAAGAGAGAGGCTTTAACCAGCTTCTTCTTTATGGAACGGATGTAGATATAAAACAGGTAATAGAGGCCTCCAGACGCTATCCCATGATGGCTGCAAGGCAACTTGTGGTAGTGCGTGAAGCGCAGGCAATAAAGGACCTTGAAGATCTTGAAAAGTATCTGAAACAACCACTTCCCACAACAATCCTCGTCTTAATTCTTACAAACAAGTCTCTGGACAAAAGAAAATCTCTATACAAGATTGCATCTGCAAACAAAGATGGAGTTGTTTTTGAATCGTTTCCCCTTGGCGACAGCGATGTCGTGGATTGGATCAACAGGTACGTGGCAAAGAAAAAAATGGAAATTGACCCTCATGCATCGATGCTGCTTGCCGACTTTAGCGGGACCGAACTGAGAAAGCTGGTTACAGAACTTGATAAACTCATACTGAATCTCTCTGAGGGACACAAGAAAATCACTGTAGGCGACATTGAGGAAAATGTTGGAATAAGCAGGGAGTATAATGTCTTTGAGCTAAACAAAGCGTTATCCTATAAGAACATTGAGAAAATTTACAAAATTGTATTTTTCTTCTCGTCAAATCCTAAACAGTATCCGCTTGTGAAAATTCTTCCTTCAATTTTCAGCCATTTTACCAAGATTCTGAAATATCATGCAATCAAGACTCAAAAGAGGGAGGCAGGAAGGGGAGATGCAGCTGCATATCTTGGAATACCTCCATTTTACATAGAAGAATATGATGCTGCTATTAGAAACTATCCTCCGGTTAAATGCATGAATGCAATTGCCCAGATTAGGAAATACGACTATATGGGCAAAAGCAATGAAGGGGGAGAAGCAACCGAAGGGGAGCTCCTGCAGGAGATGATATTTAAAATTATAAACTGATTCTATTCCGTAACCACTCTGCTCACCCTTGCCGAAACTGAGGTGAAAATTTCATAGGTTATGGTTCCTAGGGTTTTAGCCAAATCGAGCGCAAGCGGCTTTTCACCGAATATTGTAACAGTGTCTCCAACCTTTGCATCAATTCCTGTAATGTCCATCATAAACATATCCATACAAATATTGCCGATTGTAGGAGCAAGAACGCCGTTAATTGCAAATGAGGCATTGCCTCTTCCGAGATGGCGGTTTATACCGTCGGCATACCCGAGCGGAACACTCGCAATTGTCTTTCCCGCCTCGTCTGCTATGCCAAATCTTCCATAGCCTACAGTAACATTTTTGACGGTTTTAATCTGGACAATTGGAGCCTCGAGGGAAGCCACAGGTTTAAGGGATGTGTTTCCTTCTACATATGTCGAACCATATATTCCAATGCCAAGACGGACCATATCAAACTGATATTCAGGAAACCTCTCGATTCCGGAAGAATTTAGAATATGCTTAATGGGCCTGACAGGAAAAACCGGTGCAATTATGTCGTACATGTATGTAAAAAGTTCAATCTGAGACTTTGTAAAATCGTCGTGTAGATCATATTCGGCCGACGAAAGGTGGGAGAATACCGATTTTACATCAATAGATCTGTTTGTCTCAAGAAAGATTTTCAAATCGTCTATCTCTTCTTTCATGAAGCCCACACGACTCATGCCCGTGTCCAGCTTAATGTGTGCCGGCCAGGATTTCAGCCCAAGTTTTGAAATTGCTGCAACAAAGGACTTTGCAGCATCAAAATTAACAATACTTGGTTCAAGTCCGCTTTGAATTATCTCTTCGAAATTGTCATATCCCGGCGTGAGGATAACAATTGGTAACTTTATACCTGCATTTTTTAATTTTTTGCCCTCTATTGGGAAGGCTACGCCTAAATAATCGGCACCAAACTCTTCAAGTAATCTTGAAATTTCAACATCACCGTGCCCATAGGCATTCGCCTTTACTAACACGAGTAATTTGGTTGATTTTGAGAGTTTTGAGCGGAAATAATTGTAGTTTTCAAGCAGTTTTGACCTGCTGATTTTTAGTTGGGAATGGTTCATTGGAAAAAAATTTCGCTTGCAAAGTTATAAAATGTTTAAAAAAAGTATCATTGTAAGAAAAAACTTTATACATTTGCGGCCGAATTAACAAACAAACCTAAAACATTTTATAAAATGAAAGTACAAACAATTCTTGCAGCTGCAGCAATCAGCGTAGCTCTCATCTCTTGCGGAACAAAAGAGAAACCAGTTTCAGAACAACTTGTTGGTCAGTGGACAGGTGTTGACTCAATCACTGTTACAGTTCTTGACTCACTTGGAACACCTACAACTCAAACTATCGCTGCCCCTATCGATCTTGAGTACATTGCTGACAGCACATTTACAGCAGTTGTTAAAGTTAATGACAGCACAAATGTAACTCTAGGTGGTATCGCTACTATCGCAGAAGCAGCTGTTAACTTTACAGGTTCTATGACTTGTGACCAAACTCTTGAAGTAACTGGTAACATGACTCTCGCAGGTGCTGACACTCTTTATGTAAACTACACAGGTGTTAACGCTGAAGCTCGCATTACACACGAAGGCAAAGCTATGGTTGTTCGTAAAGCTGTTGAAGCTGCACCGGCAAAATAGTTATTTCGCAATCGCATTGAAACAATGGCGACAAATTGGTTCGTAGGCGTCTTTTTCGCCAAGTACGACTAATTTGTCGCTTTTTGTTATTCTATGTGAATGATGTGCGAGGTTACCGCACTTTACGCAAATTGCGTGAACTTTTGTAACATATTCGGCAACTGCCATGAAATCGGGCATCGGCCCGAAAGGTTTTCCAAGATAGTCCATATCGAGACCCGCAACAATTACCCTTACACCATTTGATGCCAATTGCTGGCAAACGTCTACAATACTCTTGTCAAAAAACTGGGCCTCGTCAATACCTACAACTTCCACATCCCCGGCATACAATAAAATACTTGAAGGTGATTCTACCGGAGTGGACCTGATAGCATTCGAGTCGTGGGAAACAACTTCCGAAACAGAGTATCTCACATCTATCATCGGTTTGAATATTTCAACACTCTGATTGGCGAATTTAGCCCTTTTGAGTCTTCGGATGAGCTCTTCAGTTTTTCCGCTAAACATCGACCCGCATATCACTTCAATCCAGCCCTCTTTTTTTGCGCTTTCTAAAAACATTTTGTTTACTTTTGTATCTATACAAAGATAAAAAGTTCGAATGCTAAATAATAATAAAGTTGCCGAAATTAGAATAATTATTTCGGGATTATTACAAGATCTTGACACTCTGGAAAATTCCAGAGTTATTTCACCGCTAAAATGGGAAGAGATTTTTATTTCTCTGGATACAATCAGGGCAAAATTTAATACTATAAAGGCCGAACAGGATAAACCGCTGCCAGTTGACAATCTCCTTAATGCCCGTGACGAAGAGATTAAAAAACTCAGTCTTGCATTTGCCGAACTCAAAAGAGCATTTGCAGACGTTCAGCTTAATGTGTCAAAATCATTTATACCAAATATTCCGCAATCGCCCAAAAAAGCTGTTTTGGCAGAGGAACCGCAAAAATTATTTTCAGATGACGAGGGTGAGGAGATCGAGCTGTTTGATGATAAACTTCCGATTCTTGATGCCGCAAGAGGTTCGCTCCATTCATGGAAAACTGATATGCCCGGTCCAAAGGTTTCGGATATCCGCAGTGCAATAACCCTCAACGATAAACTGTTTTTTATAAAGGAACTTTTCAACGACGACGAGGAACAATACAGGCTCAGCATAGAGAGGCTTAATGAAATGTACACTCTTGACGAGGCAGTGGATTACATAAGGGGCGCGTTTCCCGAGTGGGAGGAGGATTCAAATGGAGTATACAGGTTTCTGATGATTATGAGAAGAAGATACGATGTCTAAATTGTATATCATACCAACCCCGATAGGGAATCTTGAGGATATCACACTTCGTGCCTTAAGGATCCTTGGAGAGGTGGATTTAATACTTGCAGAGGACACACGGACAAGTTCGGTGCTGCTGAAAAAGTACGACATAAAAACCAGGATGGAGTCCCATCATAAATTCAATGAGCACAGGAGCGTTGAAGGCGTTGCAGACAGAATAGAATCCGGAATAAATATCGCACTGATTTCAGATGCCGGAACACCCGGGATTTCGGATCCGGGATTTCTTTTAACAAGAGTTTGCAAAGACAGAGGAATTGATGTCGAGACCCTTCCGGGGGCTACAGCATTTGTCCCTGCTCTGGTCAACTCTGCATTTCCTCTTGACCGTTTTTGCTTTGAAGGGTTTCTCCCGCTGAAGAAGGGACGGCAGACCAAGTTGAAGGAACTTAGCACTGAGCCAAGGACAATGATATTTTATGAGTCTCCTTACAGGCTGGTTAAAACGCTGTTGCAGCTTGCAGAATATTTTGGCGCGGAAAGAGAGGCATCTGTCTCAAGGGAACTGACCAAGTTTTACGAGGAGAACAGGAGGGGAACGGTTACAGAACTGGCAGAATGGTACACAAAACATGAACCCAAAGGAGAGATTGTTCTGGTTGTGGGAGGGAAATCAAAAGATTAAAATCAATTAAAATTTTCGGGAGGGAGAGAGATGAAGGGGAGAGGGAAAGTCACAAAATCGCACGCAAGAGGCGTCGTGATTCTTATTTTTATTGTCCTTATTATTCAGGCCTTACTGTTTGTGTTTAACAGTGTTGAAGAATACAACAGAATAAGCGGGAACGGGAATACTACGGTAAATGAACCCGGCTCCGATGCGGCACTGAAAGACGAAAAAAACAGGTCAGGCGAAAAACAAGTGCCGCATAATGGCAACAGAAACATTGCTGCTGTTACTGAATCCGGAACTTCCCAAACAGATAAGGTCCCTTTTTATTTTGACCCCAATACAATCGAAATGGATGGACTTTTAAAGCTTGGCCTGTCGAAAAAAGAGGCAAGGGTAATAGTCAATTACCGGAGTAAAGGAGGGAAATTCAAACGGAGTGATGATTTGTCAAAAATTTATCTGCTCACGAAAGAGAATTACAACAGGATTAAAGACTATGTTGTTATTCCTGAAGAAGAGAATAATAGTGTGAAACCGTCTTTTACTTCAGATACTCTCAATAATGCCTTTTCCGCACAAAAACCGGCGTATGCAAAGAGAATAATTGATCTTAACAGCGCCGACTCAATTGATTTGATTTCCCTACCCGGAATTGGCCCTTACTTTGCCGGGAAAATTATTGACTACAGGGCAAGACTGGGCGGATTCGCGTCAAGCGAACAACTAATGGATATCTACGGAATTGACAAAGAGAGATACTCTGTATTTTGTGACAAGGTATGGGCAGACAAGTCAAAAGTAGTTAAGATTAAGCTGTCAGAAGCCTCTGCAGACGATCTCGCCAGAAATCCATATATTGGAGCATATGTTGCCCGGTCAATTGTAAGATTCAGAGAATCAACAAAAAACGACATCGTTACAGTTGCTGCACTCGTTGTTAATAAAATCATAAAAGAAGAAATTGCCAAAATTCTGGAATTTTATCTTGAGTAAGAGTGTGATTTATTTATCTTTGTTTTCTTAAGACAATAAATTCAATAATACATTAATATCTTAGCAGAGGATGAGTATCATAAGCTGTAACAATGTGGTTAAAAAGTTTAACCAGTTTACTGCGCTTGACAGCGTCTCTATTGAGGTTCCAAAAGCCACTGTGTTTGGCCTGCTGGGACCTAACGGAGCAGGCAAGACAACCCTGATTCGAATAATCAACCAAATTACAGTACCCGATTCCGGCACTGTTTTTTTTAACGGAAAGCCAATTCAGCAATCGGATATAGCCTATATAGGATATCTGCCCGAAGAGAGAGGGCTGTATAAAAAAATGAAGGTAGGCGAACAGGCACTGTACCTTGCCCGTTTAAAGGGGCTTAGTCATGCAGATGCAAACAGGGAGCTTAAGCAGTGGTTTATAAAATTTGGCATTCAGGCATGGTGGAACAAAAAAGTTGAGGAGCTTTCCAAAGGGATGGCCCAGAAGGTTCAGTTTATTACAACTGTTTTGCACAAACCTTCACTTCTCATTTTAGATGAGCCGTTCAGCGGATTTGACCCAATAAATGTTCAGATTATAAGAAATGAAATTTTGAATATGAAGGCAAATGGTGCAACTATAATTCTCTCCACACACAATATGGAGTCGGTAGAAGAGTTGTGCGACAATATTGCTCTTATTAACAAGTCAAAACTGATTATTTCGGGCGGGTTGGAGCAAATTCGCAGAGATCACGGGAGAAACGAAGTTGAGCTTCTTTACAGATCCGATTCTCAGGTGAATGTTGTAAGCAACTCTCTTTATACCCTTGTTTCGGACGAAGACCATAAAGGAGCCCGCAGAGCCGTTTTAGAGGTTACAAAAGGTTCTAAATCTTCCGAAGTATTGGGAGAGTTGATTACAAAAGTGGACATTGTCTCATATAAAGAGTTGATTCCAAGGATGAATGATATATTTATTAAGTTAGTGAGCTAATTCAGAGATATGAAACGAGCATGTTCAATAAACGCAGACTTCCATAAAAATAATACATGCGAGTTCCATCAGACCATTAGAATAAAAATTATTTACTGATGAAAACAGATAAACTATTTCTTATAATTTCAAGAGAATTCTTAATCCGGGTTAAGAAAAAATCTTTTATTTTTCTTACAATCCTGACTCCAATATTCTTTGCCGCTTTAGTAGTGCTGCCTTCTCTTATTATGACACTTTCGTCCGGAGAAGAGGGACAAAAAATTCTGGTAGTGGACAAGTCGTCTGTATGCGCGGCTTTCTTCAAAAACTCAAAAGAGTATATTTACGAGTTTAATGCCAATGCAAACATCGATGCACTTAAAAAAGACTTTGCAAACAGCGGTTATTATGCAATGGTTGAGGTATCCCCTCTTGACTCAAATTTAAATGTTGCAGTAACTGCCCTTTCGACCAAACAGTTAAACATCGACACTAAGAAGGAGATTGAAAACAGTGTTCAGAAGGCTGTTGAGAAGAACAAACTTCAGAAATACAACATTGAAAACCTGGACACAATATTGAAGGATATTAAAACCAATGTTAGTATTAAAACCTTTACAATAGGCGAGGAGGGAGACGAAAAGGTGGGAATGGTTGAAATATACATGGCTATTGCATATATCAGCAGCTTTATGATATATATGTTTATTTTCATGTTCGGTTCGATGGTAATGAGAGGGGTAATTGAGGAGAAGACAAACAGGATCGTGGAAGTAATAATATCTTCTGTTAAGCCTTTTGAACTTATGCTTGGCAAGATACTCGGCGTGGGATCTGTTGCGCTTTTGCAGTTTATTATATGGGTTGGGCTCACTGTAGGGATAATATTTGGTGTGTCGTCTTTCATTGGCGTGGATAAATTAGCCGGAAATGAGCAGGTTACATCGTCTGTTATGGGTGGTGCCGGAGCAGGAGATATGGCCAGTGTAACTGCATCTCTTTCAGAAAACAGCTCACCTATGAATGACGTTTTGAGCGCTCTCTCGGGAGTTGACTTTGTGTCTATAATATTAGCGTTCCTTGCATACTTCATACTGGGATATCTTTTGTATGCCTCTATGTTTGCAGCGGTGGGTTCGGCAGTTGATAACGAGGCCGATACGCAGCAGCTTATATTCCCTGTCACTTTGCCTCTGATTATCGGGTTATTCATAATGATTCATACCTTTCAATACCCGGACAGCACTCTTTCATTCTGGGGGTCTATGATTCCATTCACCTCTCCAATGGTAATGATGGCAAGAGCTCCTTTCGGTGTTCCTGTATGGGAGATGGCATTGTCTATAGGGCTTCTTTTCGGAACGTTCCTTTTTATGACTTATGTTTCGGCAAAAATATACAGGGTTGGTATTCTGATGTATGGAAAGAAGGCAACCTTCAAGGACCTTATCAAATGGCTTAAATATTAAAACAGTTAATATGCTTAAGAAAACCGTTATACTAATATCCCTTGTAATATGGAGCAGTCTTGCGATTGCACAGGTTAACAGGTTTGAATATAAAGGCAGCAGGGTCCTTATGGACTCAACCTGGAACACACCCGAAGAGCCGGTTGTTAAGGGGATAATTGCTAAGTACAAACCGGAAATGGACAAAAAGATGCAGGAGGTTATAGGAGTTTCGGTTAAGGAGATGCGTTCTGCAAGACCGGAATCTCTTCTTTCAAATTTTGCTGCCGATGCAATGGTGGATTTTGCAAGTTCAAGAACATCAAGGAAAGTAGATTTTGCCCTCACAAACTTTGGCGGGATCCGCGCTGCTCTTCCGGCCGGAAATATAAGACTGTATGATATATATTCTGTTTTCCCTTTTGAAAACTATGTTGTAATCCTGGATCTGAAGGGAAAAACTGTTCGCGCGCTATTTGAATCTTTCGCCAAAAACAGGGTAGAAGCCCTTTCGGATAATGTAAGACTTGAAATTGACGAAACCGACAGAACCTTAAAATCGGCACTGATAAATGGCAAGCCGGTGGATGACAACAAAATCTACAGAATAGTAACTATTGATTTTCTTCTGAGCGGAGGCGATAATGTTGTTGCGCTTAAAGATGCTGTTGCAATTGAAGAGACAGGCCTTCTCATAAGAGATGCAATTATTGAAAAAATTGCAACCCTTACTGCGAAAGGAGAAAAAATCGGCTCCGTTATAAGCGGAAGAGTGAAATATTCAGATTAAAAGAGCAAATAATTATGAAAAACAGATATATATCCGGCAAGATTTTGCTTACAATATTGATGCTTGTTCTCTTTTTTCAGTCTAATGCACAGGATCTGGTAATTCTGCATACAAATGATACTCACAGTAACATAGAGCCGGCTACAAGCGGCAGGAATGCAGGAATGGGCGGTTTCCAGAGGAGGGCCAACTATATTGCGAAGATGAGAAGCGAGTTTCCAAATATTTTACTTTTGGATGCAGGAGACTATAATCAGGGAACGCCTTATTTTACATTGTTCAAAGGTGCCGCTGAAATCGAGTTGTATAATGCAATGGGCTACGATGCGGTATGTCTCGGGAACCATGAGTTTGACAATGGACAAAAACAGCTTGCCGACAGACTCAAAAAAGCAAATTATCCCACAATATGTGCCAATTATGACTTTTCGGGAACACCACTCAGGAAAATAGTCAAACCGTATGTGATAATCAATAAAAAAGGCCTGAAAATAGGAATAATAGGCGTTCTTATTGATTTGAAAGGATATGTTTCCGAAAATACAAGAAAAAATCTTGTATACCAGAATCCGATTGGCGTTGTAAACAAGCTTGCTAAGATGTTAAAAGAGAAAAAAGAGTGCGATGTTGTAATTGTTTTGAGCCACCTTGGATATGACGGAGGAACAATTGAACGGCCTTCCGATATTGAACTTGCCAAAAACATTACCAATGTAGATATGATAATAGGAGGACACTCGCACACATTCCTTGAGGCCCCTGTTGTCGTGAAGAACTTTGAAGGCAACGGCGTAATTGTAAATCAGACAGGAGCCGCCGGAGTTTATGTCGGACGAATTGATATTACTCTGAAGAAAAACTAAAACTCACCTGACTTTTTCTACTATTTTAAAACAATACCGGCATAGTTCGGTGATTTTATTCCATTCCTTTGTTTTAATAACATCTGCCGGGAAAAGGTTAGATCCCATTCCTACACAGGTTACGCCGGATTTGATCCAGGCACTGAGGTTTTCTTCTGTTGGTTCTACCCCGCCTGTAACCATTATCATGGACCATGGCATAGGAGCAAGAACTGCTTTAACGAAAGAAGGGCCTCCTACATTTCCTGCAGGAAATATTTTACACAGGTCACACCCATATTCCTGCGCAACCCCAATTTCGGTCACTGTTCCGCAGCCGGGAGAATAGGGGATAAGCCGTCTGTTGCATAACTTAGCAACATCAGGATTAAATAATGGTCCAACGACGAAATTGGCTCCAAGCTGAATAAATAAGGCTGCTGTTGGAGCATCTACAATTGAACCGATTCCAATAATCATTTCCGTGCACTCTTTTTGAGCAAATTTAACAAGCTCAGCAAATACATCCTGTGCAAAATCACCTCTGTTGGTAAATTCAAAAGCTCTGATTCCTCCTTTATAACAAGCCATAAGAACCTCTTTTGCCGTCTCTGCGTCACGATGGTAAAATACTGGAACTATACCCGTATTTTTGATAGCGGTTAATGTCTGAATTTTTGTAAACCTTGCCATAATAATTATCTTATAACTCTGCCGGAGCTATCTCCTTTCATTAAATTTTCTACTTCTGCAACAGTAACCAGATTAAAGTCCCCATAAATTGTATGCTTAAGGCAGGATGCAGCAACAGCAAACTCAAGAGCCTTCAGGTCATTTTCATTATATGTTAATAATCCATAAATCAGTCCTCCCATAAAAGAATCACCACCACCAACTCTGTCGACAATGTGGGTGATATCATAAGATTTGGATTCATAAAGTTTCTTTCCGTCAAATAATACTCCGGCCCATGTATTGTGGTTTGCATTTATTGAACCCCTGAGTGTAATGATTACTTTTTTAGCCCGCGAAAATTTTTCCATCATTTGTTCGCAAACAGACCGGAAAGCAGCAGATTCAATATGTCCACCTGTAGTGCTGGCATCAAATCCTTTCGGTTTTATGCCAAAGACCTTTTCGGCATCCTCTTCGTTCCCTAAAATAATATCGCAACCCTCTACAAGAGCAGGCATTACTTCAGCAGGAGTTTTTCCGTATTTCCACAGATTCTTCCGATAATTCAGATCGCAGGAAACAGTAATACCCAATTTGTTTGCAGCATTAATCGCTTTTAAACATGCATCGGCTGCAGCCTGTGAAAGTGCAGGTGTTATACCGGTCCAGTGGAACCAGTCTGCTCCCTCTAAAATTTTTCCCCAGTCAATAGAATCAGGGTCAATTGTGCTGATAGAAGAATGGGCTCTGTCATAAATTACTTTGGATGGTCGTGCAACAGCTCCTGATTCTAGAAAATAGATACCGAGTCTTTCCCCGCCCCGGATAATGTTTTTGGTTTCTACTCCGTATTTGTTAAGTTCTGCAATACATGAATCTGCGATTTCATTGTTGGGTAAACGAGTTATAAACTCAGCGTTTATGCCGTAATTTGCAAGAGATACGGCTACATTGGCCTCTCCTCCGCCAAAGGAAGCATTAAAAGACTTTGCCTGAATAAATCTTTCGAAGCCCGGAGTGGATAGCCGGAGCATTATTTCTCCGAATGTAATTACTTTTTTCATTCTATTTCTTTTTCACTTCGTCTAAATCTATATTCTGAATTTTGCCGCCTAACAGGAAAACAGACAACAGGGATATTGGAAACAGCATACCTCCTAAAATGAAGAAAGGAACCCACGATACTGTAGTAATAAATGGAACGGCAAACATTGCAGTTATTGTTCCCAGAACAGCTGAAGCTCCTCCCAGCCCTGCCAGAGAGCCAACTGTTTTTCCATAGTGGAAATCAGATGCAAGTGTTTGTATGTTAACACAAAAGAACTGATATCCAAACAGAATTATTGCCATCATCAGAACTGCCATTGTTGCTGTAGTTGCCATCGTTGCTCCGATAATTCCCGGCATCGCCAGGCACGCCCCTACAACCATTGCAGTTTTGCGGGAAAAATTCTGGCTGTGTCCCTTCTTTTGCAAAAAACCTGCAAACCAGCCTCCGGCAAATGCACCAAATGCAGCTCCGACATATGGAACCCAGGCACTGAATGCAACTTCTTTAATATCCAGATTAAATTCTTCAATAAGATAAATCGGGATAAAGGTAACAAACATCCACCAAACAGGATCAAGAAAAAATCTTCCAACGATGAGAGCATAATTTTTTCTCTTTCCAAGAAGCTCTCCCCAGCTTTTTGCTTTTGCAGGAGCGGCTGTTTGAGCCTCCGGCTGCCCCGAAAGAATATATTCCTTCTCTTTGTCAGTAATCCATGGATGATCCTTTGGCCCTTTTTTATTTATAATCAGCCATGGAACAACCCACAAGATTGCTAATGAACCAATGGTGACAAATGTAAGTTTCCAACCGAATGTCATAAATAAAAATCCAATAACGATAGGTGCTAAAATCGCTCCCACAGAAGTAGAGGCATTGAATAATCCCTGGCCAAATGCTCTTTCTTTTGTAGGAAACCATTCTGCATTGGATTTTGTCACTCCTGGCCATGGACCTGCTTCTCCAAGACCCAGCATAAACCTGAATCCGGTGAGAGATTTAAATCCTGCGGCTAAAAACGTTAAAGCATCTGCTGCTCCCCAGATGATGGCAGATACAGCAAAACCTTTTCTGGTGCCGATTTTGTCATATAATCTTCCGGAAAAAATCTGGCTGATGCCATATGCAATCATAAAGAAAATAGTGATGGTTGCCAATACCTTCTTGGTTTGAATTTTAAATTCTGCTTCAGGCAGGTTTGGATCAACAATTCCAAGTTCAGCCGCCAGTCCTCCTACTTTAGTGTATTGATAATTATTGTTTTCCAATTTCTTTACTCTGTCTGAAGGAGCAACGATTTGACTTCCGTCATTTTCTGTAATAATGAAAGTTTTAGTCAATGAGTCTTCTATTACTTTTTCTGCTGAATATTCTATTTTTTTATTTGCAACCCACATATAACTCAGGGTGCCACGGTCCAGATAATTAATAATGGATACGAGCATAATCATGCTCAACACTATCCATCTGAGTCCTTTTACTTTCATTGATTATAATCTATTTTATTATTACTATTTCAGGTTTTTCACTATAAAATTGTAGGATTCAAAGAATAATTTTTCCTTTAAATCGGACTTGGTTGATGAAAGGTTGTGGTCATAATTCGGATAAATATCAAGTTTAAGTATTTTTACTTTATTTCTTTTAAGTTTATCTGCAAATTCCTGACTTTGCTCCCATTCAACAGTAATGTCTCCTGTGCCGTGAATTAAATATACAGCCGGATGATTATTTTCTTTTATAAGATTCAAAGCCGATGCTTGTGCAATCGTGATTGAGTCTTTATTGTTAAAGTATGCCAACCGTTGCGGCTGGGTAGCTTTTGCACTGATTTTTGCACTCTGAAGATTATATATTCCCGAGACTCCAATTAAAACTTTTGTTCCGGGAATTGACATTGCAGCAACTGCAGATAAATGTCCACCGGCAGAGCCACCCATAAAGCCAAAAACTTTCGGGTTTATATTTAACTCTTTCGCATTATCCTGAACCCACTTAACGGCATCCTTAACATCCTGAATTGTAACTAAAATGGTAGCACCCGGTTTATCAGCTAAAGTATAGCTTATCCTGACCCCTGTTATTCCTCCCTTTTTCGCACAATATTGAGAAAGATCTTTGTTTGCACTAAAATCTCCTCTTGCCCAGCCACCTCCGTGGATATAAACCATAAAAGGAGAAGGCCTGACTGACTCTGCAAAATCTACTGCAAGTTTCAGATCATATGTGGGATATGATTTGTATACATACTCTTTTGTAACAACTCCTTTATAATCCGAGTCTGAAATTTTTGATTGCTTATATGTATAAGGAATAAGCAAATCATGAATATTATCCAGGTTTACAATTTTGGAATATTGCTCTCGGTTTATCAGGGAGAAACTTCCATCCGGCTCTTTGGATAATTTCATTGAATATTTGTTTGTATACTCTTCCTGAGCATTAAGAAATGATGTAAAAAGCAGGGAGAATGCAATTATCAGCGTAAGTTTCTTCATGTGGTTTTGAATATTTAACTGGTCGACCAATATTGTTTTCACAAACTTACAATTTTTTTTATATATTGCGAAAAATTCTAACTTTTTAGAAAGAAATGTTAAGCAAATTCAATAATAAAGAAAACGCTACCGTTAAGGTGCTTCAATACATATATGATCTTATAAATGAAGGTAAACTCAAGCCCAGAAGCAAATTGCCTTCAGAAAGAAAAATGGCGGAAGAGCTTTCGGTAGGTCGTACACATGTACGAAACGCTTTCGCAGAATTGGAATTCTACGGAATTGTAAAGACATATCCACAGAGCGGTTCCGTAATAGCTGCAATTCATCATAATGCGCTTCAGGGGTTAATCTCCGACATTATGTCTATTGAAAATTACGACTTCTTCTCGCTGGTGGAAACGAGATTAATCTTAGAAATGGAGGCTGCAAGACTTGCCTGTGAGAGAGCGGACGAAAAAGATATTGAAGCGCTTAAACTTGCCCATAAGGATTACTTAGATAATTTCAATACCCCAAGGCGTGTTGAAAAAGACATGATTTTTCACAGAGCTATTGCACAAGCCTCTAAAAATGACGTTATTAAATCTATGCTTCTGATTATTACCCCGGATATTCTCTCTCTTTACAAGTCAAAGGATTTTTGCTCAACTCCCCTTCCTTCAGATAAAAACGAGCACCAGATAATAATCGATGCCATCGAAGCACGAACTGCATCAAAGGCGGTTTCGGCGATGAGACTTCACCTTGACAGATTGTATACTTTCGCGAAAAAATCAAAACTAGAGTCTTAGTTTTACCCTCTGCAAATATTTTTTAGAAATTTCTTTTTTTTAAAAATATTATTAACTTGCGCTTAAATTGGTCGACCAATTTAGCGTGGGTTAGAGATTATTTAAAAAATAAAATATTTGCACCATGAAATCGAAATGCGAAGTGAGATATGCATCACATCCAAATGACACCAAAAATTACGACACAAAAGCAATCAGGGATAATTTTCTGATTGATAAACTATTTTCAAACGACGAAGTTAACATGGTTTATTCCATGGTAGACAGAATGGTTGCAGGCGGAGCAATGCCGGTAAGTGAAGAATTGGAATTGAAATCAGAACCGATATTTAAAGCCGATTATTTTACAACCAGAAGAGAACTCGGAATTGTAAATGTAGGCGGGGAAGGTACAGTAAATGTGGGAGATATCGAATACCATATTAACTATAAAGAAGCATTATATATAGGGAAAGGCGACAAAAAAATAGTTTTTAGAAGCTTGGATCCCTCTTCGCCTTCTAAATTTTATTTTAATTCTGTTCCGGCACATAAAAGCTATCCCGACAAGTTGATAACCAGAAAAGATGCAATTGTAATAGAACTCGGCAAACAGGAAGAGTGCAACAGACGAATATTAAACAAACTTATAGTTTCCGAAACAGTACAAACCTGCCAGTTGCAGCTTGGAATGACAGAATTGCTTTCCGGCAGTGTATGGAATACAATGCCGGCTCACACTCATGAAAGAAGAATGGAAGTTTATTTCTATTTCGAAGT
This sequence comes from Bacteroidales bacterium, assembly GCA_021371955.1. Classification (GTDB taxonomy): domain Bacteria; phylum Bacteroidota; class Bacteroidia; order Bacteroidales; family UBA932; genus Bact-08. Next base: position 112,338 of record JAJFVD010000003.1, read on the forward strand.
TCCCCAAGGTCAGGCTGTTTGCCATTTTATGGGACAACCAAACGAAACAAGACATATCTGGCTATCAAACGAACAGGCAGTTGTTTCACCTGTGTGGAGTATACATAGTGCCTGCGCAACCAGCAATTATACATTTATATGGGGTATGGGAGGAGAAAACTCGGACTATACAGATATGCAACCGGCTCCTACATCAGAATTAAAATAAAAAGAGACAGATGAAAGATATGTTTTCTTTAAGAGGTAAGATTGCTCTTGTCACAGGTGCTTCATACGGCATTGGATTTGGAATCGCCGTTGCACTTGCAAAGGCAGGCGCAACAATCGTGTTCAACGATCTCAAACAAGACAAGGTTGACTCAGGAAAAGATGAATATAAAAAGCTTGGTATTGATGCCAGAGGCTATGTTTTTGATGTTACAGATGAAGAGAAGGTTGTAAGTGCTGTATCACAAATAGAAAAAGAAGTTGGAATCATTGACATTCTGGTAAATAATGCGGGAATTATTAAAAGGATTCCGATGCACGAGATGTCTGCCGCCGATTTTCGTCAGGTTGTGGATATTGATTTGAATGCTCCGTTTATTATGGCTAAAGCCGTAATACCGTCAATGATTAAAAAAGGGGGAGGAAAGATAATTAACATCTGCTCCATGATGAGCGAACTGGGAAGAGAGACCGTGAGTGCATATGCCGCTGCAAAGGGAGGACTGAAAATGCTCACGAAGAACATAGCTTCGGAATATGGGCAGTATAATATTCAATGCAACGGTCTGGGTCCCGGCTATATCGCAACTCCTCAGACAGCTCCGCTCAGAACTGATGGGCACCCGTTTAACTCATTTATAATTGCTAAAACACCGGCAGCAAGATGGGGTACTCCGGAAGATTTACAAGGGCCGGCGGTATTTCTGGCGTCAGGTGCGTCTGATTTTGTGAACGGACATATTTTATATGTAGATGGTGGAATTTTAGCTTATATCGGAAAACAACCATAAGAGTATGAAAAAAATCCTATTTGCTGTTATTTGTCTGCTATTGGTTTCTTCATCTTGTGCACTTGCGGAGAATACCAAAATATCTCTTACCGATTTAAATGAGAAAATAAAACAGGCACAGCCTGGAGATACAATATTCATTTCCTCCGGTATTTATAAAGATATTAATATAGAACTGAGAGGTTTTGGCACCAAAACCAATCCTGTTGTAATCAAGGCGTCCAAACCGGGCGAAGTTATTATCACCGGAATTTCAAGTCTCAAAATTGCAGGAGAGTGGTTAGTGGTAAACGGTTTGTATTTTAAAGACGGGACACCGCCTTCCGGCAGCTCTGTAATTGAATTCAGATTGAGTAGTGAGGCTGCAAATAATTGCCGGGTAACAAATTGCGTAATAGATTCGTTTAACCCTGCCAGCAGGGATATAGCATTCAGCTATGTATTGATGTTTGGCCGTCACAATCGTTTCGACCACAATTCCCTGCTTAATAAGCTCAATATTGGAGTTACTCTTATTGTTATGCTTAATCAGGAGAGAGACCAGCAAAATTTCCATTCAATAGATCATAACTACTTTGGCCCGAGACCTGTTTTTGGTTCAAACGGCGCCGAAACAATAAGGGTAGGTACTGCTACTCAGGCTTTAAAATCGTCAAATACTGTTATTGAATACAACTATTTCGACAGGTGTAACGGAGAGGTGGAAGTTGTTTCAATAAAATCTGCCGACAATATTATCCGATACAACTCTTTTTACGAATGCCAGGGTGTGTTGGCCCTGCGTCACGGCGACAGGAACATTGCCAATAACAACTTTTTCGACGGGAATGGAGTAAAAAACACCGGAGGTGTCAGGATTGTCAATGCCGGGCATAAAGTTTTTGATAATGTCTTTTATCGGTTGAAAGGCGGGAGATTTTTCGCTGCTTTGGCAGTGATGAATGCTGTTCCGAATTCTTTGCCAAACAGATACTGTTTAGTTGAAAATGTTGATATCAAGGGTAATTCATTCGTAAATTGCAATCATATAGAATTCGGAGTCGGAAACGATGAGGAAAGAACGCTGGAACCTTCGGATGTTCGATTTTTTAACAATAGTATTATTAACAATGAAATCTCCTATCCATTCGAAGAAAAAGCATCTGTAAAAGGATTTATTTTCAAGGATAATTTTGTTAAGATGGCAGCCGGTTCAAAGCTGCCATCCGGCTTTATATACAATGCCGGTCCCGATATGGCGAAATTACTGAGTAATGAGGCGGCAAAGAGAGAACAGTGCGGCCAGTCTTGGACACTTTCTCCAAGTTCGCAAGTGTCGAAATCAAACAGCATCATTAAAATCAAAGCGGGACAGGATAATATTCTCAAAGCATTGTCAAGAGCCAAACCCGGAGATACTATTGAATTGGGAGAAACAGGTGATTATCCTGTTTCGTCTGATATTTTCATTGACTTTCCGGTTACCATAAAAGCTGCCGATAACCTAAACGCCAGGCCAGTTGTAAGGTACAACGGTTCTAAACAGGGTAATATTGTTACTATAAGAGACAGGGGCGAACTGATAGTTAAGGGCCTTGCTTTTTATGGTATGGGAGAACCCGGCAAATCAGTTCCCGGTTCAGGAATATCCACTCAGGCAGGAATGATTAAACCCTATTATTTAGAAGTAGACAATTGCGAATTCTTCGACTATCCCGAAGGAAGCACTATACCTGTGAGAGGATTAAAAAATACATTTTCTGAAAAGATTATCATTAAGAATTCTTTGTTCCGGGCGATTTCTGCAGATGCAATAAATTTTGCCGGAGAAAAGGATGACACCGGAAAATACAATGTTGAGGAGTTAATTATTGAAAACTGTTCATTCAACAGAATTTTAGGCCTTGGGATAAATGTTTACAGAGGCGGAAGCGATGAGAGCACAGCCGGACCGGAAGTGAATATTTCAAACTGCACTTTTGAGGATGTTTGTAATAAAGAAAGGGGTTCGGTAGTTAAACTTATAGGGGCTCAGGTATTGAACATCTCGGGCTGTAATTTCAGCAACAGCGGCAGGGGTGGAGTTTCAATAAGGCTAGATGAGGCAACTTTTGAGAAGGTTAAAATCAGAAACTGCAATTTCTGGAATTCGGGAAGGATACTGACAATGACAAACAAGGTAGTTGAGGGCGAAATGTCGAATATCAGACCGGAATATGAAGATGCTGCAAAATTTGATTACAGGTCAGTAAAATCTAATCAGTTATATATTAAAAAAATTGGAGTAAGATAATATGAAAAAATCGCTACTTATCCTTTCTCTCTTTTTAATGATGGGGGTTCTGAATGCAAGAGAGCATCCTTCTCTTATGATTACAAAGAGCGGAGTTGAGCAGATTAAAAAGGGGTTGGGCCGTTACCCTGCATTTGACGCAACCATAGCGGATGCCCGATCAAAGGCAGATCTTGCATTATCGTCTCCGATAGTCGTTCCTGTTCCTAAAGACGGAGGCGGAGGACCTACTCACGAAAAGCATAAGGATAATTACTACTCGATGTACTACTGCGGTATTATGTATCAGATTACCGGAGAGAAAAAGTATGCAATATTTGTAGAGAAGATGCTGGATGAATATCTAAAATTGTATCCCACTCTTGGATACCATCCGGTTAAAATGTCTTCAAATCCGGGCAGACTTTTCTGGCAAACATTAAACGATTATGTATGGCTGGTTCATACATCTGTCGCTTATGACTGCATTTACGATTTTCTTCCTGCAGCAAAGCGCAGCGAATTCAATACCAAACTATTTAAACCCATGGCTCAGTTTCTAATGGACGGGAGCGATGTTAACAATAAAGTATTCAACAGAATGCACAACCACGGTACATGGGCATGTGCAGCAGTTGGTATGATCGGATATGCGATGGAAGATGAAGAACTGGTACAAAAAGCACTGATGGGTTCGGATGGGTCAGGGAAACACGGCGGATACATACAACAACTGAATGAATTATTCTCCCCTGATGGCTATTTTACAGAAGGAGCTTATTATCAGCGCTATGCTATTTGGCCTTTTGTGATTTTCGCTCAGGCAATTAACAATAACGAGCCGGAAAGAAATATTTTCAAGTACAGAGATGCAATTCTTAAGAAAGCGGTGAACACCCTGATGCAAATGACATATAATGGTTATTTCTTCACCCTCAACGATGCATTGCAAAAAGGCTTCAGTGCCCAGGAACTGGTTTTTGCAAATAACATCCTTTATGCGGCAGACAATTCTCAAAAACATTTGCTATCCATTTCAAGGGATTATCAAAGCTTTTTTCTACCTACCGATGCCGGATTTGCAGTTGCAAGGGATATCGCACTTGGGCAGGCGAAACAGTTTGTTCTCAAGAGCCAGTTATTAAGAGATGGCAGCGATGGTACTCAGGGGGGGCTGGCAATTTTCAGAAGTCCAAATCCATCCGAGAATACTACATTCTTAATGAAAGCTACTTCTCACGGTCTGAGTCACGGTCACTTTGATAAATTAACGATTTCTTATTACGACGACGGCTATCCTGTTCTTGTCGATTATGGCTCATCACGTTTTTTAAATATTGTTGTAAAGTACAATGGCGGATATACTCCGCTAAACGATAAATATTCAATGAGTACAATAGCTCACAATACTGTTACGGTAGATGGGAAAAGTCACTATGGCGGAGATATAAGGGTCTCTTCAAACTACGCTCCTGTAATTTATTGCTATGATATTTCCGATCCTTCCATTCAGGTTAGTTCGGCCTATGAATTAAATGCCTCCCCTGGAGTTAAAATGCAGCGGACAAATGCTGTAATAGAGAACATTGGCGGAGAAAGAGTCATTCTGGATATTTTCAAACTCACAAGCGATAAAGAGCACACATACGATTTGCCGTTTTTCTACAATGGAGATATGATAAGCCTGAGTACGCCTTATACAAAGGCAACTAACCAGATGAGTACTTTTGGAGAAGAAAACGGCTATCAATACCTATGGAAGGAAGCCTGGGCAAAGCCGAATGATTCAAAAGTCTGTTTCACCTGGCTAAAAGGCAAAAGGTTTTACAGTGTTACTTCGGTTACAGATTCAAAATCGGACTTATTCTTTGTCCGTTCTGGGGCAAATGACCCGGAATATTATTTAAGAACAGATCCAGCTTTTATAATCCGGCAGAATAGTGCCGGAAATTACACCTTCCTATCTGCTCTGGAAACACACGGGAAATACGATTTAATCGTTGAGAAGACAGAAAATGCTGTTTCTTCTGTTAAATCACTGGAGATACTGGAAGATAATGACAGTTATACTCTTGTTCAAATTGAGGTTAATGGCGAAAAGGCAAAATTCAGGATCAGCTACAATTTGAATTCATCTGCTAAGAAATGGACATATATCAAATATTAAAAATAAAGCATGAAAACAAGAAGCGAAGGTTTTGTATTAAATGAAAAACTTCAATGGGAAACTGTTGGAGAAGGACTTAAGCGTAAAATTCTGGCTTATGATGGCCAGATAATGATGGTCAGAGTACACTTTAACAAAGGAGCCATAGGTACTCAGCATGTACATTTTCATTCACAGGCAACTTATGTTGTGAGTGGTAAGTTTGAAGTAACCCTTGATAATAAGAAGGAAATCTTAAAAGCCGGTGACAGCTTTTATGTAGAACCCGATTTAAATCATGGGGCCATTTGTCTGGAAGAAGGAGAACTGATAGATGTATTTTCTCCTCACAGAGCAGATTTCTTAAAAAAATAACAAACAAAATAGAGGAAAACAAACATGAGATTAAAAGGAAAAGTAGCGGTAGTTACCGGAGGCGCCAGAGATTTAGGACGCGCAATTTCAATTAAATTGGCTGGAGAAGGTGCAAATGTAGTTTTAAATTATTTTGACAATAAAGAAGATGCCGACAATACTCTTGGATTAATTGCAAATGCAGGGGGAAAAGCCATCGCTGTACAGGGCGATATGACAAAGGCGGCAGACGTAAAAAAATTGTTTGAAGAATCTAAAAAGGCATTTGGCGGAAAAATCCACATTTTAGTGAATGTTGTAGGAGGATTAGTTGGTCGTAAGCTAATTACTGAACAAGATGAAGCATGGTACGACTTTTTGATGGACGTAAATATGCGTAGCGTATTTCTCTGCACAAGAGAAGTAGTTCCAATGATGTCCGATGGCGGATCAATAATAAATTTCTCATCTCAGGCTGCCAAAGATGGCGGCGGACCGGGAGCATCTATGTATGCAACTGCAAAAGCCGCTGTAATGTGTCACACTCGTGCCCTGGCAAAAGAATTAGGCCCCCTTGGAATCCGGGTGAATGCTCTGGCTCCGGGAATGATTGCGACCTCTTTCCATGACAGATTTACTAATCCTGCTGCCCGCGAAAATCTTGAAAAGACAGTTCCGTTGCGTCGTCAGGGAGCTGCATCAGACGTTGCTGATTTAGTTTGTTACCTGGCCGGTGAAGAATCTGCATACATCACGGGAACAAATATTGACATTAACGGAGGAGCATTCTTCTCTTAAAAAGAAATTAACCCATTACTTAAACTAAGTTTATATGAAAAACAAAAAACTAATTAAAGTAGTGACTTTAGTGTTGGGCATTATGTTGCTTTTCATTCAAAGTCTTTCCGCCCAAAATATTGGAGTTTCCGGTATAGTTACAGCAGAAAACGGTGAACCTCTTGTAGGAGTTTCTGTTGTTGTCAAGGGTACTTCAAATGGTGTCGTTACCGGTTTAAAAGGTGACTATATTCTTAATAATGTTCCCGGAAACGGAACACTTATCTTTTCTTACATCAGCTTTGCGACCAGGGAGGTTGCAGTCAATTCTCAAAGACAAATTAATGTTACTTTGAAAGAGGATGTGCTGTTGCTGGAAGAACTTGTAGTTATTGGTTATGGTGTACAAAAGAAATCTCATTTAACCGGGTCTATTGCAAAAATTAATACTTCAGGACTGGAAGATATACCTGTATCTCGTCTGGATAATGCCCTTCAGGGCAAAGTTGCCGGATTGAACATACAAAATACAACCTCCGAAGCAGGTGTTGCCCCATCAATCAGAATCAGGGGTATGGGTTCCATAAGTGCAAGTACCTCACCTCTTATTGTTGTTGACGGCTATCCTATTTCAGGAGGTCTCGAAATGGTTAACTCTTCTGACGTAGAGTCGATTGAAGTACTTAAAGATGCTGCATCTGCAGCAATTTATGGTTCGCGTGCTGCCAGTGGAGTCATTCTGGTAACAACTAAAAGCGGTTCTGCAGATAAACCATCATATAACATAAAAGTCAGTTCAGGTTATAAACAAACCTACAAGAGAGTAGATCGTTACTCGACTCAGGAATACACAGATCTCCGCCTGTCACAAAAAGCTGCTTATGATGCATATATGACATCGATTGGAAGTTCTTCCCGTCTTAATATTAATAATGATTTGGGTGCTTATGCCGTTGGTGAGATGTTTGGATTTAGAGACTGGCAGAGTTTAGGACTTCAAACTGCAAATATTTCGAATATACAGGCAAATGTGTCCGACGGAACGGATAAAATAAGATATTATGTGTCCGGTAATTATGATTATGACCAGGGCATTATGATGAAAAGCCAGTATAATAAATTTAATATGCGTGCTAAGATTGATGCAAAAATATCAAAAAATGTAAAATTTGGTATATCATTCACACCGCAATATACAAGGAGACAACGCCCGTCAAATTCTTCAGGAGGCTGGTATAATAACCTGATAAGAACCGGAGACTGGATGCCTGTTTATCATACTCAGGAAAGTATTGATTTTATTACGGCACAAAGACCAACTTTTGCAAAGAAAGCAGGAGATTATGTTTTGGGAGCCGATTTTTCCAACCTGAATTTCACTCTTAAAGATGGAACCGTAATAACCAAAGCGACTCCATGGAATACATCAGACAACAGTCCGATAAATATTGCAGATAAAACCACTTTTGTAGAAGAAAACTTTAGTTTGAATGGCAGTACATATTTGGATATTACTCTTCTTAAGGGACTTACTTTAAGAACGTCAAACGGATTCTTTGTTAATTATATGAACGAAGATTACTTCATCAAATCTGATGGTCTTAAGCCTGGTAATCTGGCAAATGGTACATACGAAAATGATTTAATGTTAGACTTTTTATCAGAAAATACTTTAAATTATTCAAGAAGTTTTGGAAAACACAATTTTGATCTGCTTGCCGGTTTTACTTCCAGTCTGACAAAGCGCAGAACTGCTGCCATTGCCGGTACTTTTGGCAATGACTATATATCTACTTTTAACGCAGCAACAGCAATTACTCAAAAGGATGCAAACGGTAATATACTAACCCAGACCGACCGGGAAACTATTGCTATGGTATCATACCTTGCCCGTATAAATTACAGTTATGCAGACAAATATTTATTATCCGCAAGCTGGAGAGCAGACGGAAGTTCGAAATTTGGTCCAAATAACAGATATGGATATTTCCCTTCAATTTCATTAGGCTGGCGTATAACCGAGGAAGATTTTATGAAAAATATTACCTGGGTCGATCGTCTTAAACTTCGTACAAGTTATGGTGTAACCGGGAATAATAATATTACTAACTATGCCGCTTATAACACATTAAGTTTAGTGAATTATCCACTGGGTTCCGGTACAGGAACTGTTTCTCCGGGATTTATTAATACTAATCCTACTCTGGGTAATCGTTCTTTAACCTGGGAACAGACAAACGAATATAATGCAGGTCTTGATTTCTCATTTTTTGATGGCAGACTGAATGGCTCTGTGGATTACTATAACTCTCAGACTAAGTCACTTTTGTTGCAACAGGATATTCCTTCAATAACCGGGTTCTTAAATTACTGGAACAATGTTGGTAAAATCCGCAATACAGGTATAGAGGTTGAAATAGACACATATAATGTAAGAACTAAGAATTTTACCTGGCAAACAGCATTTAATATTGCTGCTAACAGGAATACATTACTTAGCCTTGGCGGCGATCAGACTTTTAACCTGCAGCTTGGCGAAAGAAATGAAGGCTATGCGGCTATAGTTGGCCAGCCTGCAATTCAGTACTATCAATTTAAAGTCATTGGCCTATATATGACCCAGGCAGAGGCTACTGCATCAGGAATTTCCGGAGCAGCAGGAGGAACTTTAAAAGTTTGGGATAATGGAGATAAAATACTTGATGAAAACGACAGAGTTGTATCAGGCTCTCCATTCCCGGATTTTACCTGGGGTATGACAAATACATTTAAATATAAGAGTTTTGACCTCTCCTTCTTAATTCAGGGTTCTCAGGGTGGTAAGATAATGAATGGTGATATAAATTATGCAGAGACCCGCAGATATGTTAAGAATTATAATTACGCAAACTCTTGGTTATGTGACGGAGTTCAGGGTGATGGAAAGACACCTATCAACAGTGGTGGTATTAACTGGATGTGGACAGATTATGTGCTTGAGGATGCTTCTTATGCAGCACTTCGTGAAGTAACACTTGGATTTACCCTTCCTTCTAAATTTGCGAAAAAGGTTGGAATGAAATCATTCAGAGCATATATTTCTGGACAAAATCTGTTGTTCCTCACATCAAAAGGATTGAGACTTGTAAATCCTGAGGCACGCACAACACCTACATCTGCTTATAACTCTCCTTTGGTGGATGGCTATTCACGCGGAGGTTTCCCTATTCAGTCGACCATTTCATTTGGACTCAGCTTCTCATTATAAAACCTTTATAATAATTAATTATGAAAAAGAATATATTTAAACTGCTTATATTTAGTATAGCACTGATAATTACCTCCTCTTGTGAGCTGGATTATTTTCCTGAGTCCGAGATGAGTGAAGATATATACTATAAAAATACGAACGAAATTGTAACCGGATTAGTTGCCTGTTATAATGGAATGATGACAGTAACTAAAGAAGAATGGCGCTTTACTGAACTTCGTTCAGATAATGCTCATCTTGAATCTACCTCATCCGGTGATGCAAATAATGAAGAACTTCGTCGTCTGGACCATATGACAACAACTTCTCAGGATAAATTCATTTTTGATTTCTTATGGGTTCCTTCATACAATGTAATCGCCCGTTGCAATACGTTACTTGCTGTAATAAACAACGTAAGTGATCTTGATACAAGAGCAAAAATCAAATCCGAATTACTTTTTATCCGTTCGATGATGTACTTTAATCTTACAAGACTTTTTGGTGAAGTATGGCTTGTAACACAGCCTATTACTGGCGAAGAAGCTTTAGCGATGAGTAAGAGTTCTGTTGATGTGATCTATGCTAAAATAATTGAAGATCTGGAAATTGCGGCATCTCCAGCCGGGAAACTTCCTTACCCCACATTCTCAACAGCTACAGGAGTGACAAAACAACCAACTTCTGAAATTGGACGAGTAACTATATATTCTGCAAAAGCACTTCTGGCAAAAGTATATCTGACCCGTAAAAATTATGCAGGAGTAAAAACAAATTTACAGCCCATAGTGCAAGATTATGGAACTTCCGGTTTAGTTGCTTTTAATCAGATTTTTTCCACAAGCAACGAAATGAATAAGGAAATTATTTTTTCAGTAAGATTTAAAGCCGGCGGGTTAGGAATAGGATCTCCATTTGTTAACTACTTTGCAGCCAGGAACTCATCTTCCAGCATCGTAGTTGGGAATGGCAGTGGTTATAATACTCCAACAGAAGGAATCGTAGATAAATTGGGAAATGTTACAACCTGGAGCTATACTTCAGGAGGAACCCCAATTGAGCCTATCTCTGCAACACGTAATTTAACCGATAAGAGGAATGCAGTCTCTGTTTCATTTTATAATAACGATGTATGGTGGACCGCTAAATATTGGGAAACTCCCACATCGGTGTTAATTGCAAATGATGCAGAAACAGACTGGCCTGTAATTCGTTATGCAGATGTTCTTTTAATGTATGCAGAGGCTCTTAACGATGGACCCGATAATGACCAGACTTCTGCGAGAGTATATGTTAATGCAGTTCGTACACGCGCTGGTTTGACCGGTTTGGATGTTGCTGCAACCAGTAGCAAAACGACCATGCATGCTGCAATACTTAATGAGCGCCGGCTGGAACTTGCTTTTGAGAACCATAGATTTTATGATATGCAGCGTGAAGGAAGTCAATATGTAGTTAATACATTAAATACACAGTTTACTAACGAGAACTTCTACAGAAGCTATACTCAGGGACGAGGTCCTCAAGCAATTACAGAGGCCAATATTATGTTGCCGATACCTCTTAATATGACCAAATTATATTAAATGAACATACATGCAATGAGGGTATTATTCGTGGTCATTTCATTTGTAATTGTCCAAATGAGTGCTTTTGCTCAAAATACGATTACAATGAATGACCAGCGAATAATAGAATTAAAGAAGGCGTTCATAAATAATGATACAAGGGTATTTTCATTTATTAACTCAATAATTGAATCTTCTGAACAGTATTTTGGGGATAAGCCATATAATATTGTCAAAGATAAAGGGCCGGTTGCGCCAAGTAAAGACCCTAGGGATTATATAAGCCTTTCACGCTATTGGTGGCCCGACCCTCAAAAGGTGGACGGGTTGCCATATATACGACATGACGGCAAGTCAAATCCGGAACTCGAAAGGTACGATTACCGTAAAATAACGGAACTGGAAACCGCTGTTTCTACTTTAGGAATGTTATACTATATCACAGAAGGTGATAAGTATGCGAAACGGGCATCAGAGATTCTTCGTGAGTGGTTTCTTGATCCCGTGACAGGCATGAACCCAAATATGACATATGCGCAATATGTACCCGGTATGTCATATATTCGCGGAACAGGAATTCTGGATGGCCGGGCAATTGTGTATGCTCTTAACGGTGCGAAACTAATTGAAGGCAGTAAATACTGGACCATTAATGATAAAAAGGCTTTGCAGGAATGGGTAAAAATATTCCTTTACTGGATGCAAAATAGCACTCAGGGGCTAATGGAACAGAATGCTCAGAACAATCACGGATTGTGGTATGACTTTATAAGGATGGGAATGTCATTATATATTGATGATCCCTCTTATGTTAAATTGATAGTTGAGACGTCATTGTATAAGCGGTTAGATGCCCAGCAGGAAATAAACGGCAGTTTCCCACAGGAGTTGGCACGAACGTTAGGGTTGAGCTATACCACATTTGCCCTTGATGCCTTTTATGAATGCAGTGAAATTGCGTTAAAGGCAGGAATTGATATGTGGAACCACACATCAGCGAGCGGTCGTTCAATCGCAAGAGGTGTGGAATTTGCCTTTCCATACTACCTGGAACCGCAGAAATGGCCTTACCAGCAAATATCACCTTTTGAAACAGGCAGAGGATCCATGGCGCTGTATATTGCCGGGTTGAAACTAAAAAAGAAGGAATATCAAGATGCTGCGAGAAAGATTGGCTATACAGCCAAACCTAATTTCCGGTATCTGCTGTACTTCGATATAAATAATTAGCAGGAATGAAACTTTTCAATTAATATGACAAGATGAAGCAAAACAAAATATTTTGGGCATTTCTTTTTTCTGCGCTTTTATTGAGCAGCTGTACAAAGAACAAAGAAATAATTTCAATTTTGTATGACGACGAATTATTAAAATCGGCCAAGCAGGCAATTGAGGCAAAAGACAGCAGTATAATGCCAGCTTATGCACAACTCAAGAATTATACAGATTCAGTTTGTATTAACATGGAGCCGTTGAGTGTTGTGACAGATAAAAAGCGTTTGGCGCCAAGTAAAGACCCGCGTGATTATATTACTCTTTCTCCTTATTGGTGGCCGGATACATTAGTTGAAGGAGGAGTCCCGTATATTCGACGGGACGGAGAAAGAAACCCAGAAGTATATGAATATCCCGAGAGAGCTAATAGTACAATATTTGCTGAGGCCGTGCAGTCCCTTGCCGTAATGTATTATTTAAGCAACGACGAGAAGTATGCAAAGAAAGCGGCGGAAATGCTGCGAGTATGGTTTCTCGATCCGATAACAGGAATGAATCCGAACATGACGTATTCACAAACAGTTCCCGGTATGATAGAGATAAGAGGAACCGGAATTATTGATGCCCGCAGAATTGCCGGTGCACTAAATGCTGCTAAAATAATTGAAGGTTCGGATTCCTGGACAGATGAAAATAAAGCGGAGTTAAAGGATTGGGCAAATTCTTTCAGATATTGGCTGGAACACAGCGTAAACGGATTAAAAGAGGCTGAAGCCCAGAATAATCATGGGATGTGGTATGAGGTTACTCATGAGGCGGTTGTTATGTATGGAGGAGATTATGAATATTTACGCAAAATCATCTTAGAAAAACAACTTCCAAGAATTGACCTTCAGATGCAACCGGATGGCTCTTTACCTCGCGAACTTGAGAGAACTCTGGGATTGCATTACTCAACATTTGCCTTGGAAGCACTTAATTTATCAGACATTATGGCCGGTAAAATCGGTCTTAATCTATGGGAATACAAAGCCAAAAATGGACGCAGTATGCTGCTGGGTTTAGAATATTTAAAACCATTCTGGATGTCTTCTGATAAATGGCCTCATATGCAGATAAACCCGTTCAATAAAGAAAGAGGTGCTTTACTTCTTTATTGTGCCGGGAAAAGAACGAATAATAAAGAATATATTGAGTTGTCAAATTCAATCGGATATTATCCCGATATTAATGAAAAAGAGAATACAAATTCAATACCAAGAGTAAATTCGATACTATACTATAAAATAAATTGAAATACGATTGGGATGTAAATAAAGGGGCTGTCTAATAACTAGGCAGCCCCTTTTATTTTAATATGGAATAGTATTATTTCTTTTTGTCAACGTAAAGGTATCTCTTGATCTTCTGTGTAGCGGTCTTCTCAAACTGATGAGGTTTGTCCTCGACTACAGAAATTTTTGAGAACTTGTTTACTCTTGAGTTTACATATTCCGAGACCTCTTTTTTTAGCTGTTCAATTTTTTCATTAAATGCGTTTACAATATCTTCCTTGGTCTCTTCATATACATGAATTGCCTCTCCCTTCTTCTCCTCATAAGTATGCATGAGCATATCTTTTTTCTCTTCGTAGGTCTGCATAAGCTGTTCTTTCTTCTCATAATAGGCGTTAAGTGCCTCCTCTTTTGCCTCATTCAGAGCTTTAAGCTTATCTGGGTTGAAGTGGACAAATGCAATGAGTTTACCCTTGTACTGGGTTACGATGGATTCTGCAACCATTGGGTGGCCATTGATTACAGTCTCAATCTCTTCGGGGTAAATGTTCTCACCGCTGGGACCGAGAATCATGTTGGTAAGTCTTCCTTTTATATAGAGCCTGCCTTCTTTGTCAATTAGTCCAAGGTCCTTTGTGCGGAAGTATCCGTCTTTTGTGAAGGCCTGTTCTGTTGCTTCCGGGTTTTTATAATAACCCATCATGACATTTGGCCCTTTTGCAACAATTTCTCCTTCTCCTGTTACGGGATTCGGGTTGTCTATTCGTAATGTTACACCATGTACGGCAGGTCCTGTAGACTGCCATTTAACATTGCTTGGAACAGCTCCTGCAAGGAGCGGACATGTTTCCGTAAGTCCGTAGCCAATTGCATAGGGAAACTTAGATTCGTACAGAAATCTTTCAACATCTCCGTCAAGTTTTGCTCCTCCTATTCCAAAGAATCTTATCCGGCCGCCAAATGTTTTCATTAATTTTTTGCCGGCAACGATATTCAATGCCTTACGCCCGAGGGTTGTCGAATATATATAACGGGTTACCGGGTTCGCATTGAATTTGGCAAGCACGCTGCTCCGGTATATTTTTTCAATAATCATTGGTACAGTGAGCATTGTTGTGGGCCTTACTTCCTGTAATGCCTTAATGAGCAGTGAAGGAGTGGGGGCTTTTTCCATGAAATATACCGATGCTCCGCTCATAATAGGAAGCAACATGCTAAGGCTGCTCTCCAGAGTATGGGAAAGAGGCAGTACAGAAAGCCAGATGTCCCACTCGAAACTTGGTCTTAATTTGAATGCGGCGTAAAGGTGCGAACATAAATTTTTATGGCTCAGCATTACTCCTTTGGAATTTCCTGTAGTTCCGGAAGTATAGATAATTGTTGCCAACTCATCTTCTTTTGTAAACCGAACCTCCGAAGGGGTAAGTCCCTGTTTCTGAAACAACACTTCAAGAGTGTCTGCATCTATTACTATATTGAGCGAGCTCATAATATCCTGAGGGACTTTGTAAAGCAGACGCTTAGATACAATTAATGCCTTTGCCTCGGAGTGCTCTATTACATTTCTCACTTCAAAATCAGAAAAGTCGGGTAAAATTGGTACCACAACCATTCCAAATGCAGTGGCTGCAAAATAAGCCGCGGGCCAGTTTGGCATATTATGACTGAATAATGCAACCTTGTCTCCAGGGCCTATTCCGGAAGAGGTCAACAGGTTAGATATGAATTCTGTTTTTGTTCCAAATTGGGCATAGGTGTAATTATAACCACCCACATATGCGAAAGCTGTATTTGTTTTGTATTTATCTATGCTATAGGTAAATAGGTCTCTTAATGTTTCAAATTTCTGAATTTGCATTTCTAATTTTTAATTGGACGGGTGTAATACTGCAATAATCATTCCAAATCCCCGCCTGTAGTAAATCTTTCAGGATGCTTTCCCACAACACCCTTATCTTTGTACCATTGCCGGATTTTTTTCAAATCTCCGGGAACATCATCTGAAAGTTCAAATTTTTCTCCGACTCCAACCTCTTTTTTACCCCAGTCAAAATAGCCAAGATATACCGGAACATTAGCCGCTTTAGAAATAGTATGAAAGCCTGTTTTCCACCTCTCGGTCAATGTTCTTGTCCCTTCCGGGGCAATAGCCAGGTGCATAATCTCCCTTTTCGCGAATTCGTCAATCATCTGTTTTGCAACAGTGGCTCCTTTTCCCTGACGAACCGGAATACCGCCCATTGCCCTAAGAACAGGTCCGAAAGGGCCTCTGAAAAACTCCTCTTTCACCATTACATAGGCAGTATGCCCCATTGAGTTATAATAGAGGAAAGAGATTACAAAATCCCAGGCAGAAGTATGAGGAACGCCAAGAATTATGCATTTCGGATCCGGAGCGGGAGGGTCCATTAATTTCCATCCCATAATCCATAAAAGAAATTTGTAGAAATATCTCATTTGAAAATGATTTTAGATTCAAATTTAACAATTATTAAGCCGGCTTTGTCAAAAAGAATACAATAAAGTCATTGTAAGAGGTAAGTGATCGGAAGAATCAATGTTCTCAATTACCCTGTAATCTTTAATTTTAAATCCGCTTTTTTTGCCAGTGAAGAGGTAATCAATTGTTCTGTCGGGATTTTTATTTGGAAAGGTAAACTTATGCGGAAGTCCGGATGTAAGATAGTTGTCAAAAAGTATTTTCATTTCTGGACTGTCCGGTTGTGCATTCAAGTCTCCTCCAAATATTACCGGCATTGATTCCGCTTTAAGAATACTGTCTGCCTGAGTTACCTGAACAGTTCGGATTTTGTTTGGCAAATCGAAGTGCGTGGTGGCAATACATAATTTTCCAAACCCCGGAATTGAAGTGTAAATCAATCCCATTACCCTTTGTTCTCCACCTTCCTGTGCATACAGGTGTATGCTTTTAGACGAATCAGCCGGAAAGCGTGAGATTATTGCAATTCCATAATCTCCTCCAGCAAAATCTATTGCTTTAAAAAACAGATAGTATTTGAGACCGCTTTTTTGAGAGAGTTCCTTTGCCTGATTAATCCCAAAAGAACGGGTTGTCCCATTTTCAACCTCCTGAAGAAGTGCAAAATCGGCTTTGCTATTTGAGATAACCTCCGCAATTGCGTCAAGATCAATTTTGCCCTTTTCTGCCGGCGGATTGCCGTGATGAATATTGTAAGTTATGACTTTAATCTCTTTGTCCCGGCCTTTTCCGTTTAATCCGGCTGCCGGAACAATTTGAATCACTAAGACAGCAAATGCAAAAAGAAATATCTTTTTCATGACAGGTTCAATTATTTTTCAAGGTCACTCACGTCCCCCGAAGAGACTCTGATTCCAAAAATCTGATTTGCAACCGGGAGGCACGCGGCAGCAGAATATGTTTTGAATCCTCCGGAGAGGTTGTAGACATTATCATACCCGTTTTGGGAGAGGATTCTGGATGCAATATATCCTCTTAGCCCCACTGCACAATATACAACAATCCTTTTCCCGGCAGGAACTTCGTCAAGCCTCAGCCTTATCTCGTCAACAGGAATATTTACCGCACCGGGGATATGTGCAAATTTGTATTCCTCATTTGTTCTTACATCCAGCAGAAAATCATTTCCGGGAACAAGCTTTTCAACCTCTTCCCAGTGCAAAATCTTAACTCTCCCTTTTATGATGTTGTCTGCCACGAAACCGGCCATATTAACAGGGTCCTTTGCCGATGAGTAGGGTGGGGCATATGCATGCTCAATTTCCATTAAATCGTATATTGTTCCAGACTTTCTTACTGCTTGGGCAAGCATCTCAATTCTCTTGTCTACACCTTCAAATCCCACAACCTGTGCTCCGAATAGTCTTCCATCGTAAGGAGAAAAGATAATTTTTACAGACAGGGGCAGTGCATTGGGATAATAACCGGCGTGTGAAGCTGAATGGGTAAAAGATGACATATATTCAATACCTTCCCTTTTGAGCATTTTACCATTGGCCCCGGTGGACGCAACAGTCAAATCAAAAACTTTTGCTATACCTGTCCCAATAGATCCTTCGTAAGTTTGAACATTGCCGTATACAATGTTGTCGGCAACAATCCTTCCCATTTTGTTTGCAGGGCCGGCAAGAGGAATCAGTACAGGTTTGCGGGTCACAATACTGACAACTTCAATCGCATCTCCGAGAGCATATATATCCGGATTGGATGTTTGCAGATATTCGTTCACCTTTATCCCTCCGGTAATTCCAATTTCAAGACCGGCCTCTTTTGCAAGCCTGGTTTCCGGCCGGACTCCAATACTGAGAATAACAATTTCTGCCGAAAGCTCTTTGCCGCTTTTTAGAGCAACATTAACTTTTGAACTGTCGCTCCCAAATGATACCACGCTGTCATTAAGGTGAAGCCTCACACCCTTCGCTGCGAGTTCCAGATGTACTATCGAAGCCATTGAGTAATCCAGTGTTGCCATAACCTGATTGGCCATTTCCACAAGATCAACATCAATACCCAGATGACGAAAGTTTTCAGCCATTTCAAGTCCGATGAATCCCCCGCCTACGATTATCGCTTTTTTTACGTTTTTACGAGTAATAATCTCTTTAATTTTGTCTGTATCAGGTACATTCCTGAGAGTAAAAATGTCAGGATGATTAATCCCTTCAATGGGCGGTCTTATTGGCTCGGCACCCGGAGAAAGTATAAGTTTGTCATACTTTTCTGTGTATTTTTTACCGGTTATCAGGTTGAGCACATTAACACTCTTCGATACTGTATCAATTGATTCAACTTCAGAATTTACTCTGATATCTATTTCGTACCTGCTGGTAAAACCCTCAACGGTCTGTACGAAAAGCTGGTTCCTGGATGTTATTGTATTGCCTATATAGTAAGGCAATCCGCAATTTGCATATGAGATGAATTCACCTCTTTCAAAAAGTACAATTTCTGCACTTTCATCTTCTCTCCTTAGCCTTGCGGCAACGGTTGCTCCTCCGGCAACTCCTCCGACTATTATATATTTCATCAAAAAAAACTGTAATCAAAAATTAGCTTAAAATAGTTTTAAACTTCTCCATAATAGCAATGGACTCACTGTGCATTTCAGAAAGTTTTTTCTCTCCGCTTTCGGTGAGGGTAAAAATCATTTGTCTTTTATCCTCTTCTCCCATATGGCGCAATATGAATTTTTTAGATTCTGTGGTGTTTATCACTCTTGAACCTCTTGAGCTGGAAAGACCTATGAATTCACAGATTTCGTTTGCACTTCTTGCAACTCCGTCGCTCATGGAACATAGTAACATTGCCTCATTGATGGTTATATCATATTTTTGCTGGAACTCTTTTTCAAAAGTGTATAAGGCTCTGTACAGATCTTTGATTTTACATATTTCTTCCATGATTGTTGCTATTATAAATTATTTACAAAAAAAAGCATTTTTTCTTAATTTTCCAAAAATATTTTCCAAAGGAAATTTGTTTTAGTGGAAATAATATTTATATTTGCAGAAATTAATTAATGAATTTTGATAATAATGAAAAAAATAGTTCCGTTTTTACTTATGTTCCTTGTTGTAACAGGTTGTGGTGCAAACTCGAAGAATGGAGACAGCAGCGGCAGTGCAGTAGCATCTGAAGCAAGTAAAGTGTATACAATTCATCTTACTAAAGCTGAGTTCCTTAAGAAAATTATTAACTATGAAGAAAATCCGTCTGAATGGAAATATCTGGGAGACAAACCGGCTATTGTAGATTTCTATGCATCATGGTGTGGCCCGTGTAAAACAGTTGCACCAATTCTTGAAGAACTGGCAGCCGAATACAAGGGTGACATTTATATTTATAAAATTGATACCGAGAAGGAAGAGGAGCTGTCTGCCGCTTTTGGCATAAGCAGTATTCCTACAATGTTGTTTATCCCCATGGGTGCGAATCCGCAGGTAATTCAGGGAGCACTTCCCAAAGAGGAATTAAAGAAAATAATAGAAAACACTCTTTTAAAAAAGAAATTGTAAAATGAAGAAAATCTGCGCCATAAGAGATGTCTGCAGGTCAATTGCAGATTATGAGAATAAATTTCAAAAAGTTTTTTCGATGTGCCTTAACGAAGGTATGATACTTTGCTGTCTTAAAGAATCAAGACTATCTTCGGGAGAAATAGCAGATCAGATTAATCTTACATGCTCAAATACATCTAAACTCATAAGATCAGTTGAAGAAAAAGGATACATTAAAAGAGTACTTGGAGACAAGGACAAAAGGCAAATGTATTTTGTCCTTACAAAGGAAGGGAAAAAAGTACTGAATGATATTGAGGAGAGAGATCTTGAGATATCATATCCCCTTTCCCTCATAATTGATTTACAAAATAAATGACTTATTATGGAAATGTTTATAGAGAACGAAAGTAAATATAGTTTTGACGAGACAGTTGAAAAACTGTCAGAAAGTATTGTTACAGCCGGATGGAAGGTAAAGCACATTCACGACCTTCAGGGGACGCTGATTAAGAATAATTTTGATGTTCTTCCTGTTAAAGTACTGGAAGTATGCAGGCCCGACTATTCTGTTAAAATACTAAGTAATGACAGTGAAAGAATATATTCAAGCCTTATGCCCTGCAGGTTGAGTGTCTACGAAACCGCGGACGGGAAAACAAAAATTTCCAGAATGAATTCCGGTGTACTTGCTGCTCAGATAGGAGGAGTTGTCGAAGAGGTTATGTCGATGGCTTTTAGTGACATAGAGAATATCCTTAAACAATATATAAAAAATTAACCTTAAAAACGACAATTATGTTTAAATTTTTTATTCAGGGATCTCCCTTAAAGGAGAAGGGAACTTCAATCGCTCTTTTACTATTTAGAGTGTTTGCCGGGATTTTAATCATGACTCACGGCTGGGCTAAAATCCAGAACTTTGAGGCATATTCTCAGGGGTTTGCCGATCCAATCGGCCTTGGAGCCCAATTGTCACTTATACTTGCTATAGGTGCCGAATTTGTTGCCGCTATCTTTTTAATATTAGGCCTGCTTTCAAGACTTGCAGTTCTCCCGCTAATGTTTACAATGGGAGTGGCTGTTTTTGTAGTGCATGGCGCCGATCCTCTGGGAGTGAAAGAGATGGCCCTTTTATATCTTGGAATTTTTACCGTACTGCTTCTGCTGGGTCCGGGAAACTATTCCCTGGACAGACTACTGTTCAAAAACAAAAAATAATGAGATTATTGAGAATGGGTTTAGAAATTAAACCCATTCTTCTTTTATTATCTCTCCTTTTACAGACATCACCATTACTTTTAACGGGATGTTTCTTGAGGCTTTTTCGCGGGCTGCTTTTGCCAGCTGTAAAAGACCTCCGCAACAGGGAACTTCCATTATGAGCACCGTTAGAGTGTTGATAAGTGAGTTGTCAATCATAGAAATAAGCTTATCAGAATAACTCTGCGTATTGCTGTCCAGCTTGGGACATGCGATAGCGAGGATTTTATTTTTAAGGAATGTGGCATGGAAAGAGCCGTGTGTAAATGCAGAACAGTCAGAAGCCAAAAGAACATCTGCTTTCTGAAAATATCCGGCCATAGGGTTTAGCAGGTGCAACTGAACAGGCCACTGTCTTAACTCGGACGACCCACTTACCAATTCAGCAGATGCTATACCGGATATATTTTTATCTGCTCTGAAATCGCGCTCCATGGAACCGGGACACCCGCATGCCATTTTCTCTTGTTTTGCTTCAGGCTCCTTTTTTATTTCGGATATTTCAGGAACATTAATTTTGAAATTATTTTTCGAACACCATTCTATACCCTGGTTAAACCACTCAATCTCTCCATGGTTTTTGAGGTGCATAAGGTGTGCAAGAACAACTTTTTCTCCCTTTGGCGATATCCTTTCCATTACTGCAATTTCGTTATAAGGTTCAGCCTCTTTTTCGATGAGTTCGATTGCCCCCACAGGACATTCCCCTATACAGGCTCCAAGTCCGTCGCAATAGAGCTCGCTAATCATAACTGCTTTTCCGTCTATAAGCTGAAGAGCACCTTCATGACAGCCTTCAACACAATTCCCGCAGCCGTTGCATAAGCTTTCATCTATTTTTATTACAGTTCTTTTCATTTTTCTTCGTATTTTTATGTTGCAAAAGTAAGACTGACAATCGCAGAAATGTGTAATAGTTGTAACAATTAAAAAAAATATTTATTTGTTTGTCGGTATGAAATTTGCAGCAAATTATTTATTTACAGAATTTTATATTTATGAAAAAATATTTGATAATGTTTGCCACTTCTGTTCTTGGCTTGTCTTGTTCTGCAACCTATCATGCAATGGAAACAGTTGAAGGATTTGATATATCAAGATATATGGGGAAATGGTACGAAATTTCAAGACTGCCAAATTCTTTTGAAGAAGGTCTTGAGAATAATACCGCATTTTATGAACTCAGCGAAAACGGAGAAGTGACAGTCGTGAATCAGGGGCGCGTCATTGCAGATAAAACGCGATTTAAGCAGGTTAAAGGTAAAGCATGGGTTCCCGACCCCAAAGAGCCGGCCAAGTTAAAAGTGAGCTTTTTCTGGCCTTTTTCGGGTGATTACTGGGTGCTGAAAATTAACAGGGATTATACACATGTACTAGTAGGGGATCCTTCAGGAAAATACCTTTGGATCCTTGCCCGTGAAAATAGCCTGGATCCAAAGATAATAAATGAGCTAAAGGCACACGCCTCTTCTTTAGGATTTCCTGTTGAAAAAATGATCAGCAGTATCGCGGATTAATTTATCGTCTGCAATATTAGGCAGAGTAACTTTTAACAGCGGTGTCCTCTCCATTTCACGTTTAATGGCAAAGATGGCACCGCTGTTTCGTGCCCAGGCACGACGGGAAATACCATTATTGACATCCCAGTGAAGCATTTCCTTGATTCTTCTTTCGGCATCTTCACTTCCGTCTATTACCATACCAAAACCGCCGTTTATCACTTCTCCCCAGCCAACACCACCTCCGTTATGTATAGATACCCACGTTGCTCCTCTGAATGAGTCGCCTATCACATTCTGTACTGCCATATCTGCAGTGAAACTCGATCCGTCATATATATTGGAAGTCTCCCTGTAAGGAGAATCTGTTCCGGAAACATCATGATGGTCGCGACCAAGAACAATTGGTGCCGTTACTCTCCCTTCCCGGATTGCTCTGTTCATTTCAAGGGCAATTTTAATTCTTCCCTCTGCATCGGCGTAGAGAATGCGCGCCTGCGATCCTACAACAAGTTTATTGGCTCCGGCTTCCCTTATCCAGTGAATGTTGTCATTAAGCTGACTCTTTATCTCTTCAGGTGCATTTTTTGCAATCTCCTCGAGTACATTTGCAGCAATTGAATCTGTTACGGCAAGGTCTTCCGGTTTTGAAGATGTGCAAACCCACCTGTATGGACCAAAGCCATAGTCAAAGAAGAGGGGTCCCATAATGTCCTGAACATAAGAAGGGTAGCGGAATTTCCCGTTTGAACCCATAACATCTGCACCTGCGCGTGATGCTTCAAGCAAAAATGCATTCCCGTAGTCGAAAAAATACATCCCTTTTTGCGAAAGCCTGTTTATTGCTTCTGCATGTCTCCGAAGCGAAGCCTCCACAGCCTCTTTAAATTTTTCCGGTTCCCCGGACATCATTTTATTTGACTCTTCAAAACTCATTCCTGCGGGATAATATCCACCGGACCATGGATTATGCAATGAAGTCTGATCGCTTCCAAGGTCAATATGCACATCTCTTTCAACAAATTTCTCCAGCAGGTCGACAATATTTCCCTGATAAGCAAGCGATACTGCCTCTTTAGCCGCTTTTGCTACCGCTATCCTGTCAATCAGCTCATCCAGATTTGAATATACTTCATCTACCCATCCCTGTGAAAATCTTGTTTGTACTGCTTTCGGATTAATCTCTGCAATAACACCTACAACACCTGCAATAACCGCAGCTTTTGGCTGAGCTCCCGACATTCCGCCAAGACCGGAACTAACGAATACCTTTCCCCCGGAACCTTTCTCTCCGGGTTTGCTTTTCATTCTTGCTGCATTGAGCAGAGTTATGGTAGTTCCGTGAACTATTCCCTGCGGACCTATATACATAAACGACCCTGCAGTCATTTGGCCATATTGCGAAACGCCAAGTGCATTGAATTTCTCCCAGTGATCTTTGGCTGAGTAGTTTGGAATGACCATTCCATTGGTAACCACTACTCTTGGCGCATCTTTATGAGACGGGAACAATCCGAAAGGGTGTCCGGAATAAAGGACAAGCGTCTGTTCGTCGGTCATTTGAGCAAGGTACTTCATTGTAATCAGGTACTGTGCCCAGTTTTGGAACACCGCGCCGTTACCGCCGTATGTGATAAGTTCGTGGGGATGCTGGGCAACTGCGTAATCGAGGTTATTGCTCAGCATGAGCATAATTGCCGCAGCCTGAACGGATTTATGGGGAAATTCAAAAATTGAACGAGCAGTTATCTTATAATCCGGACGAAACCGGTACATGTATATCCTGCCATATTCGGCAAGTTCCTTTGCAAATTCAGGAGCAAGAACACTGTGCTGCTCTTTTGGAAAATATCTCAGTGCATTGTGAAGAGCAAGTTGTTTTTCTTCAAATGAAAGAATATCCTTTCTCTTTGGGGCATGATTTATCTCTTTTTCATAAACAGCAGGAGGTGGAAGCTGCTCAGGAATTCCTTGTAAAATTTGTTTTTGAAACTCGTTAAGACTCATAATTAATTTTTTAGTGGTGCAAAGTTAATAAAAAAGGGTCTAACAATTTGCCCGTTATAAAAATTATCCATACTTTTGCCCCCCTATGAAAAGGAGGTGTTGTCAGCGTGATTATTGTACCAATTAAAGAGGGCGAAAACATTGAAAGAGCGCTTAAGAAATTTAAGCGTAAATTCGAGAAAACCGGTATTATCCGTGAACTCAGAAGCAGAAAAACTTTTGTTAAACAATCTGTAAAGAGACGCGACGAAGTTAAAAAAGCTGTATACGTGCAAAATCTTCGTCTCAACGAAGAGTAATTTTGTAAGTATCATTCTATAATAGGAGGCCAACCGAACAGGTTGGCCTCTTTTCGTTGTTTGTCCTCAGGCGGAGAGTTGTAACATTTCTGAACAATCTTTACACACAGCCAACTAATTGATGAGGGCGATTCGGCCGGACGCAGCGGAGCGAAGGAGGACGCACAAGCCCGAAGAGATTAGTTGGCTGTGCATTGTCGTCAGAAAGAAAAATCAACTCTACGCCGGCGATTCGGGCACAATTAATTATTGTTTGTTTCCCGATTATTTATTAAATTAGTAGCGGATTATGGGAACAATGGAGGAATTCATAGATTATCTGAAAGTGAACCGGAGATACTCTCCCAGAACTCAGATACTTTACAGGGAGTATATTGGTGAGCTATATGAATTTGTTGCACCCGATAGCGAGGAAGATTTTTTAAGTTCTTTGAAACCAAACATAATCAGAGGTTTTATTGCTCAGGGTCTTGACTCAGGGTTGAGCCCGAGAACAATGAATCTGAAGCTTTCCGCGATAAGCAGCTATTGCAGCTACCTCATGCGCAAAGGGCTTATAGATTCAAATCCAGTGAAAAAAGTATACCGGCCGAAACAGTCAAAAAAACTTCCTGAGTTTTACGTTCAAAGTGCTATGGAAAACTACTTTGAAAGAGAATTTGACACCGGTGACTTTTTAGCGGTAAGAGACCGGATGGTAGTATCCACTCTATACTCTACCGGAATAAGAAGGGCAGAGCTGGCTTCCCTGAAAATTGCGAACTGGGACAAGAGCCGCTCATTGTTCAGAATTACCGGCAAAGGGGATAAAATAAGGGAAGTTCCCGTTCCGGGACCGCTTTCGGAGGAACTCACCAAATACCTTGAAGGGTTTAACAGCTATTATCCCGAAAATCCGGGAGGGTATCTCTTTCTTACAGATTCCGGGCAACCATTCTACCTCTCGTTTGTTAATAAAATTGTGAGCAGGGAGCTGGCAAAATCGGCAGGGTTTTCAGGTAAAAAATCGCCCCACCTTTTAAGACACTCAATTGCTACCCATCTGTTAAACAACGGTGCCGATCTTAACAGCATAAAAGAGGTATTGGGACATTCATCGCTTGCTGCAACACAGGTATATACCCATAACTCATTTGAACAGCTGAAAAAAATATTTTTAACCGCTCATCCGCGAGCAAAAAAAGGAGGATAATATGGAAATCAGGATTCAATCGCTTAAGTTTGATGCAGATCAGAAATTGATTGATTTTATTGAGAAGAAACTTGCAAAACTTCCAAGGTATTATGAAGATGTAAAAGGTGTAGAGGTTATTTTGAGCCTGTTACCGGATTTTGATAACAAAAACGTAAAAATTAAGATTGACATTCCGGGCAACGACATAATTGTAGAGCGACATTCGGCAAAATTCGAAGACGCATTGATAGATTGTGTTGATGTACTAAAAGACCTTCTTGTGAAAGTAAAAGAGAAAAGACATGATAGTTAGTCTGGGTATTAATCCCAGAACATAGAAAGAAACTCCTCTCCCTCGATATTTGAAATATAGTCGGAGAGGTTTATCTTTTTAATTAGTTCTTCAAGCGCCTTGTGTGTATGGCGGCTGCCTCTGATAATATTTTCAAGTTCAGGGGTCTCTTTGTTGAAAAAGTAATCGCCATAGATTTTAATATCGGTAATTATTCCTTTATCAACCTCAAAGTATAATTCAACCAGGCCAGCAGGGAATTTTTTAACTTTTGAATACTGATATTTCGGGGAATTCCCGTAATTCCAGCTATCCCGGCTATATCTCTCACTGTAAAGTTTTTCAATTGCTTCTATATCTTCTTTGGAATAGCTGTAAAGATTATATCCGCTATTCTCTTTACCGGCAATTTCATTGTGCAGGAAATCAATAAACTCCTGAATTGTCATGGGAGTTTTTAAGTGTTCCTCAATATTTGTGACTCTGCTTCTGTTGGATTGTACCGATTTCCCGATAAATTTTTCCGGTCTTGATGCGAGAGCATTTGAAAGATTGGCCATTGAGGAAGAGAAGAGCAGAGTGCCATGTTGAAGGACTCTGTTTTTATATCTTGCTACGGCATTTCCCGAAAACTTTTTGCCATCAATAAGCAAATCGTTTCTTCCTTCGAGATACGCCTCAACTCCGAGTTTGTGAAGAGCATCAATGATTGGCCTTGTAAACCGGGCAAACATTGCAGAACTCTCTTCATTCTCTTCAATATTGTCGATAAATGTAAAGTTTACATTTCCCATATCGTGGAAAACAGCACCGCCGCCGGTGAGCCTTCTCACAACCGGTATTTTGTTCTCCAGCACATATTCAACATTAATTTCGGCAAAAGTGTTTTGATGGTGTCCTACAATTATCGAGTTCCCATTTTGCCAAAGACGGAAAATAGGTTCTTTGAATTTTTTAAAGAGATACTCTTCCGCAGCAAGGTTCCACTGAGGATCTGTGCTTTTGTCAATAATATAGTACATGTGAATTTACAGTTTATTTAACAACAGATTTGGAGGGAAATCGTTTATAGAAATAGCATACGAGACGATACAAAAGATATCCTAAAATAAAGCCAAGCAATGCCCCGCCCAATACATCGCCAGGGAAATGCCGGCCCACATATATTCTGCTGTAACAAACTAAAAGTGCCCAGAAGAAAATGAAAATTGTGTACCACCTTTTTCTGAAAATTAAAGAGGTAATGGTTGCAAATCCAAAGACATTTGTCGCATGGCTCGATACAAAGCTGAAACTGTTTCTGTTTGCTTCAAGAACTCTGGCAATATGAACTGTGAGCGGGTCCCATCCCGGACGGAGTCTCTCCACAAGATATTTAGTCTGATTTGAAAGAAAGTCCGAGAGCGCAAAGGCAACAATTATTCCTATAAAAGCAATTACGGCAAACTTTATGTCTTTTTTATGTATGCTGATAAATGGTTTGTCTTTCGCTCTAAAGTTGATTCTGAGAGTAAAAAAGAGCGAAGCGGCAACAACGAGATAAAGAGGAATCCATGGAGTCCTCGCAGAAAAGAGTTTCATCATCTCATCGAAGAAGGGTGAATGGAAACTGTTAATTGATAAAAAAAGCTCTCTGTCCCATTCAATAATTTTATCAAACATAATCTTAGATTTTAGGTCAGCTGTTCAAAGTGTCCCACAGAAGATCTTTGAGTTGCGTCAATCCTTTGTTTGCCACAGAAGAGATAAATATGTGAGGCACTTTTCTTGGGAGTGTCTTTTTTATCTCCTTTTCCAACTCCTCATCCAGCAAATCCGATTTTGAAATTGCCAGAATTCTGTCCTTTGTAAGCAGTTCCGGATTATATTGCTTAAGCTCGTTTAGCAGGATCTTATATTCGTCTTTGATGCTTTTCGCGTCTGCAGGAACTAAGAACAGTAGCATGGAATTACGTTCAATATGCTTTAAGAATCTTAATCCGAGACCTTTCCCCGAATGTGCGCCCTCTATTATTCCCGGGATATCTGCCATTACAAAAGATTTTTGATCCCTGCACTCAACTATACCCAAACTCGGTTCGAGAGTTGTAAAGGCATAATCGGCAATTTTTGGTCTTGCAGAAGACATTACAGAGAGCAAAGTCGACTTGCCTGCATTTGGAAAGCCAACAAGCCCCACATCGGCAAGGAGTTTCAGCTCAAGTATGAACCAATTCTCTTCACCAGGTTCTCCGGGTTGTGAAAAGCGGGGAGTCTGGCGTGTTGCACTTTTGAAAAAAGCATTTCCCATTCCGCCACGGCCTCCTTTTACAAGAATTTTTTCTTCGCCCTCTTTAGTAATTTCGAAAAGATATTCCCCTGTGTCGGCAACCTTAGCCACAGTACCAAGCGGTACATCCACAATTATGTTTTCACCATCTGCACCGGTACACAATGCACCACTTCCGGCTCCTCCGTGTGTTGCTCTTATGTGTTTCCTGTACCTTAAATGGATGAGTGTCCAGTACTGTGAGTTTCCTCTCAGAATTATGTGACCTCCATGCCCTCCATTACCGCCATCCGGCCCGCCTTTTGCCACAAATTTCTCTCTGTGAAGGTGGGTAGATCCTTTGCCTCCGTTTCCGGAAGCGCAGAAAACACGGACAAAGTCAACAAAATTCGAACTACTCATTTATAATTTATCGATTATTTTGCAGATATCCCTGAAGTTAACTTCGATAGCCATATCTCCGTTTACCGGGAAGTATTTATTCTGCGATTTGTAATAAGTAATCAGAGGTTCTGTTACTTCATGATATGTCACGATCCTTTTCTTAACAGTATCAAAATCGGCATCATCCAGCCTTCCTTCAATATTAGCTCTGTGTTGAATTCTCTTTATTATAATACTCTCTTCAATTTCAAGCGACAGTACGGCATCTATTTTTTTACCGTATGACCCCAGCATTTCATCAAATGCTATTGCCTGATCTATATTTCTGGGGAACCCATCCAGGATAAACCCTTCAAAATTGCCATTGTCCATACACACCTCGTTCTTAACAATATCCATTACAAGGCTGTCGTGCACGAATTCGCCATTTTCAATTACAGAACGGATAATTTTCCCGGTCTCCGTATCTTTTTCAATCTCCTGCCGCAAAAGCTGCCCTGTAGAGATATGTTTAAAATTGTATCTCTTGGCAATTAATTTTGACTGCGTTCCCTTTCCTGCCCCGGGAGGGCCAAAAATTATTAAATACTTCATTCTTAAATTGTAGTGTCCAAAACATATATATCTCTATACTGCCTTCCCAGTTCATCATAATCCAAACCGTACCCTACGATAAAATCGTTTGGTATCTCAATGGCAGCATAATTTATCTTAATCTCTTTCTTGTAAGCTTCCGGCTTAAGAAGAAGCGTACAAATTTTAATATCTTTAACACCAGCCTTTGTGAGCATGTTGTGCAATTCCACAATTGTAGCTCCCGTATCGACAATATCTTCAACAACTATAACCGATCTTCCCTTTACGTTTGAAGTAAGACCCATAATCTGCCTAATCTCTCCGGTCGACGATGTTCCGCAATATGAAGAAAGCTTAATGAAGGATAGTTCACACTGAAAATCCAGCATTTTAAGCAAGTCGGATGTGAACATGAAAGAACCGTTCAGTACCGAAATGAAGAGCGGATTCTCTACCCCTGCATAGTCCCTGTTTAGCTTATCGGCAACAGCAGCAATCTTTTCCTGAATTACGTCGTGAGGGATACAAATTTTGAAGTTCTTGTCGTGTAGTCTGATGCGCTTCATGTAAAAAAATATTTGTGCCCGCGAAATTAAGTATTAATTTTGTCTTATACCAATTTAAAGAAAATAACGAATGAATCCATTAGTGAGCATAATTATGGGAAGTACTTCAGATCTTACGGTTATGAAGCAGGCTGCAGAGTTTTTAAATGAGATGAAAATACCTTTCGAAATAAATGCACTTTCTGCACACAGAGTACCGGAGGAAGTTGTTGCTTTTTCTAAAAATGCTGCATTAAGAGGCATTAAAGTTATTATTGCAGGTGCAGGAGGGGCGGCCCATCTTCCGGGAGTGATTGCTGCAATGACTCCGCTGCCTGTAATAGGTGTTCCAATTAAATCATCAAACTCAATAGACGGCTGGGATTCAATACTCTCAATATTGCAAATGCCTTCCGGGATACCGGTTGCAACAGTTGCACTTGACGGAGCAAAAAATGCAGCTATCCTTGCACTTCAGATTCTCGCAACCGGCGATCCTCAAAGGATGGATCAGATGGTCAAATTCAAAGCGGAACTGGCAGGAAAGATTGTGAAAGCAAACGAAGAACTAAATAAGACAGAGTACGAATTCAAAGTAAAAAAATAGGGTTCTTTTAACAAAATGAGGGGGAGATATGAGGCGAGCGGTTTTTATTCTGCTGCACCTGGTGTGCAGTGCTGGTGCCTATTCGCAAAATCGCGATAAAGGCAAATCGGAGGAATTATTAAGTATAATCGAACAGATTTCGGAAGAGATGGCCGTTTCCGGCATCTCGTCTGCCGAAGAGGCCATTGAATACCTTGAGAATATTGCAGACAATCCTGTAGTAATAAATAAGGCATCACCGGCAGAGATGGAAAACCTGCCGTTTCTTACACCATTTATGATCTCTTCGCTTATAGACTACCGAAAGGAATTCGGAGACATTCTTTCACTTGACGAACTCTCTTTTGTTCCCGGTTTTGACAAACATACGGCAGAAAAGCTCAAATATTTTATCCGGTTATCGTCAGATGACTCCCCGCCGCCCGTTTCAATGCGCTCTCTCATAAAAGACTCAAAATCAAAACTTTTATTCAGGTTTAATAATACACTTGAAAGACAAAAGGGATATACTCCCGTTACAGCCGAAGAGTGGAGCCGCAATCCAAACTGCAGATACCTCTCATTTCCGGGAAGGATTTACTTTCAGTATAAGTACGAATACCCCGGCAGGATAAAATTTTCAATGACATCCGAGAGAGATGCGGGAGAAATAGGAGCAGACTGGCTCGGGGCATCTCTTTCTTTTGAAAAGGCAGGCCCATTTCAGCGGATAATCATAGGGGATTATTCTGCCAGATTCGGTCAGGGTCTGGTTTTGTGGAACTCTTTTTCCATAACATCTCTGCGTGAACCGTCGTCTCTGAAGAAAAACGAATCGGGTGTTGTTCCATACAGCTCTACAGATGAAAACAGGTCATTCCGCGGAGTTGCAGCAAATGCTAAATATGGCAATCTGAATCTCACACTGTTTTATTCCAACAGGAATGTTGATGCAAGGATTTACAACGGAGGATATACTTCGCTGCTTGTAACCGGATTGCATAACACAACGGCTACTCTTGAACGCAAACGCTCACTCGGTGTGTCTCTGGCAGGAGAAAACTTAAGCTACGTCGCAACTAACTTTCGCATAGGCCAAACGCTTGCAGTATATTGGTTTGGCATGCCCTATACCGGGAAAGACTCCCTGCTTTTAACCAGAGCCTCAAAATTCGGATCAACCGGAGCAAACATAAGCGTGGATGGATATGCCGTATTCGGAAGAATCCGTCTCTTTGCTGAAACCGCAATAGATATCGGCGGAGCTTTTGCTGCGGTTGCCGGAGCATTATGGTCTCCCTCCGGGTCAGCAGAATTTTCTGTACAGTATCGTAATTATTCACGCGACTATGTGTCTCCTTTTGGAGGAGCCTGTTCTTCCGGAGGAAAGATACAGGGAGAGACAGGTATCAGTGTCGGTGCAAAGTGGAACACCTACAAAAAATGGATACTCAGGTCATCGCTGGAGTGGCTGCCTTCTGAAAAAACAGGAAAAATTGTTGCCGAGGCGGAATATCTTTCGGAAAGCATCCTTAATGGATATTTGCGATTTACTAAGAGAGACAACGGTGAATCCATCCGGCTCAATATTCTCTGGCAAATTTCCCGGATGTTTGAATTGAATACAAGGGGAGAAGTTACTCATTCTTCTGAAGGCGAGTTGAAAAGAAAAATTGGAGGAATGTTTTTCGGAGAATTTATTTACAGCTCTCTGTCAGGAAAATTAGGCGCTTCATTTCGTGTCGCACCATTTTTTATTCCCGACTGGAAACTGAGGATATATACATATGAGAGAGATGTACTGTATGGTTTTTCTGTTCCGGCATTAAGCGGAAAAGGAATAAGATGGTATGCCAATTTAAGATTGGAGGCATGCAGGTGGCTCACTGTATGGTTTAAATTTGCTCAAACCGGATTTTTTGACAGGGATAGAACAGGAGAGGGCCTCGATGAGATATCGGGACCCTCTAAAAGCGATTATAAACTTGAAATCAGAATAAAATTCTGAAAATTTTCGGTTATTATATAGGCTTGATTTTAATCTTTTTGCCCGGCATAATTTTGCTTCTTTTAGTGAAGCCGTTGACAGACATTATATCGTTGAGAGTAACTCCTTCAAATTTTCTGGAGATTTCCCATAAAGTGTCCCCTTTCTTAACAGTGTACATCAGATATTTTCCGGTATGCTTAGGTTCAGCTTTTGGCTCAGAGGTGATAGTCGTTACCGAAGTTGCCGGAGCAACCGATGCTGATGCTATTTTTTCCGAATCGGAATCTGATGTTACAGGACCATTTTTATGAATAACAAGTCTCTGACCAATGCGAATGGTGGATTTAATTTTGTTCCAGCGCTGGAGGTCGGATAGTTTCACTCCGTATTTCTGTGCAATGCGCCCCAGAGTTTCCCCCCGTTTGACTTTATGGGTTATTGTTTCATTATTTGATACACGTGCCTTTGTTTCATTGAACACAATAGGATTAAAGAAAATCGAATCTTTATATGTGTATATCTCTTTTTCCTTATCGACGAAAGCGTTGGTATAGTTGTAAGGAATCCGCAGAATATACGTTTTATTGGCATTCCCCGGAATAATATCTTTCACATACTGTGGATTAAGGTCTGATACCTCCTGTTTTGAGATACCCACAAGCTCGGCTATCTGCTCAAAGTGGAGAGGTTTTTTAATTTCAAATGTATCCACGTGAGCAGGCATTTCCATGCTTCTTGGATTTATACCATGATCCTTGTAATAATTTAATGTGTACAGTGCAGCAACGAAAGACGGCACATAACCTCTGGTTTCCTTTGGAAGATATGGATATATGGTCCAGAAATCCCTCGACCCCCCGGCTCTCCTTATTGCTTTATTTACATTTCCGGCACCGCAGTTATAAGATGCAATAGCAAGCGACCAGTCTCCGAAAATTGTATATGCGTCTTTAAGATATTTTGCCGCAGCGTGGGCAGATACAACAGGGTCAAGCCTTTCGTCCACATATGAATTTATTTCCAGGTTATACTGAAGTGCAGTACGGTACATAAACTGCCACATTCCTCTTGCATTTACTCTCGATGTTGCTCTGGGATTGAGCGCAGACTCAATGATTGCCATGACTTTAAGTTCTTTAGGCATATCATACTGGTCAAACACCTCTTCAAAAATTGGCAGATAATAGCTGGATAATCCAAGAATAAGGTCAATCTTATTTGGTATTTTTTGAGTATAAAATATAATGTGGTTTTTAATAATATTGTTGTACGGCAGAGGAATGAAAGAGTTTATTGCCTTTAGCCTTTTAATAATTACAGAGTCGGGCGTACTTGACGTGAAATTCTCAGTTTCAAGATTTATTGAATATGCATTATCAATAGAAAGATTCTTTTGAATATACCACAAACTTAGCAGACTGTCTGTAGAAACAGCCGGCACAGTGATGTCTTCACTGTCAAAGAAAGCCAGCCCTCCGGGGTTTATTGTGTCATTTGCACTCACTGTATCGGCAATGGGTATAATGCTTGACTCCATTTCCAGTTTAAGAGAGTCGACAGTTTTTCTTAACTGCATTACTTCCCGTTCAAGACTCTCTCTTGATTGTCTTTTTTTAAAAACCTGTCCGTATGAGAGCGGGCAAATGAGCATCAGAGCGGCCGTAGCCAGTAGAATCAATCTGACTCTGCCTGAAAGGATAGTAAAATTGCGCATCTTAAAATGTAAAGTTGATTGATACTCCCAGTGCGGGAGTCATGTTATTAATATATCTTTTATCAATAGGCTCAATAAGAGCCGGACTGAACGTTGCCGAAAGGTCGTCGCTTATGTCAAAATCCTTAAGGTGTGCAAACACATTGGCGTCAATAATATTAAGGGCATAAACAACAACTCCGGCAAGAATGGAGTAATCACGCATTCTGCGGTAGGAGTCCCTGTAGTACTTGAGTGTCTCGGCACTGGCTGTGCCGCTGTAACCGGACCCCGGTGTGGTAGCCTGGTTGTGAAGGTCTTTGTAATATTTGTATTGCTGGTTATTGCTGCTGACAAAATATCCTGCGGTTATCAGCCCCCCGTATATAATTGGAATCTTCCAGTAGTCTCCGTTGTATGCCTGTCCGAGTCCGGGAAGCATCGCAGAATAAACAGATGCTCTTGCCGGCAATACATCTTTGTTGTATTTGAAAGATACAGCTCCGTCAAGAATACCACCCCAATATGTTAGAGCAGCAGCGGCATAAAATAAATTCCTCTTTACCCTGAAGTTGTTGTCACCGCTCTCCTGAAAGCGGGAATTATTGTGTATCCCACCATAAATAAAGGCTCCCATTCCACCGTAAAGCACCGGAAGTTTCCAGTAGTCGCGGTTATAAATCTGTGCCGTACCCGGAAGAATCATGGATCCAAACCAAAGTCTCGACAGGTTAACAGAATCTTTGTGGGCCAGACTTTTGAAATACCTTTTAATAGTATACTCAGGGGGACGGGGTTTTGTTTCCTTCTCCTTGTTAATGTCAGTTTGCTGTCCGGATCCCGGAGGACCCGCCTGACGCATATTTCCCAGAAACTGTCCGCGGAGAGTCAGTGAGACAATAAGAGTCAGCAGGAGAATAGTAAACTTTCGCACGACTTGAGATACTAAAGGTTTGTTTTTTCAAGAGCTTTCAGAAAATCGGCAATCTCGCCGTCTCCACCGAAGCGCAATGTAATGGATCCTCCCCCTTTTTCATCTTTTTTGAGGGAGACATTATTGTTAAAGTACCTTCCTAAGATATCAATAACCCGGAAATAAGATTCATCCAGTTCTGAAGTCTGCTCCGGGGTCTTCTTATCGGCTTTGGGAGAGGAAATTTTCTTTGCTTTTTCTTCCGAGGCTCTCACAGAAAGGTCCTGCTCAATAATTTGATTGCAGAGTTTAAGTTGTTTGGCCTGATTGTCAACTGCAAGAAGAGCTTTTGCGTGGCCCATGGAAATTTTTCCTGCACGGATTGCAAGCTGAATCTCAGCCGGAAGCCGCAGTAGTCTCAGATAATTGGTAATAGTGGCTCTTTTTTTTCCTACTCTGTCGGCCATCTGCTCCTGCGTGAGGCTACACTCTTCAATTAATCTTTCGAAGCTGAGGGCAATTTCTATAGAGTCAAGATTTTCACGCTGAATATTTTCTACAATAGCCATCTCAAGCATACCCTGGTCGTCTGCCTTTCTGATATATGCGGGTATATAAGTGAGTCCGGCAAGCTGAGCAGCCCGGAACCTTCTTTCTCCGCTTATTATCTGGTAGCTTCCGGATTCCGTTTGCCTCACAGTGATTGGCTGAATTAAGCCAAGAGTTTTAATTGAGTCTGCAAGTTCGGCAAGAGCATCCTGATCGAATGTGCTCCTTGGCTGATATGGGTTAGCTACGATTTTTTCAATTGCTATCTCGGAAATAGATGCAGGAGTCGCCTGTCCTTCGGAAGTTGAAGGCCTGTTGAAAGGCATGTTGTTTGCGTCCGATATGAGGGCTCCGAGACCCCTTCCCAATGCAGGTTTCTTCATATTTTACTACCTCGTATTCTTTTTAATAATCTCTTTTGCCAGATTGAGATAGTTGTTTGCACCTGCAGATATGGCATCATGCAGAATAACCGGCTTCCCGAACGATGGGGCTTCACTCAGACGCACATTTCTCTGAATGACGGTATTGAAAACCATCTCGCCAAAATGTGTCCTGACCTCTTCCACAACCTGATTTGCGTGCCTTAGCCTTCCGTCAAACATGGTAAGAAGGAATCCTTCTATCTGAAGTGAAGTATTGAGTCTGTTCTGAACCAGCTTTATAGTATTGAGAAGTTTTCCAAGCCCCTCAAGCGCAAAATATTCACACTGAACCGGTATAAGAACAGAGTCGGCAGCAGAAAGAGCATTTATCGTAATAACTCCAAGCGACGGAGAACAGTCAATAATTATATAGTCAAATTTATCTTTCACACTTTCAATGGCCCTTTTAAGAACAAGTTCCCTGTCGGGGATATTAAGCATCTCAATTTCCGCACCAACCAGATTGATATGAGAAGGAACAAGTTTTAACCCGTTCACTTCAGTGTCAAGCATAATATCTGCAAGCTCTACCTTGCCTATAAGGGTTTCGTAAAGGGTTTGCCGGGATGTGGAGTCTGGATCGAAGTTAAACCCCGAAGTAGAGTTTGCCTGGGGATCGGCATCAACAATTAAGGTACTCTTTTCCATTACAGCCAGCGAGGCGGCAAGATTTATTGCTGTTGTAGTCTTTCCTACTCCTCCCTTCTGATTTGCGATAGCTATTATTTTTCCCATATAAATTCAACACAAAACTTAGTCGTCAAACTGCAAATTTACAAAATCTTTTTATAGCAAAACTAAATATATTACATTTGCCAATAACAAATAGGGGAGGGTTAATGGAAAAGAGTGGCTGGATGGTAATTGTCAATCCTAAAGCGGGGGACGGAAGAGGCTTGTCGGATTGGCCCTTAATATCTAATACTATGAACCGCAATGGTTTGGAGTACGTTTGTCACTTTACCGAACATAAATATCACACTGTAGAACTCACTGTAAAAGCGATAAAAGAGGGCTACAGGAAGATAGTTGGAGTTGGGGGAGACGGAACCCTTCACGAGATAGTAAACGGAATTTTTCTTCAGAATGAAATCCCCTCACAAGAGATCACTGTTGGGGTTATTCCCACAGGTGTAGGCAATGACCGGGCGCGTGGCGCAGGAATAGCCGAAGGATATAACATGGCTATAAAATCACTGGCAGATTGTAATACGCAATTACAGGATTCGGGGGTGGCAGAATATTACGAATCGGGCGTAAAGCATGTCCGGTATATGATTAATGCTGCCGGGGTCGGATTTGATGCCGATGTGAATGAAAAATACAATTGGTTCAAAGATGAGGGTAAAAGAGGGAAATGGCGTTTTTTGCAAAGCTTTACCAGATCAATTTTCCTTTATCGTCCAAAAAGATTTACCATAAGGGCAGACGGCCGGGTTGTATACAAATCTAAGTTGCTTCTTGCAACACTGGGGATTGGGATGTATAGCGGAGGCGGCATTATTTCAATGCCGGATGCAAAATTTGACGATTCACTTTATGATATTATAATCGTAAGAATGATGCCCCGCTTTAAAATGCTGAGGTTCTTAAGTAATCTGAAAAACGGGAAACCGAAAGACGATGAAAAATTAATCCGGATAAGGGCATCAGTAGTTGAAATATCTAGCAATCCTCCAAGCGGAATCGAAATTGACGGTGAAGCACTGGGGATGTTGCCTGCAAAATTTTCTATTCTGCCAATGTCTATCCGTTTTGTTATTCTCAAACAGGATCAACATCTGTCGCAACAGTAAGAGATGACTTTCCCGATTCGAATGACGTGAGCAGTTCTTTAAGGCCTGTCTTTATTGCGGAACCGCTGTTTCTTGAAAATTTGATCCAGAATACTAGTAAAAATTCCCCTCTTATTTTGTCTGTCAACGGTGCAAATGGACCGCTGCACTCGATATTCCTTATCCTTCCAAGTGTGTCTCCAAGCTGGGATGCATATTCTGAGAGCCTTTCCCTGTTCCGGTCCTTCAGAGTAATTTTAATCATCCGCACGTATGGCGGATAATCAAACTCTTTCCTCTCTGAAAGCTGATCGTATACAGTATCCGAACCTGTTTCAAATAAATGATAAACAGGATGTTTTGGCTGTGCACTCTGAATAATGATTTTTCCTCTTACATGCTTCCTGCCTGTCCTGCCCGAAAGTTGTGTCAATAACTGAAATGCCCTCTCGTTTGCTCTAAAATCATCTAACGCAAGCATGGAATCGGCCTGAATGAGAGCAACAAGAGAGAGGTTTTCAAAGTCAAAACCCTTGCTTATCATTTGAGTGCCAACAAGAATGTCTATTTTCCCGGCAGCATACTCCTTAAGAATACGACTCTCTTCTCTTTTACTTCTGGTCACTTCGGCATCAAATCTTGCAACTGTGGCGAACGGAAAAATTTCTTTGATTTTTTCTTCAATTTTTTCTGTTCCGGATCCCTTGTCTTCAAGAGTTGCTTCCCTACAGGCCGGGCATACCTGAGTGTATCGGATGCGAAAATCGCAGTAGTGGCATAAAAGTATCCCTTTGCCCTTATGATAATTGAGTGGAACATTACAATGTGTGCAAAGTGGAATATGACCGCAATTTGTACACTGGACAAGAGGAGAATAGGAACGCCGGTTACGAAATATAAGAACCTGTTCCCCTTTAAGGAGTGTATTTTCAATCTCTTTTATAAGCTGCTGGGAGAAGAGGCCGTTCATTTTTCCTCTTTTGGATTCCCGTATAGTGTCCAGGACAACTATTTCAGGAGTTTCGGCACCATAAAACCGCTCTTTAAGCAAAATGCCGGTATATCTTCCTGATGCTACATTGAACTGTGACTCAAGAGAGGGAGTTGCACTTCCGAGAACTACCGGTGCAGAGTGAATTTTGCCAAGCATCATTGCACAATCCCTTCCGTTATAACGCGGTGCAGGGTCGGTCTGTTTGTACGAACTGTCATGCTCCTCGTCTATTATTATCAGGCCCAGTTCCCTGAAAGGAAGGAAAACCGAAGAACGAAGTCCAAGTACAATATAACCCTTCCCGTCGCCTGATTCCCTAAGTGCTTTATGTGCCCTGAAACGTTCTGCAGGACTCTGTTTGGAATGAAAAATCAGTAGCCGTTCGCCAAAAACAGCATTGAGCCGCTCGCTGAGCTGCCGGCTCAGAGCAATTTCCGGTACCAGATAAAGCACACACCTGCCTTTATCAATCTCCTCTTTTGCAAGCCTGATGTATATTTCTGTTTTTCCTGAACCCGTAATTCCTTCGAGAAGTGCCGGGACTCCTTTTGAAAAGCTCTGCTTAATTTCTTCAAACGCTTTTTCCTGAGCAGCTGAAAGTTTTGAAAACTCTTCTCCGGCCTTAATCTTTGAAGGTCTGTTCCGGGCTTTCTTATGCTCCTGTTCGGTGATTGACGAAGTAAAGGCTGCTCTGTAAACTTCGCCAATAGTACACATATAGTATGAGGCCATCCACTCCCAGAATTCAAACTCTTTTTCTGTAATAGCCGGTGCCGGTTCAACGCCGGTAACCTCTTTTATTTTTCCTGCATATTCTCCGCAATTGGAGGAGATATTTCTAACAACAGCGATATATTCCCTGCCGCCCATCTCTACCCGCACCCTTGACCCGATATTTATTTCCGGTTCAAGATTTTCGGGAATAATATAAGAGACCTCCATCTTTAATTTAAGAGGAAGAATTACTTCGGCATATTTAAGATTTTCTCCGGTCATTAACCGTTGGATAAATTGTTCAGATATTCAGCAACCTCTTCGAGAAGCCATTTTGGAGTTGAAGTGGCACCGCACACGCCCACAGAATCGCCGTTACGGAACCAGTCTTTATTAATCTCCTGTTTGCTTTCAATTGAATAACTTCTCGGGTTGACAGAGCAGCAGAGTTCATAAAGGATTTTGCCGTTAGAGCTCTCTTTCCCACTCACAAAAATGATTACCGAATGCATCTTTGCGAATTCCTTAAGATGTGGGTGTCTTGAAGACACCTGGCCGCAAATTGTATTAAAAGCACGGAACTTATCTGCAGGACCGCCTACATTTTCTATCCGCTGCTTAATTAATTCGCATATCTTGCGGTACTCTCCCGGGTCTTTTGTTGTCTGGGAGAAAATATAAACAGGTTTTGAGTAATCAACTAAATCGAGGTCGGAGTTTTTTTCAATTATAAAAGCGTCTCCGTCTACCTGGCCAATTAACCCGTTAACCTCTGCGTGACCATGCTTTCCAAAGATGAGCAGCTGGCCGTCATTTTTTTTCAACTCCTTATAATTCTTTTTGACACGCTCCTGAAGCTTCAATACTACAGGACAGGTGCAGTCAATAATCCTGAGTTTATTCTCTTTCGCAATTTTATAGCTGGAAGGAGGTTCGCCGTGGGCACGGATAAATAATACCTTGTCCTTTAAAGTTGACATTTGAGAATAGTCAATAATCCTGAGTCCCTTCTGTTTTAATCTCTCTATTTCCGTGCTGTTGTGTACAATGGACCCCAGAGAATTCAGTTCTTTGTTTTCGTCCAGATATTTCTCGGCCTGCTCAATTGCACGCACTACCCCATAGCAGAAACCGGAGTGATTGTCTATCTCTACATTTAGTTCCATCTCTTAGAAATAATATTGTCAAACCATACAATCTGATCTTCAATTGTCATTTTGCTGTTGTCAAGAAGAATTGCATCTGGAGCCCTTTTAAGCGGAGCGGTATCCCTGTTTTCGTCCAGAAAATCCCTCTCTTTTACGTTTCGGAGTACATCTTCAAACTGAGGGTTTTCTCCTTTTGCCTTCATTTCGTTATAACGTCTGGCAGCTCTCACTTCGGCATCGGCTGTCATGAAGATTTTGAGCTCGGCATCCGGAAACACTACTGTTCCTATATCACGGCCATCCATAACAACTCCTCTCTTCTCTCCGAGTTTCACAAGAATTGTGTCTACGTAATCTCTTACTATTGGCAGCGAAGCAATAAAACTTACTTTTTCCGAAACTTCCAGTGATCGTATTTCGTTTTCAACCAGTTCGTCATTCATGTATAACTGACTGGCCCTGTCCTGTCCTGTGGGGCGGAACTGAAGGTCAAGTTTACTGAGAGCTTTTTCGAGTGAAATCCTGTCTATTTTATTGTTTTTGTCAATGAAAAAATTCCGGATGGCAAACAAAGTAACGCCCCTGTACAATGCCCCGGTGTCGACATAAATTAAACCGAATCGGCCTGCAATAATTTTTGCAAAACTGCTTTTGCCGGTGGAAGAATGTCCGTCAATGGCTATTATAATATTGGGAATTTTCATCAGTAAATAATATTGATTTTAATGGTCTCATGGAACTTGCATGTATTATTTTAATGCAAGTCTGAGTTTATTGAACATGCTCGTTTCATATCCATATTAAAGACAAACATACACAAAAAATAGTTTATCTTTGTAAAAAAGATATAGATGAAAGTAGCTGTCCTGGACATGGGTACAAATGTGTTTAACTTAGTGATAGCACATGTTTCCAAAGACGAGTGTTCGGTAATAAAGATATTGAAAATTCCTTCAAAAATTGGTGAAGGCGGGATGACAAAAGGGATATTACTTCCTGCCGCTTTTGAATCTACAAAAAGTGCTTTCAAAGAGATTTTTAAGGCTATTGACGAAACGGGAGGTGTAGATTTAATAAAGGCATTTGCAACCTCTGCCGTTAGGGGCGCTTCTAATGCCGGCGAATACATTTCCATGATTAAAAATGAGTTTGGAACAGATGTTGAGATAATAACCGGCGACAGGGAGGCTGAACTTGTATATAAAGGAGTAAGGGAGTCAATTCTACTCTATAAAGAGAAGGTTTTGATAATAGATGTGGGAGGCGGAAGCAACGAACTTATAATTGCCGATAAAGAGAGAATTTTCTGGAAGGAGAGTTTCAATTTGGGAGTAGTGAGGCTGAGAGAACTTTTTCCTCCGTCTGACCCCATTAAACCATCGGAAATAGAGGCTCTTACCGATTATCTTGATGAGAAAATGGTTACTTTATGGGCTGCCTGCAAGCTATATAAACCTACTTTGATTATAGGCTGTTCCGGCTCATTTGATACTCTCAGGGAACTTATTTATACAGAGGACGACGGAGTTTTGCCGGCTCACGAGCTGGAGATGAAAAAACTTGCAGAACTGCATGAAAAACTCTTGAAGTCTGTAAGAACAGAGCGGGCGGCTATGAAGGGAATGTCTCCGATACGAGTAGATTATATTGTTACGGGATCGGTTCTTATAAACTTTATAATTTCAAGAACCGGAATAAAGGAACTGTATCAGTCTTCATACTCCCTTAAAGAGGGGAGCATGGCAGAAATTGCAGCTTCATTGCATGAATAAAAAAGGATAAAAATATGAAGTTATTGATTATTGACGACGAGAAGAGCATTAGAAACACTCTAAAGGAAATTCTTGAATTTGAAGGACATGAAGTTGGTCTTGCATCAGACGGTGAGGAGGGATTGGCACTGGCTTCTGCAAATAGCTTCGATGTAATTTTCTCGGACATCAAAATGCCGAATATGGATGGTATGGAACTGCTCGACAAACTCTCAGAGGCAAATATTGATACCCCGGTAATTATGATTTCCGGCCACGGGTCGATTGATACGGC
Source organism: Bacteroidales bacterium (assembly GCA_021371955.1). Classification (GTDB taxonomy): domain Bacteria; phylum Bacteroidota; class Bacteroidia; order Bacteroidales; family UBA932; genus Bact-08. Next base: position 155,288 of record JAJFVD010000003.1, read on the forward strand.
AGTTGAGTGTATTAAAAAGGGCGCTTTCGATTTTATACAGAAACCTCTTGACCTTAACAGGATACTTATCACCCTGCGCAATGCAACCGATAAGTCCATACTTGTAAAAGAGACAAGAATACTTAAGAAAAAGGTGTCAAGGATTCCTGAAATTGTGGGAGTCTCTCCTGCTATCTCAAAAATTAAAGACATGATAGACAGGGTTGCCCCAACAGAGGCAAGGGTGCTTATCACAGGCTCAAACGGAACAGGCAAGGAACTTGTAGCCAGATGGCTTCACGAAAAAAGCAGCCGCAGCACAATGCCTTTTGTTGAAGTAAACTGCGCAGCTATTCCCGGGGAACTTATAGAAAGTGAACTTTTCGGGCACGAAAAAGGAGCTTTTACATCTGCAGTCAAGCAGCATAAGGGGAAATTTGAACAGGCAGACGGTGGCACTCTTTTTCTTGATGAAATCGGGGACCTTAGTCTTGCTGCCCAGGCAAAAATTCTTAGGGTTTTACAGGAAAATAAACTCAGCAGAGTAGGAAGCGACAAGGACATAAATGTTAAAGTGAGAGTTGTTGCTGCAACAAATAAGGATCTTCTCGATGAAATTTCCAGGGGAACATTCCGTGAAGACCTGTATCATCGTCTGAGTGTAATTGTAATTCATGTTCCTCCTCTTAAGGAAAGAATTGAAGACATATCCCTGCTTGCTAAACATTTTATTGATCAGATTTGTGAAGAGAGCGGAATGGCCCGTCGTGAAATTGAGAAGGATGCAATTGACGAACTCTCTACATATCCATGGACAGGAAACATACGGGAACTCAGAAATGTTATAGAGAGGCTGCTCATTTTGAGCAATAACGTTATAACTAAAGCCGACGTTGAGGCTTTTGCAAAACCTATTTTTCGTTAAAACTTAGGGGCTGTCTGCTTGATAATCTCCGGCGCGGCGAGTTGAGTCTTCTTTGTGTTGTACATACTTCCAATCAATTTCTTCGGGCTTGTGCGTCCTCGCTCGCGATGCTCCCTCCGGCCGAATCGCCCTCATCAATTGCTTGGCAGAATTAAGAGAGTATAAAAGAAAGAGACTGTCTAAAAGTATTTTTAGACAGTCTCAATTGAATTACCAGGATGTCGAAAAGAAAAAGAGTGGTTACTCCTTCTCGATCCTTAACTGTTGGATGAAATTTCCATCCTCCTGGGTCTTAACAAACAATGTAACCCGAAACTTTTCTCCTCCGGCACTGAGATTGCCTATTGCATATTTCATTGGTGCTTTACCGCTTCTATAGGCTATAACAAAACTCTTTGGCGTATATTTTGTAAAGAACTCCTTAAGAATCTGTTTGGCTTGCGCTTTACTGCAAACATTTACATCACCAAGCAAATCAACCTCAAGGTTATGGGCGAACCATACCGAAAGTTTTTCCGAGTCTCCGGACTGAATATATTTTGATATAGGAACAAATACATCCTGTTCATTTCCGGTCTGTCCGAAAAATGTTGTCGTTGAAATGATTATGGTAAACAACGAAATAAGAACTGATCTCATATCTCTCCTTTAAATTCCAAACCTAAAGGCAAGCAAAAATCAAGCCATAACACGGGGAAATTAAATTAATGTTTCTCTTAAAATAATCTTATTTTTGTAACAATGAAGATGACGTTTCTATTAGTCGGGAAAACAGATTTGTCCTACCTGCAGGAGGGGATGTCCCTCTACGAAGAGAGGCTTAAGCGTTATTCAACCTATAAAAGAATAGAAATCCCTGAATTAAAATCGGCATCATCTTTGAGTAAAGGAGAGATTAAGGAGAGGGAAGGAGAGCTCATCCTCAGGCAAATCAAACCACAGGACGAAGTTGTATTGCTGGATGTCGCAGGCCGGAACCAAACTTCTGAAGAGTTTGCCTCTTTTTTGGAAAAGCGGGGGATTTACGGTTCCAAAGGACTGGTTTTTGTAGTGGGAGGGGCATACGGATTCTCCGATTCCGTATACGCGAGGGGGAATTTCAAGCTTTCACTCTCTTCAATGACATTCTCACATCAGCTTGTGAGGCTCCTCTTTCTTGAGCAGCTTTACAGGGCATTTACAATAATAAAGGGAGAACCTTATCATCACGGATAATGAATGAAAATTTTGATAAGATGTTAAAATGGCGCACCCCGGTACTATGGGTGACAGCACTTCTTCTTGCCGCAATATCATTTATGGAGTTTTCTTCATCCGATTCAATGGATCGGGAGGTCGAGAAACTTACCGGCACTATTCATAAAAGACAGCAAATTCTCGAAGATTTTGCAAAGAAGGCGATTGATACTCCGGATTCGGTTTTTGTGGAATTACCGGAATTGCCAGAGGATATGGCAATATACAAGTTTTGTGCTGATACCCTTCAGTCATGGGTGAACCAGCTTCCTATTGCCAATGACGATATAGATTTCTTTCCTTTCGGATATACGCTCAACCACCTCACCAGCAGAGGCGTTTCAAATACACCGCTTGCCAATTTAGGCTCTTCTGAACAATATCTGAGTCTTGGATCGGCATGGTATATTGTAAGTACATATACAAACGGAAATGTTACTTTAGTAGCAGCTATTCTTGTTCAGACAGATTTTCCATCGGACAATACAATTCTTAAGAGCGAAGTAAATCCTAATCTCTCCCTGAGCAAACGTCTTTCAATAGTCCCGGTTACTCAGGACGAATCCTATATTGTTAAAGGGAAAAACGGAGGAGTCCTCTTTTCGGTGCTGAAAAATCTTCCAAACAACAGAGGAGAAGAGGGTTCTTCATTAAGATGGTTCTCGATATTTTTTATGATTGCAGCTCTTTTTAGTAACCTGCAATTCAGAAAAAGGATAAAACAATTTTTTATTGCATTCGCCGGACTGACAATTTTAAGATTTATTGCAGCTTACTTTGCCGATAATGTGGGTGGGGATATTGAACTCTTTTCGCCTAATCTTTATGCCGATTTTGGACTCTTTGGGTCAATGGCCGATTTGCTGATAAACCATCTCTATATCTTTTTGGTGATGCTTGCGCTGTTTATTGTCCGTAAAAGCCTTGCATTAACCTTTTTAAAAGCAAAGCCAAATAAAAAGAGGCTAATGAAGGCCATTTTTATTATAATTCCTGTGCTTATAATAGCTTATATCCATATCAGTCTAAGGTCGCTTATCCTTAACTCAAATATTGTCCTTGAACTATACAAGATTGATGAGATAACGGTTTATACGATATTGTCCTATGTGTTGTATGCACTACTTTTTACTGCGCTTCTTTTCTCACTTCAACTGCTGAGGCCGGCAATAAAAATGAGACACAATCTCTCGTTTTTGAATATGCGGGCCATTATGGTATACATCTTCGTGATATCAATCTATACCCTGGCAACGGTAAGCTTTTACGGCTTTTTGAATGAATACGAAAGGAACCGTGTACTTACAACAAAAATGTCGGTGGAGAGGGACCTTAATATTGAATTGATTCTCCGCAGTTCGGAAAAACTTATAGAAAACGACCCTGTTCTTGCCTTGTGGGTACAGATAGACCAAAGCAACGAAATGGTTAACAACATTCTCACCGAACAGTACTTCTGGAGCCTGATGCAAAAATACGATCTCCGGATAACGATATGCAAGAGAGAGGACCCCCTGAGTGTAGATGCCGAAACGGCGCTGCTTCCATGCGGACAATTTTTCGATGGCGAAATCTCCCGCTATGGTATTCCTCTGTTCGACAACTCCAGGTTCTATTTCATGAATAATTACAACGGCAGGATAAGCTATCTCGGAGTATTTACTTTTCCGAGCTTTAACGGCAATATTAATTTGTATATGGAGTTCGATTCGAAATTCATGAAGGAGGCAATAGGATATCCCGAACTTCTTCTGGACCATAAACAAATGGATAATCTTAATATTCCATCCAGCTATTCATATGCAAAATATCTGAATTACAGGATGATATCATATAGCGGAACATATAACTATGCGACATCTCTTGAGGATATATACAAGACAGGATACTCGACTCTGCGGAAGGACGGATATCTTCATTTCGTTAACAAGGCGTCTCCCGAAAACATAATAATAATAAGCAGGCCGGAAAGAAGCATCTTTCCCTACATTGTCACATTCTCATATATTGTACTCTTTTACTCCTTAATGATATTCGGGCTCATAAGGACAAGACGCAAGAATTTCTTTCCAAAGGTTCCAATGGACTCTTTCCGATGGAAAATTACTTTCCTCATCATGGCTTCTCTTGTTTTTGCCTTACTGTCTCTGGGAACGGGAAGCATCTGGTTTTCTTTAAACTATTTTACAGAAAGCAACAGAACCAAGATGGAGGAGAAAATGCAATCCGTACAGTCTACTCTCTCATATTACAGTAAATCTGCCCAGAGGTATAACGACCCGCAGTTCAATAATATTAAGCTTTTTGAAGCGATGAACCGCCTTTCCAGCAATACCCAGATTGATATTAATATTTACAGGCCGGACGGGCTGTTACTAAGGACAACACAACCCGAAATATATGACAGGTTCCTTATTGGCGCAAGGATGAACCCTACTGCATATAAAGAGATTGTTTACAATAAGAAAAAGCAGTTCGTAAATAAGGAGAACATTGCTAAACTCAGCTACTACTCTCTCTATGCACCACTTTTCAATCAGGACGGAAAACTGATTGCCATTGCCAATATTCCATATTTTTCAAGGCAGTCCGAGGTGAAGAATGATGCTTCAAGCATTATAGCAGCAATCATTAACATATATCTTCTGTTGCTTTTAGCTGCTGTCTTTGGCGGGGTTGCTCTTTCGAATTCACTTTCAAAACCGCTTGCCGAAATCAGCCGGAAAATGCAGTTGCTAGATATTTCGCAACATCCCGAGCATATTGATTACAATAACAGGGATGAACTTGGTATTCTTGTGGCGGCATATAACAAGATGGTGGACGATTTGGAGGAGAGCACTACGCAGATCGCCCATAGCGAGAGGGAACAGGCCTGGAGAGAGATGGCAAGGCAAATAGCCCATGAAATAAAAAATCCGCTTACCCCTATGCGTTTAAGCATACAGCATCTTGTGAGGCTTAAACAACAGAATGTTGAGGGATGGCAGGAAAAATTTGAAGGACTGGCAAACTCTCTCATTGAGCAGATTGATATCCTTGCGGATGCGGCAGGGGAGTTTTCCAGCTTTTCGCGTTTTTACTCGGAAGAACTTTCAAATACAGAGCTCAACAGGCTCATAAGGGAGCAGATAATACTTTTCAACACCAGCGACAACATATCAATCCGTTTCGTAAGCGAGGAGCACGAGGCATTTGTTATGGCACGTAAGACGCAGATAACAAGAGTTCTTGTGAACCTTTTGTCAAATGCCGTTCAGGCTGTTGATTCTCAGAATAACGGAGAAATACTGGTTACACTCAAAAAAGATGAAAAACAGTATGTTGTTTCTATTGAAGATGATGGTCCCGGAGTTCCGGACAATCTTACTCACAGGTTATTCAAGCCTAACTTCACAACAAAGAACAGCGGTACCGGCCTTGGCCTTGCAATATGCCGTAGCATAATGGAACAAAGCCAGGGATCGATAGACTATAGCCGTTCTGATGTTTTGGGAGGTGCAAACTTTACCGTAAAGATTCCAAGACCGGGAAACTTTACTTCTGCCTCATAAATATCTGAATAGGTGTTCCTGTGAAGTTGAAATGCTTACGCAGTTTGTTTTCGAGATACCTTTTGTAGTCTTCTCTCACATATTGGGGAAGGTTGCAGAAAAACACAAAGGAAGGAGACGGAGTTGGAAGTTGGGTCATGTATTTAATCTTGACAAACTTTCCTTTAATTGAAGGAGGAGGGAACTTGGCTATCTCCTCAAGCATCACATCATTCAGTTTTGAAGTGGGAACCCTGCGTGCCCTGTTTTCGGAAACTTCTGCTGCTGCTTTGAGTACGTCAAGAATCCGCTGTTTGTTAATTACAGATGTGAAAATGAGGGGAACATCGGTGAAGGGAGCTATCCGGTCGATGATTTTTGCCGAAAATTCCTTCATTGTATTTGAGTTTTTGTCTTCGATTGTATCCCACTTGTTTACAACTATCACGCAGCCTTTTTTATTCTTTATTATCAGGTTGAATATTGACATATCCTGACCTTCGGCACCCAGAGTGGCGTCCATCATAAGTATACATACATCTGAACTTTCAATTGCCCTCAGTGAGCGCATTACAGAATAAAATTCCAGATCTTCCTTTACTTTGTTCTTTTTCCTCAGACCCGCAGTATCCACGAGCATGAAATCATATCCGAACTTATTGTAGTGTGTGGCAATAGAGTCTCTTGTCGTGCCGGCAACCGGGGTAACAATGTTTCTCTCTTCGCCAAGCAATGCATTAGTGAGCGAAGATTTGCCAACATTTGGCTTTCCTACGATAGCAATATGAGGAATAGAAGGTTTGTCCTCGTCGTGATCCGGTTCGTCCGGAAGCAGTTCAAGAACCTTGTCCAGTAAGTCGCCTGTCCCTGCTCCGCTTGCCGATGAGATGGCAAATGGTTCGCCTAGGCCGAACGAATTGAACACATGGGTATCAAATATCTTGTCCCCTGTATCAACCTTATTGGCAACCATTATAATTGGTTTTTTACTCCTGCGGAGGATATTGGCAATCATCTCGTCAAAATCCGTAATTCCTGTTCCAACTTCGCAAAGGAAAAGAACAACATCTGCCTCTTCAATAGCAAGGTGAACCTGTTTGCGAATCTCTTCTTCAAACACATCGTCTGAATTCATGGCATAGCCTCCGGTATCTATAACCGAAAACTCTTTCCCTGTCCACTCACAACGGCCGTAATGACGGTCACGGGTAACACCCGAAACTTCATCAACAATAGCCTTCCTCATACCCACAAGGCGGTTGAAAAGGGTGGATTTGCCTACATTCGGGCGTCCTACAATAGCAACAATACTCATAATTTAACACTCTTCGCAGCCTGTGCCGCATGTTGAGCAGCTTGAACAGCCGCCTGATAAAGGGTCATATTTTACATTAAGAGACCCACTCTTTTTTTTCTTCCAGAGGATTTTCTCCTCCGCCTTGGCACACATCAAACCCTTTTTGCGCAACTCCTTGTTGCTCCCAATCTCTTTATCGGGGAATTTGCCATCTTTCCTGAAGATTATATTGAAAGAGAGCAGGAAAACACACAAACCAACTAGTAAAATGGATAAAAGTATAATTGACATAATATTAACCGGATTAATTATAACGGATAGTAGAGGCACTTCTCCTTGGGAAGCAGAGGATGATCACCCGTCTGGATCATCTGCGGAAGCTGATGAACTTTGAATTTGACAGAGTTCATCATATGGTGTATGCGGTTAATGAGGTTTCTGTCTGCACCGCAAGCAATTAGTTCTTCTTCATTTTTCCCCTCTTCAAATATTGAATGCAAAATTGGGTCCAAAACCGAGTACACGGGAAGTGTGTCGCTATCCTTCTGATTTTCGCTCAATTCCGCAGAAGGTTCCTTTGTGATAATTGAATACGGGATAACGGTTCCTTCTTTGTTTATATAGTTTGCAAGGCTGTAAACCTGAAGTTTATATACATCTGCAAGTACCATTAAAGCACCTGTGAGGTCACCGTATAAAGTACCATAACCCATTGCAACTTCGCTTTTGTTTGATGTATTCAACAAAAGAGAGCCGGTTTGGTTCGTATAGGCCATTAAGATGACGCCTCTAATTCTTGCCTGAAGATTTTCTATGGTGATACGCTTTGTTTCACCGTCAAACAGGTCGTCCATCTCCTTTGTAAACCTGTTGAAAACCCCTTCAATTGGAACTATATTGTATTGTACATCAAGATTCTCGGCGAGTTCAACCGCATCCGTTACTGAGTGCAGCGTTGAATAGGGCGATGGCATAAGAAGTGCATGAACATTATCCTTACCAAGTGCCCTCACGGCAAGCGCCAGTACGACTGCAGAATCGATTCCTCCGGATAAGCCGACAACCGCTTTCTCTCTTCCGGCATCGCGAAAAAAAGTTCTGACAGATCCGACAAGTCTGTCGTGTAGAATATCGATATCTGTATCAAACATATTTAAAATATAAAACTTGTGCTTATAGATTTGTAATTGTAAACCTTGTCAATAACATCAGCAAAGATATCCGCTACAGAAAGCACCTTTATCTTTGTCCTGTCCAGGTTAGGGTCGCATGAAAGCGGAATGGTATCCGATATTATAACCTCTTCCAGTGCCGACTTTGCAATTCTTTCATATGCCGGTCCGGACAGAACGGCATGGGTGGCAAGTGCCCTCACGCTCACAGCTCCTCTCTCCATCAGCATGTCTGCAGCCTTTGTGATTGTACCGGCGGTATCAATCATATCGTCAATTATTACGATATTCTTTCCTTCAACATCTCCTATTGCAGTCATTGAACCCACAACATTTGCCTTCTCACGTGATTTGTGACAGATAATAAGCGGGCATCCCAGTATTCTTGAATAGGCATTTGCTCTTTTTGCCCCTCCCATATCGGGTGCGGCAATAGACATGTTTTCCAGTTTAAGGTCCCTCAGGTATGGGAGAAATATTGAACTTGCATAGATATGGTCAACCGGGAAATCGAAGAAACCCTGAATCTGATCGGCATGAAGGTCAGCTGTCATAACTCTGTCACAACCTGCTGCATCAAGAAGATTGGCAACCATTTTAGCTCCTATCGGAACTCTTGGACGGTCCTTTCTGTCCTGACGTGCCCATCCGAAATAGGGGATTACTGCAATTACCTTGTATGCCGACGCTCTGCGTGCAGCATCAATCATCAGCAGCAGTTCAAATATGTTGTCAACCGGCGGGAACGTAGACTGAACGATAAATACAGTTGCTCCCCTCACACTCTCTTCAAAGGCAGGCTGAAACTCCCCGTCGCTAAAAACAGTGACTGAAGATTTGCCAAGATCAAGTTTAAGCGAAGCTGCTATCCTTTCGGCCAAATATCTTGAGCTCCTGCAGGAAAAAATCTTTATCTGATGTTGGTGGTCCATAACTATTGTATTGTTTTTTTATCAATTATACTCCCGATATAATCCAATATCTCCTCTCTCCCTTTACCGGTTTCGGCCGAAGTAAGGAACACAGGAGGCAGCTCTTCCCAGTATTCGAGAAGAATTTTGTTGTTATTTTCTACACGTTCATTAAGCGAGAATGTACCCTGCTTGTCGCATTTTGTATATATTATTGCAAAGGGAACCTCTGCTTCTCCAAGTTCTGTGAGAAACTGAAGATCAATTTTCTGAATTTCAAGTCTTGAATCAAGCAGAACAAAAAGAACCCGGAGTTCTTCCGACTCATTTATGTAATTCTGGTTTATTGCAGCAAGTTTCTCCCTGTCTGTCTTGGAAATCTTGGCATATCCGTAGCCCGGAAGGTCTACAAGATACCAGGAGTCGTTTATCAGAAAATGGTTTACCAGTTGTGTCTTCCCGGGTGTAGAGGAAGTGTGTGCAAGTTTCCCTTGTTTACATAACGCATTAATCAAAGAGGATTTACCCACATTTGACCTGCCGATAAAAGCAAATTCCGGTAGCTTTTTAGCAGGTTTACCGGTAACATTCTGGGAACTCCCGGAGAATATCGCCTTAATTATCTTCATAGAACAGATTTTGTGCGGCAAAGGTACAATATTATGCTTATATTTGTATGAAGCGGGGCATAAAATTAGGTTGAATGAGAACAGAAAGCAGTATAACTCTTCTGGAACTGCAGGAAAAAATAAGGGATTCCATAGAAAGCAGGCTGGAAAAAAAATATTGGGTAAGGGGAGAAATTAGTGAAATAAGTTACCAGTCAAACGGACACTGCTACATGGATCTCATAGACAGAAAGGCAGATGAGAGCCAGATTTCTGCAAGATGCCAGGCAATAATATGGTCCACGCTCTTCCGTATGCTCCGGCCTTTTTTCGAAAGCACAACCGGGCAGCAACTTTCTAAAGGAATGCAGGTACTTGTCCAGGCACAGGTGCAATATTCGCCGCTTTACGGTCTGTCGCTTATAATTTCTGACATCGATCCCTCGTATACAGTGGGCGAACAGGAACTTGAGCGCCAGAGAACAATTGCCAGGCTCCGCGAAGAGGGAATGTTTGACATGAACTCCACTCTGGAACTCACTCCTTTGCCCCGTAACCTTGCCGTAATATCTTCCGAGACTGCCGCCGGCTATCGTGATTTTATGAATCACCTTCATAAGAACGATTACGGATTCAAATTCATAACCGAACTGTTTCCGGCCCCTGTGCAGGGAAATTCTGCCTCTGCAGGAATAATTGAAGCCATGGATAAAGTTGCCGCGAGGGCAGGAGAATTTGATATGCTTCTCATTATCCGGGGCGGCGGGTCGGTGCAGGATTTAATATGCTTCGATGATTATGAACTTGCAGCAAATATTGCTCAGTTTCCAATACCGGTTTTAACAGGAATAGGCCACGACCATGATTTTCACGTTGCAGACATGGTGGCTCATAAATCGGTGAAAACACCCACCGCGGCTGCCGATTTCCTTATTGATATTTTTGCTGCCGAGGAGCAGCAGGTTGCTTATCTTTCCGGCAGGCTGTTTTCTGCAATTGAAACAAGAGTAATAATTGAAACCAACCGGCTGGAAAATTACAGGAGAAACCTGATGGAAGGTTACAGGTCAAATATCAATAATAGCATGCACCGGCTGGATATGCTGCAGCAGAGAATATTGTCAAACAATCCCCTTACTCTGCTCAAAAAGGGATATTCCATTACTCTGTGCAACGGAAAAAGAGTTTACAGTGTAAAAGATGTAAAGAGTGGAGATAATGTGAAAGTATTAATGGACAAGGGTATACTTAATTGCAATATAGAGAGCGTTGATTATGAAAAAGAATAAAGATGTTGTTGAGAAAAGCTATAAAGAGGCTCTGAAAGAACTTGAGGAACTTGTTGTTAAGATTGAAGACCCCTCTACAAATATTGAAGAGATATCTGCAGAGGTAAAGCGGGCACTGGAACTGGTGAACTATTGCCAGCTTCAGCTCCGGTCATACAAGGAAGAGATAGATAAGCTTACAAAAAAGCAGAGCAATGATTGAGTTGAAAATTTGGCAGGACGATCCTTATCTTGAGCCGCATAAAAAGGAGATATGGAACAGGCACGAGAAAACCGAGCTAAAGAGGCTTGAAATTTCCGGCTACAACAAATCAATCAGCAGTGCTGTAAACGGCCATCTGTATTACGGAGTGCATAAAACAGGCAATTGCACAACATTCCGTGAGTGGGCACCAAATGCAACAGAACTTTACCTTCTTTGTGACCTTAACAAATGGAAAAAAGATGAAAGATTTTCTTTTGAGAAAAAAGAAAACGGTAATTGGGAGCTTACTCTGCAAAACGATATTCTCAAACACGGAGACCTTTTCAAGTGGCTGGTCGTATGGAACGGCGGGGAGGGAGAGAGAATCCCTGCGTATGCAACCAGAGTGGTCCAGGACAATGAAACAAAGCTTTTTTCCGCTCAGATATGGGACCCCGTACCATATGAATGGAAGCATAATTCTCCAAAAAAAATAGAAAATCCTCTTATTTACGAAGCTCATATAGGAATGAGCACCGAGGAATACGGAATTGCAACATACAACTCTTTCAGGAGGGATGTTCTTCCTGAAATATTTAAGCTTGGATACAACACAATTCAGATGATGGCCATACAGGAGCACCCCTACTACGGGTCATTCGGTTATCAGGTATCCAGTTTTTTTGCTGCAAGCTCCAGATTCGGGACTCCGGAAGAGTTGAAACAACTTATAGACGAGGCTCACTCCCTTGGAATTGCAGTAGTAATCGATATTGTTCATTCCCATTCTGTAAGTAATTCGGCAGAGGGACTGTCGGAATTTGACGGTACAAAGTATCTCTACTTCCACGAAGGAGCAAGAGGTGACCACCCGGCATGGGGGTCGCGTTGTTTTAATTATGGCCGCGACGAAGTGCTCATGTTTTTGCTCTCAAATTGCAAATACTGGCTCGAAGAGTACAAATTTGATGGTTTCCGTTTTGACGGCATAACCAGCATGATCTATCTTGACCACGGGCTTGGCAAGGACTTCACGGATTACAACAGCTATTTTAACGGTAATCAGGATATTGATGCTATTGTTTATCTCGCTCTTGCAAATAAAATGATAAAGGAAATCAATCCGTCTGCCATAACAATTGCAGAGGATGTAAGCGGGATGCCGGGCCTTGCAGCACCTTTTGAGTCGGGCGGAATAGGATTTGACTTTAGGATGAGCATGGGAGTGGCGGATCACTGGATTAAGTGGATAAAGGAACTCAAGGATGAGCAGTGGAATGTGGGAGATATTTTCTGGGAACTCACAAACAAGAGGGCAGACGAAAAAACAGTGAGTTATGCGGAGTGTCACGACCAGGCAATGGTGGGAGACAAAACAATAATTTTCCGGTTGCTTGATGCTGAGATGTACACCTCAATGAGCAGGTCAACTCAGAGCCTGATTGTTGACAGGGGAATTGCGCTTCACAAAATGATACGCCTCATAACGATTGCTACAGCCGGAGACGGTTATCTCAATTTTATGGGTAATGAATTCGGTCATCCGGAGTGGATTGATTTTCCAAGGACAGGAAACGACTGGTCGTTCCATTACGCCCGAAGACAGTGGTCGCTGGCCGGAGACAAAAAACTCAAATATAAATATCTGCTCGACTTCGACACAGCGATGATTCATCTGATAAAAAAATCTAAAATATATAAGTACAGGCCACAATCCCTCTATCAGCATGTTAAACAGCAGGTGTTGATATTTGGCAGGGGAGAATATGTTTTTGCGTTCAATTTCAGCCCTTCCGTGTCATATCCCGATTTTCAGTTCAATGCTCCCCCGGGCCGGTATAATATTGTTCTGGATACCGATTGCTTAAAATTTGGAGGTTTTGCGAGGAATTCGGAAGAAACTGACCACTTTACAATCCCTGAAAATGAGCAGAACATGCTTTCTGTCTATCTTCCAAGCCGCTCTGCAATAGTCTTTAAAAAAGGGAAATGATAATAATTTCTTAACATTTTTTTTGCTACATTGCACGAATAAATTTCTGACATATGGCCTACTTACAGTTTAATAAAGAGGAGTTGGTTAACCTTGAATATTCCCTGAAAAGAGAATTTCTATCTACCAATCATGCAGGAGGTTATCTTAATACTACAATTGTTTGTTGCAATACTAGAAAATATCACGGCCTTTTAGTTCTTCCGATAGCGAACTTCAACTTTGAAAAATTCGTACTTCTGTCGTCACTGGATGAGACACTTATACAACATGATAAATCATTCAATCTTGGCATACACCGTTATGGAGACATATACGAGCCGAGGGGCCACAAATACATCAGGGATTTTGAAATAGATAAATGTGTTTCAATTGTATACCGTGTTGGAGGAATTGTATTAAAAAAGGAGATGATGCTCACTCACAATGAGGAACAGTATTTTGCAAGATATACTCTCATGGAGGCAAATTCTCCCACAATGCTCAGGTTGAAACCATTTCTTGCCTTCAGGCATATTCATGTACTGTCTAAAGCTAATCTGGATGCAAATAAAGGTTCAAGAGAGATTAATAAAGGCCAGTCATTCCGGATGTATGACGGTTTTCCGGACCTTAACCTGCAGCTTAATGTTAAGAATGAATATATCTCATGCCCGGATTGGTATTATAACATCGAATATAAGGAGGAACGCCGCAGGGCATACGAATCTTCAGAGGACCTCTTTGTCCCGGGCTATTTTGAAATGCCAATAAAAAAAGGAGAATCAATTATTTTTTCAGCATCAACAAAAGAACAGAATCCACAAAAGCTTGCAGAAAAATTTGAAAAATATTTAGAGCAAAGAAGCAGCAGAGACAGCTTCGAAAGTTGCCTGAAAATTGCCGCCAAACAATTTATAACTCAAACCGGTGAAGATTTAAATATTTATGCGGGATATCCATGGCTCGACAGGAATATCAGAGAGACACTCCTTGCTGCACCCGGTCTTACACTTTATGCTGCAGGCGATCAAAAGCGATTTACGGCAATCATTGATACTGTTATAAAAAATGAAAAGGTGCTGTTAACCGGAGAGAGTAATCAGCCGGATGTTCCTTTGTGGCTTTTCTGGGCACTTCAGCATTATGCTGCTTTTATAAATAGCGAGAGCAAAGTGTGGAAGGAGTACGGGGCACTTCTGAAAGAGATTCTCGTTTCATTTAAAAACGGAGCGCGGTCGAGCGTTAAATTTCACGATAACGGTCTGCTATGGGCAGAAAAACGCAATACGGCTCTCACCTGGATGGACGCAGTAGTTGATGGAGTGCCGGTTACAGAAAGAGCCGGTTATCAGGTGGAACTCAATTCCCTTTGGTATAATGCCATCATGTTCGCAATATCGATGTCAAAAAAATCAAAGGATCCGGGATTTGTTAAAGAATGGGAACCTGTAGCGAAGTCAATAGAGAAAAATTTTACAAAGGCTTTCTGGATAGACAGCAAAGAATATCTTGCAGATTATGTGGGTCCGGAGGGACAAAACAAGTATGTACGGCCTAACCAGTTGTTTACATGCGCTTTTGAATATTCGCCAATTGACGATGAACATAAGGCAAAAGTTCTGCAAAAAATAAAACAGGAGTTGCTCACTTCAAGAGGTATAAGAACCCTGTCTCCTCAGAATTCTCATTATAAGGCAGAATATGACGGAGATGAAAATGCGAGAAGTCTTGCATATCATCAGGGAACTGCAAGGCCATGGTTACTTAGCTTTTACATAGTGTCCAATTTTAAACTGCATGGCAGGGCTTTCCTAAACAGGGCCGAGGAGTTGCTGGCAGCTTTTGAGGAAGATATTCAGATACACTGCATAGGTTCTATTTCAGAAGTTTATGACGGTGATCCGCCTCATCAGCCCCACGGGTGTACTTCATATTCAATTAGTGTGGCAGCACTTATGAGAGCGATGAGAATTATAGAGAATTTCAAAAAGAGCGATTTATGAAGGTACTGATGTTTGGATGGGAGTTTCCTCCCCATATTTCAGGCGGCCTGGGGACAGCCTGCCATGGCCTTACAAAGGGGCTCTCAAACATGGATGTTGAGGTTCTTTTTGTTATGCCTTCGGCTTCTGGCGACGAGGATGAATCTTCTGTGAAAATAATTAATGCCAGCGATGTGGCTGTAACCGAAACCAGCAAGGATGTAAAGACCTTTCTGGAAAAAGTTCAGTTCCTCAGGGTTGGCTCCAATCTTGTGCCATACCTCACCCCTGAACAGTTCACAGAAATGGTAGAGAAGAACAGGAAGGGTCAGATTAAGGATTTCAAGATATATATGGGGCAGAAATATAAGTTCTCCGGCAAATACGGATCCAACCTCATGGAGGAAGTGTCGCGATATGCCATGGTTGCTGCAGAAATTGCCCTCAGAAACGATTTCGATGTTATTCATGCGCACGACTGGCTCACATACCTTGCCGGAATTGCTGCAAAAAGAATTTCGGGGAAGCCATTGGTTATTCATGTTCATGCTACTGAATTCGACAGAAGCGGTACAAATGTCAACTCTTTGGTGTTTGATCTTGAGAAGCTGGGAATGAAGGAGGCAGACAAAATAATTGCAGTGAGCAATCTTACGCGGAATATAATTATCAATAAATACGGAATTAATCCGGAAAAAGTTGTTACAGTTCATAATGCTGTCGATTTTCAGGGTTTTGAACAGATGGATATTGAAAGGGGAGTAGATGAAAAGATTGTGACTTTTCTTGGCAGAATCACATTCCAGAAGGGGCCGGAATACTTCATTGAAGCTGCGGCAAAAGTTCTCAAAAGATACCCTAATGTCCGTTTTGTTATGGCAGGATCGGGCGATCTTCTCAACCGCTCAATAAGACGGGTTGCCAAGCTGGGAATAGCAACAAGGTTTCATTTTACCGGCTTTCTTAAAGGGGAAGACGTAAAGAGGATGTTTTCATATTCCGATGTTTATGTTATGCCATCTGTTTCCGAACCGTTCGGAATCTCTCCGCTGGAAGCGATGAGATCCAATGTTCCCACAATTATTTCAAAACAATCGGGTGTTGCAGAGGTACTGCACCATGCCATAAAAGTAGATTTCTGGGATATTGATGCCCTTGCAGATGCAATTTACGGGCTGCTAAAATATCCTGCACTTTCCCAAATGGCCGTAAAAAACGGACTTGAAGAGGTTAATGAGCTACGCTGGGACAATGCTGCATACTATGTTAAAGAGATCTATTCAGAAGTTTTAAAAGGAAAATAAAGAGTTCTTTATATGAAAAAGACAATTTGCTTCTACTTTCAGGTACATCAGCCGGACAGGCTGCGACTATACAGATTCTTTGACATTGGAAAGGATTCATGGTATTATGACGAGTTTGCAAACAAAACGATATTAAGGAGAGTGGCAGAGAGATGCTACCTTCCGGCAAACGAACTGATGCTGGAACTTATCCGCCTGCACAAGGGGGCATTTAAGATTTCTTATTCCATTTCGGGAGTAGTGCTTGACCAGTTTGAAAAATATGCTCCGGAAGTAATTGACAGTTTTAAAGAACTTGCAAAAACCGGGTGTGTTGAGTTTCTCGCGGAGACTTACGCACACTCGCTTGCGTCAATAGCATCTCAGGAAGAGTTTATTGCTCAGGTTAAGAAACACTCTCTGAGAATCGAGGCACTTTTTGGTCAGAAACCAAAAGTTTTCAGAAATACAGAGCTAATTTATTCCGACGAGATAGGGGCAACTGTTGCACAGATGGGATTCAGCGGGATGCTCACAGAAGGTGCCAAACATGTTCTGGGATGGAAAAGTCCAAACTACATATATACAAATGCAATAAATCCAAGACTAAAACTTCTGCTAAAGAATTTCCAGCTCAGCGACGATATTGCATTCCGGTTCTCAGACAGATCCTGGGCCAACTGGCCTCTGACATCGGACAAATATGTAACATGGCTGTCGAAATCGCTTGAAAAAGACGATATCGTAAACTTATTCATGGATTATGAGACTTTTGGAGAACACCAGCAATCTTCTACTGGCATATTCCAGTTTTTAAAGCATCTTCCCGCAGCAGTACTTTCGCAGACTGATTTTGAATTCTGTACCCCTTCCGAGGTGTGCAAGAAGCATCAGCCCGTTGCGCCGCTTCATGTTCCGTATGCGATTTCATGGGCCGACGAAGAGAGAGACGTATCTGCATGGATAGGCAATGAACTGCAAAATGAAGCATTCGGAAAGCTTTATGATGCACGTGAAAAGGTTCTTAAAACCGGAGATGCATCACTCTTGTCCGATTTTTATAAACTTCAGGAGAGCGATCACTTCTATTATATGTGCACAAAGTTTTTTTCGGACGGTGCAGTACATAAATATTTTAATCCTTACGACACTCCATACGAAGCATTCATTAACTATATGAATGTTCTCAGCGACTTTTTGGTAAGAG
The DNA here is from genome assembly GCA_021371955.1 of Bacteroidales bacterium. GTDB lineage: Bacteria > Bacteroidota > Bacteroidia > Bacteroidales > UBA932 > Bact-08. The sequence goes on from JAJFVD010000003.1 coordinate 172,869, forward strand.
TTGACAAATACCCCACAGCTGAAAAAATAAAAAGTGGAACAAAAATTGCAGCAAATAAGGGCTCGAAAAAAGCTTAAAAGCAGATAAATATATGTCAGAGAAAAAGATAACCCTCCCCGACTATTTGTTCGAAGTGAGTTGGGAAGTGTGTAACAAGGTGGGCGGAATACATACCGTAATTGCTACAAAAGCACTCAATTTATCCAAGGAACTTAAGAATAACCATATACTCATTGGGCCCGACGTCTGGAGAGAAACCGACAAAAATCCCGAATTTACAGAAGAGACAAATCTTTTTCGTGCATGGCGCCTTAAGGCTGCTGAAGAAGGGTTACGTATCAGAGTGGGGAGATGGAACGTATCGGGCAACCCTATTGCGATTCTGGTAGATTTTAGCCAGTACATCACTAAAAAAGACGAAATTCTTACCGATTTCTGGAAAAAATTTAAGCTCGATTCGCTAAGCGGTCAGTGGGACTATATTGAGAGTGCGCTTTTCGGATACGCAACGGGTCTTGTAATCGAGAGCTTTGTTAAATTTAATCTTCTTCCATATCATAAAGTAGTTGCTCAGTTTCATGAGTGGATGACAGGAGCCGGGCTTCTGTATCTCAAAAAAACTGGTTTGCCTGTTGCAACTGTATTCACCACACATGCAACAGTAACCGGCCGTTCAATCGCAGGAAACGGTCTTCCTCTATACGATAAAATAGACAGTTACAACGCGGAGGAAAAAGCCAGAGAGTTTAACATAACCGCCAAACATTCCATTGAGAAGGTGTCAGCCACCGAAGCAGACATATTTACAACTGTAAGCGATATTACCGCAAAAGAGTGTTTAAAGTTTCTGGGCAGAAAAGTGGACATTGTAACTCCAAACGGATTTGAAAACACCTTTACACCAACATCCGAGGAGTATGAAAGCGTGCACACGTCTTCACGAAAAATACTGCTGGACATGGCTTCTGTTATGTCCGGATATCCTGTTGCGGCGGATGCGATGCTTGTTGCAATAAGCGGCAGGTATGAATACAAAAACAAGGGAATAGATATTTATCTTGATGCACTGGGGCGTCTAAACAGCAATAAGGATCTTAAAAAAGAGGTTATTGCATATATTTTTGTTCCGGCCGCGACACACGGGCCAAATAAAGATTTGTTAGGTAAGATTCAAAATGGCGGAGACTACAGAACAAATTGCACACACTACCTTAGCGAACCGGACTGGGATCCTGTTGTGAAAAAAGTGAGAGAACTCAATTTGCTTAACAGAGAAAACGATAAGGTAAGAGTCTTTTTTGTCCCTTCCTATTTAAACGGAAATGACGGGATTTTCAACAAGACATATTACACACTGCTTGCCGGACTTGACCTTACAGTTTTTCCTTCCTACTACGAACCATGGGGATACACTCCGCTTGAGAGTCTTGCCTTTAGCGTTCCTACCATCACTACAACTCTTGCCGGTTTTGGCCTTTGGGTGCAAAAACACTACAAAGGAGACCACCCGGGTATTCAAATTATTGAGAGAAGAGACGACGGGTACGAAAAAGTAGTGCGCGGAGCAGAATTAAAGATGATTGAAATGTCATCACTGACAGAAGCAAACGAAAAAATATACAGAGAAAATGCAAAGGATGTATCCAAAATTGCATTGTGGGAAAATCAGATTATATATTATAAAGAAGCATATTCTATGGCAATAGATAAAGTTATAAAGAACAAGGGAGAATATCCGGCGGTTTCCGACGATAGGGACCACTTAAGTTTTAAGATAAATGCGGCAAACACTCCAAACTGGTCGACTATAATAATTAACAAGCAACTCCCGGAAAGGCTGGCGTCGCTGGATACTTTGTCAAAAAACTTATGGTGGAGCTGGAATGAAGAAGCCATAGACCTATTCAAGATGGTTGATGAGGAGTTGTGGAGGTCCACTCACGGAAATCCAATCCTTATGCTGGATTTTATAAGTATTTCAAAGGCAAAGGAGCTGGAAAACGACCCTAAATTTCTAAAGAAACTGGATTCTGTATATAGCCATTTCCAGGCTTATATGGCAGAGGCAGGCTCTATGACAGGTCCAAGGGTTGCATACTTTAGCATGGAATACGGGCTTGACCAGTCACTGAAAATTTATTCAGGAGGGTTAGGTATCCTTGCCGGAGACTATTTAAAAGAGTCAAGTGATAAAATGGTGCCTATGACAGGCATCGGGCTTCTATATAAATACGGATATTTTACCCAGAGGCTCTCGGCACAGGGTGACCAGATTGCAGAATATGAACCCCAGGACTTTACAAAAATTCCGGTTACACCTGTCAGAGACGGGAATGATAACTGGATAACAATAAGCATCGCTCTTCCCGGAAGAAATGTTACTGCAAGACTTTGGCGTACAGATGTTGGCAGAACAGAGCTGATTCTTATGGATACCGACTTTGAAGACAACCTGCCGGAAGACAGATCAATCACTCATTACCTTTACGGAGGCGACTGGGAGAACAGGCTTAAACAGGAGATGTTGCTCGGAATCGGAGGGATAAGGGCGCTCAGGGCGCTTAACAAAGAGGCCCAGGTATATCACTGCAACGAAGGACATGCTGCTTTTATCGGTCTTGAAAGACTCAGAGAGTATGTTGTTCAGGATAATCTCACTTTTGGCGAAGCACTCGAGGTGGTCCGCTCGTCGTCTCTCTTTACAACACATACACCGGTGCCTGCAGGTCATGATTCATTTGGGGAAGACCTTCTCCGGGGATACATGTCCCATTATCCGTCCCGGCTGAAAATTTCATGGGAGATGATGATGTCCCTTGGAAAACTGAACCCAAATAACCCGGAAGAGAAGTTCTCCATGAGTAATCTTGCCTGCAATCTTTCACAGGAAATTAACGGGGTAAGCTGGCTTCACGGAAAGGTGAGTCGCGAAATACTGTCTCCGCTGTGGCCCGGATATCTTCCGGAAGAACTCCATGTTGGCTATGTTACAAACGGAGTACACTATCCCACATGGACAGCTGCAGAATGGAAAGACGTACATGCCGATGCATTCGGCGATGATTTTGCAACTCACAACTACGACAAAAGCTGCTTTGAAGGAATATACAATATAGAGGAGAGCAGAATATGGTCCGTGAGAAACAAACTAAGGACCAGAATGATAAAGACAATAAAAAATTCTCTTTCAAATACTTCCGAAACCACACACTATACGCCGCAACAGGTTGTCGCTATTAAAGAAGCACTAAGGGATGATATTCTCACTATCGGATTTGCCCGTCGTTTTGCCACATACAAGAGAGCGCACCTTCTTTTCAAGGATTTACAAAGGCTGGATAAAATCGTAAACAATCCAAAACAGCCGGTCCAATTTGTTTTTGCAGGCAAGGCACACCCGGCCGACAAGGCAGGGCAGGATCTTATCAGGCATATTGTTGAGGTTTCGCTTATGCCTCAGTTTATAGGTAAGATTGTTTTTGTACCCGGATACGATATGACACTGGCCAAAAGGCTGGTTCAGGGTGTTGATATATGGATGAACACCCCTACAAGGCCGCTCGAAGCTTCCGGAACCAGCGGAGAGAAAGCTGTAATGAATGGCGTTATGCACTTCTCTGTGCTTGACGGATGGTGGGTAGAGGGATATAAGGAGGGGGCAGGCTGGGCTCTTCCAATGGAGCGTACATATGAAAACCAGAGTTTTCAGGACGAACTGGATGCTGCCACAATATACAACATGCTTGAAAATGAAATTGCTCCTGTATTCTACAAGAATAACCCCGAAAGCGGAATTCCAATGGAGTGGGTAATGATAATAAAGAATACCATTGCAAAAGTAGCTGCCAATTTCACAACAAACAGAATGATTACAGACTATTGCGAGCAGTATTATCTTCCGCTTGCAAAACGCAATACAGATATTGTTGCCGGCGATTTTGCCCTTGCAAGGGAACTCGCTTTCTGGAAAAAGAAAATGCGAAGCGAGTGGCCGCTAATTGAGGTAAGAAGCTATACAAAACCCGATAGTTCAAGAATAAATCTCTCTCTTGGAAACGAATACCATTCGGAGGTTGAACTTTCAATCGGGGACCTTAGCCCGGATGATATCGGAGTTGAGATAGTTATGGCCGAGCAGGATAAGAATAAGAAAACAGTAATTAAGAAAAGTTTCGAATTCAAACCTCTCAGTTTTGAAAACGGAATTGCAAAATATGTTTGTGATATGTTGCCCGACAATGCAGGAGTATACACAGTTGCCGGCAGGATTTATGCCAAAAACCCAAACCTGGCACACAGGCAAGACTTTGATCTGGTAAAATGGTTGTAGCAGCTACAGGTTTTTTTGACGGAGTTCACAGAGGACACCGTGCAGTTATTGACAAGATAACTTCCCTTGCTAAAGCACAGGGAATGAGTTCTGCTATAATAACTTTATGGCCCCACCCGAGAGCCGTTCTTCAGCAGGATGCAGCAAAATTCCGGCTACTTACCACCCTTGATGAAAAAATTGCCCTGATCCGCTCATATGGCATTGACCATGTTCATACGCTTCATTTTGACAAGGATTTTGCAAAACAAACAACAGAGGAATATTTCAAAAACTATCTCCGCGAAAAATTTGGTGTTAAAACTCTTGTTATTGGTTACGATCACAGGGTAGGAAGCGATATAAACCAAACTCAGGAAGAGATGTTTGAAATTGCCCTCAAGGCCGGGATCACTCCTGTGAGAGTGGACGAATTTATTGAGGAAGAGAGCGGACTCATTATCAGCTCAACAAAAATCAGAGACTTCCTTTGCAGGGGTGACGTTGAGAATGCAAACACACTCCTAGGTTACAGATATGGTCTTGAAGGTGCTGTTGTGGAAGGTATGAGAATTGGAAGAACAATTGGATTCCCTACTGCAAACATGAGGCTTTACGAACCGTTGAAAATTCTTCCGGGAGATGGCGTATATGCCGTATGGGCAGAAGTTCTTGGAAAAACCTACAGAGGAATTACCAATATCGGTATCCGCCCAACTGTGGGCCATAACAACGAGAGAACAATTGAGACCAATATACTCGATTTCGACGAGGACATTTACGGGCTGAAGATAAAGATTGAATTTGTTGCAAAAATGCGCGAAGAAGTTACTTTTTCCTCATTGGATGAACTCAAGAAACAGCTTTTCATGGACAGGGACAATTCCCGTAAATATCTACAATCCCACGAAATACATATGAGATAATTATAAAGGCAAAAATTAGAGAGTAATTTCTTTTTTAGTTAAAATTTATTATCTTTGTAACAAAGAGTCCTGTCCTGCAGGATTCTTTTTAATTTTTTTTACTACTATGTCAAAAATTCACTACTTAACCGCAGAAGGGTTAGAAAAACTGAAAGCCGAATTTCAACAACTTATTTCGGTGGAGCGTCCCTCAATTTCAAAGCAGATTGCAGAAGCAAGGGATAAAGGAGATCTTTCGGAAAATGCAGAATACGATGCTGCAAAAGAAGCTCAGGGCCTTCTTGAGCTAAAGATTTCCAAGCTCGAGGATATGATTGCCAACGCCAGAATAATTGATGAGTCGAGGATAAACACAACTCATGTTCAAATAATGAACAAAGTGAAGTTGAAAAATCTTTCGAACGACAGCGTAGTTGAATATACCCTTGTGGGAGAAACCGAAGCCAACCTCAGAGAAGGTAAGCTTGCGGCAGCAACCCCAATTGGCCGTGCTCTCATCGGAAAGAAAAAAGGAGACATAGTTGAAGTAAATGTTCCTTCCGGTGTTTTAAAATTTGAAGTTCTGGAAATTTCAAAATAATATGTCATCCATTTTTTCAAAAATAGCAAAGGGAGAAATTCCCTCATATAAGATTGCCGAGAGCGATAAATATTATGCTTTTCTTGACATAAACCCTTTAGCAAAAGGACATACTCTGGTAATACCCAAAGAGGAAACCGATTATATTTTTGACCTCGGAAGCGACGATCTTTCGGGACTTGTCCTTTTTGCCCAAAAAGTTGCAAAAGGCATTGCTGATGCTGTGCCGTGCAAAAGGGTAGGAGTTGCCGTTATCGGGCTGGAAGTGCCTCATGCGCATATCCACCTGGTACCTCTCAATTCCGAGTCCGACCTTGACTTCAGAAAACCAAAACTTAAACTTGATAAAGATGAGATGGAGGCAATTGCACTCAGCATCTCTTCAAAAATTAAACTTTAAAAACAATGAGAAAATTCCTCTTTTTTGTTCTTATTTCGGCATTTACCTTTTCTTGCAGTTCCAACAAAGCAACGCTTAAAGCAAAAATTGAAGGACTAAATAAAGGTGAAGTAGTTCTTAAAGTATTGGAAATTAATACCCAGAAAATTGTCGACACTCTTAAGACAGATGAAAACGGGTTGCTAAAATATTCTGCAAAAATTGAAGGTAAAGCTCCAAACTTCTACTTCCTTTATTACAAAGAGAAAAAAATTGCCTCAATGGTTGTATTGCCGGGAGACAATATCTATATAACCACAGATACTCTGGGTGCAAACCAGAACATAGAGGGCTCTCAGGAGAGTATTCTTTTCCTTGAAATTGAGAAAAACCTCTCTCTGGCTACGGCAAAATTTGATTCATTGTCTGCTTTGAGGGCACAGGCTGTACTTGCCGGCAATAAAGAGCTTGAAGACACGCTCGGATACGAGTTAGGTTCGCTTTATGTAAAAAGCAAACAAGCTGCAATAAAACATCTTTATTCGAATCCCGGATCAATTACAAATATTCCGCTTCTCTATTATAAATTCCCCGGCAATCTGCCTCTTTTTGGAGATGTAAGGGATGTTTTGCTTTTCCAGAGAGTATATGATTCACTTCAGCCGGTATATCCTCAGTCGTCATATTTAAATGCACTTCTGGACGAGATTTCGGTGAGAGGGAAATCGGATATGCTCAATTCTAAACTTCTGGATGCATCAGAAGTTGGTTTTCCTGATATTTCTCTTCCTGATACAAAAGCAAAGGTAAGAACACTTTCGGACCTTTCTGGCAAGGTTGTTATCCTTCTTTTCTGGTCCGTTACCGATGTAAATCAGAAGATATTCAACAGAGATCTTCTGGCTCTTTACGATAAATACAGCATCAAAGGGCTGGAAATTTATCAGGTTTCGGTAGATACGGACAAGACAGCGTGGGCCAACACAGTTGCAGAACAGCAACTCCCATGGATTAATGTCTGTGACGGTCTCGGATCTTCTTCTCCTGCCGTTACTACATATAATGTGCAAAAAGCACCTACTCTCTATGTTATAGACAAAAGCGGCTCAATTGCTGCAAAAGATGTTTATGACTCAAAACTTGAATCACTCATCTCATCGCTGGTCAGATAAAATTAAGACAGAAAATCAGAGCAGAGACCGCTTTGAAATACCGGCCACAAAATCTTTCAGATAGAAAGGTTCGAAATATGCCGTGTCTACAAATTCTTTTTTATTGAATTTTTCAAATGCAGGGGCAGCCATTCCTCTGGCGGAAGCATCCGTAAAACGGAAAATGGCATTCTCATGTTTTATTAACTCCGCTGCCTTTTTTGCACCATCGCCCGTAAAGATTACAGGCCCGGAAGATAATTCTTCGGAAAAGCTATTTTCATCCAGTACAAGTGCCTCTGTTTTAGAAACAGGAATACAATTGCGATTATACCTGCATGTGTAGACCTCCATCCTTCTTGCATCAATCACAGGTGCAATTGTCAACTCTCCTTCGGGCATTTCTCCGCTTTCTGCACAAAGTCTTGCAAGAAGTTCCAGAGAACTCACGGCAATCATAGGAATTCCTGAACCATAGCACAGCCCTTTTGCTATTGATACCCCAACGCGGAGCCCGGTGTATGAACCTGGCCCTTCGCTCACAACTATTGCGCTGCAATCGGCAACTGAGGAGGAGGCCTCTTTAAGGACCTCCTCTATAAAGTTACCTATTATTCTTGCGTGTGCCTTTGGCTCTTTTATTATCCTTTCGGCAATTATTTCAGTTCCGCGGCTGAGCGCAACAGAACAAACCTCGGTACTTGTTTCAATTAAAAGCAGTTGCGGAAGAAACATTATTTAGCTTTTTTATTTACCGGAGGAACCTTCTCCTCTTTCTTTCCTGCTACTTTAGTGCCGGCCTTAAGAGTTTTGCTGATTGCAGAATAAGGACCTGTGACAACTTTGTCTCCCTCTTTAAGTCCTTTAACTACCTCAATATTTGAAATGTCTTGAATACCTGTGGTAATCTCTCTCACTTCAAGAGTATTGTCGGCCTTAATGACAAATACCTGTTCCAGCATCTCATCGGCAAGTTTTGCTTTTTTAGTTGTGTCTCCTTTAAGGTCGGTTCTGGTTGTGATTGCCTGAAGCGGAACTGTAAGGATATTATACTTCTTGTCTGTCTGGATAGATGCAGTTGCAGACATTCCGGGACGGAAAGGATTTTTACCGTTAACAATAAGATCGGAATAAGATTCGGGAAGGATAAGAATCTTAACTTCAAAATTTGTTACCTGCTCAACAGATGAACCGATATTTTTTGCAGAGTTTGCAATTTGTGTAACAACACCTGTGAACTTGCGATTAGGATATGCATCAACCTCAATGGAAGCAGTATCATTTTGCTTAATCCGGATAATATCATTTTCGTTAACATCAACAAGAACCTCCATGTGGTCAAAATTTGCGATGCGAAGCAATTCTGTACCCGCCATCTGACTTGTTCCAACGACCCTTTCACCTTTTTCTACGCTCATCTTTGAGATTATGCCATCCATAGGTGCATATATGGTTGTTTTGATAAGGTTTTCCTGTGCTTCCTTAAGAGCAGCTGTTGCGCTCTTTACATTAAATTCGGCGGCCTTTATCTGCTCCTTTGTGACATTGTATTGAGAAAGTGCATTCTCATACTCCGATTCAGAAATTGCTTTCTGGTCAAAAAGGGTCTTGCTGCGCCTATAAGTCTGCTCAACCAGACTGAATTGTGCAAGTTGCTGGGTTAACTGAGCCTTTACAGAGTTAAGCGAGGCTTCCGATCTCTCTTTCATTGATATATACACATCCTGCTTAATTTTGATTATAAGCTCTCCCTTCTTAATTAAATCGCCCTCTTTAAAATTGAGATCAATGATTTCTCCGGATACGTCCGGAGATATTTTTACCTCAACTACAGGTCTTATCTTTCCGTTGGCAGGAATGACTTCTGTAATTGTCTTTTTAGAGATGACTTCGGATGTAACCTCAATGGCCTTGTTTTTATTTTTTGTGCCGAATATTATCAGTACAGCTATTATTAGGACCGCTGCTGCGATTATCCATTTAAAACTCTTTTTCATATTATTGCGGGTGAAATTGTAATCGAAATTTATTAAAGTGTAATAGGGTTTCCTTTATAAAAATCCAGAATTTTAAGCTGGAAAATATACTGATACTTTGCCTGATAGAAATCGGACTGGCTTTTGAAAAGATTTGCCTTGGCAACTGTATAGTCGGTTGCATTAAGCGTTCCCACGTCAAATTTCTGCTGAACATATCTGAATGATTCCTGCATTGCCTTAACATTATCTTCTGTTGCTTTAAAGCGGGCAAAGTAGGAATGAGCATCATTTGCAGCCTGTTGAATTTCTTTATAAAGAAGCTGTTCCTGACTCTTTACATTAATATCCGATTTTTTCACTTCAATCCGGGCGTTACGAATAGCCGTGTTGGTCCTCCATGAATTAAAAACAGGAATGCTCAGGCCAAACGAAAGTGAGGGATTTCTGTTTTCATTGAACTGAGTCATAAAGGCTACATCCCTGGTGTCGGAAAAATATGAACCATAGGCCGCAGTAAAAGAAACAGTAGGGTAGCTTCGTCCTTTTGCTATTGCAAGCTGAAGATTTGAGTTATCCCGGCTGAGACGAACGCTTTTTACCTGAGGAAGATTCAGAGAGTTGCTATATAATTCATCAATGGACACACCCTTGAAGTCTGAAACAAAATTGTCAAGATTGGGAAGGGAAATATCAAAACTGCTGTCGGTAGAAAGGTCAAGAAGTTGTTTTAGCGACAGAAGATTGCTGCTAACCTGATTTTCTGCATTTGTAAGCTGAAGCTTTTCTGTTGCAAGCTGGGCCTGAATTTCCAACAGCGAACTGTATGCCTGGCTACCAGCGTCCACCAGCTTTTTGGTTCTCGCTACCTGTTCGTCAATACTTGCAAGGCTGGATTTTGCTGTATTCAGAATCTCCTTTGACAGCAGAACCTGAAGATAGGATCTTGCAATTTCAATAGAGATGTCATTTTTTATCCTGCTCACCTCCTGAACAGATATTTCTCTGATTACCTGCTTGCTTTTGAGGTCATTGTTTTTGGCCATTCCCTCAAAAAGATTTATTGAAGCTCTTGCAGATGCACTTGTACTCTGGCTAAGCTGGTTCTCAATAATCTGCAGGTCGTTCATGTTCACGGACCGTCCCCAGTTCATACTGTGACTCACAGAGGCGCTCACAGAAGGAACATAGTTGAGTTTAGATTGCAGCAAATTGTTGTCGCTTTCTTCGACCACAAGCTCCTGCTGCTTGATTTTTAAGTTATTATCCCAAGCGTATTTAATACACTCCTCAAGACTCCAGAGCTTCTGCTGTGCAGATAGCAGGGTCGGGATTAATATGAGGATAAAAACGGGGAGTTTGTATATTATTTTCATAAGTCACAAAGATAAATTATTTTTTATGAAAAACTCCCCGTAAATAAAGATTTTACAAGGGTTGCTCTATTTTATAATCTGTTCCCTTTTCTGTAGTTCATAGAGGTTAGCACTCATAAACTTAAAAGCTCTCCATAGTTTTTTTATGCCATAACCCAGGCCCATTCCAACATAACCGGCAATTTCCTTGTCCCAGTCACCGGCACCACCCCTTATTACAGAACATTCTCCTTCCGTGAGGGCCGTAATATACATACTGTTGCAATACACTCCGTTCATTATGCTGCCTCCCATCCCTTCTTGAAACCATCACGGAAATTTGGCCAGTACTTCTCGGCCTTCTGCAAAAATTCCACTGCAGCGCCAATAATTTCTACAAGCTTTTTAAGCTTACCTGCTCCTCCACTGGTCAGCAGATCTCTCTCGCTCAGGGGAACAATGCCCCATCCTTCATACACTTCACTTTGCATAGCTTATAAATATTTAATATATCCCTGCAGAACTATGGTGTGCAGAGTTCACCCGGAGTGTGCACCCTCCTTTTTTATATATTATAACTTCTGTCTGAGATTTTACTGCATATGTCGCTGTGCGAAATCATCAGAATAATCCGTCCCTTCTCTTTTTCGTGTAAAACTGCATTGATAATTAACTCCTCCGACTCTTTGTCCAGAGAGGAAGTCGCTTCGTCCAGTATTAGTATGCCGCAATTTCTATATAGAGCTCTTGCCATTGCAATTCTTTGCTGCTGACCTCTGGACAGACGGGATCCGTTTTCTCCGGTTCTGGTTTCAAATCCAAGGGGGAGATTTACAACGAATTCAGAAATGTTAAGTTCATCACATAGTTTCAGGATTCTCTCAATATCCGGGTCCGCTTCTCCCGGGGCAATATTCTCCATTATTGTGGCATCAAACAGTTCCGGATTTTGTGGTACGACGGAAACTGAAGACCGCCAGTGGCAGAGATTGATGTGATTGATATTTATCCCGTCTGCCTTTATTGTTCCTGCCTGTGGCTGGTACATTCTAAGGATAAGTGCTGCTATGGTGCTCTTTCCCGAACCGCTCTCTCCGTTTAACGCAGTTATTTCTCCTCGCCTCATCTCAATATTCAGTTCTTTAAATATGGTTGTCCTGCCGGGATATGAAAAGGTTACACCCTCAAGCCGGATAGTCCCTGCAGAGGATAAATCCGGTGTAATACCACCCGACAAAGGCTCTGCATCAAGTTCCATAATTTCAAAAAGCCTTTCTGCTGCAACCATCCCTTCTCGCAATATTGAGTTTACTCCAATTAATTCGGAAAGAGGAGCAGAAAAGAGGGAGATAATGGTAAAAAACGAGATCAGTTCACCCAATGTAAGCTCGCCTGCCATGAGAAATCTCCCTCCGAACCATAATATTAATACAGTAAGAACTCTTGATACAAATTCTGCTGCTCCGCCGGCACCGGTTCCAAACCTTCCCGATTTAAACAAGGTGTCGCATAACTCTGTAAGCCGCGCAATAGTCCTGCCTGAGGCAAAATTTTCATTTCCAAAATACTTGAGTGCCTTTTGTGTGCGGATTGTCTCAATGAGTGTGTTCTCGAATATTGCACCCTGCTCCATAATTTTGCGGTATATTTTTTTGTTGTAGATATCGTAAATTTTGTAGATAAAATAATACAGAGGCACAAATAAAATGGCGGTATATGCAAGATTTACAGATATTATAAACATTATAGCAAGCGAAAGAACAAGTGTCGAAACCGAAATTGCAATCCCGATAAACGTCTCCGTAACCAAAGACCTTATTTTAAAGGCATCCGAAACTCTTGAAGTTATCTCACCGGTTGTTCTTAAATCGAAAAATTGCTGCGGAAGGGTTACCATGTGCCGAATATATTCTCCGATAATCTTTTTGTCGGTTGTTATCCCGGTCTTAAGCAGAAGCATCGATCTCATCCACGACAGAAAAAAGGAAAGCAAAAAAAGAAGCAGCATTGCAACAGCAAGTGTATTCAGCATGCCGGCCTCTCCCCCGGGAATGATTTTGTCAATTATCTGTTTAACGAAGAGTGTTATTCCAAACGCCGTTATTATATATAGTGAAGAGAGCAGGAAGGCGTTAATGAGGGCATTCTTGTTTGCCGCTATTATTTTTAGTAGTCTCTCGCCTGTTCGTATGCCCTGGCTCCCTCTTTCAAAATCACTGCCCGGGGCCATGGTTATCAGTTTCCCGCTCCATTCTTCGAGTAGTTCTTCCATTTTGAGCCGGTGCATGTTCCCATCCAATGGGTCCATTATGTGAAGAAATCCGTTATGAATTTTGTACAAAACAATAAAATGCAACAACCCGTCTCTTTTTTGCAGATGAAGTATCGTTGGTTTTGGAATTCTGTAAAGGGAGGCAACCCGTCCGCTATATGCCTGAGCATCGAACCCAAACTTTTTGGCAGCCTCTGTTATACCCTTTATTGTAGTCCCGTTTTTATCTGTGTTGCTGAAAAGTCTCAGCTTTGCAAGAGACAGTTTTAGCCCGTAATAGGCAGAAATTGATGCCAGACATGCAACACCGCAGTCGCTTATATCATGTTGCCGTATTTTTACCGAATACCCCATACTCCTCTATCCTCCTTTCACTTTTTTAAAACAGAGGGGGAGACACTTCAATCACACACACTCTCTTGCCCCATAAGAGAACCAACCACACCGGCCTCCCCTCTGTCCGGAAGCAAATCTAATCACAGATGTAATGACCTGTGTGTCAAAAGATAAAAAAGTAAATAAATTGATGGAAATTACTCTTTTTGATGATTCTAAATAATAAAATCTAAAAAAACAGAGTTACGAAATGATATTTTTAATATAAGGGAAGAATTTTGGTGCAAGAGAAGCAATAAAACTATAAATTCCTGAATTTTTTAAAGTTTCATGTGGAAGAAACGGAATAAGAGAATCGAGAGAGACAAGAATATAGATTATTATGCTAAGGATAAATGCAGTTTTAACGATTGCAAAAACAAGTCCGAGCAGTTTATCGAGCCAGCCCAGCAAAACTAATTTTATAGCTTTTTCCGAAAGACGGCCAACCAGAGTCACAAGCAGCAGTACAATTATAAAAATTGCGGCAAAAGAGATAATGCTGAGCCATTGAGGAGACGTATCTATCCAGGTGCAGAGCTTTGCACTGACAAGCTCTGAGAAATGATATCCGGCCCATATTCCAAGAATAAGTGCTGCCAGTCCTGCTGCCTGACGGACAAATCCCTTTATGAGACCGCCAAAAATTGCAGGCACAAAACACAGTAAAATGACAATATCTGCGGGGTTAAACGACATAGCTTATCAATTTTTTTCAAAAGTAGTGAATAATCGTATCTTTGCAAATTCAAAATGAGTATAAAGATGAGATTTGCAGAGTACAAAAGCCTGAATTTAGTAGAGATAAACAATGCTATACTTGATAAGTGGAGAAGCGAGAAGTGCTTTGAAAAGAGCATAACTGAGCGCGAGGGTGCAAAGAGGTTTGTTTTTCACGAAGGGCCTCCTTCGGCAAATGGTATGCCTGGCATTCACCATGTTATGGCAAGGGCAATAAAAGATGTTTTTTGCCGCTATAAAACTCAGCAGGGTTTTCTGGTCGAACGAAAAGCAGGTTGGGATACTCATGGCCTTCCTGTTGAACTCGGGGTGGAAAAAATGCTTGGAATTACAAAGGAAGATATCGGAAAAAGCATATCGGTTGACGAATATAACTCTGCATGCCGCAGAGAGGTTATGAAATATACAAAAGAGTGGGAGAGTCTCACCGAAAGGATCGGATACTGGGTTGACATGAACAATCCTTACATTACTTATGATAACAGGTATATAGAATCCCTTTGGCACCTGCTTAAAACAATTTACGGAAAAGGGCTTTTGTATAAAGGCTACTCTATCCAGCCTTTTTCGCCGGCAGCCGGAACCGGGCTCAGCACACATGAGCTTAACCAGCCCGGATGTTACCGCGACGTTAAGGATACAACCTGCGTAGCTCAGTTTAAAATTATAAACAACAATGCTTCCAAAAGCCTTTTTGAAGATACAGTAAAAGAGTGCGGGGAAGAACTGCCTCTGTACTTTCTTGCCTGGACAACTACTCCATGGACACTGCCTTCAAATACCGCCCTATGCGTAGGTCCAAAAATTAAATACCTCAGAGTTCTTTCGTACAACCCGTATACACATCAGAAGGTGGTATACATTGTTGCCGAAGAACTTCTAAATATGCACTTTAATCCAAAGGCGGCAGAAATTGCAATTGAAGATTACAAGAGCGGAGACAAATTAATCCCTTTCCGTTCAATAGGCAAACAGATAACCGGATCGAAACTTTGCGGTGTTGAATATGAACAACTGATTCCATGGGTAAAGCCGGATTCAGGCGCATTGAGAGTCATTTCAGGAGATTTTGTTACAACCAGCGATGGTACCGGTATTGTTCACATTGCTCCTACATTTGGAGCCGATGACGACAAAGTTGCAAAGGCAAACAAGGTTCCGGCTCTTCTTGTGAAAGACTCAGGCGGAATCCAGCAGCCACTTGTGGACAGGACGGGTAAATTCTTTAAAATTGAAGACCTCGATCCGTCTTTTGTGGAAGAACGCATTTCTGAGTCCTACAGGGAATTTGCGGGAAGATATGTGAAGAATGCATATGACAATTCTTTGTCGGAAAACGATCCGACTGTAGATGTTGACATCTGTGTTATGTTAAAACAACAGGGACTGGCTTTTAAGATAGAGAAGCACATCCACTCATACCCGCACTGCTGGAGGACGGATAAACCTGTTCTTTACTACCCGCTTGACTCATGGTTCATAAAAACAACTGCAGTTCAGGACAGGATGATTGAACTTAACAAGACAATCAACTGGAAACCGGAGGCAACCGGTTCCGGCCGTTTTGGAAAATGGCTTGAAAACCTTCAGGACTGGAATCTTTCAAGAAGCCGCTACTGGGGAACTCCCCTGCCAATCTGGAGGAGTGAAGATGGTACCGAAGAGAAGTGTATAGGATCTGCAGCAGAGTTGTTCGAAGAACTGGAAAAGGCAGTAAAAGCCGGGTTTATGAAGAGTAATCCGCTTAAAGAAAAAGGATTTGTTCCAGGGGATTATTCGAAGGAAAATTATGAAAAAATAGATTTGCACCGTCCGTATGTAGATGGATATATACTTGTATCTCCAACAGGAAAAGAGATGAAACGCGAAAGCGACCTTATCGACGTATGGTTCGACTCAGGAGCTATGCCTTATGCTCAGGTCGGTCTTGAGAATGTCTGCAGCGAAGAGTTTGGCCGCACAGCCGATTTTATTGCAGAAGGGGTGGATCAGACACGCGGATGGTTCTTTACTCTCCATGCTATTTCAACCATGGTGAGCGACAAGGTTGCATTCAGAACGGTAGTCTCAAACGGACTCGTACTGGACAAAGACGGCAATAAGATGAGTAAAAGACTTGGGAATGCGGTTGACCCTTTTTCCACTCTGGACGAATTCGGTGCAGATGCCCTTAGGTGGTATATGCTCACCAACTCTCAGCCATGGGATAATATAAAATTTGATATGGGTGGAGTTGATGAGGTGCGCCGTAAGTTTTTCGGAACACTTTACAACACATATTCATTCTTTGCCCTATATGCAAATGTGGACAACTTCGACAACAGTGCAGCTGAAATTGAACTGAAAAACAGGCCGGAAATTGACCGCTGGATCATATCTCTTCTGAACACTCTGATAAAGGATGTAACAGAAGCGTATGAAAATTATGATGTGACACTTGCAGGAAGGAAAATTCAGGATTTTGTAAACGACAACCTCAGCAACTGGTATGTGCGACTTAACAGAAAACGTTTCTGGGGCGGGGAGATGGATAGTGACAAGCTGTCAGCCTATCAGACACTTTACTCTGCGCTCGAAACCGTTGCAATCCTGGCAGCACCCATTGCTCCGTTCTTCATGGAGCGTATCTTCCTTGACCTGAATGCAGTCTCAGGAAGGCATAAAGAGAGCTCTGTACACCTTGTAATAATTCCAAAATATTCCGCGAAGGTAATAGACAGAGACCTTGAAGAGAGAATGGAGCTTGCCCAGAGAGCTTCGTCCATGATACTTGCTCTTCGCAGGAAAGTAAACATTAAAGTCCGCCAGCCGCTTGCAAAAATACTTATTCCGGTGCTTGACAATGGTCTTAAGAATCAGTTTGAGCTCATAAAAAATCTTGTGCTTGGAGAAGTGAATGTTAAAGAGGTTGAATATATACACGATACAAAAGGTCTTATTGTTAAGAAAATAAAGCCTAACTTTAAAACCCTCGGAAAGAAATACGGCAAGCAGATGAAAGAAATTTCTGCTGCGTTTGCCGGGTTTGGTCAGGAAGAGATATTTGCTATCGAGGATAGTAATATTTACCGCTTCGCTCTGGCTTCCGGAGAGATTGAAATTACTGCAGAAGACTACGAAATCATTTCGGAAGATATGCCGGGATGGCTTGTTGCTGTGGATGGAAAACTTACAATTGCCCTCGATATCACAGTTAGTGACGAACTTAGCCGGGAAGGGACAGCGCGTGAGATTGTAAACAGGATACAGAACCTCAGAAAAGAGAGCCGCTTTGATGTTACAGATAAAATTGTTGTGGAAATAGAGCCTCAGCAGGATGTAGTGGATTCGCTCAGACAATTTAGCGAATATGTATGCAATCAAACACTTGCGACAGAAATTAAATTAAACTCTGCTATTGAAGGGGGATTTGATATAGAATGGGATGAGGGAACACTTAAAATTAAAGTGACAAAAGTGCTTTAAAATATGGCAGGTATGAGAGAGAAATTTATGAGAGAGGCGGTTATAATCGCAAAAATGAATGCAAACTCCGGTGCGGGGGGGCCATTCGGTGCACTTGTTGTAAAAAATGGTGAGATTATTTCATCTGCTTCAAACAGTGTTACTCCGGACAACGACCCCACAGCACATGCAGAGGTGAACGCAATTCGTAAGGCATGCCGTAAACTCAATACTTTCGACCTCTCCGGATGTATCCTTTACACATCCTGCGAACCCTGCCCGATGTGTCTTTCGGCAGCATACTGGGCTCACATAGACAAAATATATTATGCTGCGGACAGAAATGATGCAGCAAGTGCAGGTTTCAGCGATGCTTTTATTTATGATGAATTTTTAAAACCATTCTCGCAAAGAACTATTCCAATTGAACAGATTCTCGAAAATGAGGGTGCAGAACCTTTTGAAGAATGGAGGCGAAATGATAAGAAGGTTCCTTATTAAATAATGATTAACGTATTTATAATATTACTATCTTTACATACTTAAAAAAATTAACGGACTATGACAAAGAAAGGGAAACCGGCAGAAGAGGTTAGAGAGAAAGTTCGCTACAGTGACGAAGAGCTGCAGATGTTCAAAGAACTGATTCAGCAGAAACTGATAGCGGCACAGTCGGAATACGACCAACTGAAGTCTGCTGTAACACACAGTTCCAGTAACGATACCGAGGACACATCCCCTACATTCAAGGTTCTTGAAGAGGGTGCATCTGCTTTGTCTAAGGAGGAGGCCGGACAGTTGGCTCAAAGACAGTACAAATTCATTCGATCACTTGAGGCTGCTCTTGTGAGAATCGAGAACAAATCCTACGGAATTTGCCGTGATACAGGCAAACTCATACCAAAAGAGCGTCTTCTAATAGTACCTCATGCAACACTCAGCGTTGAGGCAAAAAACAGCAGAGACTAATTCGATGCATTTATCTAAAGGCAAGCAGGTTACAATTATAGTGCTGCTCCTGTTGATTATAGACCAGGCGGTCAAATTGTGGATTAAAACCCATATGACTCTTGGCGAAAGCATCCCTGTTTTCGGTTCCTGGTTCCAGATCTATTTCATTGAAAACAATGGAATGGCATTTGGCATGCAACTCGGTGGTGCTTTTGGCAAATTTGTTCTTAGTTCACTGAGGCTGGTTCTTATTGGCTTCATTATTTATTATATCGTCAAACTCATAAAAATGGATGCTTCCCGTGGGATTCTCACAGGGATGGCACTCATTCTGGTAGGAGCAATGGGCAATATCGTGGACAGCATGTTTTATGGGCTGATATTTAACGAATCCACTTTTACCTCAGCTGCATCAATATTTCCTGATGGAGGGGGATATGCCCCTTTCCTGTTTGGAAAAGTTGTGGATATGCTCTACTTTCCTCTTATTGATACTACTTTGCCGGATTGGGTTCCTTTCTGGGGAGGAGAACACTTCATCTTCTTCAGACCGATATTTAATATTGCAGATTCCTGCATTACTGTAGGTGTTGCATATCTGCTTATTTTCCACCGGAAATTCTTTTTGAGGTAACTTAATTTCTATGTCAGGTAAGTGCCTGATTGTCTTATAAATACTAAAAAGGATAGCATCTTAGATGTTATCCTTTTTAGTAACTATATGAGATAGTGATATTTGAACCAGAGTCGTGAATCTGTTAAACTTAAGGTTACTACCTCTCTATTTTCTCCATCAGTTTTTTGCGTGAGAAGTGAATACGGCTTTTCACGGTTCCTAAGTGTAATCCAAGCTCTTCGGCTATTTCCTGATATTTATAACCATTATCGTGCATCTGAAACGGGATTCTGAATTCCGGTTCAAGATTGTTAACGATAGATGTCAGTTCGCGGAATCCGAACTCCTGTTCCGGTCCCAAATCGGCAGGGCGGTTATTTATGACAAATTCATGAACATCCTCATTAAACAGAGTCTGCCTTTTTGACCGTCTCCTGTAGTCATTAATGAAAGTATTCTTCATTATGGTATAGGCCCATGCCTTAATATTTGTATCCTGATTGAATTTATCCTGATTATTGAGAGCCTTGTAGAATGTTTCCTGAACGAGGTCTTTAGCATCATCCCTGTTAGAAGTAAGGCTGTATGCATATCTCGAAAGGTTGTCCTCAAGCTCCAGGATTTCCTTTTCAAAAACTATAGACTTCATATTGTTTATTATTAGTATTTATGTGTGTTCCAATTATGATGCCAAAAGTAGTATTAAATATTTCATATCGCAATCTATCGGATGATAGGCTATATCTATTACAATTTACACAAAATTCTCTTACGCCCGACCAAATTTTTTGCAGCATTAGAAAAAATGCATATATTTGCAGCCCAATCACAAAAGGAGAGGTGGCAGAGTGGTCGATTGCGGCGGTCTTGAAAACCGTTGAACTGCGAGGTTCCGGGGGTTCGAATCCCTCCCTCTCCGCTAAAAAAAAAGAGATACATCGCTTAGGCGATGTATTTTTTATTTAAGAGGGTACTTAAGCTTGCTTAAAAGTACCCTCTTAAATAGAAAAATAGCCATTTTCTCAAAATGGCTATCTCTTTTTCTTAAAGCTCCCCCCAAGGGATCACCGAACGAAGTGAGGTAATCCCTTGGGGGGATTGTAACACTTTGTAAGTCGGCCTACAGCAGCAGAAGTTTTGTTTTTTATTTTAGCTCCCCCTAAGGGATCACCGAACGAAGTGAGGTAATCCCTTAGAGACAACCAAATTAAAACCCTAAACCAATTCCAACAGACGGTAAAAATTTATCATAATAGTAGCTTCCACCTAAGTATACGATAAAAGATGATTTTCTCTGTTTGCCATAGAAAGACAGACCTAACTTTGGCTGTATGCTTATACCATTGTGCTCTGTGTTTACAGATTCAAAATTTATCCAATAACCAGCACTTAAGGATAGAAAAGGAATTATTTTTTTCTGTTCATTTTTAACGAAATTTACTTTTCCAAAGATATAAGGAGTAGCAGTAACAAAAGAAACTGTTGAAACACCCAAACCAGCAGAGAACCTTGAGTTAAAATTTACGCCAAAACTTGCAGATGCTTCCGGAAGAATACCTGACATCATGTTGTTATGGACGAGAATTGCTCCAGCCTGGATTTCTCCTAAGAATTTTTTGGGGGTTGCTTTTTCCTGCGAAAAAAGAGAAGTAAACATCATTGACGTTAAAAAAATAGAAATAATAATTTTTTTCATATCCATTAAATTTTTAATTATTAAAAGTGGATATTGCCAATCAATTTTTGACTGATATCCAATTCCTTAGTAAATATATATATATAGCTATATCTACAAATAAAAATTCTGTTAAGTATACAGTGAGTAGCCTATTCTTAAAAACCCGGACATTAAGAAATAACTATAACACTATCACGCATGAGAAATAGTTTTGTTGTCATATCTTGAACTTGATACAACTTAATTCTCCCATCTTTTATATCCTGTCTGTCAATAAGAAATACCCTTACATTTTTATTTAAAATATATTTGTTAGCAATTGGTTCCCATTTTAAATATTCGTATCCTTTAATATTATCCCAATCATAGTACTCGACTGTATCTAAAAAGGAGATAGGTTTTTCTATCACCAAGTGCTTGTCCATTTCATCTACCTCTTTTTCTCCATACTTAAGGTTGACACGGAAAAAATGCCAGTACAACACACCATGACCTTTTTCAAATTCAAATATAAACGCCACAGGTTGTTCTTTAAGAAGTGAAGTTTTTGGATTTAGATTGACCTTATTATCTCTATATACAAACCCGGGTTTAATTGTATCAATCGATGTAAAAACAAAATAAACATCATCTTTTGACTGAGAGAAAACATTGCAACTGACCAGTAATATTGTCACTGTTATAAAAATAGAAACAATAATTCTTTTCATAACCATTTAAACTTATTGATATTACGTAAAGCTAATAAATGTTTTTGGATCACCGAACGAAGTGAGGTAATCCCTTACAACATAATCACCCTCAACCCAGCCTTAAACTCCTTCAATCCTACATTTGCCCTGCATTTGACAGCCCTTGTGCTTCCGGGCAGCAGGTCAAAAAAATTATCCGAGAAGTTCTCATCATTGTTTTCGCTAACCAGCATAAGATTTTTGCACAACTTATCTGAATGAACAGTTACAACAAATTCTCCCCTATTCTCAATAACAGACAATTCAACATCAGTTGCAGGAAGTTTAAGATTCTTCTGCTCTGTAAAATATGCAACATCTTCATCAATCAACTCTCCATTGCAAACTAAACGGGAATGCAGCAGCACTTCACCCTCAATCCCTTCAATACCCAGTTCGTTCTTTGTAAAAGAGGCTATCAATGCCGAACCGTTAGATGGAGTCGAAACCTTTAAAGATTTTGACAACAGGGTTTTCCCGAAGAAGTCAGTCAGACTAATCTCAAGAACTGCTTTTTGGCTCTCTTCAATATCCGAAATGGCATAAAGAGACATTACGCCCTTGTCATAAACAGAGGCAACTATCCTGTTTTTGAAGGCTTCGCTCGCAAAATAGTGCATCGCTTTCCATTTGAGATAATAATCAATTCCGGACCATGATGCAACCGGCCAACAGTCGTTAAGTTGCCAGTAAAGCGATCCCTGACAAAACGGCATGTCAATTCTATGCGACTCAATAGCAATCTTAATAGCTTCCGCCTGAAGCAACTGGCCCACATACAGGAATTTCTCGAAGTTCTCAGGAACGGTATAACTCTGTTCCATATATTCGCGAATTCTCAGGTTTCCTATTCCGCTTCGCTGATGGGAAGCCATAACCTCGGACTCAATATCCCAATCCTGAGGCAGAGTATATTTCTTTACACTCATAAATTCCGGAAACGACTGAAAACCGTATTCACTCATGAAGCGGGCCCTGTATTTCCGAAATGCCTCAATGGGCTCCCGTCCGTGCCATACACCCCAGTAATGAACATCCCCTTTGTTACCGCTGTAACCGGCAAGCTGTCCGTATCCCCGGGAGGGGGATGAGTGCCAGTAAGGCTGACCATTTGTAAGCTCCTTTACCACAGAAGGGATAATTTTATGAAAAAGAGTATCATAACTATGCCAGATTGTTTGACGCTGCAACTTAGTGTATCCTTCTTTCCATCCCCAGCCCTTCTTTTCATCCCACTCTGCCCATGCCGTTTCAATCTCGTTATTTCCGCACCATAAAACAACAGAAGGATGGTTTCGCAATCGTTTAACATTGTCAACGGCTTCAATCCGTACATTCTCAAGGAAATCATTGTCACCGGGATACATTGCACAGGCAAACATAAAATCCTGCCACACCATTATTCCGTACTTGTCGCATAAATCGTAAAATATATCCTCTTCATATATTCCTCCGCCCCAAACCCGAAGCATATTCATATTTGCCTCTGCTGCCGACTTTACAACAAATTCATATTTTTCAGGGCTGATAGATGGCAAAAAGACATCTCCCGGAATTATGTTGGCACCTTTTGCGAAAACAGGGCGGCCATTAACCTCAAAACAGAAACTCTCTCCTCCGGAACTATCTGGCTCACGAATGAGTTTAATTGTCCTCAGACCGATATTTTTCGATTCTGAAGAGTATACCCGGCCTTTGGCCGAGATTTCAACAGTAATTTTATAGAGTGGTTGCGAACCAAGACCATTTGGCCACCAAATCCGGGGGTTGCCGATTTCAAACCCGATATTTGTTGTATTGGTTCCGCCCCTTAGAATCATTGCCCGTGAAGAGACGATAGTGTCATTTACCAGAATTTTACAGATATATTCAGCTGTTTTATCCGTTGTTGTTTCAACTTTCGCCGTCAATTTTACAGGCTGCCCTTTTGACTCATTAGAAATATTAGTCTCATTCTGTTCAACGAACATATCGGTAATGCGCAAACCACTCCAGGCAATTAGCTTTACAGGCCTCCAGATGCCCGATGTAACAAGACGGGGCCCCCAGTCCCATCCAAAATGATATCCCGCCTTGCGGGTGAAAACACTCACCCTTTTGTCGCCAACTCCTCCGTTTTCCGACTGATCGTTTGATGCGGGCAATGAATATCCCAGCTTTTTCAGTTTTTCCAGACCAACGGTTATGGGTGATTTAAATTGTATAACCAAGTCATTCTTTCCGGCTCGGATGATTTTTTTTACATCAGCCTCCCAGATGCGGAACATATTCTCGGCACTTAAAATCTGAACACCGTTAAGAAATACTGTTGCATAAGTATCTAACCCCTCGAATCTCAGAATTATATTTTTATTTGAAGCGGTTCCGCGTGAAACAGTAAAGCTTGTTTTATACTCCCAGTCTGTCTTGTCAATCCACTGCAAGCCCTTCTCGGTAGTTCTGAAATAAGGATCTCCAATCTTGCCTGTGGCAAGCAGGTCCGTATGAACCGTACCCGGGACTGTTGCATCGAGCCATACGCCATCACGATTTGACACAGATGCTAAACTTGCAATGTTTTCTTTGCCGGGAACTTTTCTGAACTTCCATCCTGAGCTTATATTTTCCGTATGAACTTCTCCAAAACAGACTAAAGAAACAAACAGAGCAATAGCAGTAAGTGATAGTTGTCTCATAGGGTTTATATCTACCTGACAAAAATTTCGTCAATAAATATAAATCCTTCTCCGCCGGCACCATCGTGCCACTGGGGAATTGTGCCGATGTTCTTTGCAAAGACCTTTATATATCTGGCCACTTTTTTACCATTTTTGCTATCCGGAGTATAAACGAAATCCAGGATGCGGGGAGTCAGATCATTTTCCTCCATGCTATTATATACAATTCCTAAAGTATCAAAATTAACTCCATCGGCAGAGATAGAATACTCTGCATATTTTGGCATCCATATCCATGATTTTGCATCCTGCAGAAATCCTGCACCAATTGAATTTATCTCTGTAGGCGAACCCAGGTCAACAATTGCAGTGAAGTCGGTATCCTGATATCCCTGCCATCCTCCAAGCCTGAAATTTAGCAATCCGCGTATTCCGTCAATAAGCCCTTCGTCCCCTCCGGCGTTATATTGCGGATTGTAGCGGGACAAAATTTTAATTTTTAATTCGGAGTTTACCTTTTTCAGATTAGTAGTTACAATAAAACTCTTCTCGCCTTTATCATTAACGCTATATGCGCATATTAACGAATTGGACTTTATTGTCAGGGGGCCGGTATACAAACTGAAATCTTCTTTTTTACCGGTGTTGTCCTGAATATTATAATAAATCCGGCAAAGAGGCTCGGCCTTAATCTCCAGCTGCATTGAGTCTTTGAAAATAATGTTCTCCATTTCGAACCACGGGTTTATTACAATAGGAGTGTCGGTAATAAGAGAATGAGGCCTGTCGGCTTTTGCAACGGCAAAATTATAGTTTGGCGAAGAACTCATGTTGAAATTAAAAGTGCTTCCGCTGATAATGTCGTTATGATAAATATAAGATTTTGAGTAAGGGTTGCCATTAAGGGTTACGGAATTGATGTACAAATTTTCTTTGCTGTTCCCGTTTGCATCAACTGTAAACTTTCCGCCATTTTCAAGATTAACCGCTACACTTGAGAACAATGGAGAGCCCAGGGCATAAATATCATCCCCTGGAGTCACAGGGTAAAACCCAAGAGCACTTAGTACATACCATGCAGACATCTGGCCACAGTCGTCGTTTCCGCAAAGACCGTCAGGAGCAGAACTGTAAAGGGTGGTCATGATTTGTCTTACCATCTCCTGACTCTTCCATGGTTTGCCTGTATAGTTGTAAAGATACGCAGTGTGGTGGCTCGGTTCGTTTCCGTGGGCATACTGACCTATAAGACCTGTTATGTCCACCTGAGTGCGCCCTGTTGTTTTATTTGAAGCAGAGAAAAGTTCGTCCAGTTTTTTACTGTACGCCTCGTCGCCACCAACCATTTTTATATGTGTTTCAATATCCTGAGGTACATAAAAACTGTATTGCCAAGAGTTTGCCTCTGTAAAATGGACATTTACTTCGGCAGGAGAGAACGGTTCCAACCACTTTCCAAATATTTTAGGACGCATGAAACCAGTGGAAAAATCAAAGTTATTTTTATAATACTGTGCTCTTTTGATATATTCATTATAAATATCTGTCTTTCCCAGTTTTTGGGCAAACCGGGCAATGCACCAGTCGTCGTATGCATATTCGAGTGTCTTTGACACCGACTCGTGTTCCTTTTCTGCAGGGATGTACCCGTTTTGGGTATAGATGTCTATTCCGTACTCTTTTTTATTGGAACTTGCAATCATGGCATCGAGAGCATATTGAGTGTCAAAATTGCTGATTTCCTTGTTTATGGCATCCGACATTACAGAAACAGAATGGTATCCTATCATGCAATCTGTTTCATTTCCGGAAAGTTCCCAAATAGGAAGTTTGCCGGCTTCCTTGTAAATCGCCAGAAATGATTTAATAAAATCAGTTGTCCTCTTCTGCTCAATTATAGTGAAAAGGGGGTGAAGAGCCCTGTATGTATCCCACAGGGAGAATACAGTATACTGGTCGTACCCGGTTGCCTTGTGAACCTTTCTGTCCATCCCGCGGTATTCTCCATTTACATCCGAATAGATGTTCGGTGAAATTGCGGTGTGGTAAAGTGCCGTGTAGAAGACCTTTTTGTTTTCCAGATTATCTGTTTTAACTACAATTTTATTCAGGTAGTCGTTCCACGCATTTTCTGCAGATGCTTTAAGCTTATCAAACTCCCATGCCTTTACTTCTGAATAAAGGTTGAGCCTGGCATTTTCTTCCGAAACAGATGATATTCCTATTTTGGCAACAACAATATTCTTTGCCCGTTTTGCAAAAGTAAAGATAGCTTTACAGTTCTGTCCCTGAATAACTTTGTCTGAGGCAACGGAATCGTCCTTATATAGTCCTGCATTTGCAATGGGTTCGGAAAATTCAATATAGAAGTAGACTATCTGATCCTGAGCCCATCTTTTTGACTGCCTGTACCCGCGGATTGTCCGATTATTTACAATTTCAATTCTGGAGTCTATAACTGCGTCACGGTGAACCAAATCAAGAATAATCTGAGGAGAATCCCCTTCCTTAAAAGTATATTTGTGCATTCCAACTCTTTTTCCTGTAGTCAGTTGCGCAAGAATACCATAGCTGTCCAGAAATACCTCATAATATCCTGGAGAGGCTTTCTCCCTTTTATGGCTGAATGACGATTTATATAATTCATTTGAGATTTTGGAGTGTGAGTAGCCGGATACCGGCATAATGAGAATGTCCCCGTAATCTGATGCTCCTGTTCCGCTGAGATGCGTATGGCTGAAACCATATACAGTCGAATCGGAATAGTGATATCCCGAGCATCCGTCCCAGCCGGTCAGCCGGGTGTCCGGGCTAAGCTGAACCATCCCGAAAGGGTAGGTGGCTCCCGGAAAAGTGTGCCCGTGAAAATCAGTCCCTACAAAGGGGTTTACGAATTGGGTAAGTTGTTGCTTCGGCTGCGACTGTGCGGCAAAGATGAAAAAAAGAGCAGTGATTGTCAGAATTATTTTTTTCATTTTATTATTAATTTGCTGTCCGGTACTTATATGCTTTACTTAGGATATCTGCGTATTTATCTACAGCCTTAACTGCATACAAATCTGTGTCTGTGACCAGCCTCTCATAATCAATCTCCCGTTTTATGAGTTCGTTTTCGATTTCATTCAGCCTTATGTAAAGAGGTATCTGATCTGTTATGTCGTTAAAACATTGCTTAATGTACCTCAGATGTGCCGCAGAAATGGCACTGCAATATCCGGACTTCCCGGAATAATCCGCAGCAGTAGTGTCTTTGAGCTTTTTTGTCTCAATTGAGTCCAGTTGGGCAATCTCATTAAGGATGAGCTTTTGCCTTATAAAGTAGTTTTCTACAGTCTTTGCAATTAATTCCTTTTCCTCCTTAAGGTTTGCTATAGCATTCTTGTTATCCTGATTGAGTACGATAGGCTTTGACTTGCTTTTTATGCTTTTGGAAGCATACTCCCTCATCCATTGTTCCCTGCTGTCCGGACTCATTTTGGAAATAAGTACAAATTCGGCCTTGGACATGCCGGCTTTTGAAGAAGAGGAGAAAACTCTTGAAGTGGTTATGTCAACAACCCTGTTTTCGGCATCAAAATTTATTTTTTTTATCTGAGCCTTGATTTTCCCTTTAATCAAGACAATTTTATCATTAAAATCATTTATGATGCTGCTGTCGGCAGAGCAGACGGAGAGAGGTACAGCCGGCAATTCTGCCAAAAGTGAAGCGGAAGTAGTTTGACCGGATGCCAAAAATGAAGACAAAATGAAAATTGTCGCAGGGATAATTTTTTTCAATGCCATATTTGATAAATAATTACTTATGTCAAATATAGCGAATTTTAAGAACTTACTTAGAGAGAATTAATTTCCAGATTTCTTCATCTCCGGAGAGCTCGACAATCATTTTGTCTGCCAATGCATATCCTTTGCCGTTTCCATTATAGCCCCGGGGAGTTCCGGTGGAAGAACTCCCAATGTTCCACGAAACGACAATAAGTTGCGGAATACTAATTGAAGTAATACTCTTCAAAATTTCAGGATTGAATCTTGAAAGAGGCGTTCCATATTTATTCATATCTTCAGGTGCCAGGCCGGACTCGTTGCCAAACCGGTATTTGGCATCAGCAATATAATAGGCTTGACGCTTTCTCTCTTCAGAAGACATTTTTTCCAGTTCGGATTTCAATGCCTGAATTTTTACATTGTTTGCAGCTGATTCTTTTTCCATTAGCATAGCTCCTGTTGTATTTGCGTCAGGAGCTGATGCTGCTTTTTTCACGGCAGCCTTTATCTCATCAATTGCTTTTTTAAGTTCTGCAGCAGCGGATTTGTCAATTTCGAGCAAAGTTTCATACCCTTTCTCCATCTCCTTAATGTTGCCTTCCATTTCAGCAGCCTCTGTCTTTGCACTTTTATTCATTTCCGGGTCTTTAAGCATCTCTTTCTGAGCTAAAATAATCTCTTCTTCAAATGCAATTTTTGCCTTTATAAAATCTTCCCGGGAACATGGGATAAAATCATCAAGACCAGCTTTATTAATTATTGCAACCTCTCTTAAATTTGTAGAGTATACAGGATATCCGTGGAAACTTCCCACTTTTTCGGGAGTTGGAATAATATCACCAACAATAGGAGAGCCACCGGTAAAGGAGCTGTTGTTTAATGTTACAGTTAATCCTGATGAACTGTCACCTGTATACGGTTCTCCATTATCGGAGTCTTTCAGATAAACAGAAAAAGCTACATCAATACTTTGTATTTCTGATATGTTGTTGAATATTTGAACTTTAAAACCTAACGGAGGATTTATTTTGTCCCAGGATGAAATGATTTTAGAAATTTCTTCAAGCATTTTTTTACTTTCCAATGCCGATTTCCCGGGGTGAGAACTTTCGAACTCAGAATTTACATATGAATTTTGCTCAACCGTTCCTTTTGTTTCAGCTGAAAATTCCTGTGTCTGCGCTAAACAAGCATCATTTTGAGAGAACAAAGCAATTATTGCGCAAAATACAGATATGTATATCACTTTCATTTTGAATTTCTTTAAAGATTAAATAATTAAAGCTTAATAAATTCAACCCTGCGGTTTTTAGCTTTATTCTCAACACTGGTGTTAGGGATAATCGGGCTGTTCTCTCCCTGTCCGTCTGTTTCGATTCTGTCGGCAGAAATTTTAAACTCATTTACAAGATATTTTTTAACATTAGCAGCCCTTCTTTTTGAAAGATCAAGATTCATTGCATTGTCTCCGTCGCTATCGGTATGTCCTACAATTTTTATTTTTACCGACGGATTTTCATTGAGAATATTAGCGATCTCCTTTACTGACCCGTAAGATTCTCCTTTAACGACATCCTTGCCCGAATCGAAATAGATTCCGTAAGAGATAATCCGGCCCTCGGTCAGGAGTTTGCTTCTCATGTCCGGAGAAGCTGTTGTGATTTTAATATTTGATATAAAAGGCCAGCTCTTTGCATCCCATCCCGAGAAACGCATTTTGTTAAATTTAGTTTCGGCATAGATATTTGTTGGCACATCAACTACTTTCTTCCCTTCATGGTAAATGCGAACCCTTCTTTTTTGCACCCAAACTATAACGTGATTTTCCTTTTCCTGAATAACGGGATTAATCTCTCCGTTGCCATTCAGCCAGTCATTGTCCCCATTATTATCGTACCCCTTGGTTTGCCAGCCGTCTTTTTTTGGAGTAATGTGAATTCCTCTCAGACCCGGATACAGATCGTCATTTATCTCTTTGACATCTCCGGGGTTTTCCTGATATAGAGTGAGAGTTATGCCATATTCATACTGTGCATCGGGGATAATATCAAATTCTACAATAAAATTATCGGGGAAGTTTATGTTTTTTGTGTAGCAGTAAACAGCTTCATCCCCATTCATGTGAAACCATTTGCCTGATGCTATATTTACTGTTTTTACTTCACCGCTTCCGTTTGATGTCCATAAAGCAGGAAAATCGCCAATGGCATCCTGTGAGAAATCTTCGAAGAATAGAATTTTATCGCCGGGCACGAAATCGTACTGAGTAACACTGCTGAGTTTTTGTTTTTCCTGAGTTCCCTTTAAATTATCGGTTTTTACATTTTCCTTATCAAGCGGGCCTTTCTCTTCTGCTTCAGCTTCTGAGTTCTCTCCAGCAACCTTTTTGTTTTTCCCTTCAACGGTTTCGAACCCTTTATCGAGCACTTTTTCTGTTTTCTCTTCTACCTTTTGCTCCACTTTGGATTTTGCAGTCTCTTTAACTTTGTTGCCAAGGGAGTTTAGCCAGCTTTGTCCTTCAATGCTTCCAATTGTAAAAACAAGGATACTGATTGTTAAAATTATTCGTTTCATAACATAACTTTTTTCTAAAGTTAAGATTATGAAAACTATCAAAATTGTAAAAAACGGCTTGGAATGGTTCAGAAGCCGGAAAAGACTCTGACAAATTCAAGGTCACGCTTGAAAAACTTATTTGGGGTTTCTCCGATAATATTCTTGATTTCGTGGTCAAAATGTGCCTGATCAAAAAAGTTACCCATATGGACAACATCCATAAGATTAATGTCGCGGGTCTCCGAAAGAGATTTACAAAGAAGGCTTATTCTCACAAGACGGGAGAGACTTTTGGCAGACAGTCCGACTCTTTTTTTAAATACTTTTCTGAAAGACCTCTCATCAATTCCGGATTCGGTTATTATTGAACTTATTTTCATAGTACCTCCGCTTGTATAGATATTTTCATATGCTATATCAATTTCATCCGGTTTATAATCTCTCATTGAAGAAATTGAAGATAGAAAAGACTCAAAAATTCCTATTCTTTTTTGGGGACAGTTCTCATTTTTAAGCTCTAACCATAATGAATCCGGAATAATGTTATTTACAGATATATACGAATCACGCTCATGTTTGTCAAGAGGAAAATCGAATATGCGGGTGAAGACACTGGTTTTGCAACTTACAATTAAAGAGTCAATAGGGCTTTTAGTGACAATGTTTACATGTCCCAGATATGGAATGGTTAAGAAGTATGGAGGCAGGTTTGTTTCGGAACCATCCGGGGTTGTCATTATTACCTGGCCACAAAAATTGAACACAATGCAACATGAGCCATCCGGAATGTGCTTATCTTTTTTTAAATAATATTTATCGTCAAGATTAAGAAAATTATACTTTTTAACAAGAACTGAAGCATCTTTCCCGGCATCTAAGAAGTATGATCCAATTGTGTAATCCATCGCTAATAAAATAATTGAGAATATTTTAAAAACCAGTTATAGAGGTTATTTATACCTTCCTGAATTGAAGTGTGTGGTTTATAACCGAAATCCCGTTCAAGGGCAGAAGTGTCTGCATAAGTCTGGTATACATCACCGGGCTGCATATCAGTCATAATCTTTATAGCCTCCCTGCCGGCAGATTTCTCAATTGCCCTAATGAAATCCATAAGCGCGACAGGCTTATTATTGCCGATATTGTATATTTTCTGAGGAACAGTACCGGAAGGCGGGGTGGAGTTAATTACAGTTGCCATACCTTCAATTATATCGTCTATATATGTGAAGTCCCGGTATAGTTTTCCATAGTTAAACACTTTTATTGGTTCACCATGAATAACGGCTTTCATAAACATAATCGGAGCCATATCCGGCCTTCCCCAGGGGCCGTATACCGTAAAAAACCGGAGTCCTGTTGATGGAATATTGTATAGCTTTGCGTAGGAGTGGGCCATCAGTTCATCTGCACGTTTTGTAGCAGCATAAAGGCTCACAGGTGAATCAACCTTGTCTTCTTCGCTGTACGGAGTCTTCTCATTTAATCCATATACACTGCTTGAACTGGCGTAAACGAGATGTTTCACAGGAAAGTGGCGGCAGGCTTCAAGTATATTAAGAAATCCAAGAATATTGGAGTTCACATAAGCATAAGGATTTTCAATTGAGTACCTTACTCCGGCCTGTGCTGCAAGGTTACATACTACGTCGAATTTCTCTGCTTGAAAAAGAGAGTCTATTCGTGCTTTGTCTGTAAGGTCCGCTTTAATGAAACGGTAGTTGGAGTAAAGTGTACTTGCGACCAACTCTCTCTCTGTGATTTTGGATTTTTCCAAACCTGTCGCGGCTACCCGTGCATATTTAAGCTCAACGTCATAATAGTCATTTATGTTGTCAAGCCCAACAACATCATCTCCTCTCTCTGCAAAATACTTAACAGTATAGAATCCAATAAATCCGGCAGCTCCTGTGACAAGTATCTTCATGGTCTGTAAAATTAAAGAATCACATAATAAAAGTATCCAACAGGATATTTCTCTTTCCCTTCCAAAAGCTTAGCAAGTTTTTCATCCTTTTTTAGTTCGCTCTGCATTATGAACAAAACAGCCTGCTCTTCTGCAGCTTCGCTATCAATAGATTTTGCAGCATTTACCCTCTCCTCAAGTTCCTCAATGGTAACTTCGCGTGGAACAACTCCTATATAGACATCAATGTTTTCAATTCTTGGGATGTTGTATGACAAATAATTAAATATTCCATGTTCAATGGCGGTTTCCTTCGCCTGTTCCGAAACGGCTCTCATCCCAATATTAGGGTTGTATTGCGGAATATAGAATGATATTGTAAATACAGCCAAAAGAAGACCTGCTCCCATTGAGATAATGGCATTATAAATACTCTTCCTGTATAAAATCCATAAAGTGATCAATCCTGTAATTGAAACAATTGTCGCTGTGATCGGTATAAGGAAAGATTCAAAAACAGGGAAGTCGGTAAACATATTTGCGGCAATCAGTCCTGCAATTGCAAGAGACATAACAACGGCAGGTACTCCAAGCAGGATTTTTACAAATTTCCTGTCTTCAAATTTTGGCAGCCACAATACAGTGATATAAGCAAAAAACGGGAATGCGGGGAGCATGTAAACCTGAATCTTGGAGCTTACTAAAGACAATACTGTAAAAGTACTCAGAGCTATCACCAGGAAAAATTTTTCAAGATCTGTTGACGATACTTTTTTTATAAGCCCGGCAACCAGAACGCCAATCATAAGGAAGGCCCATGGTGCCAGAGAGTACCAGATGGCTATCATGTAATAAAAGAATGGCTCTTTATGATGGAAAGAGTCTACGGCCCTGTTTATTGTCTGATTAAATAAAAGATTGTTAAGATATTCGGGCCCTCCCTCAAGGAAAACACCTGTAAACCAAACCGCACAAAGTCCAATCAGTACCCCCAGGGTCTTCACTCCCCAGTAACGGCCAATAGATTTGATGTCTTTTTTTACAATTAAAAAAAGAATTGTAGATACCAGCGGAACGAGAATTCCTATTGGCCCTTTCGAGAAGATTGCCATGAATACAAATAACGGAAAGAGCCATCTATCCCGTTTTTTTGCCTCTCCCGAATATATACGGAAAAATGTGTACAGCGATAAAACGATGAACATGCACATAAGCATATCCATCCGGAGAACTACAGCCGATCCGATGAAAAATACACTTGTCAGCAACATTATCTCTCCTGCGAGGCGACTTTTTTCCGGAACAGCTTTTCCGACCCATTTGCCCATTATATATATTATAACAAGGGCAGGAATATATGAAAACATTGCAAGAAAAAGCATGCTGTGGGTTCCGAACAGGGTTTTGCCCAACATCACTATCCATAGATAAAGAGGCGGTTTGTCGGCATAATTTATCCCGTGATTTGTAAAGGTAAAAAAGTTTCCGTTGCGAAGAGCTTCATCGGCAATGCTCATATAGCGCAGTTCGTTGTTGCGGGTAAAATCACGGAACACGAACATTGGAATCACCGCCAGTATAAACAGCAGAAACCGGTATTTTTTTATAAAGGAGAAGACGTTGTTCATAAACGGCATAATGGAATTAGACTTATGGAACTTGTTGATATTCTTTATTCTGTTTCTTGTAAATTGCAATATTACGGATATATGCGATAAAACCTGCTGCCTGACCGAGAATCAGGATAGGATCCTGCCGGATAATTGCATAAACAATAATTACCATAGAACCTGCAAGGCTTATAATCCAAAACCCAATCGGAAGCAGGGACTCTTTTCTCCTTACAGAGTATATAAGCTGGTAAACAAACCTGAGGGTGAAAACTATCTGGCCTGTTGACCCAAAAATGAGCAACCACAAAGGAACATCTTCGTTTTTGAGAAATGTATTAATAAAATGTGCAGCATCTCCCGATGCAAGAGCTATGGCAACAGGAGGCGTTAAAATAAGAAGATATCTTAAAACAGCAGGAACCTTTTTCCACACCCCTTTTGCATTTAGGTTCCAGATATAGATATAATATGCGATTACCTGCCCGAGGATTATTGCGAAGTCCTCTCGCAGCCACCCGTAAATAAAAAACAGATATGATGCAATTATACTCAGAATCCAGAAAATTGAAGGAGACAGAACCTTTCTGGCTCTTTCTGAGAGTATCCACTGCAGCACAGTGCGTGCGCCAAAGAAAAACTGGGCAAGTAGCCCAATAAGGTAAACTACCATTAGTTGAGGTTGTTATCGGCAACACTATAATTTATATAGCGTTTTTTCATCCATCTGTATGCGAAACAGTCAATAAACGGGCCAACAAGACGATTTGCAAGGTTATATTTTGATACTCCCGCAACTCTGGGAAAATGTTGTACAGGTACCTGTTTAACTGTTCCGTTCTGCAACATTATAAGTGCCGGCAAAAATCGGTGCATTCCGGTGAATAGGGGAATCCTCTTTGCATAGTCGGTACGGATTATTTTTAACGGACATCCGGTATCTTCAATTCCATCTTTAGTCATGAACCTGCGGAACCCGTTTGCTATTTTTGAAGACATACCCTTTACAAAAGAGTCTTTGCGATTTGCACGAATACCCATCACCATTTCATAATCATTTACATGAGGAATGAGAAGATTGAAATCTTCCGGTGCTGTCTGCAAGTCGGCATCGATATAACCGGTAAATTGAGAAAAGGCAGCGTCAATTCCGGCCTTCACTGCAGTACTCAAACCTCCGTTTTTTGCAAGGTTTAAAAAGAAAAACCCATTCTGACGGCTGCAAACCTCTTCGATTCTCTCCCGGCTTTTGTCTTTTGAACCGTCATTTACAAACAATACACAGGCAGGAAACTGTGAAGATTGAGAAATAAATTTTGACAACCTCTCTTCAAGAGCATAAATGTTGTCTTCCTCGTTATATACAGGAACTACTATTGTCAGCTTATAATCAGCAGTTTTATTCATAAATTATACAAACTAAATGTGCGCAAATATAATTACAAATGATTGTTTTTTTAGTATTTTTGGTGATAATAGGTTAAACTCATAATAAGCGATGTTAGATTTTAATAATACGGAAATTGCTTTTTTATCAAAGAGCAACAACGACTTGAGGAACGCACATTTGCTGTATTCCACAATTGCCAGTCCGGCGTTGGTAAAAGGTGCAAAAGGTATTTCGGAGTTTGCTCTGAAAATGGGCGTTCCTGTTGGCTGGGCAGTAAAACCAACTCTTTACCGCCAGTTTGTAGGTGGAGAGACTCTTGACGAGTGCACAAAAACCGTTGAGATACTTTCCCGTGAAAATGTAAAATCGGTTCTTGACTATTCGGCAGAAGGTGGCAAGGAACTGGGCGATGTCGAAAGGGCATATCAAGAGACAATCCGGTCAATCGATTATGCAAAGGGCAATCCCAATATTGCATATACCGTATTCAAGCCAACGGCGATGGTTGTAGGTCCTGTTCTGGAAAAGGCTTCAGAGGGATTACATCTTAATGATATTGAAAAGACGGAAATGGATAATTTTCGCACAAGAATCTTCTCGTTATGCCGTCGTGCATACGAAAACGGAGTCAGAATTCTTATTGATGCCGAACATTATGCCACTCAGGACATCATTGACAAGATAACTGAGGAGGCGATGGAGATGTTCAACAAGGAAAGTGTTATTGTTTTTCATACTCTTCAGATGTATCGCCACGACAGGATTGCCTACCTCAAATATCTTCATCTGGAGGCAAAAAAGAAAAACTACAAACCGGGGATAAAGTTTGTAAGAGGTGCATATATGGAAGAGGAACGAGTGAGGGCAGGAGTGCGCGGATATCTTTCTCCGATTCACGCAACAAAAGCAGATACCGACCGAAGCTACGACGATGGTTTGCGTTATGTAGTTGATAACATAAACGATTTTGAACTATTCAGCGGAACTCATAACTACGAGAGCAATTATTTGCTCGCAAGCCTTATTCAGGAGAAGGGATTATCTAAAAACGATCCGAGGATTTTCTTCTCACAGCTATTCGGAATGAGTGACAACATATCCTTTGCACTTGCCCGCGAAGGATATAATATTTGTAAATACATACCTTATGCTCCGGTAAAAGATGTCCTTCCCTATCTGCTCAGACGAGCCGAAGAGAATACCTCAATGGCAGGTCAGACCGGCCGCGAACTGTCACTCATTAAGGCCGAAATGAATCGCAGGAATATGCGGCTAATTTAATTTTTACTAACAAAACAAAACCTATTCATTATTTGTTAGTAAGAAATAGTTATTTTTGCATAATTAATTTATCTGACAAAAATGGGAGAAAACATAAGACACAATGAAGAGACATGCCGGTTTGAATATGAATCGGAGGGTGTAATTGCCTACATTGAATACGATCTTTTTGAGAAAGTTATGGACTTAACTCATACTATCGTTCCAAAATCACTGGAAGGAAGAGGAATCGGAGGGATGCTTGTGAAACATGCTCTTGAATACGCCAGGGAATGCGGCTATAAAATAAAACCAACCTGTTGGTTTGTAGATAAATTCATTAAAAAAATCCATGGCTACGAAGATCTTGTTATGGTTGTCCCGGAAGATAACCACAACGGACCAGTCTGCGAGATTTAGTCAGCTTTAAAAATTTACCAGCCAAACGGGTGTGGCGATTGTTCAAGTCTGGCGAGGGGATGGTAGTCTCCTTTGAGCCCGACAGGGGTTGCATGCCTTATGTCATGCACGATCTGTACTGCATTTCTGGCTTCGGCCAGACCAAAACCATTACCGGCAATGATCCTTTTATAAGACTCGGTATGCAACTCTGTAAAGCCGTCCGAGAACTCTATATCATTTCCCTCCATCATCAGCGACCGGAATGTTCTTTTCCCGGCAGCTTTTGCAGTCGCAGGCAAGGTATCGGCATTTATCGAGAGGAAATAACGCACACGCGCCTTTTCGAACTCAAGAAATCCGGAAACCCTGTCATGGCCCGCTACATGAACTATATTGGATTTAACATCTCCAAAAACCCATGAAAGCATGTCGTAAAAGTGAACCCCGATATTTGTGGCAACTCCTCCGCTTTTACGCGGGTCTCCCTTCCAGCTTGTATAATACCAGTTTCCGCGGGAGGTTATATATGTGAGATCAACGTCATAAATTTTATCTGCAGGGCCTGATGCAACTTTATTTTTAAGAGCAATAATAGCTTCATGGAGCCTTAACTGAAGAATTGTATTCACCCTTTTTCCGCTCTCTTTTTCTACCTCAAGAAGAGCATCAATGTTCCATGGATTCAGGACCAGAGGTTTTTCACAGATAACATTAGCACCAAGACGCAGCCCGTATCTTATATGGGCGTCGTGAAGATAATTGGGAGTACAGATAGAAACATAATCGACACCTTTTTCTGAGCTTTTTAGTTTTGAAAGGTGGCGGTCGAAGAGTTCAAATTCAGTAAAAAACGAACATTCAGGAAAGAATGAATCCATAATCCCGACACTGTCAAATATATCATATGCGGCAACCAGATTATTGCCTGTATCTTTAATAGCTTTTAAATGTCTTGGAGCAATATACCCCGCAGCCCCTATGCATGCGAATTTTTTCATTTTTAATATTTAAAATTTAACAAATGTACAAAAAAATCACCGCCGCTCTATCAAGACAAGATAAACATCATTGCCAGGTAAACGGTAACTCTTTTCAGGTTCATAAAATGTTGTTTCGAAATCTTCGGACGCAAACCGTGATATCATTGTATCCTTTTCAATTACAAGTGACACGGTACGGAAACCCGATGAAGGAAGGGCCTTTTCGTATCCTTTGAAAAGTGTTCTATCGGTGGTTCTAAACCTTCCTTTAATAGATTTTTTATCAAAAATATAGATGCTAAGAGTGTCATTTTCGCCTGCGGCATTCCGGAGTGTAAAACTTTCGATGCCGTATTTGTCGGGACTCTCCCATACGGAATTAATATGATTCCAGCCTTTGCGTTCGAAGAAGCCCTTGACTTCTTCGACACTTTTGTTGTCGCAGGCAACCGCAAATTCCATAAATGAAACCGGTTCGCCGCTCCCTTTCAGGATATTCTGACCAAGAACAGGTTTTACTGCCCATATAAAGGAGAGAAGCGATATTGCTACAATCCTTAAAACGTTTAGTTTCATAACTAATTTTCTAATATATCTTCCGGAGTTACCGGGGTATAAGGTCCCTCCTTAACTTCAAAAATTACAGTTCCTTTTGCGAGAACTTCTAAATTGTGAAATGTTCCTGCAGGGATGTTGAACCCGTAATTGCCGTCACACGGGTCGAGTATGCAACTCTCAAGAATTGTTTTGTCTTCTTTATATAAAATCAGTTTAATAGCACCTCTTAAAACAATATATGTTTCATCGGTGTGCCTGTGTCTGTGAACAGGAAGGATTGTGCCCGGCTCCAGCGCATTGAGCAATCTCTGTACAGGAGAATCAAGCCGTTCATGCAAATTGAAATTCATCCTGAGCCTTGGTGATTCCTTTGCCTTTTGTCCTACTTTATCTAAGAGAGCATTATCAATCTTTACCATAAAGTTATCCTTTGTACATAGCATCGTAGTACTTCTGATAATCACCGGAAGTAACATTATCCAGCCACTCCTGATTTTCAAGATACCAACGCACAGTTTTTTCTATGCCTTCCTCGAACTGGAGCGAAGGCTCCCAGCCCAGCTCGCGGTGGAGTTTGCCGGAGTCTATAGCATAACGGAGATCGTGTCCTGCACGGTCTGTAACATAGGTAATCAGCTTCATTGAAGTGCCCTCCGGGCGCCCGAGCTGTTTGTCAACCGTCTTAATGAGCACCTTTATCAAATCAATGTTTTTCCATTCGTTAAAGCCGCCTATGTTATAAGTATCTCCTGTTTTGCCCTTGTGGAAAATAAGATCTATTGCCGATGCATGGTCCTCAACATATAGCCAGTCGCGCACATTTTCGCCCTTACCGTAAACAGGGAGCGGTTTATTGTGGCGGATATTGTTTATGAAGAGTGGAATGAGTTTTTCAGGAAACTGAAACGAACCGTAGTTGTTTGAACAGTTTGAAATTTTTACCGGCATTCCGTATGTATCGTGATAGGCACGTACAAAATGGTCACTGGATGCTTTAGATGCCGAGTAAGGAGAATGTGGGTCATATTTTGTATCCTCCGTGAAGAAAGTACCATCATTTTCAAGCGATCCGTATACCTCATCTGTCGATACATGATAGAACAGTTTACCGGCAAAACCTGCCTTTCCCTTCTCTCCTTCGCTCCAGTAAAGGCGAGCTGCCTGGAGCAGAGAAAGAGTTCCCATTACGTTTGCCCTGGCAAAAGCAAACGGATCTTTAATTGACCGGTCGACATGTGATTCTGCGGCAAGGTGAATTACGCCATCAATCTGATATTTTGCAAATAAGGCCTGCATAAGCTCAAGATCACAAATATCTCCCTTAACAAATGTATAATTTGGTTTTTTCTCAATGTCCTTAAGATTTGCAAGATTACCTGCATATGTAAGTAAATCGAGGTTGATTATTTTATAGTCCGGATATTTATTAACCATTAATCTCACAAGGTGTGACCCGATAAATCCGGCACCTCCGGTTATGAGTATGTTTTTCATATAATTCTATCTTTTTTAATTCAATAATTCAAATTCATCATTTTTATCAAAACACAAGTTTTATCGAAAATTATTTCTGCAACTTCTCCCAGAATCGTTTATTGCAGATTGCTTCCCGCCAGTGCGGAATCTCAATTCCAAAAGTGGCTTTGATTTTTGACTTATCAAGCACCGAATAGTGTGGCCGGGGTGCTTTTGCCGGGAACATTTCTGAGGTCACAGGGTTCACTTTGCAATTACTCCCGGTCTGAGCAACAATCTCCATCGCAAAGTCGTACCACGAGCATACTCCTTCGTTTGAGAAGTGGTAAATTCCGCAAAGGTGCTTTTGTTCTTCATATTTTGCTTCTATATACTTCTTCACAATAGCGTCAATTGCTTTCGCAAGATCACCTGCATAAGTAGGAGTTCCTATCTGATCAAATACAACATTCAGGGAATCCCTCTCTCCGGCCAGTCTTGTTATTGTTTTTACGAAATTTGTTCCGTATGTGGAGTAAAGCCACGAAGTGCGGATTATCATATAGTTGCAACCGGATTTCTGAATCTCCCGCTCTCCTGCATGTTTTGTCCGTCCATAAACACCCGCTGGGTTGCAGACATCATCTTCCCGATATGGTTTATAACCCTTTCCGTCAAAAACATAATCAGTTGAAACGTGAATAAGCAGCGGACCGGAATTCAGCTTTGCCGAGGCTTCGGCCAGATTTCTTGCGGCATCTGTATTCACGGCTGTAGCCATTTTTATGTCATCCTCTGCTTTGTCAACGGCTGTGTATGCAGCACAATTGACAATTATCTCAATTTTTTCTTTTGAAACATACTTCTCTACCGCGTCTCTGTCTGTTATGTCAAGCTCAGAAACATCTGTAAAGAAGAGTTTGTTTGCATTCGTTTTTATTTCAATACCAGGAGCACCATCTGACCAAATGTCCCTCAACTCTCTTCCGAGCTGGCCATTGCTGCCTGTTATCAGTATGTTTGCCATATGAAGATTTTTATCCGTAAAGATTTTCGTTGTAATCGAATAGCCTGGCATCAGCAAGCATTGGATGGTATTTATCCTTTTCGCTCAACTTAATATCCGAAACCGGCAACCCCCAGTCAATGGAAAGTGCAGGGTCGTTCCAGCGGATTGCTGCCTCAAACTCAGGAGCATAGTAATTATCGGTTTTGTATTGAACTAGTGTATCGTTT
Organism: Bacteroidales bacterium; assembly: GCA_021371955.1. Lineage (GTDB taxonomy): Bacteria > Bacteroidota > Bacteroidia > Bacteroidales > UBA932 > Bact-08. The sequence goes on from JAJFVD010000003.1 coordinate 214,128, forward strand.
TCCAGAACAGAAAAACCATGTGCAAAACCGCGGGGGACAAAAAGTTGCCTTTTGTTTTCGCCGGACAGAATGGTAGCCACCCATTTCCCAAAAGTTGGAGATCCTTTTCTAATGTCAACAGCAACATCCATTATTTTACCGGTAACAACCCTTATAAGTTTGGACTGAGAAAATGGAGAAAGCTGATAGTGCAATCCCCTGAGGACTCCGTATGATGATAATGATTCATTCTCCTGAACGAATATGGTCGATTTTACCTCTCTTTCAAACTTCTCTTTAAGAAATGACTCCATAAAGTAACCTCTGGAATCACCCCTCACAACAGGCTCGATTATTACTACCTCCTGGATTTCTGTTTTAATTATATTCATTTTATTAGACCCAACAAGTATTGACCATATTGATTTTTTATCATTGGCTGAGCAATCTCACGCATTTTATCCGAGTTAATCCATCCACTATTGTATGCAATTTCTTCAAGACATGCGATTTTAAGGCCGGTCCTTTTTTCAATTACCTCAACAAAATTTGAAGCTTCAGAAAGCGAGTCGTGAGTTCCGGTGTCCAGCCAGGCGAAGCCGCGACCCAAAGTCTGAACCTTAAGCCGTTCCTCTTTAAGAAACTCCTGATTTACAGTTGTTATCTCAAGTTCACCCCTTGCCGAAGGCTTGATACGCTTCGCCACCTCTACAACCTTGTTGGGGTAGAAGTACAATCCCACAACTGCATAATTGCTTTTAGGGTTTTTGGGTTTCTCTTCTATGCTTAGCACTTTACCGTTTTTGTCAAATTCAGCAACCCCATATCTTTCAGGGTCATTTACCCAATAGCCAAAAACTGACGCGTCTTCGTCTTCCTCAGCAGCCATTACTGCCTCTTTTAACATACTTATAAAAGATTGTCCATAGAATATATTATCTCCAAGAACAAGGCATGCAGTATCGTTTCCAATAAATTTTTCTCCAATTATAAATGCCTGCGCAAGTCCGTCAGGAGAAGGCTGTTCTGCATATTCAAAACGTACACCGTAATCAGATCCGTCGCCAAGAAGTCTTTTAAAACCGGGCAAATCCGAAGGCGTGGAAATTATCAGAATGTCTCTTATGCCTGCGAGCATAAGAACTGAAATGGGATAATAGACCATCGGTTTGTCAAAAATGGGAAGAAGTTGTTTTGAAACCCCTTTTGTAATAGGAAAAAGACGGGTACCGGAACCACCGGCCAGCACAATACCTTTCATATGTTTAAGTTATGATTTCTATAATACAAATATAGACAAAATGTCCCCTAAAATATTACTTCCGTTTTATTTTGATGTTAAATCAGCAACAATCCTGTCGAAAACATCGGAGTTATGGTCAATGTAATTTTGAGCCGCATTCTTCAATGCTCTTATATTCCACTTTCTTGCATTATCCATTCTTATATCAGCCGATAGTATTGGAGGTTCAATCCGAATATAATTTTCGGGAACACCTGAGGCAGTGAAAATCTGCTTTGCCTCATACCCGACAGTCTCTGCAACTGAAGATGTAAGTATGTCAATGATTGGAACCAGCCAGTCAATATAACCAAACCTCTTTGTCTTCTCATATAAATATGGCTTAACCACCTTGCCTGTTCCTACCGAGAGCATCCAGTAATCTTTTATGGAAAGTTCCGGCCAAAGCTTTATCGCTTCAACAAGAGAACACATTGCAGGATTGTTCGCATATACTCCACCGTCCACAAGGTGACGCGCAGAATCATCTTTCGCAAATATCTGTGCAGGAGGAAAATAGGAGGGTGCTGCAGAAGTGGCCCTTACAATGTCACAAAGTTTGTAATCTGCCATAGCGCCATACTTTCGTACAGAATAACGTGAAAAAAGAAGTGCCTTCCTTGTGCTTAAATCGTAAGATGTTATCAAACAATCTTTAGCAACTTCAGAAATATATGTATCGCCCAAAATCTTTTTGGCAAATTCGTAAAGAGCGTCTGCGCTATAGCGGCTTCTAAAAACACCGCATCCCGATACCAAAATTTGTTTAAATGATCGGTTGAAAAGAATAGGGCCAAGTTCTTCGTAAAACTCAAGTGCCTGAGCAGCTGAATATTTAGGTCTTAATTCTTTGTTATTCCCTGCAGATTTCTCCTCTTCCGGCGTGAGATACAGTGCCGTTAGTATTCCTCCTGCAGAAGTGCCTGTAAGCAAATCAAAAAAATCCGATATACGCAAAGACGGATCAGATTTCGACACCTGAAGCCTTGCTTCCAGATGTGCAATAATTGAGGCGGAGATAATTCCCCGTATTCCGCCTCCGTCTAAAGTAAGAACCTTTTTCAATTTATTTTGTTTATAAATAACAGGATTCAGGGCTATGCTTAATTCAAATCTAAGAAAAAATAACTAATTTAGCAATCACTTATATCCGAGAATATTAATAATATATAAATTTTAGAGATATGAAATTTAATAAAAAAGTAGAAGACGTTTTAAACAAACAAATCAATGCAGAATTCTGGTCGTCATTTCTTTACCTTTCAATGAATGCATGGTTTGAAACCAAAGGACTAAAAGGTTTTGCAAACTGGATGAGAGTTCAGTATCTGGAAGAGACAACTCATGCAGTCAAACTCACCGACTACATAATTGCCCGCGGAGGTCAGGTTAAGCTTGCCGCACTTGATAAAGTTCCTCTTGAGTGGAAAAGCATTACAGATGCTTTTGAAGAGACCTACAAACACGAATGCAAAGTAACCGAAATGATTAGCAATTGCTATGAAGTAGCCTTTGCCGAGCGCGATCATGCAACAGCCAATATGCTTCAATGGTTCATTAACGAACAGACAGAAGAGGAGCAAAATGTTATCAATATTATAGATCAGCTTAAGCTCATAGGAGAAAACGGTCAGGCCATATACCTGCTTGACAAGGAACTCGCCACCCGAGTGTTCGTAGACGCTACCAAGACTGCTGTTTAACCAGCTGAGGTGAAGTACCTGTTTCAAGGATTAAGCCGAGTGTGAGCATAATCAATTTATTACTAAAAAGGATGGCATCTCAGATGCCATCCTTTTTAGTAACTGCTTCTTAGTGAATAGTATAATCCAGATGAAAAATTTAATTCTCAGTCCTGAAACAAGCCCCAAACCCTAAAGCATTGTCCTTAGCAACATAGGTATTTCAGCAGGCTCATTCGCAACTTTTGCTCCGGCATCTATGAGGGCTTCAATTTTCTCTTTCGCGGTTCCTGATCCGCTTGATATTATGGCACCGGCATGCCCCATTCTTTTGTCGGGGGGAGCAGTTTGTCCGGCAATGAATGATACAACCGGTTTTGTAATTCTCTCTTTTATGAAACAGGCAGCACGCTCCTCTGCATCTCCTCCAATTTCTCCCATCATCACAATTGAATCTGTTCCCGGATCATCCTGAAACATTTGCAGCAAATCAATAAAATATAAACCGGCAACCGGATCTCCGCCAATTCCAACTGCAGTGGACTGTCCGATTCCTGAGCTTGTCAGGTTATAAACCACTTCATAAGTTAAAGTGCCGCTTCTTGATATAACGCCTGTGCTGCCGGGCATGAAAATGTTTCCCGGCATAATCCCAATAAGGCTTTCCCCCGGAGTGATGAGTCCCGGACAATTCGGCCCGATAACTTTTGCTCCCTGAGCAAAAGCATAATGCCTTGCAGCAACGATATCCAATGTTGGAACACCTTCAGTTATGCATATTATTAATTTTATTCCGGCATCGGCAGCCTCCATTATTGCATCCTTCACAAACATGGGCGGTACAAAAATGACTGATGTATCTGCACCGTGCTTTCGAACAGTATCATAAACAGTATTGTATACAGGGATATCAGAAACAACGCGTCCTCCTTTTCCCGGAGAGACACCGGCCACCACTCTGGTTCCGTATTCCTTCATTTTTGCTGCGTGAAAACTGCCGTCCCTGCCGGTTATTCCCTGTACGACAACCCTTGTGTCTTTATTTATAAGAATGCTCATCTTTCTGTTTTTTAATTTTTTGGATTTGTCAGCTCAACGACCTTCCGTATTGCCTCTCCCATTGTCTCTTCAGAGTAAAAATGAGTGTCAGCCAATATCGCCCGGCCCTCTTTTTCATTTGTTCCGGCTAGCCGGATAACTATGGGAATCTCAGTTTTAATCTGTTTGAGTGCGTCCAGCAAACCTCTTGCAACATCGTCGCAACGGGTTATCCCTCCAAAGATATTTATCAGTACTGCCTTAACATCGGAATCACTCATTAATATCTTCATTGCTTCAACAACTTTATTCGGATTGGAACTCCCTCCAATATCCAGAAAATTGGCAGGATTGCCTCCGTAAAGCTTAATCATATCCATAGTTGCCATTGCGAGACCTGCGCCATTTACCATACAACCAATCTCTCCTTTCAACTGAACGAAACTGAACCCTTTTGACTTTGCAAACAGCTCCTTCTGTTCTTCCTTCGTTGGCTCAAACAGAGCTTCAATTTCCTCTTGCCTGTAAAGTGCATTGTCATCAAAATTTATTTTTGCATCAAGAGCAATAAGATTCCCGTTTTTGCTAACAACCAGAGGGTTTATCTCTACCAGCGAAGCATCTGTTTCAATCATAAGTTTGTACAGTTTCTTTATCATCTCCTTGCCCTGAACAATCAACCCAAAATCGTCAAACAACAGCGAAGCAGCTTTGCGGGCGAGGAAATCGGGAACACCTACGAAAGGAAAAATAGGAATTTTGTGAATTTTCTCCGGACTTGTTTTTGCAACATCCTCTATCTCAACGCCACCCTCCCGACTAAGAATCATCTCCACGCTTTTGACATTTCTGTCAATTACAAAGCTGAAATAGTATTCATACGCAATATCAACAGCCTCAGCAACCAGCACCCGGTCCACAATATATCCTTTGATATCCATACCAAGAATTGATTCGGCAACCCTTCCCAACTCATCACGGTTATCTGCAAGTTTAACGCCGCCTGCCTTTCCACGACCTCCGGTCAAAACCTGCGCTTTTACAACCGCCTTTGACAAACCCAGATTGTCATAGGCCAGAAGAGCCTCTTCTTTGCTTCTGCACACAGATCCCTTTACAGTTGGAATTCCATATTTGCTAAAAAGATCCTTTCCCTGATATTCGTGAATTTTCATAATGCTGATATTTAGTATTAAAGATAGAGAAAATATTGATTTCTGCAAATACCTAAATATGGTGCGGCTACGCCGCGGTTTAAGAGGGTAGCACCCTCTTTATTTTGTGCCATTGCTTAATAATGAGGGCTTGCGAGTAGATTTGAAAATCAAATATTGCGAAAGTGATCGGAATTTTTCGCCAAAGGCGTAGACCTGCGACAGAGGAGCACCTAACTAGCCCCATTAAAGGAAGCGGCGTTGAGTCAACCTATTTAGGGACGGGAAAAATTTTTCGGCTCTTGTATAGTGTGCATATAATCAGTCTGTTACTAAAAAGGATGGCATCTAAGATGCCATCCTTTTTAGTAATTGTCTTATTATGAGCAGCATACGCCGGTGTGAAGTTTTAACCCAAACATGAATGCCATTCTTCATTCGGATTTCTTACACAGATTTCTAACATAGTCATAATTTTCGTGAGTAATTGAAGCAATCTGAACCAATGAAGCATTCGTTTCATTATTAAGTTGTATAATTAAACTCTCCAGTTCATTTTTAGTCAATTTGAAAACGGATTTGCCTTCGGTTAATTCAGCGATAATCTTGCATAAATCGTCATTGGTTATTTTGTCGAAGTGCTTATATTGATATTCATCAATTTCCATGTTTTTAATCCTTCGTTGGAAAACCGCTTTTTCGAATTCGGTTTTAGTTTTATAGTAATTATCCATTAAGTCTGTATCAAGAAGTATATACTTTCTAAGAGCGGATTTACCATTAAAATGAAAATTATAAGAGCTCCACTTATAATCTGCGGGGTGTTCACAAATTTCTGCCTTTAAAGGATTTTGCAAAATGTATAGCATACTGTCTATTTTCCAAGAATCAGAGTATTTGCAGACACTGTTAAATGGAGTCTGGAATAGCTTAGCAGTTATATTATACTTTTTATTGTACCAATGCACGTAACTAATTAAAAATGGTCGGATAAATTTTGAAAGTTGCCCGGTCTCTACTTGAAGATGAACATGATTGTCCATTAAAACAAATTCCTGTATTTGGGTATTGTAATTTTTAGCAAAAAAATAGCATCGATTTAAAAATTCGATTCTATCAATATCGTCATAAAATACATTATGTCTGTTGTTTCCTCTGATGTACACATGGATACACCCACTTTGTACTCTCTTAATCTTACTACCTTTCCACATTGCTCAATATTTTTATCTATTGCTAAAATAGATAGATCCAAATTTAATCGAGTGAATAATTAGAAAGAAAAAATCTATAATTCGATAAATCGACTTTTGTACAACATCCACATAATTAAATTGATACTAAAAAGGATAGCATCTAAGATGCTATCCTTTTTAGTACATATTTGATAATAAGATGATTAACGCGGGCGTCTAAGCTAAATGATCAGGTCTGAACTTCAAATTCTCAATTGCCTGTTTCTTTTGCGAACTTCTGAATTGCAGGTAAAAAGGGAGATAAAAGACCAATGAAAACCAGCATGGCCCCTGAAATTATAAATGCATTTGTAATGCCGATATTATCTGCAATATAGCCGGTTGCGATTAGAGAAAACATTGCAGGAATCATTATAAGACTGTTATGAATGGAAAAGACCCGGCCCAAAACGGATGAATCCAGACTTTTCTGAAGAAGTACTGTGAATGCTCCCCAGAAAATAGCACCTGAAACTCCTCCGATTAAAGTGAATCCTACAAAAGCATAGAATCCCCCGGCAGGAGTAAGACCCGAAAAGGCAAATGTCATCCCAAGAATCACGTACATCGAGTTTATAAGAAGGACATTATTGAATTTGAACTTTGGCAGACTCATTATGCCGCCCCCAATCAACATCCCGACTCCCCATGCAATTTCCACCATGCTCATTTTATACGTGTCTCCGGCAAAATGGTCAAGCGTCATTAAAGGAAACAGTGTAGAAATAGGTACCATAGCCAGGCTTGCAAAAATCGTGAATATAAACATCCACATTAATCCCGGCCTTTTTAGTATCTCGTGCAAACCTTGATTAAGCTCAGTTAAAAACCGTTTGAATTCTGTTTGGGTAATATTTGTTCTTCCCGATGTCTCTTTGGAGGATTCGTTAATGTTTTCTTCAGTAATCTGAAATGCAGCCGTCTTTCCCGCTAAAAATTGTGAGTTGTCAAGAGAAATCTCGGAATTTTTTTTATCCCATGGATTCGGGATTTTTACAAAAAGCAACGATGTGCATGCAATAAGGGCACCCAGTACATCAAACATCAATACCCATGTCATATCCAGTGCACTTATAAATATGGCTGCAATAGCAGGGGCACCTATAGTGCTGACAGAAAATATCATGTTGTTGATGCCGGCCACGCGCATCAGCTCACTTTTTGGTGCAAGCAGCGGCACAGAGGCTTCCATTGCCGGCATATGAAATGCACTCCCAATAGAACGGAGTGCCAGCAAAGCATATATAAATCCGATTTCTGCCGCACCCATATAAAACAATACTGCCATTACTGCAGTAAGCAGAGCAATATACATATCTGCAACAATCATTGTCCGTTTACGGTCCCACCGGTCAATCAGGACACCGGTGAACAATCCTAGAACAAGTTGTGGCAGAAGTGAAGATATCGTTGCAAGGGCAAGAACTTGCGCAGAACCTGTCTGCACGCTTAACCAGAAGATTACGGCAAAACTCACAACAGAACTGCTTAGTGTTGAAAAAAGCTGTCCGGTCCAAATAAAAGCAAATGTTTTTTTCCAGTTTTCCTGCATTACCAATTATGAAATTTACAGTGCCGAAGATAACCATTTATAAAACTATTTTAACAACATAATCAGTATCTTTGTTTAATATTAATAAACTAAAAATCCATTAATTATGAAATTTTTTATTGATACGGCAAACCTGGATCAAATTCGTGAAGCTAATGATCTTGGAGTACTTGACGGCGTAACAACTAACCCATCGCTAATGGCAAAAGAGGGCATCAAAGGAGCTGCAAAAATAAAACAACACTATATAGATATCTGCAATATTGTTAAAGGAGATGTTAGTGCAGAGGTTATTGCAACGGATTTCGAAGGAATGGTAAGAGAAGGTAAAGAACTCGCAGCTCTTCATCCGCAGATTGTTGTCAAAGTGCCTTGTATTAAGGAAGGGATAAAGGCAATCAAGTATTTTTCCGATAATGGCATTCGTACCAACTGCACTCTTGTTTTTACTGCCGGACAAGCACTCCTTGCAGCAAAAGCCGGTGCAACATATGTCTCTCCATTCGTAGGCCGGCTGGATGATATATCAACCGACGGTGTTGCCCTTATCAGGCAGATTGTTGAAATATTCAATTATTATGGTTACGAAACCGAAGTACTTGCAGCCTCAATCAGGCATACAATGCATATTATACAGTGCCTTGAAGCCGGTGCGGATGTTGCCACATGCCCGTTAGATGCTATTCTTGGGTTATTAAGACATCCACTGACCGATAGCGGACTTGAGAAATTTCTCGCTGATTACAAAAAAGTAAATGGCTAATAGCTAATACTCGGAAGTGCCTGGATCTCTGTCTGTTTCTAAAAGTGAAGAGGCCTTAGGCCTCTTCACTTTTAGAAACAACTTACTTTTAACGCCTTGTGTACCCAACGAAGATTTCGAGAAAGGACTAATCGGTTACACACAGATTCTTAATTTCTGCAAGAATCTTTTCTCTGTTAATCATCTCTATACCCAATGAGTCCAGCGTTCCAGGAGTTTCAAGTATTTGCAGGCAAGTAACAATTCCCTGTCCCATAAGCCTTTGCTTATCCTGATTTGAAAGTTTTGTTAATACGGTAATTGGAAAGATTTTTTCCCTGTCAATTATGTCTTTCAGCCCATTTCCTACAGGATAGTCCCAACTGAGTAATTTAAGCCCGCTGCATTCGCCATATGCCATGGCATCTGAGGTAAATCTTGTATTTGTTACAACACCGCCTGAAAATGTATAGCCGGCAAACTCAGGAATAGAGCTACGCTTCTTTATAATGTCATCTACTCTGGACCGGATGTAAAGAGGAACCTGAACATTTGCGTTCTTATCTGTAGTGAGATAATATTTGCATTCAATAAACATCTGGCTTTTTTCTTTGGACGCAATGACATCAACCTCATGAGTGACACAATGGCCCTGAAGAATCTGAGCTACTTCCACATTATACCCAAGCGCTTTAAATACCTGACCCGCAAAGTGCTCAAAAGGATGTCCTGTGGGCCCCATTTCCATAAGTGCGTTCTTTAATTTGTATCTGGAAGCAACACTTAACGTCTTTTTTCTTAATAATGCAAATGCTCTGTCATATATTTTTCTGCTTGAAATCCCATCATAAATCCAGGATTCAACATCATTTAAAATTGGTTCAATTACATTATCGGCAGCTCCGGAGCGTTGTAACGACCTTCTTAATTTTTCTGAAGAAAAAGGCTCCATATCACCGGAGGCTTTTCTTATCAATAGTTTATTATTCATGATGATTTAATATTCGTATAAACCATCACAAATTTACGTATTTATCAGCTATAAATGACTACCCTATATAGCCTTTTATCGCTTCGATATACTCTTCGAACGCTTTTTGGCCCTGAGTAGTTATCCGGCATGTAGTCCGTGGCCTTTTACCAAGGAAACCTTTTGCAACCTCTATGTATCCGGCTTCACTTAGTTTTTCAATTTGTACACTTAGGTTCCCGGCAGTTGCTCCGGTTTTTTCTCTCAGGAATACAAAGTCCGCCTCTTCCAGCGACATTAGCAGAGATATCACTGCAAGCCTGAGTTGGGAATGAAGCAGCGGATCAAGCTCTTTAAACATTGCTCCCGTTTTTTTGCTGTTTTCTGAAGGCAGAATTTAATATATGTCCCGGGATAATCAGCATTATCGCAGACATGGCGGAAAAAACGAGAATCTGGTTTTTCCATGAAACCAACAGTAATACAAAACTTAATATAATCCCAATAAATCCTGCAACTGCTGCTGGTTTAAATTTGAGAACAAGTCCGGACATTGCCACCCCGGCAGTAACAAGCAAAGACATTATAAACAGAATAGGCAAAAGAGTATAGTCGTACAAGATGCTGATTGATACAAGAATGGTGCATACTCCTATTACTATCCATATCTTGGAAATAACACTTCCAATGAAAGTAACAGAGCCCGTTTGAGATTTTCCTTTCATGAAAAACATTGCAGGATATCCTATAACCGGAATAAGAAACCATAACCACTGAACAGCGTAGTTCTCCGTGAAATTAAGCAGGCCGTAAACAATGAGAGATACGCAAACGCCCAGGTATCCCCATAGCAGAAATATATTTCCGCCGCCTCTTTCAAGCTTGTTTTTAGTCTCACTAATCATTTTTGAAATCAGTTCCAGACTCTCTTTTTCTGATAAAATTTTCTCTTCCATAATTTCTAATATTAAAATGACATTAAATTTTTATTCCTTGTATTTGTAAATAAGTTTATAACATAAACCAAAATAGCGTTAAAAAAGTGCAACCATTATTTCGTTGCACTTTGCAAATGTAAATAAGTTTATATTATAAACCAAATATTTTTTTACAATATTTTTTTAATGTTCTGAGCTTCCGCCTTGGTACAAACGAGAATAGCATCTGCCGTCTCAACAACAACCATATCATGAACACCAAGCAGGGCAATTGTTTTACCTGTTGTTCCAATTACGATATTTCCTCCTGAGTTGAACTCTTTGATAGAAGCGCCTTTTACAGTTGTACCGTTATCATTGGCAGGGAATACATCGGCAAGGGCAGGGTAGGAGCCAATATCGCTCCACCCAAAATCAACGGGAATAACGTATGTATTCTTGAATTTCTCCATTATTCCAAAGTCAATAGAGATTTTTACAAATTTATCAAATAATAATTTAAGCTTTTCGTCCCGTTCATTGGCCGTATTTTCACCTCTCCCCGTGGAGTTTTCCAATTCTTCAATATCTTTCAAGACGGCCCTGTGTGCCGGTAACAACTCTGCAAACGCACTCATAATAGTTGATACCTTAAAAATAAACATCCCGCTGTTCCATAAAAAACGCCCGCTCTTCACATATTCCAGTGCGGTTTCCAAAGCAGGTTTCTCGCAAAACCGCAAAACCCTGGTTGGAACTCCAACAGTGCATCCAACTAATCCTTCTTCTACCTCCAGGCTGCCATCTGCACCGGAACCACCTTCCGCCACTAAGTCGGCATCAGCACCTGTCTCCAGATATCCATAACCAGTTTCGGGTCTGTCCGGTTTAATACCGAGGGTGACAATCGCTTCCTCCTTTTCTGCCACTTCAACAGCTTTTTTCAGATGCAATCTAAAATCGGCCTCATCCTTAATCAGATGGTCCGAGGCCAAAACAATTAACGTTGAATCGGGAAACTTGCGTTCAATTTCTATACATCCAAATCCTATTGCGGCAGCAGTATCCTTAAATGAAGGCTCTATAATCACATTTCCAGCAGGAAGCATAGGCAATTCTTCCAATACTGTTTTTGCCTGAACTGCATTTGTACCAATGAAAATTCGATTGGCCGGCACCATCGGCAATACTCTGTCGACAGTCATTCTTATAAGGCTTTTTTCTTCGTCAATGAGCCTTAGCAACTGCTTAGGCCGCTCTTTTGTAGACAATGGCCAGAAACGCTCTCCTGAGCCTCCGGCCATTATTAGTATAGTTAAATTGGACATGAGTAATTTTGTTAAATATTACTCAAAGATACAAAAATCTCCCCGTCATTGCCTTATAACTCTTACTGAACATTCCGAAGATCAAACCTCGCGGCGCAGGAGCACCTAACTCCCGGTGCATTTTGTAACTATCTAATTAATATTTGATTTCAGTTTTTTGTGGCAACACTGTTGCCACAAAAAGTTGTAAGTAGATGATAATTTGGAAAATGGTCAAAAGAAAATTATGCGGTTAAAGTTTTTCACATCTGGTCTAATGCGCAGATAATCAATAGAATATTAATAGTTGAGGCGCTTCAAGCGCCTCAACTATTAATAACACACATAAAATCAGCAATATAAAGCGTGTGGGGAATTGAAAAAATAAGTTGCGGCTGTGCCGCGGTTTAAAGCCATGCGGCGGGCGATCCATTCGGCTGGAATATTTGGATTTAAAAAGTGATTCGTTAACGTTTGGATTCCAGACGCTGGCACATAACCAAGAGGGTACTACTCTCTTGATTATGTGCTACTTTTTAATAATGAGGCATTTGCAAATACAATTGATATCCCAATCTTGCGAAACTGACGTGCTATTTCCGCCGAAGGCGTAGACCTGCGACGAAGGAGCACCTAACTTGCCCCTTTTTGACGGCGACTGAGTGTCAACCTATTTCAGGACGGGACAAGCTTTTAGTTAAAACCACTAACTTGCACATTAATAGTAATTTGCTAAAAAGGATGGCATCTAAGATGCCATCCTTTTTAAGATGTTGCTGTATATCAGCTATGTAGCTGGTCTCTTCTGCCGGCAAAATCACTACGCAATCAAAACTGCACAGCGCAATCAGAACGATGCTTTAACTATTCTCGCTATATTATCAGAACCCCCGTATGTGTAATAATGTATTCCGGTAACGCCCTCTTTTATAAGCTCTTTGGACTGCATGGTTGTCCATTCGATTCCTACTTCGCGAACCTCTTTGTCTGTTGTGCACTTTTGTGCGGCTACATAAAGGTCGTTCGGAAGATCAATATGGAAAGCCTGAGGCAAAAGATTGATGTCGTTAAGTGCTGAAATTGGTTTCACTCCGGCGATTATTGGTATAGTTATACCGGCCTTAACACAGTCGTCCCTGAACTGGAAAAACTTACTGTTGTCAAAAAACATTTGCGTAACAATATAGTGTGCGCCTGCATCAACTTTTTTCTTTAAATTTTCAATGTCAATCCGTCTGTTGGGAGCTTCAAAATGCTTCTCAGGATAACCTGCAACCCCTATGCAAAAATTTGAGGGAGTTGTAACCTCAAGAGTGTCTTCAAGGTATTTCCCATTATTCATGTTGGCTATCTGCTCTACCAGTTCATTGGCATGGGAATGGCCGTCTTTGTCGGGGATGAAACGGCGGGCACCTTTTTGAGTGTCGCCCCTGAGTGCAAGAACATCGTTGATACCAAGAAAATTCATCTCAATAAGAGCGTTTTCAGTCTCTTCCCTGGAAAAACCGCCACACAAAATATGAGGAACAACAGTTATGTTGTATTTGTATTTTACAGCTGCAGCTAAAGCAACAGTTCCGGGACGGATTCGTACAATCTTTTTTTCGATATGTCCGTCCGACCTCTCATAATATGTAGTTTCGTTGCGGTGCGAAGTAAAATTTATGTATGCAGGGTCAAATTCAATCAATCTGTCGATGGCATTATAAATTCTTTCAATGCTGTGGCCTCTCAGCGGAGGAAGAAGTTCAAATGTGAACAACGGTCCCCTGGCGTTTTTTATCTTGTCTATTACATTCATATTCTTTGAGGTTATTTATAAGTTTGGAGCCAGCCATTTGGCGGCCTCTTCAATAGTCATCTTTTTGCGGGAGGCATATTCTTTCAGCTGGTCCTGACCAATCTTTCCAATATTAAAGTAGACAGATTGCGGATGAGAGAAAACATATCCGCTCACTGCTGCTGCCGGTACCATTGCAAAGTTTTCTGTAAGCCTTGCTCCAATTCGTTTTTCGGCCCCGAGTAAGTCAAAGATAACTCTTTTTTCTGTATGGTCGGGACAGGCAGGATATCCGGGTGCGGGTCTGATGCCCTTGTATTTTTGTTTAATCATCTCTTCTACTGATAGATTTTCCTCTGAAGCATAACCCCAATATTCTCTTCTGATTTTTGCATGAAGCCATTCTGCTGCCGCTTCTGCAAGCCTGTCGCTCAGAATACGAATCATAATCATTGCGTAGTCGTCGTCTTTGTATTTGTCAGTTCCGGATTCATCAAGAGCTGCCGTTACAACAAATGCTCCGATATTGTCAATAATGCCGGCTGATTCAGGAGCAATGTAATCGGCAAGAGAGAGGTTATTTATTCCCTTTTCCTTTTGTTCCTGATTTCTTAAAAAGCAAAAGGTTGATTTTGGTTCAATTACCTTTACGTCATCGCCGGCTGAGACAGCAGGGAAGAGACCGAATACCGCTTTTGCAGTTATAAGTTTATCCTCAATTATCTTCATGAGATATATCTGACCATCATCAAACAATTTCTTTGCCTCTTCCCCTTTTACGGGATCTGAGAAGATTGCGGGATACTTGCCGGACAGCTTCCATGCAAAGAAAAAGAAGGTCCAGTCTATATAACCGGCAAGTTCTGCAAGATCAATGTTGTTTAGAACATGAATTCCCGGTTGCTTTGGAGCAAAAGGGGAGAAGCCGTTCCATCCGTTGGCGGCGGCTCCTGATGTGGCTTCGCCACCTGCCGCCGCCGCCGTTCCGCCGCCGTCAAACCTGTTCGCACGAGCCTGGCTTAGCGAAAGCAGATTCTTTTCGGCAACGCGCGAACTGTGAGCATCACGCATTTTGTTATACTTATCGCGTATGGATGTAGCGTAGTCGATACTGTCTTTATTAAGCAATGAAGATAAAACACCTGCGGCTTTTGATGCGTCCTTTACGTGAATTACAGAATATGAGTAAACAGGCGCAACTTTAACAGCTGCGTGTATTTCCGACGTAGTTGCTCCTCCAATCAGGAGAGGAATGGAAATCTTCCTGCGTTCCATTTCTGCAGCAACATGGACCATCTCTTCAAGCGAAGGAGTGATGAGTCCGCTAAGACCAATAAAATCTACCTGCTCTTTAATGGCAGCATCAATAATTTTTTCTGCCGGAACCATAACGCCAAGGTCTATTATCTCGTAATTATTACAAGAGAGCACAACCCCCACAATGTTTTTCCCGATGTCGTGAACATCTCCCTTAACTGTTGCCAAAAGAACTTTACCGGCACTCTTCTTCTCTTCGTCAAGGCTTTCCTGTTCAATATATGGAGCAAGTTTAGTTACTGCTTTCTTCATTACCCGGGCACTCTTAACAACCTGCGGCAAAAACATTTTACCGGAGCCAAAAAGATCTCCCACTTCATTCATACCTCCCATTAACGGGCCTTCAATCAGTTCAATAGATCTTTTAAAGAGTGACCGCGCTTCTTCAACGTCCTGTTCGATAAATTCGTCAAGGCCACGGATAAGAGCATGCTTTATTCTGTCAACGACCGGAAGCATCCTCCATGCATCTTCTTTTTCTTGTTTCTTTCCCTCATTCTTAATTCCCTCAGCAAATTTCACAAGCCGTTCAGTCGCGTCGGAACGTCGGTTAAGAATCACATCCTCCGACAGTGCGAGAAGATTCGGTTCAATTTCACTATATACCTGCAGCATCCCCGGATTAACAATACCCATATCAAGACCGGCCTTTATTGCGTGAAAAAGGAAAACCGAATGCATTGCCTCACGCACTTTGTCGGTACCGCGAAAAGAAAAAGAGAGATTGCTTATTCCTCCGCTCACTTTAGCATGCGGAAGGTTCTGCCTGATCCATTCTGTTGCCCTTATGAAATTGATTCCATAATTATTATGTTCCTCAATGCCTGTTGCAACAGCCAGAACATTGGGGTCAAATATGATATCTTCGGGAGGAAATCCTATTTTTTCCGTAAGGAGACGATAGGACCTTTCGGCTACCTCTATTTTTCTTTCAAAAGTGTCTGCCTGGCCATTTTCGTCAAATAGCATGACAACAGTGGCTGCTCCGTATTTCCTGATTGTTTTTGCGCGGTTGAGGAAAATATCTTCTCCCTCTTTAAGGCTGATTGAGTTGACAACAGATTTGCCCTGGATACATTTGAGAGCTCCCTCAATAACACTCCATCTAGAAGAGTCAATCATTAACGGAAGCTTTGAGATATCCGGCTCGGCCATAATAAGGTTCACAAACTTTACCATTGCCTTTTCCGAATCAAGCATCGCCTCGTCCATACAAATATCAATAACCTGCGCACCACCTTCAACCTGATTTCTGGCAATGGCAAGAGCTTCGTCGTATTTCTCCTCCCTAATGAGCCGGGCAAACTTAATAGAACCCGATACATTTGTACGTTCTCCAACATTTACGAAGTTTGTTTCCGGAGTTATAGTGAGAACCTCAAGCCCGCTAAGTTTTGTCTGTTTTGTGAGAGAGGGGAGGGGTCTCGGCTGATATTTTTTAGCAACTTCGGCAATCCGATTAATATGCTGTGGTGTAGTTCCGCAGCAGCCGCCAAGAACGTTCACCCAGCCCTCTTTCATATAATCTTCTGCAATTGATGCCATAAAGGCCGCAGACTGGTCATATTCGCCAAACTGATTTGGCAGGCCGGCATTAGGGTGTGCAGAAACATAAAACGGCGATTTTGCGCTTAGTTCCTGAATGAAGGGGCGGAGCTGCTCCGCTCCTAAAGCACAGTTAAGCCCAATGCTAAACAAGGGAAAATGAGAAACAGACACTAAAAAAGCTTCGAGGGTCTGTCCTGTAAGAGTCCTTCCGCTGGCATCAGTGATTGTACCTGATACCATAACCGGCAACTTCATCCCTCTCTCTTCAAAAACAGAATCAATTGCAAAAAGTGCAGCTTTGCAATTAAGAACATCAAATACAGTCTCAACAAGAAGAATATCCACGCCTCCGTCAATCAGACCCTTCGCCTGTTCCAAATATGCCTCGACAAGATTATCAAAAGTGACAGCTCTTGCTCCAGGGTCGTTAACATCAGAAGACATTGATGCTGTGCGGTTGGTCGGGCCCATTGTGCCCGCCACAAAGAGGGCGCGGCTGGGTCTCTTATTTTCCTCAAGGGACGCAGCATATTCACGCACGGCTGCCGCCGCCAGCCGCGCCGCCCCAACATTCAACTCATAAACCTTCCCTTCCATGCCATAGTCAGCCATGGAAATCCTGTTAGAGTTAAAACTATTCGTAGTAATAATATCAGCTCCAGCCTCAAGATATTCCCTGTGAATTCCTTTAATAACATCCGGTTTAGTAAGAGACAACAAATCGTTGTTCCCCTTCTGAAGCATAGGATGTTCCTTAAACATCTCTCCCCTATAATCGCTTTCCTGAAGTTTGTGCCTTTGGATCATCGTACCCATGGCACCATCGAGAATCAATATTTTTTTGCCGGCAGCAACCTCTAGTGAGTTATTTGTCATAGTATTCAATATTTCTGAGTGCAAAGATAATTCAAAATTCATTTAGGATCATATACAGTTAATTGCTAAAAAGAACGACATCCATGATGTCGTTCTTTTTAGCATATTATTAATTATCAGCGTATAAGCTTGTTTAATATCTGTAGTATGCAGGTTTATACGGCCCTTCTATATCTACACCAATATATGCAGCCTGGTCAGGAGTAAGTCTGGTGAGTTTAACGCCAATTCTTTGCAGATGCAGCCTTGCCACCTCTTCGTCCAAAAGTTTAGGCAAAAGGTAAACTCCAACTTCCAGCTCTTTTGTCCAAAGTTCAATCTGAGCAAGGGTCTGGTTTGTAAATGAGTTGCTCATCACAAATGAAGGGTGACCGGTAGCACAACCAAGGTTAACCAGGCGGCCATCGGCAAGCAGTAAAATTGAGTGTCCTTCAGGGAAGAAGTACTGATCAACCTGAGGTTTAATATTTCTTGTCTTAATACCCGGATAGTTCTTAAGTTTATCTACCTGAATTTCATTGTCGAAGTGGCCTATGTTGCAAACTATTGCATTGTCAAGCATTTTTGACATATGGTCGATTGTAATGATATCCTTGTTACCGGTAGTAGTTACATAAATGTTGCCTTCGCGGAGAGCATCCTCAACAGGTTTCACCTCAAATCCTTCCATAGCTGCCTGCAGAGCGCAGATAGGGTCAATTTCAGTAACGATAACTCTTGCACCATAGCTGCGCATCGAATGTGCACAACCTTTGCCTACATCTCCGTAACCGCAAACAACCACAACCTTGCCTGCAATCATAATGTCGGTAGCTCTCTTTATGCCGTCGGCAAGAGATTCGCGGCAACCATACAGGTTGTCGAACTTAGATTTAGTTACTGAGTCGTTTACGTTGAAAGCAGGGAACAGCAAAGATTTTTCTTCCATCATCTGATACAGGCGGTGAACCCCTGTAGTGGTCTCTTCTGAAACGCCCTTAATGGCCGGAACTCTTTTTGTCCAGTATGAGTTGTCTTCCTTAAGTAAACTCTTGAGTATAACCAGGAGTTCTCTTTCGTCTTCTGTATCTGCATTATAATCCAAAACTGAAGCGTCCTTTTCTGCTTTGAAACCGAGGTGGCACATAAGAGTTGCATCGCCTCCGTCGTCAACAATGAGGGTAGGGCCCTTGCCGCCCGGAAAACTCAGAGCCTGCAGAGTGCACCACCAGTAATCTTTCAGAGTTTCGCCCTTCCATGCAAATACCGGAACGCCGGCCGCTGCTACCGCAGCGGCAGCATGATCCTGAGTCGAATAAATGTTACAGCTCACCCAGCGTACATCTGCCCCAAGTTCCACAAGGGTTTCAATTAAAACGGCAGTCTGGATTGTCATATGAAGAGACCCCATAATGCGGGCACCTTTTAACGGTTTCAATTTGCCATACTTGTCGCGCAGCGCCATCAAACCCGGCATCTCAAACTCCGCCAGTTCAATCTCTTTCCTGCCAAATTCCGCCAGATTAATATCGGCTACTTTATAATTTTCGTTGGTGAATAGTTTCATGATTTTTCTATATAATTTAGTGCAAAGGTATTAAAAATGGATTGTTAGACAAAAATGAAAAAGGAGAGCTTTAAACTCTCCTTTTTATATGTATCTATATTGAAATATATTTTTATTTTTTATTCATCCCTTTTATAATTCCAACAACTCTTTCAATGTCTTCGCTAGTTAATACAGGACTAGATGGTAAGCACAGCCCCATTTCAAATAACTTTTCGGATGTCCCATCTCCATAAAAGGGACAATCTTCAAATACTGGTTGCAGATGCATCGGTTTCCATAATGGACGGGTTTCAATATTTTCAGATTCCATCTTAAGCCTGAGGTCTTCCCTGGTAAAACCGGCCAATTTAGGGTCAACAATAATACAAGTTAGCCACATGTTGGATTCAAAATCCTTATTTGGATTTTCTAAAAAAGAGATACCAGGTGTCTCTTTTAATAGTTCTTTATAAAGAATGTTTATTTTTCTTCGATAGGAGACATGTTCATCCAATATCAACATTTGACCTCGCCCGATACCGGCACAAATATTACTCATTCTATAGTTATATCCTATATGAGAATGTTGATAATGAGGAGCATTATCACGAGCCTGTGTTGCATAAAATTTGGTTTTGGCCGCTTCTTCTATCGTAGAACAAACTAAAGCTCCTCCTCCGGAAGTTGTAATAATTTTATTCCCATTAAAAGACAAACATGCAAAATGTCCGAAAGTACCGCAAAATTTACCTTTATATTTTGAACCTAAAGCCTCTGCGGCATCTTCAAGAACAGAAATTTCATATTTATTGGCGATAGCCATTATCTCATCCATTTTTGCCGGCATTCCGTACAGATGAACAGGCATTATTACTTTTGGCACTTTACCTGTTTTTGCTATTCGATCATTAATTGTTTCTTCAAGAAGTGCAGGCGACATATTCCATGTCTCACTTTCACTATCAACAAAAACAGGAGTAGCACCGACATATTTAATTGGATTTGCAGTTGCCGAGAATGTAAAAGACTGGCAAATAACTTCATCACCAGGGCCAACTCCTATTTGGATTAATCCAAGGTGAATAGCAGCAGTTCCTGAACTAAGGGCAACTATGTTCTTTTCATTACCTAGATATTCATTCAAATCCTTTTCGAACCCATCTACATTTGGACCCAAAGGAACAACCCAGTTTGTGTCAAATGCTTCTTGAATATATTGTTGTTCTTTGCCACCCATGTGGGCTAGAGAGAGCCAGATTTTTTGTTTCATATTATTCATTTAGTTTAATGACTTTAGCTGGGACACCAACTGCTGTGCAATTTGCGGGTATTGATTTTGCAACTACAGCACCAGCACCTATTATTGTTTTATTTCCGATGGTTAATTGATTAATAATTTTTGCACCAGTTCCGGCATAAACTTCACTACCAATATTTACTTCACCAGAAATATTTACAGAAGGCATAAATGAGGAAAAATCACCAATACAAGTATCATGTCCGACTGTGCAAGACAAATTTAATATGACAAAATTGCCAATATTAATATTTACAGTGATAATAACGGATGCACAAATTATGCAACCTTTTCCTATTGTATTAAATTTCATATCTCCTATTAATACATTTGGATGAACAAGAGTAGGGTATGAAATGTTTGTATTAGTAATATTTGAGATAATTTTTCTTTTAATAATTGGTTTCCCTACAGCTATTGTTAAATTTAGATGCTCTTTCCAATTATTCAATTCATTAATCCCGCCTAATACAGGATAGTCATTTATAATAGATCCTTTCTCAATTCCATCGTCAAAATATCCGATAAAATCAAATTGCCGATTATTATTATTGATTTCTTGAATTAATAAATGAACTTCTCTGCCAAATCCGCCAGAGCCGTATATCGCAATTTTATCCATTTTAATTTGTATTTCCTTTAAACGCTTCCATTGTTTCACTTGTTTTTGAAGTTATGCCTTCTCTAACAAGTACTTTTTTAATTGTTAAAAATATTATTCTGATATCTAACCAAAATGAAATATTGTCCACATACCAGATATCAAATTCAAATTTTTGTTGCCACGAAATTGCGTTCCTGCCATTAACCTGAGCCCATCCTGTAATGCCTGGACGCACCTCATGTCTGCGAGCCTGATGTTTTGAATAAAGAGGTATATATTCAACTAAAAGGGGTCGGGGACCGATAAGACTCATATCTCCTTTTAAAACATTAAAAAGTTGAGGAAGTTCATCGATTGATGTCGTCCTGATAAATTTCCCGATTGCAGTGAGTCTAAGGGAATCTGGCAATAAGTTACCAATACTGTCCCTATTATCAGTCATTGTTCTAAATTTAATTATTTTAATAATATTAAGCATTTTTCCGGGCCTTTTTTGGATAAAAAAAACTTTTCCATTATTAGCTAAAAAAAGAATAATAATAATTAATAATAAGACGGGAGAGAGAATAACTATTCCTGATAAGGCCAAGATAAAATCAATAATTCTTTTTAATAATCGAGGATACATAAAATTAAATATCTATTTATAATGATTCATTATTGTATCATAAGAATTTTCAACTGAATAATTTGACATTAAAAACTTATGCCCTTTTTCGCCCATTTCTTGAATAACGTTATTATTAGAAGTTAAATAATCAATCCGTTTGTTGAAAGTTTCAATATCGCCGCTTAAAACCCTGAATCCATATCCGTTCTCCTCAGCAATGGTCCCAATGTCAGAATTTGTATCTGTAGATGCAATAACCGGCATCTTGTTTTCTAAATAGGAAAGTAGGCGAGAAGGGTAATTTGGAATGGTAAATCTGTTGTCTAAAAAGATTAATCCTACATCACATATACTTACTAACTGATCGTATTCGGATTTTTCTAAATTTGAAATTAACAACGCATTTTTTGGGCTATTTTTATCAAACCACACTTTAATTCTATTATATTCAGTTCCAGACCCGACGATTACGAAAAAAACATGACTATTGGAAGTATTAGACATAAGAATGTCCAATAAGAAACTTATTCCCTGAGGTTTGCCTAGATTGCCTCCGTATAAGAAAACGGTAGAATTTTCAGGAATGTTGTATTTTGAAAAAAGAAGGTTCTTTAAAATTGAATCTTTATAATTTTTTTTTGGTTCGATACTATTAGCGCAAACCTCTACAATTTCAGGATTAATCTGAGGATTATTGTTTATTAAATAAGTAACATTAGCAGGAGACATACATCCGATATAATCAGAAATAGCATATAGTTTCTTCTCTTTTTTTCTAAAATATCTGTGAAGCAAACCATTCTTCCTAATCATCTCCAAATCAACAGCATTTTGAGGGAAAATATCCTTTAATAGTAGGTAAGTTTTTGCGTTATCCTTTTGCTTTATCTTTTGTATAACTTTTGTAAAAGTTATTGGTGGGGTAGAATAAAGAATGAGGTCAAATTTTACATTATTGATATACTTTTTGACTGCATGCTTAAATTGATATTCCAGTAGTATAGTACTAATTCCTTTTTCAAAAATATTAGTTTTTTGAATATTTAATGTTTTAACATTTAGAATTTGAACGCCGTTTGTAGTGATAAAATTCGTTTGAATATTTAATCTTCTTTCTGAAGGAGAGACAATAACAATTTTATGTCCTTCATCCTTGAATTTTCTAATCAAATCGGTATATATACCTCGCTCATTAATATCCGTAATTCTGCTTACGGTCAGAAATAAAATATTCATCAATAAAAGATTACTCGCTCCAGACAACTCGTTTTATATAATCAGTATAAGAGAGAATTATTCTTACTACTTTATCACTGACATTAGGCATTGAATAATCCTTAACAGGAAGTAAGTTTCTCATATCCCCAATTTCCTGATCCTCTATCTGTATCAACCCTTGCATTACTCTCTCCGGATTAAGCCCTACCATCATAACACTTGCTTCTTCCATTGCCTCCGGTCTCTCGTGTGCCTCTCTTATGTTAAGCGCTCTAAAGTTAAGTATTGATGACTCTTCTGAAATGGTTCCACTATCGCTTAAAACCGCTTTTGCATTTATTTGCAGAGAAAGATAGTCACTCAGTCCCATTGGTTTCATTAGCTTAACAAGAGGATTGAACTGTATATTATGCTTTTCAATCATCTTGCGCGTTCTTGGATGAGTGCTTACTATTATAGGTAAATTATATTGTTCGGCAATTTTGTTTAAAATATTGATTAGATTAAAGAAGTTCTTTTCAGAAGATATATTCTCCTCTCTGTGAGCTGATACAACAAAATAATTATTAGGTTGAATATTTAGCTTACTTATAATTTCAGATTTATCAATCTTTGGTTTATAAGTCATTAATACTTCGTACATAGGACTTCCAGTCTTAATGATTCTGTCCGGCCTTAGGCCCTCTGCAAGAAGATATTCTCTGGCAATATCACTATAGGTTAAATTTATGTCAGCTGTGTGGTCGACAATTTTTCGATTGCTTTCCTCCGGAACTCTTTGGTCGAAGCATCTATTGCCAGCCTCCATATGAAAAATTGGAATATGTCTCTTCTTCGCAGCAATAGCGCAAAGGCACGAATTTGTATCTCCAAGTACCAGAAAGGCATCGGGATTGACTAATTCGAGAATTGGATCAATATTTATTAGAATCTGTCCAGCTGTTTCTGTTGCATTTTTCCCGGCGGCATTTAGAAAATAGTCAGGTTTTCTCAATCCAAGATCTTCAAAGAAGATTTCATTCAATTCATAATCATAATTTTGTCCGGTGTGTACCAAAATATGATCAATTGCTTTTGATGCATCAAGCCTTTGGAGCACGCATGCGAGTCGTATTATTTCAGGACGCGTACCAACAACTGTTAATACTTTAAGCTTCTTCATTTCTAATATTTTAGACTGGTTCATAAAAAGTATCTCTGTCTTCAGGATTAAACCATTCGTTAATCCAGAATTGGGTATACAACTCCTCAGTTCCGATATTTTTTATATTATGCGTATACCATATAGGGATATCCACAAAAGAGGGATTACGACCATCAAGATTTAGGTTTATTATATCAGTCGTTCCTATTTTACGTAACTGGATTAAGGCTTTGCCCTTAATAACAATAAAACGTTCAATTTTGCGAGTATGAAAATGGTTCCCTCTTGTAAAACCGGGGAATGTTGTAGAATAAGAAACCTGACCTCCAATTCCCAATTTTATCGTTTCCACAAATAATCCTCTGGAATCGATTGATTCTACTAATTTTATCGGAAAGTGGTTGGTTAAATCAATATAACTTCGGAATGTATTAAACAGATTTATTTCATTAGTGTCCCTGAGCTCTGGGATATATCCGTGTATAAAATATTGATTTTTAAATTTTTCAAATAATAATAGGATTTCTGATACACTTCTTTCGAAATCATACGAAAGCCAATCTGTTTCAACCGCAGGTGATACCGATTTATATATGTCCCTTATTTTTTTTATAATATAACTGCACAGATTGCCAATATATATCAATCGAACTTTACTTTCCTTAATAATTATAGGATTATCTCCATGAGTCAATTGATGGCAGAAAGTAGCGATAAATGAATTATAGTTAGGCAGACCGAATGGCCCAAATACATTAGGAACAACCATGCCTGTAAATGAGGCAGAGTTTCTCTTTGCCCATATTTCCAATAGTTCGCGACCTTCCCTTTTTGATTTTCCATATTCATTATCACTTTCTTCTTGAGTAGATGAAGAAAACAGAACATGAGGCTTCACATTTGCGGCTTCCATCGCCCCGATAAGTTGGTTTACCAATTTAAGGTTGGTGTTATATAAATTCTGAGGATTAATATGGCGATTTATTGCTGCAAGATGGACAATCACATCACATTGTCTAACAAAATTGATTAAAAAAAAATCATTTTTGAAAAAGGCATCTTCGAACGGGACATGTTCAAACTCATCAGGAAACAAACCGAGCATATTATAAAGATGGGTTCCGACAAAACCAGACTGTCCTGTAATACCTACCCTTATCATAATCCCAAATCTTCTTTAATTATATCTAGTTTGATTAAAAGATTCTGCATCCCGTCTAAATCAAGACGATGTGTATTATGGGAGTTATAATCTTCGACAAGCGCAATCTTTTCCTCTCCCTGAACAAAGTATTTATCATAATTGAGATCTCGTGTATCGCAGGGGATGCGATAATAGTCACCCATATCTTCACTTTTGGCCATTTCTTCCCGTGTGACTAATGTTTCATATAATTTTTCTCCGTGACGGGTACCAATTATTTTTACTTTTACATTTGACTTGTATAAGTTAATCAGAGCTTTATACAATATTTCCAAAGTTGATGCCGGTGCTTTCTGAACAAATAAATCACCATTAGCTCCATGTTGAAAAGCGTATAAGACTAAATCAACAGCATCGTCCAATGTCATCATATAGCGGGTCATATTGGGGTCAGTAATTGTAATATCATTTCCAGCTTTAATTTGATCAATCCATAATGGAATGACAGACCCTCTGCTCGCCATCACATTCCCATATCGGGTACAACAGATAGTGGTCGCGGCATCTTTCCCTAAGGCACGACCTTTAGATATTGCAACCTTCTCCATCATTGCCTTGCTTATTCCCATCGCATTGATAGGGTAAGCTGCTTTATCCGTGCTAAGCACAACAATATTTTTTACTCCATGTTGTATTGCCGAATCAATAACGTTTTCAGTTCCTAAAACATTAGTTTTTACAGCCTGAATTGGGAAAAACTCACAGGATGGAACCTGTTTAAGTGCTGCTGCATGGAAAATAAAATCAACACCTGACATTGCACTATCCACCGACGCTCTGTCTCTCACATCGCCGATGTAAAATTTAATCTTAGGATTTTGATATTTATGACGCATATCGTCCTGTTTTTTTTCATCGCGTGAAAAAATTCGGATCTCTTTTATGTCAGTGTTTAGAAATCTGGATAGAACAGCGTTCCCAAAAGATCCCGTTCCTCCTGTTATAAGGATTGTTTTATTTATAGTTAAATTGTGCATAAATATTATATTAAATATTAGTTATGTCGCTTATTACAAAATTTTCAATTTGGAAAATCGGTATCATACTTCTAAGTTTCTCTTCTGACATATTCCACCATTTTAGTTCTAACAATCTATCAATGATTGGAGCATCAAAACGAAATTTAATAATTTTTGCAGGTGCGCCAACAACAATTGCATAATCGGGAATATCCTTTGTAACAATTGACCCTGCTCCAATAATTACTCCATTACCAACTTTTACCCCGCCCATTATTATTACTTTAGTCCCAATCCATACATCGCTACCAATTGAGACTCTTTTACCTTCAACAAATGTATCTGCTTTAGCCCACCGATATCTAGTGCCATTTTTTTTGGAAGTAAAGATTGGTGATGTAGAGATATTTTTTATACTGTGAGTAGCAAGTCCAATACAGCAGTATGAAGAAATTGAACAAAATTTTCCAATATCAGCACAAATTATATCGGATTTTGGTCCAATATAAGAGAATGAATCAATATTTGAATTATAAATTTTAGCTCCATGATAGACCGTTGCCTTTTTGCTTACATTTGACTCAATATCTACAAGTGCAAAAATAGAAATCCCCCTATTAAATAAATTTTTTATTAGTCCTAAAATATATTTTAGCATAGTATTTAACTTGATATTTCATCAATTATTGTACATGAGTATTTGATACATAAAGAGCCGCTGAATATAAAGCATTTGCCATGTCTTCCGGTTTTCGTTTTTCTCTGTAGAATTTTAACGCATTTTCGCCCATTTTTATGAATTTTTCTTCGTTCTCAGATATATCTAGAATAATATTTTTTAGCTGAGAAATATTATTCATTAGAATACCGTTTATTCCATTTTGTATGTTCAAACGTTCTCCTCCTGTAATCGCATCATGCATTGTTATATAAGGTATTCCATATCCCATACTCTCTAATACTGAAAGACCCGCTTGCTTAGGAGAAATACATGCAACTGCTCTTTTGAAATACTCCGATTTTTTTTTAGAGTCAAAAATTGGGCCTAAAAGAGAAATTTTATTATTCAGTTCATTGTCATTTATCCACTTATCAATTTTATCATATTCTTTTCCCCCTCCAATAATATTCAATGGTAAAATTTGGGAATTGCATGAATATGCTAATTTATAGTTTTCCAATAAATCCAAAATACCTTTTTGCATATATAATGTTCCTATAAATAATATGCTGTCTTTATGAATTATTTCGTATTCTATATCATTGATAACCTCGACAGTATTTGGAGCAACAAATAGCTTCTCCTTAGCGAATCCTCTGCTAATGTATTTTGACAAAGGGTAATCACTATAGAAAATTAATCCATCTGCACGTCTATAAAAATAATCTCGTACAAAATCCCACTTTGATATGGAATCAAATTTTTTATCATAAGATGCAGATACACCAATAGTCCAATAAATGACCCTAAACTTTCTTTTTTTATGAAACGTTAGTGTACTCAATTTCAACCAGGCTATATCGCCATATGCTATAACTACATCGAAGTTTTGACATAATTTAAAAATATTATCCTTATGTATGAAGAATTTACTATAGTTTAAAATTGGAAGTTTTATAACATTGAAATTTAAAGTTTCTTTTGTATCTGGACCAATAGAATATGCAACTGTAAGACTGCATTTTTCTGCAAGTAAATTAAAAATCGGTATTCTGTAGTGAAACAAATTGTTATAAAGAATAAGAATTTTTGGCTGCTCTTTTTCCGTTTCCATTTTATTGAAATGTTTTTACAATTCTCCCACAGGCTAATCCATCTCCGTAAGGATTAACAGCCTTACTCATTTGATTATAATAATTTATATCATCAAGTAGAGTTGACACTTCATTTATAATTTTTTCATATTCTGTCCCAACTAATTTGACAGTTCCAGCATCAAGGGCCTCCGGTCGCTCAGTAGTGTCTCGCATAACCAATACTGGCTTGCCTAAACCAGGAGCTTCTTCCTGAATTCCACCGCTATCCGTAAGGATAATAGTGCTTTTATCCATTAAGTAAACAAACTGAAGATATCCCATTGGCTCAATAAAAAACATATTCGAAATTAAATTTTCATCTCCGAATACTTCCCGTATCGGTTTGCGAACGTTTGGGTTCATATGCATAGGATATACAAAATCAACTTTTGGATACTTTTGAGTCAGAGTTTTAATTGCAGATGCGATATTTATGAATCCCTCACCAAAGTTCTCCCTTCGATGGCCTGTAATTAATACCAGTCTTTGCCCATTATTCAATCTATTTACGTCATATCCAGCGTTTTTAAGATCTATTTTAAGCTGAGCAGATAGAGTGACGTCGTCTTTAATTTTGCCAACTACCTTGTGGAGTGCATCGATAACAGTATTCCCTGTAACAATAATTTTTTCTCCATCTATCCCTTCGTCTAACAAGTTCTGTTTACTTAGTGCTGTTGGCGAAAAATTATAAGTAGCGATTCGGCTTGTGATTAATCTGTTCATCTCTTCAGGCCATGGACTATATATGTTGTGAGTTCTTAGACCTGCCTCGACATGTCCTACTGGAATTTGTTGATAAAAGGCTGCTAATGCGGATATAGCTGACGTTGTTGTGTCACCATGTACCAATACCAAATCTGGAAGGGCATTTTTAAGCACATCTCTCATCCCAAGCATTACTCGAGCTGTTACATCATATAAGTCCTGCTCCTTTTTCATGATATTTAAATCATAATCAGGTGTAATTTCAAATAAATTGAGGACCTGATCCAGCATTTCCCTGTGTTGGCCAGTTACACAAACAATCGTTTTAAACTTATCCGGGTGCTTTTGAAACTCCTTCACAAGAGGTGCCATTTTAATTGCTTCCGGACGAGTTCCAAAAACTAACATTATTTTCTTCATATTTTATTTTCTTAAACCACAAAAATCTAATTCAACCTTTCCAATTGTTCTAGGCATATTAATGAACTCATTGTGCTTAACAAGCCAAACTATAATATGAGCCTTATTATATGCGTCTTTATAATTTGTAATGTTAAAACTTTTATGGGAGTTAATGTTTGGTTCTACTACAAGGACATCTGCACGAGCTTCTGATATGATTCGTGATGTGATGTATTTAGCTGGAGATTCACGTAAATCATCAATATTTGGTTTAAATGCTAAACCCATGCAAGCAACAATCGGCTCTAAATCAGTTTCAGCCGTATACTTCTGACAAGCATCCAAGATTCGGTTTGCACACCAGTCGGCTTTATAGTCATTTGTCTCACGGGCACGTTTAATTAGTTGGGATTGTTCTGGAAAATCAGAAACAATAAACCAAGGATCAACTGCAATACAATGACCACCAACTCCGCACCCGGGTTGTAGGATATTTACGCGTGGGTGCTTGTTTGCCAATTCAATCAATTCCCAAACATCAATATCAGCTTTCTTACAAATCATTGAAAGTTCATTTGCAAAAGCAATCTGTACATCACGGGATGAGTTCTCGGTAAGCTTACACATTTCAGCAGTACGGGAATTTGTCTTGTGAAGTTCCCCTTTCACGAAAATGGAATAGAATTCTATTGCTTTTTCTGTTGACTCTGGATTAATGCCACCAATGACCCGATCATTGTGTTCTAATTCATACAAAACATTTCCAGGCAGCACACGTTCTGGACAATAGGCAATATAGATTTTCCCTTTAAGTTCGGGCCGCTCTTTATATATCACTTCTGCCATCTTCTCTGTTGTCATTACTGGTGAAGTTGATTCAATTACAAACAGATTCCCTTCTTTTAAGAACGGTATTACCATACGAGTAGCCGATTCAACATATGAAATGTCAGCTCTGTGGTTTTGTTTAAAAGGTGTTGGAACAACTATAAAAAAGGCATCAGCTTCTTCAGGTTTCAACGAGGCTTTAAGATAACCGTTTTCAACTACATTTTTGACTAATTTATCTAAAGATGGTTCTGCAATGTGTATTTTGCCTTGATTGATTGTCTCTACCACAATACTATTTACATCAACACCTACAATTTGAATTCCTTTACTTGCAGCAACTGCTGCTGTTGGCAGGCCAATATAGCCTAATCCCATAAATACCGCTTTCATATTATTATTATAATTGTTCTTTATAAATATTGAAAACCAATTCTAAGTTTAATATTAAGGAATGAATAAACTTTACCTGATTGAACCGGTTTAATAACTTCCGGAATTTTTTAACGTAAAAAAGCTATCAACCATTTTTTGTATACTCTAAACTTCCCTAATACAAATTTATGATTTTATCAGATGACTTTAGTTCTAAATTAGAACTAAAACTAATTATTAATTTCCAGCTTTTTGTTCTTGATCAATAACATCACCCTCATAATTCTCCCCCTTATAATATTTGAAATATATAGTTAATAGAAATGAGTAAATTTTATATTTTATATTACTAAATGGATATTTCCATAGATAACCTATTTCAAAATCTCCACCAAATCTTGATTTAAAACGCTGTATTCCTTCCAAACGACTTCCCTCTTTTGGATTGATTCTGCCACCCACAAAATCATAGAATTTTACTCCATTTTTTTTCATTTGTAGAATAGTCTCCCAATGCAATAAATTCATTGCACCGGAGTGCGGATGTTCTGTTGACCCCCCATGTAAATAAAAACAAGAATGATTCTTGTTCCATATAAAAATAGCCGATCCTTGAATTTCATTACCAGCTTTTACTATTGAAAAAAAAACATTTTCGTTCAAACAACTCAATTGTTGTACATATTCATAAGTAGGAGCTATTAATCCTTGACGAGAAAAAGTTTCATTTATTAAATTATAACAATCTCCTAAATATTCTTTTCCACTAAAAACAAGAAGGCCGTCTTTTTGAGCCTTTCTTATAACATTCCGATGCTTGCTATGTAATAATGTAAATAATTCATCTTCAGTTTTTCTGAGGTCCAAGATATAAGATCCAAATTTACAGTACATACTTCCGTTTGGATATGAATTGAATATTCCTGTGTTTGTTGTGCTAATAAAATCAGCACGGATGTTTTTTTTAATAAATTCTAAAGCTTCTTCTAGAAATATTTTTTCTTCATCAATGTCTTTAGCTCCCAAAACTGGTGTCGGCAATTGAATATAATAAAAGATCAATCGTTTCCTTTTAATAAAAGGTAAAATGCAATCATTATCTACGATGTATCCATAATCTACGCAACCATTAAACGATTTTAAGTATTCAACTAGTCCTGTCGCTGGTAGTTCGCCTACGAAAGATGCCGATTCTTTAGTCACTTTCATTCATTAGACCTTTTAGATATTTTCAAATCATTAAATTGGATGAATTTGTCAATAACATCAAATAAATAATTCATTTTTACTACATCATCTTCAATTGGAAATTCAACTATGCACCCATCAATTATTCTCGAAACAGGCAAATAATCCAATTTATCTGTTAATAATGCATAGCCATTACTCGCATATATATTTTTTTTCAAACAAAAATCAATAATGTCATTGGCAATTGTTTTATCTGAGCATACAATAACAATTTTATGATTATTTGGGATGCCTCTTTTTGCTTTAACTATCTGGAATAAATCATTCCCTTCAAATCGCACATAAAATTTATTAAAAAAGCTTTGTCTGAAATCAAAATCCCCGTTATTCATACTTTCTAAAATACCGCCAAGTATACCTTTTTCAAAATTTGCAATATTATCATTCGATAGGTCAATAAATTTGAAAAAAGCGATATTTATATATCTTAATAATTTGAATATGTGATATTTTCTATACTTGTAAATATTTAATCTATTGAAATAATAATCAAGATATATAATTTTATGGATTAGATTATGATGTACATAATTGATTTTGTATAAAATATTCGTTGTCCAAAAGAAAGCACCCATATGTCCTGCCGTAGGTTTTCCAGGTGAAAAAGAAAAAAAACCAGCATTCCCAAATGTACCTACATGCCGGTCATCTAATTTTGCACCAAAACTTTGTGCAGCATCATCAATCAGCACAATATTTTTACTTATACAAAATTGCTCTATTTTAAATAGATCAGCTGGATTTCCATACATACTTGCAACAAGAATAGCTTTGACCCCGGTTTTTTCAGCAATATTTATTATTGAGGAAATATCTGCATTAAGGTCACTAGAATCGATGTCGTAAAAGTCGTAAGCAATTCCCAGTTTTTTGACTGTGCTGAGGATAATATTACATGCATATGCAGGCAACAAAATAGAATCAATTTCTGGAAAAGAACTGAGTATATGCTTCAGTGCAAATCTGCCTTTGGAAGCATATTGTATCTGCTGATTGGTTGTTCTGTACAAATAGGAAAAATCAATCTTTTTTTGGACGAACTTAGGCGGAGTAAAAATTCTAATCTCTTTTTTATTCATATTCTTTGCCCAATTTAATATCTGAACAAGTCAGAAATTTATTGGAATCTTTGACTTTAATAATAAAATTTTCAACTTGTTTAATTGAACCTTCAGAGAATGCTTTTGGATGTCCAATAGCAACGAAATTTAAATTATCAATTTTATTTTTAAACAGGTTATATGTGTATGGAAGGAGTAAAGAGGAATAACTATCTAATCCGGCAGCAAGATTTACTTTGCGTAATAGTTTATTGACCTTTTGTTTAGCTTCATTGGCCATATTCCCGTAACCGATGCCGCAGCCATCACCCCATGTTATTATTGGATCAAAAATGTTCTTTGCAATCTGTTTTTTTAAAAGATAATGAAGGCTTATGAGTGGCACAGTAGAAATAGATAACTCTTTAAACTCTCCATTTTGATCTTCTTGATTGATGTTAGAACTAAATGAATAAAGAGTTTTATTCGGGACATCTCTGTAATCATATGAATGCAAATTTGAATGAATATGTTCCCCTCTTATTACAGATGAATCAATGGATATATTATTATCCTTAAAGAGTTGTATGTAATTGTTAAATGTTGTTAATGAAAACCCTCCTGCACGGAATGCCCTAACTTCTTTACCAGAAATGGATTCCAATAATTTTTTTGATTCAGTAAAAGAATTTAGGGCAACATCCATTGGCAAGTCACTTAATTTGTAGTGATTTGCATCAAGATCCCATTTCTGGTCATTATAATTTGAATATATCCATTGAGGATGAAAATGTAATTCAATATCATGACCTTGATTGGATAGTTCTGCAATATTATTACAAACTAATGAATAATCATTCTCCAAAGCTGGGGAATTGGCTTTTAGTTGCCTAATTCTCAGTAAATAAGCTGCATCGACAAAAATTGTTGTTTTTACATTATATTTATCGAGCATATCTGTAAAATGTCTCAATGGAATTATTATACTATTTTGGAGAGTACCAGTTTCCGATCCCAAAAACAATTCATAATCAAGAGTAAAGAAAATATTCATGTTAAGAAATTAAGATATTCATCATTATATCACTGGCAAGTATATCACACTCTATCAGCAAGTATTTATTTCGTTGTGACACTTCCGGGTTTTATGGGTATCATTAAAGTTATCAACATCAGCGTGCTTAATAAATATATTCCGGTTAGACTTCTGCCATTAAAAACCCAAATAATAAAAACGCCAATGAATGCGTTTAAATTATTGTAATTATATTCGAGAACTTTAAAACTTTTCGTGAAAATTATAATGAGCAAAATGAAACCAATTATTCCAGTGTTGTATAGAGTATAAACAATCCCGTTATGAGTATTACCTCCCTGTAATATTGTTGTAATAAATTCATGTTTTCCCTCAAGCAAAAAATTCATATCCCTGGCCTCAAATGATTTTAGTAGGCTCTCTTCTGTTGTTGGACAACCTAACAGGATATTAGAAGTTGATGCAGAAACTAATGTATTAAGATTTGCACCCCATACAAGGCCATGTCCGGAAAACACAGTATCTCCTAAACCCAGATTACTGTATTCGTATATTATTCCTGCAGCAGTAACGATTAAAGAGCAAAAAACAGCCAATATTATAGTCATGTTTACAACTTTTTTTTGGTTCCTGCTATGAAAAATATAATAACCAATTAGAAAAATTCCGAATGAAAGGGTAAGTGTCCGGGCTTCCATAACCACAACACCCAAAAAAAAAGTTATAAGAAAGACAAGAAATCTCCCCTTTTTATTTGAATAAAAATAGCTGACGAAATAAATAAAGAGTAATGCAGAACAATCCCTGTTTAATTGGTTCAAAGAAATGCCATAAGTGAAAGAAAAGGCTAATGCCAGTAATACCCCTATAAGCGAAACCCGTCGTATGATGCTCCAAACTAAATTATTTTCATACTCTTTTAATCCGAGTAAGAAGACGACTATTAACATACAATAGAAAATAGGAAATAATTGCGCCAAATTCAATCCTGATGCAAAATCGTTCAACTTGTCTAATGTCACCAAACAGGTTAGCAGTAAAAATAATTGTAATTTCTTTCGATTAATGAAAAATCTATTTCCAGCTAGAAAATAGATTAAAATCACACCTATTGCAGTAATGTATACATAACTAATCGGAAACCCGAAAAAATCCGTTAAAAGGGTAGATAATAAAACGATCCCGAATATGATGTAATAAAATACTTTCATATTATCCTTAAAAAATATAATAAAGGTTATATGACCAAAGGAGTGTTACCAAGTAATAAATGTCATGCATGACCCCATATTTTGCTCTGAAAATCTAATTTAATGTGATCTTCTTGATAATTTCATCAAGTTCTTTTATCTTATTTTCCATAGACCAAAATTCTCTATCTTCATTCACTCTTTTAAGACATTGGATATATGAGTTACTGTCTTGTAGCTTTTCTATTGATGATATAAGTTCATATATATCGTATTTGCAGACAAAACCATAATGGTTATCCTCAATAATTTTTTTTGCATCTCCATTGACAGATGCTAGTATAGGTATACCAATATTTATATATTCGTACATCTTAGAAGGGACACAGTAATTGGATATATTTCCTTGTAAAGATAGAAAGCCTACATCAGCATGATTTAGTAAATATTGAATATATTCTTCCTGAGTCATAGCAGGAACAAGCATTATTTTGTCAAAGTCCTTAAATGTCATTAATTTTTTATTTATTTCGAAATGACCTATAAATGTTGCTTTAACATTATCCATATGCAAGACAGCCTCGGCAAGTATTTCTGGGGACTGCAATGCACCAAAAGAGCCTCCATAAACTATATTAAGTGGCCCTATTTTTTGTCTAACAGATAACTTTTCAATATGTTTTATATAGCCAAAGTGATTACAGTAAATTTTGTCAGATATTTCCGGATATTTTTTTTGCAATGCATCCTTATACGAAATTGAAGAGGTCACTATTGCATCATTATCGGCAAAATATTCTTTTTCAATTTTATTTCGGGAAACATGAAAATAGTCACTATCATAAGTAAACCGACTATCAATTTTAGTGTGGTCAATCGGATCGTGCAAATTCGTAATGAGCTTGCAGCCAATAGTATTCTTAAGTAAACTGCCTAAAATCAGTGTACCCATCTCCCCTCCAGAGGTCACGAATAGCAAATCTTCAACATTAATTATCGATTTAAGATAGAAAAAAGCATCTTTCGCCCAATTTGCCAAATAATCTTTAACCACCCCGAAATGCTCCAACCCTAAAAATATTCTTAGATTTCCTTTAAACGGAATTAAGATGTGCTTTTTATCGTCATCTGTTGTTATCTCTTTTGAGAGGAAATCTGGAGCAACAATCCAAACGTCATATCCCAATTTTCTCAAATTATTCACAGTCCCTTGTCTAATTATTCCTCCTCCGGAATTTGAACCTGGATATGTTCGTGTAATGTAATATATCTTCATTATCGGAGATTTTATAAATTGGCTGTCATTTGAAAGATCAAAAACATTCCCAATTTTCTTGTTGTTCAATAAGTTTCTTAATTGTACTGAGATGATTTGAATAATTTTCCCACAAATTATTTTTTAATAAAAATTTGATTTTATCATCATCAAATCGGTATCTTAACAATTTAGCCGGATTTCCAACAACAATTGAATATGGTTCAACGTTTTTTGTGACAACTGCTCCGGACCCAATCACTGCTCCGTCTCCTACAGTTACACCTGCCATTAATATTGCATTATTCCCAATCCAGACATCGTTACAAATAGTTACAGTCTTAGTAAATCCGTCAAAAGAGGTTTTGACCCCCAATATATTGTTTTTACCATATAATAGCTGAGAAGTTGAAACATAATCAATTGCATGATTCCCATTTCCAATCATGCAATTGTTTCCAATAGACGAAAAATTGCCCACTTTAGTTCTTTGGGATATCATTGTTCCGATGTTAACAGCAGAATAATCACCAATTGTTACATTGTTTTCCAGTATGACCCTTTTAGAAATAGTGCAACATTTTCCTAATGTAACATTATTTGCTATCACTGCTTCCCTCTCAATTATGCAACCTCTTCCGGGAAGAAAATTATAGCCAATATGAAATGAATTTATTTTAATATCGGTTCTTCTTATCGATAAGATTACTCCTCTGATTATTTTTTTTATTATTTCAATCATCATATTTGAAATTAACTTTTGATCTTATTTATAATTAGATTATATATTTTTTCAAAAATGCTTTTGTCAATTATGAACAAGGAAATAAATGCTAGTGTCAGAAGAATTAACGTTTTAAGCAAAATTATTCCTAGACTAAACTCGAGATTAATAAAATAAATTTTATACAAAGCAATTAAACCGATGTATAAACTAAACAAAGCTGCATATTTGAGCCAATTGTAATGCAGTTTATCAATACTCTGACACCACCCAATCATCCATATCAAAGCAAATACAGAAGATAAAACAGTAGACCAGGCAGATGCCATATACCCGAAGCGAGGAACTAATATTATATTTGCAGCAAGATTAATTAGCCCCATAAAAATACTGCCTAATGTTACGATTAATGTACGCTTATGATATAAAACCACTTGAGTAGGAAATCTTTGTTGTATTCCCAAAACATAAACAAGGCCAATGACAGGCAGGACTGCGGCTGAATCAGCATAACTATTAGTTGCAAAAATAGCAACAACTTCTTTTGAAAATAGATATACAGCGCTGTTAATAAGAAGCATAACTCCCCAAAACATTAATGCAATGCTCGATATTTTTTTTTTGGTATTCTCTTTATCACCAACAAGACCAGACATTGATAATGGGTCAGAAACTCTTGAGGCAGCATCACCTACGACATACAGAATAAAGGCCAGTTGATAACCGAGTGAAAAAATTCCTACTGTAGATAGTCCTGAATAATGTGCTAAAACTAATCGATTCGACAATCCGGCTAACCAACTTCCCGCCATCGCCGGCATAAGCGGAATTGAATATATGAGAGATTTTTTTAATATAGAGAGAGAAAATCGAAATTGAAGTATTTTAGACTTGACAAAAAATTTTATGTAATACAAAAACAAAAATACAGAAGATGCTGCTATCCCAATCAACATCGACATTACACCAAGATTAAAAGTTAATAGTAAGGCTACCGTTAAGCCTGCATTTATTAATGCCGATGTAACATCAAGAATAGTTATCCTTTTTGTTTCTAAAGATTGTTCCAAGAAAACTCTTCCCAATTGCGCCAACTGAAAAAACAATACAGGTATAAATGAAATATATGCATATGGGAATACGGAAATATTCAATAGCTTAGGCAGCCATAAGTAAGATGTTGCTAATACCAATATTAGAATGAAAAAACCATAAATAGCAACAAACCAGAATGCAGTAGAAAAAAGGAGACTTAATTTTTCTTTATCATTTTTATATTCATGATAAAATCGACCAAATGCAGAATCTAAACAACAAGATATAACAAAAGGTAAAAATAGGGCTACTGAATTTATACTTTGTAAAATGCCGAAATCTTCTGTGGAAAGATAAGATGTATATAGTGGCAATAGCAATATACTGAGCCCTTTGGTTAATAAACTGGATATAAAATACCATTTGCCATATTTAAACATGGATTTTATCCAATTTTGTTTATGTATTTCGGTATTCAAAAGCATTTATATTTTTTTAATTGCATCTGACTAAGCCCGTTCTTGCTATAAAAAGATAATTGAGAATCATTCAATATATTTTGGTTTAATTTTAATTCGTCATAACTAAAGCTCTTACGATGTAAGTAATATCCTTTAAATAGACCGATATGTCTTAATATTGAGGAAAAATGCCAACCGACATAAGATATTATTACATTCTTATTGATAGGAAGGTTTTTCTGTTTACCATGTTGGCTGAAATTATTAACCAGTTCAATAATTTCATTACCGGCTCTTACATGATTTAAACCATCATCACACTGGATCGTTTCTTCAATCAATTTTTTTCGAATCTCTTTTCGCTCTTCAAAACCGGCTATCTGTTCTGTTTCATAGAACAAATCAATGGTATTTTGTAAGCCTCCAGTTGTTGATATTATTGGAGATCCAAGATATATTGAGTCGCGTTTGAAATCTCCTCCTTGAGGATTTAAAAGGCATGTTTTTTTATCCATTAACCAGGCTTCCATTGCTGTTGTAGATTCATACGTGATCCAAAAATCGGATATGGTCATACAATTAAAAATGGATTCCTCGTGTTTTAATATTAGTACATTGGAGTATTGTTCCAAATTCTCAATCGCAGAACCTTTCTTTCCTATTATACATCCAGGATGCTCTTTCAGCAAAAATAAAATATCTTGATTATAAGGTATGATTTCCTCAAGAATTTCATTAAACTTTTTACCGTCCAGTCTCATATATGCAACTTCGTCCGGTGTTAGATTTTGGGTTATTTCTTTATATCTTGGGTCTTCTGGATAGAATGGCCCAAAATCCCAGCACCCAATACCAATAACCCTTGTGAATTTATCCTTACCGTAATTCTTTAGTAAATCCTCTTTTGATATACTTTTCTGAATTTTATATACATCAAACCCAACACCACCTGAAACTTTTATTTGATTGTTTAGTGATGGATAATACTTTAAAGTCATTTCTTTGGTACGAACAGTCCATTGTAAATTATAAGTTTCATATAATTTTTGGTCGGAATTCCATCCCCAAAGAAATCCTACAATTTCATTTTCCCTAAAATTCCCTTCAGAGATTAATGTTACAACGGATATGCCATTCTCTCCTGCATATTTGCAGATTTCATAATTGATTGTTGATCCAATGGCATTGGTCATAAAAAGGACTTTCGGCTTATATTTTTTAATTAATTCATACCCATTAAATATTGTGTCTTCAACAACACTGTATCCTTGAAATCTCAAATAATTACATACTAAAGATGCCATCTGTCTGTCTCTTGACAAAAAGGATGTCCATTCCAAATTCAATACATCAACTCCAAACGCCATAAGAAAAATTTATTCTTTGATAAATGACATATTAAATGCAGTACCCATTTCCAAATCTCTATCTACAGGCTTCCCTTTAATCTCTTTAAAGAACTTAGGATGCAATCCGAACCCTGGTCTTACAGATCTGATGTTTTTTTCTGTAATTATTTCGCCTGCTTTTATATCCTCGGCAACATATAATGACCGGCGGAAATCACGACTGACTATCATCTTATCGGATAATTCATAAGAAACTACTCCTAAGGCACTTTCTGCCATCCTAATATCTTTAACCATCTGAGCAAATTCCGGCTCATTCATCGAGAAAGAGCTATCTGGCCCTCCTATTGAACGATCGATAATGAAATGTTTCTCAATCATATTGGCCCCAAGAGAAACCGCAACTATTGATGCAACAGTTCCGACAGTATGATCAGATAAGCCTGTCTTTACATTAAACTTATTAGAGAATTCCTTCATCATCAATAAGTTTGCTTCTTCAATTGGTGCAGGATATGATGTTGTACATTTGAGTAATGTAATATCATTATTACCAACATTCCGGCAGGTGTCAACAGCAATATGAATATCATCTTCCAAGGCTATTCCTGTAGAAATAATAATTGGTTTCATGGTTTTAGCGGCATATTCTA
This sequence comes from Bacteroidales bacterium, assembly GCA_021371955.1. Classification (GTDB taxonomy): domain Bacteria; phylum Bacteroidota; class Bacteroidia; order Bacteroidales; family UBA932; genus Bact-08. Next base: position 254,175 of record JAJFVD010000003.1, read on the forward strand.
TCAATGGGATATCCGTGATTTCCGGTGATGCAATTTTGTAAATCGGACAATTAAGTGATTCAAGCAGATCAATTGCAGATATATCAAAAGGAGATGAAAAGCAAATTAATCCTTCTTCCTTTGCTACATTAAACAGCTCTTCATGCCATTCCCAGGGAGTATATGCTTGTTTGTATAAATCATAAAGATATAAGCCATCCCATATAGTACCTTGCGTAATCTTAAAATCAGCCTTTTTACAATTTAATGTTAAAGTATCTGCTGTATATGTTTGAAGTTTTATTGCATCTGCTCCTGCTCTTTTTGCCGCTTTTATAGTTTCGATGGCAATCTCTTTATTACCGTTATGATTTGCGGACATCTCCGCTACAATAAACACTCTGTTCATATTTATTTGATTAATGATAAGTTATATTCCATTTCCTCCAGGGTATCTCCTATAATAATTATGTAACCCATTCGATCTAAAGAATTTTTTATTTCTCTATTATGATATCCTTTTATTTCAGAACGCACAATATGCTTATTCTCTGACTCAATGTAAGATTTGCAACGATTATAGTTGGTCGAATTTATAAACTGGATGCAGGCATGTCTATTCAATGAAGGATAAACAATAATGTCTTCTCCCAGCGAAATGCGAATCAAATTAGCAAGCATATCAACTCCTGTTGAGAGAGGAACCAAGTCGGATGTTATATAATCGCCTCCTAAACGACATGCTATTTCGACAATAAATGCCCCTTTATTATTTAATTTAATTTCGGTGTGTGTAGGACAATTATTTATTCCTATTATATCAATTGCATTTTTTACTTCTCGCTCTATTAATAATCTCTCGGCGGAAGAAATTCGAGCAGGTTCAATATGGGTATCTTCAACGAAATATCCCTCATGCTCCCCGATTACTAATTTTTCGGTTATTGCTATAATATGAGTTATGTTTTTTTGAGTTAAAGTTTCAACGCTAAACTCCCGACCTTCTATAAACTCTTCTAATAATACACTTTTAATTTTTGAATAATTTAATGCATCAGCAAAGTGTTCCTCTAATTCAATTCGAGATGATACTTTCTTTACACCCCGGCTAGCAGAAGAATCAACAGGTTTAACAACGTATGGGAAATTATTTAAATTAGCAGTATCTAATATGTTGCTACACAATTTAAAATAGGGGACATTAATTCTTGCACTTTGGAAAAGAATTCTTTGTCTGAATTTATTGGTGCATATTTCAGCGACTGATTCGGTCATGGAGCTTAAACCTAACTGATGAGATACTTTAGCAACAATATTTACCGGGAAATCAGATGTAGTTAAGATACCATCTACACTAAATTGTTTTGCAACACTTAGAATACCTTCATAATCATCAGTACTAACAACCACTTTCTGATCGGCATAAATAAACCCTGGTGCCAAAGGGTTATAATCAGCCACATACGAATATAAACCTAATTCCTTTACTTTTTTTATCACAGGTACCTGCATCTCGCCGGCACCCAATATTAATATCTTTTTCATAGCTTTGTTAAGAAAGCATATTCTTAAATTATTTTCTAATGATGGCTATATTTAGTAAGATTTATTTTGCGCTATATCCGCCATCTATAACCAAATTTATTCCGGTAATTTTGGATGCTTCATCTGATAACAGATAAATACAAGCATTTGCTATATCAGAGGTATTAATCCATCCGAGAGGGTATTCTAATTTATTTTTCTCGGACCATTCCTGAGAAAGATGTTTTATAATACTATTAGTCATTTTTGTATCTTCAACTATACCAGGCGAAATCGAATTAACACGAATATTCTTTTTCGCAAGTTCTATAGCAAGTGATCTTACTCCGGATATTACTGCCCCTTTACTTGCTGAATAACCTACCTGATTTGAAATTCCGAGCACTCCTCTTATTGAGGAAATCAAAATAAAACTGGCACCAATCGGATTGATATATTCAGGTTTAGATATAATTCTGCATGTTTCAAAACCGGCAATTGCATTAATTGAAAATTGATTATTATATATTTCCGGAGTGTGTAATCTGAGGGGTAAAGTATTTTGAATACCGGCACAATGGATGAATCCGTCAATTAAACCCAACTGACTTGTGGCTTGTCTTATGGAATTCTCAATTTCAATTGAATCCTGGATGTCCAGCGCAAAAATAAGATGGTCTTTACCGGTTAGATTGTCTAAAGTATCGGTAAGATTTATTTTATTCCTTGCGAGAAGTATAATTTTCGCGCCATGTTTGCTACAGGAAATTGCGCATTGTCTTCCTATTCCGGAAGAAGCACCCGAAATGACAATTACTTTATTTTTAAGGGAGAACATATCAATCGATAACTTTGTCTCCAATTCTTACTATAATATCTTTTATAGTGTGAATCGCTCCGAGTTCCTTTGAGGTAAGGTTAATTTTAAACTTCTCATCCAACAAAGTCATTAGCGCTAATTTATTCCATGAATCCCACTCATCTAAAGAATCAAGTTTGGTTTCTACAGTTAAATCTGTTCTGGAAATTTGAAGTTTTTCAGAAAAAATATTTATGAATTCTTGACTTGTCATTTTATTTATAAGTTGCTTATAATGTAATTATTGTTGCTCCCCAGGATAATCCAACACCAAAGCCGACGAGCATAATCTTTGAACCTTTTTTGATTTTTTTATTGCAATACGCATTTTTAAGTGCAATAGGAATTGTTGCCGAAACTGTATTGCCTGTATTGGCTATATCAATGCAAAATTTATCCGTTGGGATACCAATTTTTATCCTTAAATATTCAAGCATAAACTCGTTTGCCTGATGAAAAACAAAATAGTCAATATTTTGTATGGGGATATTATTTTTTTTAGCAGTTTCAAGCACTAAATCCGGAATAGTAGTAACTGAAAAATTAAAAATTTCGGGACCATTCATATACAGATGGCTATCAGAAGTTATGTTCCCTTTGCTATATTCAAATTCATCCAAACAGGGCTCATTAATATTTCTCATCCCGCTATTTTTAATAATTAATTCGTCGAACCCATTTCCATTTGTGCCCAAGACAAACTCCCCAATCTGGAATTCGTTATTAATCAGTGTAGCAGCAGATGCATCTCCAAATATAGCTCTGTTAATTTTATCTTTTAGATGAATATGCTTGGAGTATGTTTCTGCTACGACGAATAAAATGTTTGACGCAATCTTGCTTTCAAATAACCCTTTTGCAATTGCTAATCCATATATATAGCCGGAACATCCTAAATTAATATCTATTGCACCACAACTTGTCGGCAAATTTAATCTGTCTTGGAGAATGCAAGCTGAAGTTGGCAGTAGGTAATCCGGACTTTGAGTGCAGAGTATCAGAAAATCAATTGATTTCTTATCTATTTTGTCAATAAGCAATTTTGCCGATTTCTCTGCTAAATCTAAAGCCGTTTCATTTTTACCTGCAATATGCCTTTTTTTTATCCCTATTTTCTGTTCGAAGGAGTTATAATCCCAATCAGGAAATAAAATTGCTAAATCCTGATTTGTTATACTATTGGTAGGTAAGTAATATTCTATATTCATTTAAAAGCGAATGGAATTAGTAAATTATTAATTAGAGAAAGTAGGAGGGATTACAACTACATTTCCATCAAAAACTATTTTTTTGCTGCTATTATAACAAATCGTATCAAGAACGACCCACCCGTTTAGTTCGATTTTTTTTATTTTAATAATAATGGAAATTATTTCTTCTATATATACAGGATTGTGAAATTTTATCGATTGAGATACTATTATTGAACCACGTCCGGGGAAGTAATTGCCAATAACTGAAGTTGCCAAACTAATGATTAGCATTCCATGAGCAATTTTATTTTTTAATATAGTCCCCCGTACAAAATTATCATCAATATGGATTGGATTTTTATCCCCGGTTACTTCGGAAAAGGAGTTTACCATTTTTTCAGAAACCAGGAATTCTTTAGAAAATTTACATCCAATCTTCAACTCCATATATATAATTCTTATTGTTCTCTTGTTCCAACTTTTCTTGCGGGACTCCCAACATAAATTCCCCAAGGTTCACAATCTTTGTTTACAAAACTTCCGGCACCAATTACAGCTCCTTCACCTATTGTAACAGGCATAATCACGCACCGTGCTCCTATATAAACATCATTTCCAACAATAAGTTTACCTCCAAGTACTTTTGTTTTACCTTCTTCCATTCCGTCAACCATCTTTAATCCGGGAGCGTGTGAATATGTTGCTGAAAGGAAAACCGTTCCGGGTCCTGTTGAGACACGACTGCCAATAATTGTTTCTCCGCCTCCCCAAATTATTGTGTGAGGCTGAACATCGGTGTATTCGCCTATTTTTACTCCTTGTCCTGCAAAAATGAATACAAAATCTCTGATCTTGCAATTATTACCTAGTTCTACAACATGTGGAAAAGCAATCTTAGCCAGTGGATAAATTCGAACATCCTTTCCGCAAAATTTTAATTTATTGCGAACATTATCACCCATTAATTCAACATCTTTAATTCCATCGAGTGTTTCCATAATAATATCCTCCATTTTTTAGTTATTTTCGTTAATCATTTTCTTTCTTTTCTCAATTAGATACTCATATCTTTTATTCTTGGATTCTTCAATGATATCAAAAAGCATATCTTTAAAAGAATATTCGGGCTTCCAATTTAGTTCTCTTTTTGCTTTAGAAATGTCATAAACAAATTCTTCAATATTATTATCTTTTTCCGGTTTCTCGACAATTACAGGAGTCCCTTTTCCAGCCCAAAAAAGTTTGGCGATTGTTGTCGCTTCCTCTTTAAGAGTGAGTTTATAGCCAGATGAAATGTTGTACAATCCTTTCGCAGAATTGTTGTTCAGAGCAGAAGCAAATGCTGTAACTACGTCTTTAACATAAATAATATCTCTGCCTTTGTTGCAATCTCCCCAGAGTTCAATTGGCTTGCCTTCCATGGCGTTGTCAATAAAGATTTGAAATCCTGTTTTAATCGGTTTTCCGTCCATAAATATTTCAGTATGAGGGCCATACCCATATACTGGTGGCAGCCTTAAAATGATACCTTTTAAGCCATATTCTTCCATATAATGCAAAATGCAATCCTGCGCTGCTGTTTCGGATATGCTGAACATTGAATATTGACCATTATACTTAATAGAACGGCCATCATCTTCAGTAATTATTTGTTTCTCTTTCCAAAAACCCTGAGTGTTTCGGTGGGACGATGCATAAATAATTTTGCCCGATTTAGTTTCCCTGCAAAAATCTAAGATATTTAATGTCCCTAATACATTTACGCTAATATAGCCTCTTGGATCGTAGGTATTTGAACTGACATTAGCCGGTTGCATTGCTGCCAAATGTATAACTGCTGCATACTGAAGTTTCGGCAATTTTTTAAATTCTTCGGCTTTAGTTATATCAACATTATAAAAAGGAATCTGTTTTTTATCATAATACTCCTGACCGAGTATATTAATATCGGACGCAATGATATCGTATCCTTTTATTTTTAATGCATCAATTAAATATGTGCCAAGGAAACCGGCTGCGCCAAATATAAGTATTTTATTATTTTTCATTTATATAGCGATTAATTGAATTAGCTATAGAATTTGCAAAATATCATTAGAGAGTATTATCTAAGTATTTCTGCAATTAATTCATCTTTTCCCTTGCCAATCTCCATTTTATTGATTAAAGGATCGTTTGATGTAATAAATATTCGATCTTTGATCATAGTGGATAATTTATTAATATCATCAACACCAAGTGTGTTGAATAATCCTCGATATGCCTTTTTTTGTATCTCATTTTGATGAAAACCAATTATCGGTTTTCCAAGAGCTAAAGCTTCAACAAATGATAAACCAGGAGAAACAAAAATTAAATCATTTTCCATCATTAATTCAGCTACATTCTTAATATTTTTTAATAATCGAACAGTAATATTGGTAGATAATCTGTTGTTAATTAATTCACTGATTTCTTTCTCATATTCAAATGCCGGACCTAAAACAATATCAATGGATAATGAGATTTGAACTGAATTTAAGTGTTCCAAAACTTTGGTTGACAAGTTTAATGGGTCAGAGCCACCAAATAAAATTAGAATTCGATTGATAATCAAGTTTTCGCTTAAATCCGCAGGATGATTAACTAAAAAATCTTTCCTTAAAATCCAGTATTTTGGTCCCCAAAAACAAATTCTTCCAGTTGTGGCGTCTTTTGAAACTAGATTAAGATTGTCGCTTTCAAAATCGGTAAAAACTGATATATCAGCATATTTATTTGCATCTGTTAGTGTGTTGAAAATTACTAATTTAGATTTTAATTCCCTTTTGATTTTAATAGCTAATCTAACAGAAGCGTCTAGTTTATCAATAATAATAATATCGGCTTTCTCAGATTTTAAGTAAGAAAAGATCATTTCGTCTGACAGAAAATGGTTGACTTTAAAACCATTATTCTCAATTAGGCATATTATCTTTTTATCGCTTTTAGTCAAAAATTCTATTTTTATACTATTTAGCTGCAATTCACGCAAATAACCAGCAAGTGTGACCGATTGATATATATGTCCTAAACCAAGAATATTATTACCATCGGTAATTATTTTAACTTTCATTATTAAAGATTTTTAAGAAAGTCATATTTAATTTCGGCTAAATTCCAGTCTGTCTCATTATCAATATCTTGAGATTTTATTTCATCAATTGGATAGCCGCCACATGATAATTCATCAAAAGAGCCTTTTTCAAGAAATTTTTTAGCATTAATCCAATAAAATGATCCGCTATCGTGATAAAACCGTTCAAGATCCTGACTCCTGGATTGGGAATATGCCGGCCATTTCATTTTGATTAAATTATCATCCATCAAAATTAATGATCTCAATATGGGATATGAATATTCGACTATTGGGTATACAGATTCGAACTTATTGCTAAGTAATAGATTATAAGAATTAAGTAAGTCCTCAATTTGAATTAATGGTGCTGTTGCAAGAATACAACATACATTATCAAATGTTTTTCCACGTTTTCTATACTCATTCAGTACCTCCATAATTACATCAGAAAGGCCGCATAAGTCATTTGATGTGCTATTGCTTCTATAAAAAGGGATAGTGGCATTAAATTTTATTGCGGTATCTGCGATTTCAAGATCATCAGTAGAAACCATAATTTCACCAAAAAGATTACTTTTCAAAGCCAAATCAATCGAATATGAGATAATTGGTTTTCCTTTGAATAGTTTAATATTTTTTCTTGGAATTCTTTTACTTCCTCCTCTGGCAGGTATAATGCACAAATTATTCATTGTAAAAACGATTAATTGTTTCAATAACATATTCCTGTTCTTCATTAGTTAATGTAGGAAACATTGGTATGCTAATGCATTTTGAATAATATTTTTCTGCCTTTGGTAAATCGCCTTCCTTCCATCCGAATTGACGATAATATGGCATTAAATGAGCTGGTATGTAATGTATTTGCGCAATAATATTATTTTTTCTAAGATATCTGTATAGGTTGAGTCTGTCTTTTACTTCAATAACATATAAATGGTATGCGTGACCATCAACAAAGTCGGATTGGTTTAAAATATATGGCTTGTTTTTAAATGCGATATTATATTTTTTCGCTATTTCTTTTCTTTTTATTAATCCTGCATCATTCTTCTTTAGCTGACTATTGCCCAATGCAGCCTGAATATCTGTAAGGCGGTAATTATATCCGATTTCTTGCATTTCCATATACCACCCAGGATATTCAGTTTCATCAATATATCCTCCTGAAGCAAATTCAATCGAATTAATATATTTATCATCACCCTTGGTTATTCCGTGAGACCGTAATCTTAATAACTCCTTATAAAGTACTTCATTATTAGTTGTTACCATTCCTCCTTCTCCACAAGTTATATGTTTTACTGGATGAAAAGAAAAAATAGAGAGGTCGGCAAATTCACTATTGCCGCATAAATGTTTATTTCGGTAAGAATCATAGAAATATCCACCTGGCGCATGGCAAGCATCTTCAATAATCCACATGCCGTACTCATTTGCCAATTTCCTGAACTGCTCCATATTCACAGCACGACCAGCAAAATCAACAGGTATAATACCCTGATAAGTACCCCTTGGAGAATCTTCCAAGAGCCTTTTAACAGATTCAATATCCAATAAGTAGGTTGTGCTGTCTATGTCGGCAAATACTACTTCCCCTCCGCAGAATCTAACACAATTTGGCGAAGCAACAAATGTGATAGGGGATGTAATCACTTTATTGCCCGGTCTGACATTTAATGCCATGGCACTGATATGCAATGCAGCAGTTCCGTTTGCGACTGCGACTGCAAACTTACAACCTATATATTTTGCAAAATTGTCTTCAAATTCTTTGATTTTTGGGCCCTGTGTCAAATAATCAGACTTTAGGGTTTCAATTACTGCCACAATATCATCTTCGGTTATATTCTGATGACCGTATGGAATTGGTTTGATAATCATATTAATAGTCTTATTTGATAATCAATAAAAATAAAATTCATATAATATTAATCTAATGATTGCATAACAAATTTTGGTCACTCACATTAGAGATAACCAACTAGATATTATAGTACATATATGTTACAATAAATTATCACCAGCAGACCAAACCAGCAAGGTTTTAGTTTTGTCGGGGATATATTTTTCTGCTTCTTGAGGGGATACCGCTATATATCTTATTTTAAAAGTAACGCTCTCTTCTGCTTTTCTAACTAACTTATTTAGAAAATTATAGTCGAAATTTTTTCCAACTAATAGTAAATCAATAATATTTCCTGGATTCCCTTGTGCAAAGTCGTTTATTATATATCCTTTTTCCAGATCTCCAATGTGTTTAACAACATTGTCAACGAGGTCTTCAATACCAACATATTTTAGAAGAAGACGATGCAAGTCTTTGAAGTAGGGATGGTTTATGTTTGCTTTGTAAACTTTTCTGTTTTGAACAGTCTGTGACTCTAATAACTTAGCATCTTCAAAACGGTTAAGTTCTTGTCTTATTGAATTTGTACTTTCACCAAATTCTTTTGATAGGTTACGGAGATATGCCGTTGTATTGCTGTTGATAAAGAATTTTATCATCAGCTTTATTCGGGTTTTTGAGGTTATCAGATTTTCCAGCATATTAACGAGTACTTTTATTACTCAATAATAATACGAAATTAAACAATTTTTGGAATAAACCTATATTTTTTAGTATTTGGAACAAGATTCTTTTCGATATATGGTAAAGCAAAAACTAATCCAACACCAATAAAAAGCCCAAGGGAAGTGAATATTAATAGCATCATTGCCCTGCTTGGTTTGCTTTTTTCAATTGGAACAATAACTGGTTCTATTACAGTAAGAATGGGCGTTGTCTCTGTGACAGCAATTTTTGCTTGTTCCTTTTGTTTGGCTAGTTCTGTATATATACTTAGTAAAAGAGTATATTCAGATATAAGTTTTTCTTCATGAGTTTTTGCAACAGCGGATGTGAAACTCTTGTTTGCATCACTGAACTTTGCTAGCTCAGCCTGTTTTGATTCAAAGTTTCTTTTCGCCTCTTCATAACTACTTTCTACAAATTTAAGATTGCTAGTAACCTTCTCTATCTTGAATTCTGTAATATATTTTTGTAATAGCTCTTGTCCTCTTTGTGCTAATTCTGCTGCAAGAAGTGGTTCTGGCATATTTGAAGATATTGATATATATCCGTCTTTATTGTTCACACTAAGAGCCAAATTGGTATTTACTATTTTAACAACATCCTTCTCTTTGCTTGTCAATGATTGAAGTGATGAATTATCAGACAGAATAGTATTGCCTGGCTTTCCTTTAATAGCACCAATAATAACCCCTGGCAGACCAATTGAATATTTTTTTAATGTACCTATTATATTGAATTTCTGATATTTTTTATCAGTATAATATTCGTATAATGTTATTGGTTCAGTTAAACCTATAAAGTGAAATTTTGAGTATATAAGTTCTTTTTGGAAATTGATATTTGTCATAATTTTGGGATAGACAGTAGGAGAGAGAACCTCTCCCGAGCTTATACTTCCAAGATTAATCCCTGCCATCGCAGCAAGTCCCCCCAAACTTCCTCCTGCACTCTTCTGTCCTGTTTGTGGCACCATAGTGCAGGAGGCGGTGTAAACATTGGGAGTAGATATTGCAACTATAAATCCTAAAACAGCAAAAGCTGCGGTAACTTTAATAATAAATTTGCGATTTCTCCAAAGTTTTTGAATGATTTCTACGAGATCTATCTCGTCTTCACTTTTGTCAATCCTGTTGCTAACCGGTTGCTCTTGATTATGTATGTTGTTCTGCATAGCTTACGGTTTTAAAAGAGTTGTTACCATTAATGCAATTGATGCTGCAGAAGTAGATAATCCCATAATCTCTGCAAGGGATGTGCCTTTTCTTTCCGGTTTGAGAGGGACGATAATTTCACATCCGGGTTCGATATGCGATGTGAGCCCTTTTGATACTTTGCCGTTCATATAAACAACATATACCTTGCTTTTGGAACCCCTAAAAGCCAGTCCGCCGGCATTCCTTATGTAATTTCCAATTTTCATTCCCTTAGCATAAGTTACTGCATTAGGATACATTACTGCTCCTGAAATTTTAACTGTTCCGTTATATGTTGGGATGTCAATAACGTCACCTTCACGCAGAACAATATCTTCGTCTCCACCCGGATTTTCCATAGCTTTTGTCAGGTCAATTCCAACAAAATATGTTTCGCCAAGATCGAGACTATCTATTCTAATTGTGTCTTTTGTATTGGTTCGCGCAAGTTTTAATGTGGCCTCAACGCGTGCTCTTTCGTCTGAATTCATAACTCTTGTGAGTCTTGCTCCATGGATGTATGCCGATGATGTAACACCGCCTGCTCTTTGAATAATTGAAGATATCCTTTCGTCTCTTTTGGTTTTTGGATATATTCCGCCAAACAAAATTTCACCTCTGACGGCAACATTTTGTTGTACCTCGTATCCCGGCGAGCGCCTTACCGTTACAATATCGAAAGGTTGTAACTTAAACTCTTTGTCTCCTGTAATTATGAGACCCTTTTCAAGAGAGAAGCTGAAGATTTCGCTTTGTATTGGAGATTCAGTTGTGCTCATTGGGTTTTTTACTCTTCGAGACACATCTATGCGGGCTCTTGAGGCCGACTCCAGGAGGCCTCCGCCTCTTAGTATCAGGTCTGAAATTGTTGCATTGTGTGCGTATGCATATCTGTCCGGATTCTTAACTTCTCCCTGAAGTGTAACATAAAGTTTATCTCTAAGTTCATTTACAGATGGAACATAAAACCTGTCATTCTTTCTTAAAGTAATATCCTGTGTTTCTCCGTTAAGCAGTTTAGTAACATTTATTGACTCAACGGAATATGAAAGATCGGGGTTTTCTCTGTATAAAATAGCCCTCGGCAAATATGCGTCACCCATTGGGCCTTCTGCCATTGATAAGAGCTGTTTAAGAGTTTTAAGGTTATTGTCAATTGCGTAAACTCCGGGACGATAAACTGCTCCTGAAATCTCAATTTTATTTTCGTATTTATCCAGAATTGCTCCTATTTTTACAGTATCCCCGTCCATAATTTTGAATGAACTATATTCACTTGCCTCTACGGTGTATACTTTTAATTCGCTTACCCCTTTACGCTTTATCAGGAGATTTTTTTTATAGGCTTCGCCTTTAAAACCGCCCGCAAAATCAAGAAGTGTCGCAACGCTCTCTCCGTCTCGCATTTCGTAATGCATTGGTCTTCTCACCTCACCTTTTACCACTACCATATTCCGGTATGGTTCCACTTTAACCAAATCGCCCTCTCTCAGGGAAATTTCCCCGCTTGTGTCGCCTTTTAGCAAGTATCCGTAGACATCTACCTGAGCAATCATTTTGCCGCCACGGAAAACTTTAATGTCTCGAAGGCTTCCTATTTCGTTTATCCCTCCTGCAGAATAGAGTGCATGAAAAACAGTGGCAAACGATGATAAAGCATAAGTACCTGGAACGGCCACTTCTCCCATGACATTTACTTGAATAGTCTTTGTTTTTCCAAGTGAAACGCCTATGAAAGTGCCGGGTTGGGCAGATGCCAGGTCGGAGTAGATTCTGCTGAATGCCTTTTTAATTCTTGATTTTGCTTCGCGAATCTGTAGGCCGCTAAGGTGTATCGGGCCGATGTTAGGAACTACAATGTTCCCGTCGGGAGATATTTTTTGGGTAAAATTAAGTTCCGAGTTGCCCCAAATATCTATCAATACCTCATCTCCTGAGCCTAGCAGATAGCTTTCAGGCGTAGGCAGATTCATATTTGGCTGGAAAGTAAGATTCTCGTTTGAGAAAATGCTTTTTCCAAATATGCTGTCTTTTTTTGCTTTTGAAACTTTTACAATATCATCCCATTTTGTGGGATCAGGGAAATTAAGATTAGTCTCTCTCTCTCTGTCTTCGCCTGTTGTAGTTTGAGCCCCCTGTACGCCTTTACTTTGAGCGTCGTATGTCTTTTTTATCCGCTCTAATTGCTCTTTGGTGACCCCTTTGCCTGCGAGCTCCATCAGCACTTGTTCCTGAGTTTTGCCCGAGGTACTGTACTTTTTGAGCTCGTCAATGACCTGTTGGTCGCTCAATTGCGCAAAAGCGGCTGATGTTATTAACACAGCAGCCGCAATAGTGAATAGTCTTTTTGCAAAGTTCATATATTCAATATAAAATATTAATTATCATTTTCATGGTCTAACTTTTCGTATTCCGAATTCTGACTCTTGAATTCTGGGATAAGCTTTTTAAGTAACCTAACCACATCGGTGGGATAGACATATTTGTTTGAAACGTATAACATCTCCTTAATTTCCGGAGCCACAGCATCATAATCGCATTTTTGCACATTTGCAATCATCACTTTTTTGTGATAAGTAGGACGTGTATTTTCTGCAGTGGCAAGTAACTCTTCGAATAGTTTTTCGCCTGGTCTCAGGCCCGTTTCAACAATCTTTATGTCTTTGTGCGGTATTTTGCCGGAAAGGCGAATCATTTTCTCAGCAAGATCGTAAATCTTTACAGCCTCGCCCATATCAAAGATATATATCTCCCCGCCGGTACCAGTGCAACCTGCTTCTAACACAAGGCTGCAAGCTTCCGGTATTGTCATGAAATACCTTGTGATATCTCTATGGGTAACAGTAACGGGCCCGCCTGTCTCAATTTGTCTTTTGAAGAGCGGAACAACCGAACCATTGGACCCAAGGACATTTCCAAACCTTGTTGTTACAAACTCAGTAGGATTCTCTTTATTATTTTCTTTTTGTTTTAGAGCAAGCGATTGGATATACATTTCTGCTGCTCTCTTGGTCGCTCCCATTACATTGGTCGGATTTACAGCTTTGTCGGTTGAAACCATAACAAATCTTTTTACCCCATACTCAACGCTTAGGTCTGCTACAATTTTTGTTCCGCCTACATTTGTTACAACTGCCGTTGACGGGTGGAACTCCATCATAGGGACATGTTTATAAGCGGCAGCATGGAACACCATGCTTGGGCGTGCAATTTCGAATATCTGCCTCATTTTTACCGGATTGGTAACATTGGCAATTATTGGTTTAATAGAAAACTTAATACCTGCCCCGGCGAGTTCGAGCCAGAGGTCGTTGAGCGGAGTCTCGGCCTGATCTACCAGAATGAGCTCTTTGCAATTAAATTGAGTAATTTGCCTTGCCATTTCGCTGCCGATAGAACCTGCTGCCCCTGTTATAAGAATTGTCTGCCCGTCAAACTGGTCCTCAATCTTTTCCCTGTTCATGACAATGGCATTGCGGCCAAGAAGATCTTCAATCTTAATCTTGTTAATCAGGGGAGGGTTGGATCCGTCATTTTCGTTATACTTAGTAAACATTGAGACCATGAGCAATTCCAATCCCTCTACAATGCATCTGTCATAAAACTCTTTAGGCATAGCATCTAACTGTGCCTTGTATAGAAGCAGTGTTTGTACATTAAAGTCGGCCATGTGCTTTGAAAGCCCTTTTGCCGAAGAAAGAATAGGCATACCATTTACCACCTTACCCACCTGATTGCTTTTAAATGCTATGAATGCAACCGGAAGATACGGGCTTGTCCTGTCTGAGCTGAGATAGTTTGCAAGCAGTAAGGAGTCATAATCGGAGCCTAAAATGAAAGCTCTGATTTTATTGTTGTTGTTTGTATTGGCATTGTGTTCGAACGTCTCAAAAAAGCTTCTGACTGTAAACCGGAAAATGAATTGTCCGGCGATTACCATCATTCCCAATACAATAGGGAACCAGAAATTAAATTCTACATCGTGGTCTCCCTCTATTGTTGTATATGTACATAACAATGCCACTCCCAGATATACGATAGTAGCAGCAATTGTTGCGTTGCTGAGTTTTTTGAGGTCTACCATCGTGGAAAAGCGGACAACTCCATGGTATGTTCTGAACGCCATAGATGTCAATGAAAAAACGGAAATTGCAAGTAGAAATTTAAAAGCGAAATGTTCTGCCGGGGCGGCTGCGATGTTGTCCCGGAACAGCCAGAGAGATATAAATGAAAGAGCAACGATTATCTCGTCGAAAAGAAAGATTGTCCACCGTGGCATATAGTTGCGCATTATCTTCCACAGATAGCGCTCGCCCTCGGTGATGATGCCAAATATTTTTCCCATAAAGTTTTTCGTAGTGTTCGGACACAAAAAAGTCCGGTGAGTCACATAGGTTATTGTGAATCACCACCGGATTATATCCTACAAATATATATAAAAATACTACTAAATGCCAAGTTTAATTAGGCCAATTGCATATATTTGCGATGGTTTATTATAGGAAATTTATATACCCTTTATATACATGATATGAAAAAGCTTAATGTATTAGTGATTTTAATTTACACTCTACTGTTTGTTGGTGGAAATGAGATGTTTGGGGTCTGCGGAAATTACGGAGCCGTTGGTGCGACCGGAGCGAGCGCCTCATTTTCTAAATTTGCGATTAGCGCTTCGGCTCAGGACTCTATAATAAAGTTTGCCTTTCTTACCGATCTTCACATTTCTGATGTGCCTGCCAATGCGGAAGATCTTGAAAAATCAGTTGCCGATATTAACAGCATGTCTGATATTAAATTTGTTATTTTTGGAGGAGACATAACTGAATTCGGTTCCGATGAGGAGATTGCACATGCATACTCGATTATATCCAAACTTAGAATCCCATGGTATATTGTTGCAGGAAATCACGATTCAAAATGGAGTGAAAGCGGTTGCAACACATTTGCAAAGGTGTTTGGCTATGAACATTTTGATTTCGAGGCCGGCGGAATCCGCTTTATCGGTTGCAATTCAGGTCCTAATATGCGGATGGCTCCTGCTTTAGTCCCGCGTGATGCTGTATTATGGCTTGATTCTCTTACAAAAGTGATTCCGCCTTCGCAGCCGGTAATCTTTATAAACCACTACCCATTGGACGATGCAATGCTCAACTATAAAACAATCTTGGAATATCTTGCAAGAACAAACACTCAGGTTGCGATATGTGGTCACGGTCATAACGACCGCGTCATGAAATATGCCTCACTTTTCTCTCCTTTGCGTGGCGTCATGGGCCGTTCAAACCTTCGTGCCGGCAAGGGTGGAGCCGGTTACAATATTATTACGGTTAACACAGTACTGGGAGCCATCACCTTTCAGGAAAGAATTTCCGGGGGCATAACCAAGGATGCCTGGCATTCGATTAAAATGATAAAACCAAAATCGAATTCAAGAACCTCTTCTCTTATGACCGATAATGCATCACCAGCTAATGAACAACAGAAATCGATCCTTAAAACAAAAGTGATTTTTGAATGGCAGGACGATTCAGACATAGGGTCTGCTGCAGTCATGGACGAAAATGGCCGAATATATCTGGCAAATACAAAAGGTGTTGTAAAGGCATTCTCTGCTAAATCCGGAACGCCTTCAAAAACAAAGAAATCAAATATTTCTCCTCTCTGGCAATTTGCAACAAGCGGAAAGATTTTTTCAACCCCGGCTATATCCGGAGGCAACCTTGTTGTTGGTTCTTCTGATTCATTTATATATTGTATAAATGCAAAAAACGGAAACTTAATCTGGAAGGTAAAAGCCGGCAAATCTGTTCTTGCATCCCCAACAATCTTTAAGGGTCGTGTTTATATTGGAGCCTCCGACGGGATATTCCGTGCCATAGATCTCAAAAGCGGAAACTTAGTATGGGAGTACAAAAATATTAAGGGATTTGTTGAAGCAAAGGCTTATGTAGATGATAAAGGAGTATATATTGGCAGTTGGGGTTCAACTCTTTATGCTCTTAACCCGGATAATGGATCTCTTTTGTGGAGCTGGACAAACAACAAGGGCAGGGGGCTCTCTCCTGCAGCAGTATGGCCGGTTAAAGCAAATGGGAAAATCTTTATAGTTACTCCTGAAAGAATGACACATGCACTTGATGCAACAACAGGGCATGAACTTTGGCGGGCCAGAGGCGGGCGCGAATCTGTAGGCCTCTCACCGGATGCTTCTGTTGTTTATGTTAAGACTATGCAGGATACCGTCTTTGCATACAGCACTGTGACCTTCAAGGACGGCAAGCCTGACAGATTATGGGCATCACATACCGGTTTCGGATATGAAATTGCTCCGTCACCAATTACATCTGCCTATGGTTTTGTATTTGTTCCAACCGATAAGGGTAACATTTTTGTTCTGAATGAAAAAGACGGCTCTGTGTACGGAATCATCCCATTCTCCGGTGCTCTCATAAACTATGTCCAACCGGCAGGTAACCGCCGTATTCTGGTAAGTTCAATGGATGGGAAAGTAGCATTGCTGGAACTTTAAGAGCCGGTCGTGGTGCGACATTATTCTTGGCCAGGCATATTGCTCATTACCAATTACTTGCTAAAAAGGATAACATATTAGATGTTATCCTTTTTAGCAAGTAATTGAGATAGTGACATTCAGGCCAGTGTAGTGAGTCAGTACTCGATTCTCTCAATTATTTCAATTGGTTTTGAAAATGGAAAAATCATTGCTTCCGGCAATACTCCGCTCCACGGCTTCCCTTCCGGAGATCTTGGCTGCAGGTATATGTCCATCAGTTCTCTCTTTTGAACAATTTCGCCATTGATATCCAGGCGATAAAGGTTTTTAAAATTGAGTTTATGGAATTTCCACGGGCGAAAAAAATACCAGGCCCAAACCCAGTATAGCCAAAGCTCAGGTTTTTTATACGGCTCATTCACCGATGAGTCGCCGGATAGTTCTGAATTTGATTTACTCAATTTTATGACTGCATCTGTCGCAATCTGGCTGCAGGCAACGTGATCGAAGGGCCAGTGATCAAGAAAATGTGTTGCAAAAATTGAAGATGGATTTATTATGTCTATTAAATGAGCAAGTTTGTTTACAGCTTCAGCGAATCCCGGTTCTCCTCTTTTAGGAACAAAAGCATCGGGAAGATGCATCCGGTAAAGGTTTCCCGGAGGAATGCCCAGTTTTATTGCTATTTTTTCAGATAAAGATATGCGTGCTTGTTTGGTTTCTTCCAGACTTGAACTTGCTCCGGAGCACTCTCCGTCTGTCAGAAAAACGATGTTTACTTTACACCCTTCACGGAGTTTTTTTACAATAAGCCCTCCTGTTCCAATAATTTCATCGTCGGGATGTGGAGCGATTATAAGAATTGAATCGGACTTGATTGTCGCCTGTTTTGTTGTGCATTGCAATATCCCGTACACTATTCGTATAAACGATTTTTTTATGAGCGTTTTCAATTTGTCGGCAATTAAGGATTTATGAAAAGAAACTATGGCTTAAGGAAATTGGAACTCGCGCCAAGCCATTTTTTTTCTGCAGGCATTTCTGATATCCGGGCAATATCAAGTATCCGAAGAACAAAATTGTCCACCATTTCCGGGAGTGTCCCCGGATGCATATAAAAAGAAGGTGATGCCGGTGCAATTATAGCACCTGCTTCTGTAAGCAGGGTCATGTTCCTCAGATGTATGAGCGAATAAGGGGTTTCGCGCGGGACTATTATCAGCTTTCTGCGCTCTTTGAGCTGTACATCGGCAATACGTGAGATGAGGTCCTCTGAAGAACCGGATGCTATACGTCCAATCGTACCCATCGTGCAGGGGATGATAATGAAAACGCTTGCAGGGTTTGACCCGGAAGCGTTGCGGTTATAATAACTGTTATTGTCAATAAGATGAGAGGGGAGCGGTTCTCCTGTTTCGTCTGTATATACCTCTCTGGCTGTGTCAGTAAATATTATATCGAGTTCTATTCCGCCTGTTTGACGAAGCTTTTCAATGATGTATTTAGCATATATCTGACCTGATGCCCCGGTTACTCCTACTACTACACGCTGTTTTTCCATCTGGATACTATTCTGCAAAATATATTTCCCGCATCCATGTACAGAAAAGCGGGTCAAGGAATTCTCCTTTGCCTTTGTTAAACACAACAATCTCTTTTTTCTGAACTGCGTCCTTAAGTCTGTTTACGTTTGCCGAAGACTGAAGGTTGTATTTATTTAATATTTCAGCTGAACTCAGTTTTTCCACATTGTCCAGAATTGCTTTTAGCAGATTAAGCTGAAAAAGGCTTAGCCGGCTGGTTATCAGGCGGAACCGGTATGAGTGAAGTTCAATTAGAAGATCAAAGGCCTGATTGATAATTGCTTCGGTGAGATAGCCGCGTGTGAGGCCGAATGCAATATCGGCAAGTTGCTGAGTGTACCAGGGGTGCCCGTCGGTGAGTTTGTAAATATGCGTGGCCAGTTCTTTAGATACCACTCTGCCCGCTTTTAAAAAGCTTCTGATTATGTATTCTGTAAAACTTCTTTCGTCAATTCTTTCCAGTTTTATTCTGTCGGCCATCCGGTAAAAGTATCTCTTATCTTCAAAAATCTCCTTCATTGCATTTACAAATGAACCGGATATTATGAATGCTGTATTGCTACGCATAGTCTCTTTTCCCCACAAATTTTCAAGCAGCCTGAGAGTGTCATCCGGATCGTCGAAATGAAGGACTTCCTGAAAATCTTCTATATACGTTATAAGTAGTATATTGTTTCTTTCCGCAAGTTTATCTCCGAATGCTGTGAGCTCTTTTGCAAAATGTCCTCGCATCTCCGGATTGTCAGTATATCGCCCATTTTCATCCAGTACAAGCCCTTCTCCGGATATCTGACTAAATTCTTCCTTTAGTTTCCCGGCTTCCTGAGCAGAGGATGAAAAGCAATTTATCAGACTTATGAAATATTTTTGGAAAAGTGCCTCTTCTGTTCTGATGTTAAACAGGTTGATTTCGCATACTTTATACTTTTGCGCATCCTGACGAAGTTTTTGAAAAGACTGCTGAACAATTGATTGTTTTCCGCTTTTTGCAGGTTCGTATATTAAAATGTTGCGACGCTCCTTTATCATTGATGTGAGCATCGATAGTTCATGTTGCCTGGAAATGAAGTCAGGCCCTGTTACAAAGTTGTTATATATAAACGGTGAATCCATTAATACAAATTTAAATAAGTTTTGGATAATAAAAAAGAATAACTTATATTTGCCAACCCAAAAAGTAAACACTAAGATTGTCAAGCTATTGAATAAGAGTTGCTTAATGTAGTAACCGCTTGCAGTTAATAATAATAAAAAATTATTTTATGTACGCAATTGTAGATATTGCAGGACAGCAATTTAAAGTAGAGAAGGACAGTAAAATTTTTGTAAACCGTCTTCACGCAGAAGAAGGTGCATCTTTGAGTTTAGACAAGGTGCTTCTTGTAGACAACGATGGTACTGTGAAGGTTGGTTCTCCTTATGTTGAGGGTGCGGTTGTTAAAGCGACTGTACTTGAGCACCTTAAAGGTAAAAAGGTTATTGTTTTTAAAATGAAACGCCGTAAAGGTTATTCAAAGAAAAATGGTCACCGTCAGTTTTTGACTCAGATCAAAATAGAGGAGATTGCTTAATTTTAATAAAGGAAAATTTTTAGATTATGGCTCATAAAAAAGGTGTCGGTAGTTCTAAGAACGGCCGCGAATCACACAGTAAACGATTAGGCGTTAAATTATTCGGCAGTCAGTACGCAAAAGCCGGAAATATTCTGGTACGCCAGAGAGGAACCGTTCATAATCCGGGCGAAAATGTAGGTATCGGTAGAGACCACACACTTTATGCTCTTATAGACGGTGTAGTATTCTTCAAAAAGAAAGCTGACAACAAATCTTATGTATCAATCCTGCCAAAGGTAGTTGCCGAGGCATAACAATACAAGATTTTAAAAGTTAAAGAAAGACATCCCGGTGGGTGTCTTTTTTTGTATGCCTGCGGCACTTTCGTAGTTTGCCGTAGGCCTGTAATGCTAACATATTCAGACTGATATTAATAGTTCAGGCGCTTGAAGCGCCTGAACTATTAATATGGTACTCATATACATAGATTTATGTGATTGTGGGAAATGTGCATAGAAATGTGTTTTGTCGGCCGCAGGTTGTAAACAGCGGCAATGCCGCACCAATAAACCGCCGTAGGCGTAAAACGGCGACGAAGGAGCTCCATCTATTTCGACGAAGGCGTATACTGGCGGCGCAGCCGCACCACTTAAGTTCTATGGAAGACAGAACTGTGACGATATGAGTTTGCGGGTGCCAAGGTTTCGCTGTATTTTGCTCGTTGGAACGCATAAATACAGCGAGAGTTTAAAGAGGAGGCGAGATGGTCTACATGTCCCATGCCTCTCTAATGATTTGTATGCCAAATTATTATTAATAGTTCAGGCGCTTCAAGCGCCTGAACTATTAATAAATTGCTAATATAAAGGGACTTGAGCGGCATGCGGGGAATTGTTGAAAATCGTTTATGTTGATTTTACGGGCTCATTTCTCTGTTTTTCTTTGCAAATTTTTATCACATAATTATAGTTTTGATGTGTGAGAGAAGCTATTTGGCGGTACGAGGCATTTGTTTCTTTTTTGAGAAATCGTAAAAGTGATTCAACCTCATCGATAGTAAGCATATAGATACTCTTCCCTTGCAAATATATTTTAATATTTTCTGCAAGTTTATGGTCAGGAATATTTTCCCATGTTCCGCTCTGATTTTCTTTTATTTCTGGTATGGCCAGCATCCTTTCGCGAATCGCAATATTAAGATTTGTAATGTTGATTATTTTTTTGTCTAAAAATGATGTGTCAACTATAATGTACTTTCTAAGAGACGAAAACCGGTTAAAGTGAAAGTGATATGAACTCCATTTGTATTCTGATGGATGTTGACAAATACCAGCTCTTATTGGGTTTTGTAATATATAAAGAAGACTATCGATTATCCATTTTTCGGATTTTTTGCTTGTACTGTTAAATGGTGTTTTGAATAATTTGTCATTAGTTTGATTCTTAATATTATACCATCTGACATAGCTCTGAAGGAAACCCTTCATAAAATCTGTGAGTCTCTTTGTTACTAATTGAATGTGTACATGGTTGGTCATCAGTACAAATGCCCAGATAAATGTTTCATATCGTATAGATGCAAAATATAACTTCTTAAGAAATTCGACTCTTTCAATGTCATCGTAAAACACAATTGTCCTATTGTTCCCTCTGAAATATACATGAAAATTCCCTTCCTGAACTCTCTTCTTCTTTTCAAATGTTATCATGGTTTCTTGATTTAATGATGTTTTAACTAGGATTGTTTTCTACATTTTCGTATTTCTCATATGGTCTGACAATAATTGGTTCCAAATGGAGCTTGATGATGAAGTTCTCCATTTCAGGTATATTAAGCTGGAGTATGCCTTTCCCGTTTGTGAGATGGCTTACTGATTCACAGAAAAGTTTCTCTGAAATTCTTTCCGGGAGCTCTTCCTGGCTATTAAGCCTGTTTAATAATCTATTCTGGTTATTTCTGCGGAATAGAAGAAACCTGTTCCGCAACCGGATTTTTCGCCTGATTTTTTTCTCGTACATATCTCTCTCTTCATATTTATTCTCTCACTTTTACGATCTCTCTCTGCAAAATTATAGCTTGACAAACAGATTTAATCATGGGAATGCCAAACGAACTGAAATTTTGGCTTTAAAAATATGTAGAAAAAATTGTCAATTAAAGGGCTGGAAGAAAAATTACTGATTTCTAAAAATTGTTTTGTCATTTATAGAAATTATCTTTGTAAAGTGTTTTTGTAAAAACTTTGGCATTGATATTTATTATTTTTTTTATCGAAAGCCTGTTTTTTATTAAATTTTTTTGAGGTTTGTCTGTTCGCTAATAATAAGTGTATTATGTATAAAGAGATTGTTTCTGGTAAGGAAAAAGTTGCCGTAGTAGGTCTTGGATATGTGGGTCTGCCTTTGGCACTCGAATTTGCAAAAAAGGTTGATGTTATTGGAGTGGATGTGAATGAGGGGCATGTGGCGAAGTTATGGCGGGGAGAGGACCCGAATGGTGAGTTGGGATCTGACTCATTCCTCGGCAGAAAAATCAGCTTTACTACTAATCCTGCTGAACTTAAGGGCGCTAAATTCATTATCATTGCAGTGCCGACTCCGGTTGACAAATATAACAAACCGGATTTGAAGCCATTGCTGACCGCGACTAAAAGTGTAGGGAAGTATCTTAAAAAAGGTGATTACGTAGTATATGAATCTACAGTATATCCCGGTTGCACAGAAGAAGAGTGTGTCCCGCTTCTTGAGCAGATGAGCGGGCTAAGGTGTGGACCTGATTTCAAAGTGGGGTATTCTCCTGAAAGAATTAACCCGGGAGATTTGGAGCATTCTTTGCAAAATACAGTTAAGATTGTTTCGGGTTGTGATGAAGAATCGCTTGAAGAAATTGCAAAAGTATATGAGTTGGTTGTGAAGGCCGGTGTTCACCGTGCCCCGGCAATGAAAGTGGCTGAGGCAGCTAAGATTATTGAAAATACTCAGCGCGATGTGAACATTGCACTCATGAATGAGCTTTCAATTCTGTTTAATCGGATGAATATCAACACTTATGATGTACTTAATGCCGCCGGAACAAAATGGAATTTCATGAAGTTCAGTCCGGGTTTGGTTGGAGGTCACTGCATAGGTGTTGACCCGTATTACCTTGTCCACAAAGCGGCTGAATTAAAGTATCACACACAAATGGTGGCTTCAGGCCGGTTTGTGAATGACTCGATGGGAGGATACATTGCCAAACAAACTGTTAAGAGGATTTTGGCAGGGGGTAAAGCGAGCCTTGAAAATCTTCGGGTTTTGGTAATGGGAGTGACTTATAAGGAAAATGTTTCTGACATAAGAAACTCTAAGGTATCGGATATCGTGAATGAATTAGTGTCTTATAATATTGATGTGGATGTCATTGATCCAAAGGCTGATGCTCATGAGATACTTGAAGAGTACAATATTCGAATTCAAAATGAGCCTGTTGGGTTGTATCATGCTGTTATAGTCGCCGTTTCGCATAAAGAATATGTTGGTCTTTCTGAAGGTGATTTCCGCAAATTGCTAATGCCTGACGGACTTTTAGTAGACGTCAGAGGTATTTACCGTTCATTGTCGAAGGAGTTCAGATATTGGTCACTGTAAATTAGAAATATAAGTTGAACATTTTCCCACATAGGGTTTAATGCTTTGGTTCTAAAATGGTTGTTAATAGTTGAGGCGCTTAAAGCGCCTCAACTATTAATAACGCACATAAAATCAATTATATAATCTATGTGCGGGAATTCAAAAATATTGTGTGGCAGTGCCGCGGGGTCCGTCATTCGGAATGATATGAAAAAAGCTATTGGCAATGGTTAAAAAAGCTGGTGGCAATGGTTTGGTTTGGCGGGAAATAAATTATCTTTGTATGGGGAATCGGAAATGAGTAATATGAGTGGATATTGCTTTGAAACAGAGGGCGATTGTGAGAGGCTTTTTACGGTTCCGGGTTGTAATTTTTTTGTTGAATATTTTTGAATTTCAGGGGTTATGTGCTGGTATGTTCTATATACTGCTGCTAGAGCGGAGAAGCAGGTTGCGGCAAGGTTGGAGAGTGAGGGGGTAGAAGTCTTTTTGCCGCTTCACAAGACAAAGAGGAGATGGTCGGACAGAATCAAGGTCGTTGAGATGCCTCTTTTTAAATCGTACGTTTTTGTTCAATGCCCGGAGCATCAGCTATACTCGTTGAATACTATTTATGGTGTTTCGAGAACTGTGTTTTATCTTGGGAAACCGGCAAAGGTGCGTCAGGTGGAAATTGATGCTATTCGTCAGTTTTTGAAACTTGCAGAAAATCATGATATTTTAACTAGCGGCGACAAGGTTGAAATTATTGCGGGAGCGTTTGAAAAACAGAAAGGAGAGGTGCTCAGAGTAGATGAAAAAGGTGTTGCTCTTTTTCTGGAAGAACTTGGTGCAAAAATTTATGTAGATTTGTCTTCGGTTAACAAACTGGGATAGGTTTTGGGAAGGGATGAAGAGTTAGGATAGATTTTTGTGGTTAGGTTGAAACTGGGAGTACATTTTGTGACTGAAATATTTGAGAAGAAGGATCGGGTGCAGATAGGTATGGATTAAAGTGCGGATAAAGATATCGAACAATTGATGTCGCGATAATTGAATTGATTAATAATAAATGAAAATGGATTATAATACACAAAGAAGTAAGCTGATTATGCCCGAGTATGGAAGGCATGTTCAGAAGATGATTAATTATGTCAAGAATATAGAGGACAGGGAGAAGAGAAATGAGCAGATACGGGCAGTCCTTACTACAATGGGTGTTCTCAATCCATCGCTCAGGGATATTAATGATTTCAAGCATAAGTTATGGGATCACGTTCAGATAATATCTGATTTTGATATTGATATAGATTCTCCATATCCTATTCCTACAAAGGATACTTTCTCGACTAAACCAAATCCGATTCCTTTGGAAACAAACCCTCTCAAGGCGGCTCACTATGGACGGAACATTCAGAATATGCTTGATATGGTGGCAGACAAACCTGATGGAGAGACGAAAACCAACATGATACGGATACTGGCAAACTATATGCGTCAGCAATATCTTATATGGAATAAGGAGTCGGTTATTGAGGAGACAATTTTCAAGGATATCTACAAACTTTCAGGAGGACGGATTGTGGTGCCGGATGATATACACCTGGATACAACTGTTCCAAGAGAGCAGAGTACGCACAGGGAGGTGAACGGCTACAGGGATCAGGTTGGGGCCGGCCACAGAGATCAGAATGCTTTTAGAGAACGCTCGAAGTTCAAAAGTAAAAACATCAAAAACAAAAGAAAATAATGGCTGTATTTAAGGTAGAGGGTGGGCACCGCCTTTG
Source organism: Bacteroidales bacterium (assembly GCA_021371955.1). Taxonomy (GTDB): domain Bacteria; phylum Bacteroidota; class Bacteroidia; order Bacteroidales; family UBA932; genus Bact-08. Next base: position 279,620 of record JAJFVD010000003.1, read on the forward strand.
TGGCGAACTCATTCCGCAGGGCGCTAAAAATGAGGCTCTGCAAATTCTTTCGGCAGTATTGCTGACCCCGGACAGAGTAGTGGTGCACAATGTTCCTGATATCTTAGATGTAAATAAATTAATTGAGATGCTAGCCGATTTGGGTGTTAAGGTAGAAGTGCTGCCTTTCGCTCCCAATTCAAACATCTCCAAAAGTTATGCTTTTTGTGCAAAGGATATAAATCTTGACTTTGTGCGGAGCGAAGAGTTTCGCCGTAAATCTGCTGCGTTAAGAGGGTCGGTCATGCTCACGGGGCCGATGCTTGCCCGCTTTGGATTTGCTTATATGCCTAAGCCCGGTGGGGACAAAATAGGAAGAAGGAGGCTGGATACGCATTTGATTGGTTTTGAAAAACTTGGGGCTGAGCTAAATTTCGAACAAGGTAGTTCATATTTTGAAGTGAAAAGCAAAGGTCTTAAGGGCTGTTATATGCTGCTTGACGAAGCCTCTGTAACCGGAACGGCAAATATTGTAATGGCAGCCGTGCTGGCCGAAGGTACAACCACAATTTACAATGCCGCATGTGAGCCATATCTTCAGCAACTTTGCAAAATGCTCAACAGAATGGGAGCAAGAATTTCCGGAATCGGCTCGAATTTGTTGACCATTGAGGGTGTGAAGGAGCTTGGCGGAACAGATCATACAATCCTCCCTGATATGATAGAAGTTGGCAGTTTCATTGGACTGGCAGCAATGACAGGAAGCGAAATTACTATAAAAAATGTCGCTTATGATGAATTGGGAATTATCCCTGCACAGTTTCGCAGACTTGGAATCACAGTTGAGAGAAGAGGGGACGATATTTACATTCCCGCTCACGAACATTATGAGATAGAAAGTTTTATGGATGGCTCAATTATGACCATTGCAGATGCGCCATGGCCCGGGCTCACTCCTGACCTGCTGTCTGTTTTACTTGTAGTGGCAGTACAAGCCAAGGGCTCTGTTCTGATTCACCAGAAAATGTTTGAGAGCAGGCTGTTCTTTGTTGATAAACTGATAGACATGGGTGCACAGATAATTTTGTGCGACCCTCACAGAGCTACAATAATCGGACACAACAGGGAGTTTTGCCTTAGGGGAACAAGGATGGTATCTCCGGATATTCGCGCCGGTATTGCATTGCTTATTGCTGCAATGAGTGCAAAGGGTGTGTCTGTGATTGAGAATATTGAGCAGATTGACAGAGGATATCAGGAAATAGACAAGCGTCTTAACGCAATTGGAGCAAAAATAGAGAGAGTATAACAAAACGGGCGGCGGGGGCATCAGGTTGCCTGATGCCCGCCGGAGGCGGAAGGGCGTTCCGCCCTCCCCGCCGCCCGCCAAACAAGAATTTTTCAGCAACAACCTAACATATGGCAAAGAAGAACGAAAACACATCAAAGACTGCTACTAAATCTAAAACAGGCGAAAACGCACCCGCTCCTCAGGGAATGGAGGCTGTCCGACTGATTGCCGGTCTTTTTTTTGGTGGCCTGTCTATTTATACATTTATTGCTTTAATCTCATTTGTCTTTACGTGGGCAGAGGACCAGTCGTTGCTCAGCAACCCGGATGTGTGGAACAATCTTGTTCCGGTAGAGAACGGTGGCGGGAAAATAGGTTTTTTCTGGGCTAATTTTTTAGTTTCCAATCTTTTTGGTCTTGGTGCTTTTGCAATACCTTTCTTCTTTGGTGCTATTTCGCTTTATTCACTTAAAATCCGAAAAGTCAAATTATTACGGATATTTTTCTTGTCTGCCTTTGGTGCTATAATCATATCCATTTTTTTCTCATACGTATTTGGGTTTACAAAGTTCGACGACTGGTTTGGAAACGGAGCCGGCGGGTCATACGGGTATTTTGTAAATCAGTGGCTTATTTCTATGCTTGGGGCATCCGGAGCAGGTTTGCTCATCTCGGTATTAATGGTATTATGGTTTGTGCTGATGAGTTATAAAATTGTGATATGGTTCAACAGAGCCATTTCTGCATTGTTCCACCGCAAACCTAAAGAGGATGTTGTAGCAATGGCTGCAGCTGCTGATGCTGCTTATATGGATTCTGCAGATGAATCAGATCTCACTGCTCCAATGGAAGATGTTGCCGCAGAGAATGAGGACGAACTTAAAGGAGGTACTGTGTTTGAAGTAGGAGAGTCACCACTCTCGTCTGCTGCCGCAGGGCCGGTTTCTGCGGTCCCTTTTGAAGTTATAGACAACGGAAACGCCGAAAACGGGGATGAAACGGATGAGGATTTCTTAAAAGACATACCGGTAGGGTCTCTTGATACTCTGTTTGACCCTAGGCTGGACCTGTCTGATTATAAATCACCAGGTCTGGACCTTTTGGAAGATTACAAAGACAAGATATATGACGTTCCCCGCGATGAACTTGAAATGAACAATCGCAGGATTGTCAAGACGCTTAGTGATTATAAAATTGGCATTGAGCGGATATTCGCACGCCCCGGCCCAACAGTAACTCTTTACGAAATTGTACCTCAGGCGGGTGTTCGCATCTCCCAGATCAAAAGACTTGAGGATGATATCGCTCTTTCGCTTGCTGCAAAGGGAGTACGGATTATTGCACCAATCCCCGGTACAAACACAGTAGGTATTGAAGTTGCAAATGCACGGCCAAGTATTGTTCCAATGAAATCGGTACTTGACGAGCCAAAGTTCCGTAATGGCGCTTTTGATTTACCGGTAGTACTGGGCAGAACCATATCAAATGAGCCGATGGTTTTTGACCTTGCCAAAATGCCTCACCTTCTTGTTGCGGGTGCCACAGGGCAGGGGAAATCAGTAGGTCTGAACGCAATTATTACTTCATTGTTATATACAAAACACCCAAGTGAACTTAAATTCGTTCTCGTTGACCCTAAGAAAGTAGAACTGTCACTGTATGCAAAACTCGAAAAACACTTTCTGGCAAAACTGCCGGACGGAGACGATGCAATTATTACTGATACGCAAAAAGTTGTATATACCCTCCGTTCATTAACTATCGAAATGGATGCCCGTTACGATTTGCTTAAAATGGCAAAGGTGAGAAATGTAAAAGAGTACAACGAAAAATTTCTTTCACGTCGCCTGAATCCTTTGAAAGGCCATCGTTTTATGCCTTTTATTGTAGTAATTATTGATGAGTTTGCCGATTTGATTATGACAGCTGGTCGTGAAGTAGAGGAGCCTATTGCACGTCTCGCACAGCTGGCTAGGGCAATTGGCATCCACCTTGTAATTGCAACTCAAAGACCAACCACAAATATTATTACTGGTCTTATAAAAGCCAACTTCCCTGCACGGATTGCTTTCAAGGTTATTTCGAATATTGACTCCCGCACAATTCTTGATACACCTGGAGCCAACCAATTGATAGGAAGGGGCGATATGCTCATCTCTTCCGGTGTGGACCTGACAAGGGTACAGTGTGCTTTTGTAGACACAAAGGAAATTGATAGAATTGTCAATTTTATCAGCGACCAAAGGGGATACTCTACTGCTCACTATCTGCCAGAATATGTCGGAGAAGAGGGTGAAAATACTGCTGGAGATATCGATTTAGGCAAGAGAGATAAGCTTTTCGATGAAGCGGCTAAACTTATTGTACAATATCAGCAAGGTTCAACTTCTCTCATTCAGCGAAGAATGAACCTTGGCTACAACAGAGCCGGGAGAATAATGGATCAGCTTGAAGCTGCAGGAATAGTGGGTCCTTCCGAAGGGAGTAAAGCAAGACAGGTGTTGATAACCGACTTCCACTCTCTTGACAGGATTCTTGCTTCACTGGAATAATCCTGAAAATCCTGAATTATTTGCAGTTCTATGAAAAAAAATAGGTTTGAGGAATTAAATATTGTTTTTGCACTTATTATATCTGCGATTACTATATTTTTTCCTTGTTCGGAACTCAGTGCACAAAATCCAAAGACTTCCGATATTGTCCGGTTTCTAACTGAGACAATAAAGACGATGCCGGCTGTCGAAATGGATTTTGAGCTTATTCAGGATAAATCTGCCGGCAAAAATACTGCCTCTTCGCGGGGAGATATTCCTATTTACAAGGGAGTAGTCCAGGCACAGGGAAACTCATATAAACTCACAAATCCGGAACTTGAACTTTATTGCGACGGCTACACCAAATGGATACTTAACATCTCTTCGAAAGAGATGGTGATTGTTCCCAATGACCCAACTGCAACGGATATTGTTGAAAACCCCCTTGGCTTTCTCACATCTCTGAACAAGGGTTATGAGTATCCTTTCCGGGTCTTCTCGGGTTCTCGCAGCGGAAAACAAATATGGGTTGTAGATCTTACTCCTTTAAACAAAAGACTGGCCTATAAATCTATTTCTGTTGGAATTGAGAAAAATACCTATATACCAAGAATGATTAAATATCTGGCCAAAGACGGCACATCTTATATTATTAATATTACCAGATTCGAAAAACAGAATTCTGTCCGTCCTAAGGAATATTTTCAATTTCCAGCCTACCGTTTAAAAGGGCTCGAAGTGAATGATATGAGGTAAAACCTAAAAAAGAAATATTAAGCGATTTGAGAATTAGCATTGCTGATTCCTATTTTCGCAAGTACCTCTATTATTGATGGATATGTATTTGTCAGGTACTTTGGCAAATCGCACTTGTTTACCCAGATAGCCTTTTCTATTTCCTCTTCCTGTTGCGGAGCGGTATGAGTACCGTTTCCAAGGTAATTCATATTAAACCAGCGGGTACATTTAAGGTAAAAAAATCCATCCCTGTGATATGTGTGAAATGTGTCGCAAATGTGCTCATTAATCTCAAGATCGTGTATTCCGCACTCCTCTTCTACTTCACGAACGGCAGTTGCTTTAATATCTTCATCCTTCTCTTGTTTGCCTTTTGGAAGGTCCCATTTTCCATGTCTGAAAATAAGCAAATACTCTCCATTTCTGTTTTTTACAACTCCTCCTCCGGCAGTAATTGGAGTGAGCTGAGTGCATAACTGCTTAAAGGAATCCTCTTCGCTTTCGCAAGGAATATAAAGCTTGGTTATTTGTGGCGAGTTATCGAAAAGTTCCGGCAGATTTGCAAGTTCCGGAAAGGAGCCGGGGCTATAAAGGACTGCGTCTGGTTCGCTGAGTGCCTCCTCATTGTTTGAGCAGACTGCAAGACAGCGGTTGTTGAAGTATATACTGTGCATTAAAAAATAGGATGATTTTACTATCTTTGTACAAAGATACTTTATTATGGAGTCAATTGAAAAAATAGTTGCCAGACAACTCTTGGAAATTAAAGCCGTAAGGCTTAATACAGATAAGCCGTTTACATGGGCATCAGGTTGGAAATCACCAATTTATTGTGATAATAGAAAGATATTATCCTACCCTAAAGCAAGGGAAATTATTTTTAAAAACCTTGCAAAAATCATTGAACAGAACTATAAAAACGTGGATGTGATAGCAGGAGTTGCAACCGGGGCCATTGCATGGGGTGTACTTGTTGCTGAGGCACTTGGGAAGCCATTTGTGTATGTCCGTCCTAAACCAAAGGACCATGGTACTGGAGCTCAGGTTGAAGGAGATTTGCCTGCCGGTGCATCGGTGGTAGTTGTTGAAGACCTCATCTCTACGGGAGCAAGTTCCTTGTCTGCAGTTGATGCTTTGCAAAACGAAGGAGCCCATGTTCTTGGAATGGTGGCAATCTTCTCGTACAATTTTGACAAAGCAAGACGGTCATTTGAATATGGTAACTGCGAACTGCGTACTCTAACAAATTACGACACTCTCATAGACGAGGCATTGAATTGTAATTATATCAGGGAAAAAGAAATAGCACTTCTTCGCGAATGGAGGTTCCATCCGGAAGCGTGGGGTCAAAATCTATAGATTTAAATGGCTAATACACAGGCAAAGGGCAGAACTGTAAGGATACAGCAACCTGCAAGTCAGATTTTTGCTATTTTTTCTGACCTTACAAATTTTACAAAAAGTCTGCCGGAAGATATTGGTAAAAAGGCGAATATAGTTTCCACAAGCGATACATTATCCGGCAATGTTCAGGGATTTGACCTTGGCATAAAGGTGGCAGAGAGAATTCCATTTTCGCTTATCAGGTATGAGCAATATGGAAGGAGTCCCTTTCCGTTTAATTTTATAATGAGAATTGAGTCAATATCTCAAATGGAGAGTTCGTTTAATCTTGAGTTGAATGCAGAACTTTCCGGAATGTTTAAAATGATGCTGGGAGGGAAACTCCAGGAGGCGGTTGACAAGATTACCGATGAGTTGGAGAAGGGTATGGGTGGTTCCCCTTTGGCATAGACTTCGAAATTCTGCTTTAAATAAACTATAATGAAAAACTTACTTAAGCCGGTTTTGGCCGTGGCAGCTATTTTCGTTGCTTCGTTCATTTTCGCATTTGACTCAGAAAAGATTATGGACAAAAATATTTCTGTAATACCGGAACCGGTGTTGCTCATTGAAGGAGTTAAAAATTCATCTCCGGTGGTAATTGATAAAAACAGCGTTTTATTGCTTGCTTCTGGCGAGTGTGATGAGTCTGTCCGTTTTCTTAACAGCTATCTTAAAAAGTATTATGGTTTTAGCCTGAAAGTTGCAAAATCCGCAAAAAAAAACGCTTCAGTTATAAGTTTTTCAATTGATAACGAAAGTGTTAAAAAAGCGTTCATTGAGGCAGACAAGCAACCAGGAAAGCAATATGACTTTTCTGCTCTGATCGTAAAACCTAAGCAGGGAGCCTATTTCCTTTCTGCAGAAAATGGCAGTATTAAACTGATTGGCGCTGATTTACAGGGGCTGTTTTATGCAGTTCAGTCTCTGATTCAGCTTTTGCCTGTTGAAGCAGGAGTCAGTCCTAATTCGGATATAAATAAATCAAAGATATCTGCTCTTACTGTTCCGGCCGTTGAGATTTATGACTATCCCCGGTTTGAGTACAGAGGAATGCATCTGGATGTTGTAAGGCATATCTTTTCTGTTGATTACATTAAGCAGTACATAGATTATCTTGCTCTTCACAAGATGAATTACTTCCACCTTCATCTTACAGACGATCAGGCCTGGCGAATTGAAAGTAAAAAATATCCAAAGCTTAACTCTATCGGCTCCTGGAGAGACGGAACTATTATTGGTATTTTTCCCGGTACAGGTGTGGATTCCACAAGGTACGGCGGGTTTTATACTGTTGAACAATTGAAAGATATAGTAAAATATGCTGCCGAAAGGCAAATAACAATAGTACCGGAGATTGATGTTCCCGGCCATTCAATGGCAATAATTGCGAGTTATCCCCAGTTCAGTACAACTCCGGATATTCCTAAAAAACCTGCAATTACATGGGGAATATATAATCGTCAGAACAATGTACTTGCTCCTTCAGATGAAGTATTCGTTTTTCTTGCTGATGTTTTTAACGAGCTTATGGATATCTTTCCGGGCCCGTACATCCATATTGGCGCAGACGAATGTGCGAAAAGATGGTGGAAAGAATCGGTATCTACCCAGAAATATATGCGCAGCAAAGGATTGAAGGATGAAAATGAGTTGCAAAAGTATTTTGTTGAGAGAATATCCGAAGTGGTTACTGCCCGCGGCAGAAAAATAGTAGGATGGGACGAGATGATTGATGACGGTTTGGTTCCCGGCTCAATTGTAATGAGCTGGAGAAACGCAAAGGGTGGGCTTAAGGCTGCAAAAATGGGACACAAGGCTATTATGACCCCAATGGTCAATAGCTATTTTAATATTGCACAAAGAGAGGGTGAGACAAATCTTGCTCATAAAAGCTGGCTGACCACCCTTGATTCTGTATATCTTTTTGAACCGATACCTGACGGATTTCCTGAAGAGGCTGCTGCAAATGTACTTGGCGGACAGGGCTGTATGTGGACTGAATACTTTGCCAATAAAGAGCAGGTGGAATATGGCATTTTTCCACGCCTCTCTGCGATTTCAGAAGTATACTGGTCTCCTCGTGAGGGCCGGAACATTGTTAAATTCCGTGAAAAACTTCAGAATCAGTACAAAAAATATGACCTATGGGGTGCAAATTATTATTCCGGTGAGCGGAATAAGTAAGCGCAAGTAATCCGAGGATTGATATATGCCTACAAAAATGATTTTGCCGGAAAAATTCAAAGAATATCTGCAGGAAGCGATTGGCAGTGATAATGCCAATGTTGTTATATCTGCAATACTCTCCGGCGAACCCGAACTTTCTGTCCGGATAAATCCGCGAAAATGGGCGAGAGACGGTGTTGTTGACTCTCATCTTTCAAAATCTCTTTCCGGGAACCAGATTCCCTGGTGCAAAGAAGGGTTATATCTTTCGGAAAGACCTGTATTTACTCTTGATCCGGCACTTCATGCCGGGGCATATTATGTTCAGGAACCCAGTTCAATGATTTTGTCTCTGCTCGAACCTTTTCTCCGGGAACTAACAGCATCAAAATCTGCTCAACAATTGTCACCGGCAGCAGGAACACCATCCGGCTCAATAAAACTACTTGACCTGTGCGCTGCACCCGGTGGAAAATCTACCCATCTGGCATCCATCATGCCAAAAGGCTCAAAACTTACAGTAAATGAAGTAATCCGCACAAGAGTAGGAGCGCTGCGGGAAAACATTATTAAATGGGGCTATCCCGATATTGATGTTATGTCGCTTGATGCCGCTGAGTTTCCACGGAGAGGATATCTTTTTGATTTTATTCTGGTAGATGCCCCATGTTCGGGAGAGGGAATGTTTCGCAAGGACCCGGATGCAATACTTGAGTGGTCGGAAGAAGCAGTGAAATTATCATCTTCCCGGCAAAGAAGAATTTTATCCGATATTTGGGACTCTTTATCTCCGGGAGGTCTTTTGGCCTATTCAACTTGTACAATGAACCGTTACGAAGATGAGAATAATATAGAGTGGCTCATTGACAACTTCAAAGCAGAGCCCGTTGATTTATTTGGAGATTGCCATTTTAACACAAACAGGGAGAATATTACGGAAAATTTTCAAAATAATCAGTTATTACGCTTTTCAAAAGAGGATGCGGAGAAGGCGGGCATTATATTTTCTGACAAATACTCATTAAGATTATTGCCCGGATTTGTTAAGGGTGAAGGACTTTTCTTTTCGCTTCTGCAGAAACCTGAGGATAGGGACCCGGATAAACAATTATCCGTTAGTAGCAAATATGATGCTTTTCCACAGAATTTTTCTGGAATTATTAATCAAAAGCAAAAAATCCGAAAGGATCCAAAGTCCCTAAGTCAAAAATATTCTCAAACTGAAGTTCCGGATCACAACTATGCGCTTTCTCTGGACTATGCCGGCGAGTGGCCTTCTGTGGAACTTTCAAAGGAAGATGCTTTGATCTATCTTTCAAGAGGTACAATTAAATTTACTGACAAGCCTCTTGGTTACCTGCGCGTAACATACGGCGGTCTGGGTCTGGGTTTTGTTAAGAATCTTGGTACCCGCGCCAATAATCTTCTTCCTATGAATCATCGTATTCGCATGCAGTTTTAGCGATTTCCGGTCGCTATTTTCAACTCGCAGCCTAAGACAATACTGGAAGAATTCACAAAAAAAGAGCGACATAAATTTGTCGCTCTTTTTTAATTATATTAAGGCCATTGGCCTCTGCCAATTCAAGACTAGCCTCCGAAGTCATCAAATGCTACGTTTTCTTCAGGAACACCAAGATTGTCCAGCATTTTTGTAACGGCGCTGTTCATCATTGGAGGTCCGCAAAGGTAGTATTCAATATCTTCCGGCGCATCGTGCTTGCTGAGGTAGTTATCGAGCAATGCCTGGTGGATAAAACCAGTTAATCCTGTCCAGTTATCTTCCGGTTTTGGTTCACTGAGAGCAATATTGAAGGTAAAGTTTGGAAACTCTTTTTCAATAGCGCGGAATTGCTCTGCATAGAATACTTCGCGAAGCGAACGTGCTCCATACCAGAAACTTACTTTTCGTTTAGTCTTTTCAGTCTGGAAGAGGTGGAAAATATGTGAACGCATAGGTGCCATACCTGCTCCTCCACCAACGAATACTATTTCGTTGTCGGTAGGCTTGATAAAGAACTCGCCGTAAGGGCCAGATATAGTCACTTTGTCGCCAGGTTTGCGGGAGAATATGTATGAAGAACAGATTCCCGGATTTACAGGCATAAATGTACCCTTAGCTCTGTCCCATGGCGGAGTGGCGATACGGATGTTAAGCATCACGATATTGCCTTCGGCAGGGTGGTTAGCCATTGAATAGGCACGGAAAGTTTCTTCGTTATTCTTCATTTTGAGATCCCATATCTTCATCTTGTCCCAGTCTTCATGGAATTCAGGCTGAACTTCGATATCTTTTGAGAAATCAACTTCGCATGGCGGGATATCAATTTGAATGTAGCCTCCAGATTTGAATTTGAGATGTTCGCCTTCCGGCAGTTTAACTACAAATTCTTTGATAAATGTAGCAACGTTTACATTGCTGACAACCTCGCACTCCCATTTCTTTATACCGAGTACCTCTTCAGGAATCTCGATTTCCATATCCTCTTTGACTTTTACCTGACAGCCAAGTCTCCATTGAGTCTGCTGTTGTTTTCTTGTGAAGAAACCAACTTCTGTAGGAAGAATTTCTCCGCCACCTTTAGTAACACGGCACTTGCACATTCCGCAGGTTCCGCCGCCGCCACAGGCAGATGGAAGAAATATTTTCTCGTTACTGAGTGTTGTGAGAATTGTAGAGCCAGGGCTTACAATAAGCTCTTTTTCACCTTCGTTTATAGAGAGTTTAACCTCTCCTGAAGGCGTTAGTTTTGCTTTTGCATACAGCAACATCGCCACCAAAAGGAGAGTCACTATAAGAAACGATACTACTGATATTATTAAAATTGATGTTAGATTCATTTTCTTTTCCTCTTATAGTTTAATACCCATAAAGCTCATAAAGGCTATACCCATAAGGCCTACTACAATGAATGTGATTCCCAGGCCGCGTAATGGAGCAGGGATATTTGAATATTTAAGCTTCTCGCGGATAGCTGCCAGTGAAACAATTGCAAGGAACCAGCCAACACCCGAGCCGAGTGCGAAAGTTGTTGCCTGTCCCAATGTTTCATAGCCTCTTTCCTGCATGAACAGTGAACCTCCGAGAATTGCGCAGTTAACGGCAATAAGGGGAAGAAAAATTCCGAGGGACGAATAAAGCGCAGGAGTAAACTTTTCTACAACCATTTCTACAAGTTGGGTGATTGAAGCTACTACTGCAATAAATATGATGAAACTTAAAAAACTAAGATCCAAATCGGCAAATTGCGGGCTCAGCCAACTGAGTGCTCCAGGCAATAATACATATTTGTAAATAAGGTAGTTAACGGGAAGTGTAATCACAAGTACGAAAATTACTGCAATTCCAAGACCTGTTGCTGTTTTTACGCTTTTTGAAACGGCCAGAAATGAACACATTCCCAAAAAGTAGGCAAATACCATATTCTCCATGAATATGGATTTGACGAATATATTTACTAATTCTTGCATTTTGGTATATGTTATTATTTTTCAATTAAATCTTTAGAAATGCTTCTTTGAACCCAAATGATCAGTCCAATAAGAATCAATGCCATAGGTGGGAGAATCATCAGACCGTTGTTTTCGTAAAAACCGCCGTTTTTAAGATACCAGTTAAGCGGAATAATTTGAATTCCTAAAAGAGTGCCCGATCCGAAGAATTCACGAACAAATGCAACGACCACCAGAATTATTCCGTAGCCAAAACCATTCGCAAGGCCGTCTATGAGAGAAGGGAAAGGTTTGTTTCCAAGTGCAAATGCCTCAATCCTCCCCATAATGATACAGTTGGTGATAATCAATCCTACAAACACAGAAAGCTGTTTACTCACCTCATATGAGTATGCTTTCAGAATCTGGTCCACAAGGATAACGAGCATTGCAACAACCACAAGCTGTACAATAATCCGGATTCTGTTCGGAATTGTATTTCTTATAAGAGATATGATAAAACTTGAAAACCCGGTTACAATGGTTACCGAGATAGCCATTACAATAGCCGGTTCAAGCTTAGTGGTTACTGCAAGCGCAGAACAGATACCCAGCACCAGTACGGTAATTGGGTTTCCTTTGAAAAGAGGTTCTGTAAATATCTTTTTATTCATCGCTTATCTATTTAATAGGGGTTTTTATTGCGGCTTTTGTTGTATCTGCGGGAACTGTCATTGTGCTGTCTGCTGCAGCAGGTACAACGGGAGCCGGCTCCTTAAGATTTGCCTTGAAGAAGTTGAGATATTCTGTGAGGTTGTTCTTAAGCATTGCTTCAACCGCCTTTGATGTTATTGTCCCTCCTGAAATTGCATCAACCTGATTAACAGCTGTTGGATCTGCTCCGCCTTTTACAACTAATATTGAAACAAAATTTCCGTTTTCAAATATCTGTTTTCCTTCAAATTGTTTACAGAATGCTGGGGTACTGATCTCTGCTCCCAGTCCCGGAGTTTCTCCTTTGTGGTCAAAAGTGGTACCGAATATTGTGTTGAAATCGCTCTTCATAGCTACATATCCCCAAATAGGACCCCAAAGGCCTGTTCCGTGTACCGGTAATATGTAGATTCTGTCTTTTGTATCAAGGGTACATATGTACAACTGAAGAGTAAGATCTCCCTCCTGTATTGTTGTATCTTTAATATACTTTGAATATAAATCTTCAATGTATTTAGCCTTGTCGGCTGCAGTTGCTGCTTCGGTCCCCAGGTGAACCGATTTTAAAACCATCTGCTTGGTTTCAATCTCAATATTTCTTTCCTGTTTGTCTTTTAAAAGATATGAGGCGAGCGCAAGAACGACAGCGACTATAACAACAAGTATTGTTGAATATATAACTGTATATAAGTTTTTATTTGTGTCCATTGTTGTTCTCCTTATTTATTTTATTACGGCTCTCTTGAGTCTTCGTTTAATGTTAGACTGAACGATAATATGGTCAATAAGAGGCGCAAATGTGTTCATCAGCAAAATGGCGAGCATCATTCCTTCCGGGTAACCGGCATTGAAGACACGTATCAATATTGCCATCATTCCAATTAAAAATCCATATATCCATTTTCCTGTTTCGGTTTGAGAACCTGTAACAGGATCTGTTGCCATAAATACGGCTCCAAAGGCAAATCCGCCCATAACCAGGTGGTTCCAGGCAGGCATAGCCATATAAGACGAAGGATCAGTTGCAAGGACATTTAGCAGAAGGCCGGTTAATAATCCACCGGCAAAAGTGGATACCATAATTTTCCAGCTTGCTATTCCTGTAAAAATCAATAGTGCTGCGCCAATCAAAATTGCTATTGTCGATGTCTCTCCAATGGAACCAGGAATGAAGCCGGTGAACATATCCATAAATGAAGGAACCGGCGATCCTGCTGCTGCGTTTGCAAGGGGAGTAGCTCCGGAAAAACCGTCTACAACACCCTGTCCGCTGCTAAGCCCGGATATCCATATTTTATCTCCTGATATCTGCGAAGGATATGCAAAGAATACAAATGCTCTTGAAAGAAGTGCCGGATTCCAGATATTCATACCCGTTCCTCCAAATACCTCTTTTCCTACAATTACGGCAAATGCAACCGACAATGCAAGAATCCAAAGCGGAACATCAACCGGCATAATAAGAGGTATTAACATACCTGAAACAAGGAAGCCCTCATTTACCTCATGTCCTCTGATTTGTGCAGCAGCAAACTCGATTCCGAGTCCAACCACATATGAGACAATAACAAGGGGAAGAACCCTCAGGAATCCGTACCAGAACATCTGCATGAAATCCATCGACCCTCCGACAGAGAGATTGTACTGATAACCTGTGTTATACATACCAAACAAAAGTGCAGGTAAAAGTGCTATTATAACAATTGTCATAGTCCTTTTGAGGTCTATTGAATCGCGGACATGCACTCCTTTTTTTGTGAGATATTCCGGTACATAAAGAAAGGTCTCAAATGCATCGAATGTTGAGTGAAGGAAACTGAGTTTTCCCCCTTTACTGAATGTAGGTTTAATATTATCTATTAGATTTTTTAATGCTTTCATCACTTATCCGGTTAAGACATTTCTTTAATCATCAAATCGATACCTTTGGAAACAATTTCCTGAATTTCGGTTTTCGAAGGACATACAAATTCACAGAGAGCAAAATCCTCTTCAATAATTTCGTAAATTCCGAGAGCCTCCATTTTATCAATATCTTCGGCAAGTATGGCTTTAAGAAGGTACATCGGATAGATATCCATAGGAAGAACCTTCTCGTATACGCCGGTCATAACGAATGCCCTCTCTCCGCCGTTTAGGTTTGTGTCTAAAGAGTACTTTTTCGAAGGCGTGAGCCATGAAAAATATGAGTGAGAAAAACTGAATTTTTTGGCACGGAATGGTTTGCTCCAGCCAAACATCTCTCTGTATTTACCTTCGGAAACAAGAGTAATCTGATTGTGGAAAATACCAAGAGAGCCATTCTCTCCAATGTTGTCTCCTGTGAGAACGTTCCCGCTGATGAAGCGAACCGGTAAAAGTTCGCCGCTCTTCTTTTCAGGAGTGAGTTCAACAAATTCCATGATATCGCTCATTGGCATTCCAGGAAGCGTTTCAATATAGCATGGCTTTTTAGCTCTTGGACCGGTGATTGCAATTATCTTTCGAAGATCAAATACTCCTTTCGAGAAGAGACGGCCTATTGCTGCGAGAGTATATAAATCCATTGTCCACACTACGTCTCCCTTGTTAATGGGGCTGATGTGGTGAATCTGAACGCCAACATTTCCTGCAGGGTGAGGTCCGTCAAAAACGTGAAGAGAAACTTTTTCGAGTCTGTGAAGAGGACTGCCGGCAAAATTATCGGCATTAAGACTTAGGTGTACGCCTCCGCATGTAAGTTTAGAGAGTACCTCAACTCCAACCTGCATATGTTCAAACTCAGCTTTTAACGTAAAATCAAGATCTGGAGCAAGCGGTGAAGTATCAAATCCGGATATAAAAATAGCTTTCGGTTCGACTGAAGGGCTTGGAATTATTCCATAGGGCCTCTGTTTAATCATTGGCCACATCCCGCCGGCAAGAAGAGTCTCTTTGAGTTCTTTTTGTGTTGCCTTACGAAAGTTAGGGGTGACTATTTGTTGATACTCATGCTTCTTATCGGACTCAATAAGAATTTCTAAAAGTTTTCGCTTTTCTCCGCGGACAACTTCTTTAACAGTACCGCTTATTGGAGAACAAATGAGAATCTCCGGCCTTTTTTTATCTGCAATAACAGGTGTTCCGGCTTTTACCAGATCCCCTTCTTTTACAAGAAGCTTGGGATTGAGGCCTTTAAAGTCAGTTGGCTTTACTGCAATTATATTAGGTGAGATGTTCTTAGCGATGTGGGTTTCGGCACTTCCTTTTAGAGGAATGTTTAAACCTTTGCGTAATCGAATTTTATTTGACATCTTTTTCCTTAAAATTTGCGGCAAAGATACACATTATTTGTAATTTTGGCATTAATGAATAGAGAATTTTCTAATATATGTGAGGGGTTGAATACTGCTCAGAGTCAAGCAGTTGAACAATTTGAGGGGCCATCTTTGATAGTGGCGGGAGCGGGTTCGGGAAAAACAAGAGTACTGACCTGTAGAATAGCTAACATTTTGAATCACGGGCACAAAGCAGGTTCGGTTCTTGCTTTGACATTTACGAATAAGGCTTCTAAGGAGATGAAAGAAAGAATTTCCACACTGGTGGGAAGTTCGCTTTCGAAAAATCTGTGGATGGGTACTTTTCACTCAATTTTTGTTCGTTTCCTGAGAGAAGACGCAGAATTGCTGGGATTTCCAAAGAGCTTTACGATATACGATACTTCGGATTCGAGAAGCGCAATCCGAAATTGTGTCCGTGAGATGGGTCTCGACGAAAAGATTTATAAGCCAAATGAGGTTCTCTCCAGAATATCGATGGCTAAAAACAATCTTGTAACTTCGGCTGCATACCTTTCAAATGCAGAATTAATTCAGAGGGATGCAATCGGGAAAAAGCCTAAGGTTGGAGAAATCTATCAGCTTTATGAGAAGAAGTGCAGGCAGGCCGGAGCTATGGATTTTGACGACATATTGTTGAATACCAATATTCTTTTACGCGACTTCCCGGATGTTCTTGAAAAATTACGCAACCGGTTCAGTTTTATACTTGTAGATGAGTATCAGGATACGAATTTTTCTCAATACCTTATAGTGAAGAAATTGTCATCCGGTCACAGAAATGTTTGCGTAGTGGGAGACGACTCTCAAAGCATCTACTCGTTCCGGGGGGCAAGAATTGAGAATATTCTTAATTTTCTGAAAGACTATCCGGAAGCAAAGGAATTTAAGCTTGAGCAAAACTACCGTTCCACACAAACAATTGTGAAAGCCGCAAATAGTCTCATATCCCGTAATTCAAACCGTTTAAACAAAGAGTGTTTCTCTACAGCAGATACCGGAGAAAAAATTGAGATAGTTAAAGGATATACCGATCAGGAAGAGGCATTTACACTGGCATCTTCCATCCTTTCAAATATTTATGATACAAAGGCCGAATACAGCGACTTTGCCGTTCTGTATCGTACCAACGCACAGTCGCGTGTTGTGGAGGAGGCGTTGCGAAAAAGATCACTTCCATATAAGATTTATGGCGGTCACTCTTTTTACGACAGGGCAGAAGTCAAGGATGTAATGTCCTATATGAGATTACTTGTAAATCCAAAAGACGACGAGGCTTTAAGAAGAGTAGTGAATGTTCCTCCGAGAGGGATAGGAGACACGACTATGAGCAATCTGGCCGCGGCGGCGGGTGCAGCTTCTGTTTCGATGTGGGAGGCACTGCATACAGGAGACCTTGCTTCCTTTGGCATCAAGGCCGCCGCAGCTGCCCGGCTGTTGGAATTTACAAAACTTATTTCGGAAGTATCTTTAAAAGTCCGCACAGTAAATGCCTATGAAATATCAATGGAGATTGTTTTACGCTCCGGATATATGACCTTTCTGAAATCCGATACGTCAATTGAAGGTCAGGCAAGAGTAGAAAATGTGGAAGAACTTTTCAACTCCATTAAGGAGTTTGAGGGAGATGCTCTTGGCGGAGTCATTGATGAGGAACAGAATGATACAAATCAGGATTTAAATTCAGGCGAAAATAGGATTGCAGACTCTCAATCAGTGGAGAGTCAACCGGAAAACGGCAGCGTTTTGTTGGAGAATTTCCTCGAAAATATCTCTCTGATGAGTGCCGTAGATGAAAAGGTTGACAAGGAGGATAATAATAAAATAAGCCTGATGACTGTTCATTCGGCAAAAGGTCTGGAGTTCCCTTATATATATGTAATAGGAATGGAAGAAAACCTTTTTCCAAGTCTTAACGCATCCAGTAGTGAGAGTGAGATAGAAGAGGAGAGGCGGCTGTTTTATGTCGCACTCACCCGGGCAAAAAAGCGGGTAACTCTTTCTTATGCCCAATCACGTTTTCGCTGGGGTGCCAATGTAAACTATCCGCCAAGCAGGTTTCTTAAAGAGATTGACAAACAATATGTAAACTGGCCGGCATCAGATTCGGAAAATGTATCGGCAGGCCTATTTGATAAATGGGGCAGCCCTTCAGATGATTTAAATTACACAAAAAGCTATAACCGCCCTTCAAATTCAAGATATCCCGGTTCTGCTAAACCAAATTCGGGCCCTAGTTCTGCTTTTACAAATAACACATCTCCGCGTTCCGGGTTTGGGTCATCGGGTCAAAATTCCGGTTTGGTTCCTTCACAAAGTGCACCCACATTTTCAAAAAAATCTTTACAATCTGAGCCCAGAACGACCCCATTTATACCAGACCCCGTGGAGAAGCTAAGAGAAAAAATGAGGGTGGAGCATGACCGTTTCGGATATGGAACTATTTTTTCACTCGAAGGTGACTTTCTGAATATGAGAGCAATAGTGGACTTTGATGAAGGAGGCAGAAAAACGTTGCTGTTAAAATTTGCAAAATTACGTATTGCCGAATAAAAGTTTGGCACGCAATTTGTTTATTTCTAAAATGAAGTTTTTCATAGTTTAAGTTTAGGTTAAGTAATGGGGTCTTATCTTTA
Source organism: Bacteroidales bacterium (assembly GCA_021371955.1). Classification (GTDB taxonomy): domain Bacteria; phylum Bacteroidota; class Bacteroidia; order Bacteroidales; family UBA932; genus Bact-08. The sequence goes on from JAJFVD010000003.1 coordinate 297,792, forward strand.
AAAGATGAGGCCTCATGAAATTTAAGGGGGGCACCAACCGGTGCCCCCCTTTCTATATTCCAGTACTAATTTATTATTTGAATGCCTGCTCGCTTAGTCCCTTTCCGCTTAGCCTAAGGTCATGGAAGTAATCCGGAACAGGTTTCCCCTGCAGATAATCCACATAAAGTTTGGCTATGTATTGAGAGAGCATGAATCCGTGGCCGCGCATACCGGTAAATAGCCCGAGTTCGGGATCGACAATGTAGCGGGGCTCAATATAATATCCGCTCCAAACTGCCTGGAATCCAACATCAGATAGCTGAGGTATCCAGTTTGTAAATATTTCCGTAGCTATTTCTATAAACTCGCGGGTATTAACCTTGAGATTTTTGTCAGTCTCCTTTGCGTCAATTGCAGGTGATGCACAACCGATAATCTGCCCTGTCTCGGCAAGCTGCTGTCCGTAAACAGCCGAGAATCCTTTGTATTTCCTGCGGTCGATGAGCATATCCAGGTTAGCTCCGTCTTTGCCAAGCATAGGAAGCCGTTTCGTAATAAATGCCTGATGTTTTACCGGATATAAACCTGTTTCGATTCCTAGTTTCGAGGCGAATTTGCCAGCATCTGCACCAAGAGCATTTATAAATATCTCAGTACGATATTCGACGAATTCTCTTCCCGGAGTCTGAACAATAACTCTGTACTCGTTTCCAACTTTACATACATCCAGTAATTTTGTGTTTTCGAGTATTGTTCCTCCGTTTTCGCGCCCTATTTCGCGTACTGTGTTTAGTGTAAGGCCGGGATTTGCCTGCCAGCAGTCGTTAGTAATGAGTGCATGGCTGTATATGTCCAGATTAGGATTAAAATGCCGAGAAATTTCTTTCCGGAAATCTTTCCTGTCAACCATATAGGCATCTGACCATCCTTTTGAAGCCTCAAGAGAACGGAATGTCTCCTCGTCATGTGCAAAGCTCACGTAACGAATTAATTTTAAATCGATATCGTGTCTTTCGTTGAGCTTAGTGAAGATTTCCAGATTATGTTTTGCTATGTCTGCAAGAGCAGGAAGAGAGAAGGCAGGACGACCTCCTGCAATGTTCCTCCACGAACTTCCAAGTCCGTTGTTAATAAGGTATGGCTTGTAACCTGCTTCAGAAAGGTATCTGAACAGAGAAGAACCGGCAATTCCGCCCCCTGCTATAATTGCAGGAACTTTTTCAACCCAGCGGCTTCCTTTTGGAATAATAATATTTTCAGTTTTTTTGTCGGCAACCATATCTCCGAGAGTAACCAGATTCGACATCGGTCCGCGCGGGGTAGGTTCACCGAGAACTTCAATTCCGTATGGCTTCAGAAGCATTCTGGCTCTTGGAACGCACCTGTTGCCTCTGCAAGGTCCCATTCCTATACGGGTAATATGTTTCAGTTCATCGGAAGAGATAACTTTCCTGTCGCCAACGGCGGCAAGCATCTTTTCAACAGTGATATCTTCGCAGTGGCAGATAAATGTTTTTGAGTTATGTTCTCCATCAAGTTGTTTAAAGTCAAGGCTTTCAGGATATTTGTCCTTGAGAATAAATCCTCTTACTTCCAGAAGAGCCTCACCTTCAATAGTCAAAGATTTAACTCTTGCTATATTAGTCTTGTTCTCCTTCTTCAAAATTTTCTCAACTATTCCCTCGCCAAGTTTCTCTCCGTTGTTGTTTACAAGATATACTTCAGAACCTTCTTCGGCCTTATATTCGATAGGAAGGAAAAGCCAGTTTTTATTGAATTGATATCCGAATATTGCAAGACCCGGGCACTGATATACACATCGCATACAACCGACACATTTGTCATAGTCAATTACAGGAACCGTAGATGTTGATGATTTTGTAATTGCACCGTATTCGCAGGCAAACGAACAAGGGTTGCAGGCAAATCCGTAAAGACAGTCAATTTGTACAAATCCGGTCTTTTGCATTCTCTCTGTTGATGGTCTGAATGGCTTTTCGATTATTCGAACCGGGTGTTGCTGAGAATCAATGTATTCTTTCGAAACAGTGAGATATTCATCGTAATTTGAGCGTACTCCCATATCCTGCATGATTTCGAACGCACACTGTTTACCTCTGAGTACAGCCGAAGTTCCCTCGCCGATTCTCACAGAGTCGCCAACTCCATGACATTTTCTTCCATATACTTCAACCCCTTTTCTAAACAGCTGATTGTCCGGGATGAGGCCTGTGCATATATTTATACAATCGATATCGTCAATTATTTTTTCTGTTCCCGGAATTGGTTTGAAATTTTCACATTCGGCTATCACTGCGCCTACAACTCCTGTTTTGTCGGCATTTGGGATTGCCTCAAGCAAAATATGTGATGTAAGGATTGGAATTCCGAGTCTTCTCACTCTGTTTGCCTGAACAGGAAATCCACCCTCTTTTGGCATAGCCTCTATGATAGCTTTTACAGTGGCCCCTGCCTGCATAGCCTGATAGGATGTGAGATAACCGATATTTCCTGCACCAACGGTAAGAATTTTCTTTCCCAGAAGAGTGAGTTCATTGTTCATCATTCTCTGAACAACTGCAGCAGTGTATACTCCGGGAAGGTCATCGTTTTTGAATGCAGGCATAAATGGAACTGCACCAGTGGCAATTACAAGATATTCTGCATCTACGTAAAATACTTCCTGTTTTGCAATATCTTTAACAACAATGCGATTACCTTCAAGTATGTCCCAAACAACAGAGTCAAGCAGAATCCCTGAATGGTCGTCCCCGGCCAGAGTGTTTGCTATGTCAAACCCCCTCATGCCGCCAAATCTCTTCTCCTTTTCAAAAAAGAAAAATTGATGGGTCTGCATTAAAAACTGCCCGCCAATTTTACTGTTATTGTCAATTACCAAATTGTGAATTGCAGAATTATTGAGTTCTTCACGTACCGCCAGACCTGCAGGTCCTGCACCAATAATTGCTACAGTTGTTTTATAAACCTTAGTTTGCAAATCGCCTGCCTTTGAAGATGCAATTTCCTCTTCCGGAAGAAATGAGTCTTCAATTCTGCTGACGCTTTTCACCTCATCTACTTTGGTTATACAAATACGGCGGATTTTACCATCTACCAGCATTTCACATGCGCCACATTTTCCAATCCCGCATTCAAGAGTGCGTTCACGATGTTCAAGACTGTGCTTGTGTACAACCTTTCCGGCCTGATGAAGTGCTGCTGCAATTGTGAAACCTCTCTGACCATATACTTTTTCGCCCTCAAATAGGAATTCTACGCTATCCTCGGCAGGGATGGGGAGAATAGGATGTTCGGTTATTCTATACATAGTTATTTTTAAATTTCAACAAAAATAGTTAAAATTCGAAATTGTTATTTTAAAATTCGATATTTTTTCAACTTCGTATCATTTTAGGCTATTTTGATTCCAAAATGAAATATATTTGATATGTAAAACCAATTAAAAGAGAGAGAGGTATGAGGAGAAAGTTTTTATTTGGATTTGGTGCGGGAATATATTTCCACCCAATTGAAACCCTTTTTAAGAGGGCGCTTTTAATAAAAGAGTGGGGCAAGCTTGTAGGTTTTGGCCGGGCTGCCAGGATGCTGCTCTTTTTCAAATTTCACTATTTAATTCTGATTTTTTCTGCATCCACTTTAATACCTTTACCCAGCTGTTCCGGTCTGACAATTGTAGACAGTGGATTGGGAACTATAAGTCTGTCTATGGGTGGAGAGAGTATCAGTAAAGGTCCTGTGAGAACTATACCTGATACAAATACATTTATCCTGACGATAAAAGGAGGGGGAGGGGAAATCTATAATGGCCTTTACGGTATCAGACCAAAAGAGCTAAAGGTTGAGGCCGGTACATATACCATTGAAGTTATTTCTTCAGTTAATACGGGGCCCAAATTTGACACTCCAATCTGGTCAGATTCAAAAAGCATAACCGTTGAAGCAGGGAGTGTAAATTCAATTGCTTTGCTTTGCCGGCAGTATAATGGAGGTTTGAGACTTGGGTTTTCACCGGAATTCAAAACGAAATTCTCTTCCTATTCTGCCGAAGTATCCGATTCAAAAGGATCTGCATCATACAGCTTTACAGAGGACCGGTTTTTATATCTTACTCCGGGGCTGTTTTTTGTAAAAATGGTGCCTGCTAGTCCGGATTTATCGCCTGTTCCTCTTTTTTCTAAAACAATTGCAGCAAGAGACATGCTTACAGTTAATGTGCGGCTTGCGGGTGCAGATTCTGCCTCTTTTGGCAGCGGGATATTAATTGATTCAACATCATACTGGGTTACAGACAGTCTTCTGGTGGACAGTAATGACGGAAGTACAAAAGACAAGGCTATACCCGTACAAAGGCTTCAGGAATATATCGGATTGAAAGTTTGGGTGACAGGTTTTATTGTCGGAGGAGATTTGACTACAACTGCAATTAAATTTGATTTGCCATTCAGTACCAAATCCAACCTGGCAATTGCATCTGAACCCGGAATAAGAGAGCGGGCAGGTTGTTATTCCGTCAGCCTTCCTTCCGGTACTATACAAACGACATTTAATCTTGTCGATAACCCGGCTAACATGGGTAAAAAAGTATGGGTTAAAGGCACAGTAAATGCAAAATATCTTGGACTTGTTGGAATAGAATCAACTACCGAATTTATTCTGGAATAAGAAGTTGAATGGTTGTGTGAAAATTGCGCGATTTTGTTTTAAATTTGTCTCCATGAATAGCGCAGAAAAAAAATATTTTGCACACGAAACCTCAGTTATTGACGAGGGGTCTCAAATTGGAGCCGGAACAAAAATCTGGCACTTTTCACATATTATGTCCGGCTCTGTATTGGGAGAGGGATGCAATATTGGTCAGAATGTTGTTATTTCACCCGGAGTGGTTCTGGGAAAAAATGTCAAGGTTCAGAATAACGTATCGATTTATACTGGCGTAACTTGCGAAGACGATGTCTTTCTAGGGCCATCATGCGTATTTACAAATGTTACAAATCCGCGAAGCGCTGTAAACAGGAAGAGTGAATACGCAAGGACAAAAGTGGGGAAAGGAGCTACAATAGGGGCTAACTCAACCATTGTTTGCGGTCACGACATCGGCGAATATGCATTCATTGGTGCAGGTGCAGTAATTACTAAAACAGTTAAGCCGTATGCTTTGGTTGTAGGGAACCCGGCAATTCAGATTGGCTGGATGAGCAAATTTGGCCACAGACTGCAATTCGATACCTCCGGCAATGCGAAATGCCCGGAAAGTGGAGAAAAATATCAGCTAAAAGACGGTAAAGTCAATCCTCTTGGCTAATATACTATTCTATCATATTACTGTTAAAACTAATAATGAGCAACAGCCAGGCCACTTATGCTTCCGGTTCAAAAACCGACCTTCTTCATAAAATTCTATACTCAACAGACGCATCTGCATACAGAGAACTTCCGGAAGGGGTCATTTACCCAAGGAGTAAGGAAGAACTGATAGATGCCGTTAAATTTGCTGCAAAGGGGAAAAGGCCAATAATTCCAAGAGCGGGAGGAACCTCGCTTGCCGGACAGGTAGTTGGAAAGGGAATGATAGTAGATACCTCCAGATATCTGAATAAGATTATTGAGGTGAATGTAAAAGAGCGATGGGCAAGAGTTGAACCCGGGGTAGTACTTGATGAACTCAACTTGTGTGTTAAGCCAATGGGGCTGATGTTCGGGCCAGAGACATCAACTTCAAACAGGTGTGCAATTGCCGGAATGGTTGGAAACAACTCCTGTGGTTCTCATTCACTTGTATATGGAAGCACACGGGATCATTTGCTCGAGGCCGAAGTGATACTCTCCGACGGATCTGTAGTTGTTTTCAGGAACCTTTCGGAAAAGGAACTTAAGGAAAAACAGACAGGTGGCTCGCTTGAATCAGAAATATATAAATACTTCCGCAAGCTCAAAAGCAATGAAAATATAATTAAAGAGATTGTCCAAAATTTTCCGGACCCGTCTCTTAAGAGAAGAAATACCGGATATGCCCTTGATGTACTTCTTGGAGTAAACAAACCTGATTTAGCTCGCAATGCCGGGGCCGGATTTAATCTGTGTAATCTTCTTGCCGGATCAGAAGGAACACTGGGTGTGATAACCGAAATAAAACTTAATCTGGTGCCTCTGCCACCTAAGGAGAGAGTGTTGGTTTGTGCCCATTGTTCAACTATTGGCAGTGCATTTGATGCAAATCTCATTTCGCTCGAACATGGTCCGCTTGCAGTAGAGATGATGGATTATAATATTCTTGAACTCAGCAAATCAAATATCAGCCAAAGCAAAAACAGGTTTTTCGTAAAAGGGGACCCTGCTGCAATTCTAATAATTGAACTGGCGGATTGTGACAGAAAAGTTCTGGATACAAGAATAGAAAAACTGGAGAGCAATTTAATAAATTCCGGGCTTGTTTACCATTGTTCAAGAGTCTTTGGTTCCGACATGGCAAAAGTATGGGAGCTTAGGAAAGCCGGGTTGGGACTCCTCTCCTCAATGGCAGGAGATACAAAACCGGTCTCGGTAATTGAAGACACTGCAGTTGCACCGCACAGACTTCCCAAATATATGAAGGACTTTGGAGAGATGCTCAAAAATCATGGTCTTTCATGTGTATATCATGCCCATATCGGTACAGGAGAATTACATTTAAGGCCGTTGCTAAATCTTAAGAAATCAGGAGATGTTGCTCTTTTTAGAGAAATTGCCGGAGAAACTGCACTGCTTGTAAAAAAACATAAAGGCTCGCTGAGTGGCGAACATGGCGATGGCCGGCTAAGGGGGGAATTTATTCCTCTTATGTTTGGTGACAATGTTTATTCCCTTTTCAAAGAGATAAAGCACCTTTTTGACCCTGACAATATTTTTAATCCCGGGAAAATTACTGATACTCCGGCAATGAACAGCTCATTGCGATACGTACCCGATGTTCCTGCCCCTCATTACGAAACTTACTTTGATTATTCAAAATTCGGAGGCTGGCTGGGAGCAATCGAACAATGTAATGGTTCCGGAGACTGTCGCAAATCGGTTCTGTTTGGAGGAACTATGTGTCCAAGTTTCAGAGCTACAGGTGATGAGAAAGATGTTACAAGAGGCAGGGCAAATATCTTGCGAGAACTGCTAACAAATCCGAAAACAAAACTCGTATTTGATCAGAAGGAGATAATGGATGCTCTTGAGCTTTGCACTTCATGTAAAGCCTGTAAAAGTGAATGCCCTTCAAATGTGGATATGACCCGTTACAAGGCAGAGTTCCTTCAGCACCACTACAATGTTTGTCATACTCCGCTTAGAAGTTATGCAGTTGCACATATGGCCGATTTGCAAAAATTAGGGTCTTTATTTCCACCTGTATATAACTTTTTTGCGTCAAACCGGGTCACTTCGGCCGTAATTAAAAAGATCATCCGGTTTACTCCTTTCAGGGAGATTCCGCAGATTGACGAGTTCCGGATCAAACGACACGTTAATAATAAACCATCGGGAGCTAAAGGAAAAATCGCTTTATTCCTTGACGAATTTACCAGATATAACGAAAAAGATGTTGTTGAAGCATTTGTGGAACTTATGAACAGGCTTGGGTATGAAGTTGTTTTTCCAACACATTACGAAAGTGGAAGAGCAGCAATGTCTAAAGGATTGTTAAAGAGGGCACAAAGGCTGGCAAGAAAAAATGTTTCTGTTTTAAAGGATGTAATTTCAGATGAGTTGCAGATGGTTGGCCTTGAGCCATCTGCCATTCTTTCTTTCCGGGACGAGTACCCCGATTTGGTAGGGGATAATTTGCGGGCCGACGCAGAGAAACTTGCATCAAATTGCCTGCTTTATGATGAATTTATAATGAAGGAAGTTTCTGCAGGGAGAATCAATGCTTCTCAGTTTTCCGATAAACATCTTAAAATAAAGCTTCACGGCCACTGCCACCAGAAATCTCTTGCATCTGTGGAGCCTTCGGCAAGAATGCTCTCTATCCCGGTTAATTATTCTGTAGAGACAATGCCAACAGGTTGTTGCGGGATGGCAGGTTCGTTCGGCTATGAAACAGAACATTATGAGGTCTCAATGGCAATTGGTGAACAAACACTGTTCCCGCTCATACGCTCCTCCGAAGATGATGTTGTTATTTCTGCACCCGGAGTATCCTGCAGGGAACAGATTAAGAAGGGTACCGGGAGAAAAGCACTCCATCCTGTCAATATACTCAGGGATGCGTTACTCTAATTCTTAAAATCGCAAGATTATGTAACCTATTATCAATTACATACTAAAAAGGATGGCATCATAGATGCCATCCTTTTTAGTAATTTCTTGTAATATAGAAGATTGTGTTTTCGGGAACTATTTTGCTGCAAGCAAAACATTTTCGATTGCCTCTTTGAATGTTGCTTTAGGAAGAGCTCCCTGTGCCATTTGCGGTGCTCCATTCATTGGACAGAACAGGAGAGTAGGGATGCTGCGGATTCCAAATGCTCCCGCAAGTTCTTGTTCGGCTTCGGTATCTACTTTATAAACATAAATTTTGTCGTTGTATTCTGTTGCAAGATCTTCCAGAATTGGAGCCACCATTTTGCATGGGCCGCACCAGTCTGCATAAAAATCGATAATACAAGGTTTGTCGCCAAGGTATTTCCACTCTGAAGGGTTTGATTCGTAGTTGGCAACTTTTTTTATAAACTCATCTTTTGTAATGTGTATTGCTTTCATGATTATTTAAATTCAATTTGTTTGTTGTTTTTTTGCTACTATTATAAATTGTTCATACTCATTTCCATTTTTTTGGATAGTATTGTATGTATTAGTTGTAATGACTTCCATATCGCTGAACTCAAGCAGTTGGGCTAAATTTGGAATATTAAACCCATTATGTGGAACTTTTTCTTCTCCGTGAAATGACCCGTTTTCCTCTTTGAGGTCTCCAATCACAAGTAAGCCGCCCGGTTTAAGTATATTGGCAAATATATGTTCAAAGGCTGCCTGTACATCTTCAACATGGTGAAGGGCCATGAGTGAAAAAACTACATCGATGTCTTTTGTGATGTACTTATTAATATCACCCATAATGACTTTAATATTTTCGGAACTGTATTCATGTTTCTCAAAGGCTTTGCCAAGTTTGTTCTCAAGTACATTAACCATTGCGGCAGAATTGTCAAGAAATACTACCGATTTTACAAGAGGTGCCACTTCCAATCCAACAAGACCTGTTCCGCAACCATAGTCAAGAACTTTTTTGTCATTACCCAGATTTACGTATTTAAGCATCTCCGAGACGAATTTTTTTGCCATTTCGACCTTCATTGGGGAATCCCAGTCTCCTGCCTTATTTTTAAAATTATCCTGTTCCGAAACATAATCTGTATTTCCGAAATATTGTCCGGGCATTACGGAGTATCCACTCTCTTTAAGTTTAGAATATATCTCGCCGATGTTAACCTCATCGGTATAATCTATAATAACTTCATTTTTATAGTTATCAATATTTACTCCGTATACTCCATTTAATTCAGATATTTCTCTGTTCAGGGAGTTATTGAATATACAGCAATTTGTTCTGTCAACCTTTATTACTGCTCTCATTTTTCTTGTTTTTTTTAAACATACTTAATAACAAGGCTCCCAATAAAGCGCCATATATGGAACTATTTAACGGAGAGGATGTAATTGGACAAGACCCGCTTTCGCAGCCGATAAAATACCAGTAAAGATATCCTCCAACAGCTCCTGCAGCAATGCCTGCAAAGATTAACCACTCCCGTCTTATAAATTTTAGTATTTTATTCATTCATTAATTTATTCTGAATTATAATGCAAAGGTAAAATGTATTTTCTAATAAAACAAATTTCCAATGGAAAATATTTATAAAGAAAATGAATATATCTATAAATAACCACTAAGAATCTTTTTGGTTCGATTTTCGCATCTCAAAAGAACAATATTCTATTTTTAGCGTTATTAATCTTAAAAGAAACTTATGTCTTATAATTTACTGGAAGGAAAAAGAGGTCTTATATTCGGAGCACTTAACGAGCATTCAATTGCATGGAAAACTGCCGAAAGAGTTTATGAAGAGGGTGGGCGCTTTGTTCTTACAAATACCCCGGCGTCAATGAAAATGGGAACCATAGATGTATTGGCCGAAAAATGCGGAACTATAGTTATTCCTGCTGATGCCACTAATGTTGAAGATTTAGAAAATCTCATTATAAAAGGAATGGAATTTTTAGGAGGCAAATTTGATTTTGTGCTTCACTCAATTGGTATGTCGCCTAATGTAAGAAAGGGAAGAACATACGACGACCTGAACTACCAATATCTTCATCAGACACTGGATATTTCTGCGATATCATTTCACAAAATTCTTCAAAGCTGCAGGAAACTGGATGCAATAAACGACTGGGGATCTGTTGTTGCTCTATCCTATGTAGCTGCTCAAAGGACACTTTATGGCTACAACGACATGGCAGATGCAAAGTCTCTTCTTGAGTCTATTGCCAGAAGCTTTGGGTATATTTACGGGAGGGAGCGGAACATCAGAATTAATACTGTATCACAATCACCAACACAAACAACTGCCGGTGGAGGTATTATGGGATTTGACAAGCTGATGGATTTTGCCGAAAGAATGTCTCCTCTTGGAAATGCAACTGCCGATGAGTGTGCAGACTATATTATTACGCTATTTTCAGATCTCACTCGCAAGGTTACCATGCAAAATCTCTTTCACGACGGAGGCTATTCAAGTATGGGTATGAGTCTTGGAGCAATGAGCGTATACAGAGATGGGCTTGAATATACCGATGTGAAGGACGACAAGAGCAGCAAATCTAAAAAGAAACAGCAATAAACTACAGAGAGAGCCTCTCCTTAAGAAGTTTGTATCCCGTTGTGCTTGCCTTTAGTGTAACTCCACTCTTCAACTGAATATTGTAACTCTCTTTTCCATATAGTTCTGCCCGGATTATTTTTGAGGAGTTTACTATGCTGGAGCGGTGAATACGCACAAAAACCGGCGGCAAATGCATCTCGAAATATTTCATTGTTTGTTCTTTAAGATACTTCCCCGTATCTGTAAAAAGAAAAACATAATCTCCGTATGCCTGTATATACAGAAGATCCTCCACTCTTACGATATTAATCTTCGAACCCTCCTTTACGGGGATGTGGTCAATTATATCACTTTTTTCCGAAGTGTCAACAGAATCTTTAATACAATCTTCGGAAGTATCTTCTTTAATATAATTGTAATACCATAATTCAATAATTGTCCAGCATAAAAGCCCGAATACAAGGTGAAGTACCATGTTTGAAGCGAAAAGAGCATGTGCCTCCTGCTCCATGAGGGACGTGAGGGCGAATGTTCCGGCAAGTGCTATAAGCTGCACAACAAGAGCTACAACAATTTTTGCCTGAAGAGCTTTGAGATAATCCCGGATATACTGGTAAAGAAAACCGGAAACAGCCAGAATTACTGTATAGGCAAGGCTTTCTCCCAAAGCACCGTATAGTGATAAATTTCCATACATAAACAGCAAGAGCCAAAGGATAGCTGCTATAATAACGATAGCAGCTACCCCTGAAAGCTTTTGCATATTTGGTTCTGAAAATGTACGGGTCATAATCAGCTTTTAATTTCAATACCGCTGAAAGAGATGTTGCCCCTGAGTATCAGTTTGTGCGTACTGTCCGGCACTTCGCTTATTCTGTAACGTTTGTCGTCATTCCCGCTAAAGAAATGGTGCAAATTTGACTTTACGGTCCAGTTGTGAGGCACATATATTTCAACTCCTCCAAAAGTACAGTCAAGATCTATATATGTTTCAGCAGTTTCAAGAGTGGTGTGTCTCAGATCAAGGATTGTGCTTCCGAATGTGTTTGTAATCTTAGCGCCTTTAAAAACAGGGTCTAAAACGATCTGACTTACCGAACCAAAAGCATTGTTTGATGTAACAAAGCCATCTGCAGAGCTGTATGATGTATCTTGGCTATACCTTCTGCCCGGATTCGGGGAAAATGACCCGGGTTTCCAGAGTTTGAACAGGAGCATTATGCCGATAAGAACAAACAGTATAGGCCAGTATGTAGCTACCCAGTCATATCCTAACCCGGAGATTCGCGGTATGAGAAAAAATACTCCAACACCAATAAGAACTCCTCCTCCAATAGTCTGTCTTCTGAAAAGAGAGTTAAGACCAAGTACAATTAGAAGCATTTGCCAGGAAACTATTATTCGGAAAATCTGATGATCTATAAATCCAAGATTTCTTCCCAAAAACAAAATTCCGGCTACAATAAAAATTGACGCCATTAATACGACATTTAATCCGCCGTTTCGGGAGCGTCTCCCGTCATGAATTACATGCATAATTTTTTAAATTAAAATTTCGGGAACAAAAGTATCTGCCTGAAAAGGGTTTTACAATATATTTTCGGCAGATTACTGTCAAAAGTCGATAAAAAACCGCAGATTTCCGATAAAAAGGCAATAAAAAAAGCTAAATATCTAAAATTGATACTTAGCTTTTTTCTGGCGGTATGGACGGGACTCGAACCCGCGACCCCCTGCGTGACAGGCAGGTATTCTAACCAGCTGAACTACCACACCAGTTACCCTTTCGGGACTGCAAATATAGAGATGATTTTATTAATAACAAAATTTTAGGATTGAATTTAGACTATTTTTTTAGAGAAAAATGAGAAGTGAACATTACCATATTTTTTCTCCCTTATAAAGTGGGGGTTGCCTTTAAAATTAAAGGCCGCGGGATGTTCGAAAATTAACATGCCATCGTCTTTAAGTATGGGATAGGAGAGTATCTTATCAGGGATACCTTCCAGCCCCGCTATTTCATACGGAGGATCGGCAAAGATAATATCATATTGCAACCTGCATATTTCCAGAAAATCGAATGCATTGTGCCTTACAACCTGCATCCCGTTTATACCCAGTTTTGAAACAGATGATTTAATAAAATTATAATGGAGTGTGTTCATCTCCACAGCGGTCACCATTGTACAGCCTCTTGACGCAAATTCAAACGAAATGCTTCCTGTTCCGGAAAAGAGGTCAAGAAAGGATATCTCTGAAAAGTCGAGCTGATTTGCAAGAATATTGAAAAGGCCCTCTTTAGCAAAGTCTGTTGTAGGTCTTGCTTTATAATTTGCAGGAGGTAAAATCTGCTTTCCTCTCAGGTCACCTCCAATAATTCTCATATGGCAAAGACAAGGTTTGAATACTTAAGTTCAATTTCGGACGATCCGAGAATTGTTTGAGGATGCCGGAAGTATTTAACTTTTGGAAAATACTTGGTAAGGTTGGTTATATCGTCTTCGCGGAAATTGCCGGACAGATAAACTGTTGTCTGTTCCTGATTGAGCTGAACCTGTTTAAGTGCAAGAAAAGCATAATACAGAACAGAATTAAAGTGGAACGCAGGGAAAGAATTGCAGAACATTACCCTTGCACCTTCTGAAACAATAATGTGAACATCTTCTTTATGGTACTGAAGGAATATTTTGTTATGCTCTTCAAATAAAGCAATATTGTTTATTATCTGATATACAGATGGAACTACTCTGAATTCCGGCTGAACACTCTTGATGAGATTTAAAAAGGTACTGTTAACAGCAAAGGCGATAACCATTTGCTGATTCGGAACCTCAATTGTGTCAATTTCGTCAAGTTCATCGATTTTAAATAATTTCTGAACTTGAAAATATGCTTCCTCCTGCTTGAACAATTTTTGTGGAATGAGCGCGAATTTATGAGTGTTGTAAATAATATCTACAGTCTGGAACTTTTTAGAGAGTAGCGGGAATGTTGTTAGCAGTTTTGCGGTATTTCTGCAAAACAAATCCATATCGTCATAGTTTAAACTATACTCCGACTGGAAGAGAAAGTGGCATTTTTTCTCAACATCGTTGACAATCGAAAAAGAAAATCCATTCAAGTCGGCTTGAATGGATAGTCTGTATTGAATTGTCTTTTCCAGCCCTAGCTGCTTATTGACAATAATTGGCATCTTTATTCCCAGTTACCAGCATTGTTGTTTGGTGCTTCAATACTTCCAACCCTCAATCCAGGATACCTTTCGGTATTTACGCGTTCTGAGTTAAGGTTAACCACAAGTTGTCTGTTAAGACCTTTAAGAAGAATGTCGAAAGGTATTGATGCTTCGAAAAGCGGAACATCAACTCCGGATACTTTACCGATAATTGCTTTCATCTCGATTTTCTGACCTCCGCTTAACGGGATTATAGCTATTGAGTCAATAACAAAACCCGGTCTCTTAAGAAGTGTATCTTTAACAGCAATTCTAATACTGTCACGGAAAACTCTTTTTTGAGCAACAGCAAGAGAGTCATCAAGCGAACCTACCTGTTTTACTACTGTAATTATTCCATTATTATAAAAGTCTATGAGAGAGTCAAGACTTCCTGTGAATTTGTTGTACTTGGTTTTGTATGCAACCTGAAGTGTACGGATGTCTTTAAGCCTTTCAATCGCAATTGTCTCTCTGTATTTTCTTTGCTTTTCAAAAACCACAGGCTCCTGTATGCTGGTGTAAATGATATAGCCTAATACTAATACTACAAGAGGCAGAACAACATAAGTAATTACTTTTTTCATTGGTAGTTATAGAGTTTATATTAATTATTCAATAAGTTCCACAAAATTAAAATAAAAATTTAGACCCCGCAATAAATTTTCTACTTTTGTGCTAATTATTTTATTATGAAGAGATATTTCGAAGATGAAATTGTAAATGATATTCTAAAAGCCGTTGATTTGGCGAAAAATATAGTAATCATTACTCATTCAAATCCCGACGGTGATGCTATAGGATCTGTTACTGCATTTGAAGGTTATTTGTCTTCAAGAGGGAAGGAGAGTATCACTATTGTCCCGAATCAATATCCCGATTATCTTTCGTTCCTTGATAAAGGAAAGAAGATTCACATTGATGAAGAGAATCCAGATAAAACCAAAACTTATATGGACAGAGCCGATCTTATTGTTGCTCTGGATTTTAATCAGCTAAAAAGGGTGGATGGCCTTGAAATGCATGTGAGAGAATCGAAGGCGGTAAAGATATTAATTGATCATCATCCGGGACCGGAAAGCGAGGCATTCAATTTTGTAGTATCCACCACAGAAGTTTCTTCAACATGTGAACTGCTCTACTGGCTGATAAAAAAAATGGACCACGGATCAAAATCGGCAATGCCTTATATTGTGGCTAAATCTCTTTATGTAGGGATGATGACTGATACAAATAACTTTTCCAACTCGGTACACAGCAGTACCTTCAAAATGGCATACGATCTCCTTGAGGCAGGAGTGGACAAAGAAACACTGCAACTGAAGGTTTTTGGAGGTTTTTCGGAGGAGAGAATGAGACTCATGGGGCACGCTCTTCTTAATAAGATGACAATTTTAAAAGAGTATGGAGCCGGATTCATAATTCTCACCAAAGGAGATTTGGAACAGTTTGGTTACTGTGAAGGTGACACAGAGGGATTTGTAAATATGCCTCTCAACATAAAAGGAGTAACAATATCGGCGCTTTTTTCTGAAAAAGAGGATCATATAAGAGTTTCGTTAAGATCGTCAGACGATTTCTCGGTCAATAAATTTTCAAAAAAATACTTTAACGGAGCCGGGCACGAAAGGGCTGCCGGCGGCAAACTCTATATACCGGTTGGAGATGTCCCTCAATATTTCGAAAAAAGTCTGAAGGCTATGTTCGATAAACAAAAAAGGGCACAAGATTTGTAAATCGTAAATGAACAAAAACAATTCCTTGAAAAATCTTATTCTTACAACTCTTGTATTTTTAGTTTCTTTGCTTGTTTCATGTCAGAAGCAGGAACAGGAAATATCTGTGGCTTCTCAGGAGAAAACCATCGAAAGTTTTGTGAATGCTCAGACAAATTCGAGAATAGCATTCAATGGCGGTGTTAACAGGGTGGTGCTGGAAGAAGGCGCGGGAGATACTCTTGCATCAGGTGATTCTATAATTCTGCAGTATGCTGCTTATATTTTCAGCTCAGGCAAAGGCCCGGTATTTGCTACCAATATTCCGGAAATTGCAGTGCTTGCGGGAATTGATATTTCGAACAGTGGCATGGAAAATTATGGAATTCAACTGGGAAAAACACCACTTCTAAGTGGAGTCGAGTTGGGTTTGCGAGGGGTTAGAAAAGGAGAGCACAGCTATATATTGTTCTCATCCAAATTTGGCTACGGAAATAAAATAGTTGGTATTGTCCCAAAATACTCTCCTCTCATATTTGAGGTATGGATTAAAGACGTAAAAAAGAATTAATTTTTTAACTTTGCTTGCTTATAATAAAGTGATAATATACAAAAGGCTGATGAACAATATTTTAAAGTTTGGCTCACTATTTTTCTTTTCAATGGTTGCATTTTCTTGTGCAAGAGAGGTTGAGGAGAGTGCGGACAGCGTAGAGAAAAGAGTACTGGATGCATACATTAAAGTTGTCCATAAAGATACACTTCAACCCACAGCATCCGGATTATACATGATTCCTATTAAAACCGGAACCGGCATGCCTGTTGAAAACCTTAATGGCGTTTATGTAAGATACTCAACTCTTGATCTTAAGGATAATTACATTTCCACAACTGATGCAAATATTGCAAAACAGGTTGGGGGGTTTTCGTATGCAACATACTACGGACCTTATCTTTTCGAGACAGGATACAATACTATCATTAAGGGACTGGAAGAGGGCTTACTCAAAATGAGAGAGGGCGGCAAAGCCAGATTTATCATCCCGTCATGGCTTTCGGACTATAACTATCAGGGGAGTAATAAAATCCACGCGACAACAACAATTTACGATGTAGAAATCCTTAAGGTTATTAAGGATATGAAGGTTTTCCAGACAGATACTCTTGAGGCCTACAGCAATAAATACTGGGGAGGAATAGACTCCGTTGCGAATAACTACTACTTTAAACTGCTTTCAGCTTCAAGCGGAGATTCAGTTAAAGTTAATTCTGAACTGCAATATAACTATGTTGGAAAGCTTCTGGATGGATTTGTATTTGACACAAATATCGAGGATACTGCAAGAAAGTACAACATTTACGATGCCACTAAAAAATATGCGCCACTGGATCTCACTGCTCATATCGAAACAGAAACCGGAGATGGTAAAGTTATAAGGGGTATGGCTAGATCTATTCTAAAAATGAAATATGGCGAAAAGGCTATAACCTTCTTCTCTTCCGATTACGGATATGGTTCAACCGAACAATCTTTCGGAGTATACCAGCCTCTCTTCTTCTATATAGAGGTACTAAAGAAGAAGTAAAGTAATTTCGCATTAAGGTCAGTAAGTAAAGAGGCCGGCTAAAATCTTAGCCGGCCTCTGCTTTTATATTGAAGAAATAATTTCTAACCTACAAAATGAAAGTGAGGTCCAAATCTTTCAAATGCTGCTTTGTCAAGCGCTTCGCGGTGGTCCGGATGAGCAACTGAAATCAGCAGTTTTGCTCTCTCCTGAAGGGATTTGCCATAAAGATTAACGGCTCCAAACTCAGTAACAAACCAGTGGATATGATTTCTTGTTGTAACCACGCCTCCGCCAAGGTTAAGTACAGGGGATATTTTGCTGATTCCTTTATTGGTTGCCGAAGGCATTGCAATAATTGCTTTTCCTCCCTGAGAAAGGGAAGCACCGTAAATGAAGTCAATTTGTCCGCCAACTCCCGAATAGAAAGTAGTTCCAAGCGAGTCTGCACAAACCTGACCTGTAAGGTCTATCTGAAGTGCGGAGTTTATTGCAGTTACTTTAGGGTTTTTTGAAATTATAAAAGGGTCATTTGTATATGCAACATCCTGCATGAGAACCATTGGGTTGTCATCAATAAAGTCATAAACTTTTTGTGAACCCATTAGGAATGTAGATACCATCTTACCTTTATCAATTGCTTTGTTTGCACCGTTTATTACGCCGCTTGCTACAAGGGGAAGAACGCCGTCTGCAAACATTTCTGTATGAATACCAAGGTTTTTGTGACCGCCAAGCTGAGCAAGAACAGCATTAGGAATTGCGCCGATGCCCATTTGAAGGCATGCTCCGTCTTCGATGAGAGCTGCACAGTTTTTACCTATTGCGGTTTCGATTTCATCGGGTGCCTTGAAGTGTGCTTCCTCAAGAAGTTCGTTGTCTTCAACGAAATAATCGATGAGACTTAACGGAATCATTGCGTCTCCCCAGGCTCTTGGAACGTTTTTATTTACAACGGCAATCACATGTTCTGCGCACTCAATAGCAGCAAGAGTAGCATCTACTGATGTTCCCAGAGATACGAACCCGTGCTTGTCCGGTGAAGAAACCTGAATCATTGCAACATTTATGGGAAGGGTGCCACTTCTGTATAGTTTTTGAGTTTCGCTCAGGAAAACAGGAATGTAATCTGAATAGCCGGCCTGAACACTCTTGCGGACATTGCCTCCTACGAAAAATGCCTGATGAAAGAAAATGCCTTCATATTTTGGTTCGGTATAGGGCGCAGCACCTTCTGTGTGAAGATGGTGGATTCTTACATCCCTTAATTCGCCGGCATCTCCTCTGCGAATAAGAGCTTCCACCAACACCTTTGGAACGCTGGCCACGCTGCTTAAGTGGATGTGGTCGCCGGATTTAACTACCTTTACCGCCTCGTCGGCACTGATGAATTTTAGATTAGTGTGCATGATAAGTGATTAATAATTAGTTATATTGTATTATATTCTTCATTTCAAAACAAGCGCCAAATGTATGAAAATTTTCTATCTTTGCATAACACTTTTAAAGGTATAAATGGCAATTGTTACATTAACAAGCGATTGGAATAAGGGGGATTACTATCTGGGTGCCCTAAAAGGTAAACTCGCAAGCCTTTCTCCCGAAATTAATTTCGTTGAGATAACAAATTCCATTCCATCTTTTGATGTGTTGCACGAAACTTTCTTGCTTAAAAACGCATACCATCATTTTCCTCCAGGGACAATACATTTGCTTGGCGTAATGTGTGAGCCCACAAATGCGTCACCAATGGTTATCGTATATGCAAACAACCACTATTTTGTAGGTATTAATGACGGCCGGTTTTCTCATCTTTTTGAAAACCCTCCTTCAATAGCTTTCAAGATTAACTCTCCCGAAACATTTTCAAATTTTCTCTCTCTTGACCTTTTTGTCAGCGGAGTGGAAACTGTTTTGAAAAACAGCTTTGAACAAACAACTAAAGCCTGTGATTTGAAAAAAGAGTCGGTAACAAGAGTGGTTTATGACGAAAACAGTATAGTGGGAAGGGTAATTTATATCGATTCTTTCGGGAATGCTATTACTAATATTGAAAAGTCGGTTTTTGACAAAGTTCACAAAGCAAGAAATTTTACAATTTTCGTGCAGGGCCCTTACACAAAAATAAATAAGATATCCCGTACATATTCTCAAAATAATCCGGGAGAACTGCTTGCAATATTTAACTCTCTGGGATTTCTTGAGATAGCAATAAACCTTGGCTCTCTTGCGCAAACAGAAAGTATTACTTTAGCTTCTGAAATTAGAATCAAATTTAACAATGAATAGAGAAAAAGAGACTGAAGCCTTTATCCGGCTTCTTGATGTGATGGACGAGCTCAGGGAAAAATGCCCCTGGGACAAAAAGCAGACGATGGAGAGTCTGAGGCCTCTCACTATTGAGGAAACATACGAGCTGAGCGATGCCATCCTTGGTGAGGGAGATCTTAATATAAGCAAGGAGCTTGGCGATTTAATGCTGCATATAGTGTTTTATGCCAGGATAGGAAAGGAGAGAGGCACGTTCGATATGGGAGATATAATGAATCGCTTGTGTGATAAATTAATATACAGGCACCCGCATGTGTTTGGAGAAACAGTTGTAAGCGGAGCCAGTGAGGTCATCGAAAACTGGGAGCAACTTAAAAGAGTTGAAAAAGACGGGAATAAGACTGTATTGTCCGGAGTTCCCCAATCTTTGCCTTCTCTTGTTAAGGCATACAGAATGCAGGATAAAGTGAGAGCTGTGGGATTTGACTGGAATGAAAGAGAGGATGTATGGGAAAAAGTAAAGGAGGAACTTTCTGAGTTTGAGGCAGAACTTAAAGCAACCGGCAGCGAAGCCGACAGAAAGGCAAAATGTGAACAGGAGTTCGGGGATTTGCTTTTTTCGCTTGTGAATGCTGCAAGGCTATACGATATAAACCCCGACACGGCACTTGAAATGACCAATCTTAAATTTCAAAAGAGGTTTGGATTCCTTGAAAGCAGAGCGAAACGCGACGGAAAAAATCTTAAAGAGATGACTCTCGAAGAGATGGACAAGATTTGGGAAGAGGCAAAAGGTATTGTTGGTTAAAATTAAATCATGATTGATAATTGGTTGGAAAGAAGCACCCTGCTTCTGGGAAATGAAAAGCTGGAATATTTAAAATCACTGACTATTGCTGTGGTGGGTCTTGGAGGAGTGGGAGCATATGCCGCAGAAATGCTGGCAAGAGCCGGAGTTGGTTCAATGATAATCCTGGATGCCGACAATATTAATCCGTCAAATAAAAACAGGCAGCTGCTTGCACTTGAAAGTACAATGGGACAGTCTAAAGCACAACTCATGTACAACAGGCTCATGGATATAAATCCAGCGCTGAAAATTATAGTAATAAAAGAATTCCTGACTCAGGAGAATGTTGATGAAATTCTTTCTCACAGGCCAATCGACTACATTGTTGATGCAATTGACACACTGTCTCCAAAAATTGCCCTTATTCAGTTTGCACTCAGAAATTCAATTAAAATTGTCAGTTCAATGGGAGCGGGTGCCAAAACCGATGCAACAAAAATCAAGATAAAGGATATCTCCAAATCATTCAACTGCCCTCTTGCATACATGCTTAGAAAGAGGCTTCGTAAAGTTGGGATAAGCAAAGGGTTTAATGTTGTTTTTTCTGAAGAGCTTCCAGATGAAGACGCTATAATAGCAGTTGAGGAGCAAAACAAAAAATCTATGGTGGGAACGATTTCCTATCTCCCTCCGGTTTTTGGATGTATTTGTGCTCAGGCAGTATTGGAGGATCTGCTCGGCCTGAATAAAAAAAATGATTATATTTGTAATTAAAACCTAAACTAAACAGCCCCTGATGAATATAACAATAAAAGAGGTTGAATCCTCTTCCGATATTGCCCGATTCATTAAGTTTCCTCATAAATTGTATAAAGGGAATAAGCAATATGTACCGGTGTTAAATTCCGATGAATTATCAATTCTCACAAAAAGTCCCTCCCTTGATTATTGCACATTAAAAATGTGGCTCGCATACGGCAGCAGAGGCGAAATAACGGGTAGAATAGCCGCCATTCTCAATCCCAGGTCAAACGAATTCCATTCGCAGAAAAGACTTCGTTTTGGATGGTTTGATTTCATTGAAGACATAGACGTTGCAAAAGCTTTGATTGATAAGGCAATTGCCTGGGGCAAAGAAGCCGGTATGGAAGAAATACACGGGCCACTTGGTTACAACACCTGGAACCGGCAGGGAATGCTGGTTGAAGGTTTTGAAAATGTTCCGCCAATAAACTGCCTGTATAATTATCCCTACTATCCTGAATTTATGGAAAAACTGGGATTCGAAAAACAGATAGACTGGATACAGATAAAACTAAAAGCAAACTCCGGAGTTGATCCCAGACTTCATAAAATTAACGATTTGTTAATTGAAAAATACGGGCTCAAAATTTTGGATTTAAAAGAGATAAAGAACAGAAAGGATTTGGTTGACAAGTTTTTCTCAAGTTACAACGAAAGTTTCAGGGATATACCAAATTTTGTTCCCCTTACAGAAAAGGAGATAAAACAAATTGGTGAAGAATATTTTCCGAAACTTCGCCCCGAGCTTACAAGCATAATTGTTGACAAAGACGATAATATTGCCGCTTTCGGTATTTGTTTTCCAAGTTTGAGCGAGGCCTTTCAGAAGGCAAAAGGACAACTTTTCCCTTTTGGAATTTTCCATATTCTCAGAGCGATGAAACATTATAACACAATTGATTTTATGCTTCTTGGTGCAGCCCCGGAGTGGCAAAAGAAGGGAATATCGTCTGTGTTTCATACTCATCTTGCATCAAATTTACAAAAGAACGGTGTAGTTTCCGGAATAACAAATCCGCAGGCAGAAAAAAACCTTGCGCAAAAGGTGTGGGAGAGATACCAGCATGAACCGTATATGAGGAGACGCTGCTATATTAAAAACATATAATATTTAGGTTATGACCATTAGTGACTTGTGTACTTTAGTGAATGGAACTGTCGTTTGCGGGGCAAACCGGATGAACGAATCTGTTAAATACGCATTTGCTTCCGATTTGATGAGTGATGTGCTTACTGTAAAGACAAACCAGTTTATTCTCATAACAGGTCTTGCAAACATACAATCCATAAGAACAGTGGAAATGTCTGACACTCCTTTTCTGTTGCTTTGCAGGGATAAGGAGGTAACAGAAGACATGAGGGAACTTGCAGAGGAGAGCAACATACTTATAATAAAAAGCCCTTATTCGCTTTTTAAATGTGCCGGTATATTATTTTCTGCCGGGTTAAAACCGATATACTAATATGTTGCTTGAATATAAGGTTGAAGGCGGGGATTTTACCCAGGCAGGATATGCTTCTTCTCAAATTAAGAAGACCCTTAAGCAGCTTAATGTTGACCCTGCGGTAATTAAAAGAGTTGTAATTGCACTCTACGAGGCTGAGGTAAATATTGTTGCGCATGCATACAGAGGCGTAATTTATGCGCAGGTTGAGGGCAGCGGAATTAAACTCCGGCTTGAGGACGAGGGGCCCGGTATCCCTGATATCGAGAGGGCAATGACTCCCGGCTTTTCCACTGCTTCGCAGCAGGTGAGGGAGATGGGGTTTGGTGCAGGTATGGGGTTGCCAAATATAAGCGACAATGCAGATAGTTTTAAAATTGAAAGTTCAGTAGGAAAAGGAACCACATTATATATTGAGATAAAATTCCGTTAGGATGAGTCAGACCACATACAACAGGGCGCTTGAGATAATGGGAGATGTTTGCATTGGATGCTCACATTGTATGAAGGTGTGTCCGACTGAAGCACTAAGGGTCTCTCAGGGCAAAGCTAAAATTCATGTAGACTGGTGTATTGACTGCGGGGAGTGTTACCGCATTTGCCCAAACAGAGCAATTCGAGTAATGGATGACGATTTCAAGCAGATTTTCAACTACAAACACAGAGTATTGCTTGTTCCTTCTGTGTTTTTCGCTCAGTTTGATGACTCAATTCCCCGGGAGAAAATTTACAATATAATAGGAGAACTGGGATTTACCGAGGTATGTGCTGTTGAACAGAGTGTTGATACACTCATAGACGAAGTTAGCGAATACATAAAAAGAGCTCCGCTGCCTGTCATATCCTCTTTTTGTCCGGCAGTAATAAGGCTGATTCAGGTGCGTTTCCCGTCTTTGGTGGACCATATTATGAGACTCCTTCCTCCGATTGAAATAACCGCTCAGTATTATAAACGAAAATTTGCAAAAGAAGGAATAAAGGAGGGCGAATTTGGTATTTTTTACCTTACGCCGTGTATTGCAAAAATTGCATCTGTAAAATCACCGGTCGGGGGGTACACTTCTCCTATTCATGGTGTAATAAATATGGATTTTTTCTATAACAAAGTATACCTTGCGCACAAGCAAAAAATTCCAATCACAAGACAAATTAAGATTAACGGGGAACTCTCTTCTAAAGGAGTACTTTATCCCACAACAGGCGGAGAATCCATGCATATTAAAGGCAAAACGCTCGCGATTGACGGGATGGACAATGTAATAGATTTTCTGGAAATACTTGAAAATGAGGAGATAGAAGGATTTGATTTTCTGGAATTAAGAGCATGTGACGAGTCTTGTGCCGGAGGGATACTTTCCCACAGGAATCGTTTTCTTACGGCCGAGAGCATGAAAAAGTATGCCTCAACAATTCCGGACACCCATAATCTGATATCAGACTATAAAAAATACTGTTCTGCAGTGGTTCATATGGATAAGATTGAACCTCGCTCAATGGTTAAATACGATAGAGATATCGACGCTGCCATAAAAAAAATGGAAGGGGCGAGAGAACTTAGAATGTTATTCCCTGGAATAGACTGTGGCGCCTGCGGGGCTCCAAGTTGTGAAGCCCTTGCAGAGGATATTGTGAAGGGACAGGCAGAGATAAGTTCATGTATTTTTCTAAGAACTCTTTACGAAAAAAGGGGAGAGATATCTCTTGAAGAGGCAGTAGAAATAATGGAAAATATTTGGGGTAAATCGAGATTTGACAAAAAAATATAACAATAGCCGGAACTATGAAAGTAAAAGACGTTGCAGAGAAACTCTCGTTAAAAATTTTTTCAGCCCCTGAAGGGCTAAACAGAGAAGTTACAGGAGGTTACACTTCCGATCTTCTGTCTGATGTTATGGGCCACGCTCAGGAGGGGCATATATGGATTACTCTCCAGACTCACAAGAACATTATGGCAGTGGCAAGTCTAAAAGATATTGCTGCAATTATTCTTGTCAAGGGATTCATCCCTGAACCGGAAACAATTGAACTTTCCGCACAGGAGGGAATTCCGGTACTTGGAAGCAGCTCTGAGGCATTTGAATTGTCGGGAAAACTATACGAAATGTTAAAATGATAAAATCCGACCTCCATATTCATACTGTACTTTCTCCTTGCGGAGACATAGAAATGACTCCTTTAAATATTATCCGCAAAGCAAAAGAGTGTGGCATTGGCATTATTGGCATCACCGATCATAACTCGACTCTTAATTGTATGGAGATTATGCGGATTGGCAATATGGAGGGAATCTATGTCCTGTGCGGAGCGGAAATCACTACGAAGGAAGAGGTTCATGCTATTTGTTTTGTTGAGAGCATCCATTTAGGTGCTCTTCAATTTTTTTTAGAAGAACATATTCAAAAAATTCCAAATAATCCCGAGATATTCGGTTATCAGCTTGCCGTAAACGAAAAAGAAGAAGTTGTTGAGGAGGTGGATTATCTTCTTATCAATGCACTTGACATAACCATTGAACAGGTAGAGAGTTTTATTCATTCAATCGGAGGTATTTTTATCCCTGCTCATATAGATAAAATGCAGAATTCAATTTACAGCCAGCTGGGTTTTATGCCACCATCACTAAAACCGGATGCAGTTGAGATATCAGGAAAAGGTGTTCGTTCTAATCAGATTGCAATGGATCGTTCATTGGAAAAATTTAATTTTATCCGCTCTTCAGATGCCCATTATTTAGAAGATTTCGGATGTATATATACAATGCTGAATCCGGAAAAACTGGACTTCAATGCAATCCGGGACGCAATAATCTCTAAATCTTCACCACCCGTAATTAATTAATTATGAACGACCTTTCTCTTCATATAATTGACATCATTCAGAATTCTCTGAGCGCCGGGGCTTCTTTTATCCGGCTTACCGTAGATGAAAACACTATAGAGGACAGACTGAAGATAATTATTGAGGATAATGGAAAAGGGATGACTCAGGAACAGGTTGCAAAACTTTCTGATCCTTTTTTTACTTCCCGGACAACCCGCAGAGTAGGCATGGGCATTCCGCTTTTCAAGCAGTCTGCAAATCAGGGCGGAGGCGATTTAAAAGTTGAGTCCACAGTGGGAGAAGGAACTGTTGTAACAGCCTGGTTTCAGCACAGCAACATAGACCGCCCGCCTCTGGGTGATGTCGCAAACGCATTTCTTTTAATGTTATCTGCCAATCCAAATCATCATTTTGTTCTTAAATATATTTACAATGAGAATGAATATTTATTTGATTCAGAGGAGGTAAGGGAAGTGCTGGGAGATATCCCGTTTAATGATGCTTCAATAATTAGGATTCTTACAGATATGATTCGCGAAAATTTGATAGATTTGAGAAAATGAACAAAAAGCATCTGGTTGTTTTGTCCGGGGCAGGAGTGAGTGCCGACAGTGGTCTTGAAACTTTCAGAGATTCAGAGGGCCTTTGGGCGAAATACAGAATCGAAGATGTATGCACCCCTGAAGCACTGGAGAAAAATCCGGGGCTCGTTCTTAAATTTTATAATGAACGCAGGAGACAGCTCCTTGGTGTTGTGCCTAATGAGGGACATTTTGCTATAGCTGAGCTTGAAAATTATTTTGATGTTGATATAATAACTCAGAACATTGATGACCTTCATGAGAGGGCAGGTTCATCCAGAGTATTGCACCTGCACGGAGAACTTCTTAAGTGCAGAAGCATGAAGGACCCCTCTTTCATTGGAGTAGCGAAAGGCGACATAAATATTGGAGACACATGTCCCATGGGAGGACAACTCCGCCCTCATGTTGTCTTTTTTGGCGAAGATGTTCCCGAAATGGAGAGAGCAGAAGAGATTATACACACTGCAGATATCCTTGTAATCGTTGGAACATCCCTGGCTGTTTACCCTGCCGCAGGTCTTGTAAGGTATGTTCCTGGGAGCACGGACATATATGTTGTTGATCCTTCGGAAATTACCCTTTCCGGTGCTGATGTGACATATATCAGGGAACGATCTGTAACAGGTATGCCAAAATTACTTAAACTTTTAATTCGGACTATTTAGCTTATGATTGTGAATATTTGTGACAATTTTTTTTTGATAATGTTACTAAAATGTATACTTTTATAAATTATTGCAATAGGGAAAATTCAAATAACATCATAAAAATATGAACAAAATCAAATCCCTTGATGATTTGCGCAAGATGAAGCAAAATCTCGAACACGAAATGAACATTCGTGAAAAGAGTAACGAGCCTGAATCTCTTGTTCAGATCCGTGTGGCTATGGCAACCTGCGGAATTGCGTCCGGAGCCAGAACGGTTATGAATACCCTTGTGGAGAAAATTGAAAAGGATAAGATTCCTGCAGTTGTCACGCAAGGAGGATGTATGGGCTATTGTTATGCAGAACCTACTATTGAAGTAAAAGTACCCGGCAAAGATCCGGTTGTTTTTGGCAATGTAGATTCTCAGAGAGCAATTGATATCTTAGTGAAGTATGTCGTAAACGGAGAACTTCTTGAGGGTATCATTCCTACAAATTATCAAACAATTAACGAGAAAAAGTAGGATTATGGCACAATTTAAAATGCATCTTCTTGTTTGTGGAGGTACTGGTTGCAGAGCTTCACAAAGTGAAATTATTGTTGAGAATCTAAAATCGGAAATTAAAAACCTTGGGCTTGAAAACGATGCACAGGTTGTTATTACCGGTTGTTTCGGCTTTTGTGAAAAAGGGCCGATTGTTAAGATTGTTCCGGATAATACGTTCTATACTCAGGTTAAACCTGAGGATTGTGCAGAAATTGTCAGAGAGCACATACTTAAAGGCCGTAAAGTAAAAAGACTTCTTTATGAAGATCCAGAAACCCAAAAACATATAGAAGATTCTAAACACATGAACTTCTACCAGAAGCAAATTCGTATTGCTTTGAGGAATTGCGGCTTCATTGATCCTGAAAATATTGACGAATACATTGCCCGTGACGGTTATGCTGCTTTGGGCAACATTATTACAGGAATGTCTCCTCAGGAGGCTATTGACATTATGAAGAAATCCGGCCTCCGCGGAAGGGGTGGCGGAGGATTCCCTACAGGAATTAAATGGGAAATTGCTTCAAAAAGCAAAGCCGATCAGAAATATGTGGTGTGTAATGCAGACGAGGGAGACCCGGGTGCATTTATGGACCGTTCTATTCTTGAGGGCGACCCTCATTCTGTAATTGAAGCGATGGCTATTTGCGGCTACTGCATTGGAGCAACAAAAGGTATTGTATATATACGCGCAGAATATCCGCTTGCGATTAAAAGACTTAAAATTGCCGCAAGACAGTCAAGGGCTTATGGACTGCTCGGACAAGACATTCTGGGATCCGGCTTCTCTTTCGATATTGAACTGAGATACGGTGCCGGAGCTTTCGTTTGCGGCGAAGAGACTGCATTGATAAAATCAATGGAAGGTCTGCGCGGCGAGCCAACAGTTAAACCACCGTTCCCTGCAGAAAAAGGCTATCTTGGTAAACCAACCAATGTTAATAATGTTGAAACATTTGCCAATGTGCCTGCAATTTTCCTTAAGGGTGCAGATTGGTTCTCAAGCATCGGAACAGCAAAGTCAAAAGGTACAAAAGTGTTTGCTCTTGCCGGTAAGATTAACAATGTAGGCCTTATTGAGGTACCAATGGGTATAACACTCAGAGAGGTTATTTTTGAAATAGGCGGAGGCATAAAAGACGGCAAGAAGTTTAAAGCTGTACAAACAGGCGGGCCTTCGGGCGGATGTCTTACAGAGAAACACCTGGACACTCCTATCGACTTTGATAATCTGATTGCTGCTGGCTCAATGATGGGATCGGGCGGTATGATTGTTATGGACGAGGACGACTGTATGGTTTCTGTTGCAAAATTCTACCTTGAGTTTACAGTAGAAGAGTCTTGCGGAAAATGTGCGCCATGCCGTATTGGAAACAAAAGACTGCATGAAATACTTGAAAAAATCTGTTCCGGAAAGGGTGTTGAGGCAGATATTGATTATCTGAAGAACTTAAGCAGGGTTATTAAAGACACTGCGCTTTGCGGCCTTGGCCAAACCTCTCCAAACCCTGTACTTTCTACTATTGAACATTTCCATGACGAATATCTGGCTCACGTTAAAGAGAGAATTTGTCCTGCAGGAAGCTGTAAGGCTCTTAAACTCTATACTATACTTCCGGACAAGTGTACAGGTTGTACAGCTTGCGTAAGGGCGTGTCCTGTAGATGCAATAACAGGAGAAAAGAGACAGGCTCATGTTATTGATGTAAATAAGTGTATCCGTTGCGGTGCATGTTATGAGAAGTGTAAATTCACAGCTATTCATGTTCAATAATCTCCACTCTATGGAAAAAATAAAGATAACAATAGATAATACAGAGGTAGAGGTTAGTAAAGGAGCAACCATCTACCACGCGGCAAAGCAGATAGGAATAGATATACCTGTACTTTGCTATTTGAATCTCGAACACCTCAATATTGAAAATCGTCCGGGCGGATGCCGTATTTGCGTTGTTGAGGTAGAAGGACGCAGAAACCTTGCTCCTTCTTGTTCAACAGAATGTACTCCGGGAATGGTTGTTCACACCCACAATCTGCGAGTGATGAATGCCAGAAAAACAGTTCTGGAGCTGATTCTGTCTGACCACCCAAAAGAATGTCTTGTATGTTCGTCTTCAGGACAGTGTGATTTGCAAAAACTGTCGCAGATGATGGGAATAAGAGAGATTCATGCAGTTGAGAATGCAGAAATGTCTACTTACAGAAAGGACTTTTCTCCTGCACTTAGGAGAGATATGGATAAATGTATCATGTGCCGCCGTTGCGAAACAATATGCAATGATGTTCAAACAGTTGGTGCCTTGAGTGCAGTAAACCGCGGATTTATGTCTGTAGTAGCACCGGCTTTTGAGCAGGATCTGGTGGATTCCCCTTGTACTTTTTGCGGACAATGTGTTGCAGTATGTCCTACTGGAGCATTGACTCCTTTTGATGATACAGCGAAAGTGATTCGTGCATTATCAGATCCTTCCAAGACCGTAATTGTTCAAACAGCTCCTGCTGTTCGCGCAGCATTGGGAGAGGAATTTGGCCTTGAGCCCGGAACACTTGTAACCGGTAAAATGGTTGCCGCTCTTCGCTCACTTGGTTTTGACAAGGTATTTGATACAGACTTTGCCGCCGACTTAACAATTATGGAGGAAGGTACAGAGCTACTTGACAGAATCGGAAGATACCTCAATGGAGAAAAAGACGTAAAGCTTCCTATCCTTACTTCTTGTTGTCCTGCATGGGTTAATTTCTTTGAAGAGTACTATCCTGACATGCTTGATATTCCTTCAACAGCCCGTTCACCTCAACAGATGTTTGGAGCAATAGCAAAAAACTATTATGCCGATCTTTTAAAGGTTAAAAGGGAAGATCTTGTTGTTGTATCGGTTATGCCTTGCCTTGCCAAGAAGTATGAGTGTCAGAGAGAGGAATTTTCTACAAACGGAAATCGCGATGTAGACTTCTCAATTTCTACCCGTGAACTTGCATCTTTGATTAAGAGTTGCAATATCAATTTTGATTCACTTACGGAAGAGGAATTTGACCAGCCGCTTGGCGAATCTACAGGTGCTGCTGTAATCTTTGGAGCGACAGGCGGTGTAATTGAAGCTGCTGTTCGTACTGCGTATGAACTTTTCACAGGCAAGAAACTTGAAAAAATAGATTTCAAAGAGCTTCGCGGTTTGGATGGAATTCGTATGGCTACGGTTGATTTCAACGGGACTCCTATTCATATAGGAATTGCCCACCAATTGGGAAATGCCCGCAAACTTCTGGACGGTATACGTTCCGGAATGTACAATTTTCATGCAATCGAAATCATGGCATGCCCCGGAGGATGTATCGGCGGAGCCGGTCAGCCTCTGCACCACGGACATTCAGATATTATTAAAGCCAGGTTTGATGCTATTTACAGAGAGGATTCACAAAAGAAAATCAGGAAATCTCACGAAAATCCTTTTATTATAAAACTTTATGAAGAGTTTTTGGGACATCCTCTTAGTGAAAAGTCGCATCATTTGCTACATACTCACTACTTTGACAAACATAAAAAATAGATTGTTATGAGTGCATTAATATTACAAGATTGTCATAAAAAAACGATAGAAGAAATTTGTATCTACTATAAAAATGATCCGGGGGATTTGATTAAAATTCTCCATAAGGCTCAAACGGCTTTTGGATATCTTCCAGAGAGTGTTCAGCGCGAAATTGCTTTTCATCTGAAAATTTCTGTTGCCAAAGTGTATGGAGTAGTTACATTTTACTCATTTTTCACGATGACTCCCAAAGGAAAACATCCAATCTCTGTTTGTATGGGTACTGCCTGCTATGTTAGAGGAGCCGAAAAAGTTCTTGATGAACTTAAGGATCAGCTTAGAATCAAAGTTGGCGGAGTAACAGAGAATGGAAAGTTCTCTCTTGACTGCCTCCGTTGTGTAGGCGCATGTGGTCTTGCTCCTGTTCTCCTGATTGGAGAGAAAGTTTACGGCAGGGTAGAGGCTTCTCAGATTAAGGGTATACTTGACAGTTACCAGGACTAATTTTTTGTTAATTTGGATAGAGGATGTCTCTGTATGAGATGTCCTCTATTTTTTTTAACGCTGCTTACCAAGTCGTTCGATTAGATCTCTTTTAAGTTTTAAGGGATTTTTGATATTAATGGTTTCCGGATTTCTGCCACAGATAAGATGTCTTCCGGTTCTTGTGAAATTGAAATAAGAAGGGTCTTCAATTGCAATCACAGTGAGAAGGTCGTATGGGTTTGAAAAGTATATTTGTTCTTTAAGGGCTTTATTCAAAGTCAAAGAAGAATCAATCTTAAATACCTTGTAAAATAAAGCTGAATCCCGCGATGCAAATTCTTTTATACCTCTTTCGGCATCATTCCACATAACGGCTCCGGCTCTGCCATTTGATGCAATTTTAATAAAATCGTCTCGAGTGAGTCGCATTTCATAGGCAGCGTACTTTCCAATGAAAATCAAAGGAATATTGTCTGACGCTTTAAGGACATTTGATGCACTTTCCATATCAACCCGAAAGTTATACGATAAGCTATCGGCTATTAACTCTCCATTGGAAGATATCTTTGGTGATGCCTGTATGTAAATTGAGTGGATATTTTTGGCAATTTGCTTTTCTTTATTGAAATATTCACTTAAGCAGGTTGCCTGTGCGAGCAATGCAATTCTCAGTTTGCCCGGATAAATTTTCAGAAGGGAGTCGATAGGGGAGTTGTCATAGAATACTTCCGACTTAATTCCTGATATGGCGAGAAATTCTTTCAACCCGGATTTTCTTTTCTTATCCGGGTCTCCTGTGTGAATTATTGCAACGGGATTAATTGTTTTTGAAGATGCAATCCAGTTAATTGCTTCGGCATCATCAATATCTATTCCGAAATCTGTGATAATGAGCAATGGAAAAATTTCTGTCTCTTTTTTTCTGTTATTGTTAAGAAGCAAAAAGGCACAAAAAAGCATTACCAATAAAGTAGAAATAATTGCTGAATATGTTTTTTTGAATAATGGCATCTTTTTATCCCAGTAAATTCTGAAGGGCAGCTCTGTTAATGACTTTCACCTCCTTGTGCTCAATAAGGATAATATTCTCTTCTTCCATTTCTGATATACATCTGGCAAGTGCAGGACGGGAAACACCAAAATACTTGGCAAGTTCGGTCTGATTTCTATCCATCCGGAATTTGTTAGTGCCAGGGTTCAAAACTAAGTTTTTATTCAATCCTTCAAGAATGTAGAATGCCAGTTTGCCTTTGATTGTTTTAATATTCAGAGTCTGAAGCCTTGTTGAAAGAAATTGGGTTTTATTTGAATTGTATTTAATATAACTTTCAAGAAATCCGGCATCTTTTTGAAACATCTTCAGGACCTCGTCACGGGGAATAGAAATTATCCTGCAAAAATCGGTTGCAATAACATCTACGGGAAAAATATTGTTTTCGGCGAAAAGAAAAGCAGAAGCCAGCGGTCTCACGGCAGTAATATTTTCTATTGTCATAACACTTCCATTTTCGGCAACCATCTCTGTTTTTACAGATCCGGCCAAAAGAATGTTAAGATATTTGCATGGAGAACCCTGACGGGCAACAATATCTCCTTTCTTGTAAGTATTAATCTTAAATTCAATATCTTCAAAAAGGTTTTTAATTCTTTCTCCTGAGAGCGAACTCATAATAGGGCAACCTGAGAAATCTATTTCTTTCATATCGGAATATTTGCTTCACAAAGATAAAATTTTATATTTGTGTAACAATTATGACAGATTAATGCTTTCATTATCTATATTTTTGCTCATAGAAAGCTAGAGATAATTAATAATAATTTAAATTAGAAAATCATGAGTAATATGTTTTGTTTTCAATGTCAGGAGACATCCCGAAATACTGGATGTACAGTTAAGGGTGTTTGCGGTAAAACCGCAGATGTAGCGAATCTTCAGGATTTGCTGGTATTTATTTGCAAAGGCATTTCACATTATTCTGTTCCATTAAGAGCAATGGGAGTGGAAAACGATGAGGTTAACAAATTCATCACCGATTCACTATTTATGACAATTACCAATGCCAATTTCGACAGAGAACGGTTTGTCAAAAGAATAGGCAGGGCGATTGACCTCCGCGATTCTGTAAGGGCGCTGTTTGTATCAAAAGGTGGCAAGATTGAAGATATAAAATACGAAGGAGCCTTCTGGTCTTCAAAAAATGTTGAGGAGATGGAACGCAAAGCATTGGAGGTTGGGGTACTTTCAATAGAAAATGAAGACATCAGGTCTCTCCGGGAACTTACTACATACGGATTAAAGGGAATGGCCGCTTATGGTGAACATGCGTTTAACCTGGGCCATGAAGACAAAGAGATTTATGCATTTATGCAAAGAGCTCTTGTGGACACTACAAACGATAATCTTTCTGTTGAACAGCTCACTGGCCTTGTACTTGAAACCGGCGAACACGGTGTGAAGGTTATGGCTCTTTTGGATAAGGCAAACACAACTGCATACGGCAATCCGGAAATAACAAAAGTTAATATAGGGGTGCGTAATAATCCTGCAATTCTGATATCGGGCCATGATCTGAAGGATATGGAGGAGCTTTTAAAGCAAACAGAAGGAACCGGTGTAGATGTTTACACTCACTCAGAAATGCTTCCTGCTAATTATTATCCTGCATTTAAAAAGTACAAACATTTTGTTGGAAACTATGGCAGCTCATGGTGGAGGCAGACTCAGGACTTTGAAACATTCAACGGACCTGTTCTTTTCACTACAAACTGCATTGTTCCGCCAAAAAGTACTTCTACATACAGCGACAGAATATATACAACCGGAGCATCAGGATACCCGGGCTTTGTACATATTTCTGACAGAAAGGATGGAAAACCAAAAGACTTTTCAATTATAATTGAACATGCAAAGAAATGTCAGCCACCGGTAGAAATAGAAACAGGTGAAATAATTGGCGGTTTTGCACATGCTCAGGTATTTGCTCTTGCAGACAAAGTTGTTGATGCCGTTAAATCAGGAGCTATTCGCAAATTTTTTGTAATGGCAGGATGTGACGGAAGGATGAAGGACAGGAACTACTATACAGAATTTGCTCAGGCCTTACCTAAAGATACTGTTATCCTTACTGCCGGTTGTGCCAAATATCGCTACAACAAACTTCCATTGGGCGATATCGGAGGAATTCCGCGTGTGTTGGATGCAGGCCAGTGTAACGACTCATATTCTCTTGCAATAATAGCACTTAAACTAAAAGAGATATTTAAGGCAAACAGTATAAACGACCTGCCGATAGCTTACAACATAGCATGGTATGAGCAAAAAGCAGTTATAGTTTTACTTGCGCTACTCTCTCTTGGAGTTAAGAATATACATCTCGGGCCTACACTTCCGGGGTTCTTATCTGCAAATGTTGCCAATGTTCTTGTTAAGAATTTCGGCATAGCTCCAATAGGAACCGTAGATGATGATATGAAGCTCTTCCTTGGGGAATAATCCTTGAATCATATATTCCAGAAGGCCGGTCAATGACCGGCCTTCTTACGTTTTGGAATTTTAAATATAATGGATAATATTCTAACTTTGTAGAAAATGAGAATTATGCTTAACGAACCAAAAAAGGATTACAACAGAGAGATGCATACTGCGGAACATATTTTGAACCAAACGATGGTTAGAATGTTTGGTACAGACAGATCTTTCAGTAACCATATCGAAAGGAAGAAATCTAAATGCGATTACAGGTTTCACAGGGCTCTCTCTCCGGAGGAGGTTAACAAACTTGAAAGTGCCGTAAATGAGGTTATAAGCAGGAATCTGGAAGTTAAAGAGCATCTGGTTTCAAGAGAAGAAGCGGAACTCAGATATAACACATCAAAATTGCCTCCTGAGGCCGGGGATATGATAAGGATTATTTCGGTGGGCGATTATGACCACTGCCCATGCATTGGGGAGCATATATCAAATACAAGCGAAATAGGACCCATAAAAATCATTTCAACAGATTTTGAAAGTGACAGAAATGTATTAAGAATCAGGTATAAAAGGAGTCAGATAGAGTAATAGTTTAAAATATCGACTTATTTAACTACTTTTGCACACTATTTTATAAATATGAGCGATAACAATTTATTGTCGAAGCTATCGGGGCTTCGCGAAAAGTTTGAGGGTATTTCTACCCAGATCTCAGATCCTGGCGTGATGTCAGATATGAAGAGATATGTTTCACTTAACAAGGAGTACAGGGAACTGGAACCTATTGTTGAGGCAGGTGAGAAATACAGAAAACTGGTAACAGATCTCGAGGGAGCAAAAGAGATTTTGCAAAGTGAAAAAGACGAGGATTTGAGAGAGATGGCAAAGGAGGAGGTATCTTCAATTGAAGAGGCACTTCCCGGGCTGGAAGATGAGATTAGATTACTGCTTATTCCTGCAGACCCGCAGGATTACAAAAATGCTATTGTTGAAATTCGTGCCGGAGCCGGTGGCGACGAAGCATCAATATTTGCCGGAGATCTTTTTCGCATGTATGCAAAATTTGCCGAGAGAAGAGGGTGGAAGCTGGAAATAAACAGCCAGAGTGAAGGAAGTTCAGGTGGATTTAAAGAGCTGATATGCAAAATTTCCGGACAGGGTGTATACGGAGTCTTGAAGTATGAAAGTGGTGTGCATAGGGTTCAGCGGGTTCCTCAAACGGAAACCCAGGGTCGTGTTCATACTTCTGCCGCTTCAATTGCAGTTTTACCGGAAGCCGAAGAGTTTGATGTGGAGCTAAATATCAGTGATGTAAGAAAGGATACCTTCTGCTCTTCAGGACCGGGCGGGCAATCGGTTAATACAACTTATTCTGCAATCCGTCTGACTCACGTTCCCACAGGAATTGTTGTTCAGTGCCAGGATGAAAAATCTCAGATAAAGAACTACGATAAAGCTCTTGCAGAGCTAAGGACACGTTTGTACAATCTTGAGTATGAAAAATACCTCAATGAGATTTCTATCAAGAGAAAAACAATGGTTTCAACCGGCGACCGTTCGGCAAAAATCCGCACTTACAATTATCCGCAGTCGCGGGTTACAGATCACCGGATAAACTATACAATGTACAACCTCCCTGTATTTATGGATGGCGCAATTCAGGAGGTAATTGATTTATTGCAGGTTGCAGAAAATTCGGAAAGATTGAAAGCTGCAGGAGAATAATTTATGAATAGCAAAGAGTTATACGGAAATATACTCAGAAAACGCAGTTTCCTATGTGTAGGGCTGGACTCTGATCCTTCACTGTTTCCTGCACACCTCAATTCATATGAAAATCCTATTTTTGAATTTAACAAAGCGATAATTGATGCAACATCTCAGTTTGCAGTTGCCTATAAGCCTAATCTTGCCTTTTATGAGGCTGAGGGAGCAAAAGGGTGGGAGCAGCTTGAGAAAACAGTCGAATATATAAGAAAAAAAGATTCTTCGGCCTTTATTATTGCCGATGCCAAACGCGGAGATATTGGAAATACCGCGGGCCGTTACGCAAATGCTTTTTTCGAAAGGATGGATTTTGATGCAGTAACCCTTGCTCCTTACATGGGGCGCGATTCAGTTGATCCATTCCTTAAATTTGATAATAAGTGGGCAGTAATCCTTGCCCTTACTTCCAATCCTTCGGCAACAGATTTTGAGACGATGAACGTTGTTTCGGATGATATAAACGCTGCAAATACTCCCCTTTACCGCAAGGTTATAGAAACAGCTATGGAGTGGGGAACAAATGACAATATTATGTTTGTTGCTGGTGCCACGCGTCCGGAAAAACTTGGAGAGATAAGGAAATATTGTCCCAACCATTTTCTTCTTGTTCCGGGAGTGGGTACACAGGGAGGAACAATTGCCGACGTTGCAAAATACGGCATGAACAGCCAGTGCGGCCTGCTTGTGAACATTTCAAGGAATATCATTTTTGCAGGGAAAGGCAAAGACTTCGATGCTGTTGCTGCTGAAAAAGCAAAAGAGGCCGCTTGTGAAATGGCCTCTTATCTTAACTTTTAACTGTAGATTCTAATAATTATACCTCTACGATACTGATTTCCGATTCAGGAACATCTTCCTCTCTTTTTGGCTCATTTGCACCTGGCTCGGGCAGTCTTGCGATAATAGTCTGAGTTCCCTTGACTTTTTGTCCTCTTGTTACCTGAATTCTTGATTCTATTGGAAGAAACAAATCTATACGGGAGCCGAATTTAATAAAGCCCACCTGTTCCCCCTGAGTTACCATGCTGCCTTCTTTTGCATAGCATACAATCCTTCGGGCCAGAAGTCCTGCTATTTGTCTAAACAAAACAGGAGTAGAATCCCTGTCAACAACAATTGTTGTACGCTCATTTTTTTCCGAAGACTTAGGGTGCATTGCAACCAGATAGTTGCCCGGATGGTATTTATAGTATTTAACTACCCCTTTTACAGGAAACCAGTTTACATGAACATTGAAAATACTCATGAATATGGAAACCTGAATACAGTTGCGTTTTAGATATTCTCCTTCATATACCTCTTTGACAATTACAATTCTTCCATCAGCAGGGGCAAGGACAGCGCTGTTATCCTGAACCGGAATCCTCTTTGGAGAGCGAAAAAACCTTACTATTATGAAAAACAATAAAGCCGCCGCTGCCGCCGATATATAAAATGCATTGCCCATACCCAAAATGAAGTATAGGGCAACAACTATCACCGCAATTAAAAGGAAGCTCTTAAAAATTATACCATGTCCCTCTTTATGAATTCCCATTTAAATAATCAGATTAGTGAAAATAGTTTTATATACATAACCGCAACCGGAAACGAGAGCAGTGCCCCGTCAAAACGATCCAGAAGGCCCCCGTGCCCCGGCATCAGACTACCTGAATCCTTGACGCCAAAGTTACGTTTAAATTGAGATTCGGCCAAATCGCCAAGAACCCCGAAAAGGTTAATTATTAAAGCAATTATGATTGTATGGATGAGGGCGATGTCTATAAGTCCTGTATAGTAAATAATTATAGCAAATATTAAAGCACAGAACAGCCCTCCGAAAAAACCTTCCCAAGATTTTTTTGGTGAGATTGAAGGAAAGAGTTTGTGCCCGTTTTTTTGCCCGAAAAGCATCCCGAATATATACGCTCCAACATCGGATACCCAAAGTATTATAAAGAAAAACAGAAGGATATTTCCATAGAAACTGCCATCGCTTTTGAATACAATCAGATTTGTGAGAGCAAAAGGGAGAGCTGCATATATTATTGCCCCCCCTAAATATTGATTGTAGTTATAAGCATCTCTTCTTTTGTCGTACAAAATACTGATATATAACCCTGTATATGGTATTGCGACCAGCAGGATTAAATATGGAGTAACTCCGTATGCCTGATTAATAAAAAAGAGAATAAACAGCAGAACGCCTGAAACAATAGAAAGGACTCTTGCCTGTTTGTAATTTTTACCCAGAC
This sequence comes from Bacteroidales bacterium, assembly GCA_021371955.1. Classification (GTDB taxonomy): domain Bacteria; phylum Bacteroidota; class Bacteroidia; order Bacteroidales; family UBA932; genus Bact-08. The sequence continues at coordinate 336,536 of JAJFVD010000003.1, forward strand.
TGATTTGGAGATATTCCTGCATTATTATGCCTGTAATAAAAACCATAACAGTAGCATAGGCAAGTGGACCAATTAAAATTGACCCTACCATAATCAATATAAAAACAAGGCCGCTAAAAGTTCTTACTACCGTGTTGTTCATTTTTCCTCAACAGCTTTTCCTGCTCTTTTGCCAAAGATTTGTTCCAAATCTTCCGCAAATATAACCTCTTTTTCGAGTAGTAGTTCTGCAAGTTTTGTAAATCCCTCAAGATTTTTGCTTAGAACTTCCTTCGCCATTTTGTGCGCAATGTCAATAAAATTCTTCGCTTCGGAATCGATGAGTTCTGCAGTTTTTTCACTGTAAGGTTTACCAATAGTGAATCCGGCAGAGTCTGTAGAATCGTAGAAAGAGATGTTACCTACCTTTTCGCTCATGCCAAGATAGGAAACCATTGCATATGCCTGTTTAGTTATCTTTTCAAGGTCGCTGAGGGCTCCTGTGGATATTTTACCATTGATGAGTTCTTCTGCAACTCTGCCACCAAGCGTTGCGGCCATTTCATCCATCATTTGTTCAGTAGTGGTAATCTGGCGCTCTTCCGGAAGGTACCAGGCGGCACCCAATGCCCTGCCTCTTGGAATAATTGTAACTTTAAGCAAAGGATTTGCGTGTGGCAGCATCCAGCTTACTGTTGCATGCCCTGCCTCGTGGAATGCAATTGTGCGCTTTTCATCCGGAGATATTATCTTGCTCCTTCTTTCAAGACCGCCTATTATTCTGTCAACGGCATCAAGAAAGTCCTGCTTTTCAATAAACTGTTTATTATTTCTGGCTGCTATCAGCGCAGCTTCATTACATACATTTGCAATGTCAGCTCCTGAGAAACCCGGAGTCTGTTTTGCCAGAAATTCAATTTCAAAACCATCAACCAGTTTAAGGTTGCGAAGGTGGACCTTGAATATTTCAACACGTTCTTTCAGTTCCGGCAAATCAACATGTATCTGCCTGTCGAACCTGCCTGCCCTCATTAGGGCCTTATCAAGAATATCGGCACGGTTGGTTGCTGCAAGTATTATTACTCCCGAATTGGAGCCAAAACCATCCATCTCTGTTAGGAGTTGGTTTAATGTATTTTCGCGTTCGTCATTTGAAGAGAATCCTGCATTCTTGCCTCTGGCCCGTCCCACTGCATCAATCTCGTCAATAAATACAATACATGGTGCCTTTTCCTTCGCCTGACGGAAAAGATCTCTCACCCGTGAAGCTCCAACGCCGACAAACATTTCAACAAAATCGGAACCGGAAATAGAGAAGAAAGGAACGTCTGCTTCTCCGGCTACGGCTTTTGCAAGAAGGGTCTTTCCTGTACCCGGAGGGCCTATAAGTAAGGCACCCTTTGGTATTTTGCCACCCAGATTTGTATATTTCTTTGGATTTTTAAGGAAGTCCACAATCTCCATCACTTCTACTTTTGCCTCCTCAAGACCAGCTACGTCTTTGAAAGTAACCTTTACATTGTTCTCTTTGTCAAACAATTTTGCCTGCGATTTACCTACCGAGAAGATACCTCCTCCCTGAGAGCCGCCACCGCCCATACTCTTATTCATCCTGCGGAAGAAGAAAATCCACAAACCTATGAGCATAAGTGGTAAAAGAAGCCACTCCATTGCCTTGCCAAAGTAATTTGTTCTTTGTTCTGTTTCTACAGCAAATCTTTTTGAGGGGTCGAGACCTGCCATCACAGTATCTACCTGTTCTTCAAGATTGAAGTTGCCTGAAACAATGAAATAGAAATGAGGGCCAAACTTTGGTTCTTTTCCGCCGAAAAGGTTCTTATATTTAGGAAGGCTTGCCTTCTTGATATATACCTCGGCCATATTTTCATTTGTCACAAAAACAATCTTTTCAACATCTCCTGCAGTAATCATTTTCTCCTTCACGCTGAACCACTCGGTTTTAACCGGTTCTCCACCCTGATAAGAAGTCCACATAATAGCAAGACCTGTGAGGATAATCATAATTATCCACAGGTTATTGAACTTTTGCGGTTTTATTTTTTGAAGCTGTTTGTTGAAATTGTTCTTGTTGTTAGTATCGTTTTCCGTATTCATCATTTGATTATTCTTGATATGTTTTTCTGTCGGCATCTGCCCAAAGATCCTCAAGTCTGTAAAACTGGCGGTACTCTGTTTTAAAAATGTGAACTACAATATTTGTGTAGTCGAGTATAATCCAAAAAGCATTCTCCTTGCCCTGCGCCCTTACAACTTTTCTGTTGCATTTTTTGTACATCATCTCCTCTACATTATCTGCAATTGCCAAAACATTAGGTGTTGAGTCGGCGTTGCACACAATAAAATAATCGGAAATAGCTGTACCGATCTTTTTCAGATTCAGGGAAATAACAAGCTGTGCCTTTTTATCTTGCATAGCTTCTGCTATACAATTTAACTCTAAAATATCGGTGTCAATTGAATCTTTGTCTGCCTCAATAACAGGAGCCGCTGCAGGAGCAGCTTTTTTTACTGGTGTTTTGCTCTTTTTCTCTTTAGCTACCTTCTCCGTAGGAATATCACTTTTTTTCTTTACTGGCACAATAGTTGTTTTTTAAATTATAAAATTTCGAAATCTGTACTGCAATTTTGCGGCCAATTTAACTATAATTTTCTAGCATATGGACATTATTTGGTTTGACTCTATCGATTCTACTAATAAAGAAGCAATTAGGCGAATTGACACCGCCGGTGACTTCACTGTTTTAGCTGCTGTGTATCAGACATCAGGCAGAGGACAAAAAGGAACAAGCTGGGAGAGTTCTCCCGGTAAAAATCTTACATTCTCAATCATTCTTAAGCCGGATGGCATAAGGGCAGAAAATCAGTTTATTATATCACAGATTGTTGCCCTGGGAGTTGCGTCATATCTTAAAAAACTCGCGATTGAAGCTAAGATAAAATGGCCAAATGATATATATGTTGGTGATAAAAAAATATGCGGCATACTCATCGAAAACTTTATTGAAGGTGCCAATTTGTCAGCATCAATTGCTGGAATCGGACTTAATGTAAATCAGGAAATTTTTGAGTCAGATGCACCTAATCCAATTTCTGTAAAAATAATCACAGGAACGGAAAAGGATCTTAAAGCAGAACTGGAAAGTCTTGTGTCTTCAATTTACGATATTTATTATTCCTACAGGTCTTACGGGTCGGGCAATTTGTCAGAGAAGATATCTCATCAGTATCATGAATCCCTATACCGGCTGGATGAGTTCCATACTTATGAGGAGACTCCCGGAGGCACGAGATTTAACGGTAGGATTGTTGGAATAAACTCAAATGCCTGTCTGGTGATAGAAAAAGAGGACTCAAGCACTTCTGAGTATGCATTCAAGGAGATTAAGTATGTCCTTTAGAACAATTGAGATTATAGTTGTTTTAGACTGTGAATAACCTCTGCCGGCCTCGATGCTCCAAATACGGAGTTTCCTGCTACAAGGATGTCTGCGCCGGCTTTTACCAGCTGAGGTGCATTTTCAAGAGTTACACCGCCGTCTACTTCAATAAGACAGGAAGGAGAGATTTTAATTATAATCTCTTTAAGTTTTTTGATTTTTAGCAGGGAGTTTTCAATAAATTTTTGTCCTCCAAACCCGGGGTTTACAGACATTATAAGCACAAAGTCTGTTTCGGACAGGATTTCGTAAAGCATGTGAACAGGAGTGTGGGGATTGAGAGCTACTCCGGCCTTCATTCCAAGAGAGCGGATTTTCTGAAGGGAGCGGTGAAGATGATTACATGCTTCCCAATGGACACTAAGATATTCAATACCAGCTTTGGCAAATTCCTCCAGATACCTGTCCGGATCAACAATCATCAGGTGGGCATCAAGAGGTTTTTTTGCGTTTTTTGCAATTGCCTTAACCAGAGGAAACCCATAGGAGATGTTTGGAACAAAAAGGCCATCCATTATATCAAGGTGAAACAGATCGGCATCACTTTTATTAATGAGGTCGACCTGTTCATCAAGTTTTCCAAAATCGGCAGATAACATCGAAGGGGCAACTAATACACCCATGATCCTGTTATTTTAGTTTTTGTAATACGTCGAGTAACAATTTCCAGAATTTGTCCACAGTGGCAATTTCAAGTTTTTCTCCGGGTGCGTGTGCGCCTTTTATCGTGGGCCCAAAAGAAATAATGTCAAGTTTTGGAAATTTGTCAATAAGAATTCCACATTCCAGACCAGCATGAATTGCCCTTACTATTGGTTCTTTTCCAAAAAGCTTTTTATAGGACTCAACGCTTTCCCTCATTATTCTGGAGTCTAATTTTGGCTGCCAGCCGGGATAATCTGTTTCGTGTTCCACTTCTGCACCGGCAAGACGCAAAATAGCTTCAATCCGGCCTGCTGCATTCAATTTTGCACTGTTAATTGAACTTCGCTGGCTTGTGCAAACGGTTACGATCCCTTTTTCGGTCATTTTGATTGATGCAAGATTTGTAGATGTCTCAACAAATCCCGGGATCTCCTGACTCATTGCCAGTACACCATGAGGCAATCCGTGCAACCCAAAGATTATTTTTCCGAAAGTTTCATTATCAACGCAATACTCTGTTGCAGGAACGATTTCGGTTTTAGAGTAAAGTCCCGGATCGGTTATTAGATATTCAATTTTTGCTTCAGCAGAGATTCTTTCAAATACCGAGGTTATGTCTGAAAGCTGGCCGGGGTTTACTGCAAGAACCGCATAAGCTTCCCTTGCAATGGCATTCCTTTTATTTCCTCCGTCTATGTGACAAAGTGCCACATCAAATTTACCGTAAATATTGAAAAGGAAACGGAGCAGAAGCTGATTTGCATTAGCTCTGTTCTTTTCGATATCGTCTCCACTGTGACCACCTGTAGCTCCGTAAAAACCAAATTTAATGCATTTGGTATCTTTAGGTGTGTTTATTGGAGTATATGCAAACCTTCCGGTTGTATCAATACCTCCCGCACAGCCTATAAATAGTTCTCCTTCGTCTTCCGAATCCAGGTTAATAAGGATATCTCCCTTAAGAAATCCGGGAGCTAATGATTTTGCTCCGGTTAGTCCTGTCTCTTCTTCTGTTGTGAATAGTGCCTCGATAGGGCCGTGGATTATGTTATCCGAATCAAGAATCGCAAGCTCTGCAGCAATTCCAATTCCGCAATCGGCTCCAAGAGTTGTCTCTTTTGCGATGAGCCAGCCATTCTCTTCAGTAACCTTAATAGGGTCCTTCTCAAAATCATGATTGCTATCGCTGTTCTTTTCACATACCATGTCGGAATGGCTCTGAAGAATCACAGTAGACGCTCCTTCCATTCCTGCCGAAGCCGGTTTTGTTATGAGTACATTGCCGGCATTGTCTGTCATGCAGTTTAAATTACGGTCCTTTGCGAATTTTTGCAGGTATGCGATTATTTTTTCTTCGTGTCCGGACTCTCTGGGAATTTTATAAATGTCTCCAAAGAATGAAAAAACTTTTGTAGCGTCCATTAAGATTTGAGTTGTTTTTCAATATCGCTCACATACTTGCGGAAAGATCTGTTTGTGTCTATCAGGTCCTTGACAGTATTGTATGCATGCAAAACCGTTGCATGGTCTCTGCCGCCAATTTGTGCTCCAATTGATGCAAGCGAATTATTTGTAAGATTTCTGCTCAGATACATTGCAATTTGCCTTGCCTGAACGAACTCTCTTTTTCTTGATTGTGAAAGAAACGATTCTGAACTTATCTTGAAATAGTCGCATACTATTTTTTGAATCTTGCCTACAGAGATTTCAATCTTGTTTTTGCTTACAAATTTTTCGGTGAGAGTTTCTGCAAGCTCGAGGGTAATCTTTCTGTGTGTAAGAGTAGACTGCGCAAGAAGAGAGATAAGAGTTCCCTCTATTTCGCGGACATTTGTAGTTATGCTGTTTGCAAGATAATTTATAACATCTTCGGGTAACGTAATGCCGTCATTGTAACTTTTTGCCTTTAATATGGAAACTCTTGTTTCAAAATCAGGAGGTATAAGCTCGGCTACTAGCCCCCATTTAAAGCGGGAAAGAAGTCTCTGTTCGAGATCAATCATCTCCGAAGGAGCTTTGTCTGAAGTTAAGATAAGTTGCTTGCCAATATTATGCAGATGGCTGAAAATATGGAAAAAAGCATTCTGCGTACCGGGTTTCCCGGCAAATTCGTGAACATCGTCAATTATTAGTACATCTATCATCTGATAGAAGTGGAGAAAATCCGTCAGTTTGTTTTTGACATTGGCCGCATCCATAAATTGAGTCTGGAACCTGTTGGCACTTACATATAAAACAATTTTTTCTGGATATTTTTCCTTGATGTCTATACCGATTGCCTGAGCAAGGTGAGTTTTTCCCAAGCCCGAGCCTCCATAAAGAAACAGCGGGTTGAATGTGTTTTTTCCGGGATTCATGGCAATATTAAGACCGGCAGCTCTGGCCAGCCTGTTGCACTCACCCTCGATAAAATTGTTGAAATTGTAGTTCGGATTCAACTGCGGGTCTATTTGCCTTTGTTGAAGCCCAGGTATAACAAATGGATTTGCAAAGTTTCCATTCTGGTTTGGGAACGGAACCGATCTGTTTGTCAGTTCCTGAGAATTTTGCTGAGGGAGGGTAACTGTCTCTTCATTTGAGACCACCCTCACGTTGTACTCGAGCTTTGCCTCTTGTCCGATGACCCTCCTGAGTGTTTTCCCGATGAGATCAATAAAATGCTCCTCGAGGTACTCACGAAAGAAATGGGAAGGAACCTCAATTGTTAAAACTGAGTTATAGAATTTGACCGCCTTTATTGGATCGAACCATGTTTTAAAACTACTTGGAGGAATGATGTCCTGTATAATCTGGAGACAATTATTCCATACAAGATTATGTTTCTGATCAGGCATGTTGAAGATTTATAGTTTAGATTCCTTACAAAATTGGGGATAAATTCTGTAAAAAAAAATCTATTTTCACTTGTAAAATTCAATAATTATCCAAGTGGCTGTCTATCAACAAAAAATATTTTTAGAAAAAATTTTTCAATTTTTTTCGTCTTTGTAACTTGCTGATTTAAAACACACTAATCTTTATGTATTTTTTTGGATTTTTATTGATACTTTCTATTAAATTATCCAGGTCGGTTACAAGCGAATTTATTGAAATATGCAACGAATCGGTAGTTAAAAGTTTGCCTATTGTTCCGTTTGGATTTTGCATTTCGTTTAAAAGGGACCTCAGAGATTGAATTGTTGCTGCAAGATTTGCCTCTTTAAGTGTATCTGTGAGTTGTGCGAGATTATTTACAGTTTTGTTCAGAGGAGAAGCCGCCTCATTCAGTTTTGCAGAGAGGGCTTTAAGGTTTTCGAGAGTTGATGTAATTTCCGGCCCGTTAAGGTCTAGATTGCGGGTTATGGCCTCTGCATTCCGGATTGTCTTATTCAGGTTGGCAAGGGTCTGTGCAATGTTTTTCTTGGCATTGCTGTCAAGAACTTCATTTACATTTACAAATGTTTTGTTAAGAGAAGAAATGAGCATCTGGGCACTATCTTTCAACGGCAGGAATTCTCCTATAAGTTTATCTACCATGCCTGCTTCAATACCGGATTTAAGGGTGTCCCTCCCTTTTAACATTATTTTGTCATCCCCTGGTACAATTTTAACAGCTTTGCTGCCTAGAAGATCCGCACTGTAAATCATCGCAACAGAGTTGCGCGGAATAGGAAATTTGGATTTTATTTTGAATTTTGCAACAAAGAGACCTCTTTCCGGTTTATAATCAATTGACTCTACAGTGCCGGCCTTTAGACCTTTAAAATATACCGGACCAGTAGGAGTGAGTCCCTCAACGTTCTCATATATTACATAATAGGTATTATTCTTATTGAAAAAGTCCTGTCCCTTAAGGAAATTTATCATAAAATATGCAGCAACCATTGTTACTAAAGCGAATAAACCTATTTTTTGTTCTTTGGTAAGTTTTAATTTCATCATCTTATCTATTTATTCATTGGTACAATAATACCATCTTCTACTTTTATTATAAATGCCTGAGGAAAGTTCTTCTTCACGAACTTAAGTTCTGCAGAGGCATCTTCGGGAGTATTATACATCCCTGTATAATATTTATAAAAATTCCCCATTTTTGAATATCCGGCATCCCTGAATCCCTTTAAATCGGAAGACCCTGGTGAAAGAATTTTTGTTACAGCCAATATCTGTATTGCGTAAAACTGTTTTTTATTTTCTGTTTTCTGAACATCTGTTTTCTGAACATCTGTGTTTTGAAACATTGATTTTGAAGCGAGAGCCTTTTGCACAACCGTTTTTTTAGGTGTTGTGTCTTTATCCTGAATCACCTTTTTCCCTGTGTCTATTGGGATTACATTACTGTCATTATGTTCCTTCGAAGCAATCATGGAAAACTGTGAGTTCCCCTTTTCATAGATGTCTTTGTACTCTGTAAAAGCATCGAAGATTGCCCCGGCAAAACGATCCTGATTTTCTTCCTGCACAAGAATGCCGAGGTCGCTGTTATTAGAAATAAAACCAAGTTCTACCAGTACAGAAGGCATTGTCGTTCTCCATAAAACAAGAAGTCCGGCCTGTTTTATGCCTCTGTTAATAATAATAGGTCCCTTAGACAGGTTTCTCTGAACAAGCGACGCAAAGGAGAGGCTGTGCTCGAGATGAGAGTTCTGTAAAAGAGAAAAAATAATGTAAGATTCAGGAACATTTGGGTCGAATCCTTCGTATTTTGAACTAAAATCGTCTCCCTCCAAAACAACTACGCTATTCTCCAGTTTTGATACTTCAAGGTTGGAACTGCTTTTGTCCATCCCCATAACAAATGTTTCTGTTCCTGCTGCCGACCGGGCTTTAGCAGAGTTAACGTGTACCGAGATAAAGAGATCTGCACGATTTTTGTTTGCAATATCGGTGCGCTGGTTAAGCGGGATAAATACATCGGTACTCCTTGTATAAATTACCTTAATATCCGGGAAGTTTTTTTTAATCAAATCTCCCAATTTAAGAGCAACTGTGAGAGTTATGTTTTTTTCCTGCGTTTTCCTGTTAATGCTGACAGCTCCCGGGTCTTTCCCGCCATGTCCGGCATCAATTACAACCTTGCGAATACTAACATATGAATCGTTTTGTGCAATGCCATGTATTGTATAAAGCATACAAAAAAACATCAAAAGTATTCTATAGGGCATTTTTTGTTGTTATTTATGATTAATTTTGCGCTTTGCAAAAATAGCAATTATTTTGTTTTTATAAGATAAACCATTACACCTTGCAAAGATTCCTCTACATTCTGCTGATCTCGGTTTTCACACTGGTATTCTCATGTGATCTTTCTGCCATGCAGGTGGAGCAGGATACTTTGAAACAAAATAAAGACACTCTTTCCTTAAAAAGTGCAGCCGATACCTCCAAAAAGAACGGCTCGCTCGAAAACCCTGCTTTTTCAACAGCAAGAGACTCAATTATAGAAGATTTTTCAAATGGGAAAAAAAGGATCTTTTATTATGGAGATGTTTCTGTAAGATATCAGGATATTGAACTCAAGGCCGATTATATGGAATACAACCTTGACACCAAAACAGTTTTTGCAACGGGGTTAAAGGATACAAGCGGTGTGCTCAGAGGAAGGCCGGTATTGAAAGAAGGTTCGCAAACCTATACCATGGAAAGCGTTTTTTACAATTTTGAATCCAGAAAAGCCAGAATAACTAATATGATAACGCAGGAATCCGAAGGGTTTATGCATGGCACCAATATTAAGAAAATGGCAGACAACTCAATTAATATATCTAAAGGTAAATATACAACCTGCGATCTCGACCACCCCCATTTTTATCTCAGGATGACAAAAGCCAGAGTTGTTACCCAGCCGCACAAAGTAACGGTTTTTGGACCAGCCTACCTTGTCGTAGAGGATGTCCCTCTTCCATTTGCACTTCCATTCGGATTTGTTCCCGAGAAGCCGGAGAGAGCCGGCGGCCTGCTTATTCCGTCTGTTCAGGAAGAGGCTGCAAGAGGTTTTGGGTTAAAGGGTCTAGGATATTATTTTGTACTTGGAGAATATTTTGATGTTTCAGTCACAGGTGACATATATTCGCTTGGTTCGTGGAACGCAATGCTCACTGCCAGATACAGGAAAAGATACAAGTTTAACGGAGATTTTGGAATAAACTATTCAAATAACCAGACGGGAGAGAGGGGAAGTACAGATTTTTTTCAGTCAAAAGACTTTTCTGTAAGGTGGAGTCACTCTCAGGACCCAAAATCAATGCCCGGAGCATCATTCAGAGCCTCAGTAAACTTTTCTACTCCTCTTAATAACCGGTTTAATTCTGAAGATATTCAGCAGAGCCTGCAAAATCAGGTCTCTTCTTCCATCTCATTTTCCAAGACAATTTCCGACAGTCCGTTCAGCTATTCGGTGAATTTACTTCACAGCCAGAGTTCGCTGGACAGTTCATATGCCCTCACTGTTCCTAACTTTACTTTTACAATGAACAGGATTTATCCGTTCAAAAGAATTGAAAGAGTAGGAAAGGAGAAGTTTTATGAGTCCTTTTCAATTAGCTACAACACTACTTTTGACAATAAGGTCAATTTTAAGGCTAAGGACTTTGGAAAACCGGATTTTCTGTCAAAGTTCCGAAGCGGAATGAGGCATAACTTCGCGATAGGCCTTCCTACATTTACATTGCTCCGGTATCTGAACTTTTCTCCCGGAATAAGCTATGGTATGACATGGTTTTTCCAGACTAATGAAAGACAGTACAACTCTGTGACAAATCAGGTTGAGAGCAGTATTTCAAATATGTTCAGCCATTTTGGAGTTACACAGGATTTTTCTGCATCGGTTTCTTTAAGTACAAGGTTATTTGGTAAATTTGATTTTGGAAATAAAGGTGCGCTTAATATGATAAGGCACATGATGACGCCTTCAATCTCTTTTAGCTATCGTCCGGAACTTGGAACGCCTGCAAACGGATACAGGACACTCTCCTATGTAGATGTTAATGGGATTCAGCAGTCTCTGGACTATAACCGGTACGACGGACTGTTGTACTCACCTCCGTCAAGAGGCAAAAGCGCCGGATTGAATTTCTCTTTGGGAAACAACATTGAAGCAAAAGTCAGGGATAAATCGGATACAACCGGAACCGGTCTGAAAAAAATAAAACTGATAGACAATTTTTCAATTGGCGGATCATACAACTTCCTTGCTGACTCTCTAAAGCTCTCCAACATAATGATGAATATGAACACTACCATATTCGGGTCTCTCGGATTTAGTGCTAATGCAAACTTTAACCCGTATGCTGTAGACCGCAAAGGGAGGTTAATAAATCAGTTCAATATAGTTAAGGAGGGAGGGTTTAAGCTGGCCAGGCTTGAAAATGCAAGTGCAACTCTATCTTACCAGTTCTCAGGCAAAGGAGAGAGAAGGCTGAGCGGGGGAAGCGGTAATTCTAACAATAAAGGAGGGGATAATACAAGACAGGGTTCCGTATCCGAAGACAAGGAGGGCGAGTTTGGAGGCGTTAAACAGGAACAGCATGACTACACAAGGGTTTACTATCACCCTATTACCGGAGAATATATTCCCGGAGGATGGGTCTATTATCTGGATCCTTCAATCCCTTGGTCTGTTAATCTGAACTATAACTACTCCTATGGACGAAGTTACAGCTATTCAAACGAAGAACTTCATACACTCAACACCCATATGCAGACACTAGGTGTTTCTGCGCAGGTAAGAATTACAAAGGCCTTAAACGTTAACATTAATACAGGACTTGATTTAACAAAGTTTGCACTTTCAACAACACAACTGAGTGCTACTTACGATCTTCACTGTTTCCAGATTTCGGTATCATGGGTACCAACAGGGCAATGGCAAAGCTGGAGTTTCAGAATAAATGCCAAAGCATCTGCATTAGCCGATTTGCTTAAATTCAAGAAGGGCTCGAGTTACTGGGACAACTGGAAAAATTAATTAATATAAAAATACAATCATGAGCAAAAAAGTAATTTCGAGCCCCAAAGCTCCTAAAGCAGTAGGACCATACAATCAGGCTATTGAAGCGAGCGGATTTCTGTACGTTTCCGGACAATTGCCAATAGATGTGAAAACAGGAGAATTTGTACCCGGCGGAATTAAAGAACAGTGCATTCAGGTTTTAAAAAACATTGGATATATTCTCGAGGAAGCAGGATACGGATTTGAAAATGTGGTAAAAACTACCGTTTACCTTACTGATATGAAAGACTTCGCAGTAATGAATGAGATATACGCAACTTTCTACAAAGAACCTTATCCCGCAAGAGTGGCATTTGCAGTAGCAGGATTGCCAAAAGGGAGTCTTATTGAGATAGATGTAGTGGCTGTGAGATAGAAAAAAAGTGGAGGCTTCTCCACTTTTTTTGTTCAGGTATCGGATTTTAATTATCTTTGTGAGGAATTCATACGATTTACGTTTCAGATAAATCAATACTTTCCCAAATCATTTCGATGTACGACATAATAAATTTAAGCAATAAAAGTCAGGATGACTTGTTTGCAATTGCCCAGGAGCTTAATATAAGCAAATTTAAAAACCTCTCCAGAATGGATCTCATTTACGCAATTCTGGATGAGCAGGCCCAGGTGGGGAGCAAATCACAGGATGCTGCAAATCAAATACGCAACACAAAACCTATAGCACCAAAACTTCCTAAAAAAAGGGTTGAGATAAAGAAAGAGGAGAAGACCCGGGAGGAGAAACAAGTTCAAAGACCGGTTTCAGATATAAAACCCGAGAAAAATACAGAGGAGAAGCCAATAGCAATAATTAAAACCTCTGAACAAAATCCAACTCCTTCGGAATCTCAGGTTCCGGCCAAAAAGAGGGGACGCCCGGCAAGGAAAAGAACAAGAATAGAAACAAAGGAAGACAACAATCCTTCCGAAATAGAAAAATCCGCTGTAGATAATAACAGCAAAATAGTTGAAGAAGAGGTTGCTGCAATTGTAGCTGTCACAAGAGAGTTAAAACAGGAAAACAGACAGCCTAAAACGGTAAATGAGTTTGTAAGAAATCAAAACAACAACAAACAGAGACCGCAACACAACCTGAACTCAAATCCCAATCAGAATCCCAATCAGAACAAAAATCAGGGTCAGAACCAAAACCAGAACCAAAATCCGGGTCAGGTTCAGGGTCCCAATACAAATTCCAACCTCAATCCCAATCCAAATCATCCTCAGTTATCAAAACCTATTCAGAAATTCAACAGACCAGATGAAAACAGAATAGCAGAGAAAGTTATTGAACAGGATGAGATCCAGTTTGAACAGTCGGAAAGCGTTGAAACAGTTCAGGAAAATGTACCTAACACAGAAATCAGGGAAAAGAGATTAAAAGAGGCTCAGTCAAGACCAAAAATTGAGTTTGAAGGAGAGGTGGAAGCAACCGGAGTACTTGAAATAATGCCGGACGGTTACGGATTTCTGAGATCATCGGACTACAACTATCTTAATTCACCGGACGATATTTACATTTCACAGTCTCAGATAAAACTTTACGGGCTAAAAACAGGTGACACACTTGTAGGTGAGATAAAACCTCCAAGAGAGGGAGATAAGTATTTCCCGCTGGTGAAAGTAAAACAGATAAACGGAAGAAGTCCTGAATTTATTCGCGACAGAGTTCCTTTTGACTTTCTTACCCCTTTGTTTCCGGAAGAGAAATTCAATATTACATCCAATGGACACAACAACCTTTCCACAAGAATTGTGGATATGTTCGCTCCAATCGGAAAAGGTCAGCGCGGGCTTATAGTTGCTCAGCCAAAGACAGGAAAGACAGTACTTCTCAAGGATATTGCAAATGCAATCGCCGACAACCATCCGGAAGTCTACATGATTGTCCTTCTTATTGACGAGCGTCCGGAAGAGGTTACAGACATGCAGAGGAGCGTTAAGGCAGAGGTTATTGCCTCTACATTTGACGAACCTGCAGAGAGGCACGTAAAAATTGCAAACATAGTTCTGGAAAAAGCCAAGAGACTTGTAGAATGCGGTCATGATGTTGTCATTCTGCTTGACTCCATTACCCGCCTTGCAAGAGCGTTCAATACTGTTCAGCCGGCATCCGGCAAGGTATTGAGCGGTGGTGTTGATGCCAATGCACTACACAAACCTAAACGTTTCTTTGGAGCTGCAAGAAATATTGAAAATGGCGGTTCACTTACAATTATTGCCACCGCACTTACAGATACCGGCTCGAAAATGGACGAGGTGATATTTGAGGAGTTCAAAGGTACAGGCAACATGGAGCTTCAACTGGACAGAAAATTGTCTAATAAACGTATATTCCCTGCAGTTGACGTTACAGTGAGCAGCACAAGAAGGGATGACCTTCTGTTCGATAAGGAAACACTTAACAGGATATGGATATTGAGAAATTACCTTGCAGATATGAATTCTGTTGAGGCGATGGACTTTATGAAAACAAGATTGTTGAGAACAGACAGTAACTATGAGTTTCTCATCTCAATGAACGGAGAATAAGCGGATAAATCCGGCGGGGTTTTAAAATCCCGCCAGATGAACCCCAATTCCTATAACTAATCCCAATACGATATTAATTGCTTTCGCAAGAAAAAAACTCTTTTTGCTCTCTGCAAGAAGTGGAAGTGCCGTATGTCCGTCCTGAGCAATGGAACTGGCCAGAAGCACGGAAAATGGTACAAACCCCCCTATAAAAAGAGTGATAAAAATCATATGTGGGCCGGATTCAGGTATGAATCCAATTAAAACGGCAAGTAAAATCATCCACATTACATTCTCCTTTACCCAGCTTTCAATATCCAAAAATTGTATTCCAAAGTGAATAACGAGCAAAGCACCGGATGTCCATAAAAAAATTGATTTGAAGTGTTTCCGGATAACATGGTTCCACAGGTGCTCCTTAATAAAGTGTTCATTGGCCCTGGCTGTGAGGATAAGTGTTATGAGACTAACTCCGGCAAAAATGAGATTTATCCATCTTTCGCTGAATATGTCAAACTTAGCATTTAACCCTTCTGTAGAATGAATTTCACCTGCGTGACCATCATTTGATACCATTGATATTTCTGTACCGTGGCTTTCATGGGCAAGAGAATTTTCTGCAGAATGTTCATGTTCAAGAAGCCCAAAAACAACTGCAACAATAAATATTGCAATACCTGCCATTATTGACAGCCTCTCTTTTGACCATTTGCGCGGTGTCTTTCCGTTTTCAGTTCCGAATACAGTATGATTATGGGCTTGAGTATGAGTGTGAGTCTCTTCCTGAGCTTTTCGCTCTTCGCAGCACTCTTCATGAAGCTGATAATGTTCAGGTGAAAATGGTCTTTTGCCTCCTTTGTAAATTTTATCAACCAAGATACCTGCTGCAATCCCGATAACAAACAACACAACAAAAAGAATGATTGCTGTTTTAGGAATCATGGCCATGAGAAGAAACGCCTCATCGCCCGAAGATGCTATCATCATTGCTACCAGTGATCCGAAACTAAGAAGATTATGAGTATAAAGGGAAACAACTGCAAAACCACCTACACACCCCGGTACAAGGCCAAGCAGCGCTGCCAGTATCACCTGTTTTACGGGGGATTTCTTAAGCTTCTTGAAAGTCGCTCCGTGCGAATGTATATTGATATATTCAATAAGCAACATCATAATCATTACCAGTCCGGTAATGAGGATGCTGTTTTTTAATGCATCTATGAGTATATTCATTTGCTGTTGTAAATTTTCAGAAGTTCGGAAGCCGCAGTGAATGAACCAATTTCTCCATTCATAACCATCTCTTCATATTTTTTTAGTTGTCCCTGTATATGATCGTCTTCAAAAAATCTATTTTTCAACCCTTCATTAATTGTTTCATACATCCAGTATCTGGATTGCTCTCTCCTTTTGTGAAGGTAATACCCGTTTGCTTCTGTAAGGCGGAAATACTCAAGAATCTTTTCGAGAATTTCAGTAAGCCCGGTTTTTGTAACAGCAGAAGAGGTCATTGCAGTAGGAACCCATGACGATTCTGTTGGGGGAAAAAGGTGAAGAGCATTGGAATATAGTGCTTTTGCCAGTGTTGCTTTCTCAACATTGCTTCCGTCTGCTTTAGTAATTGCAATCAAGTCGGACATCTCCATTATTCCTCTCTTTATGCCCTGAAGTTCGTCCCCGGCACCAGCCAGCATTAGCAAAAGGAAAAAATCGCTCATTGAGTGTACTGTTGTTTCCGACTGACCAACGCCAACGGTTTCAATGAAAATAACATCAAAACCTGCAGCTTCGCATAATACGATACTCTCTCTTGTCTTTCTGGCAACACCGCCTAACGAACCGCCGGTAGGGCTGGGACGGATGAAAGCTTTAGGATCGGAACAGAGCGTCTCCATACGTGTTTTGTCTCCAAGAATACTCCCTTTGCTTTTCTCGCTGCTCGGGTCAATTGCAAGCACGGCCAGTTTGTGTCCGCTTCCGGTAATAAGACCGCCAAAAGCTTCAATGAAGGTGCTTTTTCCTGCTCCCGGAACGCCGGTAATGCCTATTCTCATTGATTTTACACAATGTGGCTGGCAGGCTTCAATAATCGTTTGAGAAAGAATCCTGTGATCGTGCCTGTTGCTCTCTACGAGAGTAATTGCCTGGCTTAGTATTGAAGTATTTCCTGCAAGAATTCCTTCAATATATTCTTCCGCAGAAAAAATTCGGGCTTTGTGTTTTTTATAAAAGTTCTGAATATATGGGTTGACAACAGGCGGCTGTTCTATTCCTTCGTTAACAATAAGTGCGCTATTGTGATTTTTCTCGTGCATCATTCTCTCTATTTTGTAATATTGCCTGCCACCAGCAGGTTTACTACCGGTCTCGATGGCGAGTTAGTTATGAGGGTAACCTGAAATGTTTTGTCTCCTTCAAGTCCCTTGGTGTCAATTGAAACATCAATCTTGCAGGTCTGTCCAGGTTTTACGGGTGAATTAAAATTTGCAGTTGCCCCTTTTTCGTTAAACTCGGCTTTGTAAATGACCAAATCTCTCTGACCAAGGTTCTTTACCTCAAAAGTTCGGGAAATTACCTCACCGCTTTTAACAACCCCAAAGTTCAATGCGCTGTTATTTGCCATAGGCAAGGCAGACTGGCTCCTGTCTTCGGCAGAGAGGTCCGAAAAGTTGTCCAGAATTCTGGACTGGACAATGATTTTCTCCCCTGTTACCTTACTGTTGTTGACTATTAATCCTGCACTATATTGTGTCGTTCCCCAGTTTTTTGTCCCTTTTGTATTTACGGTTATCTGCAATTCTCCCTTTTTCCCCGGAGCAATAACTGCCGGAACCGAAGTAATATAAAGCCCAGGAGATAAGTTGTAAAACCCTATTGCCAAAGAAACTCCTGATGTATTTGCTACCTCCATAACATCGTTTCTGGATTCTCCCTGTGCGATGAGCCCGATATCTATAAAGCTGGTTCTAAAGGATAATTTGCCTACTTTTTTTGGAAAAAGCTGATTCAGTGACTTTGGTTTCTCATGTACCACTCCTTTGATTCTAAGTATTACCGGCCTGTTCATTCCGCTTACATAAACCGTTAGGGATTTGTCAAAAGGATAAGGCCCCTGGTCGTTAAGAAAAGTAACATCAATTTTACCTTTCTCTCCGGGTTTGACCGGATTTTTTGTCCAGACAGGAGTTGTACAGCCACATGACGAAATAACTGTATTTATTAGGATTGGTTGTTTTCCTATGTTCTTGAAAGTGAATGTATAGCTTTGTTTTCCTGAGCTCAAACTAATGTCTCCGAAGTCGTGAATCATTTTGTTGAATTCGATGATTCCATTGCCGGAATTCTGACCTCTTACTACCGAACCAGAAATTATCAAGACAAACAGAATCAGAGACTTGATTGGCAGCATGCTTCTCATATTATCTCGTTTTTATTGTTGATTAGATAATACAAAGATACATTTGTATTTGTTCATTCCAACCTATTTTATACCTTTGCAGTTAACAAACCAATTTTAAAACTTTATATAATGGCTTACAAAATTTCTGATGATTGCACCGCTTGCGGAACTTGCATCGATGAGTGTCCTGTTGAGGCTATCTCTCCCGGCGATATTTACAAAATTGATCCAAATATTTGTTCAGACTGTGGTACTTGTGCCGACGTTTGTCCTGTTGGAGCAATTGCTCAAGAATAGTTTAAACGAATGAATTAATGAAGGCTGCACATTTGTGCAGCTTTTTTTATATCTCGACCTGTCCAAGGGTGAAAGAGTTAAACGGCGCAATTGTGAGGTTTGTCTTGTAGCTTGATGTTGGAAGAAAGTATCCGGGAGTTGTCGATCCTGCGTTTTTTATAACTACGTCCATAATATATATAGTATTTCTTAAAACACCGGCATTGTTTGATGTTCCGTATCCAGTTTTGTTTACAGGAATTGGATAATAGTATTTTGTCCCGTTAAGCGTTCCTTCAATTACAAGCTTAGTATATTTCACATAGGAGTTCTCCACATCAGTGGTGTTTGAATATGCATAAAAATGATGCTTTATAGTATATACGGCATCTCCAATATCCTGAGGAATTGAATCATAAAAAATATTGTTAATCATAGATCCTGAGTAATTTGCAGGGATGTTTGAACCTAAATTATGCACTAATAATGGAACAGTCTCGGAGCCGTCATGAATGACTTTTTTCCCGACAATATTTAAGAGATAAACCTTAACATTTTTAAGAGCCATTCCCTCATAGGGTCCTCCGGCAAATTCTGTTTTAAGACTGTTCAGGACAATTTTAGATATAAACCTTTCCATACTGATATTAGCAACACTGTTTTCTCCTGCATAAAAATCAAGATTTTTACCAATCATGGTAAAATATCCGGGTTCCTCTTTCAGAAGAGATGTTTGCAGTGCTAAAAAATTTTCCTCATTCAATATGCCGCCAAACCCTTCATCAATATGCGGATTTGCCAGTATATATATCCTCTTTTGACCCATCGGGGTTTTAATAGTGATGTTTGTCAAAGAATCGGGACTAAGGATTTTCTTATAGGTGGAAAGATTGTCGAAGTTGGCGTCGAACAAAAAAATATGAAGTTCTTTTACTCCTCCGGAAACGCCAAGAGTGTCGTGAAACGGATCTGTCGCTTTTGTGCCGGTTGTTCCTCCATTAAGTCTTATGCTGATAGTGCATTCCTTTCCAATATTTGGTAATGGATCTTTTTTACAGGATGCAGCCATTATTAATATTGCTGCAATGATAAATAATTTCTCTCTCATGTATAATCGTTTTTTTTATGATATGCGGCAAAAATATCTCACTGTCAGGAGATAAGAAAACGAAAACGCCTGAAATATCTAATTCTGTTTAATTATTATATCTTTTTAAAAAAAGCAGGCCATTGAACAGTAAAAGATATATTTTTCTAACTTTGAGGCTCCAATTATATAAAATCATATGCTGAACATTAAACTTTTAAGAGAGCAACCCGAATACGTGATAGAGAGGTTGATGGTCAAGAATTTCGACGCCAAATCAATTATTGAAAAAGTAAACGCTCTGGACCAGATTCGCCGTTCCTGCCAGACAGAACAGGACGCTGTTCTTGCAGATCAGAATTCTCTTGCAAAGGAGATTGGATCTTTAATGAAAAACGTAAAGAGAGAAGAGGCCGAATCAGCAAAAATGAAAGTATCCGAGCTGAAAGAAATTTCAAAAGGATTGGAGAATAAGATAAAAGAGAGCGAAAATGAACTTAATGATCTTCTCGTTCAACTTCCTAATCTCCCGCATATTTCGGTTCCCAGGGGAAAAATGGCCGAAGATAATGTGATTGTGAGAGAGGGCGGTTCTTTTCCAAAGCTTGAAAATGCTATTCCTCACTGGGAACTTGCAAAAAAATATGACATTATTGATTTTGATCTTGGAGTAAAACTTACAGGTGCAGGATTTCCTGTTTATAAAGGTAAAGGAGCAAAAATACAGAGGGCTCTCATATCTTTCTTTCTTGACATGAATACAAGAGCAGGTTATACCGAAGTTCAGCCGCCGCTTATGGTAAACGAAGCATCCGGATATGGTACAGGTCAGCTTCCGGACAAGGGAGAACAGATGTACTTTGTTGGGCTTGACAATTTTTACCTTATTCCAACTGCCGAAGTTCCCGTTACCAATATTTTCAGAGATGTAATTCTTAACAGGGGAGAGATGCCTGTAAAGATGACTGCATATACTCCATGTTTCAGGCGTGAGGCCGGTTCTTACGGAAAGGACGTGAGAGGTCTTAACAGGCTTCATCAGTTTGACAAAGTGGAAATCGTTCAGGTTTCACACCCCGATACCTCTTATTCTGCTTTAGAAGAGATGGTAAAGCATGTAGAAGGCATCGTGCAGTCGCTTGGGCTCCCATACAGAATTCTCAGACTTTGCGGCGGAGATATGAGTTTTACATCTGCCCTTACATACGATTTTGAAGTCTATTCAGCAGCACAGGAGAGATGGCTTGAAGTGAGCTCGGTATCAAATTTTGAATCGTTTCAGGCGAATCGTCTGAAATTAAGATACAAGGACGAAACCGGCAAAATTCAACTCGCGCATACATTAAACGGGAGTTCGCTTGCCCTTCCTAGAATCCTTGCGGCAATTCTCGAAAACAATCAGGACAGCAGAGGAATAAAAATTCCTGATGTACTTAAAGACTATTGCGGTTTTTCTTATATAGACTAAAACGGAGTTACCATATTAATGGTCAAAAACAAAGTAATACTGGGCATTGACCCCGGTACGCAAATTCTCGGATTTGGAGTTATTGAGGTGGCAGGCAGGTCGCCCGTATACATAGATATGGGTGTTGTGGATATGAGAAAGGAGAAGGACCATTTTGTTAAAATCAGACAAATTTTTATTGAGGTAACTAATCTTATTGAATATTACAAACCGGACGAACTTTCAATTGAGGCCCCTTTTTATGGCAAGAATATTCAATCCATGCTTAAACTTGCCCGGGCGCAGGGTTCTGCAATTTCGGCAGCTCTTAACAGAAATATGCCCATAACAGAATATGCCCCAAGAAAGATAAAAATGGCTATTACCGGAAAGGGGGCAGCATCAAAGGAACAGGTTGCCACAATTCTTAAGAACATTCTAAAAATCGAGGAAAAACCCGAGTTTCTCGACGCAACCGATGGTCTTGCGGTTGCGCTTTGTCACTATTATCAGCTTACCGGATTTGCCGCCGGAAAGGGGGCTCCGAAAAGCTGGGAATCTTTTGTGAAATCAAATCCAAAAAGAGTTAAGTAATTTTTTTCAATCCAATTTAACCTTTTGCCAGATCGGTTGTCAAAGGGTAGTTGAATTTATAATTGAATTGATATTTATATACCATTATGAGATATTTTAAAGTAGTTTTTGCTCTGGTTACATTTTTGTCTTTGAGTTTAGGAACCCTGTATGCGGAGGAGGTGAAGGATTCAAAAGTAAAACTTACAGTACTGGATAGTCTTAGAAGAGAGCCTGTTGAATTTGCAACAGCTTCAATAACCCCTTTGGGGTCCACCACACCTTCAAAATATGCACTTTCCGATAACAGAGGAAAAGTTGAACTTACCGGTATGGCAGCAGGGAAGTACACTATACGCATTGAATATATGGGATATATAACTTACTCCAGGCCAATAACAATAGAGCAGCAAAGGGTCGTAGATCTTGGAGATATTGCGCTGAAAGAACAAATGAACACGCTTAATTCTGTTGTGGTAACAGCAGTAGGTAATCCCATTGTAGTAAAAAAGGACACCATAGAGTATAATGCCTCTTCATATAAAACAACTGACAATGATATGCTGGAGGAGTTGCTTAAAAAACTTCCGGGCGTAGAAATAGATTCAGACGGGAAAATTACGGCAAACGGTAAGGAAATCAATAAAATTATGATTGACGGGAAGACCTTCTTCCTTAATGACCCTCAGCTTGCCACAAAGAACATTCCTGCAAAAATTGTAGATAAAGTTAAAGTGGTGGAGAGAAAATCTGAGCAGGCACAATTTACCGGAATAAATGACGGGAATGAAGAGACTGTAATCGATTTAAGTATTAGACCGGGTATGATGAACGGATGGTTTGGAAATCTTTCGGCAGGATACGGCACCGACGACAGGTATCAGGCAGCCGGTATGGCAGGTAATTTCAAACAAAAAAGCCAGATTACTTTTATTGGTAACCTTAATAATACCAACAACAGGGGCTTTTCGGACATCGCCGGTTCAATGATGTCTGCGATGAGAAGCTCTTCCGGAATGGGAGGCGTGAGAATAGGGGGTGCAACAATGAGATTCGGAGGCAATGGAATAACAAAATCCTGGCTGGGCGGAATAAACGGGAACATTGAATCTGCAAACAAAAAACTTAAACTGGGTGGTAACTACCTTTACAGCGGAAGCGACAACCTTGCCGTAAGTAAAAGTTTAAGACAAAACTTTTTGACCGACAGTACATTCAATTACTCTCAGTCTACCAAATCAGAAACTTATGCAGACGGTCACAGAATGGCACTGCAGCTTGAGTATCAGCTTACAGACAAAGCATCTATTTTGTTTCGCCCGAATGTGAGCATTGGTAAAGGGAATTTCAATGACACAAAGGATTTCTGGACAAGAGGAGGCTTGGGCACGAAGATAAATGAAGGTAACAGTGAATCTTTCGGAGAAAACAGTTCCCAGTCGGTTGACGGTGACCTGCTTTTCCGTCAGAAACTGAACAAAGTTGGAAGGACATTTTCAGTTAATGTTAATTACAGCTTTTCAAACAATGATATTTTCAACGCAAAGAATTTATCTAAAACTGTAATCGGAGACAAGGCAGACTCAACAGTAATTAATCAGGAGTATAAAATGAATACTCTCGGGTATACCTTGGGCGCAAGGGCTTCTTATACAGAGCCTCTTGGCAAGAATTTCTTTATGGAGCTTGCATACCAGTATCGTTACCGGTTTAATAAATCGGAAAAGGAAGCCTATAATTTCAACAGCCTCACCAACACTTACAATCTTAAGGATAGTGTCTATTCGAATTCTTTTGAAAATACTTTTATCAACCAGACTGTTGAGGCAAATCTCCGCAAAACAGGAGAAAAATACAACTATGTCGTGGGATTTAATGTTCAGCCGTCAACAACAAGAAGCATTGGCAGCAACAGGGATTTAAGCCGGTCGGTTGTGAATTTTGCTCCTATGGCTATGTTTGAATATGCATTTAGCGAAACACAGGAACTGGAAATGAGATATCGCGGAAATACAAGACAGCCATCGATAAATCAGTTGCAGCCTGTACCGGACAACTCAAATCCGCTTTATATACCGTTAGGCAATCCGGATCTGCTTCCTGAGTTTGAACATTCGTTGCGTATTGAATACAGTGATACAAAAAAAGAGAAGTTCAGGACTTTGAATGCCGGTTTTAATGCCACCTATACAATGGACAAGATTGTAAACAAAAGGTGGTATGACGATTCAGGAGTTCAGTATACCATGCCTGTAAACGAACAGGGGGCATACAATGTGAATGCAAATTTCATGTACAACACTCCAATTGCCAAGTCCAAGATATCTATTATGAACTTTACAAGAGCCGGTATTAATAAGGGTGTCAGCTTTTCCGGAAGAACAGAGGCTACTTTGCTGAAAAACTATACTACTTCGCTCTCTATAAATGATATGCTCAGGTTGATGTACAGAGGCACAAAACTTCAGCTGAGTATTGGAGGACGGGTTGGTTACAATTATGCATGGTATACTGTTCAGCAGACAAAAAAACCTGCGACATGGAACAATTCTGTAAGCGGTTACATTAACTGGACACTCCCTGCAGGTATTAACCTCACTTCAGATGCCGAATACAATTTCTACATCGGATACGGAGAAGGATACAATACTCCGGCGATTGTCTGGAATGCAGAAATTTCCAAACTTATGTTTAAGAATACAGGAACACTTCGCTTAAAGATATTTGACATACTTAACCAGTCAAAAAGCGTTTGGAGAACAACTACAGACAACTACATCGAGGATGTTCAGAACAATATTCTTCAGCAATACTTTATGCTAAGCTTTACCTGGAGATTTGGAACATTTGGCGGTAACAGGGGAGGCAGAGAAGGTGACCATGGTCCGGGACCAGGACGCGGGCCGGGAATGGGCGGAATGAGGTTCCATTAATGGGTCGCGGAGTATGCTCTCCACTTTTCAATAACAGAATTTAAATCAAGGGGAATCTCAGTTTCAAAAAAGAGGTTCCCTTTTGTTTTGGGGTGAAGGAAACCAAGAGTCTTTGCATGGAGAGCATGTCTTGGCAGGAGTTCATAGCAATTCTCAATGAATTTTCTGAATTTCGCCGACATAACCCATTTTGAAACCTTTTCCCCGCCATACCTGTCATCATTGAACAGGGGATGGCCCAGATAATCCATATGAACTCTTATCTGATGAGTTCTTCCGGTTTCAAGCGTACATTCTACAAGAGTGGTAAAGCCGAACCTCTCTATTACTTTATAGTGAGTTACAGCATGCTTGCCAATCCCTCCTTCCGGAAAAACCTTGAATTTAAGCCTGTTTGAAGGGTCCCGTGCAATGTTGCCCTCAATTGTCCCTTCGTTTTCCTTAAGGTTTCCCCATACTAGTGCAACATATTTCCTGTCTATCGTATGATCGAAAAATTGTTTCGCAAGAAAAAGCTGGGATTCATCGTTTTTGGCAACAAGTAAAAGGCCGGACGTGTTTTTGTCAATCCGGTGTACGAGTATTCCCATTCTCTCATCCGGAGCATCCTCGTCCTGTGACAGACCCAAATGAAATGCAAGTGCATTTACAAGTGTACCTGAAAAATGGCCGTGACCCGGATGGACAACAAGGCCTGCAGGCTTATTGATAACAAGCAGGTCGTCATCTTCAAAAACAATGTCTAGCGGAATATTTTCCGGTTTTACTTCAAAACCGCGTCTCTTGTATGGAAGTACAATTGTAATAATATCGTAGGGTTTAACTACATAGTTGGCTTTTACAACTTTGTCGTTAACAAGCACATATCCTGCTCCGATTGCAAGCTGAACTCTGTGCCTGGAGGTTTTCTCCATATGGGCGGTAATGTATTTATCTACCCTTAACTGACTTTGACCCTTGTCCGCAACGAATCTGTAATGTTCAAACGAGCCACCCGACTCTTCGTCATCGCCGATTTCGTCGATATCAATATCAATATCAATATCTTCTTCGTCCTCTCTTGCCATTATTCTTCTTTGGTTCTCAGACTCTCAATTTTAACCTTATCTACCGAGACGGTAAGTTCTACAAACGATCCAAGAGGATGGCTTGCTTTTGAATCCGACACCGGGTTTTGAGAAATGACAAATCCGGAAATTGAATCAGAATAATTTTTTACAGATTCGTCATATTTTATTTTTCCAATATTCAATGAGTTGTCAATAAGGAGGTCTTTAGCCGTAGTAACCGGGAGCCCTTTAAGGTCTGGGATATTTGTCCTTTCACCTTCACTGCTTATTCCAAGTTCAAGGTCAATCTCACTCTCGGTTTCGACCATAATTCCCGGTGCAATATAACTGCCATTGATCCTTTGAGAAAGAACATTGTTGGTAGCCATATCCGGAACATAATAAAGCCGTCCTACATGAAGCTGTTTTGCTACAAGTTCGGCTTTTGCCTGACGAAGCGAATACCCAATAACAGAAGGCATAGCAACTTTCTTTGGCTGAAGCGAGTTAATCGTCAGCAAAATTCTCCTGTTCTTTTTCACAAGACTGCCAACGCGTGGATTCTGACGGAAAATAGAGCCTCTTGCCATTTTAGGAAGAAAAACAGAATCGGTAACCTCTAATTTAAGACTTGCATCATCTGCAATTTCCTTTGCCTGCTCAATATTCATCCCGGAAAAATCCGGAACCTCGAATTCGGAATTATGCCGGGTAATTATGTTAAGGAAAATTATTATCAGAATAAGTGCCCCGGCAAAGATTGCTGCAGTCTTAAGCAGTTCTTTGGTGAACCAGTGTTTCATCCACTCTTTGTTTGTCAGCGATTTTTTCATGGTTTTTGTTATTAGGCAAAAGTACTATTATTTTGATAATTCATTGTAAAAGCTGTCTCTTTCAACGGCAATGTAACCTGCTTCGGAAGCGATCCTTTCCAGGTCGCTGCTTGTCATTTGCGGGTTCCCCTCTTTTGATCCGGCCATACTGTAAATCCTGGTAGAATCATTTATTGTTCCGTCTATGTCGTCTGCACCATAAAGAAGCGAAAGCTGGCAGAGGTCTTTACCAAGCATGGGCCAGTATGACTTGATATGAGGTATATTGTCCAGTACAATTCGGGTGATGGCAAAAGTCTTGAGCGTTTCAATTATGCTCGCTTCTCCCAGATGGGACAGCGTGTTGTTTGCTGCTTTAAACAGGAGAGGGATAAATGCATCAAAACCGTTTGTTTCGTCCTGAAGTTCGCGAAGAGCCATAAGATGTTCAATTCTGTCTTTTCTGGTCTCCATGTGCCCGAAAAGCATGGTTGCATTGGTTCTCATTCCAAGCTGGTGAGCAGCTTTGTGAATTTCCAGCCATCTTTTTGCGTCGGACTTGTCGGGACATATTATTTTTCTGATTTCAGGATTAAAAATCTCTGCTCCGCCGCCGGGAAGCAAATCCACACCTTTTTCTTTAAGTGCCTTAAGAACTTCAGTAGGAGTGAGCCCGGAAGATTTTGTCATATCGTCGATTTCCACTGCTGAATAGGCTTTGATTGCCACGCTCCTTGGAAGTTCCTCCCTTACTGCTTCAACTACCTCCAAATAGTAATTGAAATCTCTGTCCGGATGAACACTTCCAACTATATGAACTTCTGTTTCTCCGTTTTTGAATTTTTCGCGGCAGTATGCCCTTACTTCATCAATTTCCATCGACCACGCGCCGGGCTGCGAAGCATCATTTCTGCGGTATGAGCAGAATTTACACCTGTGCACGCATATATTGCTTGGCTCGATGTGGAAATTTCTGTTGTAAAATACTTTTTTGCCGTTTTTGGCTTCTCTTATATCTGTTGCAAGTTTTGACAGGTAGTTAAGATCTTTACTCTCGTAGAGTTCAA
Organism: Bacteroidales bacterium; assembly: GCA_021371955.1. Lineage (GTDB taxonomy): Bacteria > Bacteroidota > Bacteroidia > Bacteroidales > UBA932 > Bact-08. Next base: position 363,745 of record JAJFVD010000003.1, read on the forward strand.
TGGCCTCGTCAAAACCAATTCTATGTATCATTGTCGATTAGTTTTAAAGTGCAAATATAACAATTAAGGAGCTTAAATGATTAATTGCCGGCGGCGAGTTGTGTTTTCTTATTGCCATTTACACACTGTCACCTGATTGATGAGGGCTTGTGCGTCCTCCTTCGCTATGCTCCGTCCGGCCGAATCGCCCTCATCAATTAGGTGACAATGTAAAAATATGTTCAGAAATGTTGCAACTCGCAGCCTGAAATCTGCAAAAAAAGCTGAATCACAACGCCATAAGGGGTAGTTAATCAGATAGTCACTAAAAACAAACAGACATTATGTCTGTTTGTTTTTAGTATATTGCATACAATCAGATGTTTAGCGATGCTTGTGACAATTGAATGGGGCAAGTTAGGTGCTCCTGCGTCGCCGGTTTACGCCTTCGGCGGAATAGATTTGCCGGCCGTAGGGTTTTAAACCGCGGCATAGCCGCACCATACTTCACACAACGACTTATCGATGTGTGAAAACAATGCCGGGACGGGACTTCTCATAAAATTTTTAGCGATGATATAGTCCTGCAAAATGGGAGAATATTCCCATTGCGACGATAAATATTAGTATAACAATAAAAAGAATGTATCTGTTTTTTATCACAACAGAAGAAAGCATACCAAGAGAAAGGCAGATTAAAAGAATGCAGAATAAGGATTTATTGAAAAAAAATAAATTGAAGAAAGTCCTATTAGCAAAGCAAAAGCAATATATAATTTTTTCATTATTTTATATATTAAAAAATGCTTGTAATTCCTTGAAGAAAAAGGCAAAAATAAAAATAGCAACTAAAAAAATAATTAGCACAGTAATACTAATCCACTTATTCTTAATCAAAGAAGGTAAAATAATTGCTAAAGAAAGGCTGACTCCACTTAGGGCAAGACCTTGATTTTTTGGGTAAATAAGAGTAATTGAACAAATCCCAATTAAGATTGCAAGAAAAAAAGTGGCTTTTCTCATTATAGAATTATTATTTATCATTGTTCACAACTGGTTTTGAGTCTCAATATCTATTAGTAATGCCGTTAGAACTATTCTGTTTGCATAATTTATAATACCATCAGGATATTCACTTGCTTAATAGCCAAATTCTATTTTCGTGAGAGTATTTTTCTCTTCCCCTCAAATTTAATGATATAAGAAGATTAATTTGCATACAGAATGCATACAAAACGCTGATAGTTTGCTGAAAATGACAACAAAAAAAGGCCAACCTGTAAGGTCAGCCTATTTGAAACTGTATTTTAAAACGGACTAGAAACGATCTTCAGAAGATACTGTCAATTTTTTGCGTCCGCGACGACGACGAGCTGCTAATACGCGACGCCCGTTAGGTGTTGACATGCGCTCGCGGAACCCGTGTTTGTTGCGACGCTTGCGTAATGATGGTTGAAAAGTGCGTTTCATGATATATTTAACTTATTATTTGTTTCGCAAAATGGAGTGCAAAGATATATAAAATGTTTTTAATCGCAAATATTATGCTATCGTTTTATGTATAAAATGCTCTTTTCTTCAAAAAAAGGCTCTTTAAACCAGTTGGATATTTCATGTTTTCCCACCATTTGGGGGGCAATTTTCAATAAAGCCTGAGCCTCCGAAATTTCTTCAAGCAGCTCACCTCCTTTAAGATAGATAATTCCTTTTTTGACTCCCCCGATTTCTCCTCTCTCAACATTTTTCCAAACCCATGGAAGAAACTTTTTTAACTCAGCAACAGCCCTTGATACTACAAAATCAAATTTTTCATCAATCTCTTCTGCACGGACTTGCGCTGCTCTCACATTCTTAAGTCCAAGAGAAGCTGATACCTCTTTTACTACGTTAATTTTCTTTAAGGTTGAATCGCAAAGATAAAAAGAGACATCCGGAAACAATATGGCAAGAGGGATTCCGGGGAACCCGCCTCCTGTTCCCACATCCAGCACTTTAGAGCCGGCGGGAAATTTTATGAGCATGGCAATCGCCAGAGAGTGCAAAACGTGGTGAAGATACAGGTTGTCTATGTCTTTTCTTGAAATAACATTGATTTTTGCATTCCACTCGCTATAGAGCGGAAAAAGTGCCGACATCTGTCTCTTCTGCGTTTCTGTGAGATCAGGAAAGTATGTATAGATTAAATTTTCCATCTTTTATAAGGTGTTCTTTTGCCCTTCTTATGCGGGTCTTTATTGTTCCAAGCGGCAAATTTAACTCTTTTGCAATCTCTTCATAGGCATATTCGTGAAGAAATCTCAATTCGGCCACTTCTTTGTATCGCTCAGGCAGCTTTTCAATGTGCCTCTTAAGCTTGTCTATCTCCTGTTCAAAAATGAAATTTTCTTCCGGGCTTGGTACCGATGATGACCTTCCTCCGGGATCGTCGGAATTTGTCATTGTCTCTATTGAACGGACATTTAAACGTTGTTTGCGCAAAAAGTCAATGCAGCAGTTTTTTGCAATTGTGAACAGCCATGTGGAAAAAGCGTACTGAGAGTCATAACTGTGAAGCATACCGAATGCTTTTTCAAATGTCTCCTGAGAAATATCCTTTGCATCGTCGTTATTGGAAACCAGCAGGAGTATATACTTGGTTACTCTCTCCTGGTATCTGGACACAATAGCAGAATAAGCCTCCTCTCTTTTTTGAAGCGCCTGTTCGACAAGTGATTTGTCTGATATTTTTCTAATGTGCTTCGAGCCAGTTTTCTCCATATTGACATTCAACGGTTAAAGGGACAGAAAGTTTTGCAACAGACTCCATTTCGTTTTTAACTATAAAAGAAAGTCTATCCTTCTCTTCCGGCAAAACATCAAAAACAAGTTCGTCATGCACCTGAAGGACCATTTTGCTCTTTATGCCCTCCTCTTTAAGCCGGTCAAAAAGATGCACCATTGCAATCTTGATTATATCGGCAGCACTTCCCTGGATAGGAGCGTTTACAGCATTTCTCTCTGCAAGTCCCCTTACAACAGGGTTTTTAGATGCTATGTCCGGGAGATATCTTTTTCTACCGTATATAGTAGTTACGAACCCATTTTTCTTTGCCAGTTCTATCATCCCGGAGATGTAGTCTTTAACACCGGGATAATTCCTGAAATAGTCTTCAATGAGTTGTTTTGAGTCTCCCCTTGGGATATTAAGCCTTTGGGAGAGGCCGAATGCAGAGATGCCGTATATTATGCCAAAGTTGGCAACCTTGGCCCGGTTTCTCTGTTCACGGGTAAGCTGTTCTTCGGGAATACCGAATATTTTAGAAGCAGTTGCGGAGTGAATGTCTTTTCCTGCCAGGAATGCATCAATGAAATCTTTATCCTGGCTCATATGTGCCATGAGCCGGAGCTCTATCTGTGAATAGTCTGCAGACATAATGACACCACCGGGGCTGGACGGAATGAATGCTTTCCGGATCTCTCTGCCTCTTTCTGTGCGGATTGGTATGTTCTGAAGGTTTGGCTTAATTGAGCTGAGCCTTCCGGTAGCAGTGAGAGCCTGATTGTATGTTGTGTGAATCTTACCTGTTTTGCGTGAAATGAGGAAGGGGAGGGGCTCAATATAAGTGGACAGGAGTTTTTTAATATTCCTGTATTCAAGTATTTGAGCTACAATAGGATGGTCGTTTATTATTTCCGAAAGCGTTTCTTCGTCGGTGGAAAGGCTTTTGCTGCTGCTTTTTTTATCCTTTGGCAATAGCTTAAGCTTTTCGTATAAAATAACTCCAAGCTGCTTTGGCGAGGAGAGGTTGAGAGTATTGTCGGATGCCATCTCTCGTACGGAAGCTTCAATTGTTTCAAGTTCCCCGCTTAGTACACGCCCGTACTCTTTTAGCATTTCCTCGTCTACTTTTACTCCGGTATACTCCATATCGGCCAGAACATAAAGCAGAGGCATTTCTGTACTTTCATAAAGAGAAAGAAGCTCTTCGCGTTCGAGCTCGCTTTTGAGCTTTTCATATAAAGGGATTAAAACGGAGATACGTGTTGCAATCTGGTCCGTTTCAATTTTCTCATCAGCCGAAGCCTGCAGGGAAAAAAGATCCGCCTGTACCATCTCCTTATGGCTTTCGACATCAACTGATAAATAGGACTGTGACAGAATTTCCAGTTTATGTGACCTCTCCGGCATTATAAGATAGTGCATGAGCTCTATATCTGCAAGATAACCTTTCATTTGCACCGAGGAGTCCCGAAAAAGGTTTATTGCCCATTTTAAATCGTAGCCGCATTTGAGAATTTCGTCATTCTCTATTATTTCCTTAAGCGGTAAAAGATTGTCTTTGCTGGTGAAAGAGACAAGCCCGGCCGAAAAGACAAAAATATTGCCGGCATCGGCCATTATAGCAATTTGTTTGCTTTCCAGAGCAGCTTTAAGAACCTCCTGCAACGAGGATATCCTGTACTCCACCTGTTTAGCTTTTATTGCTTCCGGTTCGCGGACAGATATATCCGACATCATCTCATCTGTAATGAAAATCTGTTCGAGTTGAGGAATTTGCCTTAAAAGAGATGTAAACTCATAATGAGTAAAGAGTTTCTTTACCTCCATAAAATGCGGGGTGTGAAGCCGGACATCCTCCTCTGTCCAGTTTATATCCACATTTGTATCGATTGTAACAAGATGTTTGCTCAGAGGGAGGTGTGGCAGAGCCTCTTTCAATGCTGCCTGCTGTTTTTCCGGAAGCTGATCTAAATTCTGATAAATGTTTTCTACCGAGTGAAATTTCTGAATAAGCTTTTTTGAACCCACTTCGCCAATCCCTCTCACCCCCGGAACATTGTCGGAAGCATCTCCCCATAATGTGAGTATATCAATCACCTGTTGTGGATTCTCAATTCCATATTCCGAACAAATTTCCGCTTTTCCGAGAATTTCTGCTTCTCCTCCTGTTCTGGACGGCTTACACTGAAAAATATTTTCGGACACAAGCTGGCCGTAGTCTTTGTCCGGGGTGAGCATGAAAACGGTAAAGCCCTCTTTTTCTGCTCTCTTTGCAATTGTCCCGATAACATCGTCGGCCTCGAATCCGTTTTTCATAATTACGGGGATAGACATGGATTTCACCAGTTCTGTGAGAGGCTCGAGTGCACTTTTAATAAGTTCGGGAGTTTCACTCCTGTTTGCCTTGTATTCGGGAAATATTTCGTGCCGGAATGTCTTTACAGGTGGGTCAAAAGCAACGGCAAGGTGCGTTGGTTTCTCCTTAATGATAAGGTCCGTGAGCGTTTTTAGGAATCCGAACAGAATAGATGTGTCTACCCCTTTGGAGTTTATCATCGGTCTTCTAAGGAAGGCATAATATGAACGGAAGATGAGCGCATGCCCGTCTATGAGGTAGAGTTTTTTCATGATTAGTCGTTCTCAGATGCAACCCACTCAACAAAAGAGGTGGGCGTTTCAAATAATTTTATGCTGTGCAGCGATACTCCGCCCGGAAGGTTATCTTTTAAAAGTCCGGCAAAATATATGGTCAGATTCTCGCATGTAGGCTGGAAGTCAAGAACTATTACATTCTCGTATGCAATGCTTATCTCCTCTACAAGTTTAGCATCGCTTCTAAGAAGCAGTGCATGGTCGAAAGGGTCCACAATAAGCCTGTTCACAACACCCTTGAGGTCGGTAAAGTCGACCACCATGCCGTTTTTTGGATGGTGCAGCTCATCCCGAGGCGAGCCCTTTAGCGTTACGAACAATCTGTATGAGTGGCCGTGAATATGCCTGCATTTCCCGTCATAGTCGATAAGTGCGTGAGCACCTTCGAATCGGAACTCTTTTGTTATCCTGATTACTGACATACTTTTTTTACAAAAATAGGAAAATTTTCCATATTAGAATTATGGGCATTCTTCTATACGGATGATAAGTAATTTTAGCAAAATGATTGAAATATTAAATTAAACTTTGATTTTTTATAACAATTCCTTAATTTTGTAGAAAATAAACAGAGACATGGCAATTAATATTCAAAACATTTTATCTGCCAACGCAAAAAGTATGAGAAGGTCTGCTATCCGTGATCTTCTTAGCGTTGCAAACAGACCTGAAGTTATTTCATTCGCCGGCGGTTTTCCAAACCCGGCTTCCTTTCCGGTTGAAGATCTTAAAGTTATAATGCAGGAAGTACTTGAATTAGACAGTACGGCAGCTCTTCAATACGGGCCAACTGAGGGTAATGCCAAACTTCGCCAGCTGATTGCCGAAAGATATATCGCACAAGGGCTAAATATTACGAAGGACAATGTGATGATAACTACTTCATCTCAACAGGCGATTGATCTCACTACAAAAATATTTATTAATCCAGGTGATACTATTGTTTGCGGACTACCGTCTTATCTTGGCGCTCTTCAGGCATTCTGGTCGTATCAGGCAAACCCGATAGGTGTAACAAAGGATGAAGAACTGGAAGTTGTTGTCCGTGCTCTTATTGCAAGTGGTAAAAAACCGAAATTTGTATATACAATTCCGGATTTTCAAAACCCGTCCGGAATTACAATGAATCTTCAGCAACGGAGAGAGGTTATTGCTGTAGCAAAGAAATATGATCTTCTAATTATAGAAGACAGTCCATACAGAGAATTGAGATTCGAGGGAGAAACCCAGCCACTCATGTATTCAATGGACAATGAAAGGGTAATTCTTCTTGGAACATTCTCTAAAACATTCCTTCCCGGCTTCCGTCTCGGATGGATTATTGCGCCAACAAATATTATTGAAAAACTGATAGTTGCAAAACAATCCACCGACCTTTGCGCTCCGGTATTTGACCAGGCTGTTGCCGCAAGATATCTGGAAAAAGGTCTTTTTGACAAAAATCTTAAAAACACAATTGAACTATACAGAAAGCAAAGAAATCATATGCTCGCATGTTTTGAAAAATACATGCCGGAGGTTGTTAAATGGACAAGACCGGAAGGCGGGCTATTCCTTTTCGTTACTCTTCCCGAAGGTTATGATGCAACTGAACTGTTTAATGTAGCAATAAAGGAAAATGTTGCATTCGTTATTGGAGAGGCATTCCATTGTGATGGTTCCGGTAAGAACACAATGCGTATCAACTTCTCATTTATGAACGAGGAACGCACAGAAGAGGGTGTTAAAAGACTTGCAAAAGCAATTAAAAAGATGTTGGAAACTGCACCGGTAGCTCCGGCAACCACTTTCTAGACAAAAGTAAATAACACCGGATCAAATTTTAGCTGGGAGTCTTTGAACATTGAGTCAAAGGCTCCTTGTTCTATTAATGAAGACGGCTCTCCGCAATTGAAGGACTCTCTTCCCATGATCCAGATACGGTCGCAGTGTTTTATTGCAAGCTGAAGGTCGTGAGTGGAAAAAATAACACACTTCGATTCTTCATGGGCAATCTCTTTCAACAGCTTTGTAATAATGAGCTTGTTTTCAATATCAAGAAATGCAGTGGGTTCGTCCAGCAGTATTATCTTACTGTCCTGAACAAGTGCCCTGGCTATTGTTGCCCGTTGAAATTCTCCGTCGCTCAGGTTGCTTGAATCCCTTTCGGCAAAATCTTCAAGCCCGACCCTGCGCAGTGTTTTATAAATAAATCCTTTGTCGGAATCGTTTATTGTACCGAGCCAGTTTGTCCTGTTGTAGCAACTGGTGGCAATCATGTCAAAAAGAGAAAAATTTCTGGCTCTGGGGCTTTGAGACGGCACAAACGATATTTTTTCGGCAAGCCCTCTGGTTGAATAGCTGCCAAGAGGTTTCGACAATACCCGTATTGAGCCGCTGTGGTATTTTAACATCCCGCCGATGCTTTTGAGAAGAGTGCTTTTACCAATGCCGTTTGGACCAACCACGGCAACTACCTCACCTTCGCCGGCAGTGGCAAAAATGTTTTGGTAAATTACTTTGTTGTATCCAAGACAAAGTTTATCAAGTTCAAGCACCTGCTCCATATCAGATAAAACGGCTTTTTAAGATTATCAATAAAATTATGGGAACTCCTATTAGTGCACTCACAGTGTTAATAGGAATTATACCGGACTGTCCGGGAAGTTGGGCAACAGTGTCCGTGAGAACCATAATTGCGGCTCCCAGCAGTGCAGTTGCCGGAATCAGTACTTTGTGGTCGGCATTTTTAAAAAACATTCTTGCAATGTGCGGCACAGCTATTCCAATGAACCCTATGGGCCCGCAAAAAGCTGTTACGCTCCCTGCAAGAAGTGTTGTTGCAATAAGAATCCTTCTTCGGGTACTCTCGAGATTAACGCCAAGGCTTTTTGCATAGGCTTCGCCCATGAGAAGTATATTGAGCTCCTTAATATTGTATACAGACATGATTAAACCGGGCAGAATGAGTGCGGACATAATCCATATCTGGTTTGTCGTGAGCCCCGAAAAGCTTCCCATGGTCCATACAACAAAGATTTTAAGTGCCGAAGAAGATGAAAAATACTGTAAAAGGGTTATAAGAGCACTTGTTACGCTGCCCAGCATTATGCCAAAAATCAGCAGGGAGGTACTCTCTCTTAGCCTTGAAGAGACAAGAAGAATGAGAAGTGTAACTGCAAATGCTCCGAACCAGGCAGAAGCGGCTATGCCCATATTCATAAAAACAGAACCTGAGAAGCTTATGCCAAAAGCAGAGAATCCCATAACAAAGAGCGCAACCCCCAGTCCGGCGCCGGAACTTATTCCGAGAATAAAAGGGTCGGCAAGCGGATTTTTAAAAAGGGTCTGCATCTGAAGGCCGCAAACAGATAGGGCAACTCCTGCAAGAAGAGCGGTTATCGCTTTTGGAATCCTGTAATCCCAAAGAATTTCATTTACAAAAGTCTGAGTTGAATGGCCGAAAAGTGAGTTAAAAATCTCCTTGAGCGGGAGTATTACCGAACCAAGTGTCAAATTGAGCATCAGCAATATCAATAACGATATGGAAACAATCACATACTCCCTTATGTATCCTTTTTTTCGCTTCACTGTAACCTTGTGTTCAATTTGGCCCCTAAGATAGTGCAAAAAAAGATAACCCTTTTTGTATTTTAATTGTTAATTTTGCGACACTATACAAATCACTAAAATTCGTTCAAATGAGAAGAAAAATAGTAGCCGGTAACTGGAAGATGAACACTTTGCTGCCGGAAGGAGAGCTTTTGGTTAAACAGATTGAGTTTCTGACAAAAGAACTTGAAACAGATGTTGAAATTATTATCGCTCCTCCGTTTACACACATTGCTACTCTTGGAAAGTATATTAAGGACTATGAAATGAATGTTTCACTTGCTGCTCAGAATTGTGCCGATCAGGAGCAGGGAGCGTATACCGGAGAAGTATCTGCCAAAATGTTACGCAACTTGGGTTGTAAGTATGTAATTCTTGGCCACTCGGAAAGAAGGGAGTATTACGGAGAAAATAGTGAGAGCCTTTACAAAAAAATCAATCTTGTACTTAATGAAGGAATGACTCCGATTTTCTGCATAGGGGAGAGGCTGGAAGAGAGAGAGTCCAGCAGGCATTTTGAGGTTGTTTCGCAACAGATTAAAGATGTACTTTATCGTCTCAGAGGTGTGGAGCTGGCAAAAGTTATTGTTGCATACGAACCAGTATGGGCAATTGGAACCGGCAAGACAGCAACTGCAGATCAGGCAGATGAAATGCATGCATATATAAGGAGAGTTATCGGAGACAAGTTCGGCGATTATTCGGAAAATATTCCAATTCTTTACGGTGGCAGCTGCAAACCATCAAATGCAAAGGAAATTTTTGGAAAAGAGGATGTAGATGGAGGCCTGATTGGAGGAGCATCTCTTGTCGCTCAGGACTTTATTGGGATAGTAAAATCGTTTTAATGGATTATATAGAGGTATCTGTCAGAATTACCCCTTACAGCGAAGATTATGCAGAACAGGTAATTGCCTGCATAGAAGAGCTTGGGTTTGAAAGTTTTTTGTCGGAAGATCCGGTTTTGAAAGGTTATATCCCTGAAAAGAACTTCTCTGCACAAAATCTGAAAACCTTGCTCTCTTCGTATTGCGGACAAGGGGATTTTTCCACAACATTCGAATATAATTTAATCAGGGGAGAAAACTGGAACTCCCTTTGGGAGTCAAATTTCAACCCTATTGTGGTTGACAGACTATGCACGATTAAGGCAAGCTTTCACCATGGACTTCCAAAAACAAGGTTCAATATAACAATTGACCCAAAAATGGCATTCGGGACAGGGCATCACCAAACTACACACCTTATGGTTAAGGGCCTGATGAACGAAGCCGTAAAAGGAAAAAGCGTGCTCGATATGGGTTGCGGTACTGCCATCCTTTCCATTCTTGCAGCAAAGATGGGTGCTTCATCTCCTATAATATCCATAGATATAGACCCGATAGCAGTTGATTCTGCAATAGAAAACGGAAAGAGAAACAGAGTTTCGTCAAAACTTAAGGTTTTTGAGGGAGATTCATCGATTTTGAAAAAGGGAGAGTTTGACCTCGTTTTGGCTAACATTAACAGAAACATAATAATTGCAGATATTCAAAAATATTCTGATTCTCTCCGGCCGGAAGGCACAATGCTGTTAAGCGGATTTTATTTTAAGGAGAAAGAACTCATTGCAGAAGCGGGGGAAAAAGCGGGTTTGGCTTTTGTTTCTTGTGACACATTGGACGATTGGGCTCTTGTAAAGCTAAGAAAGCTAAAAAAGGGTGAAACAGTGTTGTAAGTTTAAAATTTTGTTTTACCTTTGCACTCCCCAAAGCGGGCATGGCGTAATTGGTAGCCGCGCCAGACTTAGGATCTGGTGCCGTAAGGCGTGGGGGTTCGAGTCCCTTTGCCCGCACAGTTCAAAGCAGATACCCTTTGGGTGGTCTGCTTTGCTTTTATTTGAAGAAGACAAAAAAATTGATATTTATGAAAGTTACACAAAAAAATGCGGATGATTTAACTCTCATCGTCACGCTAAACATCGGGAAAGAAGATTATACCCCAAAAACAAAAAAGATTCTGAATGACTACAGGAAAAATGCAGACATAAAAGGATTTCGCAAGGGGATGGCTCCAATTTCTATAATTGAGAAGATGCACGGAAGGGCGGCTTTGGTGGACTCAGTAAATGCACTCATATCTGATGGACTGAATGACTATATCAATGATAACAAGCTAAATATCATTGGAGAGCCGCTTCCTAATGAGACAGAACAAAAGCCTATTGACTGGGAAAATCCTGCAGATATGGAATTTGTTTTTGACCTTGCTCTTGCTCCAAAGATTGAAATTAACCTCAGTGCAAATGATAAAATCGTTTATCACGAAGTGACAATTACTAAAGAGGAAAAAGCAAAATACAGAACCAATATTCTTAAACAATTTGGTCAGCTTGGAAAGGCCGATGAAATTGCTGAGGAAGATTTTATAATTGCCGACCTTGTGCAGGCAGACAACAGAATCGAAGGAACTTATATCGCCCTTAGGTCTATTGAGGACAAGAAAATTAAAAAACAATTCATTGGCAAAAAGGCCGGAGATGAATTTGAAATTGACGTTAACAAAGCTTTTGTAAACGAAACCGACAGGGCAACTCTTCTTAAAGTAAAGAAAGAAGAACTTGCATCTATAGAACCAAATTACACTGTAGTTGTTAAAGAGGTGAAGAGGTTTGTTGATCCCGAGGTTAATCAGGAACTTTTCGATAAAATGTTTGGAGCAGGCGTTGTAAACAACGAAGAGGAGTTTGATGCAAAGATTGTTGAAAGAATGAAGAGCGAATATGCACAGGAGAGCGACTATCGCTTTATGCTTGATGCCCGCGACTTCCTCATTGAAAAGGCTGCAATCGCTGTTCCCGAAGAGTTTTTGAAAAGATGGTTGTTTTCTGCAAACGAAGGTAAATTTTCGATGGCAGACATTGAAAAAGATTTTGGCTTGTTCCTGAAGGATTTCCGCTGGCAAATGATTCGTCAGTATTTTGTAAAAGAGCAGAACATGCAAATTACAAAAGAGGAATTGCTTGAGCAGGCAAAGAAAATCGCTTCATACCAGTTTGCGATGTACGGTCTTCCAAATGTACCGGAAGAGCAACTCACCCAATATGCGGAATCTCTTCTTACAAACGAAAAAGAGAGCAAGCGCATTTTTGACAAAGTAGAGGAAGACATGGTAATAGGATATGTGAGGTCAGTTGTTACTCTCGACAAAAAGGCAATCTCTATTGAGAAACTGCACGAAATGACTAACTAATAAAAACAATATGGCTACAGATTTTGAAAAATATGCCAGACTTCACAGAGGCATCAGCGGAATGTCGCTGCACAGATTTAATTCATTGAAAAGCGCATACATCAATCCTACAATTATAGAGGAGAGACAACTGAATGTGGCTGCAATGGATGTATTTTCCCGTCTGATGATGGACAGGATTATCTTTCTGGGAGTCCCTATCACCGACGACGTAGCCAACATTATTCAGGCACAGCTTTTATATCTTGATTCAACCGAATCAAAATCGGATATTCAGCTTTACATTAACTCTCCGGGCGGAGAGGTTTATGCCGGCCTGGGTATATACGACACAATGCAACTGGTCTCTTCCGAGGTCGCTACAATTTGTACAGGTATGGCAGCTTCTATGGCAGCTATCCTTTTGACAGCAGGTGCAAACGGAAAAAGATCGGCTCTGCCACACTCAAGGGTGATGATTCATCAGCCTATGGGAGGTGCAGAAGGGCAGGCGAGTGATATTGAAATCACTGCCAAGCAGATAGTAGGACTCAAGAAGGAGTTGTATGAAATAATTGCTCTTCACTCAGGAAAACCACTCAGGCAAATTGAAAAAGATGCCGACAGGGATTACTGGATGAAGGCCGCCGAAGCTAAGGAATACGGGATGATAGACGAGATTCTCACTAAAGCAAACAAAAAATAGGATGCCCGCTAAAATTAATGAATTCTGCTCTTTTTGCGGAAGAGGAAAAGGTGAAGTAGATGTGCTTATTGCAGGAGATATAGCTTCTATTTGCAATGAGTGCGCCCAGCAGGCACTGGACTACTCAAAAGAGGCGCTGAAAGTTAAAAAGGGAAAAGGAGCAAAGGCAAAAACTGCTTCCAAACTGCTTAAACCTAAGGAGATCACCGATTTTTTAGACCAATACGTTATTGGCCAGGACGAAGCCAAAAGATATCTGGCAGTAGCTGTTTACAACCACTACAAAAGAATTAACAGTCATATAGACGACGATCTTGATCTTGAAAAATCAAATATTCTTCTGGTTGGGCAAACAGGTACCGGAAAGACACTTCTTGCCAGGTCAATAGCAAAGATGCTCGATGTTCCTTTCACAATAGTTGATGCAACGGTTCTCACCGAAGCTGGTTATGTTGGAGAGGATGTTGAGAGTATTCTCACAAGATTGCTTCAGGAGGCCGATTATGATGTTGAAAGGGCTCAGCGTGGAATAGTTTTCATAGATGAGATTGACAAGATTGCCAGAAAAAGCGACAATCCTTCAATAACAAGAGACGTTTCCGGAGAGGGTGTTCAGCAGGCAATGCTCAAGCTTCTTGAAGGGAGTGTCGTAAACGTACCGCCTCAGGGTGGTCGCAAGCACCCCGAACAAAGAATGATAGCAGTTGATACTAAAAATATCCTGTTTATTTGCGGAGGAGCGTTTGAAGGCATCGACCGGAAAATTTCGCAAAGACTCAACACTCAGGTTGTGGGATACGGAAGCAATAAAAAGCTTGAGAAATTAGACAGAAATAACCTTATAAAATATATCGCTCCACAGGATTTAAGAGCCTATGGCCTTATTCCTGAGATTATTGGAAGGCTTCCTGTCTTAACTTATCTTGAGGCTTTGGACAAGAAGGCTCTTCGCAGCATTCTCACTGTTCCTAAAAATGCTTTGATCAAACAATATGTTAAGCTGTTTGAAATGGACGGCGTGAAACTCAAACTGGAGGATGATGTCCTTGACTACATTGTTGATACTGCAATTGAGTATAAGCTTGGAGCCAGAGGTCTGCGTTCCATTTGTGAAGCTATAATGGTAGATGCAATGTTTGAGACTCCGTCGCAAACAAAGAAGACGCTGACTATCAAACTCGATTATGCGAAGCATAAGATTGATAAGTTCACCGGTTCTTTACAGATGTTAAAAGAGGCTTAGGCAATCTCTTCTGCCGGTTTACCTGTGCAATATATAATAGCTGACTCCCCTGTTCCACAGTTTTCCAGTTTGTATTACAAACCTGAGACTGTTTCACAGGGGAGTCAGCTATTTAATTATGTTGTATGATGTTTTGGCAGAAGAGATTACCCTCCGCTGCCTTACGGTTCCACTTTCTATTTTACCCGGAATAATTTATTCTTTAAATCGAGGATCAGGATATGGTCTACGAAGTAAGCATTTCCGGCTATTCCCCAAACATTAAGAGATTTATAAATTTCATCCCAAAGCCTGTCTTTATCATAATAAACCCTTTCATTTTTAAGAACTTTTCCTCCTAATTCTATTGGCTTGTTTATTTCGAGTCCATAAAAGGTTATCTCCCGGCCCCACCATAAGGGTCCACTCAAAGAGTCGGTTATTACTGAATTTGATATTTCCAATGCACGTTCTTTCGATGTTACCAATGCGAACGGACTTGAGCCTGTGTCAAACATCAGCTTACAATCTTTACCATTGATACGAAACGGAAGTTTTATTATTCCATTATTTAATTCAAATCCCTCTGCCGGTATGTCTTTATATTCAGCGGGCATACTTTCCGTTATAGCGAGCCTGCAGGATTTATAATCTATCACTAAAATTTTATTCAGGAACATATCGAGAGCGATGGTTCCTATATGTTTTGGAGTTTTTGAATGAAGCGAATCTTTGGGAATTTCTTCTCCAAAATTTCTATAATGCCAAACATCAAGTTTTAAACCAACTGTTCCCATTTGTAGATTTATATTCCTGAAAATGATATTTTTATCACTTTGAATAGAGTCCAGTTTATTTGCTAAAGAAGGAAATTCCTTAAGATATGGCTTTATGGGTTTTTCGTAAAACTTTGTTCCGATAGTTCCTAAATCCAGCTGCATGGTGAAATCATACGGCAGGTCATCAATTTTTACAGGAATGTATATATACGCTTTATCAATATATTTCCCGGAAATAGTATCACCTTCCCAATTGAATGGAATCCATTCTAATGATTGTTTTTGTGAAGAACCTGTTAGAATTAGAAATGAGATAAAAAAAGATATAACCAGTTTACATTTTATATTTTTCATAGCTGATCAGATGCGATATTTATTTAATAAAAGTCAACACAAATATATGACAAAAAAGAATTCATTACGAGGGATTTAAAATATAATCTGCTGTATACTCAAGACTGTTATAGTGCCACGTGAACTTTGCGTGCATCGTTAATTAGATTAATTGGTAAATTTGCAGAACTATGGAAGATATCAGGATTTCTACGGCTCAGTTTGAGAACCGGTCCGGAGATAAAGAATACAATCTCGGGGTAATTGACAGGCTGGCTGCTGAGGCGGCTGCTAAGGGTTCGGATGTTGTTGCTTTTCACGAATGTTCGGTAACAGGGTATACTTTTGCAAGACACCTTAACAGGGATGAGATGCTCGAATTGGCAGAATTTATTCCGGAAGGCGATTCGGTCAGAGAGCTAACGGCAATTGCCAGAAGAAATAACATTATAGTTTTGGCAGGTCTTTTTGAGAAAGATGCCGGTAATAATCTTTTCAAAGCTTATGTGTGTGTGGATAAGAATGGCCTAATTGCCAAATTCCGGAAACTTCATCCTTTTATTAATCCGAATCTCACCCCCGGCAGCAGTTACTGCATTTTTGATATTAAGGGATGGAAGTGCGGTATATTGATTTGCTACGACAACAATATTGTGGAAAATGTGCGCGCAACAAAACTTCTTGGTGCAGATATCATTTTTATGCCTCATGTAACAATGTGCACACCTTCTGCACGCCCGGGTTCCGGATTTGTTAATCCTTTATTGTGGGAGAGGCGAGGGGAGAATCAGGAATTGCTGAGGAAGGAGTTTGACGGTCCAAAAGGGAGGGAATGGCTCATGAAGTGGCTGCCGTCAAGAGCTCATGATAATGGAATTTATGCCGTTTTTTCTAATCCGATAGGGATGGATGACGACCAGCTTAAAAACGGCTGTTCAATGATTCTTGACCCGTTTGGGAACATTATTGCCGAATGTCGTGCACTCGGAGATGAGGTTGTTTCGGCAGATATTTCAGCCGACAAGCTTACACAGGCAGGCGGGTTCCGATATACAAATGCCCGCAGGCCAGAACTTTATAAAGAGATTATTGGCAAAGAGCACAAATCAGAACAAAAGGTGGCGTGGCTGGAGCCTGATCAGACTTCTCAAAAAGGCAATCACTAATAATATTTACATTGTTCTTACTGTTGAATTTACAGTTCGGACAACAGTTTTTTGAGTTACTATTGCGTAGATGTCTACAACTGCCATAATCTCTTCGTTTAGCCGGTTGTATTCGGCAATGTCATTAGCGGCGCCGGCAGTATCGCCAAGTGCTTCTTTTGTTCTTGATCTGGCGAAAAAGAGATCTTTGTCGTATGGATTCTCTTCAATAGCATCATTGTATATTTTAAGAGCTTTAGGGTAGTTGCCCTTATTGTATTGTTTTTCGGCACCGGGCTTATATTTAGGAGGAGACGAATTGAAATAAATCCTATATCTGAATACAACAAGATATTTCTTACTAATTGGATTATCTCCGTCTTTTGCCGGAACCCATCTTTCGGTTATTCCGTTAACAGCATTCATTGATGTCTTTGACAACAGACCGTTAGGAATATTTTTAATGCCGGGGTTTTCGAGTTTCCCGTCTTTTGTAACAGAAAACGATATTATCACATCTCCTTCATCTGAATTTCTGAGAGCATCATAAGGATATATGACTTTTTTTGCCAGTAGGGAGTCCAGGTTCTTAACGCTATATTGTGCCTTTTGAATCTGGGCATTTAGAGTGAATGACATTAATGCAATTACCGGCACTAATATTAATCTGAAATAATATTGTTTCATGGCTCTTTAACTAATTGAAAACGAAAATACTAATAAATAATATATTTCGCAAATCAACAAGCAACCGCCCTTTCTCAGGAATTTCAGATTTTTGATTCAATTCGGGGATTGTTTATTGAAGAGTTGTTTTTTCATGCAACGTTAAGCGAGTTTAAAACATCTAATACATGAAATAGTATTTTAAGATTATCATGAAAAATTTTAGATTGTTTATATTTTTAGCACTTGTTTATTTTTCCCTGACCGGTTGTACCAAAGAGAGTTCTGTTGACAACACCAACATCCTTAGTCAAAAAATATTCTTCCAGTATGAATACGTAAATTATGCCTGGGGCTTCCAGCATCATGGCTGGTTTATTGATTCAACAGGAAATGTATATTCTTATAACCTGCCTGAGAATGATGCCTGGAAAAAAGGTGACGAAAACGGAGTGATTAGTGCATCAGATTTAAACGAAAATTTGTCAAAGGCGAATTTAACAGGCTACAGGATAAATACAGGAGAGCTCGCTTCAAAAGTCGATTTAATAAACAAGGCAAAACTTGGGGAAATAACAGAGCCTGTCTGGGCAGCAGCAGATGCAGGAGCAATGATTTATTCATGCTATACTTACGACTCATCAACAAAGTCTTACAAGAAGATTCTTTTAAAGCAACTGGGCGACTACCGAGCCGACAATAAATCTAAATCCGCTGATTATTTGTACAAGTGGATGGAGTCTGTCAAAGTTCACTTGGTACCATAACTTGACCCATTTGTGATGTAATATTGCGTCAACCAATTTCAGGACGGGACATTGCCAAAACTCAGTCTCCCTGCGAGTTGATAGTATTATTGCATAAACATTACATTGCCACCTAATTGATGAGGGCGATTCGGCCGGACGGAGCGAAGCATAGGAGGACGCACAAGCCAGAAGCAATTAGGTGGCAGTGTGTAAATGACTGAGATAAAACGCAGCTCGCAGCCGGCAACTAGAAAAAAAGGAAAGAGGTTGCTAAAAACGAACTTTAGACAACCTCTTTGAATATTTATATTGAGTAATGCTTATGAAAAGCTTAGCATGCTACTCCGTATAGTACTTGTAAAACAGCCCTATCGACTCAATTCCTTTATAGAACTGGCTAAGAAGGTAGCTTTCGTTTGGAGAGTGAATAACATCTCTTTCCAGGCCAAAGCCCATGAGAAGAGGATTTGCATTGAGAATCTGCTGCAGGTCGGCAAGAACAGGGATGCTTCCGCCGCCACGGCTTGGAACAGGCTCTATTCCGTATACTTCATGGATTGCCCTGGCTGCAGATTTATAAACCTTTGAAGAGATTGGGCAAAGGAATCCCTGACCACCGTGATGCGGAGTAACTTTTATTTTAACTCCCTTAGGTGCAAGACTCATAAAGTGTTTTTCAAAGAGCTGGGCAATCTTCTTGTTGTCCTGATTAGGAACAAGCCTCATCGATATTTTTGCAAATGCCTTTGAAGGAAGAACAGTTTTTGCACCCTCGCCGGTATATCCTCCCCAGATGCCGTTTACATCAAGGCATGGACGAATTCCTGTTCGCTCCATAGTGGTATATCCCTCTTCGCCGGTAACGGCGTCTATATCAAGAAAATGTTTATACTCTTCTTCGTCAAAAGGAGCTCTTCCCAGCATTTCACGCTCAGCTTTTGTCAGCTCTACAACATCGTCATAAAAGCCCTTTATTGTAATTCTTCCCTTATCGTCGATAAGTTTATCTATCATACCCGCAAGAACATTGATAGGATTTGCTATTGCGCCTCCATAGTGGCCGGAGTGAAGGTCCTTGTTAGGCCCGTCAACCTCTACCTCTACGTATGCAAGCCCTCTCATTCCAACATTTATTGAAGGAACTTTTTCGTCTATCATTGTGGTGTCGGATACAAGAATATCGTCACAGGCAAGCAGCTCCTTGTGTTCCATTGCCCACTCAGGAAGGCTCGGAGAACCAATTTCTTCTTCGCCGTCAATTATGAACTTTACATTACAATTAAGCTGATTTGTCTTTACAAGATATTCAAATGCCTTAACGTGCATAAATCCCTGGCCTTTATCGTCATTTGCCCCGCGAGCGTATATTGCGCCGTCGCGAACCTGAGGTTCAAAAGGGGGAGTTGTCCAAAGGTTAAACGGATCGGCCGGCTGAACGTCGTAATGGGCGTAAACCAGAATGGTTGGCTTTGCCTTATCGATAATTTTTTGTCCGAAAATGACAGGGTGACCCTTGGTAGGATAAACTTTTGCTGTATCGCAACCAGCTGCCAGAAGCAATTGGGCATATTTTGCCGCAGCTTTTTCCATATCCGGTTTATGAGCAGCCATTGAACTTACAGACGGGATGCGCAGTAGTTCAAAAAGCTCCGAAATGAACCGGTCTTTATTTTGGTCTATATATGCTTTCATATATCTAAGTATAATTTACAAAGTATAACGGATTGTGAATCCAAAATTAGGTGCCTTGAAGCCTGTATTCGATATCAGTTGTATTCTTGGATTCCAGTCTGCTGAGAGTGCAATAGGAACATTGGCAAATTTATATTCTACTCCTCCAATTGCATCAAACGAAACCAAAAACTCTTTGCTGTAAAATCCCGCAATATGGACTCCGGCAGAAGCACCGCCGCCTGCATAAAGAGAGAGACCGTCTACATTAACATCAAAGTGGTGCTCGTAATATCCGGCAGCCCTGATTTTCATCTCATCCTGTTTAATTATGTCGATATCAAGAATTGCTTCTACTGCTCCGGGCTTATTTACGAAGTGTTTGATGCTTACACCGAAACTGGTGCCGGTTCTTACGCCAAGTGCAGTTTTGTAACTCTGAGAAAAGGCACTTAAGCCAATAAACAATGTAAATAATACTAAAGTAATTTTTTTCATAATGTTAAAAATAATTTATTGGTCTGTTTTCTAATTCTGTCAGCAAATTGTTTGCCAGCCTGCTTGCTCCTAAACGGAACAGCTCCGGATTGAGCCACTCTTCTCCAAGAATTGTATCAACTATTGCATAATATAGGATTGCATCCTGAGGTGTGGATATTCCTCCGGCCGGCTTAAATCCGACTTTTTTTCCGGTTTTCCGGTAGTGTTCCTTAATTGCCCTGCACATAACAATTGCTGCTTCAGGAGTAGCTGCAGGCTCCATTTTGCCTGTAGAGGTCTTTATAAAATCGGCTCCTGCTTCCATTGCAAGTACAGAAGCTTTTTCGATTGCTTCGGGAGTTGAAAGTGCGCCGGTTTCGAGTATGACTTTTAGGTGAGCCGGGGCAATCGCCTTTTTAATTGATGATATTTCTTTAGCTGCAAGTTCGTATTCTCCTTCAAGAAAATGGCTGAGAGAGAGGACTATGTCTACTTCATCGGCCCCTTTTTCCACTGCAATGCGGCACTCTTGGATTTTAACTTCGAGAAAGCTCTGAGAGCTTGGGAAAACGCCTCCTACAACTGCAACATTAACATCCTGCGAATTAAGATTCTTTTTTACAACTTCTGCAAAATTGGGATAAACACAAATTGCTGCAACCGACGGATACTTTGGATAATTTACCGGAAAATTGTTAACCTTTTCCACCATCTTCTCAATTTTTGATTTAGTATCGGTAGAGTTGAGTGATGTAAGATCCATGTGCCCAATACATGCGGCCAGAATTTCCGGTCTGTTCCATTTCTGAAGGTTCTCTTTTATCTTCTGAAGTTCTTTTTCAATTGTATCCATATTTTTATCTTTCTTCTTTTGTATCAATTATTATTGTAACAGGCCCTTCGTTCACAAGAGAAACTTTCATCTCTGCTCCAAATATACCACTTTTTACCTCTAGGCCCGATGCAATAGCGAGCGTTTTTTTTAATTTCTCATATAGAGGAATGGCAGTCTCGGGACGGGCAGCTTTAATATATGAAGGTCTGTTTCCCTTTTTTGTTTGTGCATGAAGGGTAAACTGGCTGACAAGCAATATTTCGCCGCCTGTGTCCAGAAGCGAGATATTCATTACTCCCTGGCTGTCGTCGAATATCCTGAGATTGACGATTTTTTTTGTGAGATATTCGATATCGGATTCGTTGTCGCTCTCCTCAATACCTACAAGAATCATTAGTCCGTGGCCAATTTTTCCTGTTATGTTTCCTTCAACAGAAACCGACGCCTCCGATACTCTCTGAATAACAACTTTCATATTAATTAACCGCTTATACTAATTCTGTACCCTAGTTCTTTAAGAGGTGCGGTTATTTTCTCCATCTCCTCAACGGATACTTTTTGAAGATTTGCCGCAGGTGTTTCCCTGTCTATTGTGTAGACCATTATCTCACGGGGCTCAATATCTGTAACAAGTTTCCTCCACTCATTTACTTCGGTTTCGGTAGTGTTGTCAATTGCTTTACCTTCAAACTCTCCTCTGAGGAACATTGTCTGTAAAACAAACTTGTTTCTGAACGGTTCAAGGTTCTTCTTAAGACTTTTCATGGAGTATAAAAATTGGGGTCTGTCTATAATCTGTGTGGTCTCTTCAATTGCCGAGTCAATTTTAAGAATGGGGTTGTCTGTTCTTAGCAAAGCAGCCGCAACGGCAGGTTTGTGAATCTGGCTTGCATTTGAGAGTACGGATACTTTTGCCTCCGGGCAGTATTTTGCTCTCATTTCAAGAGCAAAGTCGATTATTTCGGCAAAATCCGGATGCATAGTAGGCTCTCCGTTTCCTGAAAATGTTATTGTATCTATTTTACCGGTATTTTTTGTATAGTCTCTCAGAGTCGATTCAAGAGCAACTTTTACCTCATCCACAGTGGGCAGTCTATTATCTTCTTTCCCATCTTTATTGAATCCACATTCGCAATAAAGGCAATCGAAACTGCACCATTTTCCGAATCTTGGCAGAAGATTCACTCCCAGAGACGTGCCAAGCCTTCTGCTGTGCACGGGACCGAATATTATTTCATTAAAAAGTATTGTTGACATATCTTTTGTCGTTGTTAAACCAGTCTCACAGATTTACTCTTGCCAGTGAGTCTGCGGTTTTGCCAGTCAATGTTGTCTATAAGCACTACTCCAGGCCTTTTCCCCAGCTCAAAAGTGCCCAGGTCATCCTCTTTCTTGAGGAACTTTGCACCGTTTATTGTAGCCCAGACAAGTATCTCTTCAAGCGGGATACCGGGGAAATATCGGTGAATAGCTAAAATCTCATCTACCATCGAAAGTATTGTGTTGCTGGAAAGGCTGTCTGTCCCCAATGTTATTTTTACCTCTTTTTCTCTAAAAAGGTTGATAGGGGGGAGTGCTCTGTGAATAAAAAGATTAGAAAGCGGACAAATTGCAAGATATAGATTTTCAATTCGTGCAATTGCCTCATCCAAACTTTTTTCGTTTGTGAAAGTATTATGAACCAGTAATATCTGTCCGGCAATCTTTTCTCCGGCCCTTCCAATGGTATCCAAAAAATAGAGTAGGGAAGATTCTCCTGTAACAGGAGGAGTACTTCTCCCTTTACGCTTAAGCTCAAGTGCAATGGGCCCTTTGCCCTTAATGTGCAACTCCTCTTCTTCCCAGCTTTCCTGGTTGTGATATGAAAGGAAGTCGCTTCGGATTCCTTCCTCGCTGACATCTCTGAGCAACTCCCTGCTCATGGAATAACTTGCATGAGGAGTAGGGGATGAATCTATCCCTAACGATTCTGCATGACACGCAAGTTCCCGCACATTCTTTAGGATATTCCCCGCATCTTTGGATTCGGAGCCAAAAACTTCCAAAAATGTTCTTGTGTAAAGTTTTGATTTGGATTTGATTTCAAAGCTTTCGTCGCAATTGGAAATGTCTGCCACAGCCGAAACTCCGCTATTGTAGAGTTTCTTCATATTCGATTCAATCGCTTTTATCCTCTCTTTTTTCTCTACACTGGTCCTCTGCTCGTTTATCTGATGAACAAACCCGGCCATGCCGGAATCCTGAGAAAAACTCCCTTCGAGGTGTGAAAGTTCAATATGGCAATGTGAATTAACAAACCCGGGGCAGATGATTCCGTTATAGAATTCAGTACTTTCGCTTTCGGAATCAAGTTCTCCGATTTCAGTTATGCGGCCATCGTCATTTAAGCATACGTATCCCCGTTGAATCGGTTTGGAGCTTATCGGGAAGAGATACTGGGCTGCTATTTTTCTCATAATCTAAAAAAGGTTTCTGATTGGTTTGTATATTGTTTTTCCACCAGACCGGCGATAATGGGGCATCGAATTTTACAAGTGATGTGTCTGTGAGGGCATCTGTCCACTTTGGCATTCTCGCCGGAAGGTATATCCACCGTAATGCTCTTGTGCGCGAATCTGGAGCTTCATCATTTACGCCCGGCATAATAGTTCTCTCCATTACGGCAATGAGTGAATCCCGGGACCTTTCCTGTTTATATTCGGCATCTGCTCTCCCCATCTCATCCTGAAGAATCTGTTTTGCTCCGAGGTAAATCGCTCTGAGTTTTGCAGGTTGTTCTACGTAATAATTTATGGTATAAATAAAATCCTTTGTGGTATAACCGTATTTATTGAAAATAGGCTCATAAAGGAATGAGCTGTCAACTGCCCGCACAAGCTCCTGGTTTGTGTTGATATACCTGTCCGAAATATAGATTTCTGCTATAATTTTTGACAGTTTTTGCTTGGGAATCCTGCTCTCCCCGCAGGAGGTGAATATCAACAAAGAAATCAGTAATGCTTTTAATAGTCTCATTGCGGGTTTTTATGAGATGCAAAGTTAATTTTTATTATTATTTTTGCCTAATTATTGGCAGCAGAAGATGTATTTAAACCCACCAAAATTTTTAAGAAAACTCTTTCCCTCCTTTATCTGGAGTTTTGATAATGAAACTGATGGGATATATCTCACCTTCGACGACGGTCCAAGACCGGAAGTTACTCCGTGGATTCTTGATCAACTCGACAGATATAATGCCAAGGCTACTTTTTTTTGCATAGGCAAGAATGTTGAGCTTTATCCGGAACTGTACGAGGAGATACTAAGAAGAGGGCACGCAGTTGGCAATCATTCATACAGCCATGTTAAGGGATGGGGAATGGAAACAGGATTATACGTAAGAGACATTGACACTGCATCCGATCTTATCCATTCAAACCTTTTCCGCCCGCCTTATGCGCGAATAGGTCCCAATCAGGCAAGAGTTCTTAGCGAGAGATATAAAATTGTGATGTGGAATGTTGTAAGCAGGGACTATAGCAAAAGAGTATCCGGTCGCAAATGCGTGAAAAATGTACTTCCACACCTTAAACCAGGTGCTGTTATTGTTTTTCATGACTCAATAAAGAGCTCCAAAAACTTATGGTATGCACTTCCCAGAGTTCTGGAAGCAATTAAGGCGAAAGAATACAGATGTAAAAAGATAGAAATTTAAATGATAAAAGCACTCATTATTGGTTCCGGAGGAAGAGAACATGCGCTTGCATGGAAACTGAGCAGCAGTCCGCTGCTGGAGCAGTTGTACTGTGCGCCGGGAAATCCAGGAACAGCAAAAATGGCAATCAATCTGGATATAAATATTAAAGATTTTGCCCAGATTAAGAACGCAGTTCTGGAGAATTCCATCGGTATGGTTGTTGTTGGTCCGGAAGATCCGCTTGTAAACGGATTGCGGGATTTTTTTGAAAACGATTCTCAACTGAAAGATATAGTATTTGTAGGTCCCGGAAGAGAAGGAGCGAAACTTGAAGGAAGCAAGGACTTTGCAAAATCATTTATGCACAGGTGGAATATTCCAACAGCTGCCTACAGGAGTTTCGACTCAAATAAACCCGAAGAGGCGATTGATTTTCTACAAACACTTAAACCTCCGTTCGTTATTAAGGCAGACGGACTTGCTGCCGGGAAGGGTGTTATAATAGCAGATAACCTGCAACTTGCCAAAGATGAACTAAGAGCAATGATGGGAGGAAAGTTTGGTGAAGCCGGGAAAAAAGTAGTGATTGAAGAGTTTCTTAACGGAATTGAATTGTCTGTTTTTGTCCTTACAGACGGGGATAATTACCTCATATTGCCTGAAGCGAAGGATTACAAGAGAATAGGAGAGGGTGATACCGGACTGAACACAGGAGGTATGGGCGCTGTTTCTCCCGTTCCTTTTGCAGGAAGCGAATTCATGAAAAAAGTTGAAGAGAGAGTTATCAAGCCAACAATCTTAGGATTAAAGGCCGATGGTATTAAATATCAGGGTTTCATTTTTATTGGGCTGATGAATTGCGGAGGAGACCCTTATGTAATTGAATACAATGTAAGAATGGGGGACCCCGAGACTGAAGCGGTTGTCCCAAGAATAAAAAGCGACCTTCTTTCTCATTTTGCCGCTCTGGGACGTGGAGAACTTTGCAATGAAAAAATGTTACACTCGTCCGGAACATCATTGACAATAGTTGCCGTTTCCGGCGGATATCCCGAAGAGTATAAAAAAGGTTATAAAATTACCGGAACAGAGGAATTAAAAGATTCATTATTGTTCCATTCCGGAACTGCACAACTGTCTGGGGATATAGTAACAAACGGAGGACGGGTTCTTGCTCTGACGGTAAACGCTAAGGACATTGCTTCTGCAAGAGAAATTGCATATTCTCAGATTGAGAAGATAAATTTTAATGGAATTTATTTTAGAAGAGACCTGGGTCTTGATCTTATAAATTTCTCAAAATAAAAGCATTATGAAAAAGAGAGGATACAACTTTGTGGCTAATCCGTTATTTCTCGGATTGCTGTTGGTTCTTCTCTGTTTGTCTGCACTGTATGCCCCCGACAAAAGCTTTACAAGTGAATGGATACCAATTCTGATATCGTTTTTTGACACCTCTTTTTATACAAGGGAAATTTCCATAATTCTGTCGTCTCTTGCTATTGGCTTTACTGCAATATCCCTTTATTTTATCGGATTGAATATGCTTGGAACAGGAAAAAATAAATTTATCCTGCCTTTGTTGTTCCTAATATTTGTATTTATCTCTCCCGAATCGATATATTTTTCCGGAAGCTCTTTTGCCGCACCGCTTTTTTTATGGTCAATCTATTTTACAATCCGGTCAAAAAAGAGTGACCTTAACTGCTTCATTGCAGGTTTTCTTATTTCACTTTCGTTGCTTTTCGACCCTCATACTGCTCTCCTCATCCCTCTGGTACTATACTATATTTTTATCTCCAGAGGATTTTCATTAAGAACTGCAGTATATATCATTACTTCTATTCTTATCCCCCTGATTTTTCTGTTCTCTCTGAGGTATCTTCTTTTTCAGGATGCTACTTTGTTTGCAGAGTTACTCATAACGGAACTGATTAAAATTTCAACCTTCGAATTTACCCTTGAAAGTGTAGCGGAATTTACTATTATCGCGGCTTTTGCAATTATTCTCTTATCGGCAGTTGCCCATATACTTTCGGAAAGGGGAAGGTATGGAATAATAAAATCTATAGCGTATACCAGGTTTATTATGCTTTTATTGTTTTGTATATTAATCCTTTTTCTTTACCCCGATGCTGAAGGCAGTCTGTCTACCATTATTGCTGTTCCGGCTTCAGTTGTAGCCTCGGAATATCTTGTAAACTATGAGAAAAGCAATAAGCACCATATTCAGTTCCTAATTCTGATTATGTTGATAATAGTCAACAGAATAGCCGATTTTATCTAGTATTAATTATATCATGAAAATTAAGACCACGCTTCTATTTGTAACAGTGTTACTTTTTATCTCGTTCAATCAGGCATTTTCTCAAACGGAGTTCAGAAAAGGTAGCGTTATTACAAAAGACGGGGTTACAATATCCGGTAATGTAGACTACCGGGGAGATGTTTTAATGTCAAATATCTGTACGTTTCAAAACACTACGACCGGCGAAATTGTTAAATATTCTCCTGATGACCTGAAAGCATATTACTTTGAAAATGGTAAATACTTTGTAACCAAAGACATAAATGGAACTAAAAGTTTTTTTCAGCTACTTTTTGAAGGTCCGGTAAATATCTATTTTTCAAAAAGCACCGGAGAAGATCTTTATTATATAGAAAATGAGACTGACGGCCTCTCTCCTTTATCATATAAAATGCGTTCATTCAACAGCGAAGGGATAACCGTTTCCCAACCAACAACGGTACACCAGGGAACGCTTCTCCACTACATGAAAGATGCTCCGGAACTTTCTGAAAAAATCAATAAAATGGGAAGGCCGGTAGATAAAACGCTTGTGAATCTGGCAAAGGAATATACAAGGAGTGTAACAAATGGTGATAATTTTAAGGTCTTTCAATACAACAAATCAACATTTAAATTTAAAATAGAACCTGTTGCCGGACTGATTTCCTTTTCCGGTTATGAAAAAATATTTAAAGAAGACGATTACTCTTATCAGCCGGAGCAGATGGCAAAGAAGAAAAGTATCATTGCAGGGGCCTTTCTTAATATGTGGATTCCCGGTGGTAATGAAAAGCTTTATCTTCGCACCGGTGTATTATTCTCAAAAGGTGCGGTATACCATTATGTTTATATTATTGAAGGAGGCGAAGGGGTGAGAGTTACTCAGGAAAGAAACATTGTAAAAATTCCCCTGATGATTGAATATATTTATCCAAAAGGGATTTTCAGACCAAAATTCGGATACGGCGTAACTCTGGCATCGCCTTACTCAATTTCTACAACAGTAATGGCCGGATTTGACATGAAGATAAGCAAACACATATCGTGGAGTGCGAATGCAGATTTTGACTTTTATCCCCTGGGCTCAATATTTTTTATACCCAATAACTTCCTGTCTGTTTCTGTCCTGACCGGGATTTCAATATCCCTGTAATACCTATAACACCTCAGTAGGCGTAGACCTGCGACGAAGGAGCACCTATTTTGACGCTCATGCTGTTAACAATAAACGACTTACTAAAAAGGATGGCATCTATGATGCCATCCTTTTTAGTAACAGTCTCTTTATGAGCAATATGACTCGGTCAAAAATGCAAGAAGCAAGGTCTCCGGCGGCGGGTCGAAAATCTCTTTGTACTTTCTTAATTCTTCCAACCAATTTCGGAGGGCGATTCGGCCGGAACGAGCATCGCGAGCGAGGACGCACAAGCCCGAAGAAATTGGTTGGAAGAATGTTGATAACACAAAGAATACTCAACCCGACGCCGGGGATTCGGCTGAGAGTAGAAGCAAAAAAACAGGCTGCCTAAAAAATAGACAGCCTGAAGTCAAGTTGTAAAAATAGTCTTAGATTGTACGGCCGGGATATTGTTTAAGAGCCACTTCAAGACATTTCATTGCAGCCTTGAGATCATCTATTTTCAAAACGTAGGCAATACGAACTTCGTTTGTGCCTTTTCCCGGAGTTGCATAAAAACCGGCAGCAGGGGCAACCATTACGGTTTGTTTCTCATACTCGAAATCCTCAAGCAGCCATTGAGCGAACTTGTCGCTGTCGTCTACAGGAAGTTTTGCTATTGTGTAGAAAGCACCCATAGGTTTTGGACTGAAAACACCCTCCATTTTGTTCAGAGCTTCAATAGTAAAGTCCCTGCGTTGGATATATTCTGAGCGTACTGCCTGGAAATATTCTTTAGGAGTGTTCAATGCGCCTTCTGCAGCTATCTGTCCGTATGCAGGAGAGCAAAGTCTTGCCTGAGCATACTTAAGAACTGCTTTCATCACCTCTTTGTTCTTAGAAACTATTGCGCCGATTCTAACTCCGCAAAGGCTATAACGTTTCGATACCGAATCGAGGAGAATTACATTCTGCTCAAGACCTTTGAGGTGCATGCATGAGAAATGCGGTTCGTCTGTGTAGCAGAATTCTCTGTATACTTCGTCGGAATAAATAAAGATTTTATGTTTAATGGCAATCTCTCCGAGTTTAACCAAAGATTCTTTTGTGTATAAAGTTCCGGTAGGGTTGCCTGGGTTACATATTATGATTCCTTTTGTCTTTGGGGTTATGCGTTTTTCAATCTCTGCCATATCGGGAAGAGCAAAGCCATTTTCAATAGTTGTTGCTACAGGCTTTAGGATAACATCATTCTGAAGGGCGAAAGAGTTGTAATTTGTATAGAAAGGCTCCATAACAATTACCTCATCGTCCGGATTGCAGGTAATGGCAAGAGCAATCTGAAGAGCTTCGCTGCCACCGGTTGTGATGTTAATTTCATCGGCAGTAACGTTAATATTTATCCCCTGATAGTATTTTGCCAGACCCTCTCTGTATGTTTCAATACCGGCAGAGTGCGGATAAGGAATCAGTGAAGGGGTTGCGTTTTTGACAGCGTCAAGGGCTTCTTTTGGCGAGGCAATGTCGGGCTGACCAATGTTAAGGTGATATACCTTTACTCCTCTCTTTTTTGCTGCTTCTGCAAAGGGAACCAATTTTCTGATTGGTGAAGCAGGCATTGAATTCGCCTTGTTAGATAATGTAAGCATTTCTATAATTTTTTATGTTATATATTTAATTAAGTTCTATTTCAATAATTCTTTCATAAATCCTTCAATACCTACCTGCATCTGAGCCGTTCTTGCCGAGTAGTTGTTTGTAAGAATTGCAAAATAGTACATTCCGCCATCTTGCCTCTCTACATAACCGGCATAACATTTTACGTTGGACAGCGATCCGCTTTTGGCATGCAACCTCGATTTTACGGCAGGTTCCATATCAGTCAGAACATTTTTTAATGTCCCCGGACCACCTGGCTGAGGCAGGCTTTTAAAAAAGTCTCCAAAGGTATTGCTTTCTTTCAATAAAGAGAAATATTTGCAGAAAAATCTTGCAGACACATAGTTCTGTCTTGAAAGCCCGCTTCCGTCAACCTGAGTATATCCCTTTGAGGAGAGTCCCATCTCTTTGAAAAGCCTCAGAACAGCCACTCTTGATGAGTCGTAGGAACCTGTTCCGGTAATTGTTTTTCCGATTGTCTTAAACAGGGTCTCTGCGTAAAAATTGTTGCTTATCCTGTTTGTTACATTAATTATTGATGCAAGTTTAGGAGACTTTGTCTCTCCGATTACCTGAATCTGATCATAAGGAGCCACTTTATAAATGCGCGAGTCGTATGACAGGGCATTGCTCTTTATGTTTTGTGTAAGCAGATACTTTCTGAACTCTTCTGCACAGCCTGCTCCCGGAAATTTATTTGATCCGGTAAATTCAATAATTTCCCTGTCGGCAGGAACGGTACCAGAGAATCTTATTACTCTTGCAAGATCCGTTGTATGGTATGAACTTCTGTCGCCACTCTTTTTTGGCGCAACTTTTATGTCGTTTTCAATTATCATTCCAGGAACAACAGGGTATGTGCCAACTATATTTACAGCATCGCCCTCAACGCCCGAATGGACAAATTTAAATTCCTGGGTATTTTCCATAAATGCAAGTCCGGAAGGTCCGCTCCCAAAGGTTGGGCCGAGGTTGCTTATTGCCCAGCTCTCAGGAATGATTTCATTCTCAAAATACCTTTCATCGCCAATGATATTTCCTTTAATTGTTGCAATTCCGGCCAGTTTTATTGACTCTGCCCATATCCCGAAAATTGAATCAATAGGGTAGGCAACTGTATCTCTTGAGCCAAGAGTAGGGTCACCGCCTCCGATAATATATAAATCGCCGTTAAGCACTCCGTCTTTTATGTATCCTGTGTATCCGATTTTAGTCGTGAACCTGTACTCCGGCCCAAGTAATCTGAGTGCCATGCCTGTCGAAATAGTCTTCATTGTAGAAGCTGTAAGAAGGGGCATGTCCGGGTTCCATGATGCGACATTACGGCCCTTTTCGTCCATTACCATTATGCTCACAGCAGCATTTGTGTACAATGTGTCCTGTTTTAACTGGTTAATGTATTTCTGGACATTGTTTTCGCGGGCTTCTGCAGATACCTGAGTAAAGAAAGCAGAAATAAAAATCAGAAAAATGACGGCCTGTTTCATTTGTTTAAATTGTTTTGGTAAAGTACAAATGTACAAAAATTGAATTCTCCTTATCCAAAAAATAGTTACATTTGCCCGATTAAATCATTTGACCTATGAGCAGTTTCAGAAAAAGAGCTCTTGACGAGTTCGCATCCCACAGACCAGAGAGATTTTTTGTAGAAAACCAGCCTGTTTCTGAATATTTTGGCCAGAACGTTTTTGATGTGGAGAAGATGAGGCGATATCTGTCTGCTGAGGCTTTTGATGCAGTTCAGTCTGCCATCAATGAAGGCATAAGAATCGAGAGAGAGATAGCAAACCAGATTGCATCCGGGATGAAGGCCTGGGCAGTTGAGAGGGGTGCAACACACTACACACACTGGTTTCATCCGCTTACAGACGCAACTGCGGAAAAGCACGAAGCTTTTGTTGACCCGTCAAAAAACGGAGGCGTATTTGAAAATTTCCGGGGAGACGCGCTTGTACAGCAGGAACCGGATGCCTCAAGTTTTCCTCACGGAGGTCTTAGAAATACATTTGAAGCCAGAGGATATACAGCATGGGATCCAACATCTCCAGCATTTATAATTGACCAGACTTTGTGTATTCCAACAGTATTCGTGGCATATACAGGAGAATCCCTTGACCAGAAGACACCTCACCTTAAGTCGCTTCAAGCACTGGACAAAGCGGCAGTTGAGCTTGCATCACTCTTTGACCCTGCGGTTAAACGTGTAAATGTCATGCTGGGTATAGAACAGGAATATTTTCTTGTAGACGAAGCTCTTTACAGGGCCCGTCCCGACCTTATGCTTTGCAACAGGACTCTTATAGGACATACCGCTGCAAAAGACCAGCAACTGGAGGACCACTATTTTGGAGCGATACCTTCCAGGGTAATGAATTATATGAAAGACTTCGAAACGGAGGCATATAAACTTGGTGTTGTACTAAAGACCCGCCATAACGAAGTTGCTCCCAATCAGTTTGAATTTGCCCCTTATTTCAATGAGGCAAATTTATCTGTAGATCAGAATCTGATGATGATGATTCTAATGAGAAAAATTGCCAAGAGACATAAACTTAAAGTAATTTTTCACGAGAAACCTTTTGCAGGAGTGAACGGGTCCGGAAAACACTGCAACTATTCAATGGTTACCAACAGGGGCGTGAACCTGCTCTCTCCCGGAAAAACTCCGGGTACAAATCTTCAGTTTCTCAGCTTCTTTGTTTCAATAATCCGCGCAGTATACGAGCATCATCATCTTTTGATGGCCAGCGTAGCTTCGTTGAACAACTCATACAGGCTGGGCGGGGGAGAAGCTCCTCCTGCTGTAATGTCTGTATTTATTGGCAGGACCCTTACTACAATCCTTGATTCCATTGAGGAGTTCTCTGCTCATTCCGGCAAAGAGGGAGAACAGATTAACAAAAGACTTAATATTGTTGGTAAAATTCCTCAGATTCTTCCGGACAATACAGACAGAAACAGAACTTCGCCATTTGCATTTACAGGCAACAGATTTGAATTCAGGGCTGTAGGGTCGTCTGTTAACGTAGCGTCAACAATATTTGTTTTAAATGCTGCGGTAGCGCAACAACTTGTCCGTTTCAAAAAACTGGTTCAGGCCAAAATTGACGGAGGTTCAACTCAGGACGAAGCCCTGCTCGATACAATCAGAGAATTTATAATTGAATCCAAAGCAATCCGTTTCGAAGGCAACGGATACAGCAAAGAGTGGCATGAAGAGGCAAAGAGAAGAGGCTTAAGAGGTATTTCCGATGTTCCGCAGGCCTACAAGGCATTTCTTGAGAAAGACACCCTTAAACTCATGAAAGAGACAGATGTACTCACGGAGAGAGAGGTGGAGGCAAGATATGAGGTAATGAATGAAATTTACCTGAAAAAGTTGCAGATTGAGGCAAGAGTGCTGGGAGATTTAACTGTTAACCACATAATACCTACAGCAATCAAATTCCAAAACTCACTCATTCAGAATGTGCTCGGAATAAAAGAGATATTTGGTCCGGATGAATATAAGGTAATGTCGGAAAGACAGCTTATTGCAATAAAAAAGATTTCAGGATATATTGAGCAGCTCAGAAAGGATTTCCACTCTCTGGTAGAAGCCCGAAAAGAGGCAAATGTTATAGAAAGCTACTCCGAGAGGGCGCAGGCATATTCAAGTACTGTCCTTCCTTTTATGGAAAAAATGAGAGTTATCGCAGACAAGCTTGAGATGGTTGTGGATGATGAATTGTGGCCGCTCCCTAAGTACAGGGAACTTATGTTCTGGAGATAGAAATTATTTGAAAAAAAAGATATGATGGATCTTAAAGGTACAGATGCACAGAGGTATGCCGGAAGAGGAGTTTCGTCCTCCAAGGCAGATGTTCATAAGGCAATAGAAAAAATTGACAAAGGTTTATTTCCAAAGGCTTTTTGCAAAATTGTACCAGATTACCTGTCCAACGATCCGGATTATTGTATTGTTATGCATGCCGACGGGGCAGGAACCAAGTCTTCTCTTGCATATGCATACTGGAAAGAGACAGGTGAGATGGGAGTGTGGGACGGAATAGCCCAGGATGCAATTGTAATGAATACAGATGACCTTCTTTGCGTAGGCGTTGTGGACAATATCGTTCTCTCTTCTACAATCGGGAGAAATAAACACAGAATTCCGGGGGAAGTCATTTCTGAAATCATAGAAGGGTCCAGATTGTTTGCTTCAAAAATGGCCTCATTTGGAATTAATATTCACCTGACAGGCGGTGAAACAGCCGATGTGGGAGACCTGGTGAGAACAATTATTGTTGACTCGACAGTTTGTGCAAGAATAAAAAAAACGGATGTAATTGACAATTCAAAAATTGTTGCAGGAGATGTTATCGTTGGGTTAAGTTCTTTTGGTAAAGCAATTTACGAAGATGAATACAACGGGGGAATGGGAAGCAACGGGCTCACATCTGCCCGGCACGATATTTTTTCGGCGTACATTGGCCAGAAATATCCGGAAACCTATAATAACCAGATTCCCAAAGATCTGGCATATACCGGAACAAAATCTATGTTGGAAATTGAGCCGGAAACGGGAGTTACATACGGAAAACTAGTGCTCTCTCCAACAAGAACCTATGCTCCCGTAATAAAGGAGATACTGGAAAATTTCAGAAGCAGGGTTCATGGAATGGTACACTGCACAGGCGGTTCTCAAACCAAAATACTTCATTTTGTAGACAAATTACTGATTGTAAAAGACAATTTGTTTCCGGTCCCTCCGCTTTTCAGAACAATTCAGAAAGAATCCAACAGCCCGTGGGAAGAGATGTACAAAGTGTTCAATATGGGTCACCGTATGGAGATTTATGTCCCGGAAGAGATTGCTGCTGAGATAATAGAGATCTCACAAAAATTTGGAATCGACGCCAAAATAATCGGGAAAGTTTTTCCGTCTAAAATAGCTGAGGTTCAGCTTGATACAGAATATGGAAAATTTATTTACAACAAGTAGGGTAGTTACAGTTGTTCTATCCGCTGCTATTTCGTTATGGAGTTGCTCCGAAGGTAAAAATAACACAGGACTATCCGACCATCCTGCAATCATTGAGCAGGCAACAGGTGACAGCACCTCTCCCTATTACGCAAATTATTCAAAATATCCCATTCAGAGGGATACTCTTCCTATAGGAATGTTCGACTCAGGAACCGGCGGACTTACTGTAATGGAAGCCTTTCTTGCTTTGGATGACTTCAACAATGAAACAGGCGAACCTGCTCCCGACGGTAAACCGGATTTCAGCAATGAGAAGTTCGTTTTTTTGGCCGACCAGGCAAATATGCCCTATGGAGTTTATAATTCCGAAGGAAAAGGAGATTATCTGAGGGAACTCGTTGTAAAAGATGCTCTTTTCCTGACTACAGCTCCAGTCAGAACCAAGATAGTAGTGATTGCCTGCAACACCGCAACAGCTTATGGACTTGGAGATATTGAATACATGTTTGAAAAGAGCAAAACTGGTCTCTCCGTAGTAGGTGTAATAAATGCAGGAACAAAAGCCCTGGCCGACAATATCTCTTTTGACGAGGGAGGAGCCGTGGGTGTGATGGCAACAGTGGGAACAATAGCATCGGGAAGTTATGACAGAACCATCAGAAAAACCCTGAAAGAAAAGGGATTTACAGAAAAACTTGAAATCATTAATCAGCCGGGTCTCGGATTTGCAGAGGCAGTAGATACAGAATCAAACTTTATTGACCCAAAAGCAACCGCACCAAGAGATTTGTATAAAGGTCCTAAAATTGGTACAGACTCGCTCTCAATCAATCCCGATTTGCTTGATGTCTATAAATTTGACACTAAGAATAACGCATTGCTTGTTACAAAAAGCGGCGCAAAATACACAACTATTCAGCTTAACTCTCCCGGCAATTATGCAAGACTTCATCTTGTAAATCTTGTAGAAAGGCTCAGACAAAAAAAAGCAGGAGTTAAACTCAGCAACATTATCCTTGGGTGTACTCATTATCCTTATTTTAAAGATACACTCAAAAGTGTTCTAGATGAGATGAGAAACTACAGTAAGAACGGAGTTTACCCATACAAAGATTTGATTTCAGAAGAGGTTACATTTATTGATCCTGCCAAATATGTTGCTAGAGAGACCTATCTGGCTCTGAGAGGAGGGAAATTACTCTCCCCCGGTTATACCGGAAACAGAGCAAAATGTTTCATAACTGTACCGGCAAAGGATCTGGATAGCCTTAAACTGGACAAAAACGGGAATCTCAGATATGAATATAAATACGGAAGAGATACGCTGAGCAAAGAAAAAAGCTTTGAGGCGGAGATGTTTAGTTCTAAAAATATACAGCCCGAAAATGTTTCGAGAATTAAGAAGAGACTTCCTCTCACATTTGAACTGATCAAAAATTTTATTGAGAATGATTTTTAATCCGACAATATCTCCGGAAGAGATAGAAAAACTCAAACAAGCAGAATTTATAGGAGAAATATGTGTAGTCGATAAACTAGACAATGACTATGATGCTGCAATTGAGTACCTTAGAAATCAAAAAATTATAGGTTTTGATACAGAAACTAAGCCTGTGTTTCAGGCAAATGCGAAAAGAAACGGAGTTGCTCTTCTTCAGCTTTCAGGTGCCGATAAGGCATTTATTTTCCGGCTCACGTCAATTGGAATGCCGGAATCACTTTGCAGAATCCTGGCTACAAAAAAAATAGCAAAGGTAGGAGCAGCAGTCAACGAAGATATCAGGGGCCTTCTCAGATACACCACTTTCACGCCAAAGGGTTTTGTGGATCTTCAGAACATTGGCATAAACTGGGGCATTAAAGAGAAGAGTGTAAGGAAAATGGCTGCAATTATTCTTGGAATGAGAGTATCTAAATCGCAGCAACTTTCAAACTGGGAGGCCGAAGAACTCACACACGGACAAATAAATTATGCGGCAATAGATGCCTGGGTATGTCAGCAGATGTATCTTAAACTTTTGAGTACACCAAATGCTGAATTGCATGCTCAGGAGCAAATTAAAAATCAGCAGTAAAAGGGATAAATCACATGGGAAGAGTAATAATGAGGAGAGGCAGAGAGGAGTCTTTGAGAAGATTTCATCCCTGGATTTTTTCCGGAGGAATATTTAAAACTGAGGGAGTGATAAACGAGGGAGATGTTGTTGAAGTTTGCTCTGTTAATGGTGAAAGACTTGGTTTCGGACACTATCAGATAGGGTCAATAACAGTGAGAATGCTCTCATTTGGCGAAGCAGATTTTACTCCGGATTTCTGGAAAAGAAGATTTGAAGCAGCATACAAATTAAGACGTTCTTTAGGATTAACCGAAGGGTCCACAACGGCATACCGTCTCATTCATGGAGAGGGAGACTCTCTGCCGGGGCTTATTGTTGACATTTACAACAATTCGGCTGTTATTCAGGCACACACTGCCGGGATGTTCCTTTCAAGGGATATTATTGTAGAAACTCTAAAAGAACTATTTGGGTCAAAACTTACTTCTGTATACGATAAGAGTGCAACGACAGCGCCGTTTAAGGCAGGACTCGATTTAGCAGACGGTTATCTTTATGGTTCCGCACCGGACAATCCGGTGATTCTGGAGAACGGAATCCGTTTTTCGGTAGACTGGGAGGGTGGTCAAAAGACCGGATTTTTTCTTGACCAGCGCGATAACAGGCAATTAGTGAGAAATTACTCAAAAGGGAAAAGAGTATTAAACCTTTTCTGCTATACCGGTGGCTTTTCGCTGTATGCCCTTGCAGGAGGCGCAAAAAGCGTGGATTCTGTGGACAGTTCTCAAAAAGCAATGGATTTGCTCAGCTATAATGTGGAGCAGAACAGAGAGGCATCCCTGTTTCCAAAAGATATTCCGCACAATTCATTCACAACAGATGCAATAGAGTTTGTGAAAAACAGCAAACCGGACGTTTATGACCTGATGATTGTTGACCCGCCGGCATTCGCAAAGCATCGCGGAGCACTTTCAAATGCTTTGAGGGCATATCAGAGATTAAATGCAGCTGCTATTGAAAAGATAGCACCGGGAGGAATAATTTTTACCTACAGCTGTTCTCAGGTCGTAGATAAAACGGCATTTGCGCAGACTATATTTTCTGCCGCCGCTCAAACAGGAAGGAATGTAAGAATTCTTCACAGGCTCACTCAGCCGGCCGACCATCCGGTAAATATCTATCATCCCGAAGGAGAGTACCTCAAAGGTCTGGTTTTGTATGTAGATTAGTTCTCCATTTTTATATCTTTGCATGCAACAACATGCAGGACGATGGAAAATTTAATTTTAGCCGGAGAGAGCAAATCTGAAATATACAAATCGCTTATTCCTCAAATCAAGTCTCTCATAGAGGATGAGTGCGATTCCACTGCCAATTTCGCAAATATATCTGCCGCACTAAAAGAAGCTTTTGGCTTCTGGTGGGTTGGTTTTTATATTGTAAGGCCAGACAATAATCCGCACGGAAGCTCGTTGGTTCTCGGCCCGTTTCAGGGCCCAATAGCATGCACAAGGATTGCTTATGGCAAAGGTGTGTGCGGCACTTCTTGGAAAGAGGCGAAAACAATTGTTGTTCCCGATGTTGACCAGTTTCCAGGGCACATAGCCTGCAGTTCTCTTTCCCGGTCGGAAATAGTTGTACCTGTTGTACGCGAAGGCAACGTGGCGGCTGTATTGGATATCGATTCTTCTGAACTCAATACATTTGACGATACCGACAGACATTATCTTGAGGAACTTATGAGTTTTGTGGTTTTGAGATAAAAGTTATTATAACGCGTGTTTATGGAAGTTTTTAAACAGTTTGGACCGGGTCGGATATCATCTGTGTACTTCAGGGTTTCATTTTTGATACTGTTTATGCCTTTTCTGCTTGCATTCAACAGTGCAGAGGTGCTTCCGGAAAAGGGGGTAAGTAAAAAACTTGCATTTGAAAGAGCGGAAGAAATTTCGGAACTCAGGTACTCCCTTCATTTTTCAATCCCAAAAGAGAGAGATTCTATAATCACAGCAAAGGCAATAATTGATTTTAACCTGAGGAAAATAGAGAGGATAATCCTGGATTTCAGGCATGAATCGGTATGCTCTGTTAAGTCAATTCTGGTGAACGGGAAGAAAGCAGAATTTATCTTTAGCAATGAACATGTTATAATACCGGAAAGACATATTTTAAAAGGGAAAAACGTTCTGGAAATTGAGTTTATTGCAGGAAATCAGTCTTTAAACAGGAGGGAAGATTTGCTTTACACGCTTCTTGTTCCGGACCGTTCAAGGACTCTTTTTCCTTGTTTTGACCAGCCAAACCTAAAGGCAAAATTCTGTCTCACGCTTGATATTCCCGATGGCTGGGAGGGAGTGGCAAACGGCAATATTAAAAGCAAAGAGAGAACTCCGGACGGTAGAACAAGACTGATGTTCTCGGAAACCGCGCCAATATCTACATATCTGTTCTCTTTTGTAGCGGGAAAACTGCAAAGAACCACTCAGGAGAGAGATGGACGGGCGATTACAATTTTTCACCGGGAGAGTGACCCCAAAAAATTAGAACAATGCGGTGTTATTTTTGATCAGATATTCTCTTCTCTGAATTGGCTCGAAAATTATACTTCCATAAAATATCCCTTTGCAAAATACGATATTGTAATTGTTCCGGGGTTTCAGTACGGAGGAATGGAACACATGGGAGCAACCCTCTATTCCGACAGAACCATGTTTATTGACGAAAATGCCACAATCTCAGAACAGCTCGACAGGGCAAAGCTTATCGCTCACGAAACGGCTCATATGTGGTTTGGCGACTTTGTAACAATGGAATGGTTTGACGATGTATGGACAAAAGAGGTTTTTGCAAACTGGTTTGCATCCCAGATAGTAACTCCGCTTTATCCCGAAGTGAACCACCGGCTTAATTTTATCAATACCTACTATCCTGCTTCATATTCCGAAGACAGGACAGCAGGCTCAAACTCTATTCAGCAGGAACTTGACAATTTAAGCAATGCGGGCCTTGTATATGGCAATATTATTTACAATAAGGCGCCAATAGTAATGGAAATGCTTGTTAAAAGAGTGGGAGAAGAGAATTTCCGCCAGGGAATACAGACATATCTCAGGAAATTTGCATACTCAAATGCAAGCTGGGACGACCTGATAAAAATACTTGACTCTCTCTCTCCGGAAGACCTGCAGTCGTGGAGCAATGTCTGGGTTAAGAAAAAAGGGATGCCTTCATACACTTCTGAGATTATTGAAGATTCTGTTGTCTGGAAACAGTTTGACCCATTTGGCAGGGGAGTTGTGTGGAAACAGGACTTTTCTTCAATAATTGTAAATGACGGCAAAAACAGGGCAATTGTTCCAAATACCGACGGAAGGGGGTATGGCCTTTTTTTGATGGACAGCACTTCATCCCTGTTTTTACTGAAAACGTTTGAACAATACAAACCCAAGCCCCAATCCGATTCCGGTAAAAGCCTTTCTGTTATAGACGATGAGGTTGCACGGGCCTCTCTCTTGATTTCTCTGTATGAAAACATGCTTGCCGGGAAAATCTTGCCGGGAAAATTTGCTTCTTCGCTTCTGAAATATCTTCAAAACGAAGAGAATACACTATTATTCACAAGAGCGGCCGGCTATCTGACAAGCTGTTATACAACATATCTCTCAGGGATGGGAGCAAATTCACAACTGGAACAGGGGTTGTGGCAGATAGTGGAAAACTCACCCGCCGGCCAGCATAAAACAATTGCATTTCGGGCGTTTACCGAAATTTCGGACTCTCCTGAAGCTGCTTCAAAAGTATATGAAATATGGAAAAACCCTTCCGATTTCGGGTATGTTAAGCTTAGCGAAAGGGATTTGATGCGCATTGCATATGAAATGAGCATAAGGTTTCCCGAAAAGTATGACGAAATATTTAAACTACAGCTCAACAGAATAACAAATACAGACAGGAAAAATGAATTTGCATTTATTTTTCCGGCAACCTCTCCTCTTGGAACAGTAAGAGATTCTCTTTTCAACTCACTCCTTGACGAACGTAACAGGGAGATTGAGCCCTGGGCTGCATCTGCTCTGGGGTACCTGAACCACTATCTGAGAGAGAAGGAGTCCTTGAAGTATTTAAAGCACGGTCTGGAAATTTTGCCTGAAATTCAAAAAACAGGAGATATTTTCTTTCCGCGGAACTGGCTCAGAGCGCTTCTTGGCGGGCACAATTCCCTTGAGGCGAAAAATGCAGTTAATGAGTATCTTCGTTCAAGTGAAAATCTGCACCCTCTTTTAAGACAGAAGGTATTGCAGCAGGCACACCATTTATTCAGGACAGGGAAATGAAAAATCAGTCGAAGGCATTGATAATGGGCGGCTTTGTAGTCTTTTTCTGGGCCACGGTTGCCACTGCATTCAAAATTGCACTAAACGAAATAAGCAATCTGCAACTCCTTTTGATTGCATCCTCGACTGCGTTGATTGTATGCTTTATTGAACTGATCAGGACAAAAAAACTTAATCTGCTCGGGGAATCCCTTTTGTCCAAAAGCACAATATTCAGAGGAGCCTGGCAGGGACTTATGAACCCTTT
The DNA here is from genome assembly GCA_021371955.1 of Bacteroidales bacterium. Taxonomy (GTDB): domain Bacteria; phylum Bacteroidota; class Bacteroidia; order Bacteroidales; family UBA932; genus Bact-08. The sequence continues at coordinate 404,870 of JAJFVD010000003.1, forward strand.
CATATATTATCTCATCCTGTTTAAAGGATACTCTCTTCTCCCTGCCCAGATTGCGCAACCGCTTAACTTTTCCTGGCAAATTGTTCTCATGATTTTGATGGCAATTTTTTTAAAGCAGAAATTGCACTTTAATCAGGTAATTGGCGTGTTGGTGAGCTTTTCGGGAATTATTATGCTATCATTAAACAACTCCGCAGATATCTCGGGTAAACTGTCCGTATTCGGGCTGGGTCTAATAATTGCCAGCACAATAATATGGGCAACATACTGGCTGCTGAAAATCAACGAAAAGCAGGATTCTGTAATTGAACTTTTCGTGAGTTTCCTTTTTGGAACAATCTATCTTGTTGTGGTATCGTTGTTCACTCCAATGGAGGTCCCTCCGTTAAAGCCATTACTGGCCGGAATCTACGCCGGAATGTTTGAGATGGGAATCACGTTCATTTTATGGAGCAAGGCGCTAAAACTGGCTACAAACAGGGTAACATTAACGCAATTGATATATCTTTCTCCGCTGCTCTCCCTTTTGCTGATTCATTTCATTCTTGGAGAAAAAATAGGTGTGCTTACAGTTGTTGGCCTTTTTCTGATAATTGGAGGAATTCTCATTAGCAATTTGAAGCAAAAGAGTACGATTGCCAATACTTGAATTTTGCCGGATTAAAAATATTACATACATTTGCAGCCCTAACCGGTACCATGGCCGAGTGGTTAGGCAGCGGTCTGCAAAACCGTGTACAGCAGTTCGAATCTGCTTGGTACCTCAAAAAAGAAAGTCAGTTGAATATTTCAGCTGACTTTTTTCTTTCTAATATTATCCCTTTTTCTTTTGATTGTGTATTTGCCTGTATGGGCTGTGCACCGCATTTACCTGCTAAAGTTCGCTCCGCTGAAAAACAGATGCGGAAACCGGATTATGCCGGTTCAAATTAGCTGCCGGTTTCCGCTAACTGTTTTTCTATACGCTTTGCTCACTAAGCAGGTGCCAAATGCTCTCTGCATTGCCCATGCAGGCAAATACACAATCAAACATAATGAGGTAAAATAAAAAAATGGAATCAAGTCAAATCTGAAATTTCTAGTTTCTATTTTTTAGGTACGCTTGCAGATTAGACAGAGTTGCCGCGACCCCTGGGGTCGCCTCCTTGGCGAAACAAAAAAAATCTGCCCTTTTGAGGCAGATTTTTCTGGTTATATGTACTTTATTCTATAATTCTTCGAAGCTCACGTCTGAAAATGATGGGGCTGGAGTTTCCCTGAATGGCTTTTCGCCGGTCTGAGGAGCATTTTCCTTTATGTATTTTATAATATCTTCGAGACCAAGTGAAAATTTCTCGAAATCTTCCTTGTACAAGAAAATCTTGTGTTTGTCATATACAAACCTTCCGTCACGATCCAGTCTTCTCTTGCTTTCTGTAATTGTCAGGTAGTAATCATTGTTTTTAGTTGCCTTAACATCAAAAAAATAGGTGCGTTTACCTGCTCTGATTGGTTTAGAAAAAACATCATCTCCATTTCGCTCCTGTTGGTCTGTAGTGTCAAAATCTTCGAAGTACATTTTTGTTATTTTTAATTTTCCTTCACAAAGATAAAATTATTTTTTATGCACAAAAACCTATCTTTGTAAAATATTAGATTATTTATAGATTTTATGATAAGCAGAAGATTAATCAGGGTCAAGGTTTTTAAGGTTCTATTCAGCAGAATTAATTCCGGCTCGGATTCGCTCACCGGCGCTGTAGACGATTTGTTAAACAGTTGCAGCAAAACGCTGGATCTCTACTTCTTTATTTTATCACTGCCGCTGGCAATGAGAAAAATAGCAGAATCAAAGATTGAAACAGGACTTAAGAAATATCAGCCAACTCCGGAAGAGGTTGCCCCTAACAGAAGATTCCTGGAGAATCGCATCATTGAAAAACTTGATTCAGATGATGTACTATTGAAATATTGCGAGAAAAGAGGCCTTAACTGGAACGAATATGCTCCTCTGGTTAAAAAACTGTACACTTCGATGAGTGCTCAGGACTATTTTCTGGACTATATGTCGGCTCAGGAGAATACATTTGAGGACGACAGAAATCTCTTAATCCGGTTTTTTGAAGAAGAACTTGACGAAAACGAAGAACTTAACGCAATACTTGAAGATTTGTCCCTATACTGGATAGATGACCTCGAATTTGTAATAAATGTAATTACAAAAAAACTTGGGTCTCTTAAGGCTAAATCAAAATTTGTTCACCCCGATGTTTTCCTTAAAGAGGACGACCGGGAGTATGCTTTTAAATTGCTGGAAACTGCACTTATCAACTACAACAAGTATGTGGAAATTATGGCCGGATATATCCATAACTGGGACCCGGAGAGGCTTGCCGCAACCGACACTTCTTTAATAGTGCTTGGTATAGCAGAGGCTGTCACTTTCCATGACATACCGGTAAAAGTAACCATTAATGAGTATGTGGAGCTATCCAAGTATTACAGTACGCCAAACAGCAAAGTCTTTGTAAACGGCATTCTTGACAAGATTATTGCAGGTCTTACCGCAGAAGGAAAGATTGAGAAAAAGGGAAGAGGTTTGGTAGGCTCGTTGAAATAACTAATTTTGTATTAATTAAAATATTTTAAAATGAATTTTCTTGTAATTTTACAATCTGCAGGAGCAGGTGCAGGCACCGGCAACTGGAGTTTCCTTGTAATGATGGGGCTCATTTTTGTTGTGATGTACTTCTTTATGATTCGTCCGCAACAAAAGAAACAGAAGGAACTTGTTAAGTTTCGCAATTCCCTTGCAAAAGGAGACAAAGTCATCACAGCAGGCGGTATTTATGGAAAAATAGTCGAGGTTTCCGATAACTATGTTTTTGTTGAAATAGACAGTAATGTAAAAATCAAGGTTGATAAATCTTCTATCGTAAAAGATATTACAGATCTTCAATCTAAATAAATCCGGCTTTATGATAAAGCTTAGGAGATTTTCCATCTCGTATGAAAGGGGCAGGCAATTATTACTCTTTTTGTTCTGTCTCTTTCTTGCTTTTATCCTATGGTCAGTACATAAGCTTTCCGAAAACTACTCGATTTATCTTCACTATAAAGTAGAAGTAACGACTGATATTGCCGGCAGGGCATCCGATGCCGTATCAAAAGAGTCGCTGGTATTCAGGGGAAAATCAAGCGGATTCTACATTCTTCAGCACAGATACTCAGGGAAGGAAAATTTAATAAAACTTCAGCTGGATAGAAAGTATTTTAAAAAAGACTATAAGAGCAAGGATGGTTTCTTTGTGATTTCAACAGACATCAGAGAGAGGCTTTCTCAATATTTTGGCGAAACCGTGGAAATAGAGGCACTTGCTGCCGATACTCTTCACTTTGAATTCCCAGGCCAGACTAACAGGCGAATTCCTGTTTCGGCAAATGTTAAGCTCTCTTTCAGCAATCAGTACATGGCCGGAACAGCATTTAAACTTAATCCGGATACAATCTCCGTTTATGGAGATATTTCTGTTATACGGTCAATCGATTCGTTATTTACAAAACCTATAAAACTGGAAAATCTCTCGGCAGGGCGACAGGGAGTTATTGCTCTGGAACAAATTCCGGGAATCAGATATTCTCAGAATGAAGTATATTATTCTGTTGATGTAGTAAGATATGTGGAGAAGAGCAGGCAACTTGAGGTTTCCGTAATAAACACCCCGGCAGGAAAGTCTCTGATCCCTTCACCACGTGAGGTTACGCTCATTTACAGAGAGCAATTCGGCTCATCCAAACCCGGAGATCCGGAAAAGCTATCGGTTTTTATTGATTTTTTAGAGTTTGAAAATACTGTAAACCATGTTTTAAAACCACAACTTTCTGTGGTTCCGGACTGGATCCTTAGCTATAAATTTGATCCTCCGTTTGTAGAAGGTGAAATTTTTTCAAAGGACACTCTTAAATAAACATATATGTTCTGTCTTGCAATTACGGGAGGAATAGGAAGTGGAAAGTCTTATGTAGTAAGACTTATGGAAGCTTTTGGCTTTCCTGCGTACATTGCCGATATAAGGGCGAAAGGATTGTATAAATCCGATAACAACCTGATGAATACTCTGGTTAATTTACTTGGTCCGGAAATTGTGGTAAACGGTGAACTGCAAAAAGAGGTGATGGCCTCTAAAATTTTCAGGGACAAGTGGATTCTGCGGGAGGTGAACAAGATTGTCCATCCTCTTGTTATGAAAGACTTTTTAACCTGGCGGGAGAGTAAGAAATCAGAAGGTTTTAATACAATATTGTTCGAATCAGCAATATTTTTTGAAACCCCTGAATTTCATGATATTGCAGATAAGGTTGTTGTTGTTGTTGCTCCGGAAAGTGTTCGCATATCCCGGGTAATGAAAAGAGATTCGATAAGCGAAGAGCTTGTGAGAGAGAGAATTGCAAAGCAATGGTCGGATGAGGACAGAATTAAGATGGCAGATTTTATTATATTTGCCGATGGGAAAAGGGCTATTATGCCACAGATTATAAAAATATTTGAAGCTACAGGAATAGTAATTAATTGATATATGGGATACGGTAAATGGATCACGGGAGCTTTAGGCTGGGCACTTGGAGGGCCAATCGGAGGTATAATAGGATTTGCTGTTGCCTCTATTTTTGAAGGGAAGGAAGGAAGCGCAATATCAACAGGCTACACTCCAATTGAACAGAGAAACAGTTTTCTTGTGTCTCTGCTTGTTCTCTCTTCGGCAGTGATGAAGGCAGACAACCGGGTTATGAAGAGCGAACTCGATTATGTAAAAAGATTCATTTCCGAAAATTTTGGTATTGATGCGGCAACGGAATCTTCATCGCTGCTCAAAGATTTCCTGAAACAGGAGGTTGATATTGATGCCGTATGTGCTCAGGTTAGAAGAAACGTTAATGCGCCAACAAGGCTGCAACTGCTTCACTTTCTCACAGGAATAGCCCAGGCAGACGGCATGGTGAGCTCAGACGAACTCACTGTACTTAGACGAATAGCAGCTGCACTTGCAATACCACTGCAGGACAGCGAATCAATTTTTGCGATGTTCGATAAAGGTATTGATGCTGCCTATCAGGTACTTGAAATTGATAAAAATGTAACCGACGATGAAGTTAAGAAGGCATTCAAGAGAATGGCTCTTAAACACCATCCTGATAAAGTGACCCATCTTGGGCCGGATGTGCAGAAAGCAGCAGAAGAGAAGTTTAAAAGTGTTGCCGAAGCATACGAAAAGATTAAGAAAGAAAGAGGAATAGTATAATATTAGAATTAAGAATGAAGACCAATTTACAAAAGATCTTATCAATTGCAGGCCAGCCAGGTCTGTTTAGTTACCTCACACAGGCAAATGCCGGCGTTGTTGTTGAATCACTTGCAACAAAGAAGAGAACAGTGTGCGGAATGAGCATGAGAATTTCGTCACTTTCAGATATTTCTGTTTTTACCGAGGAGGGAGAAGTTTCTTTGGAAACTATGTTCGAGAAGATGAAAGAAAAACTTGGCGAACAAGCTGCACCTTCTGCTAAATCCAATCCGGAGGAGCTGAAGAAATTCTTTGGAGAAGTATTGCCGGACTACGACAGGGACAAATTTTATGTTTCACACATGAAGAAAGTCGTGGAGTGGTATAATGTTTTAAAAGAGTTTGCCTCTCTTGATTTTGAAAAACAGGAAGAGGACAGCGCGGCCGAAAAAGAATAATGGCAAAAAAAATACAACTGATTACCCTTGGATGTTCAAAAAACAGGGTCGATTCTGAGCACCTTCTAAAACAGATTTTTGCATCCGGAATCTCAATATCTCCCGAAGGGGAAGATTTGGCAACAGCAGGAGTTGATACAGTAATAATTAACACCTGCGGTTTTATTAAAGATGCCAAAAAAGAGTCTATTGATACAATATTTGCTGCAGTAGACGCCAAGAACAGAGGTTATATAAAGACAATTCTGGTTTTTGGCTGTCTTTCCCAACGGTATGCCCAGGAGTTGAAAAATACAATTCCGGAAGTTGACGGTTTTTTTGGAGCCTTTGACTCTGCAACGGTTTTGGAAACACTTGGCAAAAACTGGAAATCGTCGCTTAACAATGAGAGACTTCTCACTACTCCGGATCATTATGCATTTCTAAAAATTTCAGAAGGGTGTGACAGAGTCTGCTCATATTGTTCAATACCCTTAATACGGGGGCCGCATATATCAGTACCACAGGAAGATCTTATAAAAGAGGCCGAGTATCTGGCAGGGAATGGAGTAAAAGAATTGATACTTGTTGCACAGGACACTACCTACTACGGTGTTGACCTTTATAAAGAGCGCCGGCTCGCCGGGCTCATGGAAAGCCTCACAAAAATTGACGGAATCGAGTGGCTCAGGGTTCATTATTCATATCCTGCAGCTTTTCCGGAATCGGTGCTTGAAGTAATGGCTTCAAATCCAAAAATATGCAACTATCTCGATATACCGTTGCAGCATGTAAACGATAAAGTTCTTTCAAATATGCGCCGCTCGGTAAACGGTGCCCAGACACGCGAACTGGTCAGGAAATTCAGAGAAAAGGTTCCGGGCATTATACTCAGAACTACAATGATTGTAGGACATCCGGGTGAGGACAAAAAGGCCTTTAATGAACTGCTCGATTTTGTAAAGGAAGCCAGGTTTGAAAGACTGGGAGCTTTTACGTACTCAGAAGAGGAGGGAACATGGGGAGCCGAAAACCTTAAGGATACTATAAAGAATTCCGAAAAGGAAGAAAGATATAACAGACTCATGGAACTCCAGGCAGGAATTTCAATGGAGTACAACAACTCGAGAATTGGCAGCACAGAGAGGGTAATCATTGATTCGGCAGGGGAAGATGTTATTTTAGCAAGAAGCCGGAATGAGAGTCCTGAGGTAGACGGAGAGATATTAATTGGTACAGAATCTCTGCCGGATGGATTACTAACTAAGAATATTATTGGTACATTTGTAGATGTTGAGATAGAGAGAGCCGATGAGTATGACCTCATTGGGAAAATCGTGAAATTTAATTAATTTTTATTTATTTGATTATGAAACTACTTGAAGGAAAAATAGCACTCATTACTGGTGCAGCAAGAGGAATTGGTAAAGCTATCGCTTTAAAGTACGCATCAGAAGGTGCAAACATTGCATTTACAGACCTTGTAATTGACGAAAATGCGCTAAATACAAAGAAAGAGCTGGAAGCTTTCGGTGTTAAGGTTATTGCCATAGCCTCAAATGCTGCTTCATTTGATGAATCACATAATGTTGTTGAACAGGTTGTGAAAGAGTTCGGTAAGCTTGATATTCTCGTAAACAATGCCGGAATCACAAAAGACGGCCTGATGATGAGAATGAATGAACAACAATGGGATGCAGTAATAAATGTAAATTTAAAATCGGCATTCAACTTTGTTCATGCAGTTACACCGGTTATGATGCGCCAGAAATCAGGATGTATTATAAACATGAGTTCTGTAGTTGGTGTTAGCGGTAATGCCGGGCAGGCAAATTACTCTGCTTCAAAAGCAGGCATGATTGGTCTTGCAAAATCAATTGCACAGGAGCTTGGTTCAAGGGGAATAAGGGCAAACGCAGTTGCTCCCGGATTTATTATCACCGAAATGACCGGTAAACTGCCGGAAGATGTGAAAAAACAGTGGGCAGAACAAATTCCGCTCAGAAGAGGAGGAACTCCGGAGGATGTCGCAAATGTATGTACATTCCTGGCTTCGGATTTAGCCTCTTATGTTACCGGACAGGTAATATCTGTTTGCGGCGGAATGAAAATGTAGAAAATTTAAATTTTATCTGTTATGAATAAGTTCTTGTCAAATGATGTCAAAGGGAAGTCAGATGTTTCCAAATCAACACCTGGAAAAGTTGTAAAAAAAGGAAAAGCCGGCCTGAAAATAATGATTCAGGTAGACTTTGAAGGCATTGCCTCAGTTGTGAATTTTGATGAAATATATCCCGGACACGCTCATTTCGAGAGGAACTGCAAAATTCTCACAAATGAAGTAAATGCTGCAATTGAAGGTGCTTCGGCAGCAGGTGCAACAGAATTCATTGTAAGGGACGGCCATGCAGGCAATATTAATGTGGACCCTCTTTTACTGGATAAAAGAGCAATGCTCACAAGAGGCAGGGTTCCCGGTACTCCGCATACTATGGTGCTTGGCATCGACTCTACTTTTGATGCCCTTTTGTTCATAGGGGCACACGCCAGGGCAGGAGAGCAGATAGGAACACTGTCTCATACAATGTCTCTGGATGTCCTGGATTTCAAAATAAACGACAGGCCGCTGTTTGAACCGGCTTTCAATGCCCTTTACGCAGGACAATTTGGCGTTCCGGTGGTTTTTGTAGCCGGAGATGATGCAGCATGCAGAGAGGCCGTATTGAATTTTGGAAATATTGAAACAGTTACCACAAAATATGCATTTGGAAGAACCTGCGCTATGAGCAAATCTCCTGAATTTGTTTGTGATGAAATAAGAGCAGGGGTGAAAAATGCTATTTTAAATATAGACAAAGGAACCGTCTTTAGCCTTGAAAAGCCATACAGGATGGAGGTTAAGGTTAAAGTCAAGGGCAGCGAGACAGGGGAGGAAATAGTTGATACCTGCACCTCCGACAATCTGGAAGTAATCATGAAAAGGTTCTGGGAACATTTATAAGTGAGATTATGAAAAGTATAATACCGAAGATTTCAGCAATTCTTCTTGCATCAACTTTGCTTTTGAGTTCATGTGGACCATATCTTGAGTTTTTTATAATTGACGTTAAGGTACCGGCAAGTTATCCTGTAGATTTCAAAGAAAAATCGGTATCAGTTTTCTCTGCCATTCCGATTTCCGGTCATAACGGCGAAAATATGATTTCTCTTAAAGAGGACTCTACTCTTATGTCAAATTTTGCGAAGGGTATGGCACTAAGCCTTGAGAAACACCTGCAACTGAAAGAGGGAGACATACCTGTTTTTAACCACTTCGGGAATGAAATAAACGACATACGGGAGAGAAGCTATGTTGAAGCTCTTGCTCAGGAATCGGAGTCGGATATCCTGGTCATGCTGGAAAATCTGAAAATAGGGAAATTCGAAAAACTCAGACAAGCCGTTTCTCCTGTGAGGAGCGGCTATGCTTCTTCATATGTCTTTGCGCCTTTATCGCTTCTTGTTAATGTATATGACGGGAAAACAGCAGATTTGATTTCATCCTTTACTCAGAATGACACTATTTACTGGGAAATTCTGGCAAAAGAGGGAGTGAATGAGGAAAGGCTTAATAAAGGCCTGTTTTCTGCACTTAATAAAATTTCAGTTTCGGCAGGAGAGGACGTTGTAAAAAACTTCTTCCCGGAATGGGAAAATGAACAGAGATGTCTGTTCACTTACGAAAATTCTTCATGGAGAAAAGCGCATTCACTGGCAATGAGTTTTAAGTGGAAAGAGGCAATGGAAATCTGGATGGAAGATACTTCTTCTCCCGACAATATTAAGGCCTCCTGTGCGGCATTCAATATTGCGGTTGCGTGCGAAATGCTTGAACGCTTTGATCTTGCAAATGAGTGGCTGGACGTAGCACAGAAACATTATCCTATCGAGGGGATTGATGATTATAAATCATTTTTGAAGAAGAAGTGAAGGATATTGTAAAGGAAAAAGCCGTTAGAAAGCACAGAAAGACCATTCTTTTCAACGACAAGGAACTGGAAGCTGTACAGCTTTATTGCAAGAAGTATAAAGTCAAATCTCAGGCAAAATTTTGCAGAGAGGCGATTATTGCAACTATTCTCAAACAGTTTGACGAAGATCATCCCAAACTTTTCTGAGATAATTAAAAAAACGGTGGACCTGTAAGCCGGATTCTGTCCCTCGAAAGAGGTCCCTATCATTTATCTGTTGCAGCCTACCCCCCGGCAACGAACGAGCAGCCCTTGGCTGCCGGTATACTTGGCCTTGCAGGAGACTGTTCGTACCCCGGATATATCGCTATATACGGTTGTGGGCTCTTACCCCGCATTTTCACCCTTACCTCTTTCGAGGCGGTTATTTTCTGTTACGAATTACCTAAGGTTACCCCCAGCTGTGATTTCCACAGAGTCTTGCTCTGCCCTGTCCGGACTTTCCTCCCTCCTTTATTAAAGAAGAGCGATAGAGCGATCCACCGAAGGCGCAAAGATAAAATAAATACCCCAATAAGATAATTTTAATATATTTGCATTGCATTTCAAAAAATGCTTGGGGGTGCCATTTGGCTGAGATTATACCCTTTTCACCTGATCTGGATAATGCCAGCGAAGGGAAAGCGAGTTTCTATTTTCTCTATCCCCCTGCTAATAAAATAATTTATTATGAAAGGATTAACTTTATTTTGCGGGGTCTTTTTGTTACCAATTCTAACCCTTGCCCAAAACAGCGAGCAAAAAGAAAAGACAGAAATTTTCAAACTGGACAGTATTGTTGTTGAAGCATACCGTGCCGGTAAAAACACTCCTGTGAGCCGCTCGGAGATGGATCTGAGGGCGATTAAAATGATATCCCCCACGAGTTCTCTTCCAATGGCTCTGTCGCTGATGCCTTCGGTTGTAACTTCAACAGAAGGAGGAAACGGGATGGGTTACTCATCAATGCGGGTAAGAGGAAGCGACGGCTCAAGAATAAACGTCACTGTAAACGGCATTGCAATGAATGATGCAGAGTCACAGGAGGTTTTTTGGGTGAACATCCCCTCGTTCAGTAATTATCTTCAGGATATTCAGCTTCAGAGAGGTGTGGGAACGTCTTCAAACGGAGCGGGAGCATTTGGTGCCAGCTTAAACCTGAGAACACTCTTTAGCCGGCCGGAACCATATGGCGTTGCAGAATTTGGAGTAGGCAGCTTCAGGAGCTTCCTTTCAACTGCAGGTGCGGGCACGGGTCTTATGAAAAACGGACTTTCATTTGATGTCCGCTATTCGCACAGTACTGGAGAGGGGTATATAAGAAACGCAAAGAGCAACCTTAATTCATTATTTGCAACACTGGGATGGCTTAGGGGAAATTCTTCCCTGAGGATTAATTATATTTTCGGAGATCAAAAGACAGGGATCACATGGGAAGGCATCTCCCGTGAGCAGATGGCTGCCGACAGGAGATTCAACCCTGCCGGGCTGTATTATGACGAGGCCGGGAATGTGAAATATTATGACAACGAAACCGATAATTACATACAGCATCATGTTCAGGGACACTTTACACATGTCTTCAAAAATGGACTTACATGGAGCACGACACTTCATTTTACAAAGGGCGACGGATATTACGAAAATTATAAAATGGGCAGGAAGTTCTCATCTTATGGATTAGCTAATCAGGTAATCGAAGGAGTAACATACAAGAAATCCGATATGATTCTCAGGCAGGCGCTTGACAATTTATACTCTGCAGCAGCTTCTAATGTTCAGTATTCAAACGACAAAATAAAGACAACAGGCGGAATTTCATATTCCTACTACGATGGTGACCATTTTGGGAATATTATATGGTCCAAGTATAACGCCAGCCTGCCGGATAATTACAGATGGTATACAAATTCAGGCTACAAAGGGGACTTTTCGGCTTTTGCAAGGATTGAAGCTGAAGTCGCTGAAGGATTTGTCGCTTTTACCGACCTGCAGTACAGGAATATAAAATACAATCTGAGAGGGGTGGACAAAGATTTTGTATCTCTTAATTATGACCTTAATTACAATTTCTTTAACCCTAAGCTTGGTATAACCTATAACATTAATGGCGCAAACCAGCTTTATGCATCGTTTTCTGTGGGCAGAAAAGAGCCGGGCCGTGCCGACATAAAAGAGTCGATTAAAGCAGGCAGGGCAGGGGATATTATGGAAGAACGCCTCCTTGACTGGGAAGCCGGCTACAGGCTTAATCTTCCCAAAATAGTACTTTCGGCAAACCTTTACCTTATGGAGTACAAAGATCAGCTCGTACCAACCGGAAAACTCAGCGAAACGGGTTATGTAATTAAAGAAAATGTTCCAGAATCCTACCGCAGGGGAATTGAAATTGCTGCAGCGTATTCTCCGGCAACATTTCTGAAATTCGATGCGAATCTTACTATCAGCAGAAATAAAATTATTGGATATACCCAATGGACAGATTTGTATGACAATACGAGCGATTGGAATCCTCTGCCGCAAAGAAGCAGATATTATGAACAGACAAACCTCTCCTTTTCCCCTTCGGTAATTGGTATGGCAATGATAACCCTCAGCCCCGGGTGGGAAACTTCTGTATCTCTGAACGGGAAATTTGTAGGGAAGCAATATTACGACAATACATCAAACGAAGACAGAGCAATTCCTTCCTATTTCTTAATGGGAATAAGCGGAACAAAATCATTCAAACTCAAAGACACTTCTTTTGTGGATTTAAGCATATATGTAGAAAACCTGCTTAACAGGAAATACTTTTCAAGCGGGTGGATATATACCGCCGAATTTGCAGACGGAGCGCCTGTTTACGTAGAAGAGGGACTATATCCTCAGGCGGGAATAAATTTTACTGCAAAAGTGGCCTTCAGATTTTAGGAAATTATGATGGACTGGACAGAGGTATTTGGTGCAGCAACCGGGTTGCTTTATGTTATACTGGAGATAAGGCAAAAGAGGTCCATGTGGATCGTGGGTGCCGTCTCGGCTCTCATATATATGGCCGTATTCTTTACCTCTGCTCTGTATGCCGCAATGGGGCTGCAGCTCTATTATCTTGTCGTGAGTGTTTACGGATGGCAGAAATGGGGAGTTAAGAGCCCGGATGAAAATTCAAACCGGGAGGTTGTCGTGGGGATGAAATTTAATCTGTTGTTAATATCATCTTTTGTGTCTCTTGTTTGCTATTTTGGCCTGACATGGATTCTGGAGAATTATACAGGAGATCCTAATCCCCGGTTAGATGCTTTTATTACTACAATCAGCATGCTTGCTACATACTGGGTAACAAAAAAACACATTGAACACTGGTTCCTGTGGATAATTGCAGACACACTTGCCGTATTCCTTTATATGCAACAGGGATTATATGCCACTACTGCTCTTTATGTTATATACATTGCAGCTGCCGTTGCAGGATATTTGCACTGGAGAAAGTTCCCGAGAGTGTTGAATTAGTTTCCGAATTTGTGTAAATTTGCCGGATAAAATAAAATTCACGGTATGCGATTAATTGCAGACAGCGGTTCAACCAAGGTAGATTGGAGAGCTATTCACAGTGACGGATCTGTCCAGGAGATTACAACAGCAGGTATTAATCCCTTTTTTCAAACTGAAGAGCAAATCATTTATGAACTTCAGCAGCATCTTTTACCGGATATCAGCGCAACTGTAACGGAGATTCACTTTTATGGTGCGGGCGTTGCCTCGCCGGATAAGATTAAGGTTCTTCAGAACTGCTTCCGGGCTGTTTTCCCAAAAGCAAGGTCAAGTGCATATTCCGATTTACTTGCAGCAGCGCGTGCGTTGTGCGGGAACAAGCCGGGTATTGCCGGAATTCTGGGAACCGGAGCAAACTCCTGTTTTTATGACGGATCGGATATTGTTGACAATGTTCCTGCGTGTGGCTATATTCTTGGAGATGAAGGAAGCGGTGCAGTATTGGGCCGGAAATTTATATCGGACTATCTTAAGAGGCAGTTACCTGCGGACCTGAGAGAATCTTTCGACCAAAAATACGGACTAAACTATGGCTCCGTAATAGAAAGAGTTTACAGACAGCCGTTCCCGAACAGATATCTTGCCACTTTCTCTGTTTTTCTAAATGAAAATCGCAATAATCCTCATGTGAACAAACTTCTGAAATCAAGTTTCGAGGAGTTTTTTACAAGAAATATAATGCAATATGATTACAAAAAATACAAGGTGAATCTTGTAGGCTCTGTTGCGTTCCATTATGAGGAAATTATTGCTGAAGTAGCAAAATCGCTTGGTATAAAGCTCGGAATTGTTTTAAAATCACCTATTATCGGCCTTGTTGATTATCACAAATCAATTTAATTATAATATGAAAATAACTGAACAGTCATCAAAATACAGCAATCTGGAAACAATGTCCACATCAGATTTGCTTAATAATATAAATCGTGAAGACAAAACTGTTCCTTTTGCAGTAGAAAAATGCATTCCCCAAATTGAAAAACTAGTAGACGGCATTGTTGAAAGGATGAAGAGGGGCGGAAGGCTTTTCTATCTGGGTGCGGGCACAAGCGGAAGACTGGGTATTCTGGATGCTTCTGAGATACCGCCGACTTTCGGAGCCTCTTTTGATCTTGTTATCGGACTAATAGCCGGGGGAGATTCTGCAATAAGAAGAGCTGTTGAAGCAGCAGAAGACAACTGGGAGATGGGATGGAACGATATGCAGCAGTTTGGAGTGGATGTTGACGACGTTGTCGTTGGCATTGCAGCTTCCGGCACAACTCCCTATGTTATTGGAGCAGTGCGCGAGGCGAGAAAAAGAGGGATACTCACTGCATGTGTAACATGTAACCCGGACAGCCCGCTTGCTGCAGAGGTGGAAATTCCCATTGAAGTAGTTGTTGGTCCTGAGTTTGTAACAGGCAGTACAAGAATGAAATCGGGGACAGCTCAAAAACTGGCTCTTAATATGATATCAACAGCATCCATGATTAAACTTGGTCATGTCAAGGGGAATAAGATGATTGACATGCAGCTCACAAACGCAAAGCTTGTGGACAGAGGTACAAAAATGATCATGGAGGAATCCGGTATTACCGATTACGAATATGCAAAATCTCTTCTGCTTAAGTACGGTTCTGTGAGAAAGGGAGTAGATTACTTCAAAAGTACTCAATCTGGAAATTAGAATGCTTAAACAGAGCTACACTTCCGAACTGCTTCAGAATGTTGTTGAAGAGCTTGCATCCTTACCCGGTGTGGGCAGGAAGAGTGCGCTCCGTTTTGCACTTCATCTTCTCAAACAGCCTGTTGAAAATGTAGAAAAATTCGGCAGGTCTGTAATCCGGATGCGAAACGAAATCCGCTATTGCACAAATTGCAATATGATTTCCGATACGCCTGTATGTCCGGTGTGCAGCGACAAAAAAAGAGAATCTGCGTTGGTTTGTGTTGTAGAAAGTATCAGAGATGTTCTTAGTATCGAAAATACAGGGCAATATAATGGCCTTTACCATGTACTTGGAGGGATAATATCTCCGATGGACGGAGTGGGCCCCGGAGATTTATCTATTGACCTCCTTCTGAGTAGAATTGAAAAAGGAGATATTTCTGAAGTTTTTCTTGCCCTCAGTACTACAATGGAGGGTGAAACAACAGCATATTATCTGTATAAAAGACTAAATCCGTTTGGTATAAAAATAAGCACAATTGCAAGGGGTGTGGGATTTGGAGATGATCTCGAATATACCGATGAGGTGACTCTCGGGAGGTCCATCCAAAATCGTCAGCCCTTTATTCCTTTAAATAACTAAAAATTGTAACTATGCATCAATTCCCGTTAACGTGGCTTCTTACCGCCTTTACGCTCTACACGATTCTTCTGTTTTTCATTTCGTGGCTCACATCACGGAAGGCAGATAGCGGCTCATATTTTTTGGGGAATAAAAAATCTCCCTGGTATATTGTTGCTTATGGTATGGTTGGAACCTCCATTTCCGGGGTAACATTTATTTCGGTACCGGGAAACGTACTCAATCAGAATTTCTATTATATGCCCCTGGTTCTGGGGTTTGTTGTTGGTTATATTGTTATTGCAAAGATTCTGATTCCTTTGTATTACAAGATGAACCTCACTTCAATTTATGGTTATCTTGAACATAGGTTTGGCTTTTATACGTATAAAACAGGTGCTTCGGTGTTTATGGTTTCCAGGGTACTGGGAGCTGCCGTGAGAATATTTGTTGTAGTTCTTGTGCTTCATACATTCCTGCCGGAAGGGTCTGTTCCGTTTTGGGTTGTCTCGTTTGTATTCATGTTTCTGATATTTTTGTACACATTTAAAGGTGGGGTCAAGACAATTATTTGGACAGATGTTCTTCAGACAACATTCATGTTGCTTGCTGTGTTTCTCACTATCTTTTTTGTAGCAAAAGAGATGAACTGGGGTGTTGGCGGGCTGATTTCAGCTGTTGCAGACACAGAATATTCAAAATGGATAGATTTGGACTGGGGACACTCAACAAATGCCATTAAACAGTTTATTGCCGGGATGTTCATTACAATAGCGATGACCGGTCTGGATCAGGAGATGATGCAAAAAAATCTTTCATGCAAAAACATTAAAGAGGCTCAGAAAAACATATATACAACAAGTATAACAATCGTTATTGTTAACTTCTTCTTCCTTTTAATGGGAGCCGTTCTTGCAATTTTTGTAAGTTCAAAACTCGGTGGAATGAATGGCATTGGACTTGCCAACGATTTGGGAGAATTTACAAAAGCTCAGACAGACAAATTGTTCCCGACCATCGCAAGTCAGTATCTTGGGCTTGGAGTAGGACTCTTCTTCATTATAGGTCTCATATCTGCTTCGTATCCAAGTGCCGGAGGCGCACTTACATCTCTTACAACCTCTTTTTGTATAGACTTTGTTGGTTTTAACAAAAGAGAAGATATTTCGGCAGCAAGAAAAAAGAGAATAAGACAAATGGCTCATGCTTCTTTTGCAGTCCTATTCTTCGTTATAATTCTAATATTGAATGCGGTAAACAATCAGACAGTAATTGACCTTGTTTACCTGGTTGCATCGTATACATACGGACCGCTGCTCGGCTTTTTCTTCTTTGGAATTCTTACTAAACACAACGTCAAGGATAAATATATGCCATACGTGGCAATTGCTTCGCCAATACTTTGTTTTGTAATGGATTATGTGGGAAAAGTATATCTTGGATTCGGATTTGGGTTTACAATACTTATAGTAAACGGATTGCTGACCTTTATCGGGATGTATCTCTTAAGAGATGGAACGAAAAAAGCGTAAATGTCAATATTAGAAATTTTCATTCTTTCGGTTGGCTTGTGCTTCGATACTTTTGCAGTGTCGCTCTCTTCGGGGATTTGTCTCCCGTATATCAGCCGTGCCCAGTTTGTAAAGATATTCCTGTCATTCGCCCTGTTTCAGTCTGTATTCACATTTACAGGCTGGTTGCTGGGGAAAAGCCTTCTTGGAATAATTGGCTCTGTTGACCACTGGGTCGCCTTTTTATTGCTCGTATATATCGGGGTAAAGATGATACGGGAAGGGCTGGAAAATAAGGAAGAGGTATGTATCGATGTAAGGAAAACAAGGATTCTTATAACTGTTTCGGTTGCAACAAGCATTGATGCATTGGCGGTGGGAATTGGTCTTGCTATGACCAGCTTTACATTCAACCGTATACTCATTGCTTCTGCAATCATTCTTGCGGTAACTGCCATTGCTGCTTCTGCAGGGCTCAAAGGGGGGAGATATATCGGTTTAAGAACCGGAAGAAGGTCTGAGATATTTGGCGGATTGATTCTTATTGCAATAGGTTTGAAAATTTTGGTTGAGCATTTGGAAATTTTGTCTTAACTTTGCCATGCCCGTTTATGTGGCTTAATGGTGAGGAGATAATGCAAGTTCGTGTATCAGCAATATCATATTTAAACACTGCTCCTTTTGTCTACGGACTGGAGAATCATCCGATTTCAAAGAAGATTGAAATCGAGTATGTTGCTCCTGCCATTACTGCCTTTAATCTTATTAATGGAACATCCGATGTGGGTCTTGTACCTGTTGCGGCCATTCCCCTGATAAAGAATGCAAGTATTATTTCTGATTACTGCATCGGCGCCGATGGTGCAGTTGCATCTGTCCTCCTTTGCAGCGGAAAACCACTGAACGAGATTGACAGGCTGTATCTGGATACCGAGTCAAGGACATCTGTCCTGCTTGCCAGGATTCTTTCAGAAAATTTCTGGAAAATTTCTCCTGAATTTTATGATTTTGATTTTTCGGAGGAGGAGCTTGACCTTACCAAATCCTATATTCTGATTGGAGACAAGGCCCTTACTCATGGCAATCTGTTCCCGTATGTTTATGACATGGCCGAGGAGTGGATCAAATATAAAAATCTTCCCTTTGTATTTGCATGCTGGGTTTCAAACAAAGAACTTGACCCCTCGTTTATTGCTGAATTCAATGATGCTCTCCGTTTTGGAATGGCCAATATTGAAAAGTCGGCAGAGAGATTCGTTCCCCGGTTCGACAGGGATTATGCAATAAGATATCTTAAAACAAATATTTCATATAATTTAAGCGCCGACAAAAGAGCCGGCCTCTCTGAGTTCTGGAGCCTTGCTCCCGACGAACTCAAATCTAAGGTCCGATGGTTTGGCTAATTTGAACTCCCTGATTCCGGGAGAAGCAATTAGAATTTTAACCATTAAAAGGATCAAATTATGCTCGAAATATATTACAAACAAAAAGGACAAGTTGTAACAACATGCGAAATTGACGCCCTGGATCAGCTGGGGTACGATGACGTACTGTGGATAGATCTTTCTGCTCCAACAGGAGAAGAAAAAAGAGCCATCGAAACATTTTTAAATACCACCCTTCAAAGCAGGGCACAGGCAGAGGAGATTGAAAGTTCATCGAGGTATTCCGAAAATGAAACGGCAATTTTTGCAAATACAAACTTCCTTATACCGGGCCCCGAGAGTTATAGTATGGAGGCTGTCTCCTTCATCTTATGCGAAGGTATCATTGTCACTATCCGTCATGTACCTCTGAAAAGCTTTACAGATGTTCAAAGGCGCATTCTTTCAAATTTCAGGGCATTGCCTACCGGTTATCACATTCTTGTGGGTATTCTTGAAAACAGAATTGACCTTGACGCCGACATGATTGAGCTGATGTCAAAAGAGATTGCCCAGTACAGTAAAAAAGTGAGTCTGGGTGGTGCAATGGGAGAGGAGTTGCTTTTGGACATAAATCAGCTGCAGGAAAACACAATGCTTGTGCGGGAGAATGTTGTAGACAAGCAGAGAATGATATCAAGCATCCTTAAGAGCGATAAATTCCCGCGGGACGTATTCGTAAAGCTTAATGTCCTCATTAAAGACATAAATTCCCTCATTAACCATACCAATTTCAGCTTTGAAAGGCTTGAATATCTTCAGAATACTATTTTAGGTCTGATCAATCTGGAACAAAACCGGATAATGAAGATTTTCACATTCGTTTCCCTTCTGTTCATGCCGCCAACGTTAATTGCCAGTATTTTTGGCATGAATGTGAATTTACCAATATTCGGCAACCTGGCGGACTTTGCAATGGTTATGCTTATAATGCTTATCGCAGTTGGGATTGTTCTGATTTTCTTCAAAATGAAGAAGATGCTTTAACCGTCTGTCAGGCGTTCTCCTTTTTTGCTACAAAACGGTTGTAAATTATGAGAGACACCATACTGAACAGTCCTATGCAGGACAGAATCAGCCACAAAGTCGCAGGCTGATGAAGGTTATCGACATACTTTACATATAGTCTTGCGCCAAGAAAGCCTCCGATACTACTTCCTATCACACCGTAAAGAAATGAATATCCCAGATAAAGAGCCTTCTTGTCTGCCGGGGCAATTAATCCTATATATGAAATAAACTTAGGGTGAGTAGTCATCTCGCCTAGGGTGAATGTCATTATACCCAGAATAAATATCCAGGGAGAGGCGGAAATAGAGAGTATAAGCATCCCAAGTGTTCCAAATCCTATACCTGTTATCATTGTCGGGAGGGCAGGCATCCGTTTTACTATATTGGAAACAACCAGTTGTAGCAGAATAATTACTCCTGCATTAATTACTGTCACATGTTCCACATCAAACTTCCATGAAGGATTTTCCATAAACAGGGCAAGAAACGAATTTACCGCAGAGTTCAAAGGTGTCATATCCACATAATCGCGGACATACCACAGCACTGTGCCAAACATTTGGAAATATAGAATCCAGAAGCCGGAATACAGGAAAATCATGAGTATGAACCGCCAGTCTTTGAGTACCAGAAACATCTCTCTGAATACAAGAGAAAGGCTCTTGTTGCTCCTCTTCCCCTCAGGTTCCTTATATAAAAACAGATTTAAGACAAATAATATGGATGCAAGTATTGCCGCCATATAGAAGATATAGCTGTATGACTGGGCTTTGAGAATCGGAACAAGAATAAGAGGAAATAAAAAGGCTCCGAGGTTTATTGACCAGTAGTATATTCCAAAACCAAGTCCGGAATTGTTTTCATTTGTTGACCTTGCAATTGTCCCTGAAATTACCGGCTTGAAAAATCCGGCACCGAGAGCCATTAGCATCAGCGAAATAAAAACGAAAAAGTAGGAGTTGGAAAGGCCTGTGAATCCGTAACCTAAAATCATGCATGTAAAAGCGAAGAAAAGCACTTTCCTGTATCCGTATCTGTCTGCAATGGCACCTGCAATAATAGGCAGAAAATAGAGCAGTGGCGGGATTGTTCCGAGTATTGCCCCGGCCTGTTCCTTTGAGAAGTTAAGGCCGCCTTCTCCGGTACTAAGTATAAGAAAAACAGAGAGAACAGACATAACTCCATAATATGATCCCCTTTCGAGAAATTCCATAAATATGACTGTCCAGAAGTTTTTTGGAAATGATTTTAATGTAGATTTTGGATTCATTGCTTTTCTGAAATTTGCTTTCTCAAAGATAATTGCTTTTTAGTACCCGGCAAACTGTTATTTATTTGTTCATTTAAAAGAATATATATACTTTTGCAGTTCCCGTAGGGATTATAAATAATGTCTAACCACTTGAAGTTCAAACAATTATTAACATGTCAAAAGAAGTAAAAGAATTGGAACAGGACGATCAGATCGTGATTGTCAACAAGGCTGATGAAAAACTGGAATCATTTATCGAAGATGATGGTATTTCTGTAAGCGAAGTAATTAAAAAGAAAAAAAGCAATGTTTCCGTAGCAGTTGACAAATTCGACTGGGATGCATTTGAGAAAGAGGATGTTTATGATACCGAAAAATCGGTTATCGAAGGCCTTTACGACCAAACACTTTCAAAAGTTAGTGAAAATGAAGTAGTAGAAGGTACTGTTGTTTCTATCAACAAAAGAGAAGTTATTGTCAATATTGGTTACAAAAGCGAAGGTGTAATCAGTATTAATGAATTCCGCTACAACCCCGAACTGGCTCCCGGAGACAAAGTTGAGGTATATGTAGAGAATGCTGAAGACAAAAAAGGTCAGCTTATTCTTTCGCACAAGAAAGCACGCTCGCTCCGTTCTTGGGACAGGGTAAACGAGGCATTCGACAAAGATGAAATTGTTAAGGGTTATATTAAGTGCAGAACCAAAGGCGGTATGATTGTGGATGTATTCGGAATTGAAGCATTCCTTCCTGGTTCGCAGATTGATGTTAAGCCTATTCGTGATTACGATATATTTGTCAACAAAACCATGGAATTCAAAATCGTTAAGATTAACCATGAATTCCGCAACGTTGTTGTTTCTCACAAAGCTCTTATTGAAGCCGAACTTGAAGCTCAGAAAGCTGATATTATCGGTAAACTTGAAAAAGGACAAATACTTGAAGGTATTGTTAAAAATATCACATCGTACGGTGTATTCATTGACCTTGGCGGTGTAGATGGTCTTATCCACATTACTGACCTCTCATGGGGCAGAATCAACCATCCGGAAGAAGTTGTTCAACTCGATCAGAAGATCAATGTTGTTATTCTGGATTTTGACGATACCAAGAAGAGAATCGCACTTGGTCTTAAACAACTTAGTTCACATCCTTGGGATGCACTTGATGCAACTCTTCAGGTTGGCGACAAAGTTAAAGGCAAAGTTGTTGTTATTGCCGATTACGGTGCATTTATCGAAATTCAGCCCGGTGTTGAAGGTCTTATCCACGTGTCAGAAATGTCATGGTCGCTCCACCTTCGCAGTGCACAGGATTTCCTTACTGTCGGAGACGAAGTTGAAGCAGTTATCCTTACTCTTGACAGAGATGAGAGAAAAATGTCACTTGGCATTAAGCAACTTAAAAATGATCCTTGGGCAACAATTGCAGAAAAATATCCTGTTGGAACCAAATGCACAGCAACAGTGCGCAACTTTACAAACTTCGGAGTTTTTGTAGAACTCGAAGAGGGCGTAGATGGTCTGGTTCATATCAGCGATCTTTCTTGGACCAAGAAGGTTAAACATCCTTCAGAGTTTACATCAGTTGGTGAAAAACTAGAGGTTGTTGTTCTTGAAGTAGATCAGGAAAACCGTCGTTTGAGTCTTGGTCACAAACAACTTGAAGAAAACCCTTGGGATGTATTCGAAACAGTTTTTGTTCCGGGTTCGGTTCATGAAGGCACTATCACTGCATTCGTAGATAAAGGTGCAAATGTAGCCCTTCAATACGGTGTTGAAGGTTATGTAAGTTTGAGAAATCTTGTAAAAGAGGACGGAAATACTGCTAAGGTTGAGGAAAAACTTGATTTCAAGATTCTTGAGTTCAATAAATCGACCAAGAGAATTGTTCTTTCTCACTCAAAGATTGCCGATGATGTAAAGAAGGAAGAGGTTGTGAAAGAGAAGATTGAAGAGGGTGACACAACTCAGAAAGCTGTTAAGAAACTTAAGGCAAACCTTGAAAAAACAACACTTGGCGATATCAGCGAACTTGCAGCTCTAAAGAGCGAAATGGAAAGCAAAGATTTGGCTAACAACAAATAATGAAATTCTCCCTAACAACTCTGGGCACAGCATCTGCTTTGCCCACAGTCAACAGGTTTCCAAGCGCTCATGTTCTCAATGTTCATGAGCGTTTGTTCTTAATTGACTGTGGAGAGGGTTGTCAGATACAGTTGAGAAAGTATGGATTTTCTTTTCTTAAAATACAGGAGGTTTTTATCTCACATGTACACGGGGACCATATTTTCGGGATTTACGGACTTCTATCAACTATGTCCATGCTCGGCCGCACGGCGGAGCTATTCATTTATGCACCAAAGGTATTTAAAGATATTCTCAAATCGTTTCTTAAGCATTTTGGCGATGGATTCAAATATAAAATCACTCATATTGTAATAAATGTGAAAAGTCCGGAATTGCTGTATGAAACTAAAAGTATAGAAATACTGGCTTTCCCTTTAAATCACAGGACAGACTGTTTCGGATTCCTTTTCCGCGAAAAGGCACCTTTGCGGAATGTCATTAAATACATGATTGAAAAACATAATCTCACTCTCTTTGAAATTGCAAGGCTTAAAGAGGGCGCAAACGTCGAAAGAGAAGACGGTGAAATTTTGAAGAGCGAGGAACTGACATATATCCCGTTTGTTCCAAGATCATTTGCATACTGCAGCGATACATCTCCTTTTCCCGAGCTTTCTGAGTATGTAAAGGGAGTTGATCTTCTTTATCATGAGGCAACATTTACAGAAGAGACAAAAGCTCTTGCAGAAACCACTATGCATTCAACTGCACTTCAGGCTGCAGAAACTGCTCTTAATGCGGATGCAAAAAAACTTGTACTCGGGCATTTCTCTTCACGTTACAGAGATGCCTCGGTTTTTCTGAATGAGGCACAAGCCATCTTCCGGGAAACCTACCTTGCCCAGGAGGGAAGAG
The DNA here is from genome assembly GCA_021371955.1 of Bacteroidales bacterium. Taxonomy (GTDB): domain Bacteria; phylum Bacteroidota; class Bacteroidia; order Bacteroidales; family UBA932; genus Bact-08. Next base: position 428,546 of record JAJFVD010000003.1, read on the forward strand.
AATTTGAGATTCCTGTTTCGCTTAATTCGGGGCACAATTCTTGACTATAATTGCTATAAAACATGAGATTTAAAAATTACTTATTGCCGCTTCTTGTTCTGATGCTTCTCTTTTCTGTTAAGATGTCAGCTCAAAAAGAGATAGAGCTGAATAACCAGCTTAATAAATTCGGTCAGACTATTTTCTATATAAACCAATACTATCTGGATACCGTAAATAATGAAAAACTTATTGAAAAGGCAATTATTTCGGCTCTTGGACAACTGGACCCGCACTCGTCCTATATTTCTGCCAGTGATGTAAAGTCAATGAATGAACCGCTTGAAGGCAATTTCGAAGGCGTTGGGATTGAATTCTCACTCGTACGCGATACGCTCACAGTTGTCAACCCAATTTCCGGAGGGCCATGTGAAAGGGTGGGAGTTCGTGCAGGAGACAAAATTGTTGCGGTGAACGGAGAAAAAATTGCGTCTGTAGGTATTACTAACGAAAAGGTTTTTAAATACCTGAGAGGAGAAAAAGGTACAAAAGTTATTTTAAGCATAGTAAGAAAGGGTTTTGGCAACGAATTTACTTTTGAAGTTGTCAGGGATAAAATCCCAATTACCAGTATGGATGCAGCTTATGAAGTTGAACCCGGGATACTGTATATAAAACTTAGCCGCTTTGCTGCAAATTCAAATATAGAGATAGAAAACGCAATAGCAGGTCTAAAGATAAAAGAGATTAAAGGCGTTATTCTGGACCTCAGAGGCAATTCGGGAGGGTACCTTGGAACAGCGATGGAAATTGCCAATATGTTTCTGGAGAATGGCCAGACAATAGTTTATACAGAGGGCAGGAAAATGCCGAAAATGGAAGAGCATTCCAATGGAAAGGGATTTTTCAGAAAGGGTCCGCTTGCTGTTTTAATAGACGAAGGTTCGGCATCTGCCAGTGAAATTGTGGCAGGAGCAATTCAGGACTGGGATCGCGGATATATTCTCGGAAGAAGGTCTTTTGGAAAAGGTCTGGTGCAACAGATGCTGCCTCTTCCGGACGGTTCTCAGCTCCGTCTCACTATCGCCAGATACCATACACCATCCGGCAGAGTTATTCAATCTCCCTATCAACCCGGAGATGCCGACAAATACTATAAGGCTATTTACGAAAGATACTCTAAAGGCGAATATTTCAGTCGTGACAGCATACATTTTCCCGATTCTCTCAAGTATAAAACGATGATTAAGGGAAGAACCGTGTACGGCGGAGGCGGAATTATGCCAGATTTCTTTATTCCTGCGGATACTACAAAATATACCAACTATTATGGAAGCCTGCTAAGAAGAGGCATATTACTTGACTATATGAACGACCTGTCCGACTCTCAAAGGTTGCAGTGGCAAAAAACATATACATCATTTGAGAAGTTCGACAAGGAATTTGTTGCAGACAGTAAAATGACCGATGGGCTGATAAAGTTTGCAGAGGGTAGGGGCGTTCCTTTTAAACAGAATGAATTTGAAATTTCCAAAAATGAAATTTCACTTTTCATGAAGGCACTTGCTGCAAGGAGAGTATTCGGCCCAAATGCCTATTTCATGGTAATAAACAAGGGCGACGACCCTGTGTTTCAAAAAGCGTTAAAAATAATTACGGGAAAAGAAATTCCTGAAGCCGGATTACAACTTTAATTTGCTTATAGCTTTCTGGTAAGCTCTTGCATTTTTGTGGTGTTCAGCAAGTGTGGCTGCAAATGTATGTGACCCGTCAAGCTCCGGTTTTGCGCAAAAGTAGAGAAAATTGTGATTCTCGTAATCTAAAACCCCGTCAATAGCAGGTACAGGAGGAATTGTAATGGGGCCCGGGGGCAATCCTCGGTATTTATATGTATTGTAAGGAGAATCAATCTTAAGGTGCTTAAAAAGGATTCTTTTTATTGAAGGGTCATTTACTGCGAATTTTATTGTAGGATCTGCCTGAAGGGCAACTCCGCTTTTAAGTCTGTTTAAATATACTCCGGCAATTATAGGATATTCCTTTTTAAGATTGCTCTCTTCGGAAACAATTGATGCCAGAGTTATAACCTCCTCCGGAGTTAGTCCTGCCGATTTGGCTTTTGCCATCCTGCTTGTGTTCCAGAACTTGTCGTACTCTTTTTTGAATCTGAGTGCAAGTTCACGGGGTGATACTGTCCAGTAGAATTCGTAGGTATTTGGGAGGAACATTGCGATAAAGGTCTCGGGGCGAAACCCAAGAGAGTCTGCAAATTCTTTGTTGTTAAGCATTTCGGCCATAGAGGCAGAGTCACACTCAATTTTGCGGGCGAGTACAGATGCCAGCTTTTCTTTAGTCCGGATGTTGCCGGAAATAGTGATATTAAGAGGTGTCTGCCATCCGTATTTTATAGCTCTCACCAGCTCTCTGTTTCCCATACCGGGTTTGATGCGGTATCTGCCGGGTTTAAACGATTCCTTCAAATCCTCAAAGCGGGCAACTTTCTTGAATTTGCCCATGTTTTTTATAACCTTCATTGAGTTGAGACTGTCAATAACACTATTGTAATCAGAACCATGCGGGATAAGCAGAAAAGCCTCTTTCCCGGTGGTATTCGGCTTAAACAGTACAGAATATCCATAGTAAGCAGTAACTGAAATAATGAGTATTATTATAAACGCAGTGCCCGATATAATCCGCTTCATATTATCGAAGTATTATTATTTGACCGGCCTCTGGTTCTGAGCCGGATTTCATATTGTTCATTTTATACAGATACTTGAGTTGTATGGCATATCTCTGTGAAAGTTCATACATGGTATCACCGGCATCGGTAATATGTTTTTCGAGGAGAGGTTCTGCTTTCTTCTTCTTTTTCTCAACATAAATTATTGTTCCTTCTTCAATTGGCTGTTCATTTTTAAGGTCGTTAAACCTGAGAAGCTCCCGGGTAAAGAGTTTATAATCGCGTGCAAGAGAAGAGTATGTGTCATTTTTGCTTCCAACAATGTATGCTACCCCATTTTTTTCCAATAATTCCCTGTCAAGGGTAAATTTGTATAATTCGCTGCTTACTATTGGGTTTGCCTCTTTTGGAGCTTCAATTTCAATCGGACTTGGAGGTATATTTAATGCAAGATTGTCATATTGGGAAAGATTATATTCCTCAATTATCTTTATGAGCATTTGAGGATAGTTTGGATTTGTAGCATAACCTGCCTTTTTAAGACCGTGTGCCCACCCCTTGTAGTCATTAATATTCAGCTCAAATAAAAAACGATACCTGTCTCTGAATCTCAGAAAATCCGAGTGATCTTTAAATGACTCTTCGTCATCGCTGTATTTTCTGAAACATTCACCGCTGGCATCGTCGTCATGATAAATTTTTGGCCCTTCCCAGTTGTGGCATTTTATTCCGAAGTGGTTTCTTCCTTCAGTTGCCAGACGGGAGTTCCCGTCTCCTGACTCAAGACATGCCTGAGCAAGAATAATGCTTGCAGGGATGCCGCTTGCCTGCATTTGTTTAACTGCCAGTCCCTTGTATTTTTCAATGTACTCCGGCCTCGACATTTTTTGCCCGATAGCCATTGAGCCTGTGAAAAAGAGGAATATAAGGGCAAATGTATACTTTAGTAAAATATTCATATCAGAAGTATCTCAGTCGGGCAAAATTACTAAATTTGTGATAAACTCAATTAAAAAACTATGTGCCAAAAGAGTATAAGTATATCCTATAAAGAGTACTTCAGGAATGAGGGGCTGGAATTAAAAGACAAAGAGCTGCTTGACAGAGCAAAAATAGCTTCGGAAGGAGCATATGCACCATATTCAAATTTTAATGTTGGTGCCGCAGTGAGACTATCCAACGGAGAGATAATTGCAGCGAGCAATCAGGAAAATGCAGCTTATCCGTCGGGATTATGTGCCGAAAGGGTTGCTATTTTTTACGCCCATGCAAAATTTCCCGATGCATCTGTTGAATCAATTGCAGTAACGGCATCGGTAGGCGGTCATATCTGTGAAACACCCACTTATCCTTGCGGAGCCTGCAGGCAGGTCCTTGCAGAGTCCGAAATGAGATCGGGCAGTCCCATACGGGTTATTGTTGGTGGTGAGAAGTTTACGCAGGTTATGGATAGCATATCGGCATTGCTTCCTTTTACATTCGACAATTTACCTAAGAGATAAATTTTCTGAATATTTAAAATTGTATTATCTTTGTGCGGGGTAAGTCATATACGACCAGCTCCCACTGAACTCCCCCAGGATCGGAAGGTAGCAAGGGTAGGTGGTTGTAGCGGTGCGATATATTAAGCTTACCCTTTTTTCTATATATATAGTCCAGGAGTAATGAAAATTGCAGTAGGTTTATCGGGAGGGGTTGATTCGAGTGTTGCCGCCCTGCTCTTAAAGCAGGCAGGATATGATGTAATCGCAATGTTTATGCAAAACTGGCACGATACCACGGGCACTCTTCATGGAGACTGCGGTTGGAAAGACGACAGGACAATTGCCGAACTTGTGGCAAAAAAACTGGACATTCCCTTTTATTTTGTCGATTTAAGTGAAACCTACAGTCAGCGGGTTGTGGATTATATGTTTGAGGAATACAAACATGGAAGGACCCCAAATCCGGATGTATTATGCAACAGAGAGATAAAATTTGATGCATTTCTTAAAAAAGCGCTTGAACTTGGAGCCGACTTTGTTGCAACAGGACACTATTGCCGCAAAGAGAGTTTTACAGACAATGAAGGGAAAGAGATATTCCGCATACTTGCAGGAAGCGACCCAAACAAAGACCAAAGCTATTTTCTTTGTCAGCTCACACAGGAGCAGCTGTCGAAGTCTATGTTTCCTATAGGGCACCTGCTTAAACCTGATGTGCGGAAACTGGCGGCAGAGGCCGGGCTTCCTTCTGCAGAAAAAAAGGATTCTCAGGGAATATGTTTTGTGGGAAAAATTGATTTACCGGTTTTTCTCCAACAAAAACTTGAAGCAAAAGATGGCGATGTTGTAGAGGTTTTTAATGATTTCTATGAAAACAATCCTCTTATTCAATATCAAAAGAACGGATACGAAATGGTTACGGAAGATAATCTTTCCATCCTTTCACAACCTTTTGACTATACGAAGAATTCCGGAAAAGTAATAGGCACACATACAGGAGCGCACTTCTACACAATCGGCCAAAGAAAAGGTCTAAACATTGGGGGGCATGTCGAACCGCTTTTTATTATTTCGACAGACGTTGATACCAATACGATTTATGTTGGCGAAGGTCAGGACCATCCGGGCCTCTACAGAAAGGCACTTTTCATTAAGGAGGAAGAGATACACTGGATAAGAACCGATCTTAAAATGAATCCGGGCGAAATGAGAGAATATCTTGTTCGCATCAGATATCGGCAGCCATTGCAAAAGGGAAGGCTGTACAAAGTGGAAAACGGCGTATATATGGTTTTCGACCAGTCTCAGAGAGGTATTACTCCGGGTCAGTTTGCTGCCTGGTATTGTGGTGAAGAGATGTTAGGTTCAGGAGTTATCAAATAGAATCAAATAGTTTTTCAACGGATTGCGTCGGAAATATCCGGCAATTTAAATTCAAATCCATTTTCGGAGAGTCTTACAGGCAATGCATACTGCCCTTCTGTAATAAGAACGGAAGATTTGCCATATACTGCCCTGAAAAGCAGGAGCGGAATTTTTACCCGGATAAAGGATTTGTAGCGAATGGCAAGGGCTTCGGTAAGCTGTGAATTGTTAACTGGTTTAGGCGATGTTATGTTGAAAATTCCGTTGAGTTCATTGTTTTCGATAATATATTCAACAGCATTCAACAAATCTTCAAGTGATACCCATGAGAATGGCTGCCTTCCGCTTCCGATTCTTCCGGCAATTCCCAAACGGAAAGGAAACGCCATCTTTGGAAGTGCACCTCCTTTTGAAGTCAGAACAACACCTAAACGGATTATGGCTAATCTCAAATTATCCTTTAATGCAAGAGCCTCCTCTTCCCATTTAATACATACCTCGCCCAGAAAATTTTCTGCTCTCTCCTGCGAATATTCAGTATAGACCGGCTCATTTCCCATTCCGCCGGAAGATGGATAGATTCCTACTGCAGAGGCGGAAATTAACAGCGATGGTTTTGCGCTTCCGGATTTAAGCTCTCTTAGCCTTCGCGTTGTTTCAATTCTGCTGTTAAGGATAGCGGAGCGGTTTTTTTTGTTCCATCTCTGGTTAATTGATGCTCCTGCGAGGTTGATTATTATATCGCACTCCTCTATATCTTCCTTCTTAAAGTTTCTGGACAATGGCTTAATTGCAAATCCTTTGCCCGATAGCCTGCCGGCTATCGAACTCCCGATTAGCCCCGAAGAGCCTGTTATGCCCACAACTTTTTTATCTGTCACGGTTATTTAATATTAAATAGTTACAACAAGGCCGTCGTATGCGGGCTCTATTCCCGCCGGCAACTCTTTCAATAGGTCACTGTGAGTGCCAATCTGATGAGAGAGGTGTGTAAGATAGCTGATGGGAGCACCAACTTTTTGCGCGACTTCAATTGCTTCGCTAAGGCTGAAGTGGGAAATGTGCCGCTGATGTCTTACAGTGTTTATGACAAAGATCTCCACGCCTTTTAATTTGGCATATTGGTCGTCTTCAATCCTGTTTGCATCTGTAATATATGCAATGTTGCCTATCCGGTATCCGAGCACCGGTAGTTTGTAATGAAATGCTCTTATAGGGATTACTTCCACATTATTGTCCCGGCCAACAAAGAAAGGCTCTTCTCCAATAACCCTGATATCAAATTCCGGTATTCCCGGATATTTGTACTCGGAAAAAGCATATGAATATTCTCTTTGAAGTGATTTAAAAACCCTCTCTTCGCAATAGACCGGAAGTGCTTTTCTTGTGATATAGTTTATCGCCCGCACGTCGTCAAGCCCGCCGGTATGGTCCTTATGCTCGTGAGTAAGCAGAATGGCATCTACACTGCCAATGTTCTCTCTGAGAAGCTGTTGTCGAAAATCGGGGCCTGCATCAATGAGAATCCGAAGTCCGTTTTGTTCAATGAGAGCAGACGAACGGAGTCTTTTGTCTTTTTCATCGGAAGATTTACAAACATCGCATCCGCAGCCGATTATGGGAACACCCTGAGAGGTGCCGGTACCAAGGAATGTTAGCCTGGAATTATAACTCTCTTTCATATAGTAAAGGTAGGAATTTTTCATACCTTTGCGAAAAATTAGCTTTGAAAGGAGTTCTATATCTGATACCTTCACCTCTTGGTGACAATGACCCCGCTGAGGTTATTCCCTCATCGGTTTTAATGCTTTTACCAACTTTAACGCATTTTTTTGTTGAAGAACTTCGAACTGCCAGGCGCTACCTGTCGAAGACGGGTCTTAAAGGACACATAGACTCCCTTAAGATGTATGAACTTAACGAACATACAGGCCCTGCCTTAATCGAAGAATACGTAAAGGTGTTAATCAATGGCAACGACGCAGCCCTCATAAGCGAGGCCGGTCTTCCTGCAATTGCCGATCCCGGTTCACAGCTTGTTGCGCTTGCCCATAAAAACGACATTAAGGTTGTTCCTATGTCCGGCCCGTCGTCTATTGTTCTTGCTCTTATTGCATCGGGAATGAACGGACAAAACTTTGCTTTTAATGGCTATCTTCCTGTTAAACCGGATGAGAGAAAGTCAAAAATAAAACAGCTGGAAAGAGTATCTGCAAGTACGGGACAAAGCCAGATTGTCATTGAAACTCCGTACAGGAACAATTCTCTCTTCAATGATATAATTCAGGTATGCAATAATAGCACAAGACTTGCGGTTGCAGCGAACATTACTCTTCCCGATGCGTTTATTAAGACAAAGACTGTTGAGGAGTGGAAAAGGGAGAAAATTGATCTGAACAAAAAACCTTGCGTATTTATCTTATGAGCAAAATTAAATCAGGACGGAACCTCGTCGAACTCGTTAATATGGAGTTCTATGCCTATCATGGACATTTTAAAGAGGAGCAGATAATAGGCAACAAGTTTATAGTAAATTTCTCTGCTGAAACAGATGTTACTACACCTGGCAAGAGCGACGATCTCAAAGATGCTCTTAATTATCAGGAACTATATTTAATTATTCGCGAGGAGATGGATATCCCGTCAAAACTTCTGGAAAACGTAGCTCTGAGAATAATTAAGCGGGTGAGAGATACTTACCCTAAAGTAACCTGGGCAGAAGTGTCAATATCAAAGCTAAACCCTCCGATAGGAGGCAAAGTTGAGGCTTCAAGAGTGACTATGTCCTATTAATCACCATTATTATGAACGATATAACAGGCAACCGGGTGGCATTTCTAACGCTTGGCTGTAAACTAAATTATTCCGAAACATCTTCGATTGCCAGGCAGTTTGTTGAGCATGGCTACGAAAAGGTCCCCAGCAATAAAGAGGCAGATATATATGTAATCAATACCTGCTCCGTTACCGAACATGCCGATAAAAAATGTCGCACTGCTATAAGAAAACTGCATAAGCAAAATCCGGAGGCCATCGTTGCCGTTACAGGCTGCTATGCACAACTCCGGCCAGACGAAATTTTAAACATAGAAGGGGTGGATCTTGTTCTTGGAGCAGACCAGAAGGAGAATCTCTTTATGAAGGTTTCCATGTTAAAAGAGGAGCAGGGCGGAGAACCCAGTACAATTCACGGCGCAGCAAGGTCATACTCTTGTGCTATTTCACAGGTTGAGACAATTTTTCCTGCGTATTCTTCAGATGACAGAACCCGTTCATTTCTAAAAGTTCAGGATGGATGCGATTATCACTGCTCGTACTGTACTATACCTCTGGCAAGAGGAAAGAGCCGGAATCACCCTGTAGATTTTATTTTAAAGGAGGCAAATGAAATTGCAGCCAAAGGCATAAAAGAGGTCGTTCTCACAGGTGTAAACACAGGCGATTTTGGCAAAAGCACAGGAGAAAAATTTGAAGATCTAATAAAGAAACTTGATAAAATTGACGGTATTGAACGATACAGAATATCATCGATTGAACCGAATTTAATTACTCCCGAAATCATAGACTGGATATCGGGGAGCAGTAAATTTCTTCCGCACTTTCACATTCCTCTGCAATCGGGCTCAAACACAATTCTTGCCCTTATGAAGAGACGTTACAATACGGAATTATTTGAGCAGAGGGTAGAGCTTATAAGAAAATATATGCCTTATTCATTTATTGGCATTGATGTAATTGTAGGTTTCCCGGGTGAAGGAGAGAAAGAGTTTGAGGAAACATATCAATTTCTGGAGAGGATAAGGCCATCATTTTTGCATATATTTCCTTATTCAAAGAGAGTTAATACACCGGCAGCCTCATATGAAGGACAGGTGAGTGAAAACGCAAAGAGGGAAAGGGTTACAAAACTCACCGAGTTGAGCGACAGGCTTTATGCGCAGTTTGAGTTAAAAAACAAAGGGAGAAAAGAAAAGGTGCTTTTTGAAAGTACTCAGAAAGGTGGAAAAATGTTCGGATATACAGGAAATTATATAAAAGTTGAACACCTTTACAGCAGAGATTTGATTGGGAAAATTGTTGAGGTAACTATTTAATCTTCTTCTTCTCCGTAAGGATAGCCTCTTTTTCTGCCTTTCTTTGCAGGGCTTTCAGTTCCCTTCTTTTTTTACTTAAGAAGAATCTGTTAAACAGTTCACGGAAAGAACTGAATTCTTCCTGATAAACAAGACCTACACCGCTGCGCTGGCTATTGTCAAGATAGTTTGAGTACTGATCGGCCGAGTGGGAGAAGGCTTTAGCTCTAAAGCGTCCCTTTTCATCTAACTTAACTTCGACATCTATATCACCAACGACATCGCTGTTCTGATTCAGAAATTTAGCACTGCCAATGTTCCCGTTTACAATTACCCTGTTGTCAAAAAGCTGAGCGGATATTGCAGCATCGAAAATGTCCCTTCCGTTTTGTCCGGGCTGGTAATTGAAGCTGAAGTCCAGAGGTATGTTTAACTGGTTGAATATGTTGTTGATTTGATTTGATAAAACTTCCGTGGCATTTGAGTAGAGCAGGGTAGAGTTGTTTACGATGCTTGACTGGATATCCGGGATAAAGCTGCCAGACACAAGTATTGACATTACCTGTTTCACAACTTTGTCTTCGGTATTAAGTGCTGCATCTACCCTGGCTTTTGTTGAAGGGTCAATATCCGGGATGTCTATTCCGAAACTCAGTCTTGGATTTAACAAATCGCCTTCCATTCTTATACTGCAGTTTACATTTCTTCTGTTGCTCACAGAACTGGTATCTGCAATAAGAGTATTTACAGAGGCTTTGGTGTTGTATATTGCCGTTAAGTTAAGTCTTGTTTTAAGAATATCCCCGTTGAAATATATATTACCTCCTTCCTGCAAATTGAAGTCTCTTTTGAATATTCCCTGAAGAACAAATGTGTACAGTCCACGGTTAACAAGATAGTCGCCATGAATAGAGAAAATATCTTTTGTTGGGTTTATTTCCAGGTCAATAAGTCCGCTCCCGTAGCTTTTTATTACATCTCCCACCGATTTGTCAACCTCGATGAGCATCTGGGCATCTGTATTAACTCGTATCCTTAGTTTTACATCAAGTTCAGAAGCCTGCCGTATCAGCTTTTCCTTAATAGGTTCAATATAACCGTAATCGTCATAGTAATTTACGACAGCACTGTCGGGAACTTCAACAAAAGTCAGCAGATTTGTTTTTGATGCTTCGGATGTGGTTGGCAGCGGAATATGAATGATGGTATTACGATTTGAGGTAGCAGATATATCCATCAGTATTTTATTGAGTGAACCCATGATGCTTATGTTGCCGGTCCCAAATGCATTACCGTAAAATGACGCATTATCCTTTTCAAGTGTATTGAGACATTCCAGGTTTGTAAAATCTACTCTTGTGTTAAACAGGATTGTTTTAAAATATTTAAAACTCAGTCCTCCATTCACTCTTCCAGTATTTCCATAACGGTCCTTAAGGGTGCCGCCGGAAATTTTGAGTACCCCGTCATCTATAACAAACGGACCGCTGAGTATATACGGTACCTTGGTGAAGTTTATGGTGAATCCGAGATCATTAAGATGGCCGCTCTCTCCCGATAAAACTAATTTATCAAGTTCTCCCCTGAGATTTAGATCTCCTGAGATTGTACCTGATGATTTTGATATGATGTCGGAAAGGAACGGTTCGAAGTATGCTACAGCAGTTTTGTTTGCCTTTGCCGACAGGTCAAGATAACTCCCTTTAGGTCTGAAAGTACCGGTAACAACAAGCGGATTTTCTCCGCTGAGGGTGTTTGTCAGATGAATATTAAACTTCTTTTGAAAGTTATCCCATTTGCTTGTGATATTGAGTTCTCCAACAGGGGTATTGTTTACGCTTACCTGTTTACCCTCTATGTTAAGCAACAACTGAGGCTCAGAATATATATTGGTGGCAACGGCTGTACCGGTAAATTTACCGGAGATATTGAAAGGTTTCTTTATGAAATAATTGATGGGAAATATTTCCAGATTTTTAAATTTAACGGATAATGAGTCTTCGATGCTTGAAGAGAGGGCCCCGTTAACTTCAAGCGTCTGTTCGTCACTGAATATTTTAAAACCGTCGAAACGGAATTTGGAATCGTGAATTGAAACGGACGAACTGGCAAAATTCCATTGCTGATTATTGAAGAACAGTTCCGACGGGTTAATGGATATTCTGAAAAGAGGAGCAGATGAGCCGGCAACCTTTTCTATTCCGATGTCCGAACTGAAGCGGAGCAGGTTTTTAAGTTTTGTATTGTTTGTATAGAACAGTTTCAGCCCAATATTATTGTTTATTGCCTTCATCAGGATTTTACTGCTGTCCAGGTCAAGTCCTGCAAGCCTTATCCTGTCGGAATATATTGTGGCATTTAACTCGTCGCTTACAGAAACGGACTTTATGTTTAGATTGTTGCTAAAATCCTTTTTGAATCCGATTTTTGCAGCTTTAAAATCAATATTTACTTTCATCAACTCGTCAATGGAAACATTTAATGAGCTGTTGGGCGATAAAAAGAAACCAGGCAGCAAGAGCTGACTTAAAGCGCGGGTATCGAAAAAATTAAGTTTTAGGTTATAAGTTTCGGGTTTTTCGCTATTGCTTTCTCCTTTCAGGCTAACTCCAAGATTGGGAATATGTCTTACGGTGGTTGCCTCTAAAAGTTTTTCGGCAAATTTGTTGATAAATTTGCTCCCTCTGTAGTTCATTTCGGCAAACGAAGATTTTAAAGAAACCACAAAGATGTCTCGGTTTGAGTTTGAACGAATTGTGATGTCGCCTATGTTATATTTCCCGTTGCTGTTTGTATATCCCATGTTCTTGACCTGGATGTTCCCAATTATGTCTCCACTCGTTTTTTGAGTAAAATTGGCAAGAGTTTTAAATGATATAACAGATACCGAATCTCGTTTGTCAAAATTGAGCGCTTTCAGGTTTGCATAAATAACATCAGCATAGAAGTCATAATATGAGTCTCTTTTTGTGGATAGTCCAAATACCCCCTGAAAAATAAAGTCAAGATTTGGGTCATGGCAAATTATCTTGCCATCGAACTTGTTTCCCACATAACTTCCTGTAGCCTGCAGATTACTGTACGGGTATCCGTTGAATTCAAGTTTTTTGAGATATATACTGTCAATATAAAATTCACTGCCTCCCAAAGACTCGTCCCGGATCAATGCGGTCATCGTACTGTTAAAGGTCAGCTCACCAAGGCTTTTGTTTTGGATAAGCTGTCCCACATTAAGATTTTCTGCCCTCAGCTTGCCCTGGAGATGCAAACCATGCTTAACCTCATTCTCTTTAAGCAGCACATCAACATAGACACTTCCGATATTTGTTTTTATTGTTCCGTTTGCAACAAAATCGTCAAGGAGGCCGGCAAGCCTGCCTGAGAAGTTGTACTTTATAAGCGGAGACATCTTTGTTAAAAATGGTATTGGCCTGTTTCCGCTTATTGAGGAAATTATATATGCAGCATCAAGAGAGGTTGTTGTACAGTGGCTAATGTCTAAAAACGCCATAGTTTCCTGGGTGTGGGGCAGTCCGGAAATTCTTGCTTTAAGATCAATATAGGTTAACCCGGATTCCGATGTAATTTTAAGGTTGTCGCTGCGTAAATTACTTACGGTTCCCGAGATGAGACCTGTAAGATGCATGCTTAACTTGTTTTTTGAAAGCGAAGGCGCAATTTTACCTAATGTTTCGAAACTTAAATAAGAATCGTTTAGGTCCGCCTCCATTCTCACCTTGTCTGTAAATTCGGAAAAGGCTTTACTGTTTTCGTAATACAAACTGAATTTGTTTGCCCGGAGTGTCGTTTTTCCGTCGTAGATATATAGGTTTTCTAAATGTGCCTCTCTGGCACTGAGTTTAAGATAGGAGTTTAGTTTGAAAATGGAGAACCCGCTTCTTTCATTAAAGCTGATGTTACGGATTTCGGCATATAATGTGTCACGTTCAAGTTTAACACCCATAATTTCGGCATCAATCTTTGAGAGAGACAGGTTGGCAAAGTTTACTGCCCCTTCATTCGTGCCTTTGTCTAAAAATTTGTTTTTGAGAGTAAACCGGAAATTCTTTAATTTAACCTCTTTGGCAAACAGACTCAAAGGCATTGCCAGAGTATCAGTCGTGTCTTTTGGAGAACTTTTGAATTTAAAAACCCTGCTGAGGTTTGTTGTACTGTCTGTCTCATTGTAAAGATTAAACACGCCATCATACAGGTGGACGCGGTTAAAGCTGAGTTTCCTGGCAGTGATAAGCTCTCTGGCAGAGATGCTTACAGACAATTTTCTGCAATTCAAAAGGGTATCGGAAGGAGAGGAGAGTATAGAAACATCATTTAAAATGAGTTTGTTGAAGAAAACGTAATATACTTTTCCAATAGAAACTTTTGTCTCTAATTTTTTTGATAACATTACGGCAGCCCTCTTTGCGGCCCATGTTTGCATGGAAGGTATCTGCAGTGCAATATAAGCCCCTATCGGAGCCATAGCCACGATAAACAGCAGAGCGACAAATATTTTTTTAGCTATTCGTATAACTGTATAATTATTAGTTGCAAAATTAATCAAATATATGGAGCTATTTGTTAAAAAATAGCCATTTTTGCACAGATTTAAAAGAAATAATGAGTACAATTATATTAGGAATAGAATCTTCATGCGACGACACCTCTGCAGCGGTTATCAGAGATGAAGTTATGCTTTCGAATGTGATGTCCAGTCAGGATGTTCACGAAAAATACGGAGGCGTAATACCGGAACTTGCCTCAAGGGCTCACCAGCAAAATATTCTGCCCGTTGTTGACAGGGCTCTGAAACTGGCAGGAGTAACTTTAAACGAGATTGATGCCATTGCTTTTACAAGAGGCCCCGGGCTTCTTGGGTCTTTGCTTGTGGGAACATCATTTGCAAAAGGACTTTCAATAGCAATTAACAAGCCTCTGGTAGATGTTAACCATCTTCAGGGGCATATATTATCGCATTTTATTAAGGTTCCGGACAAGGAAAACAGACATCCGTCATTTCCATATCTCTCGCTTCTGGTTTCCGGCGGCCACACTCAGATAGTAAAGGTAAACAGTCATCTTTCGTTTGATATAATAGGAGAGACGCTGGATGATGCTGTAGGGGAGGCATTTGATAAATGCGCGAAAATAATGGGTCTGGGATACCCGGGAGGGCCTGTTGTCGATAAACTGGCTAAGGAAGGTAACGCAGATGCATTTAAATTCTCCAAACCCCGCATTGGAGGTCTCGACTATAGCTTTAGCGGAGTGAAAACCTCGCTTCTCTATTTCTTAAGAGATAAAATTAAAGATAACCCGGACTTTGTTAATGAAAACGTAAATGATCTTTGCGCCTCATTTCAGAAAACCCTGATTGATATTTTACTGGATAAGTTAATCCTTGCGACAAAACAAACCGGTATTAAAGAGATTACAATTGCAGGGGGAGTGTCTGCAAATTCGGGATTGCGTGAGCGAATCACAAAAGAAGGAATCAATCGCGGATGGAACACTTTTTTGCCTGAATTCAGGTTTACAACAGACAATGCAGCAATGATTGCAATTACAGGGTACTATAAATTTAAATCCGGTTATACCTGCAGCCTGGATGTAGTTCCAATTTCCAGAATTTTAGACTATGCGTGAATTTGAAATTACAACTCCCATTAATGTTGAAATAAATCAACAGGAGCTAATAAATGCGGCTGCGCGATCTATGGGCGTTACTCCCAAATCGGTAGGAGATATTAAAATAATAAGAAGGTCGCTTGATGCCAGAGGCAGGGATATTTTATACAGATACAGGGTGGAAGGATATCTGACTTCCGAAAAGCCTGTGAGCAAGTATATCAGTATCGACTATAAAAATGTAGAAAAGGGAGAGCCGGTTATTGTTGTCGGTGCCGGGCCGGCAGGGCTTTTTGCTTCACTTAAGCTTTTGGAAAGAGGACTGAAACCAATTATTCTTGAGAGAGGGAAAGACGTTCATCAAAGGAAGTTCGATCTGGCAAAGCTCAACAAAGAACAAATTGTAAATCCGGATTCGAATTACTGTTTTGGAGAGGGAGGAGCAGGCACTTTTTCCGATGGAAAACTGTATACAAGATCCAGCAAGAGAGGAGATATATTTGAAGTTCTCAGCCAGCTGGTCTTTTTTGGCGCCGATAAGGACATTCTTATTGACGCACATCCTCACATTGGCTCGGACAGGCTTCCGGGAATTATAGAAAAAATAAGAAATCACATCATAGAACATGGCGGAGAGTATCACTTCAATACAAGAGTGGAGGATTTCATTCTGGAAGGAGATACCGTTAAAGGTGTCCGGTGCTCGGGAGGGGCAGAATATACCGCAAAGGCAGTTATACTTGCAACCGGCCACTCAGCGAGAGATATATACAAGCTGTTTGCATCGAAAGGCTGGGAAATAGAGGCAAAAGGTTTTGCAATGGGAGTAAGGGTTGAACACCCTCAGTCGTTGATAAACCGCATCCAGTATCATGGAAAATATCAGCCATTCATGCCCACAGCCGAATATAGCCTTGTGTCACAAATTGAGGGCAGAGGGGTATTTTCATTTTGTATGTGTCCCGGAGGAATACTAGTGCCTGCATCAACAACAGAAGGCGAGCTTGTTCTTAACGGGATGTCAAATTCACAGCGAAATTCAAAGTGGGCAAACTCGGGTATTGTCGTTTCAGTTGAACCTTCCGACATCCCGGATTATGAAAAATACGGAGTACTGGCACAAATGGAATTCCAGAGTGCCGTGGAGAGAGCTGCTTTTGAATATGGCGGAGGAAACCTTGTTGCACCATCACAAAGGATGACCGATTTCCTTAAGGGAAAAATTTCTCCTAACCTGCCACAATCATCATACGTTCCGGGAACAGTTTCTGCCCCTCTTGATGAGATTTTGCCAAAATTCATAACAAGCCGGATGAAGCAGGCTATGTTGGTTTTTAATAAGAAAATGCAAGGGTTCATAACATCTGATGCCATTATGTTGGCTGTTGAATCCAGAAGTTCTTCCCCTGTCAGGATTCCCAGAGATTCCGATACTAACTGTCACGTTAAGCTAAAAAACCTTTACCCGTGCGGCGAGGGAGCCGGCTATGCGGGAGGAATAGTCTCTTCTGCAATGGACGGGATAAATGTTGCGTCTTCGATTTAGCGGCGACTTGTTTTTTCTTTGTATTATTCATATGCTGACAACCAATTACTGAGGGCTTGTGCGTCCTCAGTCACTTCGTTTCCTCCGGCCGAATCGCCCTCAGTAATTGGTTGTCAGGATTAAGAGAGTATAAAGAGATTTTCAACTCGCCGCCAAAAATATAACCTGGCACGATTTGTCCCGTCCTAATATAGGTTTTCACATCGTCGCTAGCCAAATGGAGAAAATTAGGTGCTCCTCCGTCGCCGGTTTACGCCTTCGGCGGAAATTTGCAGTAAACTTTACGTTGTAAATCATTTATTATCAAATACTTGCTAAAAACAAAGAGATATAATGTCTGTTTGTTTTTAGTATATTGTTGATTTTATGATATTTGCAGACTATTTTTTGTTTTTTTCTGCGGTTATGAATTGATAATCTTATTGCATAAATATAGCATTGTCAACTAATTGATAAGGGTGATTCGGCCGGAACGAGCATTGCGAGCGAGGACGCACAAGCCCGAAGCAATTAGTTGGCAGTGGATGTATGGAGACAGGAAAGCAACTCGATGACGGGGATTCGGTTTGAAAAATAGCAGCAAAAAGGCTGTCTGAAATTTTCAGACAGCCTCTCAGAGTGATTATTTATATCGCAGATTAGTTGCAGCCGCTGCAGCTTGAACAGCCTTCGCTGCCACATGAAGAGGCTTTTTCTCCGAACAGACCTGCAGTAAGTTCCTGCTCGGTAGCTTCGCGAACAGATACAACAGAGCCTTTGAAATTAAGGTTTGCACCAGCAAGCGGGTGGTTGAAATTCATTACAACAACATCTTCCTTAATCTCATCAATAGTTCCCTGAAGGCGGTTGCCGTCCGAATCCTGCATAGGAAGAACATTTCCTACTACAAGAAGACCCTCTTCAATTTTGCCTTCAACCATAAACATATCTTTTGGAAGTTCTATAACAGCATCAGGATTTTCTTCGCCGTAGCCCTCTTTTGCAGACAGTTCAAACGCAAAACTATCTCCCACAACTTTGTCCAGGATATTTTCTTCAAATTTAGGTAGCAAGTAGCCTGTGCCAAAGATAAATTCCATTGGCTTATCTGCGGTAACTGTCTCCATTACATCGCCATCTACCACCAGGGTATATGATAGTGCTACAACTTTGTTAGTGCCGATTTTCATTATTTCAATAATTTTTTAAAAGTAATATATAAAGTAAAGTTAACTGCGTATGCAAATATTGTGCTAGGAAAAATTGTCAGGTTCCGCTGAAATCTACAGACTCAAATGCCAGAGTAGGGATTAACCAGCGACTGGATTTCCGTGGGTCGTCCCCGGTAAAAATAAGGTTGTTTAGAAGAGAAACAATGTTGCCTGTAACGTTCATCTCTTTAATCGGGTGAAGAATTACTCCGTTTTCGTAGTAAAATCCCTGCACGCCAAAAGAAAAATCTCCTGTTGAAGAGTTTGTGTTTCCACCATTGAACCCGGTTACAAAGATTCCCTTGTCTGTCTTTTTGAGAATCGCATCTAAGTTATTTTCTGCAACTCCGGAGGTAAACTTGCCGTCCGGTGTGCATGTTAAAACAGACGGACCCTCAATTGTAATGGGCATATCAAGTTTTTTTGAATAATAGCTGTTTATGAAATAGCAGTTAATTACCCCGGCCTCGATTATGTTCATCTCTTTTGTTGCAATTCCTTCTCCGTCAAAGTATCTTGAACCAATAGCCCCAATCAAGTGTGCTTTGTCCGACAGATAAAAATCGGAAGGGAAAATGCGTGAATGCAGTTTGTCTTTCAGGAAAGAGTTGTTTTGCTGAATTGCAGCACCGCTGAGAGCCGAGATAACAGGAGAGATGATTCTGCTGGAAACTGTGTTCTCAACGACCATGGTATACTTTCCCGACTTCATTTTCTTTGGTTGCAGCCTGGCAAGTGCTCTCTCCATTGCTTTTGTACCGCATCCTTCTCGTTTTAGATTTTCAAAAAGGATCGAACTTTCATACCACCAAGACTCCGGCCTTGAATCGCCTTTGTCTTTCACCGAACACTCTGCGCTTATAGTAAACAGTGTTTCTTTAGATTCTCCTTCAAATCCCTGAGAATCTATCATGTATGTGTAGTCATTTGAATCTCCGAATTCGCTGTTAACCGAGATGATTCGTTTGTCTTTTTTGTACATTTCGCTGGCACAGGAAAATGCAATCCGGGATTTTTCCGGCTGGGAAATGTTTTCGAATGAAGAATCAAACTGTTTTAAATCCGGTTTACCTCCCTTGTAATACAACTCTTTTGGCGGAAGCGACCTGAACGGGTCAGATGCAATAAGTCTTGTTGCGGTAACTGCATTTTTAATGAAGTTTTCCAGCTCTCCGGGCTCTGTCCTGTTCGAAGAGTAACAACCATACCTTTCATCTACATAAAGTTGCAAATACAAAGACGAACCAGTTGACTGATGAAGCCTGTCCAGTTTATCGTCCCTTACAGTATATGAACTCTGCGTACTTATGTCCGTCACAATTTTTGCTGACTGACATCCGTATTTTAAAGAGAGTTCTAACGCTCTTCGGGCTGTATCTTTAATGTTTTCTGTCATATCAGTTTATTCCTCCTACAGTTAGTTTACTTACCAGTACCGATGGCATTCCGCACGATACTGCACAGTACTGCTCTTTGCCACATGTCCACGTGCCGTTGTCAATTTGGGAATTGTCAGCTACTGCAACAATGTCAGCAAGTGCATCCGGACCATTTCCGATAATATTTATGTCCTTTACGGATTTTGTGAGTTTCCCGTTTTCGATGAGGTAACCGGACTTAACAAAAAATGTAAAATCGCCTGCTCCAATCTGAACCTGTCCATTCGAAAAATTATCTACAAATATTCCCTTTTTGACAGACGAAATAATATCGGCCTCTTTGCTTTTTCCACTCTCCATATAAGTTGCTCTCATTCTGGGAAGTGGCATGTATCTGAAAGACTCCCTGCGGCCGTTTCCGGTAGGGGCTGTTTTATAAAAATTTGCACTTATCCGGTCGTGAAGGTAAGAGTTTAAAATCCCGTTCTTTACCATAAAAGTCTTTTGTGACAGAACTCCTTCATCATCGAAGCCGATGGACCCTCTGTTGCCGAATATAGTCCCGTCGTCAATGACAGAAATCTCCTCAGAACAAATCTTTTTTCCTAGCTTATCAGAAAAAATAGATGTATTCATCCTGTTAAAATCGGCTTCGAATGAGTGTCCTATTGCTTCATGAAGCAATATTCCGGAACTCCCTGCGCCCATAACAACGGGCATCTCACCTCCTGAGGGCTGTATTGCTTCAAAAGAGAGTGCTGTTTTATTTACAACCTCGCCTGCGATTTCGTTTATAACCTCTTTAGTAAGAAATTCGTAACCGCACCTGAAACTTCTGGATGCACTTCCATTTTCCACTTTTCCCTCACTCTCCATAATACAGGTTGCAGTTATTGAAGCCATTGGTCTGTTATCAAAGGCGATAACACCAAGAGAGTTGAAAAAAAGAATTTTAGTAGTGGAATCGGATATTCTGGCAATTACTTTATTTACCCTTTTATCTGCTTCGAATATTAATGAATTAAGTTCCTGCAGATAGGGGATTTTGTCTGAAATGGTATGATCTTCCCAGGGTAGCAGGGCTGAATATCTGGGAGTAAAGAGGAGTGGGAACACAACAATCGGCTCTGTAGCTTTAAAATTACCGTTTGCTATTCCTGATGCTACTTTTGCAGCTTTCTCCATCTCCCTGAGAGATGTTATCTCGGTATATGCGTAACCTGTACGGTCTCCCGAAAGAACACGAATTCCAACTCCGTAATCTATATGGCTTCCGGCTCCGTTAACCTCTTTATCTCTAAGCGATAGTTCGTTTGAAATACTGTGTTCAAAATAGAGATCGGCATAGTCTCCTCCCTTGGATAATGCTATGCTAATGAGCCTTTTCAGGTCTTCTTCAGTAACCCCGAAAAGGGACATCATCTCATGGAGCTTTGTCATATGGCTAATTTTTCACAAAGTAACCGAAAAATGACTAAATTAGCAAAACCTAAACTTAACCAACAAAGATATCTATGGATCAGCCCAAACTTGAGAGACTGCTAAGAATAATGCAGTTGCTTACAGACAAGGCTAGAAAAAACACTATCGATACTATTTCGGAATCTCTTGATGTATCACCAAGAACGGTTTACCGTTATCTTGATACGTTTGAAAATGCAGGGCTAAAACTTAACAAAAGTGAAGATGGAATATCGCTTTCCAAGGATTCAAAATATTTCAGAATGATTTCCGACCTGGCTTATTTTAATGAAGAGGAAGCGTATATAATCAAACGTTCACTCGAAGTATTTGATTCAAACAGTCCGGCAATTCTGGCGATAAAGAGGAAACTTAATAATATATATGACTTCAAAGATGTTGCCCAACTGATAGTTAAGCCGGGAAGAGACAGAGTAATAAGCAATTTGCTTTACTCTATTGCAGAGGAACGCAGAGTTATTCTCAAAAATTATCATTCAATTCATTCAGGTGTGGTATCGGACAGAATAGTCGAACCTATTGCTTTTGGTGTAAACATGGTAAATATATTCTGTTACGAACTTGAGAGCGGAAAATGCAAATATTTTAAAATACCAAGAATAGAAGAGGTAATTGTTGAGGAAACAGAATGGCATTATAAGGAATTTCACGAAAAAGTCAAGGTTGATCTTTTCAGGTTTTCCGGAGATACTGAAAAGCCGGTTAAACTAAAAATGTCAATGGTTGCAGCGACACTATTAATTGAGGAATTTCCTCTTAGCGAGCAATATATTAAGCAATTATCGGATAATGTATTTATTCTCAATTGTAAAGTTTATGATTATCAGGGAGTAGGAAGATTTGTGCTTGGATTGTGTAATGAAATTGAAGTTATAGAAAGTCCGGAATTCCTTAGCTTTCTTGACGAAAAGAGAAGTAAAAGCAAATATTAACGTTACTATTTTAATAAAATTTCTAAATTTGCAAATTATAAAATATTGTAAGAATCTGTGGTAAATATAAGCGACAAGATATCTTTCGAAGATATTATCAGAGTTGTTATAGAAAATGAGGGTGTGTCAATTGCCCCGGATATTAATGAGAGGGTTGAGAGGAGTTTTGATTTTCTGAAATCATTTGCCGGGAAAAAGGTAATCTACGGAATAAACACCGGATTTGGTCCCATGGCTCAGTACAGAGTTGATGATGACCAGCTCAAAGAATTACAGTTTAACATTATCCGTTCGCACTCAAGTGGTGCAGGCGCACCTTTGAAGGATGCATATGTGAGAGCTTCTCTGCTCGCACGGCTTTCTACTTTTTTGAGGGGAATGTCCGGAGTTAACAGGGAACTTACAGATTTGCTTGTAACCTTCATTAATACAGGTATATATCCGGTTGTTCCGGAGCATGGAGGAGTAGGGGCCAGCGGGGATCTTGTTCAGATGGCACATATTGGTCTCGCACTTATTGGTGAAGGAGACGTTATGTTCAATGGCGTAAGAAGAGAGAGTTCTTCTGTAATGAAAGAAAATGGAATAAAGCCTTTGGATATATATATACGGGAGGGACTTGCTATTGCAAACGGAACAAGTGTTATGTCGGGGATTGGAGCTGTCAATATATATTATTCTCAGAAACTAATTAAGTGGGCAACACGAGCTTCGGTTCTAATGAACGAAATAACATCATCCTATGACGATTTCGCATCTAAGCCTCTTAACGAAAGCAGACCTCATCCGGGCCAGCTGTTCATAGCCCAGGCCATGAGAAACTCATTCAAAAGCTCAAAAAGGCTTAAGAAAAGGGTTGAAGAACTATATGACGGAGAAAATAATCAGAAGATATTCGAACATAAAGTACAAGGTTACTATTCATTAAGATGTGTACCTCAAGTTTTAGGCCCGGTATACGATACAGTTAAATGTGCAAAAGAAGTTGTTGTAACAGAGTTCAACAGCGTTTGCGATAATCCGGTTGTGGATGTCGCAACTGAAAATATCTATCACGGCGGGAATTTCCATGGAGATTATGTGAGCTTTGAAATGGATAAATTAAAAATAGCGATAACTAAGCTCACGATGCTCATGGAGAGGCAGCTAAATTATCTTTTCCATGACAAAATCAATGGAATTCTTCCTCCTTTCGTAAATCTGGGCAAACTTGGATTAAACTACGGCCTGCAGGCAGCACAGTTCACTGCAACATCTACTACGGCAGAATCTCAGGCTCTGTCTAATCCAATGTATGTACATTCGATTCCAAATAACAACGATAATCAGGACATTGTCAGTATGGGTACAAACTCTGCACTGATTGCCGCTAAAGTTGTTGAAAATGCATACCAGGTAATGGCGATTCACTATATGGCACTTTGTCAGGCTATCGACTATCTTGACATAACCGGTGAACTTTGTTCCGAAAGCAAAGAAATATATTCTTCAATACGCAAATTCTTTCCTAAATTTATTGAAGATACCCCTAAATATAAAGACATAGAATCCATTATCAGTTTTTTAAAAGAGAATTAAGATGAAATTTGCATTGGTTACAGGGGCTAGCAGAGGAATAGGAAGAGCGGTTGCTCTTAAGCTGTCATCTCTGGGTTATCATGTCCTTGTAAATTACCTTTCAAACGAAGAAGCCGCTCAAACAACTTCCAGACTCATCTCCGAAGGAGGTGGGGTTTCTACTCTCATTAAATTTGATGTTTCGGACAAAACGGAAGTGGAAAAAGCAATCGGCGAATGGCAGGAGGCCAATCCGGGAGAATATATTCAGCTATTGGTAAATAATGCCGGAATAAGGAAAGACAACCTTATGATATGGATGGAGCAGCAGGAGTGGCAAAGTGTCATTGATACCAACCTAAACGGGATGTATTATGTTACCCGTCCTCTTCTTAAAGACATGCTAGTAAAAAGGTCCGGAAGAATTATAAATATAGTTTCTCTTTCGGGTATTAAAGGGCTCCCGGGGCAGACAAACTATTCTGCTGCCAAAGGCGGGGTTATTGCTGCAACAAAGGCATTGGCTCAGGAAGTTGCGAAAAAGGGAGTGACAGTAAATGCTGTAGCGCCCGGGTTTATTATTAGTGATATGACAGGTGACCTGGACGAATCTGTTCTTAAAAAACAGATACCGATGGAAAGATTTGGCAAACCTGAGGAGGTTGCCGCGCTTGTTGCCTTTCTCGCCTCACCGGACGCATCCTACATTACGGGAGAGGTAATTTCAATTAACGGTGGAATTTATACTTAGTGACATATGGCCAGAGTAGTAATAACAGGAATGGGTATTTATTCGTGCATTGGACAAAATCTTGACGATGTACTCATCTCTTTAAAGGAGGGGAAATCGGGAATAGGAGTTGATATGTCCAGGGAAGAGATGGGTTTCAGATCTTTTCTCACAGGCATTTTACCCAAACCGGATCTTTCAAAATTGCTGGACCGGAGAAAAAGAATTTCGATGTCGCAAGAGGCAGCATATTCATATATTGCAACAGTTGAAGCGCTTAAAAATGCTTGCATCGATGATGATTTTCTTAACCGGAACGAGGTTGGGATTCTTTACGGCAACGACAGTAGTGCGCTTGCAGTAATAGAGGGGATTGACCTCATACGGGAAAAAAAGAATACAACTCTTGTCGGTTCGGGATCGGTGTTTCAGTCTATGAATTCAACGGTGAGTATGAACCTCTCTGTAATTTTCCGTTTGAAGGGTATAAACCTTACAATTGCAGGAGCTTGCGCAAGTGGTTCTCATTCAATAGGGATGGGATATTTTATGATTAAAAACGGACTACAGGACTGCATAATTTGCGGTGGCGCACAAGAGGTAAACCCTTATGCTGTTTGCAGTTTTGACGGATTGAATGCTTTTTCTGTCAATAACGAACACCCCACAGAAGCATCAAGACCTTTTGATGCTGCAAGGGACGGGCTTGTTCCAAGCGGAGGTGCTGCAACTCTCATCCTTGAAAGTTATGAGTCGGCTGTAAAAAGAGGAGCCCCAATACTTGCGGAAGTTCTTTCCTATGGCTTTTCGTCTAATGGAGAACATATATCGGTTCCCAATATTGATGGTCCTAAGAGGTCTTTGCTAATGGCTCTTAATCAGGCAGAAATGAAACCAGGGGATATTCAGTATATTAACGCACACGCAACATCAACTCCTGTTGGAGACTTCAATGAAGCGCTTGCAATAGACGAAGTTTTCGGAGAAGTGAAACCGTATGTCGGTTCCACAAAAAGTATGACGGGACATGAAATGTGGATGGCGGGAGCGAGTGAGATAATTTACTCGATACTAATGATGAAAAATTCTTTTATTGCGCCTACAATAAATTATAATACTTCTGATGAAGCATCGGCAAAACTAAAAATTTCCAATAAATATATTCCCTATGAATTTGATACATTCCTCTCAAATTCATTTGGCTTCGGAGGTACTAACTCTACCCTGATTGTAAAAAATGTGTAAAACCCAACCTATAGACTTATATTATGATTGATGCTGCCCTAATTGAAAAAATTAATAGTGTTTTATCCGAAGAGTTTGAAGTGGATATTGAGAAGATCAAACCTGAAGCACCATTGATGGAAACTCTTGATCTTGACAGTCTGGACCTGGTAGATATGGTGGTTCTAATTGAGCACAATTTCGGCTTCACGGTAATCGCGAAAGATTTTGTAGGAATTAAGACGTTTAACGATTTTTATCACTTTATCAACTCGCGGATAGATGAAAAAGGAGAGTTCCCGAAATGAATGGAGTGGTAAATCCAGGGGAGGAGCTCTTGGCTATCTCTCATTTGTCTACATAATTAAGACATTCGGTCTCACAGCAGCCTACGCTTTGCTGTCAATTGTTGTAATCTACTTTATTCCGTTTGCTCCAAAGGCTACATCGTCTGTCTGGTACTTCTCCAGGAAAATCCTGGGAAACAGCAGATTTGATTCTCTTATATTCTTATATAAGAATTACTTCAGCCTTGGAGTTGCTTTGATTGACAAAACAGCAGTTGCATCAGGAAAAGCAGATGAATTCCGTTTTGAATTTAATGAACCCGAAGAGGTTAAGAAAATATTGAATGATAAGAGAGGCGCAATAATTATTGGAGCTCATTTTGGTAACTGGGAAGTTGGTGCTCCCTTTTTTGACAAGTACGGCAAGGATATGAGGGTTGTTATGGTTGATGCCGAATATCAAAAAATAAAAATGATTCTGGAACGAGAAAAAAGGGTAGATACATTTAAGGTTATTCCTATTTCAGAAGATATTTTTTCAAATATATTTGAAATCAGGGATGCTTTGGCAGATGGCGCTTATGTGGCAATTCAGGGAGACAGGCTTACTTCCATTGCAAAAAATGAAACAGTGAAATTTATGGGGGCAGATGCGCAGTTTCCACTCGGGCCATTCATTATGGCTGCAAGATTCGGATTTCCTGTCGTTTTCTACTATGCCGTGAGAACAGGGTTTAAACATTACAGTTTCCATTTTTCTCTGTGTCCTGTGTCCGGTGTAAGTTCTCAAAATAGAGTGTTTGAAAAGCAGATACTTGAAGAGTACGTCAAAAGCCTGGAGAAGGTTGTAAAAATAGCTCCTGAGCAGTGGTATAACTATTATAAATTCTGGATATGAGTAAAAAACGGACACTTGTCTTAATCTCGGCCAACAGACTTGCCGATCCCTATCCTGTATATCCTATAGGGATATCATATCTCAGGACATATCTCAAAGAGCATCTGGAATGGCTTGATGTCTCTTTGCTGGATATGAATCTTATCTCTGTAGAAAATCTGGAAACAATTCTTAAAGATACACCTCCGGATTACGTTGGAATATCAATAAGAAACATTGACGGGGCCAATTCTCTTGACAAAACAAGCTTTATACCGGGTTATTCCGAGATAATGAAAGCTGTAAGGAGAAATTCCAAAGCCCCTGTAATTATGGGAGGTGCCGGATTCTCAATATTTCCTGCAAAACTCTTTGATTTGCTCAAACCCGATTACGGAATTGCCGGAGAGGGGGAGGAGAGCCTGAGGCAGCTCCTAACCGCACTTGAATCCGGAGGAGATATATCCGGAATTGAGGGATTAATTTCAAATGAAAATGGGGTTTTGAATCCCCATAAGAATTATCTCAATTCTCTCAATCTCTCTTTCGATGATAATCTGTCCGATTTCTACTGGGAAAAAAGCGGAATGTTAAATATCCAGACAAAGAGAGGGTGCTGCTACCATTGTATCTACTGTTCATATCCTATAATTGACGGAAGGAAAGTTAGGACACTTGATACGGACCTTATTGTTGGAACACTTGAAAGACTTTACAGGGATAAGGGAATCAATTATGTATTCTTCACCGACTCCGTATTTAATATCCATAACGACTATAATGCCGAGCTGGCGGAGAAAATAATTAAAAGCGGAATTAAGATAAACTGGGGTGCATATTTCTCTCCTCACAACCTCACGGAAGACCTGCTGTCAACTTTTAAAAGGGCAGGCTTAAAACACATTGAGTTTGGAACTGAATCACTATGTACCGAACAGATGCACCGTTATGGAAAGACATTCTCTTTTGAGGATGTTTTGTTAAATTCCGAAAGGTGTCTAAAATACAACATTAACTATGCCCATTTTCTTATTCTTGGCGGGATAGGAGAGACAGAAAAGACATTAAGGGAGACAATGGAGAATTCTAAAAGAATTCGCTATACGGTTTTTTTTCCATACATTGGAATGAGGATATATCCGGGCACTGCCCTGCAGGCCATGGCTATCAGGGATGGAAAAATTTCCCCCAATGATTCTCTGCTGGAGCCAACATACTATCTTTCAGATGATTTTAATCTGGAGGAGTGTAAAAAAATGACAGCAGAAACAGGCAAGGCATGGGTTTTTCCCGACGATCCTCTTGCAGAAGATATAGAAACAATGAGAGTAGTTAAAAAGAAAAAAGGTCTGATATGGGAGTACTTAAGAAAGCCATAGTGACGGGCAGCGAAATTCTTGATTTTATCCCGCAGAGAAAGCCTTTTGTTTTTGTCCATAGTTACTACGGAGAAGACCAGGGCGTGTTTTACACCGGATACATCCCGGAAAATGGCACACTGTTTACGGAAGATGGCCATTTTGCCGAAACCGGAATTATTGAGCATATGGCACAATCGGCAGCCGTTATTGTGGGATACGGTTATAAAAGCAAAGGAGAGAATATTCCGGTTGGTTTTATTGGAGCCGTCTCAAAATTTGAACTTAACACGAGGCCTTTGGTTGGCGAAGAGCTGTATACCGGAACCAGAATTATGGCAAAATTCGGAGACATCTCCCTCGTTGAATGCACAATAAGCAGTAATGATGTCAAAGTGGCATCAGGAGAATTAAAGATTTTTTTACAGAAGTAAAGGTGATAAAAAGCATGAGAAAAAAAAGCGCGGAGAATTCAGCATCTCTTGTTCACAGGCATATTGTGAAGATACGCTTTTCTGAAGTAGATTCAATGAAGATTGTGTGGCATGGAGTCTATGTCAAATATTTCGAGGATGGAAGAGAGGCTTTTGGCAACCATTTCGGCGGGATAGGGTATCTTGATATTTACGGTTCCGGATATACAGCTCCTATTGTTGAGCTACACTGTTCTTATATTCAGCCGCTTGTGTACGGAGATACTGCTATTGTTGAAACCAGATACATATACACTCCTTCGGCAAAAATCCGCTTTGAATACAATATTTTTCGTGAATCCGACAATACCCTTGTTGCTTCCGGCTACTCTATACAGGTATTCCTTAACGGAGACGGCCTTCTTGAATGGAACAATCCTCAATTTTTTCTGAACTGGCAAAAGAGATGGAAAATAACAGAATAAGGAAAAAGATCGCATATGTTGCAGGAGATTCAATTTATTCCCCTCTCGGTTTTTCTACCGAAGAGAATATGCGTGCAATATATCTTGGTAAAAGTGCCATTCACAGAGTCTGTGATCCGTTGATATTTTCCAAACCGTTCAATGGAGCAAAGATTGAAAAAGAGGCCGATTTTTCTTCAATTGCCGATAACGGGGAGAACTTCACTCTTCTGGAGAAAAGAATTATCTATTCGATAGAAGATGCTATAAAGAGCTCCGGCCTGTCTCCGGAATTGGTTAAATGCGGCAAAACAAGACTAATTATAGCTACTACCAAAGGCAATATAGATCTGCTTGAGGGCAAGTGCGACAACATCGACAAAAGGGCATATCTGGGAGAACTTGCTTTAAGGATTAGCCGCTATATGGGGTTAAAGCAGAAACCTCTGGTGGTTTCTAATGCATGTATTTCCGGAATCAGTGCTCTTATTACGGCAGCGAGGCTCATAGAATACGACGAATGCGACAATGTAATAGTTGCAGGTGCCGATTTGATGACAAAATTCGTTGTAAGCGGGTTTGAGGCTTTCCATTCCATAAGTGAAACAGTTTGTACGCCGTATGATGTCAAAAGAGACGGACTAAGCCTTGGAGAGGCTGCAGGAACAATAATTCTCACATCTTTGCGATCGATGCTGGCCGATAACGACCCGATTGTAATTGAGGGGGGCTCGGTTACCAACGATTCCAACCACCTTTCTGCCCCATCAAGGACAGGAGACGGTCTTGGAGAGGCAATGCTCACAGCAATGGCAGAAGCCCGCATTTCAGGTTCTTCCGTGGATTTTGTTAATGCCCACGGTACTGCAACAATTTACAACGATGAGATGGAGTCCAGAGCGATTCACTGGGCATCACTTATGAATGTTCCGGTTCAGAGTCTCAAGCCATACTGGGGTCATACTCTTGGAGCCTCTGGCGTAATAGAGAGTATAGCATCATTTTGGCAGATTAAAAATTCTCTCTTGATAGGAACTAAAGGATTTAACGAAGCAGGTGTTCCTATGGAGATAAAAGTTTCTTCTCACCACAGAGAATGCGCACTAAGCAGATGTGTAAAGAGTGCTTCGGGGTTTGGCGGGTGTAATGCTGCCATTGTTTTTGCGAAAGAATCTGTTTCTAATTACCCGGGTACGGGAAGAGAGGAGAAGTGGAGTGAAGTTTCCTCTTTTAAATTGACCGGAGAGGTTAATTTTGACACTATCATAAGGGATCACTATAAAGAGATGGAGATGAAAGACATTAAGTTCTTCAAAATGGACGATCTCTCCAAACTTGGCGTAATTGCTACTGCAAGATTGCTTTGCGGATTTGATTCGCTTGATAAATACAGCCGGTTTGAAAGGGGCTTTTTTATGGCAAACAGTGTCTCTTCGCTTGAATCGGATATTAAACATCAGAGAATAACAGAAAAAGAGGGCGATTTATTGGCAAGCCCTGCAGTATTTGTTTATACACTGCCAAACATTGTTCTTGGAGAGTCTGCAATAAGAAACAAATTTCAGGGGGAAAACAGCTTTTTTGTAGCCGATGCCTCAGACAAATCTGAAATTATGGGCGAGTTGCTTTCTCTGGCTCAGAAATCGTCTCTTAAACTGGTTGTTGCCGGATGGTGCGAGTTTTTGAATGGTAATTTCGATGTCGATTTAAAACTCTATAAAAGAGAATAATATGGTAAAAGAGGTCTATGTTGGGGGATTAGGATGCGTGTCTGCACTTGGCAAAGGTGTAGGAATTCAGCTTGAAAAACTCATTGCCGCCGAATCAGGGCTTGGAAACCTCTCTCTTTTTGATACAAACCACCAGGTGGTAGTAGGAGAGGTTAAGCATTCTACCAGAGAAATGGCAGATATGCTGGGGCTGAGAAGCGACAAAGGATACTCCAGAACAACAGTCCTGGGATTGATGGCCGCAAAGGAAGCCCTTGCAGACTCCGGCGTTAATCCGGACGGGCTGAGGATCGGGCTCATTTCAGCTACTTCTGTGGGAGGAATGGATGTGAGCGAGGTCTTCTTTAAAGAGTATTTAAAAGACAAAAGCAAAGGAAGGCTGAGGCAGCTGATTGGTCACGATTGCGGAGCTTCAACGCAGTTCATGGAAAAAGAGCTTGGAATAAGTGGGTTTGCAACTACAATAAATACAGCCTGTTCATCGGCCAATAATGCGATTATGCTTGGTGCAAGGATGATAAAAGCCGGGTTGCTTGATGCTGTAATAGCCGGAGGTACAGACTCATTGTGCCGTTTTACTATAAATGGTTTTTCTTCCCTGGGAATATTGGACAAAGATGTCTGCCGCCCATTTGACGTGAGCAGGAGCGGGCTTAACCTCGGAGAGGGAGCAGGGTATCTTTTTTTGCATTCGCCGGAAGTAAAAACGAAGAATATCTATTGTTCGGTTGCCGGTTATGCAAACGCAAACGACGCTTTTCATCAGACAGCATCCTCGGCAGAGGGAGAAGGGGCATATCTAGCCATGAAAGGAGCAATTGAGATGAGCGGCTTTGACCGGAACGAAATAGGATACATTAACGTACATGGCACCGGGACTCCTAATAATGACGCATCCGAAGGAGTTGCCATGAAAAGGATTTTTGGCGACGAAGTGCCTGATTTCAGCTCAACCAAGGGTTATACCGGACATACTCTCGGAGCCGCAGGAGGAGTTGAGTCTGTCTTTTCAATACTCAGCCTTTATTACGGATATGTGTGGCCAAACCTGAATTTTCAGAATTCGATATCTGAGGCAGCACTCATCCCTGTTACCGTATGCAGGAAAAAAACAAATATCAGCGGAGTTCTCACGAACTCTTTTGGCTTTGGAGGAAATTGCACCTCGCTTGTTTTTAAATCTTTTAAAACAAATAAGTTATGATGCAGACAAACCTTTACATAGACGGAATGGCGGGTATTGTTTCATCCGGACACAACGGAACCCTCAATGCAGGTGATGAGCCTGACTACAAAACATATATTCCCGATGCAGGTTTGCGGAGGAGAATGAGCAGGCTGATAAAGATGGGGGTAACCTCTTCTTTGATGGCCATTGAAAACTCAGGCGAAGGAGTAATTGAAGGTATTATTACCGGCACAGGATGGGGATGTCTTACTGATACCGAAAAATTTCTTGTTTCCATTTACGAAAACAGCGAAAGGCTTCTAAATCCGTCCTCATTTATACAGAGTACATCAAATACAATAGGGGCACAGATAGCGCTAATGCTAGATTCAAAGCATTATAACAACACATTTGTGCACGGAGGGAGCTCATTTGAATGTGCTCTTCTGGATAGCTCTCTTCTGCTGAGCGAGGGGAAAAAAAGACTTATGGTGGGAGGGTTTGATGAGCTTACCCCAACTAAGTCGCATCTTTTTAGCAGAATGGGTGTCTGGAAAAAATTTCATTGCGGGGAGGGGGCCCACTTCTTTATTGCATCCGCTTCGAAAAGCAAAAAAACAATAGGAAAAATCTCTGCTATAGAAATCTTGTCCAAGGATACGCCAGAAGATGAGATTGTTGAAAGATGCAGCTCTTTTTTAAGTGAAAACGGGCTTAAATTCAGCGATTTGCAAATCATTCTTAATGGTATTGATGATTTGTCCGGCTGCTTTGAAAACCTGAATACCGCTTTACTCAATTTTAAAGGGGAGTGCGGAGAGTATCCGACTTCCGGTGCATACGGGCTGTTCCGGGGACTGAATCTTCTGTCCGGAGAAAAGGATAAGAGACATATTCTGATTGTAAACAGATATATACTGGATGTATTTACATTTTTACTTATAGAGAAAGTTTAATGGTTATACCGGCAATAACACTGATTTTAATTGCTCTTGCAGTTCTCATTCTGTTTTCGGCTTCGCTGAATATGGGCTGGGGATTGTATTTGCCTGCAATTACCCGTCTTTCTCCGCTCAGGAAGGAGGTTATGCTCACTTTTGACGATGGTCCGCACCCGGTATATACCCCTTTAATACTCGATATACTCAGGGAAAACAGAATTCAGGCAGTATTCTTCTGCATAGGAGAGAAAGCCCTGGAAAACCCCGGTATTGTTGTCCGTATGATAAATGAGGGGCATAAAGTGGGAATACACACAATGAATCATTCCGTTGGTTTTACTGTTGCTTCAAAACTGATGGCAGAGAAAGATCTTGACAATTGCCGGAAAATCCTGACAGACATTACAGGAATAGACATTGTACTGTTTCGCCCGCCCTTTGGAGTAACAAATCCGAATATTGCAAAAGCGGTAAAGCGTTTAAAGCTCAAAACTATAGGCTGGAGCATCAGAAGTTTTGATACAATTAAAAAAGATGAACACAAAGTGATTTCAAAAGTAGGGAAGGAGCTTCATAACGGAGCAATTATCCTTTTGCACGACAGATTGAATTCATCTCCGAATATTTTGAGAGGGATAATTGAAGCCCTTAAAAAGCAGGACTATAAAACAACGATTATATAATTATTAATTATGATAAGAGCAGCTTTAATACTTTTCCTTGCATTAGCCACGGTGTCTCCTCTATGGAGCCAGAGCGATCTGAAAAAACTCTCCGGCTCTGAAGTAACTGCTTTTGACAGTAAGTTAAAAAGCCGGTCCCAGGCAACAGAGACTCTAATTGCCGATTTCCGTCAGGAGAAAAGTATGGAGATGTTAAAGAACAAGATGGTATCCAAAGGAGTTTTCAAATACAAAAGAGAAGACAAAATTGCTTTTTTGTATTCTCAACCAATGGTTTATCATATGATAATTAACGGTCAAAAACTTAGGATTTTATCAAATGGTAAAAACCAGATAATTGATCTTAAAAACAATCCTGTGATGAGAGAGGTGAGGAGTTTAATAGCGGCCTCTTTTCTTGGTAATCTATCACAAGTGGGTACGACATATAAAATAAGCTATTTCGACAATAAAAGCGGAGTTGTGGTCGTCGTTGTTCCGCAAAGCAAACAGCTCTCTTCTGTAATTACCCGTATAACAATTAATTTTAAAGGTTCCAACGCGGAGATAGAAAGACTTAAGATTGAAGAAGGTTCCGGAAGCGTGACAGAATATATTTTTACTAATCAAAGGATAAATACGGATTTAACAGATGAGGATTTCAGGATTAATTAGC
Organism: Bacteroidales bacterium; assembly: GCA_021371955.1. Taxonomy (GTDB): domain Bacteria; phylum Bacteroidota; class Bacteroidia; order Bacteroidales; family UBA932; genus Bact-08. The sequence goes on from JAJFVD010000003.1 coordinate 462,374, forward strand.
TCAATATTGCTTGTTGTTTCGCTGGCAGGTTGCTCTCCTTTGCTAAAAGAGGGAATCTGGCTGCAAAACACCCCTTTTGCGGCCGGTAATGTTCCTTATGTATATGATACCATTCCTTCGACCCGGATATTCGATTTTACCCTTGTATTTAAGAAATCCGAAGTAACGGGTATTGTAATAATAAAGACAGAAGGGGCGGGAGAGAGAAGAATTGTAATGACATCTGTCTTTGGAATGACATTTCTGGACTTCGAGCTTAAAGGTGAGAACATAAAAATCAATTATTGCATTGAGCAGCTTAACAGAGAGAGGGTTATTCTTCTTCTAAAAAAAGATTTTGAAATACTTTTTAAGCCGGACCATTCAAAGATAACAAGGTATCTGTACTCTTCGCCGGACCGTCTGGATGCACTGGAGCAGGGTAACGGCATTACTAAAACATTGATGAAATTTACCAATTATAATAATAAATGGCCTGAAACGATACAGATTGAGCATCCATATCTGAGACTTTCCCTTTTATTGAAAAAAACAGAATATGATCCCGAATCTATATAAAATTATATCTTTTTCTACTTCCGGTAATGAGTCTTTATCTTTTAATATACAGCTCAATAAGGAATGTGAGATATTTAAAGGACATTTTCCGGGACAGCCAGTTCTTCCCGGAGTATGCACTCTTGAAATCATAAAAGATTGCATTTCAAGTATCAGGGGCAACAAAGTCGTTTTATCCGGAATTTCTCAATGTAAATTTACCGGAATGGTAGATCCCGGAATTGAAAACATTCTGAAAATAGATATTGAAATCAAATCATGCAGCAAAGACCTCCCGGGGAGCGTAAACGCTATCGTCAGTGCATCGGAAAGAGTTATTCTCAAATTAAAGGGCGAGTATAATGATATTTAAAAACGGGAAAGAGATGAGGGAATATGTTGTCATTATACCTACATTCAACAATGGCTCAACGTTAAAAGATGTTTTGACAGGCGTTATGGATGTGTGCGGCAATGTAATAGTTGTGAACGACGGCTCCTGTGACAATACTTTTGACATACTGAATCAGTTTGATGGAATAGAGGTAATAACCCACAATAAAAACAGGGGAAAAGGAGCCGCACTCAACAGCGGATTCCGCAAGGCATACGAACTTGGATATAAATATGCCATAACAATTGATTCCGATGGCCAGCACTATCCTCAGGAAATTAATCTTTTATGTGACTCTTCGCGTAAAGAACCAGATACTCTCTGGATAGGCTCAAGAGATTTCAAAAGCGACAATATGCCTGGAAAGAACAGTTTCGCAAACAGATTTTCCAATTTCTGGTTTAAACTAGAAACCGGCATAACGCTGGAAGATACTCAGTCCGGATTTCGGTTGTACCCGCTGGAGAGACTGAAAGGAATCCGTACATTATCGGGGCGGTATGAGTTTGAATTGGAGATTATTGTGAGAGCTGCATGGCGCAATGTTGCTGTCAGAAATATTCCCGTGAGCGTATATTACCCCCCAAAAGAAATCAGAATATCACATTTTAAGCCGTTTAAAGACTTTGCCAGAATTTCGGTACTCAATACAGTTCTTGTTTTTATTGCGCTCCTGTGGTGGTGGCCGCTTAAGTTTTTCAAATGGTTCAGCCGCGAAAATATCAGAAATTTTATTAAAAAGCATATAACAGAATCCAAGGAGAGTAATCTTCATATTGCAAAGTCAGTAGGGTTAGGACTTTTCTTTGGTATTTCTCCCCTTTGGGGATATCAGATGATTGCTGCAGTTGCAGCAGCGCATTTACTTAAACTGAACAAAGTTATCGTACTGGTTGCTTCCAATATAAGCATCCCGCCTATGATTCCTTTTATTCTTTACGGAAGCTTTGCAGCAGGCGCTTTCATACTCGGGGAGCCGATAAGTTTCATACCCTCGCAGCTTAGTCTTAACTCGATATCAGACAGCCTTGTGCAGTATCTCACAGGCAGTATAGCTTTCGCTGCAGTTGCAGGAATAACAGGGATGCTCGTGTCATATATTTTACTAACTATATTCAGAAAAGTAAAGGTATGAGTGCTGCAAATATATTCATAGCTCTCTATCATTACCTCAGAGGCAGGAAAACGCTGCTCTACGGCTCTCTCATTGCTATAGTGGCTGTATTGGCTTACATGGCTTCCGGCATAAAATTTTCCGAGGACCCGACACGGTTTTTCCCGGCAAATGAAGAGAGTGACAAAGCTGCCAACCTCTTCTCCCAAATTTCTGTAAAGGATAAAATTATCATTCTATTTGAAAAGAAAAGCGACGGAACAAATGAAGTTGCTTCGGAACTGATATCGGTTGCAGACAAATTTGATGAGAAACTTAATTCGGAAGTTGGAAAAACACATATTAAAGAGAGGAGGCTCAGGGTAGACGAAAATGAAATAGAGCGCAGCGCAGCGTTCATTTACGATAATTTGCCCGTTTTTCTTACAGAGAGCGATTACAAAAGATTTGACACAATAACAAGCAGAGATAAAATTGACGAATCATTGAAGGCCAGGCTGGCACTTCTTCTTTCTCCTGCAGGAGATGTCGTGAGTAGGTATTCCGGGCAGGATCCTCTCTCAATGGGTACAAATTTGCTTGCAAGATTTGATTCTCTCAGAATGGGAATGAAATTCACTGTAGTAAATGAACATGTATTCTCTTCCGATTTATCTACATTGCTGTATGTTATCTCTCCTTTATATGGCAGCGGGGAAAGCGGTAAAAATGAGAAACTTGTCAAAGCAATTGAAGAGCTCAGGAAAGAATTTGAAGCAGAAGTACCCGGGCTAAAAATCCATTTCATGGGAGGGCCAAGTGTTGGCGTATACAATGCAAGGTCAATCAAATCCGACACAATGATTACTCTTAGCATTGCTTTGTTTGTAATCGTCCTGGTGCTTGGTTTTGCCTTCAAAAGCGTTAAAACGATAATCCTGCTTATTGTACCTGCTGCTTTCGGGGCGTTATTCGCACTGGCATTTATGGCAGGAGGTGATACTGGTGTATCTGCAATTGCTATCGGGGCGGGAGCAACTGTCATGGGCATTGCATTAAGCTATTCAATACATATAATCTCTCATCTTGGTCATGTAAAGAGTATAGAACAACTGCTGGAAGAGCTCACATATCCTCTTACAATAGGCAGTTTCACCACTATTGGGGCCTTTGCCGGACTTCTTTTTACTAAATCGGAACTGTTGAGGGACTTCGGACTGTTTTCGGCCCTGACGCTTGTTGGAACAACATTGTTCTCTCTTATATTCCTCCCTCATATGCTAAAAATCAGGGAGCATTCAGGTTCAGAAAAATTTCTTCGTGCTATTGAAAAGTTCAGTTCTCAGGATTTTGACAAAAAGAGGTGGCTCGTTTCGCTTATTATTCTCCTTTTTGCGGTTGGAATTATATTTTCCGGCAAAGTAAAGTTTGAAAGCGACATGCTTAAACTAAGCTATGAGCCAAAAGAACACATACTTGCACAGGAACGGTTTACAAAACAGTTTGGATCGGACGAATCAAGGGTTTTGCTTCTCTCGACAGGAGCAAACATGGACCTGGCTGCACAAAATTATAAGAAATGCGATTCTTTGCTTGCATTATATAAAGAAAAGGGACTGGTATCCAAAAGCGCTTCACTTTCTGCCCTGTTGCCAGCAAAATCTCTTCAGATGGAGAGGCTTCAGATGTGGAGAAAGTATTGGGGTAATGGAAAGAGAGAGAAGCTCATCCAGGACTTAAGAGAATCTGCAGAACTTAACGGTTATGCCCCTGATGCATTCGCAAAATTCGAGGATGTACTCACAAAAAATTATTCAACCATAGACTTTTCATCCAGAGAGCTTACTCTTCCTCCTGTTTTCCGGGAGTGGATTCAAAGAGGAGATTCTGTCGAAATGCTTATTACGCATCTTTTTGTAAATAAAGAGAATAAGGAAGTGCTTTATAAAGAGTTGTCTGCGCAAAAGGATTTAGTGATTATTGACAGGGCGCACTTCTCTTCTCTTTGGGCAAAAGGGATAAAAGAGGATTTTAATTTTATCCTGCTTCTTTCGTCACTTCTGGTATTCATTACTCTGCTTATTTCTTACGGAAGACTGGAACTTGCACTCCTTGCATTTATTCCAATGTTTGTGAGCTGGATAATAATTCTGGGGCTAATGGCTCTGTTTGGTATATCTTTCAATATTGTTAACATTCTTCTTGCCACTTTTATTTTTGGTATTGGAGATGATTTCAGCATTTTTGTTCTTGACGGCCTTTCCGAAGAGTATTCAAGAAGGAGAGATATGCTCCCTGCACATAAGGTTGCAATTTTCTTTTCGACCTTTACTGTGATTGTGGGAATGGGAGCAATGATTTTTGCAGTTCACCCCGCATTAAGGTCAATTGCAGTGGTTTCGGTTCTTGGTATGGCTGCGGTGTGGTCTGTTGCATACACGATCCAGCCAATCATTTACAGGTATTTTATTACCAGTCAGGTGCGGAAAGGACTTCCTCCGTTTACTCTTTCGGGAATCCTTCTAATGCTGCTCACATTCTCGGCTTTTATAACAGGATGTATTATTGCTTCTGTTTTAATATCTCTCATTGCTCTTCTCCCTTTTAAATATGAGCCAAAAAGAATTCTTCTGCGAAAACTGATTCGCGCAATTTCTTTTGTTCCCGTAATGTTATCGCCCACAGTAAAAATATTCAGGGAAAACCCTTTTAACGAGAACTTCAGAAAACCCGCGGTTATTATTGCAAATCATCAGTCATTCATTGACATACTCATGCTTCTTGCGTTATACCCAAAGATTGTAATGATGACCAACAAATGGGTCTGGAATTCGCCTTTCTTTGGCCATATTGTGAGATATGCAGGATTTCTGTACCATAAAGACGGGATTGAAAATCATATTGAAGAACTTTCAAAAAGAGTTTCACAGGGCTATTCAGTATTGATATTCCCAGAGGGGACAAGGTCTCCGGATCTTAATATTCATCGTTTCCACAAAGGGGCATTTAAAATTGCAGAGGAACTGTCGCTGGACATTATCCCGATTCTGGTTTATGGAAATGGTAATCTGGTTTCAAAAAAACAGCCTTTCTATGTTAAGCACGGTGTAATCGGATACAGAATACTCGAAAGAATTTCTCCGGATAATATACAGTTTGGAACAGATTATCGGGAAAGAAGCAAGAAAATTGCGCAATACATGAGAGGAGAGTATTCTTTGCTCCGGTTTAATCACGATACTCCTCAGAATCATTTCTTCTACTATGCCACTCTTGCAAATTTCATTTATAAAGGTCCTGTACTTGAATGGTATATGCGAATAAAGATGAAGATGGAAAAAAGTTATGCAATCTTTCATAACATAATTCCAAAAGATGCCTGCGTAACCGACCTTGGCTGCGGATACGGGCCACTCTCGTTTATGCTGGGACTGCTTTCCCCGGAAAGAAAAATTACAGGAATTGACTATGACAGCGATAAAATAGAAATTGCTCAAAACTGTTATGCAGCAAGCGAAAGAATTTCTTTTATTTCCGGAGATGTTCTCAGATGTGAAATTCCCCGCAGTGATGTTTTTGTTATGAATGACATACTTCACTATCTTCATATTAAGGAACAGAAAGAGTTGCTTAAAAGAGTAACTGAATTGTTAAACAGCGGCGGCTTTTTGATTATTCGCGACGGAGACTCCGAAAAGAGTGAGGAGCACCGTCTCACAAAAATGACAGAGCGGTTTTCGATTGATATTCTTGGGTTTAATAAAGCAACACACCCGCCATGTTTTATGGGAAGGAGTGAAATGATTTCTTATGCAGCTGAACTAAATTGCAAAGTGGAGACAGTGCGAAACGATTCATACACGTCAAACACAATTTACATTTTAAGACCAATAAATGATGGGAAAAGATGATGTGATAATTGTAGGCGGAGGACTGGCCGGTCTTGAATGTGGAGCAATTCTGTCAAAAGAGGGATTCAAGGTAACTGTGCTCGAACAGAGCCACAAATCAGGAGGTTTTTTTCAGTCTTTTACAAGAAACGGCTACTCTATAGACAGTTCTGTCCACTATGTAGGCAGTCTTGATAAAGGTGAGTTGCTGTATGATATTTTTAAATATTTGGGAATACTTGAAAATATCAGACTCGAAAGGATGAACCCTATGGGTTTTGACAATATTCACATCAACGACGAAGTCTTTCCCCTTGCAATGGGGCATGAGCAGTTTTGCGAGTCTCTCTCTGCAAGATTTCCACGGGAGAAAAATGATATAAAAGCCTATACCGATATTTTAAAAGATATTGGTACTGGCACTAAGAATACTGTACAAAGCTCTGCAGGTATTTCAGGAGAAGGAATGAACTACCTCTCGGTAGGAGCATATGACGAAATAGAGAGACTGCTTAAAAACAATAAACTTTGCAAAGTTGTTTCCGGTAACTCAATTATTTATGGTGGTGACAGGCAAATGACACCTTTTTATGTTCATGCCATTACAAATAATTCCTATCTGGAGGGCTCGTACCGTTTTTCGGGTGGGGCAGAACAAGTTACAAAAGCACTTGAAGACAAAATTGTGCAAAACGGCGGGGTTGTCAGGTGTGGGGCAAGGGTGACAAAAATAATTACAATTGACAATAAGGCAGGCGGAGTTGAGCTTGAGGGAGGAGAGGTTGTTGTTTCAAAATATGTTGTTTCTTCGCTGCATCCGTCGCTAACTCTAAATCTCATTGACGATAATAATGCAATAAGGTCGGTCTTCAGAAACAGAATCACCTCATTGAAAAACAGCTACGGACTGTTTTGCCTCTATCTTATAATGAAAGAAGGCTCCTTCCCATATCTTAACGAGAATCATTTTATATTTAACGAAGGCAGAAATGCAAAAAGCAGCAAATTACCTCCCGATAATGGAATAATTGTAACAATGCAGGTTCCGTCCGATGGGGGAAAAAGTGCAGAAATAGTTTCATTAATGAGGCCAATGTACTTTAGCGAAGTAGAAAGGTGGAGCAACACTAAAGTTGGAAACAGGGGAGAGGATTATCTTGAGTTTAAGGAGAGAGTTTCTGATGAAATGATAACTATTGCCGAGAGTCGTTTCCCGGGTTTCAAAAACTCCATTGCGTCAAAATATTCGGCAACTCCGCTCACTTTCCGGGATTATCTTTCTGCGCCGGAAGGGAGTGCATACGGAATTATGAAAAACTTCAACAGCCCCCTTTCAACACTCATTCAGCCTAAATCAAAAATTGAAAACCTTTTTCTTTCCGGCCAGAGTTTAAACCTTCACGGAGTGATGGGGGTTACAATCACTGCGCTCATGACATGTTATGAAATACTCGGAACAGATTATCTTTCGGGTAAAATATTTGAAAAACGATGATAAGAATTATATTCAGAATTATAAAATATACTGCAATCACTTTACTGGTTACGGTATTGCTGGTTTTGTCCGCCGGAGCTTTCCTTTATTTTACGGCAGACAGGTCCGTTCCTGACATCGTTTTACCTTCGACTCTTCCGGTCGTGACAGAACACAACGGATACAGCAGTTTTGGAGAATCTGTGCTTCGCAGGGGGGAAGGCGATTTATGGGAACTGCACCTAAAGGGAAGTCCTTCAATGAGAGGGCTTGCTTTCGGGGAACTTTGCCGTAATCTTATGTATGAGCAGGAGAAGGCTTTTGTTAGCCAGATAAAGAAAATCGTACCATCTGAGAACTACCTGAGCTTCCTGAAATATCTCACAATTATATACAATCGGGATATATCATCAAATATTCCTCCTGAATACAGAGAGGAAATATACACTTCATCCCTTGCCTGCAGCAGCGAATTCGACTATATCGGCAATGCATACGACAGACAATTGAATTATCATGCTGCACATGACCTGGGCCACGCAATGCAGGAGTATATGCTTGTCGGGTGTTCTTCTTTTGCCGTGTGGGGAAGCAAAAGTGTCGATTCTTCACTTCTTGTGGGAAGAAACTTCGACTTCTATGTTGGAGATGATTTTGCCAGAAATAAAATAGTATCTTTTTATTATCCGGAAAAAGGATACAAGTTTGCTTCTGTGGGATGGGCAGGTATGGTTGGCGTTCTTTCCGGGATGAATGAAAAGGGGCTCACAATAACACTAAATGCCGCCAAGTCTTCGCCTCCCATTTCTTCCAAAACCCCCATTTCGATTATTGCAAGGCATATACTTCAGTATGCATCCAATATAGAAGAGGCATATAATCTAGCTAAAGAACTGGATGCTTTTGTCTCTGAATCGTTACTGATAGGTTCTGCAGCAGACGGAAAGGCAGCTATAATTGAAAAGAGCCCGGATGGAACATTTCTTTATGAGACAACCGGCGAGATGATAATTTCGACCAACCATTTCCAGTCTGAAAACTTCTCCAAAAACCCAAAAAACATTGATGCAGTTAAGAGTATTGAGGGGAGCCACTCACAATATCGGTTCAAAAGACTTACTGAGCTTATTGCGCTAAAGACTCCTCTGGACCCGGAAAAAAGTGCATGGATACTAAGAAATCCGTATGGTCTTCAAGATAAGTCAATAGGGTGGGGAAACGAGAAGTCGGTAAATCAGTTCATTGCCCATCATGCCGTTATTTTTCAGCCCCAAAAAAGAATTATGTGGGTGAGTACGGCTCCATGGCAATTGGGTAAAATGGTTGCCTATGACCTGAATGAAGTATTCGCAAAGAAAGATTATACTTCAGGAGCAGACATCCCGGATCTGGCAATTGATGCGGATTCTGTTGCCATAGCTTCAATTGCTCCTGCAATTATAAGATACAGATTGCTGCTGCAGGAAATCAAAAATGATATTAAAGAGAAATCCGTATTAAAGCCTTCTGAAATAGAAGATTTCATTAAGCTCAATCCGGATTATTACCATACTTATGAACTCCTTGGTGACTATTATAAAAAGATGGGAGACAAGCCAAAGGCAAAAGAGATGTATATTATTGCACTAAGCAAGGAGATACCATATTTAAGCGACAAAAACTCAATAGTAAAGAAGTTAAATTCCAAATAGATATGAAAACAGATCCCAGTATTCAATTCAAAACCAGAAAAGAAATTAAGAATTTTCAGGAGGAGTCCCTTCTGGAGACTTTGAATTATGTTTCTAATAATTCGCCATACTATAAAAGAGTTTTCAAAGAGAGAGGAATTGATGTGCAAATGGTAAAAAAACTTGAGGACCTCAAGCTTCTTCCCACTACTTGTAAAGCAGACATTCAGCTGTATAATAACGATTTTCTGTGCGTACCGCGCAATAAAGTAATAGATTATGTAACAACATCCGGTACACTGGGAGAGCCTGTGACATTCATGCTCACGGAGATGGATCTGAAAAGGCTTGCATATAATGAGAAGATGTCCTTTACAACAGCAGGTTGTGCAGAAGGTGACGTTATCCAGCTTATGACAACAATCGACAGGCGGTTTATGGCCGGTCTTGCATATTTTCTTGGAGCAAAAGAGATGGGAGCTGGTATTATAAGGGTTGGAAACGGTATTCCTGAACTTCAATGGAGTTCAATAAGAAGCATAATGCCTTCCACTTGTATTGTTGTACCTTCTTTTCTAATAAAGCTGGCGGAGTTTGCCGAAAAAAACAATATAGATTATTGCAACACAACACTAAAGAGGGCAATCTGCATCGGAGAACCCCTCAGAGAGATTGATCTTTCCGACAACACTCTTACCTCAAAGATAAGACAAAAGTGGCCTGAGCTCTCTTTGCACTCTACATACGCGTCAACCGAGATGCAAAGTTCATTTACCGAATGCGAACATCTTTGCGGTGTACATCATCAGCCGGATCTTATCATTATTGAAATTCTGGATGAGGAAGAGAGAGAAACAAGTCCGGGTGAGATAGGGGAATTGGTTATTACGACTCTTGGTGTTGAGGGGATGCCACTAATACGTTTTAAAACCGGGGACCTTTGCAGGGCATATAATGAAAAGTGCAAATGCGGAAGAAACACTACGAGACTTAGTCCTATTGTTGGGAGAAAAGGTCAGATGATAAAATATAAAGGAACGACTCTTTACCCTTCGGCATTATATGACATACTGGACAATATAGACGGAATTATCAATTATCAGGTTCAGGTATATACCAACTCTCTGGGAACAGACGGAATACTAATAAAAATAGGCTCTGCCATTGCTTCCGACTCATACGAGAAAATGATAAAAGAGCATTTCAGAGCTAAGATTCGTGTTGCTCCGGATATCAGCTTCGAACCCGTGGAGTTACTTGCAAAAGCTATACTTCCCATAACAAGCCGCAAGCCTGTCAAGTTTGTGGACATGAGAGAAACTGTCTAATTTTACGTATATTTGTAATATAAAAATTGTTTAGATGAGACTTGTTACATATTTACTCTTTTTCACAATTTTAAACTCCGGATTCCGGCCGATTCCCGGTAATGTCTCTAATCCTGCAAATATCTCTTCTGCCGAAGAAGATTTTTATTCTGCGCTTGCAAAGCGTTCGAAGGATATTTCAACGGTAACTGCAGACTTTGTTCAGTCAAAGCATATAACAGTTCTAAATGAGACTGTGGTGTCGAAAGGTTCTTTCTATTATAAGAAATCCGGAAATGTGCGATTTGACTATACCTCTCCAAAGGTTATGTCAATTGTAATGAATTCCGTTAAACTCCACTTGATTTCTTCGGGGAAGACAACAACATTCCAGCTTGAAAACCAAAAAGGTCTGTCGGATCTTGCCCGCGTAATGGAAGCATGCATAGGGGGTGATATAAATTCTATCCCCAAGTCTTACCGAGTTTCTTACCTGTTTCTTTCAAACCGGCACAAACTCATTATTGCTCCCAAAAACAAAGAGATTCTGGGCCCATATTCAAAGATTGAACTATTTCTCAATGAAACAGATTATTCACTTGATGAGATGGTTCTTTATGAGAAGTCAAATGATTTTACGACATATAAATTTTCTAATCTCATACTTAACAGGAGCCTCTCCGGTAAAATGTTTCTATTATGAATGAAGAAATTAATAAGAAATTTCACATAGCAGTCTTTTATTATACCCAAACAGGTCAGCTGCTGGACATAATAAAATCGGTATTGTCTTTCCCTGATAAAAGCGGATGCAAAGTGACATATAAAGAGATTGTTCCCGAACGTGCTTTTGCATTTCCATGGAGCAAAGAGTCTTTTTATGAGGCCTTTCCCGAATCCAGAGCCGAAATCCCGGTGAAAATCAAGGATATGGATTTTTCTGATATTGAGGAAGCAGATTTAGTTGTACTGGGTTATCAACCCTGGTTTCTTGCCCCTTCAATCCCTTTCGCCTCTTTTATTGACCAGGAGAAAACAGCAATGTATTTAAAGGGTAAAAAGGTTATTACTGTTGTGGGCTCAAGGAACATGTGGATATCTTCTCACATGAGTATAAAACGAAGGCTGGACAAGTACGGTTGCAAATGGTGCGGTAATATTGCTCTTGAAGATAGGCATAACAACTACATAAGTGTCCTTACAATATTCAGGTGGCTCATCGACGGGCAAAAGGGTTCGTCAGGATTTCTTCCTGCGGCCGGTGTGTCAGACAGTGACATTGCAAATGCAGCAGTACATGGAGAAGATATTTACAACTCTCTTATTTCAGGAGATTTTTCAACTCTGCAGAAAAAAATTATTGAAAAAGGGGGAGCAGAATTTCATCCGCAAATATATTTCGTCGAATCCAACGGCAACAAGCTATGGGGGAAGTGGGCAGCGTTTGTCCTTGAAAAAGGCGGATATGGTGATAAAAACAGAGCATTCAGGCTTAAGCTTTTTAAGTATTATCTTCTGACGGTGATTTTTGTGGCATCTCCTTTCGGACTATTGTTTTTTTATCTCACCTATCCTTTTAAGAGGAGATCCTACGAAAAAATCGGAAAAAATATTTTATTTTTACAGAACTAACCTAAACAAAATGCGCCCAGTATATATAACCAAAACCGCCTCATTCCTTCCAAATGAACCAGTACCAAATTCGGAAATAGAGACCTTTCTTGGGATGATTGGAGGAAAACCTTCTAAGGCACAGCATCTAATTTTAAGAAATAATCAGATAAAAACAAGGTATTACGCTCTTGATAAGGAGCAGAATATTACTCATACTGCCTATGATATGGCAATACGGGCAATAGAGAAGCTTTACGGCGACGGAATCGGTGCAGATACTGTTGAACTGGTTGCAGCAGGCACTACTTCTCAGGAGATGATTATGCCGTCTCATGCAGTTCAGATTCATGGAGAGATGGGCGGAAATAAAAATATAGAAGTTGTCTCTTTTGCCGGTTCTTGCTGTAGTGGGGTTCATGCACTCAAATATGGATATTTATCAGTTGCATCTGGAGAAAAAAAGAATGCAGTGGCCCTTGCTTCGGAAAGGCTCTCTGCATGGATGAAATCTTCATATTTCAAAGAAGAGTATGAAAGCCTGAGCAAACTCATCGATGACCCTATTATAGCGTTTGAAAAGGATTTTCTGAGGTTTATGCTCTCGGACGGTGCAGGAGCCGTACTTTTGAAAGATGAGCCAAATAAGGAGGGTTTGTCATTGAAAATTGAGTGGATTGAGCTGACATCGTATGCCAACACTCTTCCTACATGTATGTATGCCGGTGCCGAATATGATTCGGAGGGCAATCTTCTGGGATGGACAAGATTCCGTGAAGAGGAGTGGACCAGCAAGTCTCTTTTTTCTATTAAGCAGAATACCAAGCTGCTTGGAAATAATATAATAAAGTATGGAGGTAAGTTTTTACTGGAAGTAGCCGGAAAAAGAAACTTAAAGACCGAAGATATTGACTGGTTTCTTCCACACCTTTCTTCTATGTATTTCCGGTCAAAAATTTTCCAGGAATTGGAAAGTATTGGGTTTCTCATTCCTGAGGAAAAATGGTTTTTAAACCTGCCACATGTTGGTAATGTTGCAGCGGCATCTGCTTTTCTCATGTTAGACGAATTGTTCCTCTCCGGAAAACTCAAAAAAGGTGAAAAAATCCTAATCATGGTTCCGGAAAGTGCAAGATTTTCATACGCATTCGTCTACTTAACAGTTTGTTAATCATGAAAACAAATGAGGTTCCACAGGATGGCTCAATACTCGAAAAATCGGAAGTGAGAGATGTGTGTTATGCTGTTGATGAGAATGGCGAGTATAAACAGGTTATCAGCGTTGGCTGGGATCCGAAAAACGATGCGATTAACTATGCCTGGCAAACAATAAATGAAGAGTGCGAAGAGATTAAAAAGGAAATAATTGCTGGTAAAAAGAGTCCACTGGCCTTACATATACACAGGCTGGTAATGACACCTGAGATATTGGCAGGATATTCAGGTTTTACAAAACATCAGATAAAGAAATGGTGCAAGGCAAAGCATTTTAATAAATTGTCGGAGAGTGAGCTCGAAATTCTTGCCCGGGCATTAAATATTGAAGTTAAACAACTTGTGTCAATAGACTGAATATGCAGTTAAATTTTATACATAAACCATCGGGGCACTGTGAAAATGGTGTAGTAAGCAATCTTTTGAGGTTTTACGGAATAGAACTGAGCGAGGCCATGGTTTTTGGTCTCGGTTCCGGACTCTTTTTTGCCCATATGCCATTCATACGTTTGCACGGTATGGCCGTTACCTCTTTCCGCCCTCTTCCTGGTGAGATATTTTCCAGAGTCGTTATGCTTCTGAACATAAAAATGAAGAAGTTTAAATTTCGCGACAAGGAGCTGGCAATGAAGGCACTCGACGATGTCCTGCTTAAAGGGACCCCAGTGGGAATGCTTGTTGGAGTTTACCACCTGCCGTATTTTCCGAAAGAATACAGATTCCACTTTAATGCCCATAATATCTGTGTTGTTGGGAAAGAGGATAATGTATATACTGTATCCGATCCTGTTGTTGTAGAAAAATGCACTCTCACCTATGATGAGCTTAAACTTGTCCGTTTTGCAAATGGAACGTACCCTCCAAAAGGAAGAATGTACTACATTACGGATATAAGCTCGAAAAAAACACTTGACAAAGAAGCAATCCGGCGCTCAATCCTCAGAAATTGCAGCAGAATGCTCAGAATACCTATTCCAATGTTTGGCGTAAAAGGCATCCGGTATCTTGCCGGAAGGATGAGGAAATGGGAGAAGAGGCTCGGGTCAAAAAAAGCAGCTTTAAACCTGGCTCAGGTAATACGGATGAACGAAGAGATAGGTACCGGCGGAGCCGGATTCAGGTTTATATATGCGGCATTCCTTCAGGAAGCTTCCGATTTGATGAATGAACCAATTCTCAGGGAATTCTCGAAGGAGATGACTTCTATTGGCGATATGTGGCGGGACTTCTCCTACAACGCTGCAAGACTGTTCAAAAAAAGAGATCCCGAATCTATTACTTACGATCAGCTTGCAGATAAGCTAATACTAATTGCAGACAGAGAAGAACAATTGTTTACTGGTCTGGAAAAGCTTATGAAAGATGCAAAATAGCGCCGCAATTGAGATTGTAAATCTTACAAAGAGATACAAAAAAAAGATCAATCCCACACTCAACGGGCTGAATCTTTCTATTCCGCAGGGTTCTCTGTTTGGAATCCTGGCACCCAACGGAGCAGGCAAAACCACAACTATTGAAATAATTTGCGGATTAAAGAAGTTTGACGGAGGGGATGTTTTTGTTGGAGGTTACTCAGTAAAGACAGATATTCGGAAAATAAAAAAACTCATCGGTCTTGTTCCTCAGGATATAGCTCTTTTCACATCACTCACAGGAAGGGAAAACCTGACCGTAATTGGCGGTATTTACGGAATTCATAAAGATGAACTTAAATCCAGAATTGATACTCTTCTTAATCAATTTGGCCTTACAAACAGTGCAGACAAGCTTATTACCGAATACTCCGGCGGAATGAAACGGCGGATAAATCTTATTGCGGGCCTGCTTCACGCTCCGGAAATTTTAATTCTGGATGAACCCACGGTTGGAGTAGATGCGCAATCCCGAAACCTTATCCTTGAGGAACTTATTAAAATAAATAAAACCGGTACCACAATACTTTTCATATCACATTATCTAGAAGAGGCAGAGTGTATTTGCGATACTGTTGCAATGATGGATGGCGGGAAGATAGTTTTGCAGGGGAATCCGCGTACTCTGACTGATTCGGAGCCAGGATGCAAAAATCTTGAGGCACTTTACTTTAAATTAACCGGTAAACAGATGAGAGACAGCTATGAGTAGATTAAAGTATCTCCTGTACAAAGACTTCATTATGCTCTTCCGGGATATCGGAGGCATAATTCTTATGTTTATAATGCCTGCCATACTGGTAGTACTCATGGCAACCCTTCAGGATACCACTTTGAATGTTGTTAAGGGAGTTGACATACCATTGCTTTTTGTGAATAAAGACAATGGGGCGCTTGGCAATGCGGTATTTAAGGAGGTAGAAAATTCCGGACTCTTTAAAATTTCGACAGAGGTAGAAGGAAAGGTGCCCACAAGGGAGGAAATGGAGAACCTTATATCCTCCAGCAAATATCTTTTGGGGATCTATATACCGGAAGGCTCTACCGATAAGATAAAAGGAAATGTACAAAGATATGTCGTAAGCGCATTCAATGGTGTAGACAAACCTCCTTTTAAAGAAGATGTAACTCTTTCCATACTTGTTGACCCTACTGCTAAAGGATATTTCTTTACTGTCTTAATGGGCACCCTAAGGGAGAAGGCTCAGAAAGTTCAGTTTGAGTTTATCATGAAGGAGATAACGAAAGAGGTAAACGAAATATCTCCTGTTGTTGTTTCTCCTACAAATTTTTCCGGTGAACAGTTCATTATAGACGCAAAATTTGCAAGAAAAGGGAAAAGCGAAATAGCCCCAAATTCCGTTCAGCATAATGTACCTGCATGGAGCCTTTTCGCTATATTTTTTATAGTAATATCTCTTTCCGGCAGCATTATTAAGGAGAGAGAGGCTGGAAGTTTTACAAGGCTCCTTACGATGCCATGCAGCTATGCAGAGTATCTGCTTAGCAAGTCAATTACATATCTTATGGTTGCACT
This sequence comes from Bacteroidales bacterium, assembly GCA_021371955.1. Classification (GTDB taxonomy): domain Bacteria; phylum Bacteroidota; class Bacteroidia; order Bacteroidales; family UBA932; genus Bact-08. The sequence goes on from JAJFVD010000003.1 coordinate 478,514, forward strand.
TCTGCAGTTTGCCCTGATGCTGATTATAGGTGTTTATCTGTTGCCATTGTTCGGTCTACCCTCGCTGGAACTCGGACACTCTTATTTTGCCCTCTTCTTCATGGGATTTTCGGCAGCGGTTTCAGCAATAGGATACGGAGTTGCAATCGGCAATATTGCCAGGACCCATCAACAGGCATCGGTATTTGGGGCGGTGTCTGTCGTTTTACTTGCTGCAATAGGCGGTGTGTGGATTCCTGTATTCCTCATGTCGCCCGAGATGCAAATCATAAGCAAGTTGTCCCCTCTAAACTGGGGGATGTCCGGTTTTTACAGCCTGTTTCTCAGAGACGAGGGAATAATGTCTATTTTGCCGGAAAGTGGCGCAATGCTTTTGTTTGGTGCCGGTTGTTTCTTTCTGGCTCTTTTGTATAACAGGAAATATCGCATGAATAAATAATAACTAACAAACTATATACATACTATGGACGAACTGATTCTTCAACTTAAAAAACAAATCATCGAAGCATTAAATCTGGAAGAGATTACCCCTGAAAATATCGACACAGATGCTCCTTTGTTTGGAGAAGGGCTGGGACTGGATTCAATTGATGCATTGGAGCTTGTAATTCTTCTTGAGAGAGAGTATGGCATTCGCATGGAAGACCCGAAAGCCAATAAAGAAGTTTTCAAATCGGTAAGAACTCTTGCCGAGTATATTGAAAAAAACAGGAAATCGTAATTTTATTTTAAATCAAGTTCGATACTTACATCGCATCTTATTGGTTTTCCATTTGCACGGCCTGGTTTGAACCTTGATAGTTTTTTTACTGCTTTGGATACTCTTTTAATGAGTACCGGATCGTCAATGCCATATATGGAAGCATTAAATGCTTTTCCTCTTTTATCAACGGAAAAGTTTAACCGGAACGAAACCGGATATGATATTTTTTCTCCTTTAGATTTACTGCTGAGGTTGTGGTACAACTCTTTTTTCAGCTCGGAGACTCCTCCGGGAAACAGGGGAGCGATTTGCCTGTTTTGTCCCGGACAAAGTGTTGTTAAGAAAAGAACAAGAAATATGGTTAAAAAGTATTTTACCATTTTTCATGAATTTGAGCGGAAAACGAGATTCGAACTCGCGACCCTCAGCTTGGGAAGCTGATGCTCTACCAACTGAGCTATTTCCGCAATCTTGGTGCAAATATAGGCAAAATTTTAAACCCTTTTCCTATTGCACCGTTGGTTTTTCTATTCTTTAATCAGCAAAATGGCATCTGCAGTCTCGCCTGATTGAGCGACACCCTTCCATTTGAATTTACCGCTATTTTTCTGATTAACGATTCCGGCTTTTATCCATCTGTTTTCGTGCTCATCAAAGGTGGTACCGGCAGGACCTACGAACCAGACGAATAGTTTGTAATTGCCTTTTTCCAGATACGGTTTGCTGAAATATATTTTTGACTTTTCCTTTTTGCTTTTAAGAAAATTGTCTCCAAAAAAGACTTTACTGCTGTCTGAAATATTTTCCCATCTTCTTTTTGAAAATTTTGCAGGTTCTAGAATTATTCTGGAGTTTCCGTCAATTTTTAAAAAGTCGTAAACAGCATTAAAAGAGTTTAAACCCAAAGCAGACAGGCTTTCTGTAGAGACCCACTCTCCTGCAGGATTGTTCGTGAAGAAAGTGTACGGAGTTTCAAAAGTGATTGGAACGGTCTTTTCTCCGAACTGATTCCATATCCACCCTTCGGGATACCTTGAGCCCATATCGGAGAAGCTTTGATCTCCCGGAGCATAGTAATTTCTATCGCCCATTGTAAGAGAGGAGAGGAGTATCTGTTTTCCCAAAAATCTGCCACTGGTAGATTTGGCAGTATGTATCCAGTAGGTAGCAGAGTTTGCAATCTGGGAGTGCATATTAAGCAGCAAATCAAATGGAGCTTCTGCAGTCAGTTGAGAAATTTTCTTTTTAAGCAGTTTTACTTCGGGCATTGTAAGTGAATCCGGTCTGTCCCAGTTTATCTCTATATTCACTCCGGTTGATGTTGAACGTGAATATCCGCCGGCAACCCCATCGGGATTAATCATAGGGACAATGTAGAACACTGTTTCACGCCTCATATCTCTGGCCTCAGGGGTGTCTGCAACAATATTATTGATGAGTGCTTCAAGATGCCAGTTTGCAGGCTGTTCGCTGGGGTGGGAGCGGCCATGTATCCATACTCTTTTCTTCCCTTTATCCGGGATAGAAGTATCTGTAATCGTGAGCATGTCTACTGCAAGACCATTCTGGCTCTTACCTATCTCTTCCACTTTAACGAATGGCTTTTGAGCCCACTCTCTTATTTTTGACTGGTTTCTTGAGTATGTGTATGGAATATAATGACTTATATAGACGGTGTCTTTCTGGAAAATCTTAAAAACCTGGTTGCGGTTAATGTTCTCAGATGCATCAAACCGTTTGAAATTTATACCGTCATAGCTGTAAAATGGTCTGATTGCTTCAGAATTCTTTATGTTCAGGAAAATTTGCTTTCCCTTAACACCAGTCATTTTAAAATAGTACCATCTTGCACTTGGTGCCAAAGCTGTGTCAATAGGGTTAAGTGGGTCGAACCTTGAAAAAATATTGACAGAATAAATTTTCAGAGAATCCTTATCCGAGATTTTCACTTTCGAAGAGTCAATAATCTCATATTTACCAAGGCTCCCTGACTCGAATTCGGATGAAACCCGAACCTGTGAAAAAAGAAAACTACTGCAAAACAAGGTAGGCAGTAGCATGCAGATTAGTGTTTTCGGCATAGTCTTTAAAATATATAAGCTGATTATTACAGCTCTGTAGCTTTTACTTTTACCACTTTACCCCTGTTGGAGAAAGCGAGCTCGGAGTTGTTCTTCTTTTTCTCCTGAATAAGTCGGTGAAACGCGATGTTTAAGCCATTGAGAATGTTTTGTCTTAGCTCTCTAGTCTCTAGTTCGCTCATAATTAGCTATTTTGTTGTAGGTAGGTTTATTGTAAATTTTTTCTTCCATCGCTTTACCGCCCTCTGCTATAAGCTCTTGCGGTATAGTTGAATTGTTTATTATCATCCAATATTCACATAACGGAATATAAAGCGAAAATAGGTGTTTTAATCCAATATCGTATCGTCTTCGGATAGTTTTTTCATCAATATTATGCCCGCCCGAAGCGACCCTCATCTTAACTCTCTCAACTGCAAGGTTTGGAACGCTAAGCCAAAAGAAAAGAAGAGTTACTTTATATCCATTTTCCTGTGCAAATTTTATCATTTTTGCATGGGTTCTTGTAGCAAGCGTTGTTTCGAGTGCAAAATCTGTGCCGTTGGCAATGAGATTTTGTATCCTTTCTATCATTATTTTTCCGGCCTGAATTGACGCACTTTCGGGTTTAAAAGGGGAGAGCCCTTTGGCAATTTCGTCGGCATTTACGAATTCTTTACAATGCAGCATCTCCGGCAGTATTGTATATGAAGCAGTTGTTTTTCCTGCTCCGTTACATCCGGATATTATATATAATTTAGGCATCTGCTATATTGTATTATTACCAAATATACTATTTTTTTCGTGAAGCGGCGTAAGCAAAAAGAGCAAAATCGCCAAGACACGGGTCATCCGGAAATACTTTTGTCAGAAAGTCGGTAATCTCAACCGCGGTCCTTATATCGGCACTTTTTCTTTTAGTTATTTCCAGTTCAAGGGCACTCCTGTGAACATGAACATCAAGAGGAATAATCAGCCCGGAAGAAGGTATATTTTTCCATATCCCAAGGTCTACTTTATTGTCATTTCTTACCAGCCATCTCCTTAGCATATGAATCTTCTTGTTTGCAGCGTTTTTATCGGATTTCTTACCGTAAATACGCTCCCTGATTTCATCAGGAGAAAGAGATTCGAGAGATTTTTCCTTTGAGTAGAAACCTTTAAGCCGTTCACAAATCAACGCAAATTCGCTCCATTTTATCGTTCTGTGAAGGCTCTTATCTTCTCTGCGGTATTCGCCCTTCATTACATAGCTGTAGGGATTCCATTGCATTTCGTCCATCGCTCTCCTGCAGTCTCTCACAATCATCTCCCGTCTTCCCCATGCCAGATGCGCGGCAATTACGGCCGATATTTCGATATCCTGAAGAGTTGCTTCCTTGTTTTTGTAAAGCAAAAAAAAGTGTTTCGGTATTGATATGGGGTCTGTTATAAAATATTCCGGAGAGTTATACTCCATAGCAAGAAGTCTTAATCTTTCGGCAACTGTATTATAATCCATCCTTTTATTTTAATGTTCAAATTTATGAAATTTATGACCATCTATTTTCTTTTCGTTAACTTTGATTTAGAAAATGCAGGTTTAATAAATAAATAACAGATATATGAAACTGAGTATTAGGGCAATTCTTTTATCTCTGATTGTCGTATCCGGATTTTTTCTCGTTTATTCCTGTGAAAAAGACGGCAGGGAACCTGTTGCCGGAGCATATTACGGCAAAATAACCATACCGGGAATGGAAACGCCGGAAAGCTCCTGTGTTGAAGTTAAAGGACCGGTTCTGGGAAAAGGGGTAATAACTTTATATGATTTCCCGTTGTTATCCGGGCAGGATTTAGTTGTTCCTCTTGTTAACATTACACGTACCGTTGACGGTTATTCAATGGATTTTACCGGAAACCTACTTCCAGGAGTCAATGCCGAAATAGCAGGAACCGGCGATGGTTTCAATTTGAATATGACAATAGACATCAATGTAGGCGGGGTTCCAATGGTTGTCTCATTTAGCGGCATAAAACCCACTATGGATTGATAAGTACTTCCGACTTTTATAAATATTCGGGCCACTTAATTTGTGGCCTTTTTTTTGCATTCAATTGTTTAAACTAATTAAATAGTTGTAAAACTAAAAATATAGTTATATATTTGAAAAAATAAAAAATCAATGAAAACCAAAAAGGAAATAAGAGAACTTACCAAGGCAGAGCTTCAGATAATGCAGCTTTTGTGGAAAAAGGACCATGCATTTGTCAATGAACTTATTGAGGAGATGCAGGAGCCAAAACCGGCATATAATACAGTTTCCACAATTGTCCGGATACTTGAAAAGAAAGGATTTGTTTCCCACAAGACTTTCGGCAAGTCTCATCAGTACTTCCCGATTGTTGAAAGAGAAATTTACCTCAAATCGTATATGGGAAATATGCTTTCTTCATTTTTCTCGGGCTCGGTTTCAAACATGGTTTCTTTCCTTTCTAAAAAGGAAGGAATCACTCTTAAAGAGGCCGACGAGATAATGGAGATTATTTCTAAAAACAAAAAATAATTTAATATTTATTAATATGACAACGTTGCTTGGATATATTACTGAATCGCTTATATGCGGAGCGTTTTTCTGGCTTCTATATAAACTGATTGTACAGACAGGTGGAAGCTATCAGTTTCAAAGGGGATATCTATTGCTTGCATCTGTCTTCACAGTAATTTTTCCGCTTATTAATATTCCTGTAGAACAAACGTCTATGATTAGATTAACTATCCCTGAGCTTTATGTGTATGCTTCAGGTTCGGGATATAGTTCATCATTACCCGGATTTTGGCAAAATATTACAGGACAGGGGGGTATTATCCTTTTCTGGACGATTTCTTCGTTATTTGCACTTTACTTCATTGCACAATTATTCATTCTTCTGAGACTAAGTTTATCCGGAGAGAAAACTGTTAAAAACGGACTGACAGTTATTCAAAGCAAAAAAATATCTTCTCCCTTTTCTTTTTTCAACTCAGTTTTTATTCAGAAGGGATTAAATGAGGCATCTCTGGAACCCATTCTTTGTCATGAATCTTCTCATGTAAACAGAGTCCATTCATTTGACATTGTTCTGATGTCGTTAATAAAAATCGTTCAATGGTTCAACCCCTTTATATACTTTCTCCGAAAATCATTGGTATCTGTTCACGAATATCAGGCAGACGGGGATGTTATTGAAAGAGGATTTAATATAGAAGAGTACCAGACAATAATTTTAAACCTTCAGTTTGGATTCTCTCCATCGGTCACCAACAGGTTACATAATTCATTAACTATTAAAAGATTTAGAAAAATGGGAAATTTATTAAAAAAGAAAACCTCTGTTTGGAGTGTTCTGGCAGTCGTTTTATTTGTATCTGTACTATTTGCCGTTGTGTCTTGTAAAAGCCGCAAAGAAACGGAAGTTGTACCCGAAGTTGTGAAAGAACAGGAAAAAGTGGCCGACAAGCTACCTGATGCGGCTGCAGTTACTTATAAAGCATCAGCTGATACTTCTTCCAGTAAAGATGCCGTACCATTTACGGTGGTAGACGTAAAGCCAACCTTCAATGGTGGGGACGAGAACGTTTTTGTTAAATGGGTTGCGAAAGAACTGAAATATCCTGTTGTTGCAAAAGAGAAGAAAATAGAGGGTAGAGTAATATTGCAGTTTACCGTCAATAAAGAGGGTAAGGTTACAAATGTTAAAGTTGTGAGAGGCGTTGATCCTCTTCTGGATGCCGAGGCAGTAAGGGCCATTTATGCTTCACCATTATGGAAACCAGGATACCAAAACAATACTGCAGTTAATGTACGCTATACTTTCCCTGTAATTTTCCAGCTTCGCTAATTATTTCGGCTTCTCCAGCATAAAAAGTTCTTCCGTAATTTTGTTAATGAACCACTCCGACCGGGACTTGAGATATATCTCATCTTTTGTAAGGGTGGTTCCTTTTTTATCTAATTCTGCGAGATATTCCTTTAGGTGACGGCGTGCAATTTCGAGGTTTTTCTCTCCTTTGAGTTCACCTTTTACCATTGCCATCTGATAAAGAAGCTTAGAGTCGGCCGGATTAAGGGAATATGCCTCTGCAAATGATTTATATGAATCTTCGTACAGTTTAAGATTTTGATAAACTATTCCCAGCTGGTTTGCTATCATGTAAAGAACATGAGGGTCCGGTTCCGTGAGGGAAAGCGCAGTCTTGAATGTTATCAGAGCCTCTTCGTAATTTCCGGTCATGCTAAGTGAGGCGGCAAGGTAATATGTCGTTTCGTTATTGAGAGAATCTTCCAGCAGGCTTTTCCTGAAGTATGGGATCGCTTCGTTAAATTCTCCCATAAAATAATGACATATACCTGCCAGCTTCATAACGGATGCCGATGAGTCGCCTGCCGAAATGATATATTTAAAATTGAACAGGGCATCTTTATATTCCTCGAGCTTATATTGAGTGTTGCCAAGCTGTTTTCTAAGCAGCACATGCGATGAGTCAATATCAACTCCTCTGGATGCAAATATTTTTGCCGAGTTGTAATCTTTATTTATATACGCTATCTGGCTAAGATTAAGCTTTGTTGCTGTGCTGTTCCTGTTAAGATCGTCGGCCCACTGGTAGAAATATACCGAACTGTCCCTGTTCCCAAGGAGCCAGTAGCAGTCGCCCAAGGTTTTGGCCGTATTGTAATTGAATATATTTTGTGTGTAAAGTTTCCTGTAGATATTAACGGCTTTTCTAATCTCCTGAGTCGACTGGTAAGCCGCTGCCAGTTTGTTTGCCACCCTAAAGTTCGTACTGTCTGTCTTAAGAAGTGAGTTAAGGGTCTCTATTGCCTTACGCTGCTGGCCAAGATATGAGTACATGTCAGATTCGTCCTCCATTGCTCTTTTATCGCAGGGGTTGAGCTGAAGCACTCTTTTGTAACAACTGAGTGCTTTTGAATAGTCAAACTGGTTCCTGAAAGCATCGCCAAGAAGCATAATCATTCCGGCATCTGAATAAAGTGAATCTTTAAGGAGTGGAGAAAACTCCTCTGTGATTTCCTTGCTTTCTCCCATTTGCAGGCGCAGATAAAGCTGGCTGATATTAGTCTGTGCAGAAAGAACTACGCTTATTGCCAAAACCACAGGAAACAAAACAACTCTTTTCATCATTTCATTATACTAAGATTTCAAATCGGGATCTTTGAATAAAGTTATGATGTTCTAACCTAAATACCAAATATTTATAAGACATGATATAAAAAAAGCTGCCTTTTAAAAAGCAGCTTTTTTTCAGTGTGTAAAAAGAGAAAATTACTTTTGAATTTTCTTGTATCTGTTAAGGAATTTGTCAACACGACCGGCTGTGTCTACAAGTTTCATCTTGCCGGTATAGAATGGATGGGAAGTATTCGATATCTCGACTTTTATAACGGGATATTCTACTCCTTCATGCACAATAGTTTCTCTTGTATTAGCACATGAGCGTGTAATAAAGATGTGCTCATTTGACATATCCTTGAAAGCTACAAGACGGTAGGTTTCGGGATGGATTCCTTTTTTCATTACTATTTAATTTTAATATTATGGGGTTGCAAAAATACTAATATTTATCTTATAACCAAAATTATTCTCTTCCACCGGCAAATTTTGCAAGCAGCTTAAGAATTTCAAGATAAAGCCATATAAGAGTTACCATGAGAGCAAATGCTCCATACCATTCCATATATTTTGGAGCACCCTGCTGGGATGCCTTCTCAATAAAGTTGAAATCCAGCAGAAGGCTGAATGCGGCAACTCCAATAATAACAAGGCTTATTCCTATGCTTAGTGGACCGCTGTTGTGAAGCATAACAAGGTTAACGCCAAACATGGACAGGATGATATTTACAAAATAGTAAAGGGCGATGGCCCCAACTGCTGTTGTAATTATCCTGATGAATTTGTCGTTGACTTTAATAAGACCGGTCCGGTATACAATGAGCATGGCAAATGCTGTGAGTATAGTGAGCAGCGTGGCATTCATCACAATGCCAGGGGCAGACTCGGCAAAAGCCTGATTAAACATAGCGGATATTGCTCCCAGAAACAGTCCTTCCAGAACTGCATAAACAGGCGCAAGATATTGAGCCAGATTTGGTTTAAAACTAATAATAATTGCCACAATAAACCCGCCTATTGCTCCGCCCCACATCCATGGAGTTACGGAAGCAGGATTAATTGCTTCATAAAAAACCTTCCAGGTATACGCAGCACCTGCAAGAACCATAAATATAAGGACGATTGATTTAAAAGCTGTCCCTTTCACTGTCATCACTTCGGTACTCTCTTCCGAGTGTGCCTTATTGAATACTTTTTCACTTAAAACCGGATTTGCCATTTTACTTTTTAATAACTTTTAAATTTTTATTTACATCTGAAAAGCTGATCTTCATAGAGCATTACCCTTCTTGCCTTTCTTATCCACTTTTGCTCTTCCTTCTTCATCTCCTCCTTTATGGTTTCCCACTCTTCATTACCTTGCAGGTAATTTATAAGAAGAGGATCGCCAAGCAAAAGTTCGATAGCTGTCTTATCGTTACCGGCTTCGTATTTACCCGGCCGGAAGGCAAACTCTTTGCAGTTATCAGCGGTGAAACGCATTATTCGCAAATTATGTGCCAATGAATGATATTGTGTGCCCGGTATTGGGTGCAGATGGAAACCAAAGCAACTTTCTCCGGCAAATTTATGAAACTGAGGAATGAATCTGTGCCATCTTATGTAAACCGAAGGGTCGTAAAGAGGGTGGGAGGTGTCGTTCCAGTTCTCGTATCCGTGTGAAGAGTTGTAGTTTATGAGTGATTCCATGAAAGGAGCCCCGAAAACTTCAAAAGGGCGGGTAGTGCCTCTGCCTTCGCTAACATTCGTTCCTTCCCACAGACACTGTCCTGTGTAAAAATGACAGGTAAAAAGTCCGGGTATATTTGGAGATGGCGGAATGCTCCATGGCAGCATCTCTCTTGAAATAGTCTCAGATGCATAGGAGATAATGTGGAGAGGAAATTTTGCATTGAGCTCATTATAAAAAAGGTTTGCAACCTCGCCTATTGTAAGTCCGTGACGATGCAAAAGCCCTTCAATTCCAATAAAAGAGGTGTATTCTTCCCTGAGCATTGTCCCTTCCACCTGACGGCCCATTGGATTTGTCCTGTCGATGAGATATACAGGCAAATTTATTCCTTCGTTCTTGAGGATTTTAAAGATGTTGAATATTGTAGAGTTGAAGGTGTAATATCTCGCACCTACGTCCTGAAGCTCAATAATCAGAGCATCAATATCCTTCAATTGCCCAATGTGCGCACTTAAAGAACTCTCATCGGAACCGTAAAGCGATACAAATTCACATTTTTGAGCCAGAACCGACTTATAAGCATCTGTTCCGTCCAGCTTAACCTGATCCTGCAGTTCTCCGAAAAGACCGTGTTCCGGCATAAAAACCCTCTTTAAAACACCTCTCTTTGAAAGGGTTTCAAAAAGATATTCTCCTGTTTGAGGATGCCAGGATGCCTGGTTACAAAGCAGGGCAACCTTTCCGCTTCTCAGTACAGAATCCGGTTGTTCCAAAAGGGGTGACGTTCTGAATGAAAACATTTTTATAATTCTATAATTTCATTAATAGCCAAAATAATCTCTTTAGCGAGTGCAGAAGCTATCTCTTCTTCAGATGCTTCGGCATAAATACGTATTATTGGTTCTGTATTTGATTTGCGAAGGTGAACCCATTTTTTTGCCGCATCGAAATCGATCTTTATACCATCGATATCTGTAACCCGATGTTGTGAATATAGCTCTTTTATTTTTAAAAGGATTTTATCAACGTCAATCCCGGCCGAAAGTTCAATTTTGTTTTTGGAAATGAAGTACTGAGGATATCTGCTCCTTAGTTCAGATACTTTACACTTCTCTTTTGCCAGATGACTCAGAAACAGGGCTGTTCCAATAAGGGCATCTCTGCCATAATGCAAATCTGGAACAATAACGCCTCCATTTCCTTCTCCTCCCAAAACAGCATTTACCCTTTTCATTTCTGCAACCACATTTACCTCTCCCACGGCAGATGCAAAATATTTACAGCCCGCTTTTTCAGTTACGTCTCTCAGGGCGCGTGAAGAAGAAAGGTTTGATACCGTGCTCCCTGGTTTGCTTTTCAGAAAATAATCGGCAACGGCGACAAGTGTGTACTCCTCTCCAAAGGGGTTTCCATCTTCGCAAATGAGAGCAAGCCTGTCCACATCGGGGTCAACCGATATCCCAAGTTCGGCCCCTTCCTTAACTACTCTTGACGAGAGCTCTGTAAGATTCTCCGGCAAAGGCTCTGGATTGTGGGCGAAACGACCTGTAGGTTCACAATTAACCTGAATACATTTTACGCCCAAAGCCTCAAACAGAGCAGGCATAACAACTCCTCCTACAGAGTTTACGGCATCCAGAACCACAGTAAATCCTTCGCGGTATATAGCTTCGGTATCCACAAGCGGATGAGACAAAACAGCCTCAATGTGCTGCTTTGTGAAGTCTTTATGTGTTTTAACGCCAAGATAATCTACTTCGGTATATTCAAATTCACCTTTTTCTGCACATTCAAGAAGTTCTTCTCCTTCGGCAGCATTCAGGAACTCCCCTTTTTCGTTTAGAAGCTTAAGTGCATTCCATTGTTTTGGATTATGTGACGCAGTGAGAATGATTCCGCCATCTGCCTTTTCAAACACTACTGCCATTTCGACAGTGGGGGTGGAGGCAAGCCCAGCGTTTACAACATCGATTCCATAGGCCATGAGTGTCCCGCAAACAAGCGAGTCGGCCATTTCTCCGGAAATCCGGGCGTCTCTTCCAACTACAACCTTATACCGGCTTTTTCCAGGTAATCTCTTTTTGAGCATTACTGAGTATGCCGAAGTGAATTTAACAATATCAATAGGAGTGAGGGCATCTCCGCATTTACCTCCAATGGTCCCTCTTATGCCTGATATAGATTTAATTAATGTCATAGCAATCTCATTTTTATTCAAAGATAAAAAAAATTGGGTGCCCGGCTTAACCTTTTTAGCCCGGCACCCAAAAATTTTAAAGTGAGCAATTATGCAGGAATAGCAAGGAATGCTGCTGCAAAAGCAAGAATCGCGTATAGTTCCGGGAATACGGCAAGAATAAGAGTTTTACCAAAAACATCTTGTCCGTTACTCATTTCAACAATACCATTTGCTACAAGATTTGCCTGTCTGATAGCTGAAACATAACCTACAATACCAAGAGCAACACCAACTGCAAAAATAGCAAAGCCCTGTCCCAAAGCCAGAACAGGCATTTCGAGCAGTCTGTTGAGCATAAGGAAAAAAGCAGCAAATCCGTAAAGGCCCTGAGTAGAAGGAAGTGCACAAAGAATCATAGAAGAACCGAAAATATCCGGATTCTTTTTCATAGCCCCAATTGTTGCGTTACCTCCGATTGTTACACCTATTGAACTTCCGATGCAGGATACAGAAAGCATAATACCCAGACCGACATAGGCTAAAGTTAATGGTAATAATTGTTCCATAATCTTAGTTTTTTATTTGTTGATATTAATAATTATTTCTTAATCAGTTTTTTGTCAATGGCCGGAAGGCTTTGCCTCCACCTGTAAATCCGGAATTTTTATAAAATTCCACAAAAGTAAGACGCATAGGGTGCACAAATGCTCCAAGGCTGGATAGAAGGAGTACGAAAGTGTGCCCAATCAAAAGTACCAGGCCAGTGAAAAACCACCCAACATATGGGATATCAATCATGTTCATGGCGATTGAGTTCACAACATAGCCTAAAATTCCTCCGGAGGTTCCCAATCCGAATAATCGGATATATGAAAGGACATCTCCAAAAACACCGGTAATGTCATAAAAGGCAAATGTCCCTTTTAAGATTCTTGTAATAATGTTACCTTCAGTTGCAGAGAAGAATAATATAAGCAGGCACCCAAACATTCCTATGTAGTTTACATAAGGAGGAATAACCATACCCGATACCATTGTTTTAGCATATGACATTGATGCCCATACAATAACAATAGCCCAGCCTATATTATGCATTCCATATTGCCATCCTTTTGTGACAATTGAAAATATAGCATTTATTATTCTGGCAAAAACAATCTGGAGTATCCCGAAAACAATTGCAAACCAGAACATCTTAATGTCGGAAAAGAACATGGAATTTATGGAATCGGGCAGTGGAAATAATACGCCCAGTTTGGTTCCGAAAATGCTGCCGGTGAGAAGAGGCATTATAATGGATCCAACTCCAAGTAGCTGAACCAAAGTGAGATATTCTTTGAATTTTGCAAGTTTAAATTTTCCTATTGTGCCGGCAAGCAACAATACAAGTCCATAACCCATGTCTCCAAGGCAAAGGCCAAAGAATAGCATGTAGAAAGGAGCAAAATATGGTGTTAAATCAAGCTCTCCATATCTGGGAAGCATATACAAATCACCGATTGGTTCAAACAGGCGCGTAAAGAAATTGTTCTTTAGTTTAATAGGAGGATTATCGTCTTCGTGAGCGTCTTCTGCGATATAATAGACATTTTCTTTGTCAAAGAATTGTTTGAGTTCATTCTTATTGCTTTCAGGCGCAAATCCTGTTATTAATGCAAGAGTTCCTTCTGCCTCCGTTTGTGATGAAACGCCAGCAAGATAAAGATCAAGGACAGATTTATCCGAATCGAGAGTTTTTTCCAGAAAGTCAACCTTTTTCAGGATTCCTGCCAGATATGAATTACTATCGGAAATATTCTTTCTTACCTCCTTAAGTTTCTGCTCGACAATATCAAAGGAGTTTTGAGGAAATCTGCTTTCCGGATGCTTGAACAGAAAATCGGATCCTACGGGAGAAAGTATTACAAAATAATATTTTCCACCCTCTTTGTTGAGTACCTGTAAAATGTATTCCTTATCCCACTCCGGACTGAAGTTATTTTCGGAAACGCAGTAGAAATGAAGTTTGTATCCTAACGATTCGAGCCGATGAATATCCTCTTTATTATATGCCCCCCAGATAACCGACTCATCAAGTTCTTTTATCAGATTTTTCTCTTCTGCTATCCAGATATCTCTGTTTTCAAGAGTATTCTCAATAGCATTGAATACATCTTTGCCGTTCAATTCCGATTGAAATCCGGATTCCGGCGGAGTAACCTCTTTCAAAGATTCCCGAAGCTCTTTCAATTTTTTGATAACCAGAGAATTACTCTGAATTGAGCTAAGCAGCTCTTTAGAGTGATTGTCTACAGCTTTATTCTCTCTTCTTATATCCACCATCCCTAACTCCTGAACCTTTCCAAGAAAATCTTTAAGTTCCGGCTGGTAAACAATAAAGGAGTATTTAGTCATTCTTGCAATCATATCGCCTCCTCCTCCTGCAGGTGTCTGTTTTTTACAATTTTCTGAGAGGCCTTTGAGAGATTCTCTTCGTCCTCCATAAATCGTTTAATCTTTAAAATAGCTTCCTTATAACCCGGAATTTGAACTTTCTCATAAAGATTTACCTTCTGAGTAGTTTTTTTACGGGCAAATTCAAGAAGATGCATCTTTTGCTCATAAATCTCAGACTCAATTCCCAATTGTGCAAGTTGCTTAAGAATGGAAATCCCGTCGGTGTACCATAATGGTTTAGAAAAGAGATTGTATGGTTTTACATCATACAATACCTCCTTAAGAGACGGGGTTTTTATTCCGGCGATTTTAACTGTTTCCAGAGTAATGTCTTTTACAGATATAAGACCGGGTTCAAATTCATTCCAGAGTCCTGCGAGATAGTCATAAGATTTTAATGAGGAGGCCAATTGATCCAACAGCTCCTCGGAGCGTTTCTTAGCCCTCTTAACCTCCATACGCAGAGCCGACTCTTTGTTTTTGAGTGTAGGCAAAGCGTTGGTTCTCACCTTAAGTTGTTTGTTAAGATCGTTAAGAGAAGTTTTGTTGAATTGGAATTTTATAGCCATGCTCTTAATCTATGCTGTTTTCCAATATTTTTCAAGAATCTCAGCCTTTATACTCAACTCTTCCTTGGTGAAATATTTTTTGAACAGTTCCCAGGCAGTGTCGAGCATTTCGGTGATATTTATGTTTACGTCTATAGCCAGAAGACTGTTTGAATATGCTTTTGCATAATCAAGGCACCTCATGTCATAGTCGCTAAGGTCAAAACCATTCTCAAGTTTTGTTTTTGCATTGGCAGCATCGGCATATAGCCTCACAGCCGCATTCATTACGTAGTTGTGGTCTTCCCTTGTCTTCTTGCCAATTACAAGCTGTTTCAAACGTGATAAAGACCTGAATGGGTCAACAATAACTTTTCCGGTATCGGTATCAGTTCTCAGGAACAACTGTCCTTCGGTGATATATCCGGTGTTATCCGGTATAGCGTGAGTGATGTCCCCGCCGCTAAGAGTCGTAACAGCGATGATGGTTATAGAGCCACCGGTAGGCAGCTGCACGGCTTTCTCATAAATTTTTGCAAGATCGGAGTAAAGCGATCCCGGCATTGAGTCTTTTGACGGAATCTGGTCCATCCTGTTACTTACGATACTTAAAGCATCGGCATAAAGGGTCATGTCTGTAAGAAGGACAAGAACCTTTTCATTTTTGTCCACCGCAAAATATTCTGCTGCAGTGAGTGCCATGTCGGGTATCAAAAGGCGCTCAACAGGGGGCTGTTCCGTAGTGTTTACAAAACTGATTATTTTATTTAATGCTCCTGCATTTTCGAACATCTGCTTAAAGTAAAGATAATCGTCGTTGGTGAGACCCATGCCTCCCAGTATGATTTTATCAACATCAGCCTTAAGTGCAACTTGTGCCATTACCTGATTATAGGGCTGATCAGGGTCTGCAAAAAAAGGAATTTTTTGTCCTGAAACAAGTGTGTTATTAAGGTCAATACCTGCGATACCAGTAGGAATCAATTCCGATGGCTGTTTTCTTCTGTAAGGATTTACGGATGGCCCGCCGATATATCTTCTCTCTCCCTCAACAAGCGGGCGGTTGTCAATTGGTTGCCCGTAAGAGTTGAAGAATCTTCCTGCCAGATCTTCACTTACATTTAATGCAGGAGGTTCTCCGAAAAATACAACTTCTGCATTGGTAGCAATCCCGTCTGTACCTTCAAACACCTGAAGGGTTACAAGATCGCCTTTAATCTTTACAACCTGAGCTAACCGGCCGGCAACAGATGCAAGTTCCTCATTGGCTACACCACCTGCTCTTAGCGAAATGGTCGCTTTTGAAATGGCCTCCAGTTTTGTGTATATTTTTTGAAATGCTTTACTTGCCATGGCCAATCTCCTTATTTAATTGTTCGAGATAATTGTTAAACTCTGTGCTTTTGTATTCGGAATAGTTCATCTGACGCATAATGTTGATAAGCTTTTTGTAAAAGTTACCACACTCTTCAAAACCATCAAATTCAAAGTCTGTATTGCAAATATCAATAACCAGTTCGTACATCATTTTTTGCCTTTCAAGCGGTGTTGACTGGTCAATTTTATCGTAAGCATCCTGCTGAAGAATAATAAAATCAAGAAGTTCGGATTTCCAGTACCTTGTGTGATAATCAATAGGAACACCATCATCCCCGAGAATATTAATCTGGTCGTATGCCTCTTTTCCCCTAAGTGCTATATTTTTTCCTTTCAATACTTTTTCTACCCAGTCCGGGCTAATCCTTTTTTGCAAATCTTCAATGATTTCGGGATATTCAAGATATTTCGAATAAGAATCAATTGGGTCTACGGCCGGATATCTTTTCTTGTCTGCACGGTTTTGGGAAAGCGCATAGAAACATCTTGCGGCTTTCTTGGTAGACTCCGTAACGGGTTCTTTTAGGTTACCACCCGCAGGAGATACGGTTCCGATAAATGTAACAGACCCGGTATTTCCGTTATTGAGGTTAACGATACCTGCTCTTGCGTAGAAACTGGAAATGATTGCCGGCAGGTCCATTGGAAATGCGTCTGCTCCCGGAAGCTCTTCCATACGATTTGACATCTCACGGAGTGCCTGTGCCCAGCGGGAAGTAGAGTCTGCCAAAAGAAGTACTTTATGACCCATTGAACGGTAATATTCGCCTATTGTCATTGCGGTATATACAGATGCTTCGCGTGCTGCAACGGGCATGTTGGATGTGTTGCATATGATTGTAGTCCGCTCCATGAGCTTCCTGCCTGTTCGTGGGTCAATAAGTTCCGGAAATTCGGTGAAAGTTTCAACCACTTCATTCGCCCGCTCTCCGCATGCTGCTATAATAATAACATCGGCATCGGCCTGTTTTGATATAGCGTGCTGAAGAACAGTTTTGCCGCATCCGAACGGTCCGGGAATAAAGCCTGTTCCACCTTCTGCTATTGGGTTAAATGTGTCAATTGTTCTAACGCCGGTCTCCATAATTCTGAAGGGTCTGGGTTTGTCGTTATATGCAGTAATAGCAACCTTAACCGGCCACTTCTGCATCATTGTGATTGCATGTTCCTGTCCCTCTTCGCCTGTGACAACTGCTAAAGTGTCGGTTACCTTATATTCACCTGCCGGAGCAATCGTTTTAACGGTATACTCTCCTTTGAAAGCGAACGGAACCATAATTTTATGTGATAACCATCCTTCAAGAACCTCTCCGATCCAGTCAGCTGCAATTACCATGTCGCCTGGTTTAGCAGTTGGCGTGAATTTCCATAGTTTATCCAGATCCAGTGGCTCTGTATGTTCACCTCTTGTAAGAAACACACCTTTCATTGTTTCAAGGTTGTTCTGAAGACCGTCATAGTTACTTGAAAGAATTCCCGGGCCAAGTGCTACCTCGAGCATGTGCCCCTGAAATTCGGCTTCATGATCTACTTTTAAACCGCGGGTGCTTTCATAAACCTGTACGAACACATTTTTACCGGTAACTTTTATTACCTCTGCCATCAGTTTGGTACCATCAAGGTCAATATAGCAGATTTCATTCTGGGAAACAGGACCATCAACCTCGATTGTCACAAGGTTGGCAATGATCCCCTTTACTTTTCCTCTGGTTTTCATATATAATTAATTATTTGTCTCGTTTTCGCTCTCTTCTTCTTTCTTGTATGACCCTCTGACATCTTCAACAAGTTCTTTGAAGAGCAGCGCACCCTGTTTTTTATCCAACGTATCCCATCTGTTTATGATAAGAAGCTTCAGAATAAAACCAAGCAGGTAATCGATGTCAAAATAGCTGAATGTATTTATTTCATTCGCTTTTTTCCACCGTAGCATATCAATATTCTGTTCTCTTTCAAGGATATTTGATCCTGAAAGGACAGCCATAAGTTTTGTGAGGTCCCCGAAAAACTCACTTGCTCCAAAATCTGCAGCTTTGCTTGTTTTTAAAGCATCTGTAAGAGGGGAGTTCCCAATCAGGAATTGCCCGGCATCCATTGAACTTCTACGCGATAGAAATGCAGCCTGAATGTTTCTTAAATCGAGGTCGTATTTGAAATACTCATTAAGAAAACGGTTTTTTGTATGCATAACCTCCCTGTAAAAGTGGTTGGTGAGATTTTCTCCCTTCAGGCCAAAAATGAGCCAGTCGATACAGCGCTTGTCTCTTGGAGGGATATTGATAAATATTTGCTCAAGAATGGCGTTTACATCGTAATTGCTCCTTTCGAAATCAAGGACTATCTCCGGAAGGCTAGCAATGAGATATGGATAATTTCTCATTATTATTCGGCAAATAAAAATTCACGAGTCTTTGGTTTAAGATACTCGCTGAATAATTGTTGCAAATCTTTATCTGTGAAGCTGATATGATATCCTTCTTCTTTTGGGCCGATTTTAAATCCTGTTGTGATTTTATTGTCGAAAACGATGTTAACTCCCCCTTTGAGCTGGCTGATTATTTCGCTCTTCAGAAATGAATCAAGTTCATTTCTTTTATTCTCGGGAAGAAGAAGAGAAAGAGAGACAGAATCTCCGCTTTTTGGGTTAAAAGACGCGATAGCTGCTTCTATCAAACTTTTAAGAAAAGAAATCTTGTCAGTTATTTCAGAAACCGGCTTGTTAAAGCCATTGGCAACAATGGAGTTCTCGATTTGATTTTTTAATGCTGTCAGACTTTGTCTGGAAGCCATCTTAACCTCCATCTCCATCTTAAGCCGGATATCCTCGGCATCTTTATTTGCTTTGGAGATTATCTTTGAATACTCTTCCTTTGCTTTTGAGATAATTTCGGCAGCCTCTTTTCCGGCTTTTGCAACCATTTCCTCTGCCTCTTGTTTCCCTTTGGATAACCCTTCAACATAGAGTTTATCAGTAAGTTCCTGCAACTTGTTTTGCATACCTTTTCTTTTAAAAATCAATAGAGACAAAGATAAATTAAAAAAACAAAAAAAGCACCTCTTTCGAGATGCTTTTTAATATAAAATTACAGGGAATTTATGATAAAAATCCTAATAAAATACCTGCTGCAACAGCACTTCCTATTACACCCGCAACATTTGGTCCCATTGCGTGCATAAGAAGGTAGTTTGTTTTGTCATATTCGAGTCCCACAAGGTTGGATACCCTCGCCGAATCCGGTACAGCAGAAACCCCTGCATTCCCTATTAATGGATTGATTTTATTACCCTCTTTAAGGAAAAGATTGAAGAATTTCACAAACAGAACCCCGGCACCAGTCGCAATCACAAATGAAGCAGCTCCCAATATGAAGATGTAAACCGAAGTAAGTTGCAAAAATTTGTCTGCCTGAGTCGAGGCACCAACAGTTAACCCGATTAATATTGTAATAACATCAATCAGCGGTCCCCTTGCTGTTTCAGCTAACCTGCGGGTAACGCCACTCTCTTTAAGCAAGTTTCCAAAGAATAACATTCCCAAAAGAGGAAGACCCGATGGTACTATAAAACATGTCAAAAGGAATCCTATTATAGGGAAGAGGATCTTTTCCAGCTGAGAGACCGCTCTCGGGGCCTTCATGCGGATGAGTCTTTCTTTGCTGGTTGTAAACAGTTTCATTACCGGAGGCTGAATAACAGGTACCAGTGCCATATATGAGTATGCCGATACCGCAATTGCGCCTACAAGGCTGGGAGCCAATCTTGACGATAGAAAAATTGCTGTAGGGCCATCGGCTCCGCCGATTATGCCAATTGCAGCAGCATCGGAAGGAGAGAATCCCATCAGAAGGGCAATCGCATAAGCGCCAAAAATACCAAACTGAGCTGCAGCACCAATAAGAAGCAACTTAGGATTGGATATTAATGCCGAGAAGTCCGTCATCGCACCTATTCCAAGGAAAATCAAAGGAGGGTACCAACCCTGAATTACTCCCTGATACAGGATGTTTAGAACAGATCCCTGTTCATAAACACCAATCTGAAGACCAGGGAAAAATGGGATATTACCTACTATAATACCAAATCCTATAGGAACCAACAACATCGGTTCCCACTCTTTTTTAATAGCGAGATAAATGAACACCAGTCCAATACAGATCATTATAATGTGCCCGAAGGTTACATTGGCAAATCCGGTGTATTGCACAAAATGTTGTAAATTCTCCGCTAATAGTGAAAATATACCTTTATCCATATTATCCAATAATTATAAGGGTTGCTCCTTCTAACACCGAGTCACCTTTGTTTGCCTTAATACTAATGATCTTGCCATCTGCACTTGCTTCAATTACATTTTCCATTTTCATTGCTTCAAGAACCATTAGTTTTTGTCCCTTCTTAACGGTATCGCCTTCTTTTACCACTACTTCCAGAATAACTCCGGGAAGAGGAGAGGTAATAGATGTTTCAGCGCCGGAAGCAACAGGAGGCTTAACAGATGCAGTAGGTTTGGGTGCAGAATTCTGACCTACAGTTGCTGCTGGTCTCTGTACAACAGGAGCCTGCTTTTTAAGCGGTCTGTCAATTTCAACTTTGAAAGGGATTCCATTTACTTCAACTTCTGCAATGGTATCCTCAATGTCGGTAATAGTTACATTGTAATCATTACCATTAATCTTCAATTTATATTCTTTCATAACTTACTGAGCTGTTATTTTTGAGGAGTTTCACGAAGTGTGTAAATTTTTGAACTCCAAGGTGAGTAGTTTCTAGTAACTTTATTGATGGTTAAAATTGTGTTCTCAATATCGTGAGCTTCACTGTCCTGATTATATGCATGAAGAGCCGTTGCAATTGCTGCATAAATCTCTGCAGAAACATTGGCAACCTTAGGTTTACCGGTTGTTGCAGTGGCAACTTCCGATCTTGCTCTGCTCTTCTTGATGTTGTATTTACCAATGTTCTTAAACATTACATAAAGCAAAATCAATGAAAGGAAAACAACAGACATGGCTGTTACAGCCATAATTACTCCGTAAGGATCCATTTTTTTTATTACAACAGCTGGTGGAACAGCATCTACACCGGCATTATTTGTGCTGGGGGATGTTCTGTCCATAACCTGCCAGCCCTCGGTTCCGGTAAGATTACCAACTCCGTCTTCCAACCTGCCATAAGAAACATTTGTATCAAGCTTCTCCTGAGGAATAGCGACTCTGTCAATAATTGTATGACCATCCGATGCGACAAAAATTATCTCTCTGGAATCCTCCAAAGTGAAGTTTATATGGAATGTTCCTCTGAACGGCTGATTGTCTGCCCAGAACAAAATATGCTGCCTTGGGCTGATTTTAGTAAGAACATCTCCCTTGGGAATTACATATTTGGTAAGATTTGCCGGGTCGTTTGTTAAATAGCAGCCTCCGATGTTTACAGTTCCGTATGATGAATTGAAAAGTTCAATCCATCCTCCCTT
Organism: Bacteroidales bacterium; assembly: GCA_021371955.1. Lineage (GTDB taxonomy): Bacteria > Bacteroidota > Bacteroidia > Bacteroidales > UBA932 > Bact-08. Next base: position 500,116 of record JAJFVD010000003.1, read on the forward strand.
GTGTCCAAAATCATCTTCAAAATCGTCTGTGTTTATAACGAGAAACTCATTAAGACGCATATCGTTCTGACTTTGGGCATTAAGGCCCGGTCCTGCCACCAAAAACCCCAGCAACAAAAATATTTTAAATAATTTTTTCATATTGTTGTTGTTTAATAATTATAGAGGCAGGTTATCATGCTTTTTGGCAGGATTTGTAACTTTTTTAGTTGCCAGTTGCTGCAGAGCCCTGATAATCCTGAAACGAGTATTTCTTGGTTCAATTACATCATCAATATAACCGTAGCGAGCTGCATTATACGGATTTGCAAAAGCATCCCTGTACTCTTTTTCTTTTTGGGCAGCCAATGCCACTGGATTTTCGGATGCAGCAACCTCTTTACCGTAAAGAACTTCAATTGCTCCTGAAGGTCCCATAACAGCTATTTCAGCTGTAGGCCATGCATAGTTGATATCTCCGCGAAGGTGCTTGCTGCTCATTACGCAGTATGCGCCGCCATAGGATTTACGAAGTGTAACAGTAACTTTAGGAACAGTTGCTTCGCCGTATGCGTACAGAAGTTTAGCTCCGTGAAGAATGATTCCGCCATACTCCTGCTGGGTACCGGGAAGAAATCCGGGAACGTCTACAAGTGTTACCAGCGGGATATTGAATGCATCGCAGAAACGTACAAATCGCGCAGCCTTCCTTGACGAATTGATGTCAAGAACTCCTGCAAGTACTTTTGGCTGATTGGCCACAATACCTACTGAAGTTCCGTTAAAGTGGGCAAAACCAACAATAATATTTGGAGCATAATCTTTATGAACTTCAAGGAACTTTCCGTCATCCACTATAGATCCGATTACCTCATACATGTCGTATGGCTTGTTAGGGCTGTCAGGTATAATTTCATTCAGTGAATCGTCAAGCCTGTCGATAGGGTCGTTTGTATGCAAAGCAGGTGCTTCTTCAAGATTGTTCTGAGGCAGGTAGCTTAGGAGGTCTCTGATAACTCTGATTCCATCCTCTTCGTTGTCAACTGCAAAGTGGGCAACGCCGCTTTTGCTTGCGTGAACTGATGCTCCACCAAGTTGCTCCTGAGTAACATCCTCTCCTGTAACTGTTTTGACAACTTTAGGGCCTGTAAGGAACATATAACTTGTACCCTTAGTCATAATATTAAAGTCTGTGAGGGCAGGGGAGTAAACCGCACCACCGGCACAAGGGCCAAAAATACCCGAAATCTGAGGAATCACTCCCGAAGCAAGAATATTACGCTGGAAAATCTCTGCATATCCTGCAAGGGCGTTTACCCCTTCCTGTATACGAGCTCCACCTGAGTCGTTTATTCCAATTACCGGTGCACCCATCTTCATCGCCTGATCCATGACTTTGCAAATCTTCATAGCAAAGCTCTCGGAAAGAGATCCACCGAAAACAGTGAAATCCTGAGCAAATACATATACAAGTCTTCCCTCAATTGTTCCGTATCCTGTTACTACACCATCACCAAGAAATGTCTCTTTTTCCATTCCGAAGTTTGTGCATCTGTGTGTAACAAACATGTCGTACTCCTCGAAGCTCCCTTCGTCGAGTAACATTCCTAATCTTTCACGGGCAGTGAATTTGCCTTTTTGGTGTTGCGAGTCAATTCTTTTTTGACCACCTCCCAATCGCGCCTTCTCGCGAAGTTGCGTTAGCGCTTTAACCTGTTCAAGTTGTTGGCTCATTTTTATATGATTTAAATTAAATTATCAGTTTTTATCGTTTGGGTTTTCACAAAGTTCTGTTAATACCCCAAGGGTAGATTTTGGATGAAGAAACCCAATTCTGAGACCCTCTGCTCCATTTCTCGGAGCTTTATCGATGAGCCGGATGCCTTTCTCTGCAAGTTCGTCAAGCGATTTCTGAACTCCGTCTTCAGTTGCGAATGCGATGTGGTGAATACCTTCTCCCTTGTTCTCGATAAACTTACCGATTGCTCCCTCCGGATCGGTACTTTCAAGGAGTTCAATTTTAGTTTGGCCAATTTTGAAGAAAGCAGTTTTAACCTTTTGATCGGCAACTTCTTCAACTGAATAGCACTTCAGGCCTAGCATCTCTTCATAAAAAGGGATGGCTGTCTCCAATGACTTAACAGCAATACCGATGTGCTCAATATGCGACAGTTTCATAACAAAATATAATTAATTGATTATAAATTATAAGTAAAATATCCTGCAAATGTATGTATTAATAAAGAGGATACAAAAAAAAAGTGACTGGATTTCCAATCACTTTTTTTATAATCTAAAATTTTTTAGTTTGCCATTGTGTGATACAGATTTTGCACATCATCGTCATTGTCAAAGCGGTCGATGAGTTTTTCCACCTCTGCCTTCTGTTCCTCTGTAAGAGTTTTTAACTCAACATTAGGGATTCTTTCAAAAGCACCTGAAATAAGCTCGAATCCTTTCTCTTCAATAAACTTTTGAATGTTTCCGTAAGATTCGAATGATCCGTAAATTACAATTGCGTCTTCATCGGGAAAAACCTCCTCTGCTCCAAAATCGATAAGCTCTAGTTCGAGCTCTTCGATATCCACCGGCTTTGCAGATTTAACTTTGAAAACACATTTCTTTTCAAACATAAATTCAACGCTTCCGGATGTACCCAGAGAACCTCCGAATTTATTGAAATAACTGCGGACATTGGCAACTGTTCTGGTTGAATTATCAGTGGCAGTTTCTATAAGAAAAGCAATACCGTGCGGACCGTATCCTTCATAAACTATCTCTTTATAGTCTGAGTGGTCCTTCTCAATAGCTCTTTTTATCGCCCTCTCGATATTGTCTTTGGGCATGTTTTCCGACCGTGCAGTTGAAATGAGAGCTCTCAGGCGGGGGTTGTTGTCGGGATCCATACCACCCGATTTGGCGGCCATCGAAATCTCCTTGCCAAGCCTTGTAAAGACTTTGGCCATATTGCCCCAGCGTTTAAATTTTCTCTCTTTACGAAATTCAAATGCTCTTCCCATCTTATCTTATTATTTATTGTTGCGGAACAGATTGCTTGATTTTAGCAATGTATTTGTCTATTTCAAATCCTTCAATTGTCTGAGGATATTTAATTTTAATCTCATCATACACTTCAAGGGCTTTTGCAGTGTCTCCAAGCTCCTCATACATTATACCCGCTTTAAGAAGGTAACCTGCAGCAAAAGGATTGTCAACATGTTTGGCTGCTTTCATATACTGACTCGCTGCTTCTTTGTAGTTTTGAAGCCCTGCGTATGCGTCTCCAATGTTGCAGATAGCACGTGCCTGCATAACAAGATCGTCTCCCTTATATTTTTTTAGATAATCAATTGCATTTTGATAGTTTCCAAGCTGAAGTTCCGAGATACCAGCATAGAGGTAAATCGCTTCGCCGGCGTTGCTGCCATATTCATCAATTATTTGCTTGAAACCAAGTGCATTGCCGTCTCCATTGAGAGCAAGTGCAAATGAGTCTGCGCGGAAGTGTTGTTCGGCTGTAAAGGACTGAGCAAGTGCCTCCTGTATTAGCGGTTTGCGGTATAAGTGCTGATAAGCAAAACCTGCGCCTACTATTAAAAGTATAATAATTGCGCTATAAATGAGCGGTTTTTTATACCTCTCAATAAAATGCTCGGTGTTGTTCAGGGCCTGTTCTACTGATTGCTCAGGATCTTGTTGATGGTTTTTCTTTGTCATCGCTTCTTTTTTTAGCAGGTTGCAAAATTACAATATTTTGTCTAATCTCAAATATTTAATTCATAAAAGTAGTAACTTTGTGTATTAATAAGATGTAAATGTATTTAAAGAGGATATCAATACTCAATTTTAAAAATATTGGCGAAGCAAAAATTGAATTCTCTCCCAAATTAAATTGCATTACTGGAATAAATGGTTCCGGAAAAAGTAATCTTCTGGATGCTGTATATTATCTATCGATGTCAAAGAGTTACTTCTCTAACATAGACCAGTATACAATTAATTATGGGGAGAGTATGGCGGCAATTCACGGAGATTATTCAAGAGAAGACGGAACGGAAGAAAAAATTTCCCTCTCCCTAACCTCCGAAGGAGAGAAGAGTATAAAGAGAAACGGGAAAACCTATCAGAGATTTTCCGACCACATAGGACTTATACCTATTGTAATGGTATCTCCATACGACACATGCCTGATAAATGAGTCGGGCGAGGAGAGGAGACGCTTTCTTAATGCCATTCTGTCGCAAACAGACAGGGAGTATCTGCGCAGAGTGCAAAACTACAACCAGCTGCTTGCACAAAGAAATAAATTACTTAAAAACAGTTCAATTTCATCGGACTTGCTATCTGCTTTTTCTGAACAGTTATCATACAACGCAGCATATATTTATCAGGCCAGAAAAGAATTTGTTAACAGCCTTGTTCCGTTGGTTTCAAAATATTACTCAATGCTCTCAGGCGGAAGAGAAGAGATATCCATTGAGTACAAATCCGACCTGGAAGAGGGTCCTCTTTCGGAATTGCTGATAAAGAGCATGGAGAGGGACAAGACCTTTAAGTACACTACAACAGGTGTTCACAGGGACGATCTTCTTTTTAACATGAATGGAAATCCAATAAGAAAAGTAGGCTCGCAGGGTCAGCAAAAGTCATTTTTAATTTCGCTTAAGCTTGCACAGTTTTCAATATTCAAAGAGCTGCACAACAAGGTTCCGGTTCTTTTACTTGATGATGTCTTTGATAAGCTTGACATGCAAAGAGTTGAATACTTGCTTAAACTTGTTGCGTCAAATTTCTTTGGACAGATATTTATTACAGACAGCAACAAAGTGAGAATCCATTCTATTCTTGAAACAATAAACGGAGAGACCCGGTCTTTCGAAATTGAAGCGGGGAAAATTATATGAAAAGACAAGATGCAGTGCGTATTGGAGATCTGATTCCCGATTATATAAGGATAATGGGAATAGATACTGCACTTACAAAGGCAAAAGTGCTGGAAGCTTTTGATTTGATTCTTGCACCGGGAATTCAGAAATACGTACTTTTGAGAGATTACAAAGAGGGCAAGCTGTTTTGCACCATGAGTTCTTCCGTTGCGAGAGACAGGCTTTCACAGCTTAAAACAGGCCTTATAAGGGAGATAAACGCGAAACTCGGAAAGCCCCTTGTTAAAGAGATAATACTTAGGTAGGTCATAATTTTTATGAGTAAAATTATAAAAGTAATTGCAGACATCGACATCCCTTTTTTACGGGGCGTTTTAGAACCCTACGTTCAAATAAAATATTTAAAGGGAAAGGAGATAAATGCAGAATCAGTTCGCGATGCAGACGCCTTGATAATCCGTACAAGAACACGTTGTGATGCTTCTCTGCTCGAAAACAGCCGGGTTAGGTTCATCGCATCTGCAACAATCGGAAGCGACCATGTAGATGTTGATTATTGCAATGAAAAGGGTATCTATTTTACTAACGCAGCCGGATGCAACTCCTGGGGAGTGGTCCAATATGTGATTTCTGCAATATTTTTTGTGAGTTCGCAATTGAATGCCGATCCGCGTGGAAAAACTATGGGAATCGTTGGTGCTGGAAATGTAGGGGAGAGGCTTGCACAAACTGCCTTTAAGCTAGGTTTTAATGTATTGAGATGCGACCCTCCCAAAAGAGAGACTCTGCAAAAAGATGCGGACTATTTTAAGACCGAGAGTGCCTCGCTAAGAGGCGAAATAGGAGAGTTTTATGTTGACAGGTCTCATCTTGCAAAAGAGGACTACATCTCTCTTGATGAGTTAATCGAGAGGTCGGATATTGTATCGCTTCATACTCCACTCAATGAGTCCACAAGATGTATGGCTTCTTCGGATTTTTTCAGGAAAATCAAGAAAGGTGCGATATTCATCAACTCTTCAAGGGGAGAAGTAAGTGACGAGCCCGAACTTGTTAAATCAAGGAAAAAACTTACAGCTGTTGTAACAGATGTATGGAGTAACGAACCTCAAATAAATATGGATCTGCTCAATATTTCCACAATTGCTACACCACATATTGCGGGTTACTCTCTCGAAGGGAAAATAAATGCCACAAGAATGGCTGTTAATCAGTTAGGTGCTTTTTTTGAAATGGAAGACCTTGCGAAATTTGAAATTGAAATTCCATCTGTACCTTCTTATAATTTTCTGCCTGACGAAAATCTTTCGGATTACGAAAATATATGTTCACTTCTCAATATAATATATCCGATAAAAAATGATGATAAATTATTGAGGATGAATCCGGAATCCTTTGAAGTGCTTAGAGGAAATTATAACTACAGAAGGGAATTTACTCCGGAATTTTTTGACCTTATTAAACTCATCAAAAATAAGAGCCATGTTTAGCGAAAATGATTTAGCCCAATTTCAGGAAAAAGGAATAACAGCTTTCGCGGCAGAGCAGCAACTATACTTTTTCAGGAACGGATTTCCATATCCCTGCATTGTATCGCCTGCTACAACGGAAAGAGGTATTTCCACATTTGATAAAAATCAAATCGAAGAATTGATTAAAGAATTTGACTCATTCGAAGGTGAGATTTCAAAATTTGTACCGGCATCAGGGGCGGCAACAAGAATGTTTCGCGGCTTGTATGACATGCTGATATCTCTTGAAAAAGGAGAATCTTTCTCAACCGGTCACGAAGAAAATCTATTCTTCGGTAGGCTGAAAAATTTTGCTTTTTATGACGAACTACGAAAATGCAAAAACTTTAATACTGATAATAAAGCGGATATTTTGAAATTACTGCTTTTCGAAGACGGGCTCAATTACGGCTCGCTTCCAAAAGGACTGATTAAGTTTCACAAGTATGCAAACGAGTCAAGAACACCGTTTGAAGAGCATCTGCTGGAGGCCTGCGAATATACCAAAAGCCGCGACGGAGTCGTTAGAATGACTGTCACTGTTTCTCCGGAACATCTTGCATACTTTTCAACGCTAAATGAAAACATAAGAGATAAATTTCTTAATGAGAAAGGACTTTATACAGATGTTACCTTTACACTCCAGAAACCATCTACAGACACTATTGCCGTAGATGAAAATAACGAGCCATTCAGGAAACCGGACGGGTCAATACTGTTCCGGCCTGGAGGGCATGGCGCTCTTATTGAGAATCTCAATGAAATAACATCTTCAATAGTGTTTATTAAAAATATTGACAATGTTGCCAAGGAGAGCCTTCTTCCGGAAACGGTCAAATGGAAAAAGGTGTTGGGAGGAGCATTAATAAAAGTTCAAAGAAAAATCTTTAACTTCCTAAGAGCGTTGGATGGAGAGTATAATTACGAGCTTATTCTTGAAGTTTCCGATTTTATGGATAAGGTTTTGTGTATAAAGCTGCCATCTGTTCCCGATGAGATTCTAAAGGATTTTATAAGAGAAAAACTAAACAGGCCGGTACGTGTATGCGGAATGGTAAAGAATACAGGGGAGCCCGGAGGAGGCCCATTTATCGTAAGAGACGCCGATGGCTCAACCTCTCTTCAGATATTGGAAAGTGCTCAATTAAATACTAAGGACCCATCCTATAAAGAACTATTGGAAAATTCGACACACTTTAATCCTGTCGATCTTGCCTGCTCTTTTATTAATTACAACGGGGAAAAATTTGACTTGCACAAATATATCGATCCGGAAACCGGGTTTATCTCTGATAAAAGCATTGAGGGGCATCCGCTTAAGGCTCAGGAGTTGCCGGGATTATGGAATGGCGCAATGAGCCAGTGGAACACCGTTTTTGTTGAGGTTCCTGCAATAACTTTTAACCCTGTTAAAACGGTATTTGATTTGCTCCGTGATGAGCATCAGGTTTGATTGTACTATTCTTTTTCCTTGCGGGAGAGCTTTTCGGAAATCAATCTTTCTGCAAAAATAAGCAGCACTACATTTAGTCCAATAATTAACCAGGTAAGAGAGAGACTGTTGGAAAACATAGATTTTATCTTGCCAGTGAAATTTATACTGTCTGTTAATAGAAATTTAAGGTTGTTAATTTGTAGTCCAAAATATTTATAATTTAAAAAATAGAGTACAGCAGATATAATAACTGCAATAATTACAGCAAATGATATTTGATGAAAAAGTTCGTTGCTTTCTTTCTTTTTAGCAATCCTTTCTTCAATTTTTTTCTGAATTTTTACTTCAAAATTGAATGGAACCGATTCGTCGGCCAATCCGGCAAAAAGTTCTTTTAAGTTTTTGTCATTCTCATCCATAGCACACCTCCATATTATCTCCCATTAACAAGTTTAATCTTTTTTTTATCCTGTGCAGTTTCACTTTAACATTTGACTCGCTCATTCCCGTTATTTCTGCAATCTCTTTTATACTCTTTTCGTGATTATAAAAGGAAATTATCAAAAATCTGTCCGATGCTTCCAACTCTCCGAGTATCTTGTTTAAAATTTTATACTGCCTCTCTCTGTCCAGATAATTTTCCTGCTCCTTCAGTGAATTATTATCCGGGATATTGCCGGTTTTTTCGATCGGTATATGTTCTCTTTTCTTAAGCCTGGTCTTTGAAACCGACATATTGTATGCAATACGGAACAACCATGTTGAAAAAGAACAATCTCCACGGAATGACTTTATAGAGAAGTATGCTTTAACGAAAACATCCTGAGCGACCTCTTCGGCATCTTCTCTGTTGGAAACTACGCCGCGAACAACCGACAAAATCTTTGGCGAGTGCGTTTCTATCAGAGTATTGAACAGGTTTAGCTCACCTGCTTTTATCTTTTCAATTAATATGAGCTCCTCTTCTCTTTTCATTTGCATTTTTAGACGCAAAGGTGCCTGTGAAGTTACAACCTATTTTTAATTTTTTCTACTGTAACCTTTTTTCTGCAACCTCGTCAAAAGTGCAAAACAATTTAAAATATCAGTATTATGATGGATTTTATCTCGGTACCTGTAACATTTGGAATAGGGGCTTATGCATTTTACAAATTAATTGAGCTATTTGTCAGGAAGAAAGAAAGACTTCTGATATTGGAGAAAATTTCTTTGCTCGAGAATGTAAACACAGAAAATTTAAACCTTTCAAAACTTTTCGGAGAAGAAAAAATGTTCAAAAATCAATTTCTGACTTTAAGGATCGGGTCTCTTCTAATGGGTCTAGGACTTGGCCTTCTTTTAGGATATATCATCGTGCAGTCCTCTATGGTCATATCCGGTGAATTATCTTACGAAATGAGAGAAACAATGAGTGTAATATACGGAGCCTCGACATTGCTTTTTGGCGGGTTGGGACTTGTTGCCGGTTTCATTGTTGAAATCAGGATGAAGAAACATTAATCTTAAATAACTATTTGAAAAAAAAGAGGCTGCCTGTTTTTTCAGGCAGCCTCTTTTGTATTTAGATTAGATAGTATCTACTTATTATCAACTAAAAGGATTCCGCTTCCTTTTGTCCCGTTTTTAAAAAGCATTGTGTGATTCTTTCTTTCGCGTTTCTTCCAGTCACCTTTATGATATGCATAACTAACAATCATTGGAACAACGGTGGTTGCTTCTGCATATACCATCTGTTCGTGAGCAGTATTAACTTTTCCCCATGAATTTGCCTCTTTGAGTGTAGAAGAAGAGCAAGCACCGTCGCGTACATCGGCAACCGTTATCTGTACGGCATACTGGTGCATCGGAACATCAAATCCAAGACACTCTGCGCAAACAACAGTATCCTGAGCAAAGTTCTTAGGTACTCCGCCGCCTACCATAAACAGTCCGCTTGTTTTGGCAGAAAGCTTAACTTCTGTAAGTTCACGGAAATCGGCTACTGAGTCAATTGAAAGATATGGTTTCCCTGCTTTCAGTTTCTCTACCTGATGTATTACAAGGCCAAAACCGGCACTGCTGTCGCTGAATGCAGGGCAGAAGATAGGAATATTAAGCTCGTATGCGGTTTGAATCAAAGAGTTCTTTTTCTTTGAGTTTTTGCTAAGCCATTTTCCTATTTCGTAAATGAATTCTCTTGAAGAGTAAGGTCTTGGTTCGAGAGAGTCTGCAATAAGCTTTATTGTTGAGTCACAGGCCTGAAGCTCTTCTTCATCAATAAATGTATCGTAAATCCTGTCGATATAATTGTCTCTCAGGTGTGTATCGTCAATAAATTGTGTTCCCCTGTAGTGTTTGTATCCTAGTGCTTCAAAAAAGTCCATGTCAATAATTGACGCGCCTGTGGAAACAATAGCATCAATCATATTGAAACGGAGCATATCCACATAAACCTGCATACAACCGCCTGCAGATGTGCTGCCGGCAAGTATGAGCCAGTTAGTTGATTCTTTGTCGTTAATCATAAGCTGGAGAATATCTGCTGCAGAAGCTGTATCTCTTGATGAAAACGACATGTCACGCATTGAATCTATAAGAAGCGTTGAGTCAATTTTAGTGACATCAATGTGCTTTATTGTCTCCCTGAGGAGATCCTTCTTTGTTGGTTTCATTCTCTTTTCAGTATAATTTGTGCAAAGATAGATATTTTAAATTAAGTACAAGTTTTTTACTAATTTTGCCGATTCAAACCCCCATTAACAATTAACAATGGTCCAAAACAAAGAAACCGAGAGATTTAAGACGCTTGAAACACCGTTTTATTACTATGACATGGAACTTCTCAGAGAAACTCTGAAAAGGTATACAGATGAATTAAAAAAATATAACTATCATGCACACTATGCATTAAAGGCAAATGCAAATGTGAGAGTTCTTTCACTCATAAAGGATTTCGGTCTTGGTGCCGATTGTGTAAGCGGCAATGAAGTTTCTCTCGCTCTTAAAACAGGTTTTTCTCCTGATAAAGTTGTATATGCCGGAGTAGGCAAATCCGACAAAGAGATAAAAACTGCTCTCGAAGGCGGAATTTTCTGTTTTAACTGTGAATCTGTGCCGGAAATTGAAGTTATTAATTCCATTGCAGAATCAATGGGTAAAAAGGTTGGAATAGCCCTTAGGATTAATCCTGACATTGATGCTCATACACATAAATACATCAGTACAGGAAGGTCTCAGGACAAATTTGGGATAAGTCCCTGGATGTTCGATGAAGTACTAGCTACAATAAAGAAATCTTCTAATATCAATCTTATAGGTCTCCACTTCCACGTGGGCTCCCAGATAACCGACCTGAATGTTTTTTCAATGTTGTGCAAAAGAGTAAACGAAATTCAGAAGTTGTTTATTGAAAGGGGAATATTTATTGAAAACATCAATCTTGGGGGTGGTTTGGGAATAGATTATGTTAACCCGGATGAAAACCCGATTTCCGATTTCAAAAATTACTTCTCAATAATAAACAGCAACCTTATAGTTTACCCGGGACAAAAAATTCATTTTGAGCCGGGCAGAACAATAGTGGCTCAGTGCGGCTCGCTTATTTCAAGAGTGCTGTATGTGAAGATGGGTAAAGGAAAGAAATTTGCTATTCTTGATGCCGGGATGAACGACCTGATAAGGCCGGCTCTGTATCAGGCAAGCCACAGAATAGACAACCTTACGTCGAAGGGAAGAGTAATGCGCTATGATGTTGTAGGCCCTGTATGTGAATCAAGCGACCGCTTCGGAAAGAATCTTCTTCTTCCGCAAACCAAAAGAGGCGATTTGGTTGCAATTCGTTCTGCCGGTGCATACGGACAAGTAATGGCAATGAGATATAACCAAAAAGATATTGCTCCTGAATATTTTTCCGAAAATATTTAACAGTTAATTTTATTTACTAAAGAAAAACAAATTATGAGCAGAGTAAGTTCTAAAGATCGGTACGTTTCCCAGGTGTACGTACTATTCAGGCAAAAGGGACTTAAGATGACAATGGAAGAGATTGCAGATGACCTTAAACTTACAAAGAAGACTCTTTACAACAATTTCAACAGTAAGGAAGAGCTGATGCGTACAGTTATGCAGTTTGTACTCGGAGACATTGAATTCCGTATAAATCTTGCGCTTAATCAGGGACGTAATGCTATTGAGGCACTGCATCATACGAGCGAAATGATGAATAAATCTCTAACTGAAATAGGCCCGCTGCTGCTCAGCGACTCATCAAAATATCTTCCGGATCTGAAACTTCTGGACCACACAAACAGGATGTCGTTCTATTCAAAGATAATTTACGAAAATCTGGAAAGAGGAATTACAGAGTCGCTTTACAGGGATGATCTCAACAAAGAGCTTGTTACTTTGTTTTTTACATCTGCAATGGCCAAAATATACTCATGGAACGGCTCCTACACTTTTCTCAGAGATCCATACATATTTCACTCTGAGCTGGTGAGATACCATCTTGAGGCAATTGTAAATGATGATGGAAGAAAAATCCTTAATGGTTTTATATCGAAATAGTTAGTCACAAAAATATTCCTATTAAATGATGTTTGAAAATTTAATTGACAGATTGGAGAGCTCCTTTAAACTGCTTAAAGGTGAGGGGAGGATTACTGAGGTAAACGTAGCCGAAACGCTTAAAGAAATAAGAAAGGCCCTTCTGGATGCCGATGTAAGTTATAAAATTGCCAAAAATTTTTGTGATGATGTGAAGCAAAAAGCAATGGGGCAGGATGTGCTTAAGGCTGTCCGGCCAGGCCAGATGCTTACAAAAATTGTTCATGACGAGCTTACCCTGCTCATGGGCAGCGAGGCTCAGGACATTTCCGTTAAAGGCAATCCCGGAATTGTACTGGTTGCCGGTTTACAGGGTTCAGGTAAAACAACATTTTCCGGAAAGCTGGCACTCAACTGTAAAACAAAAAGAGGGCTAAAAACCATGCTTGTTGCCTGTGACGTGTACAGGCCTGCTGCTATTGAACAGCTGAAAATCCTTGGCGACCAGGTTGGGGTATTTGTATATTCGGAAGAGGGAGCTAAAGATCCTGTTCAGATAGCAAAAAATGCAATTTCCAAAGCAAAACAGGAGGGGTATTCATTAGTAATAATAGATACAGCCGGTCGTCTTGCGATTGATGAGCAGATGATGACGGAAATTGCTGCAATCAAAAAAACGGTACAGCCCACAGAAACCCTGTTTGTTGTTGACGCAATGACCGGTCAGGATGCCGTTGAAACAGCAAAAGCGTTCAATGACAGGCTCAATTTTGACGGAGTCGTACTTACTAAACTTGATGGTGATACCAGAGGCGGTGCGGCCCTTTCGATTATGGCGGTCGTTAATAAGCCAATCAAATTTGCCTCATCTGGCGAAAAGATGGAGGCACTTGATGTTTTCCATCCAAAAAGGATTGCAGACAGAATATTGGGCATGGGAGACGTTGTCTCTCTGGTAGAAAAGGCTCAGGAACAATTTGACGAGGTTGAGGCTCGCAGGCTTCAGAAGAAACTTGCAAAAGATCAGTTTTCACTTCAGGATTTTTACAGCCAGATACAGCAGATAAAAAAGATGGGCAATATCAAGGAGCTTGCCTCAATGATTCCCGGAATGGGAAAAGCGCTCAAAGATATTGACATGGACAACTCATCTTTCAAAAGCATTGAGGCGATAATTCAGTCGATGACTGTTGAAGAAAAAGATAATCCTGCAATTTTAAACGGAAGCAGGAGGAAAAGGATTGCTGCCGGAAGCGGAACTTCTATTGCCGAAGTTAACAGGCTTATAAAGCAATTCGAAGATACCCGCAAAGTGATGAAAAATTTTGCCGGAGGCGGAAAAAATGCCATGAAGGCAATCGGAGGTTTACGCAGATAATTTAATTCAAATCAGGTATATGATAATTCTGGACGGAAAAGCGACTGCAGATGAGATTAAAATTGAAATAGCCGCAAAAGTGGATGAAATTCTCCTGAAGGGGGGGAAAAGGCCACACCTTGCAGCAATCCTTGTTGGAGATGACGGTGCTTCGCAAACATATGTCGGTCATAAAGAAAAGGCGTGCGCTCAAGTAGGATTCACCTCTACAATACTACGGTTTTCAAACTCAATTACTGAGGATTTTCTTATAAATGAAATAGCCGCAATTAACGCCAATCCCGATATAGACGGACTGATTGTTCAGCTTCCTCTTCCTAAGCACATTAATGAGCAGAGAGTAATAGAAACAATTGATCCCAAAAAAGATGTTGATGGTTTTCATCCCGAAAATGTTGGACGAATGGTACTTGGCCTGCCGTCTTTTGTATCGGCAACGCCATGGGGCATTATGGAACTTCTGAAAAGGTACAATATTGAAACATCGGGTAAAAACTGCGTTGTAATAGGAAGAAGCAATATTGTAGGCAGGCCTATGGCGAATCTGCTGTCTCAGAAATCCAAACCGGGAGACTGCACTGTTACAATTTGCCACAGCCGCACCAAAGATATAAAGGAACATACTTTAAATGCAGATATTATAATTGCAGCGTTGGGCATACCCGAATTTCTCACCGGAGATATGGTAAAAGATGGTGCTGTTATTATTGATGTGGGTATTACAAGAGTAAAAGCCGACAATAAGAGCGGTTTCCGTTTAGTGGGAGATGTCCTGTTCAAGGAAGTATCACCAAAATGTTCATATATTACTCCCGTTCCCGGTGGTGTGGGCCCTATGACTATTATTTCGCTGCTGAATAATACTTTAAAAGCCGCAGGATATTAATTCATTGTTCAATATTATATTTATATAAAAATGAGAAAGCCGGTTTTTAAACCGGCTTTCCTTTGGTAGGGACGTACTGTTTTATGAATGTTCACCTAAATTTCATATGTTACTCCCGTACCGGGGCTTTCCTATTTAATTGTTTAATACTTTCCAAGTAACTGCGGAAATTAGTTCCCGTTTCCAACACGGCTTGCCTCTTCGGCGTTGCCCACTTTTCTCATTTTCATTCCTTTGCTTTGGCCAAAACGATACTGAAAGCTTAATGTTATTGTACGATTCCGGCTAAGAGATGTAAAATAATATGCATTAAGCTGGTCTGTGTTTAATGATACATTGTTTTTAAGGCTGTTAAATATATCATGGACATTAAGCGAAAGAGTTCCCATATTTTTGAACAACCCTTTTTTAACTCCAACGGATATTTCATAAGTAGGGTCAACAGTAAAGTATCCGTAAGGAATTTTACTTTGGAAGACGCCTGTCAATTCAACTTTGTAGTCTTTAGGCAAAAGGAATGCCGTATTGATGTTGCCGTTTGAAAATATAGAGCTGCTTTTATAACCCTCAGTTTTGTTTTCAACATTTGCCAGAAAGATATTTGCATTTATTATCATCCATTTTGTGATGGGAAATTCTGTTAAAGACACCGATCCTCCCATAAACGATTGCTTTCCAAAGTTATCCCAAATGAGTTTTTTCTCTCCGGTTTGCGAGTTGAAATATGCATTCTGAATGATGGCGTTATTCAGGAATTGTCCGTGAAGTGCAAACGACAAATGTTGTTTTACACCCAAAGAGAGGCTGATCTGATGATTATACTGCGGATTCACGTTTGGATTGCCTTCAACTGAACTGTTGGCATCAATATACATTCTGAAAGGATTTAACTGGTAGAAGCTTGGTCTTTGAATCCTCATTGTGTATGAGAGCCCGAATCTTAGATTCTTATTGGGTGTGTAGCCTACAAATGCAGTTGGAAAAACATCCAGATAAGATTTAGTGGTAACAGTATCCGCACTTATCCATTCACCTGTTGAATTTGTCATCTCAGCTCTGATACCGCCTTTAACGCTCCAAACTGTTCCGAACTGTTTTGCAAGAGAAACATATGCAGCAGAAATATTTTCAGTGTAGTTGAATTTGCTGCTTAACTGGTTGTTTACAATCCAGTTGCCGTTAATCTGGTCATTCCGCACGAGGTCATTGTTAGTCCTGCTTTGGGCCCACTTGGCACCTGCCTCCATCTTAATTGTTTTGAAGATAACCTGTTCGTAATCTGCTCTAAGGGACATTATGTTAATCAGCTGGTTTGAACTGCTTTTGAATATAGAAGGAACCCTTGTCTCCGCACCCTGGCTATCAGAAAAATAGTTGTCCTGGGCACTGTTCTTTCCAATGTCGTAATAGCCGTAATCTGCATTAAGAGTTATCTCCTGACTTTCTTTAAACGTATGGGTATAGTTTAAATTTCCCGATAATGTGTAAAAATTATCCTTATTGCTGATACCTGTTCTTGTATTTTCTATAAGCACTCCATTGTTGAAAAGCTCATTCCCTGTTACATCATTATCTGTGTTTCCTGTCTGATTTCTGATGAAACCGTTCACAATAACACCTACAATATCTTTTTTAGTCAGAAATACATCATTTACTACACGGAACGAGTGGTTTTTATTTAAGAAGTCAAACTCAGTTGTCCCTTTCAAAATAAGACCGTTTCCAATATTTGTTGTAGTATATATATTTTCAAAAGATTCATTAAATCTGGGGCTATATGTTACTGAAGTGTTTGTTTTTTCGCTCCTGTAGTTCAGGTTTAATGTTCCGTCGGCACCCTGATAGTATTTCTCGTATGGACCTGCTGTATAAGAACCTTTAAACGATCCGTTTAATCCCTTTGCAAAACTTTTCTTTGTTTTGATATTGATAATACCACCGGAACCTGCTGCATCATATTTTGCCGAAGGATGTGAAATGATTTCAATCTTGTCAATTGTAGATCCATCCGTTCCGCTAAGCAGCGACTCAAGTTCTGCTCCCGAAAGGTTTGACGGTCTTCCGTCTATCCATACCTGAACAGCTGAGCCGTTTAGCAATATATTTCCGGAAGGGTCCACGCTGATACCCGGCGCCTTTTTAAGCACATCCAGCGCATTGCTGCCCTGTGTTGATACAGCTTCTGAAACATTCATTACTATTTTGTCGAGTTTCTGTTCGATAACAGGAACCTTTGCAACTATGACTGCCGATTTTAACGCTATTGCATCTGATGCAAGCTTTATTACTCCAAGGTCAACATTGTTTGCATCCTGATTTATGTTGATTACAAATGTTGTATCCCTGAAACCGATGAATGATACTTTAACGTTGCATTTGCCAAAAATAACATTGTTGATTTGAAAATTACCATTTTCGCCGGTGGTTGCTCCGCCAACTATTTTCTTTGCTTCGTCCTGAATGCTTACAGTAGCGAAGGGTAGGGGATTTCCGTTACTTTTCTCAGTTACTTTACCTACAATGATTCCATTGTTTTTAGCGGCAAATGCACTGTTGAATAATAAAATTGTTAAAATTAATGTGAAAGAAAGAAATTTGTTATACATAGTTCTGTTGAAATTTGAATACATTGTGTTGCATAATATAATTTACACACCTTTAGACGAAGACTAATGTCAATTAGTTGCACTCTTCGTGAAAAAAAGTTAAAGTTTTTTAAAGATCTCTGAAAATATCTGAGGGTTTGAGCCCTAACAGATTCATTCGTTTAGTTATTTTGGGCAGTTCTTCTTTTATGAATTGTTCTCTTTGGAATGAAATGATGTTTGCCTTTGCTCCTGTTGTTATGTAATAACCAACTCCGCGTTTATTGTAAATTATTTCGACAGACTGAAGATGGTCGTAGGTTCTCATAATCGTATTGGGATTGACTCCAAGGGTAATGCCCAGTTCTCGCACGGAAGGAATCCTCTCTTCCTCTCTCCATTCTTCCCCGAGAATTTTGTCGCAAATGGTATCGGAGATCTGGAGATAAATCGGTTTATGTTCGTTGAATTCCATAACTTTTAGTATTGCTGGGTTTTCATTTTGTAGAAAGTACCTGTAAGAAAGGCTATGGGAAATATTCCGTAGAAGATAACCATAAATGAATAGTAAAAACCTTTAAGAATTGTCCCTACAGATTCAAATCCCTGAATTTTATCGATGTCAGACAGGTTTTCTACTTTTAAGGTCATTTTCATATTCTGCATAGTCTGGAAATCATCCTTGAAAACAACAGTAATCATAATTACAAGGATAAACGCAAGTACGATATAAAGACCCACTCCTGACAAAATGGTTTTCAAAGCCTTGTTTTTCTGGAACATGAAATTCCCAAATATGCACCCGAATTGCAAAATGAGGGCTTCGAATAAATTTTCAAATGGTTTTTCATAATCGACAAGTGCACTGAAAATATATCCCGGAAACATTTTCGGACTTATTGTCGCCAGAATTGTGTCTGTAATAAGTATCGAGCCAAATGTGATTAATGGAAGGAATATTACAGTATTGGTGAGCATGCTTAAAAACTTTTCAGTTACGGAAGCAGGCAGCAATACATAGTCAATACCTTTTTTCGGATGATTGTAGTTCCTGTAAAGATTAAAAGGAGCAATTATCATTGTAATCATTGTAGCGAGAAAAAGATAGGAGTTACGGGAGTTTGCACTGGCAGGACCTCCGTTGAAAATGAGCATGCTAAGCCAGTATCCTGCAAGCAGAAGTGAAAAAATTGCAGCGATTTTTATAATCACCGGAGTTCTCTCAGAAAACTCTTTTTTTACCAGTTTGAAAAATCTGTTTTTATTTAAAATTTCGTTCATGACTCAGCTATTTTTTAAAAATGTCTTTGATAATCTCTTTGTTTGATAAAACGGTATTGAAGAGAGCTTCAATATTTACTTTACATTCCATACCGGAAGTATTTCTCCGGGCAACGATATACCCTCCTAAAGTTGGTTCTGAATAAATTGCCCCCTCAGCCGGAACAGGGCTAAATTCGAAGCAGAGATTGCGGCTTATGTTCTCGATGCTTTCATTTAAAAGGACACCGTTCTTATCGAGAATAATTATTGGGTCAATAAGGTTTTCAAGATCTCTAACCTGATGTGTGGAAATCACGATGCAGGTCTCGTCTGTAGATGCCTGTGAAATGACTCTTCTGAGCTGGGTTTTCGAAGGAATATCAAGACCATTGCTTGGTTCGTCCATAAGAACAAGGCGCGTGTTTGTCGCAAGCGCAAAAGCTATTATTGCCTTCTTTTGCTGACCGAATGATAGCTTTGTAAATTTATAGTTACCATTTACTTCAAAATCGGTCATCAGCCTGCTGAACTTGTTGGCGTCATAAGACGGATAAAATTCACCTCTGAGTTTAGCGAAATTATTTATTGTTATATCCGGTCCGACAAAGTCTTCCGGAATGTAAAACAATTCGCTCAAAAATCCGGGCTCCCTTTTTGAAGGTTCGTGATTCATAACGGAACAACTACCTGAATTAACTTTTAACAATCCGCAGATTATTTTTAGCAGTGTAGTCTTTCCAACGCCATTTTGTCCCAGAAGTCCATATATTTTTCCGGCTTCCAGAGAGAGGCTTACATCTTTAAATACAAGGTGTCTTGAATAGCTAAAGTGTAGATTTTCAATTGTTACCATATTATTCATTATTAATTTAGTCTTCGTGTGTTAGTGAAGTAGTACACTGCAAATGTAAACATACTTTTTTATCCTCCAAATTTTTATTTAAATTTGTACGAAATTTTTTTAATATTTTCTGTAAGTGATTGAAAATCTGAGATAAAAATTTTAATAAAATAATAATATTTTAATGAAAAATATATTTTGCTCAATTCTTTTTGTTCTGACAACTCTTTCTTTTGTTCAGACTTTTGGTCAAACCACTCAAAATGGAAAAGAAGATTTAAAAAGGAGGCTCTATTTTCTTGCAGATGACAAAATGAAAGGCAGGGCGGCCGGAAGCAAAGAGGACCGTGAAGCGGCAAAATACATTGCACAGGAACTTGGAAAACTTGGCTTTGTACCTTTAATAGGAGAGAGCCCACTGGTGAATTTTGAATTTACATTATACAGGGAAGTTGGTTACGGGTCGAAGCTTAATATAGCAAATACATCCCTTTTGGAGGGAACAGACTTTTCTGTTTTACCTGAATCGCCTGTTGCAGAGGTATCGTCTCAATTTGTATTTATTGATCGGCTGGATTCGCTTCCTGCTAGTCTTGCAGGTAAAGTGGCGTTGATTAAATCGGTAAGGGACAGCATACCTTTCAAAGTAACCTCATTAAAGGATAAAGGTGTTTCTGCAATTATTTTTTTCTCCAAAGAAGATATTAATGCAAACAGGAAAGGAGGAACCACTTCGATATCTGTTCCTGCAATTCAGGTATCCTCAAATATAGCAGCGAAGATGCTCGCATCTGAAGATAAAAACATATACATAAAAAGTGTTGTTCACAGTGTAAAAGGAAGATCCCAGAATGTCATTATGCTGCTTAAGGGTGTTAATGCCGGAAACTCGATTCTTATTGGTGCTCACTATGATCATATTGGTACAGGAGGAGCAGGTTCCGGCAGTATGGCTCCAAAAATGACAGAAATACACAACGGTGCCGATGATAATGCCAGCGGAGTTGCTGCTGCAATTGAAATTGGAAAATCTCTTTCAGGTATTAAAGACAGTCTCAAATACAATATTATTGTATCTGCTTTTGGAGGAGAAGAGAGAGGTCTCCTCGGCTCAAAGTATGCTGCTGATACTTTAAAGGCATTAAATATGCTTCCGAAGCTTATGATAAACCTTGATATGGTAGGAAGGCTTTCAGAAGAGAGGCTGCAGGTAGGAGGCACAGGAACTTTTGTAATGGCAGATTCTATTGTGAGCAGGATAAACCGGGCATTTCAGTTTAAACTGGCCATGACTAAAGACGGGTACGGGCCTTCCGACCATGCTTCTTTTTATACAGCCGGAGTGCCGGTACTCTATTTCACGACGGGGGTTCACAAGCAATATCACACTCCTTTTGACGATGTCGAACTTATTAACTTTCCCGGGCTGGCTAAGGTTTCGGACTTTGTAGCAGCAGTTGTAAAAGATGTGGCGATAAGCTCAAAAATCCCTGAATATCAAAAAGTAGCGGCCCCTTCATCACCGGGCAGAGCCAGTTTTAAAGTAACACTGGGCCTCATACCGGACTTTACATATGAGAAGGGCGACGGTTTCCGGGTAGGATCGGTAACAGACGGGAAACCTGCACAAAAAGGCGGAATGATGGCAGGTGATATAATTACGGCCATCAATTCAAAAAATGTATTAAATATTTATGACTATATGGCCAGGCTGGGAGAGCTTAAAGCCGGCGAAAAAGTTGAGGTAAAACTTATGAGAGAGGGGAAGGAAATAAAATTAATCATTGAGCTATGAAAAAATTCTTATTATGGCTCCTTGCTGTAATTATTACTCTTGCAGCGGTAAAATTCCAAAGGAGTACTGGCCCAACAAAACCCCTTTATGAGCAATTCACGGTTAACGGGCAAACCTGCGAAACATTTCTCCCCAGAAGCTGGGAAACAACTATTAATAATAGTGAAGCATCGGGCGATTATGAGAGCCTTAACAAAAAACTGGAGATTAATATAAAAATTGACAATCTCCCTGCCGGAACAGAAGGAGTGTTTGTATACAGACTTTACCCTGGAAACGGACCTGCAGACACCTTAAAAGCTTTAAGAAATGGCCCGGCATTCATTGTAACTATGCCTGCTCAGCCACCTGCAGGAAAGATAGCATATAATTTTATATTAAATAATCCGTCTGTTTCCGATTCAACCGTATCGAAGGAGATAAAGCTCGGAGGTATCGAAGGGGTGATACTAAGGTTTAAAAGTCATGTCCCTGTGGGTGTTCTCATTCCTCACATTCTCCTGATGTTCATTGCGATGCTCGTCTCAAATTATATTGGCGTAGCAGCATTTTCAAAAAGTATAAATCTTAATTCTTCCGTTATTGTTTTGCTCTTTGTATTTGGAGCGGGGGGGCTCATTCTTGGCCCTCTTGTACAAAATTATGCTTTTGGGGCTTATTGGACAGGATGGCCATTTGGCAGTGACCTCACAGATAATAAAACTTTATTGGCTTTTATTATTTGGGTTGCAGCCTGGATGTTTAACAGAAAGAATCCAAGAAGATATTTTTACATAATAGCTGCAATTGTCATGCTTCTGGTATATTCCATCCCTCACAGCACAGCCGGCTCGGAATATGACCGGTCAAAGGGACAAATAGTAACCGGCAGGTAGACTAATATTTGTGCGTATCAGGTTTTAAAAGGTCCTCATTGCTCATCTTTACCTTTGTCATTGCCCGCCATACATAAACAATATAGGCGAATACAAATGGTACCATAAGAGAAGCATAGGCCATTACCTTAAGGGTGAATTCACTGGAAGAACTATTCTGAAGAGTAAGTGAGTTCTGAATATCAACAGTTGAAACAAAAAAAGCAGTATTGTTAAATGCGGCACAAATAAGCAAACTCCATACTGCAAGTACAACTCCGGTTCCGGTAATGTAAAAACTGCCTTTCCCCTTGCCAAAAAGAGTGTTTGCCAATCCTCCAATAACAAGAATTACGCCTGTAAAAAGCATGATAAAAGGCCAGATGAGCTCAGTCATGTTGAAGAGGTACTTATACCTGACGGCAGAAATAAAGCCGTTCTCAGGATTTACATGATAGCCGGTCATAGTAAACAGAGATAACAAAAGAGCAACGAATGCCAGTACAAATGCCGGTCCGGTGATTTTTATCTGGTTTTTTGCCTTTTTTGCAAGCGGTTCAAAGTCGATTTGCATTATAATATAAAGCAAACCCAGGGTTCTGGCGGCAAAATATACAACTATCCCCATTAGCAGGTTAAAAGGAACGGTTATGGCTTCAAGCCCGTGATAATTATTTGTCCAGTATGAAATAGTAGGCTGAAAAGTATTAGTTATGCTGCTTTTGTTCATAATAAACGCTCCTCCGGTAAAAAATGTGCCTACCGCTACTCCAATGAGTATTGTTCCAAACATGCCATTTAGGAATAGAAATGTTTCATAAGTTTTTGCCCCGAGAAAATTTCCTGCCTTGCTGCGAAATTCGTATGATACAGCCTGAATGACAAACAGGAAAAGAATAGTCATCCACAGCCAGTATGCACCACCAAAACTGGTTGAATAGTAAAGAGGAAAAGAAGCAAATATTGCACCTCCAAATGTAACCAAAGTAGTAAAAGTCAGTTCCCACTTGTGCCCAAGGGCATTAACAAGCAGAGTTTTTTCCTCCTTGCTTTTGACAGTGCCAAAGAGTAATGACTGCCCTCCCTGAACAAACATCAAAAAAACAAGCAAAGCTCCCAGCAGAGAAACTATGACCCACCAATATTGCTGTAATATATTTAACATATAAGTAATTTTTGTAGTTTAGGTAAAAGTTGAGTAATTGAATTATATTATGCTCCGGGACCCTTTTTAATAACTTTGAATATAATACCCAGTTCAGCAATCAAAAGGGCTGTAAACAAAATGAAAAACAACAACATAGTTATACGTACAGCATCGGGATTAATTCCTGAAACAGCAGCACCTACAGGCAATAAATCCTGAATTGTCCAGGGTTGCCGGCCAACTTCCGCAACGATCCATCCAGCCTGAGAACAGATATAAACAAGGGGAATTGAGATAATCGCAAGATACAAGAACCAGCGGTGCTTTGAAATGATTGCCTGTTTTTCCATGTAGATCGTAATAACGAAGAAAAGAAGAAAATACATTCCCAGCAATATCATTATGTGAAATGCGTAAAAAGTAAGAGGAATATTTGGAATAACATCGGTTGGTTTTTCAATGTATCCATAGCCGAAATGGTCAAAATTATCCATCAGCTGACTGTATGCCAGGTCTTTCCCTTCTTCGTCACCGGCAAGGCGTGCTTTTTGGTAAAGAGCAAGTCCTTCGATAGCCAGTTTTCCCTTTGCCATTCTCTCCTCAATAGGCGGGGCAATTTTTTGAACTCCGTCTTTATCCAGGTAGGTATATCCGCCTTTAAGTATATCCTCTATGCCCGGTACAAATGTATTTGTTTTACGGTCAACAAGAAGGGAGAGTCCCTGAGGAATAGCGATTTTGAAAGCAAATGCATCCTCACTCTCATATTTTATAGGATTGTCTGCAATGTCCTTGACGGATTTTCCCGGATTGAGTATTCCTGCAACTATAATGGGAGTTCCTTTCTGACCTTTGTAAAGCCCTTCCATCGCTGCCAGTTTCATAGGCTGCTTTTTAGCTACCTGAACAGAAGAACCATCACCGGACCAGATAAGAACTAAAAGCGATATAAGCCCGAATACAGCTGAAGTCTTAATGCTTTTTCTTGCAAATTCCTCCTCTCTTTTGTGCAAAAGATACCATGAAGAAATTCCGATAACTACTATTGATGCGAGAACATAGCCGTTTGTTACTGTGTGAATAAATTTATTTATGGCAACAGGCGAGAATAAAACGGCCCAGAAATTGACCATTTCGTTTCTTGCGCTGTCCGGGTTGAAAGCCATTCCTACCGGATATTGCATCCAGGCATTTGCAACCAGAATCCATAGTGCCGATAGATTTGTGCCAATGGCAACAAGCCAAGTAGAAATCAGGTGAGCATTTTTGCTCACTTTGTTCCAGCCGAAAAACATTATTGCGAAGAAAGTACTTTCCAGAAAAAATGCCAGAATTCCTTCAATTGCGAGTGGTGCACCAAAGATGTCGCCAACAAACCATGAATAGTTGGACCAGTTTGTACCAAACTGAAACTCCAGAATAATTCCGGTAGCGACTCCTATTGCGAAGTTAATCGCAAAAATGTTCATCCAGAATTTTGTTGTTCTTTTCCAAAATTCGTTGCCAGTCCTGACATAGAATGTCTCCATTATGGCTATTATAAATCCCAGACCAAGAGTGAGAGGAACAAATAACCAATGGTACATCGCTGTTAGTGCAAACTGAAGCCTTGACAGATCTGCGAGTGAAGCTAAAAACATAATTTATAAGATTTTAGGTTTTAGGTTTGCTTGTGGTAGTTAGGTTTTCAATTACATGCCTGCTTTTTTCATCGTCATTTTGATAAGAACTTAATTCCCCTCTGAAAAAAAACAGCTTAAGAATAAAAAACATAATAAAGAGTTTTATGACAATAATAATCCACAATGTTTTACCAAGGGTCATGCCTTTGAATCCATCGTAGTAAAATAGCCATATCCTCTTTATTATATTACTATTCATCACTAAAATTTGCTCTAATATAACCTTTTTTTTGCTGTTGCAATTAACAAAATTGTATATTTGTGGAAAATGTACTTGTATGGAACGGAGAAATTTTCTTAAAGCTGCCCTTTTAGGCAGCATTGCAGGAGCAATTCAACTTAAACCGGAGAATATTTTTGCAGGTGGAAGTGCCTCCGCACCAGGGAAAAATGACCTTGTTGCTGTTATGGGTGGTGATCCCGTTACTATGTATAAAAAAGGGATTACAGCTATGGGAGGAATTTCCCGGTTTGTTAAAAAAGGGCAAAAAGTTGTTGTAAAACCGAATATAGGATGGGACAAAAAACCTGAACTGGCTGCTAATACAAACCCTCAGCTTGTTGCTGCAATTGTTAAAGATTGCCTGGCTGCAGGAGCGGCGGAAGTTATTGTTTTCGACCATACATGTGACGAATGGCAGGCTTGCTACAAAAACAGCGGGATAGAAGATGCGGCTAAGTCTGCAGGAGCAAAGATAGGATATGCCCACGATGAGAAATATTATAAAGATGTTAATCTGCCCGACGGTGTCCGTCTTAAATCAGCAAAAATTCATGAGTCAATTATTGACTGTGACGTGTGGATAAACGTTCCTGTATTGAAAAACCACGGCGGAGCCAAGATGACAATTTCGATGAAAAATTATATGGGGATTGTCTGGGACAGAGGATTCTGGCACTCAAACGATCTTCAGCAATGTATTGCAGACTGTGCTACTTACAGTAAAAAACCTGTACTGAACATAGTTGATGCATTCAGAATCATGACTCAAAACGGACCAAAAGGGAAAACTGCAGAGGACGTAGTTCTTGCTAAAGCACTTTTCCTGTCAACAGATATAGTTGCTGCCGATACCGCTGCATTAAAATTTTTCAACCAATTCAGAGAGATGAAAATGGAAGCCGTATCTCATATTGGAAAGGCAGAAAAATTAAACGTGGGAACAACAAATCTGGATTCTATAAAAGTTGAAAGAATAAAAATCTGACATTGATGTATAAGCTCTTAAAAAGAAGCAGGGTAGTAATATCGCTGCTAATTTTGGTTGTTATAACCCTTAATTTTCTCTATTTTGCAAACAGGGAAACGCTGTTTTTCGCACATTTTCTCAAAATACAGTTTGTACCAGCACTTCTTGGTGCATTTACAGGGTCGGGTATAATTTTCTCTTTACTTATAATTCTGACACTCTCTTTTGGAAGAGTATATTGCTCCACGTTATGCCCTCTTGGAACACTTCAGGATATCTTCACAAGAATGGCCGGCATTTTTAAAAGCAAGAAAAAGAGAAGATTCAGCTACTCTTCGCCAAAGAGTATATTGAGATACTCATTGCTTGCACTTGCCTTAATTTCGCTCATTTTTGGAATAACATCAATCATATCCTATCTGGACCCGTATTCAAATTTTGGAAGAATTTCCACCGAACTGATTGGCAGGGCAGAACAACTGATTCAAAACGGACTTTCGGCAATTGTGCCGGAATCTGTATTTTTCAGGACTTATTCGACTTTTGTTGCCGGGTCATTCGCTTTTGCTGCAGCATTTCTCATCCTTATAATTGTTATGAGTGCATTTTGGGGGAGACTATATTGTAATACAATTTGTCCTGTTGGTACATTTCTTGGTTTACTTTCAAGATTCTCAATGTTTAAGCCACAAATTAACAGTCAAAATTGTAACCATTGTACTATATGCCTTCAAAATTGCAAAAGCGGATGTATAGATGCAATTTCATGCAAAATTGACGAATCAAGATGCGTTGCATGCCTTGATTGTATGACCAAATGTAAAAAAGGGGCTATATCATATAAGTTTTCCTGGAAAAAGAAGATAACAGAAGAGACACCAAAAGACAACAATCAGGGGAAACTTCAGTCAAGAGAGAGGAGAGAGGCTATAATTGCAATGGGCCTAATGGGAACGCTGCTTGCCTCAAGAGCATTAGGCTTCCCTCGGCAAATAGATTCTGCTCCAAAAATTACCGGAATTGCTCCTCCAGGAGCAGGAAGCATTGAGAATTTAAAAAAGAACTGTACTGCCTGCCAAGCCTGTATATCGGCATGCCCCAACGGAATAATCAAGCCGGCTACCACACAATATGGTCTGGACGGAATTCTTATGCCAGTCTTAAGTTTTGAGAAACAATTCTGTGGATTTGACTGCACTGTTTGTAATCAGGTTTGTCCAAACGGAGCGCTAAAACCCCTTTCGCTGGAAGAAAAGAAGCTTACCCAGATAGGAAGGGCAAATTTTCGCCTGAAAAAATGTATTGTTTATACAGACAAGACAGATTGCGGAGCATGTGACGAACATTGTCCGACAAAGGCGATAACAATGGTTCCCTACAGAGACACAGGGCTTTTTATCCCTAAACTCAACAAGGATATTTGTATAGGATGCGGAGGATGTCAGTATGTATGTCCTGCAACACCGGAAAAGGCAATTACCGTATCTGCAAACGAAGTGCACAAGACAGCACAGAAACCTACCGTTGAAAAACAGGAGAAGGTTAAGGTAGACAGTTTCGGATTCTAAATATTCCCTTTACCGTCTTTTTCTTTAAGCAAATCCGGTCTTAATTTTTGTGTCCTTTCAAATGACTGGACCTCCTGCCACTCTTTTATTAATTTCGGATTGCCGGACAGCAGTACGTCAGGTACTTTCCATCCGTTAAATTCGGCAGGCCTTGTGTAAATGGGCGGAGCTAAGATTTCGTCCTGGAATGAGTCGCTTAATGCAGATGTCTCGTCTCCCAAAGCTCCGGGTATCAGTCTCACAATTGAGTCAACCAGAACTGCGGCAGGGATCTCTCCACCGCTAAGGACATAATTGCCAATTGATATTTCACTTGTGATGAGGTGTTCCCGGATTCTGTGATCGATACCTTTGTAGTGTCCGCAGAGAATTATGATATTTTTGAGACACGAAAGACGGTTTGCAATTCCCTGAGTAAGAATTTCTCCGTCCGGGCTCATGTATATTATTTCATCGTATTCTCTCTCGTTTTTCAACTTGGAGATTATTTTATAAACCGGTTCAATCATCATTATCATTCCGGCATCTCCGCCGAAACCATAATCATCAACCTGCCGGTATTTGCCTTTCCCGTAATCTCTTAAATCATGTATAAAAATCTCTGTCAGATTCGCTTCTTTTGCCCGTTTTATTATGGAGTGATTCAACGGACTGTCAAGTAGTTCCGGAACAACAGATAGTATATCTATTCGTATCATGGTGCAAATTTACATAAATCACCGCGTTGGCAAACTTTTTTTGTATATTTGCAGGTTAATAAACCTAATTGTCTTGTAATAATGAATCAAGAAGAGAACACACAAGCCTTAAATGAGCAGATCGCAGAGGAAATCATACCTGAAATTCCGCAAAATTTAGAATTAAATCCAGAAATAAATTCGGAATATCCCGACCATTCAAACAAGAGTCTCAGAGAGATAATTGATATCTTTCAGGAGATGGTTGACAAGGGAGACCAGCAGGAGATGTATAAATATGCCGAAGGCATAAAAGCTGCATTTTACAAGGCACTTAAGAGGGAAAAAATTGCAATAGGATTTCAGTTACCATCAGATAACGCAGATTCTTCTGAAGAAGAGCATGACGAAAATACAGTTTCAAATAATCCTTTTGCCGAGCTGGAACGCGGGTTCAAAGAGTTGTATTCAAATTACAAGGCTTTAAGGACAAGTTTCATTCAAAACATAGAAAAACAAAAAGAGGAGAACCTCCATATTAAACTCACTCTCATTGAAGAGTTGAAATCTCTTCTTGAAAAACAGGAGGACCTAAATCATACATTTCCGGCTTTCCGTGAACTCCAGAACAAATGGAAATCTGTTGGTCCTGTGCCTCAGTCCCATAATAAAGATGTGTGGGAAAGCTATCAGTTTTATGTAGAGAAATTTTACGACTATGTTAAGATCAATAATGAACTTAGAGATCTTGACCTGAAGAAAAATCTGGAAATCAAAAATTCTCTTTGCGAAAAGGCAGAAGCTCTTATTGATGAGCCAAATGTTGTTGAAGCATTTAAAAGGCTTCAGAAACTGCATGAAGAGTGGCGTGAACTTGGTCCTGTCCCTAAAGAACTTCGTGAAGAAATATGGGAGAGATTCAAAAAAGCCACTTCAAATATCAACAAGCGTCAACAGGAGTTCTTTGAAAGGTTAAAAGACGATCAGAAGAAAAATCTTGAATTGAAGGATGAACTGTGTGAAAAAGCCGAAGCTCTTGCGAATATTGAAGATTCAGAAAACAAGGATTGGAATGCTCTTTCAAAACAAATAGAACAACTTCAGAACGACTGGAAGGCAATTGGTTTTGCTTCAAAAAGGGAAAATCAGAAAATTTACGACCGTTTTCGTGCTGCCTGCGATAAATTCTATAATGCCAAAAGAGAGTTTTATTCAAAATTCAAGGTAATGATGCAGGACAATCTTGACAAAAAGATTGCCCTGTGTGAACAGGCCGAAGCTCTGCGCGACAGCAGTGACTGGAAAAAAACCACCGATCAGCTTATAAATCTTCAGAAAAAATGGAAGGAGATAGGACCTGTTGCCAGAAAACAGTCCGATTTGGTATGGAAAAGATTCCGTGCTGCTTGCGATGCTTTTTTTGAAAGCAAGTCAAAACATTTCAGCACTGTTGACGAATCATACGAAGTTAATTTAAAGAAAAAGCTGGATATCATTCAGGAGATTAACGATTATAAGCCGGATACAAAAGTTGCTGAGAATGTTGAAGCACTTAAGGATTTTCAGTCACGATGGAGTGAAGTAGGATTTGTTCCAATAAAAGAGAAGGAGAGAGTTCAGGCTGCATACAGACTTGCTATCGATACTAACTTTGCCGATTTACGCTCAAGCGATACCGAAAACAAAATAGATCGTTACAAGAAACATATCAAGGACCTTCATGGATCAGGAAAAGGAGACAGGGGAATAAGATCGGAACGGGATAAACTTGTTCAGAAGTTCAGGCAAATGGAAAATGATATCCTTGTTTGGGAAAACAATATGGGATTTTTCGCAAAATCCAAAAATGCCGATGCTCTGCTACTGGAACTTGATAAGAAAATTGAAAAAGCCAAAGAAGAACTTGGCCAGATAGAGGAGAAGATAAAAGTAATAGATAATCAACAGGAATAGGGACAGATGAATAAAAATTCCATTTTAGGATTTGTAATAATTGGTGTCATTTTAATTGTTTTCAGCTGGTACAACTCAAAAGTATTTAATGAACAGCAAGAGCTAAAGGCAAAAAGTGATTCTACAGTAATAGCAAAAAATTTGCAGGCTGCTCAAAATGGTGGTACAGCAAATTTGGATACCGCATCAAAACAGGTAGTCCAGGCGGCAACGGTTGACTCAACTTCGGCCGAAGAAAATTTCTCTTCATACAAAGACTCAATGCTTATTAAGGCAAGCAAGGCTCCGGAAGAGATTACCACTCTGGAAAACAGTAAAATAAAAATTGATTTTACAAATATCGGAGCTCAGACTAAATCTGTAAAGGTTAAAAACTATTTTACTTTTGACAGTCTGGATTTAATGCTTGTAAGAGAAAATAAAAGCAGTTTTGCACTAAAGCTTTATACTAATGAAGAGATAAAAACGGATAATTTCGCTTTTGAAAAGAGTGAATCAACCGATTCGTCCCTTACATACAAGCTTTATTTTGACTCTTTGTCATATATTCAGTACAAATACACCCTTCCAAAAGAAAGCTATCTGGTTTCGCTGGATGTTACTATGGTTGGAATGAATAAGCTGATTCCGAGAAATGTAACATCGATTGACCTTCAGTGGAGAATGGATGTTCCGCGTCTTGAAAAGGGATATGACAATGAAAAGAACTATTCTACAATTGTTTATAAATTTCCAAATGACAAAAGTGTAGAAGATCTTGGCCTGAGAAAAGACAATGCAGAGAAGGACATCAGAACAAAACTTGAATGGTTCGCTTTTCAGCAGCAGTTCTTTTCGGCAATACTTGTCGCAGAAAACGGATTCAGTAATGGTATTCTTAAATACCAGTTTTATCCCCAGACAGAGACAGGCAAGGATCTGATGAATTGTTCGGCAGAGATGTCTCTACCTTACACCGAAGGCGAAGAGGTCACTTTTCCGCTTGAACTCTATTTTGGCCCGAACAAATTCAGCACGTTAAAGTCATACGACAGGGGATTCGAGAAAATCGTACCGCTTGGAGGATGGCTCATCGGATGGATTAACAGGTACATCATTATTCTTGTTTTTGACTTCCTTGGCAAATTTATAAGCAGCTATGGTCTGATAATATTCCTGCTTACACTTCTGATTAAGATTGTCATTTCTCCACTGACTCATAAGTCTTACATGTCATCTGCAAAGATGAGAGTGCTTAAACCTGAGATTGACAAAATAGCTGAAAAGTATCCTAAGAAGGAAGACGCTATGAAGAAGCAACAGGAGACAATGGCTCTGTACAGTAAAACGGGAGTGAGCATGTTTGGCGGCTGCCTTCCTATGCTGCTTCAGTTTCCTATTCTCTTTGCAATGTTCCGTTTCTTCCCGGCATCGTTTGAATTGAGGCAGGAGAGTTTCCTTTGGGCAAAAGACCTGAGTAC
The DNA here is from genome assembly GCA_021371955.1 of Bacteroidales bacterium. Lineage (GTDB taxonomy): Bacteria > Bacteroidota > Bacteroidia > Bacteroidales > UBA932 > Bact-08. The sequence continues at coordinate 531,730 of JAJFVD010000003.1, forward strand.
TTATGACTCGATTCTTAATTTCCCTTTTACAATTCCATTGTTTGGAGACCACCTGAGTTTATTCGCTCTTTTAATGGCGGTATCAACTTATCTCTATTCCCGTATGAATATAGACCAGATGACATCCGGACCACAAATGGCAGGTATGAAGGCGATGACATTATACTTTATGCCGATATTCCTGTTGTTCCTTGGTAACAACTTCTCAAGCGGCCTGAGTTATTACTATCTTCTTTCAAATCTGATGACTATGGTACAAACCTGGGTAATCCGCAAATATTTTGTGGATGAAGAGAAGATATATGCAAAGCTTCAGGAGAAAGCGGCAAAACCTAAAAAGAAATCAAAATTTCAGGAGAGGCTCGATGCTGTTTATAAAACACAGCAACAGCAGCTTAAGAATAAAAAATGAGCATAAAGAATAACCTTTTAGAATTAATTGGAGAGCTGCCGTCAACTGTAAAGTTGGTGGCAGTTTCCAAATTCATTTCAAACGAAGCAATAATGGAGGCATATAATGCCGGCCAGAGAGACTTTGCAGAGAGCAGGCCTCAGGAACTTGCAAGAAAGACAACTGAACTTCCGGCCGATATCCGGTGGCATTTTATCGGACATTTGCAGACGAACAAGATAAAACTGATAATAGACAGAGTCACTCTGTTTCATTCGGTGGATTCAATGCGCCTTTTGAATGAGCTCAATACTTTCGCTCAAAAATGCGGAATTACGGTTAAAATTCTTCTGCAGGAACATATTTCCGGGGAGGAGACAAAGCAGGGATTCTCCCGCAATGAGCTGATTCAGGCAGCTGAGCTGTCTAAAACTCTTTCAAACTTAAAGGTTTGCGGGTTAATGGGAATGGCTTCTTTATCAAATGACCAGGAGGTGATTGTTAGAGAGTTTCGCTCCCTGAAAGATTCATTTTTAATGCTAAAAGAGACTATATTTAAAGGGGAAAACGATTTTACCGAAATATCAATGGGAATGTCTTCCGACTACAATATAGCAATTCGGGAAGGAAGTACTATCGTAAGAGTTGGCTCTAAGATATTCGGGGATAGATATTAATCTTATTCCAAAGCCCAGTTTACAGGCTCTTTCCCTTTCGATTTTATGAATTCGTTGGCTTTTGAAAAATGCCGGCATCCGAAAAATCCACCACGTGCAAGTGGAGACGGATGAGGGGCCTCGAGTATGAAGTGTCTTGAGGTATCTATCAGATCTCTTTTACCCTTTGCGAAATTTCCCCATAACATAAAAACAATTCCATCTCTCTCTTTAGAGAGTTTGGAAATTACAGCATCTGTAAATTCCATCCATCCAATTTTGCTGTGTGAGGCTGCTTCTCCGGCTCTCACTGTAAGGACAGCATTGAGAAGAAACACTCCCTGTTGTGCCCATTTAACCAATGATCCGCTATTAGCCGGTTTAATACCCAGGTCGGTGAATAATTCTTTATAAATATTTTGAAGAGAGGGTGGGAGAGCAACTCCCTCTGGTACAGAAAATGATAATCCATGGGCCTGTCCTGGTCCATGGTATGGGTCCTGGCCCAAAATTACAACTTTTACATTCTGTACAGGTGTCATATTAAATGCATTAAAAATATCCGGACCCTTTGGATATATCTTAATGCCGGACAACTTCTCTCTCTTCAGATATTCCGAAAGAGAAACGAAATATGGTTTTTCAAACTCATCCGATAATAACTCTTTCCAGGAACTCTCAATTTGTACATTCATCTCAGGGGGATTTTCAGCTTAAAAAATAAAATCCAGTACTTCATCAACGGTTTTGACATATTTGAACGTCAATCCCTTGACATATTGCTCATTTATTTCTTTAATATCTTTTTCATTTTCTGCCGAAAGAATAATTGTTTTAATTCCTGCTCTTTTAGCTGCAAGTATTTTTTCTTTTATTCCGCCAACAGGCAAAACCCTTCCTCTTAATGTGGTCTCTCCGGTCATTGCAATTCCGCTTTTAACCGCTTTTTTATTAAATGCCGAAGCCATTGCACTTACCATCGTTATTCCGGCAGAAGGTCCATCTTTAGGTATAGCGCCTTCAGGTACATGGATATGAATATCCTTGTCTACAAATTCCTTATAGGACAGGCCAAGCTTTTCGGGATGCGATTTAAGATACTGAAATGCAATTATAGACGATTCTTTCATTACATCTCCAAGGTTTCCTGTTGTAGAAAGGATTCCTTTCCCTTTACTTAGACTGCATTCAACAAAGAGAATCTCTCCTCCGTTTTGTGTCCATGCAAGTCCTGTTACTACTCCTGTTCCTTCGTTGCCCTTTTGCATGTCATGCTGATTCGTGGGAGTTCCAAGAATTGCCTTAACCTCTGCAACACCAATAATATCCGGGATTTTTTCGTTCATCGCAATTTTCTTTGCAGTGATTCTGGCTACTTTGGCAATTTGCTTGTCAAGACCGCGCACGCCTGACTCTCTAGTATACTCGTCTATAATAGTGTCAATAGCTTTAATGCTTATTTTCAACTGGTCTGCATTAAGTCCGTGTGCTTCTCTTTGCTTGGGAATAAGGTGATCTTTTGCAATATACCTTTTTTCTTCTGCAAGATATCCGCTCACATTAATCATCTCCATCCTGTCCCTGAGTGCAGGATGAACATTGTGAATATCGTTCGCAGTAGTTATAAAGAGAACTTTAGACAAGTCATAATCGATATCCAGATAATTATCGTGAAAAGCTGTGTTTTGTTCGGGATCAAGTACCTCAAGAAGTGCCGATGCAGGGTCCCCCCTGAAATCGCTGCTGACTTTGTCAATTTCGTCAAGAACAATAATAGGATTAGATGTGCCGGCTTTTTTAATTGAACTTATTATTCTTCCCGGCATAGCCCCTATATAGGTTCTTCTGTGACCGCGTATTTCAGATTCATCATGAAGCCCGCCAAGAGAAATCCTTCCATAATTTCTGTCGAGTGCTTTTGCAATAGATTTCCCCAGAGAAGTCTTGCCCACACCCGGAGGGCCATAGAGGCACAGAATAGGAGACTTCATGTCTCCTTTTAGCTTAAGAACTGCAAGGTGCTCTATGATTCTGTCTTTAACTGTATCGAGCCCAAAATGGTCGTTATCAAGTGTTTTCTTTGCATGTTTAAGATCAAGGTTGTCTTTGCTCGTTTCGTTCCATGGCAGTTCAACCAGAAATTTTACATAAGAGAGCTGAATATTGTAATCGGGAGAGTTCGGATTCGTCCGCTCAAGCTTTTGAAGTTCTTTTTCAAAAGTATCTGCAACGGCTTTGGACCACATTTTTGTTTTTCCAAGTTGCCTCAGATCGTTAAATTCCTGGACATTATTATTTATCCCCAGCTCTTCCTGAATGGTTTTTAGCTGGTTGTTCAGATAATATTCTCTTTGCTGCTGGTCAATCTCAACTCTTACTTTCTGCTGTATGTCGTCTTTTATTTTAAGCAAATCTATATGTTTGTTCAAAAGTTCAAGCAATTTCAAGGCCCTGTGTTTTAGTCTGTTTTCTCTTAAGAGGGCAATCTTCTCCATAGGGTTGTCAAATTCCATGCTTGACGATATGAAATTTATGAGAAATGAATGACCTTCAATGTTTTTTATGGCAAATGCCGCTTCCTGAGGCAGATGAGGGCTTAGCTTGATTACGAGAAGAGCGGCATCTTTTATCGAACCGGTAATAGCATCAAGTTCTTTGCTGCCTCTCTGGCTTTTTACATCTTCAAGATATTTTACTGAAGCAATAAAATATGGGTCAGTTGTAATAATGTCAATTATCTTAAATCTTTTTACTCCCTGAAGAATAATTGTAATTCCCCCGTCCGGCATTTCAATGATTTTGATGATCCTTGCAAGTGTACCTGTATCATAAAGATCGGATGGTTTCGGGTCATCGAGTTTTGCATTTTTCTGAGAAACCGCTCCAAGTATTCTGTCTTTGGCGTAGACTTCCCTAACGAGTTTAACCGATTTTTCACGGCCAACCGTTATAGGAATAATTGTATCGGGGAAAAGAACTGCATTCCTTAGTGCAATTACAGGAAGGGAATCCGGCAATTGTACTTCAGACAGGTCCTGTCCGCCTTCGATATTCATCACCGGAATTATATTTACGTCATCTGCAACCGAATGTTGCAGAAATAGGTCGGAAAATTTCATTATCTGGATATTGTTTATATGTCAATTTGTCAGCACTAACAGACTAACTGGTCTGCTATAAATTTCATATTAATATGGTCAATCTTTATGCCAAAATAAAATTGATAATTAATTGTTGTAAAATGAACTTTTTATGACAAAAAATGTATTTATTAATGTATACAACAGAAAACTACAACAAAATATAACAAAAATTGCCGTCACTCGCTGTTTTTTTTTGTAATTAGCTAAATTATTGGTGCAATGTTTGCATAAATCAATTAAATAATAGTAATTTTGTTCGTCAAAAAAATAGACTAACCCTTTAATTATTTTAATTATTATGACAAAAGCGGATATCGTAAACGAGGTTGCTAAAGCAACCGGAATGGAAAAAATTGCTGTTCAGAATGTAGTTGAGAGTTTCATGGACAGTGTTAAGGATTCTTTATCTAAGGATAAGAATGTTTATCTTCGCGGCTTTGGTAGCTTCATCGTTAAGAAGAGAGCCAAAAAAACTGCAAGAAACATTTCCAGAAACACCACTTTGGTTATACCTGAGCATTTCATCCCAGCATTTAAACCAGCTAAGGTATTTATGACAAAGGTTAAAAACAATGTAAAGTAATTTTACTTTAAGTAAGAAAAAATAAATTAATTATGCCAAGCGGAAAGAAAAGAAAAAGACACAAAATGGCTACTCACAAGCGCAAAAAAAGATTGCGCAAGAACAGACATAAAAAGAAAAAATAGAGTTGCTTTTTTGAGTCTTGTGTGTTAATCTAAAGCAAATCATCTGATTTGCTTTAGATTTATTTATTAAAAACGGGTTGATGGAGAAGGATCTAATTATCGATGTTAATTCCACCGAAGTGTCTATTGCTTTACTCGAAAATCATAAATTGATCGAGTTAAACAAGGAGCAAAATAATGGCAGCTATGCGGTGGGGGATGTATATTTGGGAAAAGTGAAGAGAATAATGCCTGCATTAAATGCAGCATTTGTAGATATCGGAGATGATAAAGACGCATTTATACATTATCTGGATCTTGGATTAGCATTCAGAACTCTTGATTACTTTACCAGACAAATAGGACAGAGCAAACTATCACACAATGCTCTGTTTTCAGGTTTAAAACTTGGTGATATCCTCGAAAAAGAGGGTAAAATTGCCGATGTTCTTAAGCCCGGACAATCAATTGTTACACAAATTGTTAAAGAGCCGATCTCTACAAAGGGGTCGAGACTGACTGCCGAAATTTCTATTGCCGGCAGGAATATGGTTTTAATTCCTTTTATAGATAAGGTAAACATCTCTCAGAAGATAACTTCAAAGGAGGAGAAAAAAAGACTTGAGCGATTGGTTTATAGTATTTTGCCTCCAAACTACGGTGTTATTATAAGAACGGCAGCAGAAGGTAAAAAAGCTGCTGTTTTGGATGGGGAGTTAAAATCGCTGATAAAAAAATGGGAGGATTCATGGCCAAAAATGGCTAAAGCAAATCCCCCGCAACTTCTTTTTACCGAAAACAGCAGAACCACAACTATTCTTAGAGACTTGCTCAATGATTCGTTTTCAAACATTTATATAAATGATGAAACAATCTGCAACGAGGTAAAAGATTATATTACTCTTATTGCTCCGGAACAGGAAAAAATCGTTAAACTTTACAAAGGAGGAGTCCCAATCTTCGATCACTTTGATATCTCCAAACAAATCCGGAGTGCTTTCGGAAAAGTGATTACAATTAAACAGGGAGCCTATCTTATAATCGAGCATACAGAAGCACTGCACGTTATTGATGTAAATAGCGGAATCAGGGCAAAATCCGGTGCCGATCAGGAACAAAATGCATTTGAGGTCAATATGAATGCTGCCGAAGAGATTTCAAGACAGTTGAGACTCAGGGATATGGGCGGAATTATAATTGTTGACTTCATTGACATGGATCACAACGAGAACAGAGTTAAGCTTTATAAGCACATGCAGGACTTAATGCAGAGCGACAGAGCTAAACACAACATACTTCCAATTACCAGGTTCGGTCTGATGCAGATTACCCGTCAGAGGGTGAGACCTGCAACTGAAATAAATACGAGTGAGTCTTGTCCCACATGTAACGGAACCGGAAAAATATCCTCTTCGATGCTCATTGAAGAGACAATTGAGAGACAATTGGCCTATTATGTAAAGGAGAAGGGTATAAAAGCAATAACCATTAAGTTGAATCCAATCCTGTCTGCATACCTCACCAAAGGTATTGCAAGCATAAGATTCAAACTTGCGATGAAATACAAATGTACGCTTAAGATTAAGGAATCTACTGATAACCATCTTCTTGAAGTTCTGTGGTATAACATGAATGGTGAAAAGCTGGAAGACTAACCTGCTTTTGTACAAACAACAATTTTTCTTGAATTGTCGCTAAAGAGAGTTCCGAACAGGAATATCTCTCCTCCGTCCTTAACGCCAAGCCTTTCTTTTAACTCGGGAGGAGTCAGGTTAAAATTTCTTGTAGAAACATTTGCTTTTGGAAACTTAAGGCCAATTTCTTTTATGCCCTTTTTGTCAAAATCATAAATTTCTTCAATCCGGAATGATCTTCCCGGAAAATCCGGTATTTGAATCTTTGAAATATATAAATGAGAACTTAGACTTATTTTCCCGATGGAATATCTGTTGCACAGGATTTTAAATGCTCCTCCCTTAAGAAGACCTGAGTTTGGTTCATACATGTAATTACCCTTTTCGGGAGTAGATATTACTGCCCCGGAGGAAGACTCTTCCGAAAGGCTCCATTCAAATATTTTCCATTTTTTCTCTGATTTTTCAAAATTTGCAGCCTGAATTTTTACTTTTTCCAGAGGAACGGGTGACAAACGATTCTTTCTGTCAATAATCACAAGAATCTCTTTGCATTCATTAAAGACGGAAACAATAATTATCTCACATACAGCTGTAAAGCTTTTTATCAATGAAGTAATATCGGCCATTGGAGATACCTTTATAATTATCCTTTCTGCAAAACCAAGCAATAAATCCATTAATTTATTCATGTTTGGTTCGTAATCTTCAGGATTAAAAATTCTGCTGTCCGATGGCCCTCTTCTAGATGGATCTGCGTATACAGTATAGACTTTCTCAAGGTCCGGCACGCCCGGTATATTGCTTTCGTTTACTTCTGTATTGACGAACATAGTATTTACAACTTCAAGACGCCCGAAATTATACTTAACAGCATCAAACAGCTCTTTGTTCCTTTCAAAATAGACTAAGGATTTTGCCACCTTTGAGATGTAATAACTGTCAACCCCAAGCCCTCCGGTAATATCCAGAACATTTTTCTGTTTAAATAAATACTGCTTGAATTCTGCGGTGAAGGCAGAGCTGCATTGTTCTAACGATACAGATGACGGGTAACATAAATCGAATCTCTCTCCCCACTCAGGTACTTTTGCCGCAATTTTTTTTCTCCCCTCGATAGCAGATACAATAAGCTTCATATCTGAATGAGGAACTTTTTTGGATGATAGCAACAATTTCACAGGGTCATCGCTGGCGTGATCCCGGATAAATTCGATGCTCTCTTTTGATAACATTGCTGTTTTATTATTTAGTAAAAGAACAGAGCTCCCTTTCTGGAATCATCGACAACTGTTTGAACCTGAAAATTTTAAACCTGAGGACCGGCTGGTTTAGTCTCTTAATGTAGATAATTTTAGCCAGTTCTACATGTTTAAAGTAACGTTTTCCTACTTCGGTCATTGATTGTTTGTCGCGGGAGGATTCGATGTAATATGCGCTTTCTCCAATTTTGAAAGAACCAAGTTTGTCGGTGATCCATGCATATTTACGCGTTTCATTCAGAGGGCCGATTGTTTTAACAACCATATTGTTTGGAGATGCAATATAGTAGTCATAGTGAGAAGCATCGGACCAGAGTGATGAAAGTATAAATGTATTGGCAGTCATTTTTCCGGAGGCAATATCGGACTCTCTTAATATATTAAACTCATCTGCCAGTTTATCCCATCCGTAATTTTCAAGAGTAAAGTCGGTACTGCCTATTTTATACTCTTTTTCCTGTTTTAATTCGATATTCAAAAAACCTGTATAGTATTGGGCAAGACCAAGTGCTGTCGCAATTATAAGTAAAGACAAAGAATATTTCAGAGGAGAAGGAAGGATTATTCCCTTTGTGCCTTTTTTTTGAATTTCGTATTTGGAAGCGAGATATGCAGCAGAAATGAGAATCAGCGTAAAGTATCCGGGAGCGGACCAGTGTGGCATAGTATGCGTAAACAGGGAAACTATAAGAAAAAAGAAGATTATCGGAAGCGCAAGTGACAAAAGAAGACCGTACTGAGAATCGCTCAGAAAACGTCTTTTTTTAAAGCTGAATATAGCGGCAATAGTGATTATGATATTAACCGGGTTGTTGTAAATAAACGCCCCTGTAACTTCTCCAATAAGGAATTTTAAATTGATTCCGTTTTCTGCAGAAAGAAGTCTTGCTCCCTGAAAGGAAAAGCTGGCAAATCCATTTGTGTAATTCCAGTATAAAACCGGAAAAAGAAATAAAAGGCTGACTGCTGCCGCAACATACAAAAATGGCTCCTTAAGCATTTTTCGGTCACTTGAGAGAACATATACTCCTACACCCGCCCATAAAAAGATAGAGGAATATTTTGATAATAAAGCCAACCCAATAAACAAACCTGCCAAAACAAGGGATAGGCGGCAAAGAATTTTGGATTCATTGCATACCTCATATTTTACAATTAGCCCTTCGTGAAGGAAGTAGATAGACAGAAGGTAAAAAAGGCTTTGTGGTGTATCAGGATTAATAAACGTACCAACAAACACAGAGCAATATATAGAAGCAGTATATAGAATTGCTGCATAAAAACCTGTAAGCTCGTTTTTAATTCTCCTTCCAAGAATAAAAATTATCCACGTATTCAGAGAACCGATAACTATGGATGCCAGCCGGAGAAATATTTCACCTTTAAAATATAGATTAACAGTAAAAAGCTGAATAAACCATCCAATCATAGGTGGGTGGTCGAGATGGCTCATATCGGGATAAAGGCCGTATGTCCAGTAATATGCCTCGTTATTTCCTAAATCAAGAAAATAAGCAATCAATGCTCTGACTAATGCAGACACTCCAATAAGAATGAAGAGATATCTCTTCAACAGGGACTCATTCTCTTTTGATATTTTCATACCTGATGATTTTTAATTATCATTTTACTGAGTCTGTCAAATCTCCACAAAAAGAGCATCGCCGCAAAGACAAGGCCCAGCAACATTCCTATCCATACGCCAACAGCTCCCAGCTCAAGTACGATTCCGCATAAATAGCCCAATGGCAGGCAAACTAAATAATATGATATAATTGACAAAATTAATGGAATTTTTACATCTGCAAGAGCCCTTAGTGCAGCAAGGCCCGAAAGCTGAATTGCATCAAAAATCTGGAAAAGAGCAGATATTATGAGCAACTTAGCAGCAAGATCCCATACAAGAGGATCATTTGTATAAATCATGGGAATATAATTCCTGAAGATAACATAGAGTATTCCGCTTATGGACATAAGCGCCACGCTTATATGAATTGCAGAAAATCCTGCCATTCTCATAGATTTGTAATCGCCGAAACCATATTGGTGGGAAACCCGGATTGTAGCCGCAGCTCCTACACCCAAAGCAAGCATAAATGAGAAGCTGCTCATGCTCATTGCAACCTGATGCGCGGCAAGAGAAACTTTCCCGCTCCAGCCAACCATAATTGCACTAAGGCTAAATGCGGTGATCTCGACAAGATTCTGGAAAGAGAGTGGGATGGAGGTCTTAAGAATCTCTTTTGCTATTTTCAAATTGATGAGTTTATCTGAAAAATAGATAAGATACTTTTTGTAATTTTCATTTTTTAAGAAAAGAACAATAAACGAAATCAGCATTATTATTCTGCTTATGAGAGTGGCCATTGCGGCACCCTTAACACCCATTTTGTCAAACCCGAAATGTCCGTAAATAAGAACCCAGTTCAGGAATATATTTACAATATTGGCTGCAATAGTAATGTACATGGCATATTTTGTAATGCCGATACCTTCGGAAAATTGCCGGAGGCCAAAAAACAGAAGAAATGGAAAAAGTGATACCAGCATTGTATTGTAATACAACTTTGCATGATGTACCACGTCTGGTGTCTGGCCCATGGAGTTCATGAAAAAACTCATGCCAAACATTAGCAATGTAAGAAACAATGCTGCAATAGTATTAAGTACCAGAGAGCTTTCCAGAAGAGAGCCTACCCGGGCATGGTCCCCTCTACCATAACTCTGACCCACAAGTGGCGTTAACCCCTGGGAAAATCCTATCCCGAATACCATTCCAAGTATAAAAATCGAGTTTGCAAACGAGACTCCGGCAAGCTCGGCTGTTCCAAGGTGCCCAACCATAATGTTATCGGCAAGGTTAACGGTAATTTGTCCGGCCTGCGTTAGCATTACCGGAATTGCGACTTTTAGATTTCTTTTATAAAAAGGAATATAGGCTTTAAGAAACATGATGCAAAGATACTCTTCTTTGTTATTAATTTTAAATATTGATTGGATTGATTAAATTTGTTATCATACATTTGTATAGTAAAAAAACACAGCTATGGAAACAAATTATCTTGATAAAGCCGGCTCCTGGCTGGAGGGCAGCTACGACGATGAAACAAAAAGAGAAATAAGGAGACTTATTGAAACGAATCTCAAGGAACTTGAAGATTCTTTTTACCGAAATCTTGAATTTGGAACCGGCGGGTTGAGAGGTGTAATGGGTGTCGGTACCAACAGGATAAATAAATATACAGTTGGAATGGCTACGCAAGGGCTTTCCAACTATCTTAAAAAATCGTTCAAAGGCAGGAGCGGTTTGAGTGTAGCGATTTCATTCGATAACAGGAACAAAAGTAAGGAATTTGCAGGAATAACTGCGTCTGTTTTTGCTGCAAACGGATTTAAGGTTTATCTTTTTGACGAGCTTCGTCCCACACCTCTGCTTAGTTTCACTATAAGGCATTTTCACTGTGTGGCAGGAGTTATGATTACCGCTTCTCATAACCCTAAGGAATATAACGGATATAAAGCATATTGGGAAGATGGTGCTCAGATTACCGCTCCTCATGATTCCGATATAATAGGAGAGGTGGAAAAAATTACCGATCCTTCTATGGTTCACTTTACCGGAGGAGATTCAAACATCAAGATTATAGGTAAAGAGGTGGATGAAGAGTATTTCAAAGCTGTTCTTTCTCTTACTCTTTCACCGGAGATGGTGAAAAAACACGACCATTTTAAAATCGTATATACCCCATTACATGGAACCGGAATAAAACTTGTTCCTGAAGCACTAAAAAGGGCCGGATTTAAAAAAATAATAAATGTTCCTGAGCAGGACGTAATTGACGGGAATTTTCCAACAGTAAAGTCACCAAATCCGGAAGAAGCCTCTGCATTGGCGATGGCTCTTAAAAAAGCAGAAGAAAGTTGTGCAGATCTTGTTATGGCAACAGATCCGGATGCAGACAGACTAGGTGTTGCCGTTAGAAATCAGAAAGGTTCTCTTGTGTTGTTAAACGGCAATCAAACTGCCGCAATTTTAACATATTACTTACTGGAAAGGCTTAAAGAGAAGGGAACTATTGTTGATGGCAATAACCCGCATTATTATATGGTAAAAACGATTGTTACCACGGATTTGCTAAAAAGTATCGCAAACAAGTACGGGGTAGAGATGTTCAATGTTCTCACCGGTTTTAAATTCATTGCCGAGGTTGTAAGACAAAATGAAGGGAAAAGAGTATTTATCGGGGGAGGAGAGGAGAGCTATGGTTTTAATGCAGGAGAGTATGTAAGGGATAAGGATGCTGTAATTTCTTGCGTTCTTATTGCAGAGGCTGCTGCATGGGCTGCAGAAAGAGGGAAATCGCTGTATGAACTTCTGATTGACATTTACACAGAATTTGGCTTATATAAGGAGAGACTTGTTTCAATCACAAAAAAAGGCATTGACGGATTGGAACAGATTAAAAAAATGATGCGGGATTTCAGGAGCAAGCCGCTTCAAAACCTTGGCGGATCACCGGTTGTCCTGATTCATGATTATAAGATTTCCGAATCCGTTGACATGATAAGCGATTTGAGATACAAAATCAAATTGCCGCAATCGGATGTTTTGCAATTTGTGAGCAGCGACAACTCGATGGTATCTGTACGACCTTCCGGAACAGAGCCGAAGATTAAATTTTACTTTGGAGTAAAAACAGAAATCTCATCTGCTAAAGATTTTGCGAAGGCAGATAAAATTCTTGAAAAAAAGCTGGACAAACTTGTAGAGCAAATTTCCCTACTTTAAGGGAAGTTCAAATGTGAATTTTGACCCTATTCCCGGTTCGGACTGAAGATATATCCTGCCTCCAAGCAGGTTTATGTACCCTTTAACAATCGACAGGCCCAGACCAGCGCCCTCCGAAGATCTTTTTGAATTCATGTCTGCCTGAGTGAACCGTTCGAAAACAGTGCTTTGTCTTTCTGTCGGAATCCCTATGCCGGTATCCTTGACGAAACATTCAACGATTGTATCCCTTTTAATGAATCCAACAGTAATTGTTCCCTCAATGGAATATTTTATTGCATTTTTTACCAGATTGGTAAATATGGCAAACACTTTGTCAAAATCACTCTCAATAGTTGTGTTTTTTTCGAAATGAGGCATATCCGTAATTATTTTCATTCCTTTCTTTTCTATTTCCGGTCTGAAAAAATTTGCGACATCATTAACAATCTGGACAATATCAACTTTCGATAACTGCAGAGATACAATTCCTGCCTCAATTTTAGATACGTTTATAATATCATTTATTGTGGTGAGCATCCTGTTGCCGCTTTTTTCGATAATTTCAATGTACTCCTTCTGTTCCTCACCGGAAGTGTCGGGCTCCTGTAAAAGCTCGATAAAACCAAGGATTCCGTTCATAGGTGTACGAATTTCGTGGCTGATGTTTTGAAGGAATGCAGTTTTGAGACGGTCGCTCTCTTCTGCTCTCTCTTTAGCTTCAATAAGGTCAGTTATCAATTTCTTTCTGTCGGTAATATCCTCCTTTACTCCTACATAATTGACAATTTTGCCATTTTCATTAAATATTGGAGATATGGAAATATCTTCCCAGTAGAAGTCTCCATTTTTCTTTTTATTCTGAAGTTCTCCACGCCACTCTTTTCCGGAACTGATTGTCTGCCACAAATCACAGAATACCTCATCGGATTGTTTACCGGATTTAAGGATTCTTGGGTTTTCGCCAATAGTCTCTTCATAGGAGTAACCTGTAAGTTCGGAAAATTTGGGATTGACAAATTCGATGTTCCCGTTTTTATCGGTAATTACAACAGATGCCGGTGATTGAATAATTGCAGTTGTCAGTTTTCGCATACTCTCTTCTGCTTCCAGTTTTTCGATAAAAATTGTAATTTCATTTGCAATGATTTCAATAATTTCGAGATCGGATCTGTAAAATGCATTGGGGTTATCATAATTCTGAATCACAATTGCCCCAAAGGTTTTTCCTGCCCGGATAATAGGCGCACCAAGCCACACCTCCGCCATACTCCCAATCACTATTATTTCCCCTTCTTCATGAAGTTTAAGGATATCATCTTTATAAAAAATACAAGGTTTGCCAAAACGAAACATATATCCTGTTAATGAACCTTCGGAGTCCCACTCTTCAATAGTGTCTTTTTCGTCTATTATGCCTTCAAGGCGGAATCTTCCTGTTTGTTCATTATAAAAAGCAACATAGAGGTTGTTGACCTCCATAATGGAATTTATTTCTCTCTCGATAACTGAGTAAAAATCATTAAAATTCTTGCATGTAATAATAGCATAGGCAAGATTTCTCTGAACTTTAAGAATCATTTCAGTTCTTTTCCTGTCGGAAATATCCTGCGAACTCATTAATATGGTATCCTTCTTTATTTTGTCACCTTTGAAAAGACGGAAACGGTGATCGATTAATCTGTAATATCCATCTTTAGTCAAAACACGACATTCCACATTTCCTGTACCGGATGCTATGAGTGATTTGAAAATGACTGTTTTTGCTTTTTCTCTCTCTTCGGGATGAAATAGTGAAAAGATATTCTTTGAAATAAGTTCCTGCGGGTCATAACCCAGCACTTCCAGATATGAGTTATTGCAATATATAATTTTACCGTCAAGATCGAAATGGGCAATTAAATTAAAACTATTGTCAAGGATTGTTTTTAATTTTGATTCACTTTTTTCGGAATTTATTCTTGCAATTTCGACAATGTTATAGCTTTCCTTAAGCTCGTGGGCCATTTTTTTTAGTTCAGAATTCTGGTTTTGCAACTCCTCTTCAAAATGGACAAATTTTGTTACTTCCTGTACAATTATTGCAATACGTGATACTGATTCATGAACAATAAACGGAAAGGAGATACAGTCAAAGTAAATCCTCCGGTTTATTCCCCTGTTATCTTTTGTATCTAATATAAGATGATTTTGATATACGGTTTCTCCTCTCAAAGACCTTTTAAGTTCAGGCGCATACTTCGCAAGGCCGGTTTCTGTAGTAAACAGGTTGATTTTGTTTATTGCAGAAGAGGCGGAAATTGAAAACATCTCTTCCCATGCATTATTGACAGATTTACACAGTCCATCGCTGTCTATGACCATAATTCCGATAGGAGAGGTCTCAATCAATGTTTTGGCAAACATTTCGCTCTCTTCCGTTGCTTTCTTTGCTTTAATAAGCTCATCTTTGCGGAACTCGCGCAGGATAGTCATTCCGACGCTGCTTATAGCTGACCGGAGAATTGATATTTCCCCTTCGGACAAGTCCTCGTCACCGGAACAGTTGTCAAAGCCTACAAATCCCCAGCATCTGTTGTCGATTAATATAGGGAAGATTGCTGTTGAAACAGAGTGAAATTTATCAAGAATTACCCTGTCTGTTTCATTAAATGCATCTTTTCTTCCAATTATTGGATCTCCTTTTAGCAGCCTGTCGTACCAGCCGAAGGGAGCTTTAATTGGCTTTTGCTCGTCATTATTTACTATTGAGGTAATGCTTTCAATTCCCTCGCGGGTGTATTGATACCGGGATAATAACTGAACTTCGGAAGTAACCGGGTCGTCAAAAAACTGAAATATATAAACTCTGTCTCTGTTTATGACTTCCACTAATATGCCGAAAGCCTCGTTTATGATTTCACTTAACGGTTTTTCATGAAGCAGGAGCTGGCTCACTTTCGAAATCGCTTCAAGTAATCTGTCTTTTTTTAAAAGTTCGTTTTCAATTTTTTTCTGTTCGGTAAAATCTCTCACGAGAGCAATAAATTCATCTTTGCCATCGTATGACATCCGGCATTCGTAGAAATGGACCTTATTGTCAACTGTAAGAGAATAGGTAAATGGGGATATCTGACCTGTGGAGAGGATTTCCTCTATCTTTTCAATCGCAAGCCGGGCAACATCTGCCGGAAGGCAGTCCTTAATGTTTTTCCCAAGAAAAGTATCGGGCTGGACATATAGTAAAGACCGGTCTTCTGCCTTGTAATTTATTATTGTACCATTACGTGACAGAACAAACATCAGATCCGGAATAGCACCAATAAGTGTCTTGTTTAAACTGGCCAACAAGTCTATTTTTTTCTCATATTCCTCTATTTGGGTAACATCAATATTTGAATATTGCCTCATTACTTACTTTTTAATGTAGAGAATATGAAAGAAAAGATGTTTGTAATAATATACAGCGAGAATACCAGCAACAGCCATAAAGACCATGTTGCTTTTGTAATTATAACTATGGGCAGAATGAGAACGGTGAAAATTAAAAACAGGTATCTGATTTCATTCCCTTTCCATCCCATGTTTTTGAACTTTACAGAAAACATTGGGATGTTGCAGATTAAAAGATATGATAATATTACAGAGAGTAAAGGGAAGAACCATAAATTTTCATATAAATAATCAAATTGGGGATTGAAGGTAGTGTAGTGAAGAAACATAACAATGAGAAGTGCATTGGCAGGAGTAGGAACGCCAATGAAGTTTTCACTTTGCCTTGTATCCACATTGAATTTTGCTAGCCTAAGGGCAGACGCGAGAGTTATTAAAACCGGAATGAGAGTAAGTACACTGATCCAGGCTGATTCCATATTCCCCGTGCTGAACTGACTTGTATAATCCTGAAATCTGTAGTAGACGAGAATAGTAGGAGCCAGTCCAAAGCTTACCAGATCTGCAAGTGAATCCAGCTCCTTTCCCATTGGAGAGTATGCCTTTAATATACGAGCTGCAAATCCGTCAAAAAAATCAAAAACAGCAGCGGCAAGTATAAGGTATACCGACCAGAGCTGCAGCCCCTTAAATGCAAGTATAATGGCAAGAGTGCCACAAAGCAGATTAAGGGTTGTAATACTATTTGGAACAGCTTTTTTAAAGTGCATGGCTCTTATTTAATAAGTTATTGAATACCCAGTTTTGACTTGATGGCCTTAGGAATTGAATTTTTGTGAACCATAACAGAGATGCTTTTTGCCCGGACGAAACTTTCAGACATATTAAGATATCCTCCGAATTTATTTCTCTCGGTTCCCCATGAGTTTTTGGTTCTGTAGTATACATTTCCTTTCTGGTCCTTGACGATCCCTGTAAGAAGCATTAGGTGGTCATCGGTTGTAACGAATGTTTCATATCCTTTTTGGCGTATATCCTGCGTTACTTTTACTTCGGGATAGATGTTCTCAAACTTCAATATTTCGCCATACTTGTCATCCGGGCTCATTTTTTCGAACCGGGCCCTGTCTGTGTCGGTATAGTTACTCAAGTCTGCAACTTCAGGATTAATTGCTACTCCATTCTTGTGGGAAAACCCTTTTTCGCTTACATCACCATCCCAGCATACTGTATAACCGTTATTGAGGGCATAGTTGATGACTTCCATGAATTCATCAAGGGGAACATTGTAGTAACGTGCAAAATCCCAGTTGTCGGGGATTTCAATTACTGATTCTTTGTAGAACGGAATATGTGAAAAGCTTGTAATCTCAACATAATCATTCATGTTTAATCCCAGAGATTCTGCAAAGCTTTTAGGAGTGTACTCCTTGCCACGATATGTAAATTTATCAGGAACTTTTCCGAGATATGTGTCAAGAAGATTATTTACAATCTTATAATATTCAGGACTTTTTTGCTTCAACTCAACAGTTGCACTGGAAATAGCATTGACAAACTTATTTAACTCTTTGTGGTTGTTAAGTTTTGAATCGTAGTTGATTCCGTTGTATGCTTCTTGAGGAATAATACCGCTTTCTTTAACGATATTTGTAAGGACGTGTGCAACACTTCCCTCTCCGAGGTTGCCTTCTCCTCTCCTGAGATAGTTGTCGTTCATTCTGTTTGAGTAGTTAATACGAACGGGATACATCTCCGAAAGATCGTGGTCCCCTTTGCCTGTTCTTAACAGTTCTGCTTCAATAAATGCTGTTGTAGCATAACTCCAGCATGTTCCGCTGCTTGCCTGGTTTTTTACAGATGTAGCAGGATTAACAACAACATCAGTAAAGACGTAACCTTGTCCGAAAACCTGAGAAGTTATTGCAAAAAGCGCAATAGTAACGGAGAAAAATATCGACCTCTTTTTCATGATTTATTTAATGTTAAGTTTTTTTAAAATTTCTTTTGGAACAGCATTTTTATTTACAACAATATTCATTGTCTTGTATTTGACGAAATTCTCGGAAACATACCATATTCCTTTGTATTCACCTGAAGTTCCCCAAGAGTTTTTAACCATATAATATTTGGTTCCTTTTTGATCACGGGCAATTCCAAAGATGTGCATTCCATGGTCGTCTGTGGTTTGTCCGTTGTCAAAGGCAACCTGGCGCAAATCCTGAGTAATTGTCTTTTCGGGCAGAATCTCTTCTAGAGACAACGTTCTTGCATCGGTCTCTTTTTCAGGAACAACAGCAATCCCTTTCCGGGTGAATCCTTTTTCACTCATATCGGAGCCCCATAAAACGGTATATCCTTTTTCAATCGAATAGTCGAAAATTTGCATCAGTTCGTCAATTGGAATATTGTATGACTTATCCCACCTCCAGTTGTCGGGAATCTCAAGAGCGAATTCGGTGTAAAACGGGTGATGTGTATACGATGTAATTGAAATATAATCTTTGGTATTAATGCCCAGTTCCTGAGCATAAGTTTTTGGTGTGTATTCTTTTCCATTGACAGAAAACTTCTCGGGGACACATCCCAGGTAGGCGCTTAAAATTCCCTGAACCCCTTTGCGCCATGCAGTTGAAAGTTTCCCGTTAGGATTCTGTTCAATTGCTTTAATATAACCCTCAAGTGCAGCATCGAGTTCGTTATGGACATGCAACTCCTCGCCATATTCAAGACCAGGCATAACCGAATCAGGAACTATTCCGTAATTTTCCCAAACATACAGAGCATCGGTGAATGAACTGCCCGGAGCAAAATTTATTTTACCGTTTGTGCGTACGAATTTATCTGCTTTGTCAAAATACGATTTTGAGACAATGAACATCTCTGACAGATCTGCAGGTCCTTTACCTGTTCTCAGGAGCTCCGATTCAAGAAATGAAATAGTTGAGAAGCTCCAGCAGGTGCTGGTCCTGTTTTGATTCTTTACGGATGTTACAGGAAGTTCTTTAACAATCGAAAATTCATAACCAATTTTTGCCTGAGGTTTATCCTGAGCATTGGCGTTGAAATTGAACACGAAAAGAGCTATGAGGATTACCCCAATAAGAAGTTTTTTCATAGATGTGGTAAACAGATTTAGTTGTTAATTGACCAAAGTTATGAAAAAAAAACATACCCGTTATGGTATGTTCATATATTTATGGGTCTGCAGAGAAATATTCCAGCAGGGATTTGCCTTTACATATTCTATTATCTTAGGAAGCATGGTTTTAATCCTGCTCCACTCCGGCTGCAAATAAAGCATGCAGTTATCGCCAACGAGAGCCTTATTTTTTTCTGCCCAGATAAAATCTTCTTCATTTTCAATGATAACCTTTAATTCAGAAGCAATCTTGTATATTTCACGTACCGGTGGTTTTTTCTTTTTTGGAGAGAGGCAAATCCAGTCGAAACTTCCGCTAATGGAAGAAGAACCGGAAGTTTCAAGAAAAATTTCAAGACCGTTGCTTTTGAGCAAAGAACATAATTTTTCCAAAGGATAGTTTAGAGGTTCACCGCCTGTAATTACAATTGCCTTTGCAGGATAATTCAATGCTTCTTTAACGATATCCTCTACCGGAACAGGAGGGTACAGCGAAGGATTCCATGTCTCTTTGGCATCGCACCAGCTGCAGCCAACGTCACATCCTCCCAGTCTTATAAAATATGCCGGTTTTCCTGTATTAAATCCTTCACCCTGTATAGTGTAGAAACTCTCAACCAGCGGAAGCAGCGCTCCCTCTTTTAATATTGGAAATTTCATGTTTTCTTATTTTTTTGCAAAGGTAATAAAACAACTCAATTATGCCGTTTTGTCATATTCAGTCAACTGGCAGATTTGTTGCAATACATGCATGAAGGAGAAAATTAACAACAATAATAATATGAACAAGCAAGATTATGAAGCACTTAATACCTATGCTAATAACCTGAATAAACAGGCAGGTGCGGGTAAACTGGATCCTGTAATAGGAAGAGACGAAGAGATTCGCAGGGTTCTTCAGATTTTGAGCAGAAGAACCAAAAACAATCCGATTCTTGTTGGAGAACCTGGCGTAGGAAAAACTGCAATTGCCGAAGGCATTGCACAGAGAATTGTTCGCGGAGATGTCCCCGAGAACCTTAAATCAAAGATACTTTTCTCTCTCGACATGGGTGCCCTCATTGCCGGCGCAAAGTATAAAGGGGAGTTTGAAGAGAGGCTTAAAGCAGTGGTAAAAGAGGTAACAGAGAGTGCAGGGGAGGTGCTTCTGTTTATTGATGAAATACATACTCTTGTTGGGGCCGGAAGGGGAGAAGGGGCAATGGATGCTGCGAACATTCTAAAACCGGCGCTGGCGAGGGGAGAACTAAGGGCAATAGGGTCCACAACGCTGGATGAATATCAGAAGTATTTTGAGCAGGATAAGGCGCTGGAGAGAAGGTTTCAGATGGTTATGGTAGACGAGCCCTCTCCTTCTGAGGCAGTATCCATTTTGAGGGGTCTTAAGGAGCGCTACGAAAATCACCATAAAGTGCAGATTAAGGATGACGCAATACTTGCTGCCGTTGACCTTTCTAACAGATATATCACATCCCGTCATCTCCCGGATAAGGCAATTGACCTTATTGATGAAGCGGCATCAAAAATCCGTATTGAAATTAATTCAGTTCCTGAGTCGATAGATGAGCTAAACCGGAAAATCCGCCAGTTGGAAATTGAAAGGGAGGCTATAAAAAGAGAAGGAGACAAGGAGAAGGTGGATGAACTGACCGTGCAGATTGACGAACTTGGTTCCGAAAGGACAAAGAAAAATACTGTATGGAGGGAGGAGAAGAGTATAATAGATAAGATTCAGAAAAAGAAAATTGAAATTGAGGAATTCAAATTCAGGGCTCAGGAGGCAGAAAGGAGCGGAGACTACGGAAAGGTTGCAGAACTCAGATACGGTAAGATTACAGCGGCTGAAAAGGAGATAGAACAACTTATGAAGCAAAAGGGCAGCGGTGAGTTTTCAATGATTAAAGAATCGGTAGAACCGGAAGATATTGCAGAGGTAGTGGCAAAATGGACAGGAATTCCGGTAAAGAGAATGCTGGAGAGTGAAAAGGAGAAACTTTTGAGAATGGAGGAGGCTCTTCATAACAGAGTCATTGGCCAGGATGAGGCAATTGCAGCTGTGTCCGATGCAATAAGAAGGAGCAGGGCAGGGCTTCAGGATATGAAGAGGCCAATAGGCTCTTTTCTGTTTATGGGTACAACAGGGGTAGGAAAAACAGAACTTGCAAAAGCGCTGGCAGAATTTCTCTTTAATGACGAGAACCTGATGACCAGAATTGATATGAGCGAATATCAGGAGAGGCACTCAGTATCTAGACTCGTTGGTGCTCCTCCGGGTTATATAGGATACGAAGAGGGAGGACAACTAACAGAAGCAGTACGCAGAAAGCCATATTCGGTGATTCTTCTGGACGAAATTGAGAAAGCTCACTCAGATGTTTTTAATATTCTTTTACAAGTACTTGACGATGGACGGTTAACGGACAACAAGGGAAGAACCGTTGACTTTAAGAATACCATTCTTATAATGACGTCGAACGCCGGATCGGCGATTATTCAGGATAATCTTAGCAGGCTAAACGACAAAAACAGGGAAGAACTCCTTGAAAAAACCAGAATAGAAGTTCTTGAAACATTAAAAAACAGTGTACGGCCGGAATTTCTCAACAGGATTGATGAAATTATAATGTTTCATCCTCTCACAATGGATAATATGAAAGATATCCTGAAACTGCAAATTTCCGGGATTAAAAAACTTCTTGAAGAGAAGGGACTGGAACTTCAATTTACGGATTATGCAATGAAATACCTGTGCAATAAGGGTTATGACCCGTCCTACGGAGCAAGGCCTATAAAAAGATTACTACAAAAAGAGCTTGTTAACGAACTTGCCAAGGCCCTGTTAAAGGGGACGCTCAATAAGGAGAAGCCTATAATTGTAGACTTTTTTGAAGACCTGTTGGTTTTTAGAAACTAAACATAAATATATCGCTTGATTTTTTGAGTGGCAGTCTTTTCAAAAGGGACTTGCTGCTCAATAATCTCAGCAATTTTAGAAGATTTGTTCACTCTGTTGTTTACAAAGTCCAGAAGATCTGCTTTTACTTTGTTTACTCTTTCCTGCAGGTTTATAACAGTTTCTTCGCTGAATGTGTGAAGTGCCTCAATCTGTTCATAGTTAAAGTGAACCATTGCAATAAGTTTCCCTTTTACAACAGTAACGAGAGATTCGAGCACAAGATCGTGCTCATTAATTATTGACTCAATCTCTTCCGGATAGATATTTTCACCGTTGGCACCTACAATCATATTGTCCATTCTTCCTTTAATGAACAGATTGCCATCCTTGTCAAGGAATCCAAGGTCTTTAGTGCGGAACCATCCGTCTTTAGTAAAACAAGTGGCAGTTGTGTCAAGGTCTTTGTAATATCCCATCATTACTGTTGGCCCTTTAATGACAATTTCGCCTATGTTTTGAGAATTTGGATTATGGATTTTCATTTCAATGCCTTTAAGATGCGGGCCTGTAGACTGCAGCTTTACTTTCCCGGGTAAAGCACCGGCAAGTAATGGAGATGTTTCGGTAAGTCCATAACCTATTGAGTATGGAAAACCAGCATCTGCAAGAAACCGTTCAACAGCAGCATCCAGTTTTGACCCTCCAATGCCAAAAAATCTTAAGTTTCCGCCAAATGTCTGCAAAAGTTTTTTTCCTGCGATTTTATGGAACCCCCGCCGGATAAATGAGATTGAGTACAAAAACTGCATTATCCAGTTTTTAGTAAACATTGGCCGGATTTTGTTCTTATATATCTTTTCCACAATCAGTGGAACGCTAAAAATCATAGTAGGTTTTACCTCGGCAAGCGCAGGCATCAGAAGGGACGGTGTTGGCACCCCATCGAGATATACCACATGTGCTCCCCGCGAAAAAGGAAATATCATTCCCAGACTGCATTCATATGCATGAGAAAGAGGAAGAATGGAGAGAAAAACATCATTTTCATCTATTGGAAACAGTACCTGCGCCAGCTGATTCATTGCAACAAGATTGGAATGGCTCAGCATGACACCTTTAGACGCACCGGATGTGCCGGATGTATATATTATTGATGCAAGTTCCTGATAAGATGGCTTTTCGGGGACAACAATTTTCGCATCAGGATTCTCTTTAATTACTTCAAAATTGTCCATTAAAATAATAAGAGACAACTTGTTGGATAAATTCTCGGGTATTTTATACTGTAATTTTGAAGAGACGATTAGAGCTTTTGCCTCGGAGTGTTCCATGATATTAACAATCTCAAAAGACGTAAAATCGGGAAGGACAGGAACAACTACGCGGGATGATGTTGTTATGGCGAAATAGGAGACTGCCCAGTTTGGCATATTGCTTCCGAGTATTGCTATTTTATCGCCTGCATTAAGCCCGTATTTGTTAAAAATGTCGACAAGCTTATCTACTTCGGCTCCGAATTCTTTATAAGAAAGTTGATATTTTTTATTCAATGTGAATGCCGGCCGATTGGAAAAATCAGCTATACTTTTGGAATAAAGGTCTGCAAGGCTCAGTTCTGGTATATCCCCAATCATATTAAAATCTTTATCATGTTCAACAAAGATATAAATATTCTATCGACTGGAATAATTGTCAGTGGTCCGATTTTTGTTAAATTTGTATCAGTTATTACAAAAAAGGCAAAATGTTTTTTAAAAAGACTTTCCAGAAAAGAGCACTCGCGAAGTTGGATACTAAGCGAGATGTTGTTTTTATGCCTGTATATAATGCAAAAAAGGTAACAATAATCTACAGCACGGAAGAGGAAGGAATAGGAGAGGCAATAGATTTTCTTACCTCTTTTCTCGAAGAAAAGAAAATTTCTTACGAGGGAATTGCAATAAATCTTGGGAAAAATATAACTGACCCGGCCTCTCTGAAGAAAGGCATAACATTGGTTGACAAAAAGAGTGTAAACAATTACGGATTACCATTGTCCGAAATCAGGATTCCATTTGGAGGCGAGTGTTCCGACCTTCTTTTTGATTTTGCAGCGGGTTATAATTTTACTCATGACTACATAGTAAAAATATGTAGTTCAAGGTTTAAAACAGGCAGAAGCAACTACGACAATAATCCATTTGATTTTGTTGCTGGCAGCGGGGCGGGCACTCCCCTTAATTTTGTGAAGCATGCCATTAACTATTTAACATCCATTAAACCGGCATAATAAATGATTGACGATCTTTTTAACTCACAGGAAGAGGATGAAGAAGAGGACTTTTCTCACTTGATTCCAGCTTGTGAAGAGGCAATGACAGACGGCAAGATGGACTCCCTGCGATTTTCGGAAGAGGAGTATGAGTTCCTTTTGAATAATTTCATTATGGAGGGCAACGACAACATGGTAAATGAACTTGCCCGTCTTGCATATGTTCAGCACCCATATTCGGCCGACCTGGTAATCCGGTATGCCGATGTTCTTATTGTCAGAAGGGAAACTGAAAAAGCGAAAGAGATATTGCAAAATCTGCTTGAGAGAACTTCCGACAACGGAGATATTTATTTTCTCATTGGAAGGGCATGTCTCAAGAGTGGGGAACATGAAGAGGCAAAGGAAAATATTAACAAGGCAGTTGCATTATTGCCGGATGAGGCAGCAGAAATGTTCCATACTGCTGCGCAGGATTATATTGATTTGGCCGAATTTGAGCGGGCTCTGGACTACCTCATCGATGCCGAAGCTGCAGATTCCAGCGATACAGAGCTTTATAACGATGTCGCATTTTGTTATGAAAGGCTTAACCGCTTTGAAGAGAGTCTGGTTTATTATGAAAAATATCTGGATCAGGATCCTTTTAATGATAATGTATGGTTTAATGTTGGCACAATTCACGCCCGGGAGCTGCGTTTCGACAAATCTCTTGAAGCTTTTGACTATGCAATAGCCCTCAACCCGGAGAACTCATCGGTGCTTTACAATAAGGCAATAGTATATGTAAACACGGAAAACTTTCAAAAAGGCATTGATACTTTTACTGAGTTTCTAAAGTTTGAGCCAGATAATATTTTTGCAATTGTAGGAATTGCCGAGGCACTTCTTGCAATGGATAACCTGCCGGAAGCTGCCCGTTACTATCAGGAGGCGCTTACCCTTGAGAAAGGAAATCAGGAAGCAAATTCGGGGCTTGCATTAATAAGCATGCTCAACCACGATCACTACAGTGCTCTTGTGTATCTCAGAAGAGTTATCGGATCGGAGAGTGTAGACTACAACTTTCTTTCCGGCCAGCTTTTAATAGAATTTAAAAGAACACTCCTTCCGGAATTCCTTGTATATTATCTTGTTGCTTTATATTACACCCATTCTATGGATTCATTTGTTGCAAACCTGGAAATCCTTTTGACAATGGATGAACTTTGGCTCAAAAAATTATACGAACTTGTACCCAAGCTTAAAAAGGATATAGCAATCACAAAGAAAATTTCAAAACTAAGAGAAAAATAACCGACACCTTATGGAATCTGTACAATTTATTGAATGGTGCCTTGAAAATCTGAATTACTGGACCATTACACTTTTAATGGCAATCGAGAGTTCTTTCATTCCTTTTCCTTCCGAAGTAGTTATCCCTCCCGCTGCATACAAAGCAGCAGAAGGAGAGTTGAACATATTCCTTGTTGTATTCTTTGGTACTTTTGGAGCCCTCATAGGAGCTGTTATAAATTATTACTTAGCGTACTTTCTTGGACGGCCTATTATATATAAACTTGCAAACAGCAGACTAGGACGGATTTGTCTTATAGACGAGCATAAAGTTCATACTGCAGAAGCTTTCTTTATTAAGAGGGGAGCCCTTTCAACATTCGTTGGCAGGCTTGTACCCGCCG
This sequence comes from Bacteroidales bacterium, assembly GCA_021371955.1. Classification (GTDB taxonomy): domain Bacteria; phylum Bacteroidota; class Bacteroidia; order Bacteroidales; family UBA932; genus Bact-08. The sequence continues at coordinate 557,611 of JAJFVD010000003.1, forward strand.
TCCGTCAGCTTATTTCCCTACCGGCAGGCCTTGCAAAAATGAAGTTGTCAAAATTTATTCTTTACACAACCCTTGGTGCCGGGGCCTGGAACATTATCCTCGCCGCCATAGGTTACAGCCTTCACAGCGTTGTTCCTAAAGACCAGCTTATGTCAAAAGTCAACTATTACAGTTCGGAAATATCATGGGTAATGGTAGGCATCGCTGCGTTAATTGTCCTTTACTTTGTGTACAGAGGCTTCACAAAACCAAAAAACACTTCCGAAGTACTTTAGATTATAAAAATATTATTATCTTTGCACTCCCCAACGGGAAACCTTTAACAAGGGGTTCGGTAGCTCAGTTGGATAGAGCAACAGCCTTCTAAGCTGTGGGTCTTGGGTTCGAATCCCAACCGAATCACTAAAAATGTCCAAAAAACCGGACAAAAGCCAGACAAAACCTACAATATCAAGTGATTGTAG